>DATGHX010000038.1:0-123569 GCA_035307585.1 Candidatus Angelobacter sp.
CCCGATGATATCCACTGACTTAGCTCGCTCCCATTAACTGCGAGGACCTGTTGCGTTTTGTGGCGTTGCCTGAGTGCTTGATTTCGCCGGACTGGCTGCGCCCTGTCCCGGTGTCGCTTGATACTTCGAGGCGCACTTCGCCTGCACCTGCTCGGCAACGAAGCGGCCGTCGGGCATCAACTTCCCTTCCGCCAGCGCCTGCGCGCCGTCTTTGAATGTATCGGGAAGCGGAGAATCTCCGACGTAGCTGATCGGCAGAGTCTTGCCTTCTTCGGTGAGCGTGAAATCGATGCGGCCCGGCAGATGCTTGATGGAGCCGTCGACGACGTTGCCGCTGACGCGCATGCGTTGATGAAGAGCGGGGCCCTGAAGCGCGGACAATTCAGAAATGGTGTGGTAGTAGGTTTTGCTCTGCGAGGCTCCTACCCAGCCCAGCCACACCAAGGCACCAACTATGATAACGGCTCCGACAGAAAACTTCGTTCGGGCGCTCATTTAGAGGACTCCCTGATATTTATGTTATAACGGCGAAGTTTATCATATTCAGTGATGCGCGTCACAAAAGGGAGAAAAGCGGGGGTGTCCTAATTTGGATTTTCCTTTGGCTTTTCGGTATTGGTTTGGCCGGGTGGGCTTGTCGAACACGGCCTATTCCGCCCGCAAATGCACTTGCGGGAAAAGCGTTCGCTCTCCCTCTGTCCGAAGGCGTCGTCGAAATCAATTCTAAGCAAAGTGTCGAATTCTAATATTCCCTTCTCAAATTCTTCCAAAATCTTGCCCGCGAATTGAATCCCTGGAATCTGGAAAAGACATACGCCGCCGGGAGCGAGCGTCCATTGGGCGTCGTATGGGGGCATATTCCAGTAGGTAGACCGGAATTCAACATTCCTGACCGTCAGGCGCATGTTGGTCGGGTTTACTATGTCACACGAAAGGCGAATGAAGTCTTTGTTGGGGAAGGGCGTGTCCGTGCGCCAATCGCTGATTCTGAGCCACTGGCGCATCGCGGCCCTTTGAAGATCAACGCTGTTCCTTGTTGCAGTAGTTTGGTCGCGCAAAACGCGCAGAGTTCTGAAGGTGGCGCACAGACCGACCCCGGCTGCGAGTACCAAAACCCACGCGGCGAGATATTCTGGCCCGAAAGCCTTCCACAAATAATTCTTTGCGGTCTGATAGGTGGACTGTTTCTTTTCTGTGGATGCAAATTGAGCTATAGGCGTGACGGTTTTTGTTGGGGAGTGCTGGCTTGTTCTCTGAATATCGCTGGACTGGGGATGTTGTTGCTGACGGTGATTGCCTACAAGGAAAACCGCGAGGAGGAGGCCAAGGGCGATTGCTCTCATGTCGGAAGTACGGTACCACAGGAATGCTGCGCGTGAGGGTAACGCCACCTTTTAGGGCGGTTCTGCGAGCTAGCCGTGTTCGACGCGGGATTTTATGTCCGAGTAGGCCGCTTCGATCAGGGTGCTTAGAGCGGGGGCGTTTGTGGGCGTTCCCGGTGTCAGCTTCACGTGGCGCATGAACTTGCCGGCGCCTTGCAACAAGCGGGCCGGATCAGGCAGCGCTGCGCCGTGAAAGAAGCCCACGTTCACGTGCGAGCTGAATACATTGACGTAGGCGAAGGGCGCGTCTCCCAGGCAGGCAACCGGGCAGCCGTCATGCAAGAGCTCGCGCACTTCGTCGCCGCATTTTCGCATCGCCTCAAACCACTGCTGCGCGATGGCGCCCAACCCGCCGGCGTGCTCTTTCATCCACCGATCGATGGCGGGATCTCGTTCGACGGCGCCGTTGAACCGCAGCAACTCCGTTCTCATCGGTGCTCCACCTTCTGCCTTCGAGATCCTGGGGCGATCTTCTGCTCTCCGATCACCCGATCACCCGATTTTTCCGAACACCATCCTTTGTGTTCCTTCGTGTCCTCCGTGGTGAAAGGGTGCGCTAAAAGTGCGAACCTCCGCACTCTCCCGCGCGTTCTTATCGGCCCACCAGCTTTTGCAGTTCCTCGGGATATCGCGCGCCCTGCACCGCGATCTTTGCGGCTGCGGCTTCGAGCTGCCTGAGGTCTTCGGCGCTAAGCTCGACGTTAACGGCGCCAATGTTTTCTTCGAGCCGGTGCAGCTTGGTAGTTCCGGGGATCGGAACCATCCACGGTTTTTGGGCAAGCAGCCAGGCCAGCGCAATCTGCGCAGGCGTGGCCTTCTTCTGTTGCGCGAATCTGCCGATCAGATCAACCACGGCCTGGTTCGCTTTCCTGTTCTCCGCGGTAAAGCGGGGCACGATGTTGCGGAAATCGCTCTTGTCGAACTGCGTGTCTTCGCTGATCTTTCCGGTGAGAAAGCCTTTTCCCAGCGGGCTGAAAGGAACGAACCCGATGCCGAGCTCTTCGAGCGCCGGTATCACTTCCGCTTCGGGCTCTCTCCACCAAAGCGAATACTCGCTCTGGAGGGCCGCGACCGGCTGAACACCGTGCGCGCGGCGGATCGTCTGCACGCCTGCTTCAGAAAGACCGAAGTGCCTGATTTTGCCTTCCGCAATCAGTTCTTTGACGGCTCCGGCGACGTCCTCGATCGGCACTTTGGGATCCACGCGGTGCTGGTAGAACAAATCGATGACATCGGTCTTGAGGCGCTTGAGCGAGGCCGCGGCGACTTCCTTGATGTGCTCCGGACGGCTGTCCAGCCCACTCTGCCGGCCCGTGCTCGGATCGATCTTGAATCCAAACTTGGTGGCGATCGCCACCTGCTTACGAAAAGGGGCCAGGGCTTGGCCTACCAGTTCCTCGTTGGTGAAAGGACCGTAAACCTCGGCGGTATCGAAAAACGTAACGCCGCGTTCGACTGCGGTCCGAATCAGCGAGATCATCTCCGCCTTGTCGGCCGGCGGACCGTAGCCGAAGCTCATTCCCATGCAGCCGAGTCCGATCGCCGAGACTTCCAGATTACTTTTTCCAAGTTTCCGCTTTTGCATAACTTTCTCCTTCATCATGGCCCGTGGTTCGACCGTCGCCAGCGCGGTTCCGGCAAATTGACGCAACCAAAGTGAGTCGGATGCATTTTACTGAGGAAGAAGAATCGGGGATAGCAGTCCCCAGAATGATCGAGCACAGACGGGGTGTTTCTCATGGGCAAAGTTCCGGATGTCCCCGGTTTCTCGCTAAGGCGGCTTCGAAACTGTTCCGTCGAAGAGATTCGCAACCCAGATGTTGGCCCCGTCAAAGTCTAGCCCGGCAGGACCCGACCTGAGCCATTTTTCTTGCGGCCTACCGGGCTCGCGACGCCTAAGACATGTAACGCTTTCCCATTTTTTCTCACTGAATCCTTAGACGGCGCTGCCCGCAGGGACTTCGACAACCAGCCAAGCAGGGCGGAAGACCGCTGGCAACCACCAGAAACGTGCGGCACTGGCGTCGCAAGAAAGAAAGGACTCTACCATGGCGAATAAAAAAGCAGACGAGCAGAAGGCGCTGGTCAAAGCCAGGCATTCGAAACGTCCGGGCTGGGATTACTATTTGTTCAAAGACGATCAGCGCGAGATGGATCGGCTGCTCGCGCCGTTTCCGTTCCCGCCACCTTGCGTGAAAGCCTGCACCCAGGTCATGACGCTGCTTCCGAAAACGAATATTCAAGGCCAGAGCGGCGTTGGATACTTCATGATCAACATCGACGGCTTCCGCTACATTAACGCCTACGTGATTTCAGATGCTCTGAACAGTTCGCTGCAACGCGGCTTCAGCCTGGAACTGAGTTTCTCGGTGAATCCTTTTGTGCTGGGCGTCGGCGTAGTCGGTGAGAGCAGCTTTTTCTTCAACTTCGACTCCTATTACGATCCCAGCACCTACAAGCACGGAACCATCTACTGCCAGACCAACGACCTCACCAGCCTCGGCGGCCTGCCGCAAATCGGAGGAGTCGATCTGACACACATTCAGCGGGTGCCGGTTCTGGGACCGTATGTACGCGCCAGCGTGTTCAATGAAGACGTAAGAGCCCAGAATGCCCAAGTCGTAGCCTACTTGTCTACCTGATTCTGAAATGGGGCACAGGCAGGAGTGCCTGTGCCACACAAGCATGGATGATGCCGTGGTAAGTGGCTTTGCGTGACCATATCTCCCCAAGAAGATGTTATCGGTTTCCCTTGCCTGAGAAATCAATATTGCCGACAGTGTGATTTCGTTATTGTCCTGAGACCGGGAAAGCCTGAACGGCGCGGGGAGGTGAATATGGCCAAGATCACCGGCATCGAATCCATGAGTAAGGAGCAGATCTCATTTGAATTGCAGCGTGGAGGGAAGTTTGTCCAGTATCAATACTGCATCTCGATAGTCGTCATGACATTTAAACGCGGTACGGACATCTATTTTCTCCGCGCAGACGAAAATCCGGTCGTGAAGGGCCTGGGCTGGGTTCTTTTGACGGTGCTCGCGGGCTGGTGGGGTATTCCGTTTGGCCCTATCTTTACAGTGCAATCTATATGGTACAACCTGAAGGGCGGCCACGATGTAACTGCGGGGGTTTGCAAGTCTCTTGGCTTGTCCATGGAACCGATCTCAAACCAGGCTATGGCAGCCGCGGCGGCCGCACCGCCTCCCCTCAAATAAGACTCTAATTACATGACGCCAATCTGTTTCAGCAATCCGACCAGATCATAAAAGAGTTTCTCTTCCACGATCTCGCCGTTCTTCCAGTGTGCGACGGTGCAGAACTCGATATGAAACTTCTTGTTGGTCGTTGGTCGGGGGGATCAGTTTGCCCGCCGGGACCCTTCATCGATCCGCGCATCGTACCTGTAAAATCCGCAACGGTGCAGGTCCACTCGCCCTGAGCAATCTCCACTTTATAGGGATGATTGATTAGATGATTGTCGGGGAACGTCTTGAAGAATTCGATGGACTCCGCCTTGTGATTGTCGCGCCCTCTTGTCGGCTCGGCCTGACCCGGCCAGAATACAGCAGTGTCTCTGGAATGCCGCTTTTCAAACGTCTCCCAGTCCTGCGCGTTCCACGAATCGTCGAGCGTCCGCATGAGTTCAAGGTTGTTCTGTGCCATGCGATCCTCCCAAATACGCGGCAGCCCAGGCTTGCGTAAGTGCGTCCTTGGCCTTCAGCCTTCCGAGGCGCATTCTACACCCTGGTTCGCGTGGCAAAAGGAAAAAGGGACAGCCTGAGGGAAAACGGGAACCATGCGGAGTGTTTTCTCAGGGAACAAGTTCCTTCTGTCTTTGAGTTCTCCGCTCCGGCGCGGTCTCCACCAGTTCCACCTTATCTACGCGCACGCGGTTGTCGTGATAAGTGGCGCCGCGTCCCATATCCGAGTCCCGGTCGCCAACGGTTGCGTTGATGGTTGCCCTCTGCCGGGAATAGCGCGGCCAGCGGCCTTTAGGGCTGGCCACTACGCCGGGGCGCACGCGATCGGTCACCTCTGCGACGGCGAAGAACGCGCCGCGCTGGTTGCCGACACGCACCTGGTCGCCCGACGCGATCTCACGACACGCGGCGTCGCCGGGATGGATCAGCAGGGCCGGCGAGCCGGCCCGCAGTTGCTGGCGGGGAACGTTGGCGAAAATCGAATTCAGGAAGTAGTGATCGGCCGGGGTGATCAGCGCCAGAGGATATTCGCGACTGAGCGCGGTCTCCCGCTGCGAACTCTCGTGACTGGGCGTGTAGCTTGCCACCGGATCCAGCCCGGCTCGCGCCATTCTCTCGGAGACAAATTCCAGTTTGCCCGACGGGGTGAGGAATGAATCTTTGAAAGGCAGGAATGGATCGGGATAATTCAGGCGCATCCACCCGCGGGCTTTCAATTGTTCCAGGGTGATGCCGTCGAGCGACGGATGGCCGCTGGCCAGAAGCCGCCGGGCGATCGTTTCATCGCTCTCATAGAGCGCAGGCTCGTCGAGTTTCAGCTTGCGCGCCAGGCGCCTGAAAATCTCGGTTGTGGGCAGGCACTCGCCCGCAGGCGCGACCGCCGGCTCATTCCACGCGATATAAAGATGTCCGTAGGCGATCAGCAGGTCCTGATGCTCGATCTGCATGGTAGCCGGCAGAATGATGTCGGCGTAGCGCGCGGTGTCGGTAATAAAGTGCTCCACCACTACTGTGAACAGATCGTCTCGCGCCAGACCGCGAAAGACTTTGCTTTGATTGGGCACGCTTGCCGCAGGATTGCTGGCGTAAATGAAGAGCGCGTTCACTGGCGGATCATTGGCGTCAAGCAGGATCTCGCCGAATCGTTTCATGTCCAGCGAGCGGGTTATTTGTTGCCGAAGGTCGTCGCGCCAGAGCGCCGCCCAGTTCAGGCCAAAGAAGCCGCGGGTATCGTAGAAGACGCCGCCCCCGGGATAACGCCAGTCGCCGGTGACGCCGGGAATGCAGCTGATGGCGCGCACCGCCATCCCGCCGCCACCATGGCGCTGCAAACCGATGCCGATGCGAATGCCTGTCGGCCGCGTCGCCGCCATACGCTTGCCGAGTTCGATAATCCATTCCGCGGGGAGACCTGTAACCTCAGCTGCGCGTGATGGGGGAAACTCGAGAATTCTCTGGCGAAATTCCTCCCAGCCCACGGTATGCTCGGCGATGAACTCGCGGTCCTCGCGGCCTTCGCTCAGCACAACATGCAGCAGGCCGAGCGCCAGCGCGGCGTCGCTTCCGGGAATCGGCGCCAGATGCCAGTCGCAGGCGGCCGCCGTCCGCGTGCGAATGGGATCGATCGCCACCACGAACGCTCCCTGCTTGCGCGCCTCCAGTACCGGCCGCCACAGGTGCGGATGGGTCGAAAGGACGTTCGCGCCCCAGATCACGATGAGCCTGGAAAAGCGAAACGTCTCCGGATCCATTCCCACTTTGTGGTCGCCTAGCGTGTAGGCGGTGCCGCAGCCGCCGGCGATCGTGCACAGCGTGTACTCGTTGCGCGACGCTCCCAGCACGTTCCACAGCCCTCGTCCTGCGCCGTAGATGCCCTGAATCAACCCCATATTTCCGCTGCCGGCGATCGGCCAGATGGACTCGGCGCCATCCTTCGCGATCGCGTCGCGGAACCGCGAGGCTATTTCGTCGAGCGCTTCGTCCCACGAAATGCGGACGAACTCGCCGCTGTCCTTCGCTCCCGCGCGGCGCATGGGATACAGCAGACGCTCCGGAGAACGCGCGTACTGGAGGTAATCGACCACCTTGTTGCACAGCGACCCGCGTGTGAAGGGATGCTGAGGATCGCCCCGCAGCCCGACAGCTTCGCCGTCCTTGACGGTCACGATCCAGCTGCAGGTGTCGGGACAATCAAGAGGACAGGCGCCGCGAACGCGGCGAACTCCGGGATCAAAAGTCATGGCTTGCACCTCAAGTTTTTCCGCTCAGGGCGCGGGCTCCGGCGTGACATTGACCAGCATGTTCGGTTTCAGCACCAGAACTTCGATCGTCACTTTGGCGACCAGACCGTTTACCCTCTCGGGAAGCGCCTGTTCCGCCCGGTCATCGAGAATGGTGCGCAGGCTGGGCCGCGGGCGAATGCGGACATAGCGTGGCAGATTCCCGCCTGCCACCAGCCGGTACCACAGCGTCTCTCCCTGCAGCTTCGACTGCTCGGCGGCAATCGCCGCCTCAAACGCCCTGCCGGCGCCGTAGTTGACCTCCACCGTCGTGTACTCGGCGCGAAGAGTGACCGTCGGCACGCCATTGCCGCGGGAAAGCGCCGGCAGGAACTCGTAGATCCAATTGCCCATGAATTCCACGTGCGGGAGAAGATTGATCTTGACGTCCTGCTCATCTTCGACCGGCGAGATCGGGTTGCTCAACTCCGCGGCGGTGTGTCCGAAGGTCGCGTAAATAATCCGGCGTTGGTGTTCCGTTGATGCCCAGACCGAATAGCCGTACCACGCGAACGGGTCCCTGGCCTTGCGGTGCCAGTCGAGATGACGAACATATCCGGCCTCGAAGTCGACGGCATGCGACTCGTTGATGGCACGCATGATGGCAATGCGAGCGTACGGGCCAGTGGGCTGGGGCGCTGGGGTTGGCTGAGCGACGGAGATCGGCGAAAGAGCGGTCCCCACGAAAAGCGCAGCGCCGACGATCTTGCTCCAACGATGCTTCACTGATGTTTCCTCCTATGCAACTTCCGCCGGCGCTCGGCGAAAAGCGCAGGCAGAAGCATCCTAGTCAGGGGCGGCAGGCGATTTGCGACACAGATTCGCCGGAATCCGCCATTCCTGCCGGCTCCGTCTTGCGCGATGCTCGGAGCGGCGGCATAGTAACTAGACACATGGCCACCAACTCCAGAAAAAACGGCACGCGCGGCCAGACCCAGACCTCGTCCCGGCGGATCATCGTCGTGGTCGTGCCGCCGGTGGACGAACTCGATCTGGTCGGGCCGCTCCAGGTGTTCAACTCCGTGAACCGTCTGGCGGGCCGGAATATTTACGAGATCGAGGTAGTCACGAATGCCGATCGCCCAACCGTGGAGGGCGAGAGCGGCGTGCTGACCTTCATGGCGCGGCATCACTTCAAAAAGGTCGAAGGCGCTTGCGACTCCGTGCTCGTGGTCTGCGGACTGGGATCGCGATCGGTGCGCGACGCAGCACTCTCTGCGTGGCTGAAGAAGATGGCCGCGCAGGTGCGGAGGCTGGGAGCCGTCTGCGTCGGAGTCTTTCTGCTCGCCGAAGCCGGCCTGTTGAATGATCGCCGTGCGACAACGCACTGGCGCTTCGGCCGCGAGATGGCATCGCGCTACCCGCGAGTTCGCGTCCAGCATGATCCGCTGTGGGTGAAAGACGGCAACATCTACACTTCAGCCGGCATTTCCGCGGGCATCGATCTGGCTCTGGCCTGGGTTGAAGAAGATTGCGGCGCCGGTCTGGCCCACGAAGCGGCGCGCGAGCTGGTGCTCTTCCTGCGGAGACCGGGCGGACAGCCGCAGCTGAGCGTCTCGTTGGCCTCGCAGGCGTCGGAGATGATGTCGATCCGCGAGCTGCAGATCTGGATTGCCGAGCACCTCGAGAGCCGGCTCTCGGTGGAAGACCTTGCCGATCGCATGTCGATGAGCGTGCGCAACTTCGAGCGGGTGTTCACTCGCGAGGTAGGCACCACCCCGTCACAATACGTGCTGCAGACGCGCGTGGAAGCAGCCCGCCGACAACTCGAACGCACTGAAAACGGACTCAAGCAGGTAGCCTCCGCCGCCGGGTTCGCCAATGTCGACGTCATGAGGAGAGCTTTCGTTCGCCTGCTGGGGATTACCCCAAGGCGCTATCGCGAGCTTGGGGAGCATTTGCACGCCGGATAAAAGTGGTCAGGTTCGCCTTCAGCCCATGCGCTGGGCTTCTGGGCGCTTGTGCGCGAAGTAACGATCCCCTGCGCTCGTCCGGACCAACCTCCTCTGAGGGAAACAAGCCTGCAAGTAATCGAGCCACAAGCGAGGGAATAAAATCATTGCTTACCCGTGCGCAAAATCGTCCATATCGACATGGATGCGTTTTATGCTTCGGTCGAGCAGCGCGACGATCCCCAGCTGCGCGGCAGGCCGGTGATCGTTGCCTGGCGAGGTAATCGCTCTGTGGTCTGTGCGGCATCGTATGAAGCTCGGAAATTTGGTGTACGCTCCGCCATGCCCGCGCTTCGCGCCGAGCGCCTGTGCCCGGAAGGCGTCTTCGTTGCGCCGGATTTCACGCGCTATCGCGCCGTCGCCCGCCAGACGCGTGAGATTTTCAGCCGGCACACCGACCTGATAGAACCGCTGTCACTGGACGAGGCGTACCTCGACGTTACCGGGAACAAAGCTGGCCTCCCGACAGCCACCCGCGTCGCCGGCGCGATCCGCGAGCAGATCCGCAAGGAATTGAACCTGACGGCTTCGGCGGGAGTGGCGCCCAATAAGTTTCTGGCTAAGATCGCTTCCGACTGGCGCAAGCCGGATGGGCTCTTTGTCATTCAGCCCGACGAGGTGAATGCCTTTCTCTCGCCCCTGCCCGTGGGACGATTGCCGGGCGTAGGCAAAGTTACTGGAGAGAAGCTGGAGAAACTGGAGATCAGGACGGTGAGCGATCTTCGCGGCCTTGATGCGCCGACACTGGAAGGGCATTTTGGCCGATACGGCCTGCGCCTGTACGAATTGGCCCGCGGAATCGATAACAGCCCCGTGGTCCCAAACCGTCCCACGCAATCCATTTCGGCGGAAGACACCTTTGAGCGCGATGTGCCGCTGGCGGAGACAGAGGCGATGATTCGTCGCCTGGCGGAAAACGTCTGGTCTCAGTCGCGCAAGGAATCGCGCATTGCCCATACCGTGGTCCTGAAGCTGAAGACCAGCGAATTCAAGATCCTCACCCGCAGCCACACACCTGAGTCGCCGCCCTGCTCCTGTGAAGAGCTGACGAGCATTGCTTTGTCCCTCCGCAGCCGGGTGGATGCAGGCCCGGAGCAACGCTTCCGCCTGGTTGGGGTTGGCTTGAGCAACTTTCGCGAGACGGAAAGAGATGCGCCGCAAGCAATGCTTTTCGAGTGAGCGACCGAAGCACTCAGAAGTCAGCATTCAGCAAACCGCTGATCTGCGTACTTCTGCGTTGATCCGCGGTTAGAGGCTTTTTGGTTTGGCTAAGTACTAATGGCGAATTCCTCATGGCTAGGTCCGGCGTACCCGGGCGCGGTATGATGTCTTTAACGTTTCATGGAACAAGATCTCCACACTGTGAAAGATGACATGGTGGCCTTCATTGAGGGCCACGGCTTGCGGCGCTTCAATGCCTACATCGGCGACGACGTCCCCAGCGTCCCCTGGACCGCCGATGAGGACCATCCCGACGCCTGGAAGGACTTCGTAGAACTGGCCAAGGCCTCCGGTGTCCAGTTCGTGACCATGAACTTTGTCGATCTCGACAAGGAAGACGTCGACCTGCTGGTCAACCGCCTGCAGGAAATCGAATACATGAACGAAGAGGACCTGGAGGAGGCGCGCTGGCTGCGTAACTTCGTGGGCAAAGTTGGCTTTGTGCAGCTCGGCTTCCCCTGCCAGGGCGTAGTCTTCGTCTATGAAATGGCCACGCCCTGGTACGAAAGCTTTCAGCGCCTGGAAGACGCCGCCGACGATTACGACGGCATCCTGATCGACGACTCCGACCAGGAAGAAGAATAGGCCGCTTCGCCAATGCGCTGGCGCCATCTGAATCCCGACCCCGCGGCCATCGAGAAACTTGCCAACGAAGCCCGGCTCTCGCCGTTACTCGCGCGATTGCTGGTCCTGCGCGGCGTGCACACTGGTGCCGAGGCCTCGCGCTTCCTGTCTCCCTCGCTTGAGCAGCTTCATTCGCCCTACCTGATGCGCGGCATGCGCGAAGCTGTGGAGCGAATCAGCTCGGCCATCGCCAACCGGGACTCGATCCTCATCTATGGCGACTACGACGTCGATGGCACTACCGCGGTCGTCATTCTCAGGACCGCCATCGAGCTTTGCGGAGGCGCCGCCGACTTTCATGTGCCGCACCGGATCAGGGAGGGTTACGGCTTGCGCGATGACGTGATTGAGCGCGCGGCCGCCGCCGGTGTGAAGCTGGTGATCAGCGTGGACACCGGGATTCGCGCTTTTCAGGCGGCCGAGACCGCCCGCCGCTGCGGCGTAGATCTGATCGTTACCGATCATCACCTTCCCGCCGCCGATGAAGGCGTGCCCCAGGCGCTGGCGGTTCTGAATCCCAATCAACACGGCTGCGATTATCCCTGCAAAGAGCTGTGCGGCGCTGGAGTGGCCTTCAAGGTCGCTCAGGCAATGTTCGGAAAATTCAAAGACCAGTCCGAACAGGCGAAGCTGGTTCCCTCGTTCCTCAAGATGGTGGCCATTGCCACCATCGCCGACGCTGTGCCGTTAGTTGGGGAGAACCGCATCATGGCCCGGCTGGGGCTTGAGGGGCTGCGCCGGCCGGTCAACGGTGGATTGAAAGCGCTGTTCGAGGTTGCCGGTCTGGCCGCAATCGGCAGATCGTTGGCGGCAGGGGACGTGGGCTTCCGTCTCGGCCCGCGCATCAACGCCGCCGGTCGCATGGATGTGGCTCGCGACGTGATCGAGCTCTTTACTTCGCGCGACCCTGCCCGCTGCAAGGAGATCGCAGCCCGGCTCGATCTCCTGAACACCCAGCGGCAGGCCGAAGAGGCGAGAATCGTGGCGGAGATCGAGAAGCAGATCGCTGAAGATCCCGCCTTGGTCCAGAAGCACTGTCTGGTCTTCGACGGTGACGGATGGCATCGCGGCGTCGTCGGCATTGTGGCTTCGCGGGTGGTGGAGAAAACCGGCCGTCCCGCTTTGGTGATCGCCAAAGAAGGCCAGGAGGCGCATGGCTCCGGGCGTTCTATCACTCCTCTCCATCTGCTCGAGGCCTTGGAGTCGTGCCATGATTTGTTTACGCGTTTTGGCGGTCACGCCCACGCTGTAGGCTTCGCCCTGCCCAGCGCTCAGCTTCCACAGTTAAAGCAACGCTTGAACCGATTCGCCGAGGAATGCCTTACCGCGGACGACCTGATTCCCGAGGTCGAAATCGATGCCGATATTGCCTTGCGCTCGGTTACGCCGGAGTTAAAGCATTACTTGAACCAGTTGGAGCCTTTCGGCCAGGGGAATCCCGAGCCGGTGTTTTCCAGCCTGGGCGCAAGCGTGCTGTTGCCTCCTCGAGTGATCAAGGAGAAACACGTCAAGCTGCGCGTGAACCAGACGCAGGCCGACGGCAAGCGCAGCTTCAGTTATGAGGCCATGGGTTGGCGCATGGCCGAGCGCGTGCAGAGCGAAATCTTATCTCCCGGGGATCAAATCGATCTGGCCTTCAAGATCACTCTCAATGACCACCCTGATTTCGGCGGGCTGGAGCTCACGCTCGAAGATTTTCGCCGCTCGCCAACTGCGGTTCTCGCCCAACCAGCGAGCTGACGCACTTTACAGCGAATCCAAGGCAGGGTATATTCCGCCCTATGGCGAACGGGATTGTGTTCTGCTCCAAATGCGGCGCGCAAAACAGCGCACTTGCCATTTTCTGCCAGCGATGCGGAGTGGGAATGGGAACCGGCCTGACCACGCCTGCCCCTGCGGGAGTCCCGATAGTGTACGCGCAAGGCGTAGCGGTCGCCGGCTATGGCGGTTTCTGGATCCGGCTTGTCGCCTTCATCGTGGACGGAATCATCGTGCGCGTGATTACTTTTCCGTTTGCGGCAATCCTCACCGCTGCGGGCCTCCTCCATCGTGGGGCCCGCTTCGGGCGAATCGAGGGTCCGGAAGACGTGATCCCGATCGTCACTGCTGTGCTAAGAAGCCTGACCGTGTTCTGGGTCGTCAACTGGCTCTACGAGGCCCTGCTGACCAGCTCCGAATGGCAGGCGACGCTGGGCAAGAAGATGCTCAATCTCCGCGTCACCGATGAGGCCGGCAACCGGATCTCTTTTGCCCGGGCCTCCGGGCGGCACTTCGCCAAGTACCTCTCGTATTTCCTGCTGATTGGTTTCATCATGGCGGCGTTCACCGATCGCAAACGCGCCCTGCATGACATCATTGCCGGCACCGTGGTGAGGCAGGGCTGAGCGCATCTTAGGGATCGGCGTCATCGGGTAAGATGGAGCCAGATGCCCCTCCAGCCGATATTGCTCCGAAAGCTGTTTGCCGCCGGCGCCGTCGTGGCGATCCTGGTGGCAACGGGTTTCTACCTGCGAGGCATTCTCAAAGGCTGGCATCAGGCGGCGCCGAAACCGGCTAAGATCCCGGAAAACATCGCTGAGACCGCCAAAGGCTTCACCTTCTCCAAGTCCGACGGCCAGAGAATGCTCTTTACCATCCAGGCTTCGAGCTTTCAGCAGTACAAAGACCAACAACGCTACGAGCTGCACGGAGCCAGCATCACCTTGTATGGCCGCGAGGGAGACCGGGCTGACCACATTTACGGGTCTGACTTTCAATACAACAAAGACACCGGAGACATAACCGCCGCCGGTGAGGTCCAGATAGACCTTCAGGCCGATTCGCCGACGCCGAACCGGCCGGTACAGGCTCCGGTGGCTTCGCCGGGGAACGTTGTGCATTTGAAGACCAACGGTCTGGTGTTCAACGACAAAACTGGGATCGCACAGACGCGGGGGAAGCTCGAGTTCCGCGTGCCCGATGCGGAGGGTTCGGCGATCGGCGCCATCTACAACTCTCACGATAGCGTGCTGCAGCTCAAATCAGCCGTAAACATCGTTACTACCGGCCGCCAGAAAGCCAACATTACCGGAAAGAGCGCCGAGGTGCTGAGGACTCCGGAAAGGCTGATTGTAGATGGAGCGCGCATCGAGCAGCCGCCCCGCGTCGTAACCACTGACAAGCTGACGGTATTCCTGCGCGACAACAACACCGTGGAGCGGATCGAGGGCCTGGGCAATGTCCACGCAGTGCGCGAAGGCCCGAAGGGCTTTGACGTTGCCGCGCCTCAGGCGGAGCTGGGGCTGGATGGCGAGAGCCAGCTGCGGTCGGGGATACTCTCCGGAGGCGTGACTTTTTTGAGCAAAGATGAAGATCGTCCGGCACAGGGGCAGACCGGCAAGATCCTGCTGACTTTCGGCGGCAAAGGGACCCTGCAGAAGGTGCGCGCTGAAGATTCTGTGAATTTCCACGAGGGAACGCCAGCCAAATCCCAGGACATCCAGGCTGTCGCCGCAGATTTCTTCCTTCGCGGCGGAAAGACCCTGGAAAAGGCTAACACTTCCGCAGGACCAGCGCAGATTCTGCTTACCCAGGGGACGACCAGATCCACTATCAGTGCAGACCGGTTTGACGGCCACTTCTCCGACAACCGTCTGCGGTCCCTGGTGGGAAGTCCCGACGCTAAGATTGTGTCGTCGACTCCCGGGCAGCCGGACCGCGTGAGCACCAGCCGCGAAGTCGTAGCTACGTTCAACGCCCGGGGAGAGATCGCCTCCGCGCAGCAGAATGGCGGATTTCACTATGTGGAAGGACCACGGGAAGCCTGGGCAGAACACGCCCGTTACACTCCTGGCGACGAGACTTACACGCTTTCCGGGTCGCCGCGGATCACCGAACCTGATCGCGCGCTGAGCGCCGACAGCGTTCAGCTCAGCCGTCGCAATTCTACGGCCGTGGCCCAGGGGAACGTGAAGACCACCTACAACCAGAAATCACAAACCACCGGGGCCATGCTGGCCACAGCCGAACCTGTCCATGTGACTGGAAACACCATGACCGCCAGCCGTGTCGGCGGGTCAGCCCGCTACACGGCCGCCCGGCTGTGGCGAGGTCCAGACATCGTGCAGGCTCCCAGCATCCTGTTCGACCAGGCGCACCGCACCATTCACGCTGAGAGCGACTCCGCCACCCGCGTCAACTCGGTCTTTGTCCAGACCGACAAAAAAGGGAAGACTACGCCCGTTAATGTGACCTCAGACAGGCTGGATTACGTAGATTCTGACCGTAAAGCGGTCTTCAGCGGCAATGTTCTGGTCAAGATTGAGGGGTCAACTGTGACCGCCGACACTGTTCAGGCCATCCTCGAGCAGCGCGCCGGGCAAGGCTCCGCGCAGGGTGGAAGTCAGCTGGATCATATTGTGGCACAAGGAAATATTCAGATTGAGCAGTCTAATCGCAAGGCCATTGGGAAGCAGCTTGTATATACCGCGCGGGAGGAAAAATTCGTTCTTACAGGGTCGCCATCGCAGCCCCCTAGCATTTTTGATGCCGAACGGGGCCAAATTCAGGGCGATTCGTTGACTTTCTTTACTCACGATGGTAGGGTGCTCGTAGGTAGCGGAGAATCCCCCCAGCCCGTAACCGAGACTAAGGTTCAACGACGCGAATAAAGAAGTAACGATGCAGACCCTGGCCACGGACGAAATTGCGAAATCGTATCGCGGTCGCCGGGTAGTCAATGGCGTCAGCCTCCACATCAATCAGGCGGAAGTAGTTGGGCTGCTGGGCCCGAACGGCGCCGGCAAAACCACCACTTTTTACATGGCTGTGGGCCTGGTGCCCCCGGACAGCGGGCGTGTGCTCGTGGACGGCGAGGACATCACCGATGTCCCCATGTACCTGCGCGCGCGGCAGTACGGCATCAGCTACCTGCCCCAGGAGCCGTCGGTTTTTCGCAAGCTGTCTGTTGAAGAGAACATCATGGCGGTGCTGGAGGTGCAGCCGATTTCCTGGCAGGAACGCCGCCGCAAGCGCGATCGGCTGATCGACGAACTGGGGCTCGGCCATATCCGCAGCAACATGGGATATGCGCTCTCGGGAGGCGAACGGCGGCGTGTAGAGATCGCGCGCGCACTGTGCATCTCGCCGAAATTTATCCTGCTCGATGAACCGTTCTCAGGCATCGACCCGATTGCGGTGCTCGATCTGCAGAAGATAATCTTTGATTTGAAAGCCAACGGCATAGGAGTCCTGGTAACCGACCACAACGTTCGCGAGACTCTTTCGGTTACCGATCGCGCGTACATCATCAATGAAGGCCGCATCTTCCGGGCGGGCACGCCCGAGCAGTTGGGCAACGATCCCGAAGTGAAACGTGTTTATCTGGGCGAAAGTTTTTCGTTCGTTTAGGGTTCAACCATTGGGGGCCGGACACACCTGAATCACATCCTCCAAGCCAAGCTCGGAATGAGGAGAGCAAATTACGGCGGTACTGTTGGGCTTGGCGTCCAACGGTGTTAAGGTCAAAATCGGAATGGTGTTACTCCAGAACAAACTGAACCTGAAAGTCACGCAGAAACAGATCCTTACGCCGGGTCTGGTCCAGATGGTGAGCGTGCTCGCGCTCAACAAGCTGGAGCTGCGGGAGATGATCAACACCGAGATGGTGGAGAATCCGGTTCTGGAGGAGTTGGATTCGTCGGTGCCGTTGCTTGACGAGGTAGCGGGTCGCGAAGAAGCCCGCGACCGCGAAGAGAGCAAAGAGCTCAAGGAACGCGAAGAAGTGAAGGAAGAAGCCCCGGAAGCGGACAAAAAAGATCCCTTTGACGAAATTGATTTCGGCTCGTTCTTCCGCGACTATCTGGACCCGGGTTTCCGCAATTCGGCGGACCTTGAAGAGATAGAGCGCCCATCGTTTGAGAACTTTCTCTCCAAGCCGGCCACGTTGACCGATCACCTGTTATGGCAATTGGGCGCCATCAGCGTATCCCCCGAGATCCATGCCGCTGCCGAATTGATCATCGGCAACCTGAATGAGGACGGCTATCTTACAGCTTCAGAAGATGAGCTTCTGGGATTAGCTAAGGCTGAGGCGGAAGAGGAATCGCCTGCCGGCGATGAAAAGCCGGTCGATGCGGATCTGGCGGCACAGAACGGAGACGCATCGCATCTCAAGCTGGTAGTCTCGCATGAGCCGTCTCCGCATGCCTCGTCGGGTGCTCCCACACGGTTTACCCCCGTGCTTCAGTTCAGTCGCAATGATCTGCGCGAAGCCATCGAGGTGGTTCGCCAGTTCGACCCCGTTGGCGTTGCCTCGCGAGATCTGCGCGAATGCCTCCTGGCGCAGCTGCAAACCCTGCGCACCACGCGAGAAATGGACGGATCAGACGATCCGGAAAACGATCAGGTGGTTGAAGACGCGCTGAAGATCGTGGATGGCCAGCTGCATCTGCTGCAAAACAAGCAGTACAAGGAAATCGCCAAGGCCATTGGCCGTTCCATCGACGATGTGACCCAGGCCCATGCGTTCATCAAGACACTCGATCCCAAACCCGGACTGCGTTACAACAAGATTGAAGCCAAGCTGATCGAGCCCGACGTCGCTTTTGTAAAGCAAGGCGACGAATACCTGGTGCTGATGAACGATGAAGATCTGCCGCAGCTTCGCGTCAGCCCGACCTACCGCAGGCTACTGCACCAGAACCAGGGCGTGGAGAAAGATGTTCGCACGTATGTCAAGGAACGTTACAAGTCGGCCGTGCAGCTGATCAAGAACATCGAGCAGCGGCGCCAGACCATTCTCAAGGTCTGCCACGCCATCATCGGCCGCCAGCGCGAATTCCTGGATCGCGGCATCGATACCCTGAAGCCTATGATGATCAAGGAGGTTGCCGAGGAGATTGGCGTCCATCCCTCCACCGTCAGCCGCGCTGTCGCGGGGAAGTACGTGCATACACCGCAGGGGGTATACGAGCTGCGCTTCTTCTTCTCGGAAAGTGTGCAAGGGCCGGAAGGCGCGGCAACTTCTTTGCTGATTCTGAAGCGCAGGGTAAAGAAACTGATCGAGGACGAAGACCGGGCGCACCCGCTGACCGACGAGCAGATCACAAAAATCCTGCAGTCGCAGGGAATCCAGGTCACGCGGCGCACGGTAGCGAAGTATCGCGAAGACATGAGGATTCCCAGCACGCATCAAAGGAGGATGAAAAACTGAAGCAGCGAGGCGCAGCCGTAGCGGGCCGGCGCTTCGATAAGGCACCAGGCCGCTTGATACCACTCGGAGCGGTTCTTATTGGATTGATCCCAGGAGGGAGTCAATGAATGTGGAATATACTGGCCGGCAATTTGAGGTCACTCCTGCAACCCGCAAGCAAATCGAAACCGGAATTCAAAAACTGCGAAAGATCCTCGGCACCAACTTCGAAACCCACGCAATTCTCAGCCTGGAAAAACATCGCCACATCGCCGAAATCACCGTCAAAGTTCCCAGCCTTCCGCCCCTGGTCGGGCTCGACGAAGCGGTGGAAATGAGCGTGGCTATTGGCAAGGCGCTGGAGCGCATCGAGCGCCAGGCCTTGAAATACAAGACCAAGTGGAAGGCCAAAAAGCGCCTGGCGCGAAAGAGAGAAGAGGGAAAGCCTGCTCGAACCGAGCTTCCCGTGGCGATTGCCGTTGGCAGCGATACTGCCACCGCGGTTCCGGTGAAAGTCCACTCATTTCCCAATACCGTGAAGTACACCGAAGCGCATATCGTGAAGAGTGCCGACTCGGTGTCATTCAAGCCTCTGACTCTGGAAGAAGCGGTGAAGGAAGCCGAATTTCGCGATCGCGATGTGTTCGTCTTCCGTGATCCGCAAGGCAAAGTAAAGGTCTTACATCGCAAGAAAGACGGCAAAATGGAGCTGATCGAAGCTCCGTAGCTGATTTTCGTGGGGCACAGAGCTGTCGCGCCGGCGATAGCCCTGTGCTCTCCCGGTGCGGCCTATTCGTATCGCAGCCGGGGGTACCAGTTCGTCCCTCGCCCTTCCGGCGTGAAGTCAAAGAGATTCCATAGCGGCCAGATCATATCGATGTGTCGTCCGTCCTGGCCGGGCTCACTGGGCGCAAACAGGAGTTCGGTCTGGTAGAAGTGGTGAATCTTGCCGTCGCGCCGCACAAAAACATTCAGTGAAGGCAGTTGATTTTCCTTTTCGTCTTCCCCGTGGTAATCGCGGTTATAAGCATTGCCGTGCGAAGAAAGCAATCGCAGGTTGTTCCAGCCGCGGTTGCGGGCGACCGTGCGAATTCTCTCCAGGGGAGATTTGGCGGCTACAGCAAGATTGATGCGCTGCGTGACATGTGGTGCGGCGCCGTTCAGGGAATCGAGCATCGAGGTGCAGGATACGCACGGCTCTTTCATCTTCGGTCCGAACATGTAGCTGTAGAGGATCAGCGCGTCCTTCCCGGGAGCAAACAGCTGCGAAAGGCGGACTTTGCGTGCGGTGTTTGCGTCCTTGAGATCAGCCGGGCCTTCCTCGAAAACGTAGTCTTCCGGCGGTGTGCCTCCGAGAGGAAGCTTGCGGCGCAGCGCGGCGACTTCTTCCACATTCTTGCGCAACGCCATCTCTGCTTCGAGCAACGCGTTGCGCGCCTGGCGGTACTTTGCGTCTTCGTTAGGAAAGCGTACAGAATGCAGTGAACGTGCCATCATCTCTCCTCGCGCTCTGGAACTGTAGCGCCGCGCTTTGCGAGGCGTCAACCGTCGCGCGCAGTATCCATTTCGCTGTGGAAACCGCTCGCTGACCACGGGGTATAATCGAGGTTCAGCGATGAGTTACCAGGTATTAGCGCGTAAATACCGGCCGCAGCACTTTTCTGAGGTCATCGGGCAGAACCATGTCACGCGCACGCTGAAGAACGCGATTGAGCAGCAGCGGATCGCGCACGGCTACATTTTCAGCGGCCATCGCGGCATCGGCAAAACGACTATCGCGCGCATTCTGGCTATGGCGCTCAACTGCCGCTCCACAGACAAGCCTACGCCCGAGCCGTGCGGCGTATGCGAGTCGTGCGCTGAAATCAAGACCGGAAGTTCGGTGGACGTCATCGAGATTGACGCCGCCACCAATCGCGGGATCGACGAAATTCGCGAGCTGCGCGATGCCGCGCGATACCGCCCGGCGCGCGATCGCTTCAAGGTCTACATCCTCGACGAAGCGCACCAGATTACCGATGCTGCTTTCAACGCGCTGCTGAAGACGTTGGAAGAGCCGCCGCCGCACATCGTGTTCATGCTGGCTACCACCCAGCCTGAGGACATTCCGCAGACCATCCGCTCGCGCTGCCAGAATTTCAGTTTTCATGCCGTCAAGTTTGACGAGATCGTGCGCCAGTTAGGCGAGATCGCGCGCAAGGAAAACGTTCAGGCCGAAGATGCGGCGCTGGCCATCCTGGCCGAAGCCGGCGACGGCTCCATGCGCGACGCACTTTCCATCATGGACCAGGCCATTGCCGGCTGCGGCACCAGGCTCAACGCCGACCAGGTGCGAGGGCTGCTGGGCAGCGTGGGTCCCGAAATCCTGGAAGAACTGATGGGCACAGTGGCGCGCAACGCCAGCGATGACGCCCTGCGGCTGCTGGACAGGCTCATCATGGAGGGGCACAACCCGGCGCATCTCGGCCGGCAACTGGTCCGCCTGCTGCGCAACGTGTTGGTGGCCAAAGTCGCGGGCGACGATTCTTCTCTCCTGCAAATCTCCGCCGACGAACGCGCCCGTGTTGGGCGCATCGCGCAACAGTTTTCCGAAGAGGATTTGGCGCGCTTTCTGCAGATCATGCTGCGCACCTTCGATGAACTGGGATACCGCCAGGAACAACGCTTCCACCTCGAGTTAGGCGTGCTCAAACTCGTTCATGCCCAGCGACTGCTGCCGCTGGAACAGCTGCTGACCCAGGTTACCGGCGCGACCGCGGCGAAGCTGCCGGGCAGGCCGGCGGCAGATCGTTCCGTGGCCGCACCACCGAGTGTCGCGGCGGCAGAGACATCCAGGTCGGCGCCCAGAGTTTCACCGTTTGACGCTGACCGCGCGCGCAAGACCCACGGCTTTGATCCGGAGATGTCTACCAGCGTAGTATCTGCGTCGCCGGCAGCCGTCGGAAACGCGGCTGCGGTTGTGGTAGGAGTCGCCGAAATGACGGAGGGCTCAGCCGACGAAGCCGGGATCCTCGAGGGTGTGCTGGAAGCGTTGATGAAAGAGCCAGGCAATGACAACCTGGTTTCCACTCTGGAAAGCGGAGCGGTCGAGCTCACGGCCGGCGAGTTGCTGGTCAGGATTGACAAGCCGCCTTCCGTGATTCCGTTTATCATGGGACCCGACCAGAAAAAAGCCGCCAGCGCCGCAGCCAGTGCGGTCGCCGGACGGCCGCTGAAAGTGACGCTCGTGGGCGGTGCACCTTCCGGGGCGAATGGAACAGCGCCGGCCGCGCCTCCTGCGCGCAATGGATTCAGCGCGCGCAGCCGGGCAGCAGAGGACCCGGTGGTGCGGCGGATGCAAGAGAAATTTGGGGCCGAGATTCGTACCGTCATTGATCATCGCGACAAACGCTAGGAGAGGAAATGGGCGGGTTCAATCCGCGGCAGTTTCAGGAAATGCTGGAGCAGGCCCAGAAACAGGCAAAGAGCCTGCAGGAAAAGATGCAGACCACCGTGGTCGAGGCCGCATCCGGCGGCGGCACGGTAACCGTGAAGATGAACGGGCGCAAGCAGGTGCTGCAGGTCCGCATTGATCCAGAAGCGGTGAAGTCCGGTGATATCGAAATGCTCCAGGATCTCGTGACGGCAGCCGTCAATGCCGCCGGCCAGAAGGTAGACGAGGCCGTGCAGAGCACCGTGGGCGGCCTGCTTGGCGGTATGGGAATTCCGGGGTTGTAGAGGCCAGCGTGTCCAAATTTGCCGAGCCGATGGCTCAACTCATCGAAGAACTCAAAAAACTTCCCGGCATCGGCGGCAAGAGCGCCCAGCGAATGGCATTTCACATCCTGCGTTCCAGCTCTGAGGACGCGGAAGCCCTGGCTGCGGCTGTCCGTAACCTGAAGGAAAAACTCCACCTGTGCTCCGTTTGCAACAATATTACCGACATTGATCCTTGCTCCTACTGCGCGAATCCTTCACGCAACCAGCGCCTGGTCTGCGTGGTGGAGGAGCCAACCAACATCGCTTCGGTCGAGAAAACGCGTTTCTACAACGGGGTCTACCACGTTCTGCACGGCGCCATCTCCCCGCTTCACGGCGTAGGTCCGGAGCAGCTGCGCATTCCATCGCTGCTGAAGCGCATTGACAGCGGCAGCGTGGATGAAGTCATCATCGCCACCAATCCCACCATGGAAGGTGAAGCCACAGCCGTTTATCTGACCGGCTTGTTGAAACGTCCCAGTGTGAAGGTGACGCGTATCGCCACCGGAATTCCTGCGGGGAGCGATATCGAATATGCGGACGAAGTCACAATGCTGAAGGCGATTGAGGGCCGGCGCGAACTATAGCTGGCTGATGTTACGTCTTGAGTTTCGCGAGTAAATCCTGTGGATGGACCGGTTTGGCCAGGATTTCGAATTCATGCCCTTGAGCCCGCGCTTTTTCCAGCAGATCCGCGGTTGCCGCCTGGCCGGAGAACAGGAGAATCTTACAGCCCGGAACCAGTTGGCGAATCTGGATTGCGGCTTCTATGCCGTTCATGTCGGGCATAATTACGTCGCTGATTACCAGGTCGGGACGGGTAGAGCGTGCCCGATCTACCGCGGCTAATCCGGTGTATACAGCAGCCGCATCGAACCCGTTTTGATTCAATATGATAGCCAGCGTGTCGGCAATGACTCGTTCATCGTCGACTACCAGAACCCGTCGCTTCGAAGGTTGACCGTTTGACATTGGTGTCACAGGCGAAACTCAACAGCAGAGTATCAAAAAGGCATTATACGCGAGGGGGCCGCAACCCGAGGCCGGCGAACGAAGGTATGAAGCGTATAAGCCTGCAATTGGTTGCAAGCACTACTATTTTGGGTAATTAGCGTCGTTTGGCCCGGGCCCGCGCGCGTACGTTGGTCTTCCCCTGGCGCTCGTGGCGCTTCAATTCATCCTCAGAAATCATGGTGTGGCGGCAATTCGCGGCCCCGCAGTGGCAGGGAACTTCCTCTCCTGGCTCGCAGTCATAGATGTTGTAGTCGTAAGACAGCTCTTCGCCCCCCTCGATGTCGCGCTCGGCGATAATCCATATCTTGCCGGCAATCTGGTCGGTCTCGCAGTTAGGATCGCAAGAGTGATTGACGAAAGCCGCCATGCCGAATCCGTCGATGATGGTCTTGCCGCCGTCCATCCCGAAGAGGTAGGTGACCTCGTCGTACATGCCATCGGTTTTCTTCGCCGGGATCCGCTCGCCGGTGTATTCCAGAATCAGCGTGCCTTTGGCGATGGGAGCAGTCGTATAAACGCCAACCCCGTGCATGGATGAAGATCGGATAATCAGGCTCATTGACGAGTCGTTTTGTCGGCGCAGTAGCTTTGCGTCAGGCCTTCTGTCTTTGCACCGCGCGCTGCAGGGTCTTATCCAGTGCAGCTTTCGCCGATTCGTAGTCCTTGCCGGAAATCTTTCCCTGCAGCCGGTCGGTCTCCAGTTGGAAGATTTCTTCCTTCATGGCTTCCAGCAGCAAGGTGCCGCGATCCTGAGGTTTTTTGGGCAACGCGCCGTTCGGTTGATTCGACGTATAAACATACGTTGCTCCTGCTGCCAGGAATAAACTCAGCACGCCCAGGAACAGCCACTGTCCTGAATGCAAAGGATCCGGACGCTCGTTTGGTACGCCCAGACCTCCTCCCGGACGATTGTCTTCCTGCGGTTGCTGTTGTCCGCCCTGTTGTGGCTGGCTCGGCCCCGCGGTTTGTTCGGGCAGCAATCCAGTGCCGGAAACTTCATACGCCAGCCCTTGGCCCGGATCTACGCTCGTCAGCGTATGCACATCGACGCCGGTGATCGACGTATCGGTCGGCCAGATGTCAGTCGGCTGAAACGCGATCTTGCCTTGCGACGCGAACTTCATACCCTTCGCCGTAATCACGTAGTAATGGTCGGCGCTCATCGTCAATTTCGGGTGGAAGGAATAGGTGCCGCTGTAGGGCAGGGTGTACACCACTTCGAATTGGGTTACGCCCGGCCGAACCGGAAACTCCATCTGGTATTTGTTCTTCTCTTTTGTGGCGCTGGGCGCGCTCTGCGTGGGCATGCCGCTTTCAGGAATCGCCTGTCCCATGCGGACAGTTGCGCCCTCCGGCAGGTAGAACTCAAACGCCGGTTGAGTAAGTTTTGGCGAAGAATCGTTGGTTACCCGGAACAGCACGATGGCATCAATCTCGTTGGCCTTGGCCTGAATGACCTCCGACTGCTCCAGCAGCCGCACGCCTGTCACCCTGGCCGCCGAGTCGTACACCGTCATCTTCACGTCCGAGGTTCCCGGACGCACCGCCTGGTGGTAATTCACGCTCGCGTGCCGGACGCGGACCAGGTACGGCGCCTTGGGATCATCCCCATTGATTTTGAATTCGCCGCGGCCGTTGGTCTTGGTCGTGGCCAGTTCGTCCATGCCCTGGCTCAGCTTGATAAGCGTAACCTCGTCGCCCCCGGCCGGCGTGTTGGTGGTTCCGTTGGTGACAATGCCGGTGATGGTTTGCGACTGGACCGCTGCAGTCACAAGCCCTAGGAATAGGAAGATTATGATAAATCGCTTCACGATGAGTGCTCCTTCAGGCCGGGACGGACTCCAGTTTCTCAATCTCCGCCAGCACACGCGCAGCTTCCGCTTCCATGCCTGAACGCATGCTGTCATAGTCAGCCTGGGTAAACTTTCCCGATTTAAATTCAAAGTTCAGGTCGCGCAGGTTCTCGTAGACTACTTCCTTGCGTTCGTAGAGATAGGACAGCCGGGTCTTATCTTCGCCGGTATCGGTATCGCGCGAGGGGCGGAAAACGAAGATCATTGTGGCCGACGCAAAGACTCCGCAAAAGATCCAAACTGCGACTAGCACGGTTTGCTCGCTCATATCTCTGTCTCCCGTCGCGCCCGGGCCCGCAACGCCTCCAGATGCGGATCGATCGCGGCAACGACCACAGGCTGTTGCGCCTGGCGCGCCCGCCAATTGTGGATGATCACGACCGCCAGCAGGAACCCCAATCCCAACCCCAGGATAGGCACTATCCAGGCCCACAGCTCCAGCCCGTGCGTGGCCGGTTCAACTACTGCTGTGACTCCCCAGGTCTTGCGGAACCAGTTGAGAACCCCCTGATCGTCGCTCTGGATTTCCAGACTGACCTTGTCGCCCGCGCCGGGTCCGCTGATGGTGGCGCCGGTCAGCGCCCGCAGCTCGCCGATCATCCGCGCCGAGTTGGGACAGCCTACGTGGTTGCACTTCAGCAGCATCTGAGCGCAGCTGCAGGTGCACATGATTTTGTCGCCCAGCCGTTGGAAGCGAGCTTCGTTGGAGTCAGCGCCCATCAACAGCGCGATGGCGGCGCACAGCAGAAGGATTTCAGCGCCCTTTTTCACTTACGCACCCCTGCCGGTCCCGGACGCAAGCCGTGCGACGCTTCCATGCTTCCCCCCACCACTACCGCCGCCGGCGCCAGCGCTTTCATCGGTGCGGCGTTCGGAACCAGAGCCAGGCCCGTGCCGAAAATCACCACCAGCACACCCACCCACACCCATGAAACCAGCGGATTGATGAACGCCTTGATGATGGGATGGTCGGTGTCAGGGTTCTTGCCTTCATAAATCACGTAAAGATCTTCAAGGACCGTCGAGTGGTCGGCGACAATGTGATCGGGCTGCCCGCCGTTGGCCTTGAAGAAACGAAGCTGCGGGTTCAGCCGGGTCACGAACTTGCCGTCTTTGTACACGTCAAGCTCCGCCGATTCGGAGCGATAGTTCTCGTTGTCGTCCTGCGTATACTCCTGGCCGACCAGCCTGTAATGGCCGATCTGCAGGGTGTCGCCCTGCGCCATCTCCTGTTCCTTGTCCTGGTTGAAGACCAGGCCGGCGAAGCCGACCACGATTACCACCACGCCGAGGTGCACCACGTATCCGCCGTACCTCCTCATGTTGCGCCGAGTAAGGTAGTACATGGCCGCGAACAGGTTGGTGTTGAGCTTGCCCTTCAGCACTCGTCCTCCGCGAACGAACTCAGAAACAATGGTCGCCACTACCAGCATGGTAAGCACCATCGCAAGCCACGAGTAGAAGACCCAGATCGAAGTCCATGGCCGCACTCCAACGCCGATCAGCACGCCGCCTAGCGCCAGCGAAACGATGGAGGGAATCGCGAAGTTCCGCCGGAGGCTGGCGAACGAGGTGCTCCCCCACGCCAGCAGCGGGCCTATGGCTGTCAGAAACACCAGAAACAGGCCGATGGGAACCGTAATCCTGTTGAAGAACGGCGCGCCGACGGTGATCTTGTAGCCGCGCACCCACTCCGAGAAGATCGGGAACAGCGTCCCGCACAGGATGGCGAAGCAGGCTCCCAGCAGCACCAGGTTGTTGAACAGAAAGCTGGATTCACGCGAGACCAGCGATTCCAGCTTGTTTTCCGCCGCCAGGTGATCGCGATTCTTGAAATAAAAGACCGCGCAAACAACCAGCGTGATCGCGAGGAACACCACAAACCACGAGCCTATGCTGGATTGCGCGAAGGCATGCACCGAGCTGACCATGCCGCTGCGCGTCATCAGCGTACCCAGAATCGACAGCATGAAGGTGACGAAGATCAGCCACACGTTCCACACCTTCATCATCCCGCGCTTCTCCTGCATCATCACCGAGTGCAGGAATGCGGTCCCCGACAGCCAGGGCAGCAGGGAAGCGTTCTCCACCGGATCCCATCCCCAGTATCCGCCCCAGCCCAGCACGGCATAAGCCCAGTGGGCTCCCAAAAAGACTCCGCAGGTCAGAAAGAGCCAGGTCACCATGGTCCAGCGGCGGGTAATGTGGATCCACTTTTCTCCCGGATAGCGCAAAATCAGCGCACCCAGCGCGAAGGCGAAGGGAACGGAGAATCCCACATAGCCCAGGTACAGCATGGGCGGATGGATCACCATTTCCGGATACTGCAGCAGCGGATTCAGGCCGTTGCCGTCGGCGGCCACGCGGTCCATGATCCCGAAGGGATTGGCCACGAAGTTGACCAGGATCAGAAAGAAAACCTGAATTGCGGCCAGGATGGTTGAGGTCATCCCCACCAGCCGGCGGTCGACTTTATGCCGCAATCGCAGCACGAAACCATAGCAGGCCAGCAGCCAGCTCCAGAAAAGGAGCGATCCTTCCTGGCCCGACCATAGGGCGGCCACCTTGTAAGCTGTCGGCAGGGCGCGATTGCTGTGGTGCAGGATGTAGGCCAGCCGGAAGTCGTCGGTCAGCGCGGCCCAGACCAGCGCCAGGGCAGCGGCCGAGACCGCGATGAAACTTACTATGCCGGCGCGTCGCGCTGTCTCCGCCAGACGGAATCCAACTTCATCCTTGCGCACCGCCGCGATGATGCCCACTACCAGGGCGTATCCGGCGAGCGCCAGAGCGAATATAAGACAAAAACTTCCGAGCGTTGGCATGGTTGGGAAGCTTAATCCCTTTCAAAACCTTGTGCAATCATGGCGGTCAGGACAAAGGTACGCAGTGATTTGCGTCACGGCCGTGGCGACAAGCCTTGTATTTACAGCTGCCGCCGCTGGAAGGCCAACCGGGCCTTCGGCCTAAGACGCGCGTTTGTGATTGCCGCCCCGGTCGCCGTCCAGGGCCTGCTTGATGGTGGAGATGAGGTCTTCCGGCTCGCAGGGCTTCATGAGGAAATGGACATTCAGGCCTTCGTAAGCGGCGTCGGCCTCCGGCAGCCCGGACACGACGATGACCGGCATCTCGCCATCAAACGCCCGCAGTTGGCGCACAAACTCCGGACCGTCCATGTCCGGCATGAGGTGGTCCGTGACCACAGCGCCAATCGTCTTGCGGCCGATTTCGCTGCGCAGGATCTCCAGCGCCCTTCCGCCTTCCGTTACCGTCTGGCTTTCAATCGCCGCCAGCCGCTCAAGAAGGAGCTGGCGTACTGAAAGCTGCGAAGCATCGTCGTCCAGCAGAAGGACCTGTTTCATCCCGATCAGATGCCTTCCTTATGCCGCGACAGAACTTCGGCCTCGGCACGAATCCAGTCATCCTGGTCAAAGCCGTTCGCCCTGCCGCGCGCCTCGTACAGCTCATAGGCCCGGCGGCGAATCTCCTGATCGGTCTCCGGTTCGCGCTGCGCCGTTCCCGCCAAGTTCCCGCCGTTGCCCCGGGCAAACGCGGATCTTGCGGTGTCTTTCCCCGTAAGGCTCTTGTTGTTTCTTTCCGAAGCTGACTTCTTTACCGCCATGCAGCATTACTCCTTTTGTTCTTATGCTGGTCCCCGCTACTCGGGCGGTGCCGTAATCGATTATAAGAAATTCCGGCGGCCGCGGGGTGCTCTCACCAAAGAAAAATTGAGGAATTCCCTGAGAACTTTCAGCCCCAATCCCGAAGCTCTCTAATGAGTTTCACATGAAGAGGTTCCTTAATCCCGACGAATCAGCAATCTGAAGACTTATTCACCGGAATTGTCCTCAAGCCGGTGGCCTTCGTTTTGGTTGGGGACAGCGGCAATCCCGCCGCTGCTTGTCCTTCCTGACCCGGTTGGACCGCAGCCGTCCTATTTGCCTCCGCAAACCGGGTGCTTCTCCGTGAGGCTCACACGGCGCTCTCCGGAGGTCTGGCGAGACTCTTCTTTGTGCGAAGGCTTCGTTTGGTCGAAGGGAGCGCTTGGCTCCGGCGCGGCATGCGTAGCAGCGTGCCAGGCTTCCGTTTCACATCGGCCATCTCCTGCAAGCGCGCACGGAGTGCTGCACGCAGCTGGGTGAGCGCAGCCGTAAACTCGTCATGAGCCGATACGACTCGCCGGCACTGCTCCCGGATCTCGTCGTCGCTGGACACGCATCCCCCCAAGGCCGCGCTCTTACCAAGTCAGATTTGCGGGCCGATTCCACTGGTTGCCCGCGTAAGCCATAACGGACTAGATCGAACCCCGAAGATGGATACGAATTAGCGCGGTTTTTGAGCGACCCTTTGGGAGGTGGGCGCCGCCTTCCTAGCCGACGCCAGCCTTCTTTTGTGAAGCGGGGCTCTGTAATATGAGATGAATTCCGCGATTCTCGGCATCGGTGATGTGTTCGCGGATCGAGATCTTCAGCTCCGTCAGCGCCGCCTGGAACTGATCATGATCTTTAGCAACGAGTAGCCTGCGGCAAATTTCCCTTATTTCTTCATCTGTAGGCACACGAGAATCCCCAGACACTAAATGCCCGAATTAGATTGCGGGCAAGGCCAACCAAGTTGTATGAACGGCTAAAAAAATCGCTCCGTCCGGTGCTCCGAAGAGGTGGGACGGCACGTCTGGGTATCAATGGCCAGCTATCGGCTCACAGATAATGCCTTGCTATTCAGTGTTCCGGCTTGCAACTTACCTTGCCGATTTTGTATCTTAATCGCCGGTTCAGCGTGTCCGGGGGGGCCCTCTTTGCCGACCGATCAGGAAATCCGTGACATTTGCATCCGTGTGTCGCTGGCCGACAATCCAGAACAGTTCAAGGCCGCGCTCACTGAGCTGAAGATCGCTATCCGCGACCATATGCGTGAAGGGAGCATAGCTCGCGGCGAAAAATCTACCAAAGCTCCGAAACAGGAAAGCGCTGCCGGCTGACGCCTTCCCTTAAACCCCTCTCCCCAGGCATCCTGGCTACGGCCTTTTGCATCGCATCTACTCCTCTTGGCGCACACCTTGCCCCGGCGATATGGGTGCCCCGGCGGATATGGGTCTTGGGAATGTTCTCCCCCTCATTGTTGACAGATTTGCTTTGAGGTGCGGTTCCATGTTATTTGCGCCACGTTCATCTGCTGCCCGGCTCCACGCTCTTATCAAGGAGCTGCAGTTCACCAACCAAAGCCTCCGCACTGACGCTGCAGTCGATCCTGCGCAGCTGATAGAGCTGCGCACCGAACTCGATAACCTGCGCACCGCCGCCTGGACCGTCTCCGAGCTGCACAACGCGCGGGAAACCCGTCGTGACGCCGGTGCCGTAATGTCCTTTCTTACCAGCGAGCGTATCCGACGGTTCCGCCAGATGATCGACGACTTTTGTTCCGACCTGGAACACGACGGCTATTCCTGGCCTGAAGCCAGCATGCACAATCTGCAGGAATCCGTTAGCCAGCTGCGCGAGCGCCTCGGCCTTCTCACTTTCCGCCGCTATTCCCACCACGCATCGGGGGAGAGCAAGTAGCCTTGCACGTCACATAGTTTGTCGTTTCTCGATCAAAAATAGCTGGACGCATGTGCGCGCGCCGCTCTCAGATTGTGTGGCACCGGCACTCCTGGACGTGCCTGTCTCCCTGATCCATCATGGGAGGAGTCCTCGCTGCGTTTGCCGATCCGCACGCAACCGAATCAGTTTCCCACCCTCCAGTCTCCGCAATCCAGTTTGATATACTAAATTCCTCGCTGGGGCGCTATCGTCTAGGGGTTAGGACGGAAGATTCTCAATCTTCAAACCCGGGTTCGATTCCCGGTAGCGCTACCAAAACGTTCATTCTGAGTGAAATCTGTTTGGATTCCATTGAAAAGCAAGCAGGTTACAGCGGATCGAAGTCGCCAACTCTGCAAGCATCATCACCGGGGACATGCACAAGGTCTATGTGGAGAAACTCGGGAAGCGGAACTCGGCGGCCCACCCCTCCGCCGGCCACGTCACGCAGGTCCAGGCTGAAGGCTTCATTGACGACCTGATTCGCAACACGGTTCTGCTCTTGAAAATCTAAAAATCTCCACCCGGTCCGCGCACCCGGTCCGAATTGTCGGAGAGGAGTCTTACAGGTACTTAGAAGAGGTTAGGCAGCCTCGCAGCCTTCTAAGTTGTTGTAAAACCATAAAGGTTAGTTCTGAAAAGGCTGGCGTCGGCGGTTCGACGGCAGTGTGTTTCTTGCTTGTGCTACGCAACCAACAGGAAACCGCTTCGGCCGAACCGATCCGTGCTACGGAGTCGGAATCACTGCCATGGCTTCGTTGGAAAAGCTGCTTTCTTGCAAGCTCGCATCCACCGCCGTAACAACATAAAAGTAAGTTGAACCTGACAGCACGCTGCCGTCGGAATATGTTGTGCCGGGCTGCAGGGATGGGCTCAGCCGGCTGTATGGCCCGCCTGATTGTGTTCCACGATAGATGTTGTAACCCACAACCGTCGCGGTGCTTGCTGTCCACGAGAGATCTACCGTGTGGGTGGCCTTGGGCGCCGAGCTTGGCGGCGAGGAAAGCGTTCCCCCGCAGCCAGCCAAGGTTAAGACGAAAACAGAAAAAGCGAACCAAAGAAAGTGCTTGTGACTCTTATCCTTCGTCAGCAAATGCTACTCCTGCAAGGGAATACGTGGCTGGGCCCTTTTATATCAGCCATCACAAACCCCCTCAAGAGCCGTTGGACCATGGACGATGTCGCACCTGCCCATGGCCAATTGGACTATCCCATTTTGGTCTCCGCAGATACTTCCTATGTGGCTGAAAACGTTTATCTTAAAGTGGTGCGGCCCCTTCTTGAGTCTAAGTAGGCTTAGGGGGCCAGCCTTAACACTAGACATCCCGGTATGTCTCAATGTGAATGTCTTGGTCCTGGTGATCCAATACGATTTCTCCGAAGATCTGGACCAGAGGCCCTAGGCGCCGCTAAGGAAGTTCAAGCATTAAAAACATTCCTAATTTCAAGAAAATTCTTAGATTCCATTCAGGCAACCAAGACCATACTTTTGCCTTCAGCACGTATGGAGAATTCTTGCTCACCCCAAAATTGTTACCGAACCTAGCATCACTACCTGGCATCACTAAAGGAAAAGCGTCTGGACGACCCGGGATCCCTAGGATTGCACCTCTGTGATGTAGATCACAGAAGTCTTGGCCAATAGACGAATACAAAGGTTCGACTGCAATAATGAGAACGCAGGTTCTCTCCTCGTAACTTTCCAGGCACTGTGACTAAGAGGGCGAAGCTTTAGCTCCACTTTCTTATCAACATGCACAACCGAAAGCTGTTCCTCCATGCTGGAATCTGTCAGCTGGTTTGCAATTCAGACATTTCCACGGCACGAAAAACGCGTCGCGGCCTTGTTAACTCTTAAAGGTTTTGACAATTACCTGCCCAGTGTATCGCAAGTGCATCAATGGAGCGATCGCCGGAAGGAAGTGGTGCTGCCGCTCTTCCCCTGCTATGCCTTTGTGCACATCTTCCCTTCTCCCGAGCATCTCGTTCAAGTCCTTCAAGTTCGCGGAGTGATCGGATTCGTGGGAGCAGGACAGGGAACGCCCATACCCGATGGACAGATTGAAGACATTCGAATATTGCTAAAAAACAAGATCGCTCTTGATCCTTATCCGTTCCTCAAAATTGGGCAGCGAGTGCGAATACGCGGCGGCTCTCTCGACGGAATCGAGGGAATTCTCCTTCGGCGAAATGGAACGCGTCGACTGATTATCTCCGTGGACAGTCTTGAACGCTCTTTGTCTCTCTGTGTCGAAGGCCTTGAAGTAGAAGGAATTTAAAGAAGCAAAGGTATGCTTATGAATCGGAACAGAGCCGTCAGACTTGTGGTTTTGTTTGCTGTTGTGGCCGTTTTCACCGCACTCAGCAGGGCGCAGACATCCCGGATGAACCCTGATGCAGCCTCTACCCCCGGCACCAATTCATCGTCTTCGTCTGGACCATCCCGCGTTGTTTCTGAAACCGACTATGTGATCGGACCGGACGACCTGTTGGTTGTGAATGTCTGGAAAGAGCCCGAGCTCTCCCGTTCGGTTCTGGTGCGACCGGATGGGAAAATCACTTTGCCACTGCTCAAAGATATCAAGGCCGGCGGAAGCACCCCAGGCCAGCTCCAGGCCAAAATTGAGACCGCCCTCTCCGACTATGTCTCCAAACCCGCGGTCACTGTCATCGTCCAGGAGGCCAGGAGCCATAAGTTCAACATTCTCGGCCAGGTGCAAAAGCCGGGAAGCTATCTGCTCAATAGTCCGTTGACGGTGCTTGACGCTATTGCGCTGGCCGGCGGATTTCGAGAATGGGCTAAGCAAGGCAGCATTTACGTCTTGCGTGAAAGCTCTCCCGGCATCCGCGAAAAAATAGCTTTCAATTACAAGAAAGTGGTCCAGGGTTCAGATCCGGACATCCAGCTGCAAATCAGAGACACTATCGTCGTGCCATGAGCCTAAACCTGCAAAGATCTCTCATCACAGTCGGGGTTTGCGGCTGCCTCGGGTTGGGCGTCGTCCTGCAGCCATTTTTTCTTGCAGCACAAGAGACAGGCCAGCAACCGCCAGCGCCTGCTCGGGACAGCACTCCCCCGCCGCCGGAAAGCTCGGCAGCGATCCTCCTTCCGGCGCCTCTTGGCGGCTTCAAACCACGGCTGACCACCGGACCTCTACCCGCCGAGGGGAGACCCGATCTGCTCACAGGAAGCATCGGTTTCAATGCTCTCTATACAGACAACGCGTTTCCTACGCTTTCCAAGGCCGTTGATGATTATCAGTACTCAATCATACCGGGCATTGGTTTCCAGAGTTTCGGGTCGCACACGCAGTGGAATTTGAACTACGCCGGCGGGCTCACCGTTGACCAGCGGCTTGCCGGCAACAGCCAACAGACGCATGGCGCCACGGCGGATCTCCAACACGAGTTCACGCCGCGACTCACATCGGAAGTTCGCGAGGACTTCGCGATAACAAATAACCCGTTTACGCAAATTGGGAGCAGTCCGTCTTTACCCACGATCAGCGGCCCGGGACAACTAAGTCCATTTGCCGTGCCTTCTCCGGCGACCCTGATAGCCAATATTTCCACCGCCAATGTCACATACTTGCTTGGTGAGCATTCAGCGATGGGCGCCAGCGGGAGCTTCTCCCTGCAGCACTTCCACGATGTCGAGGCGGCGCCGGGATCCATCTCAAAGTTGATCGACACGACGAACACCGCCGGCCGCGCCTTTTATCTCCGTCAAATCTCTTCCCACCAGACAATTGGGGCAGAGTATCAGCTGCAGGATCTCTATTTCGACGGCGGGAGGGCGCGAACGGTCGATCAAGCTGTCTTTCTTTTTGATGGAATCTCATTCACCCATAACATGACGCTTTCCCTCTACGCCGGTCCTGAGCACACGCACATCCACAACATTATCTTCCTGTTGCCCGGGTTCTCGGCGACAGTACTGTCCCTGCTGGAGGATCGATGGGCGGCCAGCGGAGGTTTTGAGTACGCATGGAGAACCAACCGCAACGGTTTACGCTTTTCGGGAGAGAGCCGCGTGGCCGACGGAGGGGGATGGATCGGCACAGTACGTTTGAATACGGCCAGCCTCGAACTGCAGAAAGCACTCAGCCCGCACTGGGCTGCAACGCTTCAATTGATTTTTTCCGATGGGCGAGCGCTCGGCAGCCCTGCCAATCTCCCTGAGAACAGAATCACGACCGAAGAAGGACTGCTCAGATTTTCGTACGAGATAAAACGAAATCTGTCTGCGAGTGCTCAGTATGCGCGGATACGAGAACCGCATCTCGGAGCATTCATCCTCGTGCTTCATCCTGACTACAACCAGGTACAGGTGGGACTAACCTACCGGTTCCAGAAAGCATTTTCCAAATGAACTCGGCAGAACAAATTCAAGAAGAAGTACCAACTGGCTGGCGATTTTACCTCGACGTTGGAATTCGCCGACGATGGTGGCTCGCCATCCCGGCCATCATATTCTGGGCAGCCGGTCTGACATTGAGCCTCGTTTTATCGGCGAAGTATAAGTCTGAGACCCTGGTTCTAATAGGACAGGAGGGTGCGCCCGCCGAATATGTAATGCCCAACGTGAGCGATTTCCAGCAGCGACTCCAGAGCCTGACGGAACAGACGCTGAGCAGGCCGAGGCTGGTGCAACTGATCAAGCAGTTTCACCTCTACGGCTACACGCCCGGACAGATCGTATCCGACGATGCTGTGAAGGCGATGCGCGCTGACATTTCCGTCGAGCTCACGAGGTCGAACGACCGGGGAAATATTTCTGCATTCAAAATCGCTTATTCAGCTTCCAGCCCGGAGCAGGCACAAAAAATAACTGCCAGTCTGGCCTCACTTTTCATGCAGGACAGCCTGGCCAGCCAGCAGCAGCTGGCCGAGCAGACCACCTCTTTTCTCGAATCCCAGTTGCAGGATGCTCGCAAGGAGCTCGAGAAACAGGACAATCTCATGCACGACTTCAAAAGCAGGAACCAGGGCGACCTACCTGAGCAGAGGGCGACCAATGCGCAAATTCTTTCCGGGCTCGAGGAGCGTCTGCAATCGGCGAGAGAAAGCCTGAACCAAGCGGACAAACAGCAGCTTTATCTGGGGTCACTCTTGGGCTGGTCCGTCGATCCCAAAGGAAACGCAACCGCAGCCGGCGACGCCTCGGTGCCAACCTCCACGTCTCTCGACGAAGAGATCGACGAGAGGAAAGCCGAACTGGCCGATCTCAGCGCCCACTATACCCAACGCTATCCAGACATCGTCCACTTAAAGGAGAGGATCGCCAGCGCAGAAAAATTAAAGCGTGAAATGGCAAGTAATGCCGGCGCGACGAGAGCAGCCGGAGCGCCGGGCACTTCCCGGAGCCAGCCTGCCGTTTCTCAAGTCAGCCAATTGCAAAGCGAGTTCAAAGCCAATGAGCTTGAAATAACAAATCGAAAAAAAGAGATCAGGCACCTCGAAGATCAGATCTCACAGTATCAGGCTCGGTTAAACCTGACGCCGACAACAGAGCAACAGCTCGCCGAGCTAACGCGGAATGACGACCAGGCCCGGGCCCATTACGAGTCACTGCTGGCGAAGAAGCAGCAGTCCGCGATGGCCACGGATCTTTCGAAAACGCAGCAAAGCCAGATCTTCCAGCAGGTCGATCCTCCAACCTTGCCGCAAAAACCCTACTGGCCTAACCGGCTGAAACTTTCCGGGATGGGTCTCTTGCTGGGAATATTGGCGGGTCTGTTGGCTATTACGGTCAAGGAAACCGTAGACGCGCGGATCTACAGCGAAGATGACCTTATCCGCTGGGTTGCGGTGCCGGTGATCGCGACCGTACCGCCTCTTATCACCAGCGCAGAAGAAAACAACCGGTTGCGCCGCCGTCGGCTGGAGATCGCCATCGCATCAGCGCTGGTCATGCTGGTTCCGGCACTCACACTCGTCGCCTATCTGAACGGCTGAAGAAATGTACAAGCAATTCTACGGTTTCAAGCGGAATCCGTTTGAAATCAGCCCCGATCCGAAGTTCTACTTCGCAACGCCGCTTCACAACGAAGCCCTGGCCAGCCTCGTGTACGGCGTGAAGAAACGCAAGGGTTTCGTTGTCACCACCGGCGAGGTCGGCACCGGCAAGAGTCTGCTCATCCAATGTTTTTTGCAGTGGCTCACCCGCAGCCAGGTCCCGTTCAGCCATGTTTTCAACACGCGCCTGTCCCCACTCGAGTTCCTGCAGTATTTCGTCTCGGATCTGGGGATGCCGCTCATCAACAACAAAGCCGAGATCCTGATTCACCTCAACCATTATCTGATCGAGCAGTATCGCAGAGGGTCCACGACTGTACTGGTCGTGGATGAAGGTCAGCTGCTGGATTGCGAAGTCCTCGAGGAGATACGGCTCCTCACAAATCTCGAGACGGCAGAACAGAAGCTGCTCCAGATCATCCTGGTTGGCCAGCCCGAGCTGGAACACAAGCTGGATTCTCCCGGATTGCGTCAACTCAAGCAGCGCATTACATTCCGCTGCCGTCTCCATCCGCTCTCCCAAGAGCAGACGCGTGCGTACATCGCACACAGGCTGCAAACCGCTGGCGCCAATTCACATGCCGACAGTCTGTTTCCCGAAACCACCATGGTTGCGATCGCCCACTACTCCCGCGGGATACCGCGGTTGATCAACACACTGTGTGAAAACGCGCTCATCGAAGGGTACGCCCGGGAAGCTCAGACGATTACAGTGGAAATGATTACCCAGATCGCAGCCGATTCGCGCCTCGAATCCGCGCAGTGCTGCGACCTGCTGTCCGACTCCTTCGACCAGAATGCCCTGGTGAAAGATCTGTTTGCCACGATCGAAGCGTCTACGCCGCAGGCCGCAAAAAAACTATCGGTAAATACGGAGGAAAAAGATGGGCCGGATCTTTGATGCTCTGCAACGTTCAACCGGGAGAAAAGAAGCCGATGCGTCCGTAATCTCCAGCTTTGCCCCAAACACAGAAATCCAGGGACGTCCCGATTCTGAGGTAGCCGGGCTCTTTGGCGTGCGCTCACTGAACACTGCGGCAACACCAGAAAAGCGTTTGGTCACGCTCGACGGACAACGGAGCCTCGGTTCGGAAAAAATTCGCATCCTCGCTGCCAAGCTTAGACACCTGCAGGACCAGCGCTCTATCAAGAGGCTCCTGATCACCAGCAGCGTGAAAGATGAAGGAAAAACGGTCCTGTCGGCGAACCTGGCGATCTCCTTTGCAAAAATGAAACAGCGTGTCCTGCTCATCGATGGGGACTGCCATCATGCAAATGCAGGGCTCCTCCTGGGAGCAAATGGCTCCCCCGGTCTCAGTGATTGGTGGCGGTCGGAGCAACCAATCGAAACCTATCTGATGCGAGTTAACGGACTGCCGCTGTGGTTCTTGCCTGCCGGAGGCCCGCTCGATCAGGTTTTGGAAATGCTGCAATCCACACAGGTCTTGAACCTGCTCAGCAAAATGACAAGTTGGTTTGATTGGGTAGTTATCGATTCTCCGCCCTCCGCTCCCCTCGCCGATTCCGCTGTATGGGCAAGACTAGCCGATGGAATTCTCCTAGTGACTCGCAACGGCAGGACACCGAAACGTCTTTTAAGGAAAGTTTTGGAATCCCTTGAGGCCAGCAAGCTGCTGGGGATAGTGTTGAACGATTGTTCGGATCCCGATCAGAGGTACTACGCTCATTATTATTACACCCTCCACAATGATCGCCAAAGCAATGGCTTCTTACGCCGGTTCAGCCGGCAGCGGGCCTCGAAGTCTGGAGGCTTTCCCGCCCGCACGGAGTGAGCGCAGACGATCGTGCGCGTTGCAAATGGAACCTCAGGCATTGCCCATGGCTGAACGTATATGGATTTGAGACCACTCCTGTCGTTTGGCACAAGACCGCGGACGGGCAGCAAGTCGGGAAATCATAACGGCAATTCGCTCCTCCTGTCTGAGGCTGGGTTTCTTGCCGCTGTGAGACGCGAATGCCGCAGGACGGAACGCTCGGAAAGGGCCTTCCTGCTGATGCTTGCATCTCTGGAGGAAATTCCCGTCAATGAGGATGGGGCGGCCCTCCTTGAAGAATTTGCTTTTGCCTTGTCCGCTTCCGGCCGCGAAACCGACATTTTTGGATGGCATCTCCAGGACCAGGAATTGGGGGTCGTGTTTACAGAATTAGGGATCGCTGCGGAACCAGGCGCTGCCAGGAAGAACGAAATTCTAAACTCGATCAAGCAAAGGATAGATGCGATCGTGGAAGGCCGGCTGACCACAACGATCGCAAGGAAAGTCAACCTGAGTTTCTACTTTTTCCCTGAGAATTCACCCGCCGAGCGACATTCCGCTTCCCCCCTGCATGAAACGCTGCGCCGCGAAAAACGCCCGGAAACCTCGGCACGCAGAATCAAGCGTATGATCGACGTCGGCGGCAGCAGCATAGTTCTGGTAGCGCTCTCGCCGGTGTTGCTGATGATCGCTGTTCTGATCAAACTGACCTCGAGGGGCCCTGCCCTCTTCCGCCAGGCAAGAATCGGTCAGTATGGCAAACAATTCACGTTCCTGAAATTCAGATCGATGTACGTGGATTGTGCTTCCACAGTGCACAGAGAATATGTGACGCATTTAATCCGGGGAAAAGCAGCTATGCAGGAATCGGCCAATCGCAAGGCGAGCGCCTACAAGCTTATCAACGACTCGCGCATCACCCCGTTCGGCAAGTTCTTGCGTAAAACCAGCCTGGATGAACTTCCTCAACTGTTCAACGTTCTCACGGGAGAGATGTCGCTGGTAGGCCCGCGCCCGCCTCTTCCTTATGAAATCAACAGCTACCACATCTGGCACCGCCGTCGGATTTTGGAAGTCAAGCCTGGGATCACGGGTCTGTGGCAGGTGAGCGGACGCAGCAGAACAACTTTTGATGAGATGGTTCGTCTGGATTTGCGTTACGCGAGAAGCTGGTCTCTTCTGTTGGACTTCGTGATTCTCCTCAAAACACCTCTCGCAGTCTTGTCCGGGAGTGGCGCTTATTAGCTCGTCCGCTCCGATCGACTCGGATATCCTTTTGCAACCGCCGGACATGAGAGCCAGAGCCTTGCTCTTCGAATTTGATCCACACACCATTGTTGTATCTCTTCCGATTATCTGAAATTTTTTTGTCAAGAGGGACATATGATTCGTGTTGGAGTTATTGGCTATGGGTATTGGGGGCCGAACATTGTCAGGAATTTTCACGTAAACGAAGGTTTTCGCGTTGACGCGGTGTGTGACAAAAACGCGGAGTCCTTGCAGAGAGCGAGGAAGATCTATCCAGCTCTGACGTTCACTCAAGAAGCCAGGGATATTCTGGAATCAAAAGACATTGACCTGGTCGCTGTGATTACGCCGGCTTGGACTCACTACGGACTCGCCAAGGCAGCCCTGCAGAATTGGAAGCACGTCTTTGTCGAGAAACCTTTCACCCGGAGTTCGGCCGAAGCAGAAGAACTCATCGAGATCGCCGAACGGAAGCACCTGAAAATCATGGTGGATCACACATTCCTTTTTACCGGAGCTGTCCGGAGAATCCGTCAGATGGTTGACGATAATTTCCTGGGAGATCTGTATTACTACGATTCGCTTCGCGTCAATCTTGGCTTGTTTCAACACGATGTGAATGTGATTTGGGACCTCGCACCCCACGACCTCTCGATCATGGACCACGTGATTCAGACCGATCCGGAAGCTCTTGTCGCGACCGGTGAGACTCATCTCAATGGCCATGAAGATGTGGCCTTCATCACCGTCTATTTCCCAAAGAATGTGATTGCACACATCAACGTGAACTGGCTGTCTCCGGTTAAAGTGCGGACCACGCTCATCGGCGGAAAGAAGAGAATGCTGGTGTGGAACGATCTTGAAGCCGACGAAAAAATCAAAGTCTACGACAAGGGCGTGAGCATAGCGAATGAAGAAAATCTGCACCAGCTTCTCGTCAGTTACCGCTCCGGTGATATGTGGGCTCCGCACGTGCAGGAGACAGAAGCTCTGCGCGCTGAGCTGGCGTACTTCCATGAATGCCTCTCCAGCGACACTACTCCATTCAATGACGGATTCGCCGGCTTACGAATTGTGAGGATGCTGGAAGCAGCAGAACAATCGGTCAAGAACAGGGGCAGGACGATCCAATTACGTCCTCTCAAGACCCGGACAAGAGCAGCGGAGGCTAAAGCATCATGAATGCCGATTTCCTTTGTATCGCTCCCGATGTGAAGCTTGGCAACAATGTAAAGCTTTCACAATTCATCAATCTTTATGGCTGCCAAATCGGCGACGACACCAAGATCGGAGCGTTCGTCGAGATCCAAAAGAACGCCCGCATAGGGACTCGCTGCAAAATATCGAGCCATACTTTCGTCTGTGAAGGAGTGGTCATCGAAGATGCCGTATTTGTAGGCCATGGCGTTACCTTCATCAACGACTCCTATCCGCGTGCCACCAATCCTGGAGGCGAACTTCAGACCGAAGCGGACTGGAGGGTTGAACCCACGACGGTGAAGAAGGGCGCATCGATCGGGTCCGGATCAACGATTCTTTCCAACGTAGCGATCGGAGAAAACGCGATCGTTGGCGCGGGCAGCGTGGTTACGCGCGATGTGCCGGCCAACGCAATCGTAGCCGGCAACCCCGCAAAAATTCTGCGTTACATCGATGTGGGGGTCGGTATTAAATGAACAGCACTATTCATATTCCATTTCTTGATTTGATCACCCCTCATCAACTGCTTGAAGAAGAGTTGCTGTCAGTCTTCCGCGCTGCGCTACATAGCGCAAGCTTTGTTGGCGGACCAGCGGTTGAAAACTTCGAAAAGAGTTTTGCACAACTTTGCGATGTTCCGTATTGCGTCGGTGTGGGCAGTGGGACAGATGCCGTGAGGTTCTGCCTGATGGCGGCCGGGGTTGCTGCAGGGGATATCGTTATCACAGTTCCGAATACATTTATCGCAACCACGGAGGCAATCTCCCAAGCTGGAGCACAGCCGCGGTTCGTTGACATTGGCGAGCGCACGTACAACATGGATCCAGCCAAGCTGCAGGAATTCCTTGAAACCAAGTGCCAGGTTAATTTCAAGACCGGGATCCTCGAGGAACGCGAGACACGGCAACGGGTCGCCGCCATTGTCCCGGTGCATCTCTATGGTCAAATGGCCGACATGGATGCGGTCATGGAGCAGGCCGAGCCCTACGGGATTCGCGTCATCGAGGATGCATGTCAGGCCCATGGTGCGATGTATTTCTCCAAACGAGATGGTCGATGGCACAACGCCGGCTCAATGGGCCTGGCAGGAGCATTTAGCTTTTATCCAGGCAAGAACCTGGGCGCTTGCGGAGAAGCTGGTGCGGTCACGACCAGAGATGAAGCGCTTGCCGCCAAAGTTCGGATGATTCGCGACCACGGTCAACCAAAAAAGTATTACCACGATATGGAAGGCTACAACGGAAGGCTGGATGCCATCCAAGCAGGAATTCTCGGTGTAAAACTGCCACATTTGGCAAGCTGGAATGAACGACGCCGTCAAGCTGCGGCCCGGTACCAAGAGCTTTTCAAAGCTGTCGGCAATCCTGTAGGTCTTCCTTACCAGCCGGCTTGGTCACGCGCTGTGTACCACTTGTACGTGGTTCGCGCCCATGATCGGGAAGCGATGGTCGAGCACCTCAAGACAGGCGGAATAGGCACCGGTATCCACTATCCCATCCCGCTGCATCTGCAGAAGGCCTACGCTCACCTCAAGTACTCTGCGGGCTCGTTTCCCCGGTGCGAGCAGGCCGCGGCCCAGATCCTTTCCTTACCGATGTTTCCACAACTCACGACCGAGCAGCAAGCCCGAGTTGTCGAAGAAATATCCCGATTTGCCTCAGCTTCCAGGCGGGCCCGGGCAGAGGTTGCACAGAGAGCCAGGCAAGCGCGAGTGGCCTAGAACAGTTGCCCGCCGCCTGATAGGGAGGCTGCTGGCGGCAGACTTCGAAACGTGCTCTGCTGGGCCGAGATGGTGTCTCATGGCTTCAAGTACTTTGGCGTCGGCGGCTTTTTCGGGACACCAAACAACCTGGAGTCGCTTGCGGCTCTAAATTCATTAAAGGGAGATCCGGTTTGTGAGCAACGCCAAAAAAGTGGTCGTCGTTGGACTAGGAGAAATCGGCAGGCCGCTGCTGAAAATCATTGGCAAGCACTTTGATGCGGTTGGAGTGGACATCGCCCCTCTGGTGGGACAGATCAGGCAGGTCGATGTCTTGCACATCTGTTATCCCTTTGAAATAAACGATTTTGTTGCCGAGACCGCTGACTACATTGAGCAATTTAAACCCGCACTGACGGTCATCAACAGCACAGTTGGAATTGGCACGACGCGAGCAGTAGCCGGTCTTACCGGGGCACGGGTGGTACACAGCCCGGTGCGCGGTAAGCACGCGAAGATGCAGGAAGACCTCTACAAATACGCGAAGTTTGTCGGAGCAATGGACCTGGATGGTGGCCGGCAGGCTGCGGAGCATTTCGAATCCTTGGGTCTTAAAATCAGAATCTTGTCCTCTCCAGAGGCAACAGAACTGGCGAAGCTCACCGAGACCAGTTATTTCGGAATCCTGATTGCCTGGGCCCAAGAGGTGGAGAGATTTTGTGATCGACTCGGAACAGACTACGACGAGATCGTTTCATTTTACGAAGAGATCGGGTTCTTTCCTCCCGTGAAATACACTCCCGGGATCATTGGTGGCCACTGTGTCATGCCGAATATAGAAATCCTGCGCCGCTTTGACGACTCGGCAATCCTGGATGCGATCCGGACCTCTAACCGCATGAAAATGAAGCGGGAGCGTCGTCTGAGTTCCGAGGTCGAAGGTCGCGTACCGGCCGGAGCGGTCGATAAGTGAAAAGCTTCCATCGCACCCGCCAGCGGGTCTGGATCCAGCATAGAAGAGATCCTTCTGTATGAAAACATCAACACACGCTGTTGGCCGAAGCAGTGCTATTTCATCTGTCGTCCACTCCACCGGCTTCGGTGAGGCCGCCCTGGCGAGTTCGGCGCTTCAAGGTAAGCGGGTGGCGATGATCATGTTTTCTTCTTATCCGTCAGATCCACGGCCGCGCCGAGCTGCGGACGCGCTGCTCAAGGAAGGCGCTAGTATCGACCTGATCTGCCTCCGGGATGAAATGTCCGCCCGACGCGAGGTCCTCAACGGCATCAACGTGTGCCGACTTGATATCAGACATCGACGCGGGGGAAAGATTGGTTATGCCTATCAATATTCCGCGTTCATCCTGGCCAGCGCGGCTCTTTTAGCCATACGCTCGCTAAGGCGCCGGTACGATCTGGTGTACGTGCATAACATGCCTGACGTGCTTGTTTCAAGTGCGCTGATACCCAAGGCGTTGGGAGCGAAGGTAATTCTCGATCAGCATGATCCCATGCCCGAACTCATGACGACGATTTTCGGGCTCGAAGAGAACAGCATCTACGTTCGTTTGATCAAACGTTTGGAAAAGTGGAGCCTGGCACGTGTCCACCTGGTGCTTACGGTCAACCGGGCGTGCCAGCAGATCTTCGCCCGGCGCAGCTGCCCGCTGGAAAAAATTGGCGTGGTCATGAACGCGCCCGATGGCGAGATTTTTTCCCTACGCTCGCCAAGCTCTTATCTCTCCTCGCCGCGCCGGGATAAAGCCTTCGTGATCATGTATCACGGGTCTCTGGTCGAGCGGAACGGGCTTGATCTGGCCATCAAGGCGCTGGTCCGAGTCCGGCAGGCGATTCCTGAAGTAGAGCTCAGGATTTACGGCAAGAGGACTCCCTACCTGGAACGGGTCTTACAAGAGGCCGAGAATTTGGGCCTGCGAGGAGCAGTTTGTTACCTGGGACCGAAGAGACTCGAAGACCTCGCGGCGGAAATCGAAGGCTGTGACGTGGGCATCGTCCCGAACCGCCGAAATGCGTTCACAGATATCAATACGCCGACTCGTATTTTCGAATACCTCGCTTTAGGAAAACCGGTGGTCGCTCCGAATACCCCCGGCATTCAGGATTACTTCCCTCCAGGATCACTTTTCTTCTTCGAGCCGGGCAACGCCGACGGACTTGCAGAGAGAATTGAATATGTCGCGTCTCATCCCAGCGAGACCACCGAGATCACAGAACGAGGGCAGCAAATCTACCTCGCCCATACATGGCGTCGTGAGAGACAGACCTTGGTGACTCTAGTGAGCGGCCTGTTCAACGAAAAAAGGGTCGCATGATCCAGCTCAACATCTTTTCTCCGCGGGAGAACAGTTCCCCTGAGATAGCTTGCGCTATCGAGAACGCTCTGACCAGGCTCGAGGAGTGGGTAGAGCGCCACAACTACCGCGGTTATGAGCCATTTGACGGTCTGTCGTCCTGGGCCCGTCCGTTGGCTTTCGGGAATCAACTGGGCGAACGCATTCTGCAGCAGGTGATCCGGCAAAGCCCCTTGAATCTCCGCCCGTTTCTCGGAGTCCGGCCGCAGGACTCCACCAAAGGCCGCGGTTACATGGCATGGGGATATCTGATGCGTTACAAGACAACCGGGGATCCGAATTATTTTGCCAAGGCAGTTGACTGCCTGGAATGGCTCGACCATCATAAGGCGCCCGGGTTCCGTCATCACAGCTGGAGCAACCACTTCGATTTTGTCTCCCGGGGAGGCGCCTACACCAAGAACGATCCCATACTGGTCTGGACGAGCGTGATCGGTCACGCCTATGCAGAAGCTTTTGAGATCAGCAGGAATGAGTGGTTTTTGCGAGTTGCCGAGAGCGCTTGCGATTGGATTCTTCAACTTCCTCGTGAAGAGACGACGCGGGGAAGCTGCCTGAGCTACCTTGCAGATCGCCAGAGCTCCATCCACAACGCCAACATGCTGGGAGCCAGCCTCCTTGCTCGAACTGCGAAGCACAGTGGGAACCGGGTATATGTCCGTGTTGCCCGTTCGGCTATGGTGTACAGTTGCTCGCGTCAACTCCCTGATGGATCGTGGTGGTACGCAGAAGAACCGAAGTATCACTGGATTGACAATTTCCACACTGGCTACAATCTGGACAGTCTGGACTGCTATCTTGCCTATAACAATGATGCCGAGTTTCGCCCACACCTGGAGCGAGGGCGCGATTTCTATAAAGCGAATTTTTTCGAAGAGGATGGGCGTCCGAGGTACTACCACACACGCACTTATCCGGTGGACATTCAGTGCGCAGCTCAAGCCATTGACACGCTGTCACTTTTCTATGACCGGGACCCGGAATGTCGCAGGCTCGCGAAGAACGTGGCTGCGTGGTCCATCCGCAATATGCAGGACCCAGCGGGTTTCTTTTATTACCGCCAGTATCCATTTCTGAAAGCGAAAACACCCATGCTCCACTGGGGGCAGGCCACCATGTTTAGGGCCCTTGCCCACCTTCAGTTACGCTTGCAGACGGCTGATGCTGCACTATTGTCTCCTGCATCTTGTCGGCTTCTTGACCCACCACGCGTGCATTGCCAATGATCGGCGTCGTTGCCAATCCGGCCGAACATGCAGCTGTGCGCGAGTTCTTCGAATTGTTTAAGACCCCGTGGGAGTTTTACCGCCAGAATCGGCGCTACGAAGTGCTTCTTTGCGCCGGAGATGGCGAGTTCCAGGAAACGGATGTCAGGCTGATTCTGATCTATTCGAGCAATGAGGTAGCCTTCGACGGCAAAGCACACATCCAGTGCGCTTCGTCGAAAGGAGAAGCGCCCCTGCCGTCGTACAAAGGAACGCGAATCCCCATCTACGGAGCATGCACGTCTGTTCGGAAAAAGGGATCCAGCGATGGGGCGGAAGGAGCTGCCTGTCTGCCGGTCCTGCATGTGCGGCAGCCTGGTGCGGCCGCTTTGATACGGGTAGGGTATGACCTGTTTCGCGAGATACGCGTTCTGCTCACAGTGGGCCAGCCGGTAGCCAACGCCGGTATTCCCACGCTCGATCTGCATATCGCCTTGTTGCGTGAGCTGATCGTATCCGGCGGAATCTCGCTGGTTGAGATTCCGCCGATTCCCGCGGGCCACCGGTTCATCGCCTGCCTAACGCATGATCTGGATCATCCTCTGATCCGGAACCACAGGCTGGATCATACGATGCTTGGTTTTCTGTACCGGTCCACCCTGGCATGCCTGTTCGATGCGTCGCGCGGCCGGGTGAGCTGGCGCAATCTCGCTACGAATTGGTCAGCAGCCGTCAAGCTGCCATTCGTTCATCTTGGGTTGGTAAAGGACTTCTGGGGCGGATTCACAGGTTACCCCGGAATGGAAAGCGGATCACCCTCAACATTCTTCGTGATTCCTTTCAAGGGCTTTCCCGGACGAAGCTGGCAGGGGCCGGCGCCAAGCCGGCGGGCCGCCGCCTATAGCGCTTCCGAGATCTCTGCGCAGGTCCGCGAATTGATTTCTGCAGGCTGCGAAGTCGGGCTGCATGGAATCGACGCATGGCTTGATACGTCCAGCGCGCGTAGCGAACTGGATGAGATTCGTCGGATAACAGGGATCGGCGACATCGGAGTGCGAATGCATTGGCTGTATTTTGATCAACAATCGCCTGAGGTGCTTGAAAAAGCAGGAGCTGACTACGACTCGACCTCCGGCTATAACGAGACAGTCGGCTATCGTTCCGGAACCACCCAGGCTTATAAGCCGCTGCAAGCCTCGCGCTTGCTCGAGTTGCCGCTGCACGTTATGGACACGGCCTTATTTTTCCCTTGCTATCTGGGTCTTTCTCGTGTCCAAGCCCGGCAACAAATCGGAAAACTCATCGCCAATGCAAGAGAGTTTGGTGGCGTTCTCACCGTGAACTGGCATGACAGGAGTATTACCCCGGAAAGGTTGTGGGGCGATGTTTATGCAGCCCTCCTCGACGATCTGAGGAGCAATGGAGCATGGTTCGCAACGGCCGCCCAGGCAGTCGCATGGTTTCGAAAACGCAGGTCAGCGAAATTCGAAGATAGTTCCTCGAAATCCGGGCTGCCGCTGCCGGCGGCTGCAACTGCCGCAGATGAAAAGTTGCCGGCTTTGCAGCTGCGAGTTCATCATGGGATGGAGACGCAGCAAAATCTCGCGATTGGGGCCTTTGCCTCGAGTCCAGCGCTGACCTCGGTGTGAAGCAGTCTACGCGTACCAATCTCGCCTCCTCATAAGCCATCGAGACCGCCATTGCGATGAGAACGCAACGTTTGACTTATGTTTTGATTACCCCGGCCCGCAATGAAGCTCAGTTGATCGAGCAAACGATCCGGTCGGTTGTCTCCCAGGCTGTGCTTCCACGGAAATGGGTGATCGCGAGTGACGGCTCATCCGACGGCACGGACGAGATCATCGTCAAGTACGCCGCGCTTCATCCCTGGATCGAACTGGCGCGCATGCCCGATCGAAAAGACCGGCATTTTGCTGGCAAAGTCCAGTGCGTCAATCAGGCCTATGAGCGGCTCCGCGGCGAGGAGTTCGACGTCGTAGCGAACCTGGACGCCGACATCACCTTCGACAGGGATTATTTCGCGTTTCTGCTGGACAAGTTGGCGGCGGATCCGCTGCTGGGAGTGACAGGAACGCCGTTTGTCGAAGGGACAACTTCTTACGACTTTCGCTTCACCGCCGTGGAACATGTTTCCGGGGCGTGCCAGGTCTTTCGTCGCGAGTGCTTCGAGCAGATCGGCGGATACATGCAAGTGAAGGGCGGCGGTATAGATTGGATTGCGGTGACGACAGCGCGCATGAAGGGCTGGAAGACGCGGACCTTCGTCGAGCGGGTCTGTTACCATCATCGGCCAATGGGTACGGCCTCCACCGGAAAGCTGCGTGCCAACTTCAAACTCGGGGCCCAGGACTACTACCTGGGCGGACATGCACTGTGGCAGTTGTTCCGCTCCTGCTATCAAATGACTCGAAAACCTTACCTGGTGGGAGGCCTCCTGCTGGTCGCTGGGTACTGCTGGGCGTGGGTGAGTGGCGTGCAAAGACCGGTGCCTCCGGAATTGATCCGCTTCCATCAGCACGAGCAGATGCAAAGGCTGTTTCGCAGCCTCTCCAAGATTGTCCGCGTGCGTACCACAGCCCAGGCAGGCAGCTAGGGAAACTAATCCTTAGTTTGGCGAATCTAGATCTGGCGGTAACTGAACGGTTGGCGGGCACCGAAAACTGAGTAACCGAAGAAGACGTGGAGAGAGATAGCTTCATCATCGGGCCGGAGGAGCTGATCCTGGTAACCGGAGCCACAGGCTTCATCGGCCGCTCCGTTGTACGAAAGTTGCTTGAGCGCGGTTACCGCAAGCTGCGCGCGTTTGCGCGGCCCTCCAGTGATCTTTGCCCACTGCAGGCGGTCATTGCGGGCTATGCGGATACCACTCAGGTGGATTTGCTCAGGGGCAACCTCCTCTCCCGTAAAGATTGTGCTGCTGCCGCCGATGGCGCCGCGGCCATCATCCATTTGGCCGCCGGTACCGGCGACAAATCCTTTCCGAACGTGTTCAGCAACTCCGTTGTTGCCACCCGCAATCTGCTGGAAGCGACTATGGCGACGGGGATCCTGCAACGCTTCGTCCACGTCAGCTCATTTGCCGTCTACCAGACCCGCAACAAACCCGGACGGTTACTCGACGAGTCATGCCCGGTTGAAAGACACTCTCATCTCCGCGGCGATGCCTATTGCTTTGCCAAGGTAAAACAGGAGGAGATCGTACAGGCATACGCGGGTAAGTTTGGCATTCCGTGTGTAGTTGTCCGGCCGGGCTCCGTTTACGGCCCAGGCAAGAAAGCTATCACAGGGCGGGTGGGCTTAGGTACGTTCGGTGTGTTTTTGCATCTGGGCGGTTCAAATCGTATTCCGTTCACGTACGTTGACAATTGCGCTGACGCCATCGTTCTGGCCGCCCTGACCCGTGGTGTTGAGGGAGAGGTGTTTAACATCGTCGACGACGATCTTCCTACCAGCAGAAGTTTCTTGCGACTCTACAAGCGGAACGTGGAGCATTTTCGATCGCTTTACGTGCCACACTTCCTAAGTTACTCACTCTGCTATCTGTGGGAAAAATACTCCGCTTGGTCACAGGGCCAGTTGCCTCCATCATTCAACCGGAGCAGATGGTATTCCGAATGGAAGAAGACTCGCTACAGCAATGAAAGTCTGAAGACCGGCTTGGGCTGGACGCCGAAGGTGACGATGGAGGAAGGATTGGCGCGGTATTTTGAAGGCTGTCGCGAGGGGCGCCACTATGCTTAGAGTGGCCATCTTGGGTTGCGGCAAGATCGCCGACGAGCACGCATCTCAGATCCAGCGCATCAAGGGCTGCGAAATCGTCGCGGTATGTGACAAAGAGCCGCTGATGGCTCAGCAGCTATACGAGCGCTTCCCCATCAGGCGGTACTTCACCGATGTTTCTGACCTGCTTGACCAGGCTCACCCGGACGTAATTCACATTACTACGCCGCCCCAGAGCCATTTCGATCTGGCTCGGATGTGCCTAGAACGAGGTTGCCACGTCTACGTGGAAAAACCGTTCACGTTGCACGCGGTGGAGGCCGAGGCTCTGGCCGCCCTTGCCAGGGAAAAAGGATTGAAGCTGACCGCGGGGCACGACGAGCAATTCAGCCATGTCGCACGCCGTTTACGCGCGCTGGTCAACAGCGGTTACCTGGGCGGTCGACCCGTGCACATGGAAAGCTATTACTGCTATGACCTGGCTGACCCGGATTATGCGCGCGCCCTGCTCAGCGACCAGCAGCACTGGGTCCGCAGCTTACCGGGGAAGCTGTTGCACAACCTTATTAGTCATGGAGTAGCCAGGATCGTCGAGTTTTTTGACTGCGAGGCGCCTCAGGTCATCGCCCATGGTTTTGTGAGTCCGCTGCTGCACTCCATCGGTGAACGGGACCTCGTCGACGAGCTCCGCGTCATCATTGCTGACGCACGCACGACAGCCTATTTCACCTTCTCGTCGCAAATGCGTCCCTGTCTGCATTTGTTTCGAATGTATGGCCCCAAGAACGGAGTCGTTCTCGATCAGGATCAGCAGACGCTTATCAAATTGCGCGGCTCGCGATTCAAGAGCTACGCAGAAAAATTCGTGCCGCCCGTTCAATTTGCCCGTCAGTATCTCGGCAACCTGACCGTCAATATAAGGAAGTTCCTAGCCAACGATTTCCATATGAAGGCGGGCATGAAGTGCCTGATCGAGTCCTTCTATCGTTCCATCTCCGAAAACACCGAGCCGCCGATCCCCTATCGAGAGATCATTCTGACCGCCAGGATCATGGATTCCATTTTCCAGCAGCTGGACGCTCAGGCGGAGCACATCCCGGCACCCTCCCTGCTGACTGGCAGCTGGCCGTCAGTCGAATGTACCCCTGACGGTTCGGAACCTGCACTAGTAAAGGAGAAGTAACGGTGCCCGTTTCATTAGTTGAGACCAACACCCAAGACACCTGCATCCGGGAAGTCAGCGTCCACGGTAGGCGCGTAGCCATTCCGGTTCTGCAGGTCCATGGCGAGACCATCATCGTTCCTGGATTCTGGATCAGGGTGGCCTGCCGCGCTGATGAGGACTTCGCGGAAGCAGAACTGGTCGACCCGGAGGGTTGGATTGCCGAACTGAAACAGCGGGCCGCGAAGAAAACCCGCATTGATATCTTCACTTTCGTACAGAAGATACCGGACAGCACGCCGAAATATGATTACCCCATCGCGTGGGAAAGCATTGCTGCCGTTCGCACCACAAACTTTGCCGAGTGGTGGGATAACGTGTCCCAGGGAACCAGAAAGAATATAAGGAGAGCGCAAAAGCACGGGGTCGTGACCGTCGTAAAGACGCTGGATGACGACCTGATCCGCGGCATCGTTGACGTGAATAATGACTCGCCCGTGCGCCAGGGCAAGCGTTTTCTGCACTACGGCAAGAGTTTCGAACAGGTTCGGGAAGATCAATCGGCCTTTCTGGATCGCAGCGATTTCGTCTGCGCTTACCTGGCTGATGAGCTGATTGGTTTCCTGAAAATCGTTTATCGCCGGCAAATCGCTTCCCTTGTCCAGTTCCTTCCCAAAGCAAGCCATCAGGACAAGAGGCCGGCCAATTGTTTGTTAGCGAAGGCGATTGAGGTCTGCGCCGCGAGAGGGGTCTCTTGGCTCACCTACGGACAGTTCAACTACGGCAACAAGCAGGAGAGCTCCCTGCGGGAATTCAAAGTTCGTAATGGTTTTGAGGAGATACGCGTCCCGAGGTATTGCGTTCCTTTGACGCCATGGGGAGCGATTTGCACCAGCCTTAAATTGTACCGCGGGCCGATCGGTGTTCTCCCGCGCAGTGTAATCACCGCCGCAGTCAAACTGCGGTCGATGTGGTACTCGCAGAAGCATAAGCCGGTGTAGCTCAATGTCAGAGCGGCCAAATCGTAATCGGCAGATGGGGTGTTCAACCCCCCCCGCCGGCTCCACTTTAAGCGGAACTTTTTGTTGTTGTTTCTTCTCCGAATTTAATCACGCTTCCTGAAAGGCCTTTTAGATACCTCTCCCGGGACGCTGAATGCCGCCAATCGCTGCCACGCTCGTTTGCTGTGCTTTTTGTCTCGGACTTTTCTGGCTGGACCGGGATCCCAAGGCACGCACTTCAGCGAGTCTCTGGGTAACGTTCATCTGGGTATTCCTGGCTTCCACACGATCCTTCAGCCAATGGTTTCAGATAGACGACACGATGCGTTCCTCGGTCCAGCTGACGGAGGGAAGTCCCATCGATCGGTTCATTTATTCCGGCCTGGTGGTGGTCGCAATCGCCGTTCTGCTGAGAAGGAGGCGGCAGACCGGAAGACTCCTGCGGGGGAACGCCCCAATCCTCATTTTCTTTCTGTATTGTCTGGTGAGCCTGGGCTGGGCCGATTACCCGGACATCGGATTCAAACGCTGGATCAAGGCGGTGGGCGACTTCACAATGGTATTGATCGTGTTAAGCGAAGTCGATCCGTGGTCGGCCATGAAGAAACTGTTTGCGCGCCTCAGTTTTGTGTTGATGCCGTTTTCCGTTTTGCTGATCAAGTATTACCCCGCCTATGGCCGAGAGTACAGTCGATGGACTGGCGAAGTCCGCTACACTGGGGTCACAACCAACAAGAATGCATTGGGTGCGATCTGCCTCTGCTGCGGAGTGATCTGTCTGTGGCGGCTCCTTCGTGCCTATCGAGACCGAAAGGCAGGGGGGCGCAACCGGCAGTTGATTGCGAACGGCGTGGTACTGTCAATGATCCTGTGGCTCTTTTGGATTACCAATTCCATGACGTCCTGGGTCTGTTTTCTGATGGCCGGGGTTATCCTGGTAGTAGCAAGCTCTCGCTTAGCCCGCCGCAGGCCGGAGTTCGTTCTCCTACTGCTCGCAGGCCAGATATTTGTTTCGGCCACGGTGGTCTTCGTCGGCATCGCTACCGTGCTGCACGCACTGGGGCGCAGCCTGGAGCTGACAGACCGGACCGGTATCTGGGCCCAAGTGATCAGGCTGACACCTCACGCCTTGGTTGGATCGGGATTTGAGAACTTTTGGCTGGGAAGCCGCCTCCAGATGATGTGGGCAGCCTATGCCTGGCATCCAGGCCAATCCCACAACGGGTATATAGAGGTTTATGCGAATCTAGGGTGGCTCGGTGTGAGCTTACTGGCTATGGTCCTGGTGACAGGATACCGAAATGCATTCGCTGCCTGGCGCCGCAACCCGGGGCTCGGAAACATCAACCTCGCCTTCTTTTTGGTTGGCATCGTCTACAACTTCTCCGAAGCAGCATTTTTCAGGATGATGACCCCGACTTGGATCTTCTTTTTGTTCGCGATCACCTGGGCACAAAAGCCGAAGCCAAGCGCTCAACCGTGGCTAGAGCAGCCAGTCAAAACGCAACGCCTTTTGGAATGGCAGCCCACACCCTGGATTGCGGCTGAAATCGCCAAGCAAAGCGACTTTTGAAAAAAGTCTTTAGTGACGTGACCGAATCACCTCATATTACCGTTTGTATTTGCACGTACAAGCGGGGTGCGCTCCTGAAGCGTCTGCTGCAGTTTCTCGAGAACCAGCGGAGCGATGGCCTGTTTACCTACTCCATTGTGGTCGTCGACAATGATCGTTTGCAATCTGCCCAACCCCTTGTTTCCGGGTACGCCCGCTCATCCTCGGTTCCGATCGTGTATTGCGTCGAGCCCCGGCAGAATATTTCGGCGGCGCGGAATAAAGCTGTCCAAAATGCTCACGGGGACTTCATCGCTTTCATCGATGACGACGAGTTTCCAGCCAAGGAATGGCTGCTGAGCCTGCTCCTGGCGTGCGAGAAGTACCGTGCTGATGGCGTCATCGGCCCGGTGAAGCGCCACTTCGACCAGGTGCCTCCGCACTGGGTAGCGAAGGGCAACTTCTACGATCGCCCAACATACCCCACAGGTCTGGTGATCGACTGGAGCAAGGGACGAACCGGCAATGTGCTTCTCAAGCGTTCCATCATGCCCGCGGATGAACGGCCCTTCCGGCCCGAGTTTCGAACGGGGGAAGATCAAGACTTTTTCAGACGCTCGATCGCCGAAGGTCACCGTTTTGTCTGGTGTGATGAGGCGGTGGCGTATGAGACCGTGTCCCCCATCCGGTGGAAGCGCTCGTTCATGCTGAAAAGAGCACTGCTGCAAGGTGCCGCAGCCGCTTCTCATCCGACCTTTGGTGTCCGCGAGATCACCAAGTCACTGCTCGCCCTGGTCGTATACGGAGCCGTACTCCCCTTTGCTTTGCTTTTGCCTCACCATCGGTTCATGGCGCTTCTGGTAAAATGGGCCAACCACGCCGGAAAACTGATGGCGGCCATAAAAATTGATCCCATCAAAGAGCCCTATGTGACCCAATAAGCTGGCCCGGTCCTCAGGAGAGTGACAAGTGAAATTCGTCCTGGACCCGGCTTTCCACGAAGGGCCACGCATGACGGATTACTATTGTGCAACCCACGGTGTGCCGCCGATTGAATCCACCTCGTCCTTCCGATTAGGGAACTTTGATGTCGCGGTTGACGAGAACAGGTTGCGAAGGAAAAATGTGACAGCACTTGCACGTCCGACAAATCTTAAAGTCGTAGTTCAGCAAATAATTGTGCGTACAAGGAGCTGGAATGCAGTCGAACAAATTGCTTCTGTTGTCCCTGATGGCGTTGTGCCTGCCTGTCGCTGCTGCGGCGGCAACGGTCAACGCTGCTTCCTGTTCCCAGGGGGTTGTTCAGAATGCAATCAATTCGGCTGCGAGCGGAGACACAGTTCTGGTACCGGCGGGCTCCTGTACATGGTCGACAGCGGTGTCGATCCCTTCTTCCAAAGGCGTCACCGTACTAGGCGCGGGCGTCGGTGTCACTGACATCGTTAATGCTACGGGAAACACCGCTATTCAGATGAATGTTCAGGACGGAATCGGTTTGAGCCGCGTCAGTGGCTTCAGCTTCGATGGGAACGGGGCGAACAGTTCTGCCGGAGTGGTAAACGTCACTGCGGTGGCTGATGCCCACAACGCGTTCCGCATCGATCACTGCCGATTCAGCAATGTCATCGGCGGTCGCGCGCTGGAAGTTGGCACCAATGGCTATGAGGTAAGCGGTCTCATTGATAACAACAGCTTCATCAAAGGCAGTGGCACTTTGCAGTCTATTACCATCTTGGCCGACGACTCGCCGATGGGACCGAACGAAAGTCTGCCTTGGACTCACCCCTACGTCCTGGGTGGCCCAAACGCCATCTTCGTTGAAGACAATATCTTCGACTATTCCGGCGGCAGCATCTACGACGGCGCCATCGACACGGGCGGCGGGGCACGATTCGTCTTTCGCCACAATAATGTTATCGACACCTTTTGGGGCGATCACGGGGCTGATCTGAATGCGCGGCGTGGGGCCATCAGCTTCGAAATGTACAACAACACAATCAGCAACAATACCGGGAGCTCCATTTGGACGCTCATCTACCTGCGGTCCGGCAGCGGGGTGATTTATAACAATTCGGTGACGGGACCATATTCGGGCAGCGTTGAACTCAACAATTATCGGAGCTCGACCACTCAGGGCTGCGGCTCCGACGGTAGCGGGTGTACGCCGTTCTACCTGTGCGACGGCACTCATGCATGGGACGGAAATGTGAGTGGCAAGAGCGGTTGGCCGTGCTTGGATCAGACTGGCCACATCTTTACCAGTAATATGAGCAGCGGCACAAGCACCCTGAATCCGCTTTATACATGGCCCGGCAGCGGCGTAGAGGAGGACGCGGCACGGTTTACAAATGACGGCAATATGCCAACGGACATAATCGCCAACCGGGAGTTCTTCAACTATAACGCCAGCTTTGACGGCACTAGCGGAGTTGGCCAAGGAACGCTAGCAGCACGTCCGGCCACCTGTACCTCTGCAATTGGCGGTTACAGCGGCGCCAATCCTGCCTATTGGACAACTGACACTAATCCGCCCACTCTGTACACTTGCACCTCTGCGAATACCTGGACGGTTTACTACACCCCATATACGTATCCTCACCCGCTGCGAAGCGGTGCTACTGCCCCACCTGCTCCGGCTAGTTTGAGGTTGACCGTCAACTAATCCTGGTCCCAGCCGGCTCCTGGCATTTTTTCGCCGAACAGGCCGGCCTAAGCAAAAGATCTAAACCGGTTCGCCACCAAACACGCGAACTTGTGGAGCGTCAACCCAAAGCAACGACTTGAGGATCTTTGGGCCAAAGCTCTGCCCTTGGGCAAGTGTCGGGAAAGAACTTGCCGCAGGCATGTCGCCACCCTCCTCACGCCCTCGAAAAATGTCTGTGCTGGTGGTGGTGGCGAGTCCCCAACGGTTTTTGAGCAGAGAGCATCGTACCGACCCAATCGTGCAGGTCATCAAATGGCGGCAGAACCGAGACCAACAGTGAAACCGATGATTGTCTCCGGAGTACTGCGTGGGTAGCAATGTACAGGTCGAGCCCCCAGGCAAGGTAGACTCGATTGCCGCCGTTGGCCCAGAGTATCTCCGCACTGACCATTTGACCGAGAATATCGGGAAGCATGCTGTGTTGGGCGGCGTTGTCACCGGCGGTGCTCAGGCGGCCAAGTTTGTTCTTAACCTGATCTCCGCAGTGGTTCTCGCACGCCTGCTGGGGCCGAAGGATTTCGGGCTCGTCGGCATGGTCCTTGCAGTGACCACTCTCCTCGGCCTGTTGAAAGACTTGGGTCTCTCCACTGCGACCGTGCAGCGGGAGATCATAACTGAAGATCAGGTCTCGAACCTGTTTTGGATCAACGTCACTCTCAGCGGCGTGATTGCCACGCTCAGTCTGGCTCTGGCGCCTGTGGTGGCGCGGTTTTATCATGATCCGCGGCTCATACCTATCATGCTCACGCTCTCCGTGACATTTCTTCTGTCAGGATCGACTGTCCAGCATCAGGCTCTTCTGACCCGGCAGATGCGATTCCGAGCCCTTGCCATCATCGATGTCACTTCCATGCTCGCGGGAATCTTGACCGCCTTCGCTCTGGCACTGTTGGGGTTCGGATATTGGGCTCTGGTCGGTCAGCAGATGTGCCTAACTGCAGCTGGACTTGTTCTTACCTGGTGGATCTCGGGGTGGCGCCCGACCCTGCCACGACGCAACAGTGGCGTACGACCCCTGTTGCGGTTTGGGGCACAACTGACCTTATCGGACGTTGTCGGACGAATCTCAGCAACTGCCGACAGCATCCTGATTGGGCGTTATTGCGGGGCGGAACCGCTGGGTCTCTACTCGCGGGCGAGCGTCTTGTTGACGCGCCCGCTTCAGCAAGTTCTTATACCGATTACCTCGGTCATGATACCGGTGCTCTCACGGCTTCAATCTGACCCTGTTCGGTACAAGCGCACATTTTTGCGCGCTTACGATATCCTCGCGCTGATTACGTTTCCCTTCGCCGCTTTGTGCCTGGTTCTGTCGGAGCCGCTCGTGCTTCTTCTTCTGGGGCCGCGATGGAAGCCTGCGGCGCCGCTGTTCGCGGCATTTACTCTGGTTGCAATTTCCCTGCCATTGTCGCTTACGCCCAGCTGGCTGTGCATGAGTCAGGGCCGAGGCCGGACCCTGTTCAATGCCTATTCCATCGGGGGCGCGATAACCGTTGCCGCCTATATCGTCGGCCTCCGCTGGGGGCCGCTTGGGGTCGTTTTGGCATCAGCCGCTGCCGGCATCGGACTCCGCCTGCCGCTTTATTATTATCTCGGAGGGCAACAAGGTCCGGTGGGTGCCCGCGACCTCTGGAAAGGATTCCTGGCTTATCTGCCTTGCTGGGCGGGTGTGTATATTCCGACAGCTTTCGCACACAGAATGCTGTCCCATGCGGCGCCGTTTGTGCAAGTACTGGTCTGCGTGCCAGTGGGACTCGTGGCCGCTGCTGCCATCAGCTTATCGCTATCGCGCCCTCGGGCCAGCGCACTACATGCTTGGTCCGCAGCGAGCGGCCTGGTGTGGCGGCAGAGATCAAGCCGACGCAAGTCACGCTCGTAAATAGATAACAAACTTGAACCGCTATATCAGTAATGTGCTGCGCTTGCGCCCGTCGGGGGCGAAAGCTTACGCCTTTCCGCGAAGTACAGCCCACTAAAACGAGATATATTTGATGAATACGCAACTAGCTAATCCGCGTGTGCTCCTTTTTTCGCAGAGAAATATTTTTGGAAAGTTTCTTTTCCGTTGTCCTCATTTTGAATTCGAAAATCTGATCTCGCAGATTGATTCGGTCGAACTGTTGGCCCCGCAGGCTGACCCGTCCAGTTTCCGTTACGATCTCGCGAAGCGAGTAGCCTGCCGGACGCCAATATTATTGAATCCAGGCATTCCAAGAATACGGCGTCAAACGCGCTATGACTTGTTTTTCGCGGTCTGCGGCTACCCGGCAGACCTGTTGCTGGTAGACGCCGCCATAAGCTGGAAAGACCTATGTACAACCTCTGTTTGTCTGATCGACGAACTCTGGGCAAGAGAAATAGCCGGGTATCGCCACTACTATCGTCTTCTCGAGAAGTTCGATGTTGTCGTGCTTTACTACAGTCAAAGCGTCAAGCCACTGAGCGCGCGTATTCGCAGCAAGTGCGTTTTTCTTTCCCCGGGAGTTGATGCACTGCTCTTCAGTCCCTATCCGAAACCGCCCGAAAGATCAATCGACGTCTACAGCATTGGACGCCGGTCCGAGATCACACATCGAGCGTTGCTAAGAATGGCAGCTGATGATGGCCTGTTTTATCTACATGACAGCATTGCCGGAGATAAGGCCGTCGATCCAGCCCAGCACCGGGCGCTTTTTGCAAATACCGCAAAGAGAAGCCGCTTTTTCATCGTCAATCCTGGATTGATCGATCGGCCCGAGAAAACGGGCAAGCAGATTGAAATTGGCAACCGGTATTTTGAAGGGGCCGCGTCGGGCACGATTATGATCGGCGAACGGCCGCATACCGAAGCGTTCGAGACGCTTTTTGACTGGCCTGATGCTGTCATTCATCTCGATTACGACTCAAGTGAAATCAGCCGCATCATTGACGACCTGGACAGGCAACCCGCAAGGCAGGAGAGCATTCGGCGGACGAATGTGGTGCAGAGCCTGCTGAGACACGACTGGGTTTATCGGTGGGAGACCATCCTTAACGCGGTAGGTCTTGCACCAATGCCACAACTTCGCGAACGAAAAAGACGTCTTCAAGCCCTGGCCCGGCAGGTCAGTGCTGTGGAGAACGCGTGCTTCCAAACAGCTGCGGAACGCTGAGGCCTGCGCCAGTTTCGCGCCCAGAGCAGGAATCTAAATGTGCTTACCCACGCAATGGTTTCCGGAACGGATTCATTATCAGGCACCCATAGAAACCCATCAGGTACAAAGAAGTCCCACGGATGTAACGGAATGATCTTCAGGGAAACTGGCGTCGTCGGCGCAATGTTAGTCGAGCCCAGCCCACACGAGGATGATCGTGGACGATTTATGCGCGCCTGGTGTGTCCGAGAGTTTACGGATAACGGTCTCAGGTTCTTGCCTGTCCAGGCAAACATGGGATTCAGCGTACGTAAAGGAACCATTCGCGGCATGCACTTTCAGGATACCCCTGCTCCGGAAGCCAAGCTGGTCCGGTGCACGAGAGGAGCCATTTTCGACGTAGTAATTGATCTAAGACCCGGGTCACCGTCTTACGGCAAGTGGTATGGAACTGAATTGAGCGCGGCGAATGGCCGGATGTTATATGTGCCCGAGCGCTGCGCACACGGATACCAGACCTTGGAAGATGGCACGGAAATGTTCTATATGGCCTCGCAGTTCTACAGCCCGAGCGCCGCCCGCGGTGTGCGTTTCGACGATCCTGCGTTTGCCATTCAATGGCTCCTGCCCCCAACAATCATTTCAGAACAAGATCGAAACTGGCCGCTTGTGAAGCCTTAGGAGGTTTCCATGATGATCGATACTGCCCTTCAAAAGCGTGAAGCGATGGGGCACCCCATCCGCATCGGAATGGTTGGAGCGGGCGCCACCGGTCGCGCCATTGCCTTACAACTGGCAACGCCTGTCCCCGGGATACGCTTGGCAGCGATCGCCAACCGGACAATAGAACATGCTGAACGAGCGCTGGAAGAGGCGGGAATCCCCGCGTGGTGTGAGGCGGGTTCTTCCGGCGAGGCAGAAACCGCAATTGCGCATGGAATCCCGGTGCTGACGCGTGACCCCTCAGTCCTGACCGCCTGCAACGCCATCGATTTGATGATTGAAGTGACGGGAACCGTCGAAGCCGCAGTTCGTGTCGTGCTCGACGCCTTTGACCACGGCAAACATGTTGTCCTGGTGAACGCGGAACTGGATTCTCTTCTCGGGCCGCTCCTCAAGCTAAAAGCAGATGCGGCCGGCGTGGTGGTCACTCATACTGACGGTGATGAGCCCGGTGTAGCCATGACGCTGTTGCGCTACCTGCGATCGCTGGGGCTCAGGCCCGTGGCGGCGGGCAACATTAAAGGGATGGTTGACTACTATAGGAATCCGGCAACACAGCGGGCATTTGCTGAGAGGCACGACCAGGACGTGAGGAAGGTCACGTCTTTCGCAGATGCGACCAAGCTGTCCATGGAGACTACGGTGCTGGCCAACGCCACGGGTTTCCATGCGGGCCGCCGCGGAATGTATGGGCCAGCCTGCCGTTATGTCGGTGAAATGGCAGAGCTGCTTCCGTCTGACCAGATGCTCGGTACAGGACTTGTGGATTACGCGCTGGGAGCAGCACCGCACACCGGTGCTTTCGTTATCGTGCACGAGCAGTCCCCGCTGAAACAGGTCCAGCTGGCGTATTACAAGCTCGGCGACGGACCGTTTTACGTTTTCTACACGCCGTTTCACCTGCCTCACATCCAGATTGCATCCACGATTGGTCGCGCCGTTATCCACCAGGATGCGACGGTCGCGCCCCTCGGAGGCCCAGTGTGTGAAGTAGTCGCGGTAGCTAAGCGTGATCTGACAGCCGGCGAGCCGCTCGACGGCATCGGTGGGTTCTGTACTTACGGATTGATCGAGAACCACACTGCAGCCCGCCAGATGGATGCGCTGCCCATCGGTCTCTCAGAGGGTTGTGTGCTGCTCCAAGACATAAAGAAAGATGGTGTGCTCTCGTTCCATGACGTCGCTGTACCAGCGGGCCGGATTGTGGATGCACTCTGGCGTGAACAGAATCAACGTTGGTCACAGAAACAGGCGGACACTTCCTGGCCGCAGGATTTGGCGAGGACAAGAGTGCAATGAAGTTTCGCGATCCACAACGCACCGTCGACCACTGCGTTCTCGAATCGGGTGTTCCGAATTCTAGTCCAGCGGAGTACTTCGATCATGCTTAACCGCTCATTTTGGAAAGGCCGGGCTGTATTTCTCACCGGGCATACCGGGTTCAAAGGAAGCTGGCTCTCGCTTTGGCTGGATGCCCTGGGAGCCAGAGTCACAGGATATGCGTTGGATCCTCCCACGCAGCCAAGCCTTTTCGAACAGGCAACGGTGGCAGACGTTGTCCACTCGATTCAAGCCGACATTCGCGACTTCGCACGGCTTAAGGCCGCGCTGACCGAATGCGGCCCACAGGTAGTCATTCATATGGCGGCCCAGTCCGTGGTTCGACGTGGTTATGAAGATCCCGTTGAAACCTATTCCTCTAACGTGATGGGCACCGTACACCTGTTGGAAGCGCTACGCCAGCTGACGCAGCCTTGTACAGTCATCAACGTAACCAGCGACAAATGCTACGAGAACCACGAGTGGGTGTGGGGTTATCGTGAGAACGAACCGATGGGAGGACGGGACCCATACTCCAATTCCAAAGGTTGTGCCGAACTCGTCACGACGGCTTATCGCGAATCGTTCTTCCCTACAGCTTCAATTTCGTCTCATGGAATCGCTCTCGCAAGTGCTCGTGCCGGCAATGCGATTGGAGGCGGCGATTGGACCAGCAATCAATTGATACCCGATTTGATGCGCGCCTTCCTTGCCGGCCGGCCGTGTTCAATCAGGAATCCTTCTTCGGTCCGGCCCTGGCAGTTCGTGCTGGAGCCGCTGCGCGGTTATCTGATGCTTGCGCAACGCCTCTCCGAAAATGCCTCCCTTTTTTCGTCGGCCTGGAACTTCGGGCCCGCAACGGAAGATGCGCAACCTGTCTCCTCGATCGCCGATGAATTGGCGCGGCTATGGGGGCATGACGCTTCCTGGAGTCACGATTCTGGTACGCATCCGCACGAGGCCCGCTTTCTGAAACTAGATACCTCCAAAGCGCGGGATTGCCTGAACTGGCACCCTGTGATGCCGCTGAAGCAGGCGCTCTCGTGGATTGTCGAGTGGTATCGAGCGTTCGATCAGGGCAAGGATCTCCGGACTTGGACCCGGATGCAGATTGAGCGCTATGAGGCCCTCTCGCAAGAAGATGTCATTCCCGCTACTCAGCATAGCGGTGCTCCTGGACCTTCCGTCCTCAGTGGATCTTTGTCCTAGACAAGAGTAGGAGGAATATTCTTCCATGCCAAACATTGTCATTTTAGGCACCGGCATGGCCGGGTTCGGCGCTGCCTACAGGCTCTTTGCCGAGGGCATCACGCCGGTCATGTACGACAAGAACAATTACCACGGAGGCCACACGGCATCGTTCCGCTCCGAGAACGGCTTTCTGTTTGACGTTGGGCCACATATCTCCTTTACAAAGGACAGCCGCATTCAGCAGCTTTTCGCCGAGAGCGTTGATAACGAATACGAAACCGTTCAGATTACCTTGAACAATTACTGGCGCGGGTATTGGCCGCTCCACCCGGTGCAACTTCACCTTCATGGCCTGCCTGAAGAGGTGATCATCAAAGTTGTTGCAGATTTTGTGACGGCACGCGAAAGTGCTGAACGGCCGGTCAAGAACTACGCCGAATGGTTGCTGGCCAGCTTTGGCTCGACGTTTGCCGAACTGTTCCCCATGCAGTACACGCGAAAGTACCACCTTACGAATGCAGAGAACATGAGCACGGATTGGCTTGGCCCCCGCATTTATCGTCCCAGCCTGGAGGAAGTGCTCCGGGGCGCAATCTCACCCAGCGCCCCACAAGTTCATTACATCACCCATTTCCGCTACCCGAGGGAGGGTGGATTTGTCTCTTATCTGAAGAAATTTGTCCCACTGGGAAGTCTGAAGCTCAATCATGAGCTTGTGTCGATCGATCCCCAAGCACGGCAACTCAGGTTTGCAAACGGTCTGACAGCCGGCTACGACGCCTTGATATCCTCGTTACCCCTGCTCGATCTCATTCCCATGATCGTCGGAACACCGCTGGACGTCCTTGATGCCGCGGGACGATTGGCCTGCTCGTCTTGCGTTCTCGTTAACCTCGGAGTGGACCGGGAAGACCTCTCTAACGCCCATATCACCTACTTTTACGACGAAGATATTTGCTTCACAAGGCTCGGATTTCCGCACAAGCTTTCTTCCGGCAATGTGCCTCCAGGCACAGGAAGCATTCAAGCCGAAATCTATTTTTCACGCAAGTACAAGCCGTTTACCGGCTCACCGAATGATTGGATCGATCCCGTCGTTCGGGATCTGCGGCGATGCGGACTGCTTCGCGAGAGCGATCAACTCCTGTTCCGCAGGGCGATGTTCGTCCCGTATGCAAACGTCATTTTCGATCTGGACCGCGCCGCTGCCCTCAAAATCGTACATGGTTATCTGGATGATCTTGGTATCGCGTATTGCGGGCGATATGGAGATTGGGGCTATATGTGGACTGACGAGAGTTTCAAGAGCGGCGAGGCGGCCGCGCAGAGGGCCCTAGCTTCACAACTCAGTTCGACCAGCCACTGAGCAGGCGTATCGGCCTGACAAATCATCTTTTGCGCAGACGCTGCCTTAGCCACGAAACAAAAGCATCTCGATGACAGGCGGCCATACAGCAAGGGGCTGCGGCGTCTGTCGTTGAGCTTGCCTAGGAGGATGCCATATGAAGGTCGTTCTTTTCTGCGGCGGACTGGGATTGAGGATCCGCGATGCGGAAGATGTCCCCAAGCCCATGGTACATATCGGTTACCGGCCGATTCTGTGGCATGTGATGAAGTACTATGCCCACTTCGGGCACAAAGATTTCATTCTTTGCCTGGGTTATCGCGCGGACGTGATCAAAAGGTACTTTCTTACGTATAACGAGTGCGAATCCAACGATTTCGTTTTATCGGCGGGCGGAAAAAGGCTGGAGCTGATAAGCAGCGATATCCAGGACTGGCAGATTACCTTCGCCGACACTGGCATTCGTTCCAATATTGGACAGCGGCTTAAAGCCGTGGAGAAATATCTTGATGGCGAGAAGGAATTTCTCGCCAATTACAGCGATGGCCTGACCGATCTTCCTCTCCCGGAACAGCTGGAACACTTTCATCAGCATGACAAGATCGCCAGCTTCCTCTGTGTGCGGCCAAACCTCAGCTATCACACGGTGTCAGTGCAGGAAGGCAACGGAAGCCTGGTCTCAGAGATCCGCGCCCTCAACAATGGGACGTTGCGGATCAATGGGGGCTTTTTCATCTTCAAGCATCAAATTTTTGACTACGTTCATGCCAAAGAAGAGCTCGTGCAGGAGCCCTTCCGTAGGTTAATCGATGAAAAGCAGCTCATCGGATACCGTTATGACGGATTTTGGACGAGCATGGATACGTTTAAAGATAAGCAGCACCTGGAAAATCTATATGGAGCTGGCGCCGCTCCCTGGGAGGTTTGGAAGACAAACGGCAACGGTCGGCCAGAGGGCCCTTCTCCAAGTGAGGCTGCATGCGTAGCCTGACATTTCCGGACGGTCCGGCAGCGCCCATGAACATCTTGTGTCTGGGAGCTCACTCCGATGACATCGAAATCGGATGCGGCGGCACCATCCTTCGATTCAGAGAGCAGTATCCGCACTGGTCGTTTCACTGGGTAGTGTTCAGCGCCATTGGCGTACGTGAGACTGAGGCGAGGCGCGGAGCCACGCTCTTTGGCGGCGCAACTCCTCCTACACCGCCGCTGCTCAAGACTTTCAGGGATGGCTTCATGCCTTTCGTTGGAGCGGAGGTCAAGGAGGTCTTTGAGGACTTGAAGCAGATGGTGAGGCCCGACCTCATTTTTACCCATAGTCACAAGGACGCTCATCAGGATCACCGCTTGATTTCCGAACTCACTTGGAACACTTTCCGGGATCAGCTGATCCTGGAATTTGAGGTTCCGAAATATGACGGGGATCTCGGACAACCTGGCCTTTTCGTGACGCTCTCTTCCGAGCATTGTGCCCAGAAGGTCCGGTATCTCATGGATACCTTCCGGTCGCAGCGGTGCAGGCGCTGGTTCCGGGAAGACACATTTACCTCTCTGATGCGGCTGCGCGGGATGGAATGCAACTCAGACAGTGGTTACGCTGAAGCATTCTATTGCCGCAAGCTGGTGCTCTAAGCCAAAGGAAAAGAGACTCGCACAGAGTTACCATCTCTTCCCAAACACCAGGTTCCGACGAATCTCCCCCTCCGTGCCGCAAAGTGAGCGTACGCCTCTAAGCGCCCTATACCAACCTCTCAAGGCGTCCACCCCTCTAAAAGACCCCGCCAACGCAACTGCTCAAAATCCTCGTCTGATAAATTTTAGCCTCCCGCAAAGATGAGGACAGGTGTGTTCACGATGATGCTCTCCTCTGGGTAGGCTCCTTCCAACTGCAGTCGAGGGCGGTCCTCGACCCCATTCGCTGATCCGGGACAGCGCAAACCTGCTACGCAGCCGCAAACTTGGACGCGGCATTCTGTTAGCGCGGGAGGCCGGTCCGATTTGACCCCCAGAGTCGATATAGGCCGTGCAAAAAACGTTGGGACGATGGTTAGCGCAAGCACAATTCTAATCAATACCGATTGAATCAATACCGGGCCTTGGAGAAGGGGTGACCATTTCCAGCCCACGATTCCAGCCCATGATTCAACTGTCTATAACGACTATTCAAGGACTTAAGCAGCCACCTGAAGCCTGTTAAGTCGTTAGAAATACAGCTCATCCACAAACTGAAAAGGCTGGCGTCGGCGGTTCGATTCCGTCTCTGGCCACCATTTTAACGGCTCTGAAATCAATAAGTTAGCGACAGGCTCTCGGTGGTGTACCTCCTATGTACCGCCGACCCGTTTTTTCTACACCGAAAAACGCCCTTCCACGAAGCCGATTTGCGCGAATTTTGCTTCGCCTCTACGCTCGGCGCTAATTCAGAAATTCTGAAGGAAGCGGCAAAATGCTCCACGTTTACACTCGCCATCTGGTCAAGTGCGCACATTCGGGTGATGCTCACTGGCGGCGCTGTCACTGTCCCAAATGGATTCGCGGAGTTCTCCTCAACGGCACAAAGATCCGCCGTTCGACGCGGATCATGCAGATCTGAAGAGAGACTGGTTTCAGAGTGCTGTCGTCGAGCGCTGGCGTCAAGGCAATAAGCTCGTGCCGCAATCCCGGATACAGTAACTCTTCGCGTGAACTGCTGCGCATGCGGGAGATTTTATTAATTGACCAAGCCATAAAAAGCTTGCCGGTTGCTGCAATCTTGATTGTCGAGCCATTATCCGGACGCGACAGCAAGGGCTCACCGAGATCTCTTGACTGCGTCGCGAATGGATTGTGCCGCGGACAGACCGAGATCGTTCTCCAGCGCAAGTTTGAAAACTTCTTCCGCAGTCTTCCCCGGAGCTAGCGCACGCTTACGTGTAAGCTCTGCTCATCATGATTATTTCTCCCTCGTTCGCAAATGTTGGCTCCGTGGTACTCGCAAGGCACCGATTTTCGGATGGAACGTGCTCAATGCTCCGACCCTCCCAGCAGACCTAATAACAACCTTACTGGCGCATAGGTCTACGCTGCCGCTTCGTCGATGATAGCGAGAAGTGCTCGTTCTACGTCCTGCGCCAGAGTGTTCGCATGCCGAAGGCCGGTTGCTGCGAAAAGATCCGTCGGTTTCACTGTGGCAATCGTGCTGCCGCCGGCATTGCTGTAGACAGCGATCCGGCACGGCAGCACCGTTGCCGTGGCCATGTCCTGGTTCAGGGCCTGCGATGCCGCCTGGGGGTTGCAGACATCGTAGATTCGAACCTCGTTGTTCAGATCAATCCCCTTCTCATGCAGAGTGGTCTTAAGATCCAGAACGTGAAGAACGCCGAATTTATGCCGCTGCACGGCTTCGCGGAGACTATGCTCAACTTCCTGCGGCGAGTGCTTCGATGATTTTTGGTAGATCACATTGTCCTTTCTTTCACATGGGGCATGTGCGTCCAAATGTTGTCAATGGGGCAGCGAACGTCAATGCACCAAGTCTGAGCACACAGATATCACCTGCGTGTTCGGAGTACCAGGACGACCAGAGCAATGATCAGCACCACTCCGAACATCCACATCCAACCCATGTTCCAACCATATCCGTGCACGGGACCTCCTACGGAATTGCGGTTTAAGAATACGGGACACCGTCGGGCTCATTTTTTCTGATCGTCTGCCATCCCTTTATGCTTCTGCATCGTCTTCCCATCCTTCTTGTGCATGTCCATTGGGTCCTGCATCATGGACATGTGGGCAGCCATCGCCTGCATGTGGTCCGTCATCGTTTGCAACTGATTCACCACCGCGTGCTGCAGTTCCATCTGGCTCTTCATGCTGGCTTGTTCCGTTTCCATGTGGCTCTTCATCGCGGCATCGGCGGCAGCCATTTTAGCCATGCTGTCCTTCATCAAGGCCTGCATCTGTTCCATCTGTACGCGCATCTGCTCCATCTGGGCGCGCATTTGTTCCATTTGCGATTTCGTGTCCTTCGTGTCCATGGTGGGATTTTGCATGGCGTTCTGGGCTTGCAGCGGTGCACCGTGAAAGCCCATTAGCAATAATGCGAAAATCGATGCGAATAGCAGTTTTGTCATTCTCATGCTTCATCTCCTAGGTGTTTCTCAAGTCGATTGCTGATAAAAGCCGGACCCGCGCTACTGCTACAACCACAGCTCGTTTCAAGTTCGCCGGGACAGAGCCAACCTCCGGCGTCGCCCAAGCATGTGCGTCATGGGGCAGAGGCCGCCGGGTTTGTTATCCGGCCTTGTCGCGTGTCCATGGCATTGATTAAGTGCCAGCAGCGACGTACCGAACAGCTCAAACGCTCGCAGGGTGGGCCGCGATCTTACACAAGCGTTTCACTGATTCGATTTCATCGTAGAGGGCGCTGTCCGCTCTGACTGTGACTTCCATCACCCCCTCATAACCATCATCGTGTCCTGCGGAGTAGGATGATTCAAAGTAGTGAGATACGGATCCATGAAGGCCCTGTTTCCTTCTCTGCATCGTTCTCTCCTCTTCTCTAATTCGACACTTTGGTGACTGGGCAGCGTTTCCTGGCCGAAACAAATTACCATGCTGCCTCGTGGCTAATCTGTACAGAGCTGCTCACATCCCTGTTTCCAATTCCCCAAAACGAAACGGAGAAGGCATGCGACAGGTTTAACGAATTGCCTCTTGATGATCCCGTCTTCCTTTTATGTCACTCTCCTGAGCTGAGCGATTTCTGCGTTTTGCTCCAAAGATTCGTAGAAACTGTCGGTGGTCAGCAACGCCATAGAATCATTTATCCGGAACGCAAAAACGGCAGCAAACCGGTTTCAAGACGGACGAGGGATGGATTCGTGTGGAACACGTGGTCAAGAAACTATGGGAAAGCCCTAGCCCTAGATGTCAATTTCGTGGGTTGCACCGCTACGTCCTTCGAACTGGATGCCGTTCCAGATTTCCCATTCCGATCCACTGGAAAGCCTGCGTACGCCGATGATACTTGCGTTCCCGGAACCGGAAGATGCTGACGGCACACCAGTAGGAGCACCGCCGCGCTGAATGTCGGCGAAGCGCTGCTATGGACTCTGCAGTCAGGGCTCGGGGAGGCCTTTACGCCGGAGGTCCGTGACGCATGGAACAGCGCTTATGTTTTGCTCTCGCCTACCATGCAGAAAGCAGCGGCTGAAGCGGAGACGGCCGGTTTCGCAGCTATGCCTCAGCACACGTGAAATATGGGTTTTGCCGCGCATACTACGTTGACTGGCGAGCAAGGCCGCTGACGATGCCAAGCATTTTTATGAACAACGGTCGTGAGCGATAGCCCGTTACTTCGGTGGCGGTGCTGCCCTTTCTTTGCCCCGGTCGCGGCTCTTATATGTCTTCGGCGCCTTGCGGACCTTCTGCACCGCATTCTGTGTTGTGCTTGGTTAACCAATCTCAGAGCCTGAAAGCTGCTTATTTGAATTCCTGTCGCCCCGCCTACGTCACCATCAAAAACTTTTTCATTGAAGGGTCTTTGCGGCGGAAAGATGCGGAAGCTGGCCGCGCACGGTCCCTCCGCAAATCTGGAGCCTTGCTCTCAATTGCGGGATTTCATTCGAAAAACCGTACGTCATCCCATATCCCGAATCCTCTTCTTGATGACGTATTTGAGGGCACACTTGCGTGACAAGTGAGTTAACGCGCAAGTTAATCTCCGTCGCGGCTCATGACGTTCGCTTTCGAACACTTTCTTCGCGGCGTCCAGTTTCGAGCACCTAAATGCGCAGCGCGCGTTCATTTTCGAACAGTCGCGCATCTTTGGCAGGTTACGACGTTCTTTAACGATAAATAGATTGAAGGCGTGTAGCAGGAATAGCTAACCCGCGAACTATAGTTTCGTCTAAAGAGCAAATACGTCGGAGTTCTGCAACCTTTTGTAGCGGCCCGGCGTATCTAGTGTGAGCAAGGAAGCGAGCGCGGCGTTCTTGCGATGAAGAAATCAGAAGGGTCCAGGGATCGTTCCCGCCCATGGTTTGGCGGCCCAGGCGAGTACGATCCCCGCAGAAGAAAAGCAGTGCGTTTTGGCGCCCAGCTTTTCTCGAACCCACGAAGATTTTAGGCCTTCAGGCAGGAATTGCAAGTCGCCTGACGGCCTGTGTGCGCCCGCCCCAACCGCACCCGACGTAATCGGGAATAAAAGGAGTAACCATGAAGTTATCGCTATCTTCCAGAGTGTTGATTCTCGCCGCGGGCATTGCGCTCACAACTCCGGCCTTTGCCGGAGGGGCCGGACACCAGGGATACGTCACCTTTGGTGACTCGGTTCAAATCAATGGCAAACAAGTTCCCGCCGGTGAGTACAAGGTGACCTGGGACGGTGACGGGCCCGGCGTGAATCTCCACATACTGCGCGGCAGCAAGGAAGTGGCAACAGCGCCTGCGACCGTGACGCCGCTCAATACCAAGGCCAGCGAAGATGCTGCTGAGACGCACAGCACAGGCAACGGCCGCGAACTCACAGCCCTGCGCTTTCACGGAAAGAGTTATCAGTTGGACGTAGGCTCCACTGCCGGCCAGGCGGCGGCGAAAGGTGGGGACTCAGTTAAATAAGACTTCAACCCGGTCTCAAACCGGCTGGCTCTTTCGGCACGGTTTCTCAGGTTGCGGAAGAAATCCTGGAAGTCGGGTAACCGGCTTTCAAACCGCAAATCGTCGCGCAGTTTGCGTCTTCCGCAACCTGGGAAGCCGTGCCGAATTCCTCCACCGGACTCGCAGCGCCCAGCGGAGGAACGTGAGTGTACTCGCGATTGCCAGTTATGGCAAGGCCCTCTTTTCCCTTTTCTATTAACCCCGTTTCCAACCTCACCTTACATAAATTGACAGAGTATTTTCGAGTCGGTCCCCGGCCCCTCGTGTTTCTTCTGCCAAAGGGAAGTCAGAAGGCGTTAACGCCTCATAAAAAACAGAGGGATTTCCCGGAGGTGGTATGAGGTACTTGCGGGCGGTGATGCTGGGCGCGGCCATATTGGGCGCAAGCGCGACCTGGGCTGCCGCACAGAATTTGGTGATGGTTCAGTACGGGGACCGCGATGATCGCCAGGTATTTCGTGAAGGCTATCGCCAGGGACAGGGCGATGCGCGCCGGGGACGGGGAGCGGATCCCGACGACACTCGCTGGCGCGAAGGTGACGATCGCCGCGCCTTTCGCGAAGGCTACATGCGGGGCTACGGCGATGTCCGTGGCGGCTACTACACTGTCCGCGAATCTGCAGGCTATGACCTGGAATCGGTTCGCCACATTGGTTTTGAAGATGGAGTGAACGACGGCCGAATCGATCGCCGCACCGGGCACAGCTTTCGTCCTACACACGATTCCAATTTCAAGCACGCCGACCGCGGATATTTCCCCGGCTTCGGCGGCCGCGACTACTACAAGCAGATTTACCGCGAGGGCTATGAGAATGGCTATCGCCAAGGCTACGAAAACGCCCGGCGCTAATGGCCTCTGAAACGGGAAGCCCGCCCAGGACTTCCCGGTCTTCAGAAACCAGCGGCCCTGTGTGGCACAGGCACTGTTGCCTGTGCAGGGCTAAGATTGCTCACTCATCGCTGGTCGATGGTTTTCGTCTAGAGATCACCCACCAGCTTCTCCACCAAAACTGAGCCTTTTCCCGTTCGCAGGACCAGCGCCGTGCCGCCCTGGTTTATGGTTCCGCGAACCCCGGAGCGCCCGGTAGTCCGCACCACCAGCGGAAGGTCGGTACGGAAGCTGCCGCGGCGCTCTCCTGAGAAATCCAGGTCCAGTCCGATGTCGCCGGGCACACGCAGCACGATGCTGCCCTTGTAATTCTCCAGGCGTGATGCGCCATCCAGCGTGCGCGCCTCAATCTCGGCGTCGGCCTTATACGACTTCACCTCCAACCCGCCGTGTACGGCGACATTCTTCAGCCGGATCGTATCTTTATATGTGTCGATGTAAATCGAGCCGTTGGTCGATTCCACCGTCATCGGCGACTTGTAGCTCTTGATGCGTACGCTGCCGTGCACAGCGAACACTTTGATGTCGGGCTTATAGCCGTGAAGATCGACGTCGATGCGCCGCGGGACCTGGATCTCCAGATCCACCTCAGCCACGAAGTTATGTTCGAAGCCGCATGACCACCAGCAGTTCCAGTACTGGGTGGGATAGTGAACGTTAATCTCTACGCGGCTGGCTGAATTTTCAAAGTCGACCTTGGTGTTCTCCATCCACCATTTGCGGTCGGCTTCACTGCCGGTGAAACGCTTCACCGCGTTCACTGTAACCTGATTGGTGTCGGCCGCGGTCACGTGAATCGTGCCTTTGTAGTTCTCAACACGTAGTTGCGCTCCCGTGCTGACGGGAAAGCTGCGCTGAATCTTCTCTTCGCCCGGCTGATCCTGGGCCGCGAGCCGGGCAGGAACGCTGCTCGCCGCCAAAACCAGCAACGCTATCAGTACGGGAGTTCTCAGTGGGTTGCGCATGCCGCGCCTCCTTTTGGGGACACAGGCTGGTCCGAAAGGGTATACGCAAAAAAGCCGCCCCCGGTTGCATAGACGTTGGATTAACTTCAACGTCACCGGGGCGGCGGCTTTAATCCTGATCAGGTCCGTTGTTACATGGCTTTAAGGAACTGTACCCAGCTCGCCCAGGCCCGGTCGTGCGCCTCTTTGTTGGCTGGGTTAGTGTTCGCAGGATCCTCGCCGGCGCGCATGAAGCCGTGTCCAGCTCCCTGGTACATCTCCACGTTGTACGTCTTGCCTGCCTCATCCATGGCTTTCCTGGTGTCGGGAAGGGTAGCGCCAATTCGTGCGTCTTCGCCGGCATAGAAGCCGTACACCGGCGCGTTGATGGCGGATACATCCTTGGGACCGGAACCGTAGAAAACAAACGCAGCGCTCAGGTCCTTGCGGTTGGTTGCGAAGCGAAACGACTGTGTGCCGCCCCAGCAGAAACCGGCGACAGCGATCTTGCCGTTGGCCGCGGGAATCTTCTTGGCGTAGTCGGCCACGGCATTGAGATCGGCGGTAATAACGTCAGGATCCAGACCGGAGATGGCCTTCACTGCGTCCTGCGTCGACGGAAAATCGCTCGAGCCTCCGCTTTTCGGGCCAAATCCTGAAAGAAGGTCGGGAGCCACGGCAATGTAGCCTTTGGCAGCCAGTTCGTCGGCCACGCTGCGAGCCCAGTCAGTGAGCCCGAAGATCTCATGGATCACGATCACCACCGGCGCCTTCGATTTCACCTCGGGATACACCACGAAGGTGTTGACTTCGCGGTTGTCGTGCTTGATCTTCACCCACTCCTGATGGCGCGATGACTTTTCCAGATTCTGTTTGGCCCATTCCTGGGCCGCTGCATACGAAAAGCTGAAACAGGCGATGGCGGCAACAGCGATGATTTTTTTCATGGGAGGAGAAGTTTACTCTGCCGTTCGCCCAACCATCAATCCCGACAAGTCGCCCCGGCTGTACAATCTCCCAGTCGTATGTAACCTGCCTTGAATCAAATATTGTTTGCTGCCGATAGGCGGCGGATAATGACCTTATGAGCACCCATGAGAGTGTTGCCGACTTATCCGCTCAGGCGCGACAGGAGTCTCTGAACCAGGTTCCCGCGCTTACCGGCTACAACCTTTTTCGCAGCGACCGCGCGCTGAGTGACGGCTTGACGCGGGAAGGTGGCAGCTGGGCCATTGAGAGCGTCAGCGCCCTTGGCCGGCTGCTTGGTTCACAAGAACTTCAGCGCTGGGGCTTTGAGGCCAATGAAAATCCTCCGATCCTCCACACCCATGACCGCTTCGGGAATCGCCGCGACGAAGTCATCTTCCATCCTGCCTGGCACCGCCTGATGCGGACCTCCGTTCGCTATGGCCTGCACAGCCTGCCCTGGGCTGAGCCGCGCAAAGGAGCTCATGTCGCGCGCGCCGCCATGATGATGCTGACAGCGCAGAATGAAGCCGGCCACACTTGCCCCATCTCCATGACGTTCTCTTCGCTGGCTTCGTTGCGCGCCGAACCTGAACTGGCGTGCGAGTGGCAGCCGCGGATTCTTTCGCCAATCTATGACGCCCGTTTCCTGCCGGCGCATGAGAAAACCGGCGTGCTGCTGGGCATGGCCATGACGGAGAAACAGGGCGGCTCCGACGTGCGCGCCAACACCACGCGGGCGGAACGTATCGGGAACTCGCGCGAGTATCGCATCACCGGCCATAAGTGGTTTTGTTCCGCTCCTATGTGCGACGCCTTCCTGGTTCTGGCGCAGGCACGCAAAGGTCTCTCCTGCTTCCTGCTTCCCCGCTGGACTCCGGGAGGCGAGAAGAACCAGTTCCACATCCAGCGGCTCAAGGACAAGATGGGAAATCGTGCCAACGCCTCCAGCGAGGTGGAGTTCACCGGCGCCTGGTCCCACCTGGTGGGAGAAGAAGGCCGTGGCGTGGTCACGATCATCGAGATGGTCCAGCATACGCGTCTCGATTGCGCCATCGCCGCCGCCGGACTCATGCGCCAGGCGCAGGTGCAGGCCCTGCATCACGCGCGCCATCGTCGCGCCTTCGGCAAGCTGCTCATCGAGCAGCCGCTCATGCGCAACGTGCTTGCCGATCTGGCAATAGAATCGGAGGCTGCCACGCTGCTGGTGTTACGCCTGGGCCGATCTTTCGACGGCCGCGAAACCGACCCCTTCGAGCGCGCCTTCAGCCGCGTAGCCACGGCCATCTCCAAATACTGGTTGTGCAAGCGAGTGCCCGTCCACGTGGGCGAGGCCCTGGAGTGCCTGGGCGGCAACGGCTACGTGGAAGAGTCCATCATGCCTCGCCTCTATCGCGAGGCCCCGCTCTACTCCATCTGGGAAGGCTCGGGCAACGTCATCTGTCTCGACATTCTACGCGCGCTCTCGCGCCAGCCCGAGGCGGCAGACGCGCTGGAGCAGGAGTTTAGATCCGCAGCTGGGCACGATCAGCGGCTCGAGCGCTATCTAGCCGGCGTCCAAGCTGATCTGCGGGCAAACATAAAGGAAAACTCGAAAGACGGAGACGTTGGCAATGAAGGCCAGGCGCGGCGTCTCGCCGAGCGGCTGGCCATCGCCTTGCAGGTTTGCCTGGTGGCTCGCCACAGCTCGTCGGCTGTGGGTGACGCGTTTATCGCCTCGCGCGTTGCCGCCGATCACGGACACATCTTCGGCACTCTGCCGTCCAGCGCAAATACTAAAGAGATTCTCGATCCCTCGATCGACGCTTTGGACTCAGCCATGGGCTGAGTCAGAACTCCATCCACGCGTTTCCTGCGTCAGCAAACCCAAAAACTACTTCGCGGCCGGTAAACTGGCCGCGAAGATTCCCACCAAGGAATTTTCTGCGGAGTGGCACAAGGTCAACCTCACGGCCAAGCGCTTTTCCGCAGGTACTCTGGATGAATGGTGTAGAAGACCGGGCCATCGTTTCATTGCAGAGACAGGATTATTTGTTTCGGTTCACGAAAGGACACTTAGATCGATTTCACCGGAATCATGGTCAGGTCTTCCACCATCCCAATTTCCTTCTGCAGGAAAGGCTCGGCGTACTTCACTCCGGCCAGCATGCCGTAATAACCAGCCATGGTAGCCACGCGGTCGCGAATCTCCGCGTGCGCCGGGAAGTCTTTGCTGCCGGCCCGCTGGTCGGTGAATTGTGACCTGTACGCGTAGATGGATTCCAGCCGCTTTTCGAATTGCGCAGTAATGTCCACGACGAAGCTCGGCCGGATGTCGTAATAAAGAGTCGCGTAAACAATCTTGAAAGGCCGGTGGGGCGGCAGCCCCTGGCCACCAGCGTCTTTGTCAGAAGAACGTTGGCGCGACTCCGCCTGCAGCTCCAGCTTGCTCAGGCCGGAAAGAAAACAGCCTTCGTATCCAACAACAGAACACGTGTAGTGATCTGGATGGCGCCCCTGCCAGTAGGGAAGAATCACCACTCGCGGTCGCTGTTCGCGGATCACGCGGGCGATTTTCAGCCGGTTTTCCCATGTGTTCTCCACCCGGCCATCCGGAATGTCCAGCGCATGGCGGTAGCCGACTTGAAGAATCTTCGCCGCCTCGGCAGCCTCGCGCCCACGATCCTCCGCCGTCCCGCGCGTCCCCATCTCCCCCTGGGTCAGGTCGAGAATACCGGTTCGCAGCCCGCGCTGGGCCATCTTCAGCAAAGTCCCGCCGCAGGTCTGCTCTACGTCGTCGCGGTGGGCTGCAATCGCCAGAACGTCCAGCGCCGGTTCGCTCACTCGAACTCTCCGGACTCGAGCGTTACTTTCTCGCTCACGATCAGCCGGTGCGCAGCCATCTCGCGCACGCGGGGAAGCACGCGGTTCACATGCTCTTCCAGATCGATAAAGGTCAGCACCAGGGGAAGTTTGCCTCCGGCGTCAACCAGCGTCGAGGTCTTCACGCGCCCGCGGCCGGTGAATCCGGCAACGCTGTGCAGGACCGTGGCCCCGGCCACTTGTTGGTCATGAAGATAATTCAGTATTTCGAGATGCAGCGGGCGCCGATGCCACTCGTCGGCCTCATTCAGGTAGACCGAGACTTGCACGGCTTTGCGGGGCTCGGTCATGGGATCGGGCACAGCGCCTCCATCTTATGCGAGATTCTACACATCCTCCATCACGGTTCAAATCGCGCGCGCCACCGCGGCGCCAAGGATGATCGCGCCCAGGCACAGCAGGTTGTTGCTGAGAATGTTGGCGGCGAACATCGTCCAGTGACCCTGCTCGAAGTACGCCATGGTCTCAAAGGCGTAACTGGAGAAGGTGGTGTACGAACCGCAGAAGCCGATGGCTACCAGCCAGCGCCACAGAGGATTGGCGAAGACCCGCTCCGTAGTCCACACCAGAAAGAAGCCGAGGATAAGGCTGCCGGTAAAGTTGATGACCAGGGTGCCGTAGGGGAAGGCGGCGTCGCTGAATCGTGTGATGATCTTGCTGAGAAAATAGCGCAGGTTGGCGCCGAGAATCGCGCCCAGGGAAATCCAGGCATAGGCTCGCCATTCAATCACCAATCGCATGCGGGTGCTCCGTAACTAACTGTAATCTAGTAGGAGTCATCAGCCCGCAGGGCGGTTCAAAGGCGAACTCCATCGCCTGGCTCGCGAACCAACATTTCACTACATTTCCCGGCGCGTGGCAAACTCATGCGGAAAATGCATCAGGAATGGTGCGATTGGGCATGATACTTGCCTCCTCGGCTGGTAAGTATTAGTCTGACAGTCCCGAAATTGATCCCGTCATGACTTCGCTTCCAGAAAGGACCGAGAAACTCTCCGAGCGCCTGGCTTCGACGCTGGACAAACTGCCCAAAGATCCCTCCCCCAAGTTTGTTCATCGCCTGAGAACCACCATCCGCCGAATCGAGAGCCTGGTCGATTATGCTCAGCCGGAACTCGGCCGGAAGCGGGAAAAAGCGCTGGAGAAGCTGACGACCCTGCGCAAACGGGCAGGCAGAGTCCGCGATCTTGATGTCCAAAGAGAACTGTTGAAAGAGATTGCCAATGGCTCCACGGCCGCGGACCGCCAGTCCCTGAGCTTTGCCCTGCAACAACGGAGAGACAAGCAGTCGCGGCGCTTGCTCTCAGCCTGCAAGAAAATTGCCGGCAGCCGCTTCCTTTCTCACGTGGATCGCATCGTGAACAAAGCTGTCGCCGCAGCCACATCAACCGGCCGTGAAAATCCGTTGGCCGCTGCCCGGACGCGCTTCAGCCGGCTTGAAACCGGTTTTCTCGGTGACGTATCGCCCAAGCCGGCCCAGTTGCACCAGGTCCGCATTGAGATGAAGAAGCTCCGCTATATAGCGGAGCTGGCCGAGGAAAGTGCGGAACAACAAAGTTTCAATGCTCAACTGAAAGCGGCTCAGGACGCGCTCGGATCGTGGCACGACTGGCAAGGGCTGGCGCGATCCGTGGAAAAACAATTTCGCAACCGCATGAACTGCCCGTTGATAGTCGAGGCGCGCGCCCTGGTCGCAGCCAAACAGACCACGGCTACTGCCCTGCTCCGCCAGCTCTTTGCTTCGCGTCCCGAACAGCCTGCCGGCAAACGGCCCCGATCTGTCGGTATCGCCCCTGAGTTAACCCGGCGCGCCGGATAAGACATGGCGGTCTTCGCGGCTGTCGACATCGGCTCCAACTCCGTTCGGCTGAGCATTGCCGAGCTGCGCCACGGCCGCCTGATTCCTTTGCACGAAGACCGCGAAGTCACCCGCCTGGGCGAAGGCGTCTTCAAAGACGGCAATCTCGACCCTCAGGCCATGGCCCACAGCCTGAAGGTCCTGCGCCGCTTCAATCGCGCCGTGCAAAGTTTCGCGGTGGAGCGCACCCGCGTGGTGGCCACCAGCGCCCTGCGCGACAGCAACAACGGCCACGTCTTTGCGGACTGGATACGCTCGGCCACCGGGTGGAAGCTGGAGATCATCTCCGGCCTGGAGGAAGGCCGTCTCATCCACTTGGGCGTGCTGGCACGGATGCGGACTCGTCCCGGCCGCATACTGCTGATCGACCTCGGCGGCGGCAGTTGCGAGTTAACGCTCTCCGAGAGAGGGCACATCAAGGAGATCGTGACTCTCCCCCTGGGCGCAGTGCGGCTGACGCAGGAGTTCATCCGCCACGATCCGCCGGCCAAGGAGGAAATGAAGCGACTCGGCGAATTCATTGCCGAGGAAACCGCGCGCATTCCTCGACAAATCACACGCGCCGGCATCGGACTGGCAGTGGCGACTTCAGGCACTGCGGCGGCGCTGAACGGCGCTGCGCAATCCCTCAAGCTGAGCCGCGGCCGCGTCTCGCGATCCGCTATGAAGAAGCTGGCCAAGCGTTTGGCCAAGATGACTCTCCGTCAGCGAGCTGCCATCAAAGGCATCAACGCCAAGCGGGCGGAGATCGTCATCGCCGGGGCGGCGGTCTATTCCCACCTGATGGAGGTGTGTGGCCTGCAGGCCTTTCGCTATTCTCCGCTCGGCCTGCGCGATGGAATCCTGGCGCAGATGGCCGCCGAATATGACCAGCACACCCGCTCTCATCGCCAGCTGGAGTCCGACCGGCATGACATACTGCTGAACATCAGCCGCCGTTACGGGACTGACCTGGTTCACGCCGGGCACGTGCGCGAACTCGCCTGGTCGTTGTTTGACCAGACTCGTTCCATGCACCGCCTGAATCGCGACTATCGCGAGTGGATCGGCGCCGCCGCCATGCTGTACGAAGTCGGCATGTACGTGAACCCGGTGGGGCGGCATCGCCACGCTTATTACCTCGTCTCGCAGTCAGAACTTTTCGGATTCACGCCGTTGCAGCGCCGCATCATCGCCACGCTGGCACGATTTCAGGGAAACTCCCGGCCGCAGCTGCGCGACCGGCTTATCAAGTTGTTGCCGGCGCAGGTGCGCTCCGATGTCATCAAGGCCACGACCCTTCTGCGCGTTGCCCGGTCACTCGATCAGGGCAGGCACGGAGCCGTCCAATCTTTGCGTGCATCGGCCCGCGAAGGCCAGATCGTCATCAACCTCAGAAAGCGAGGGCGGATCGGCGTCGATCTGGAATTGTGGGCGGCTGAGAAAGAAGTGGCTTACTTTCGTGAAGTCTTCGGGCGCGAACTCAGCTTGCGGCTGGCCTGAAGCATCCGCGCCACCTTAGGCGTAGCCAGCCACTGCAGCATGCCTCTTCGCCCGTTGATCTCGACCTTGGCCACTGCGCCTTTTTTGAAATCGATCTGTGCCCCGCCCGCGCCGGCGATGGTTTTGCCCAAAAACTCCGCCAGGCTGGGGTTATGTCCCACCACCATCACCGCGTCGCGGTCGCGCAGCCGGGAAAGCATTGCCTGGAACTGCGCAAACTGCGCCTGCGGACGCAGCGCCTCGTCGATATCGATGGCGCGCTCGAAGGCCAGTTCGTTGGCCACCAGTGACGCGGTCTGCCGTGCCCGCTTCAGCGGGCTGCTGAGAATCTGCTCCACCTGAACATCAAGGTTGGCCAGCATCTGTCCGATGTAACGCGCCTGCAGAATGCCTTCCTCGTCGAGCGGGCGTCGGTCATCCTTGGCCGGATCTTCAACGTGGCTCCCGGCAGAGGCGTGGCGCAGAAAGTAGAGGATCATGGCGGGTTATCGATTGACCGTCTGCCGCGCCCGTGGCCGCGGCGCAGGCTTGGCGGGAAGGAAGATGGGTTCCGGGATGCTCGCCGCCGTCGCGTTGCCTTCAGCCACGGCGATCAGGAATTCCTGGGCTACAAAACGCTGTTCGTCGCGCGGCCGCGGCCTGCGAATATAGCGCCCGGCGCGGTCCAGGAAACGCACCTTGGTGTTGTCCGCCTGGTAGGCTGCCAGGATTTCGTTCTTGATGCGCTGCTGCAGGGAAGGATCCAGGATCGGGCAGAGGACTTCGGCGCGCTCGTAAAGGTTGCGCGGCATCCAGTCAGCACTGGAAATGTAAATTTCTTCGTCACCTCCGTTGTCAAAGAGAAAGATGCGGCTGTGTTCCAGAAAGCGTCCCACAATGCTGCGCACTACAATGTTGTCGCTGATCCCGGCCACTCCCGGACGCAGCGAGCACATACCGCGGACGTTGAGATCCACCTGCACGCCGGCCTGTGAAGCCCGGTAGAGAGCCTGGATAACGTTCTTGTCCAGCAACGCGTTCATCTTGGCGAGAATGCGCGCGCGCCGGCCCGCCTTGGCGTGCTCGGCCTCGCGCTGGATCAATCCCAGAATCGTAGGCGCCAGGTCAATGGGTGAGATGGCCAGCGGCAGATAGCTCGGCGCTTCGGAGTACGCGGTCAGGTAGTTGAATAGCGAGTGCACCGCCGAAGTGATCTCCGGGGAAGCAGTGAGCAGGCTCAGGTCGGTGTAATAACGCGATGTAGCGGGGTTGTAATTTCCGGTGCCGATGTGGACATAGCTCCTGGTCACGCCGTCTTCGTCGTGGCGAACCAGCAGGCACAGCTTGCAATGCGTCTTCAGGCCCACCAGCCCGTGATACACCTGCACGCCTTCGTCTTCGAGCGTTCGCGCCCATTCGATGTTCGAGGCTTCATCGAAGCGAGCCTTCAGCTCCAGCACGGCGATGACTTCTTTTTCTTCCGCAGCTGCGGCAATCAGCGCCCCTATGATGGGCGAGTCCTTGTTGGTGCGGTAGATGGTCTGCTTGATGGAGATCACGTTGGGATCGCTGGCCGCGGTCTTGATGAAGTCCACCACCGACTCAAAGGAGTCATAAGGGTGTTGCAGAAGAATGTCGCGCTTGCGCAATTCGGCGAAGATGCTGTTGCTGGACGGCGGCAGGCGCAATTCGCGCGCCACAAAACTTTTGAACTTCAGGTCGGGGCGCTCGGTGAGCTCATAAAAATTGAACAGCCGCGACAGATTCACCGGTCCCTGGGTGTAGAAGACCTGCCAGTCCTCGAGCTCAAACGTCTGCTGCAGCCGGCGCGCGATCTCGGTGTGGACGCCGGCATCAATCTCCAGGCGCACGGCATCGCCCTTGCGACGGCGGTGAAGCTCCGTGCGCACAGATTCCAGCAGGTTGCGCGCTTCCTCTTCTTCCAGATAGAGGTTGCTGTTGCGTGTGACGCGGAATGACGCGGCAGAAATAATCTCGTAGCCGCGATACATACTCGCCGCGTGGTGCTGCAGCAGGTCGGCGAGAAAGATGTAGTCGATTCCCGTTCTCGAGGGCAACCGCACCAGGCGCGGCAGAACGCGGGGAACGGTGATTACCCCCATGTACGTTCCTGTCGCCCTGCGCTTGCGACGCAGCAACAGGGCAATGCATAAAGCCTTGTTCAGAACGCGCGGAAACGGATGCGCGGGATCGACCGTCACCGGAGTAAGTAAGGGATCAACCTCTTTATCGCAGTAAGCGTCGATGAAGGCCAGTTGCTCGCCGTCCAGGTCCTTGAGTTCGAGGACGCGGATATTTTCCTTGGCCAGCAGCGGCAGCAGCTTTCGATTCCACAGATCATACTGCTCGCGGACGAATTCGTGCGTCTTCTGCGAGATAAGCTCGCGCTCCTGCTGGGCCGATAGCGCGTCGGGACCGGAGTCGACAAAACCCTCTTCAATACGCTGCAGCAGGCCGGCCACACGGACCTCAAAGAATTCGTCGAGGTTGCTGGCGGAAATTGCGAGAAACTTGACCCTTTCCAGCAGAGGATTGTGCTCGTCGTCGGCTTCTTCCAGGACCCGGTGGTTAAAGGCCAGCCAGGAGCCTTCGCGATTGATGTACAGCGCAGGATCGTCGAGCGGACGGTTCATATTATGAGTTCTCGCTGCGAACTTCATTCGCACAACCGGGTAGTGGCCCAACGGACGCGGTTTGTCGATTCAGAAAGTTAAATCGCAGACAACCTCATTATAGATTCTAGCTACGCGCCGCACGCCTCGCGAGTAATCGCGGGAACACCCCCGGTTAAAGCGATGCTCTAGTCCCCGCCCGCGTGATGCCTGACATCTGCACCGCGAACCCAGAAAATCACGTCTTCCGCGATGTTGGTGGCGTGGTCGGCCACCCGCTCCAGGTTGCGGGCGATGATCATGGTGTCCAGCGCATCCCGGTGCGCCTCCAGCCCGTGGGTCATGGCGAAGTCGGCCGCCTCGAAGATTTCACGGTTCATGTCGTCCACCAGATCGTCGCGTTCCAGCACGCTGTGTGCCAGCTCGGCGTCGGCGGTCAGGAAGGCATTCAGCGCGTCGCGCACCATGTTAATGGTTAGCGACGCCATCCTCGGTACATCCACGTTCAGCGACGACTTCGGGTAAGTCACCATGTCCATAACGCGCTCGGCGATGTTAACTGCCTGGTCGCCGACGCGTTCCAGGTCGGCGTTGATCTTGATGCAGGCGATGATGAAGCGCAGATCGACCGCCATAGGCTGCTGCATGGCCAGCAGGTCGATGGAGAGCTCGTCGACTTCGCGCTCGGCGGCATTGATGTTGGGCTCGTCTTTTAAAACGAGCTGGCAGAGCGAGACATCGCGCGTCTGGTAAGCGCGCACCGCGCGCTCCACTGCCTGCTCGGCCATGCCGCCCATGGTCAGAAGCTTCTGTTTCAGGTCGTCGAGACCTTGGTGAAAACGGGTGCGGGTCATCCGAACCTCCCCGTGATGTAGTCCTCAGTGCGCTTGTCGGAAGGTTTGGTGAACATTTTTTCGGTCTTATCAAACTCCACGAGATTTCCCATCAGGAAGAAGGCGGTGTCGTCAGCCACGCGCGCCGCCTGCTGCATGTTGTGCGTCACGATCACCACCGTGTATTCCTTCTTCAATTCGAAGACCAGGTCTTCGATCTTGGAAGTTGAGATGGGATCGAGAGCGGAGGCGGGTTCGTCCATGAGCAGAACATCAGGTTCCACGGCCAGGGCGCGGGCGATGCACAGCCGCTGCTGCTGGCCGCCAGAAAGGCTGGCGCCCGATTTCTTCTTGAGATCGTCTTTGACTTCGTCCCACAGGGCTGATTGCCGCAGCGACCGCTCCACTACCGAGTCGAGCTCGCGGCGGTTCCCGAACCCGTTCAACTTCAACCCGGCGGCGACATTATCATAGATGGTCATGGTGGGAAATGGATTGGCCTTCTGGAAGACCATGCCTACCCGGCGCCGCACTGACGTCGGCGAAACCCCTTTCCCGTAAACCTCCAGATCGCCGATCGCCACATTGCCCTCGACGCGCGCATCGGGAACGGTCTCATGCATGCGGTTCAGGCAGCGAACGAAAGTTGATTTCCCGCATCCCGACGGGCCGATGATGGCCGTCGCCCGCTTCGCCGGAAGCTCCAGATTGATCCCGAAGAGCGCCTGCTTGTTGCCAAACCAGGCGTTGAGGTTGTGAACGTGAATCGAGGTATCCATCAGTTGGCACCCTTGATCGCGCCGCGGCTGGAAATCCAGCGGAAGAGGATAACCGTCAGCATGATGATCGTGATCAGCACCAGCGCCCCCGTCCACGCCTGCTGGTGCGCCTGTTCGTAGGGCATGATGGCGTAGCTGAAAATCTGCAGGGGTAGAGCCGCGGTCGGCTGGTCGAGCCGCAGGTTCCAGTACATGTTGCCGAAAGCGGTAAACATCAGGGGCGCAGTCTCGCCGGCGATGCGGGCGAAGGCCAGCATGACGCTGGTCAGAATCCCGGAGCGGGCCGTCGGCACGATGACTGATACGATCGTGCGCCAGTGGGGAATTCCCAATCCCCAGGCAGCCTCACGGACAGGTTGCGGCACCAGCAGTAGAACCTCTTCCGTGGTGCGCGAGATCACCGGGATCATCATGATGCCCAAGGCCACGCTACCCGCCAGCAACGAGAAATGCTTCTGGCTGACCACGACCAGCGCCCACGCCGTCATGCCGATGACGATCGAAGGAACCCCATTCAGCACATCAGCGGTAAAGCGGACGATGTTGCCCCATCTGTTCCGCCCGTACTCCGCCATATAGATCCCCGTGCCCATGCCCAGCGGCACGCCGATGACGCTGGCCACTCCCAGAATCTCCAAGGAACCGACGATGGCATTGGCCAGACCACCCCCGGTTTCGCCGATGGGCTTGGGGATCTGCGTTATGAAAGCCCAGTTCAATCCGGGCAGGCCGCGGACTACCACTGTTCCCAGAATCAGGAACAAAGGAACGGTCACGATGAGAGCGGCCAGCGTGATCGATCCCAGCGCCAAACCATTGGTCAGACGGCGGCGCAGGCTGATGTGTTGGGAATGCGTCTTAGGCAATGGCCCTCGCTGCCGTGCCACGGGTGATGGACCAGACCAGCAGCCCGGCTAAGGCGTTCACCACCAGGGTGATCGCGAAGAGGACTAGCGCGCTCTCCATCAGCGCGCTCAAATGCATGTTGCTTACTGCTTCCGCGAACTCGTTGGCCACGGAACCTGCCAGCGTATAACCGGGCGCGAAAAGTGACTTGGCAATTTCGGCGCGATTGCCGATCACCATGGTCACAGCCATGGTCTCGCCGAAGGCCCGTCCCAGGCCAAGGATGATCGCACCGAGGATTCCGGCCCGCGCATTGCGCAGCACCGCCATCCGCAGCATCTCCCACTTGGTGGCCCCCAGCGCCAGCGCGGCTTCGCGCTGCTGGCGAGGCACGGCCATGACCACCTCGCGCGTGATCGAAGAAATGATCGGCAGGATCATGATGGCCAGAATGCATCCTGCGGCCAGCATGCCGTAGCCGTACTTGGGGCCGGTGAATAGCCCCGTCCAGCCCAGGTACCTGGCCAGGAACGGTTCCACCCAGACGCGTAGAAAAGGCGCCAGAACGAAGATGCCCCACAGACCATAGATCACGCTGGGGATCGCCGCCAGAAGTTCAACCAGGAGTGACAGAATCGGCCGCAGGCGCCGGGGACAGATTTCAGTCAGGAACAAAGCCGTTCCCAGTGACAACGGCACCGCGATGATCACCGCCAGAAACGATGAGACCAGCGTTCCGTAGATCAGCGGCAGCGCGCCAAAAACCTCTTCCACCGGGTCCCAAACGCTGTGAATGAGGAAACCAAAGCCAAATTTGCCGACGGAAAGCGCTGATTGTGAGATCAGCTCGTAGAGAATCAGGCCCACGCTCGCTAACAGCGCCAGGGCGCAGGCTACGACTATTGACCGGAATGCGGTGTCGGCCACGAAACTGCTGCGGGTCCGGAGCCGCTGCCGAACCACCAGCTCCAGCTTCGCAGGTTCGGCGGTTGAAGAGGCGGGAATCTCCGACCGTACCGGCGGCTTGGGCACTGTCAGCATGCGAAAACCGTATCAGACAATTGTTACAGCTCTGTTAAAACCAACGCCGGACAGCTAGGCGTCCGGCGCTTTGTAGGGGAACTGGCATTCGGCGCGAGACGGCAGGTTTTCACCTGCAGCCTAATTGAACTGCTTTTTGGCCTGTTGGCCCTTAACCTTGATCTGCTTGATGCGTGCCTTAACTTTGCTGGCCACAACGCTGGGCAGAGGAGCGTACTGCAGTGTGGAAGTCATGTCCTGGCCGTGGGTGACCATCCAGTTGAGGAAGTCCACAAAAGCCTTTTCCTTGCCTGCGTCGCTCCACTCCACCGGGACCAAGAGCCAGGTGAAGCTGCTGATAGGGTAGACGTCCTTTCCAGGCGCATTAGTGATGGAGACGCGGAAATCATCGGGCATATCTTTCACTGCAGCGGCTGCTGCGGTCACCGAGGCCAGGCTGCCCTTCACGAAGATGCCCGCCGTGTTCTGCACGCTGCCGTAAGGCATATTGTTGGAGAGCGCATAGATCAGCTCAACGTAGCCAATCGCTCCCTCCGTCTGCTTTACTGTCCCGGATACGCCTTCATTGCCCTTGCCGCCCAGGCCCACCGGCCAGTTGATGCCGGTGCCTTTCTTGGGACCGTTGGCCCAGTCCTGGCTGACCTTCGACAGATAGTCGGTGAAGATGTAGCTGGTTCCGCTGGGATCGCTGCGATGGACCACCACGATATCGGTGTCCGGCAGCTTGACTCCGGGATTCAGTTTGGTGAGCTGCGGATCGTTCCACCTCTTGATCTTTCCCAGATAGATATCGGCAATGACCGGACCGGTGAATTTCAGCTCACCGCTCACTCCGGGAATGTTGTACGTCGGCACCACAGCTCCCAGCACCGTAGGGATGTGGAAGAGCTTGAATGGAGTCTGCTGGATCTGGTCGTCGGTCATGGGGCCATCGCTGGCGCCGAAGTCGACGGTTCCGCTCTGCAACTGGCGGATGCCGCCGCCGCTTCCGATTGACTGGTAGTTTATTTTGATGTCCGGATGCAGCTTGTGGTACTCATCGAACCACTTGGAATAGATGGGATTGGGAAACGTAGCTCCGGCCCCATTCAAGTTTGTCTCAGCCACCGCACCGCCCAGTGCCAGGGTCAAAAACAGAGCGATCAGATAATTACGGCGCATGCCACCCTCCAGAAAAAGATTCCTTCCGTTTTGGGCTAACCCCGATTTATAAGAAACCTGTGTTACAAACAGGTTAAACCGCGATGAATACAGGATAAAAAAGGGGGCGGAAATAGGGATAACGGCGATGAGAGCGGTCAGCTTGCGCAAGCCTCGTGAACTGCTCCCGCTTTGGGCAGCGAGAAGAAGAAAGAAGACCCATGTCCCACACTGCTCTCCACCCGGACTGAGCCGCCATGGTTCAGGACAATGTGCTTTACGATCGCCAGCCCCAGTCCTGTTCCTCCGGTTTCCCGGGAGCGCGTCTTGTCCACCCGGTAGAAGCGTTCAAAGATGCGCGGCAGGTGCTCGGAGGCGATCCCCGGCCCGAAATCCTGGACAAAGAACTCCACATCGTCAGCCGATTCACGCGCTCCCAGAACTACTTTCTTGCCGTTCGGCGCATAACGCAGAGCATTGCTCACCAGGTTTCCCAGCACCTGATGGATGGCGTAGGAATCGGCCACCACGTTGGTTTCTGTAATGCCGGCGGCGCTTAGCTCGATTCCGGCGGACCGCGCATCTTCCTGCAGCGATGAGATCGCCTCCATCACCAGCAAGCGTGCAGAATGCGGCTTCAGATCCAGCTTTTCTTCGCCGGATTCCACCCGCGCCAGAACCAGCAAGTCTTCGGTGAGGCGGCTCATGCGCTCGGCGTTGCGGCGGATGACCTGCAGAAAATCGCGCGTGTTGCCGTTGGCCAGCTGATCGGAATCCAGCAGCGTCTCCGCGTATCCGCGGATGGAAGTCAGCGGCGTCCGCAGCTCGTGGGAAACGTTGGCGATGAAGTCGCGGCGGGTCTTCTCCACCCGCTCAATCTCCGAGATGTCGTGGAAAACCGTAACCACGCCGCCGTCCGGAAGCGGCTCGGCTGTGATGGAAAACGCCCCCCTCCCGGCCAGCGACAAGATGATCGTGCTCTGTCTCTGGCGCGATTCGAGAACGGCGTGCACAATCCTGAGGAAGTCGGGGTGACGCACCGACTCAGTGACCGCAGCATCTACGCGCACCGGGCGGCGAATGATCTCGGCGATGGCCTTGTTGGCCCAGCGCACCTTCATCTCCCGGGAGACGGCCACCACGCCGTCCTGCATGCTGTTGAGCAGCGCTTCCAGTTCGGCGCGACTCTCGCGAACCGCGGCGAAGTTCTGCTCCAGCCGGCGCGCCGTCCGGTCCAGCGCTGCCGCTACTTGTGCTATTTCGTCACTGGTGTGCTCGTCGATCCGCGCGGAAAGGTCGCCGGCGGCGATTTTTTCGGCGAAATCCACGATCCTCTTCAGCCGCCGGGCCATGTTCTGCGCCACTGCGCCCGCCAGGATCAGCGCGAACAGCAGTGCCAGGCCGGCGGCGCGAAGCAGCGTGTTGCGGATCTCAGAGTTGTGACTGCGAATCGCCGAAAGTGGATAGGCCAGCCGGGCCACGCTGGTGCCGCTGGGCACCGCGACATAGAGAAACTCCGTGCCCACGGTTTTGCTGAGCCTGCTGGAAGTCCCGGTCTGCCCCGAGAGCGCGGCAGCTACCTCCGGACGGCGGGCGTGGTTTTCCATGGTTTTGGGATCGGCTTCAGAGTCTGCCAGCACGGATCCTTCGCGGGCGATCACGGTAACCCGCGTCTCGGTGATCCTTGCTTCGTCCTCGGCCATCTGTTGCAGCGAGTGCTGGTGATCGTTCTCAATGCGCAAGGCGAAGCTCTGCGCGTTCTGGCGCATCAGCCGCTCCAGATCGCTGCGCGCGGAGTTTTCCCAGGTTCGCAGGATGCTGATGTACATGGTGAGAGTGGCCATAGCCACCACTGCGGCCAGCGCCGCCAGCATCTTGCTGAAGATCCGGCTTCTCATTTCCCGGCCTCGAACTTGTATCCCGCTCCGCGGATGGTTCTTAGGTAGCGGGGCTCCTCAGGATTGGGTTCGATCTTCTCGCGCAGGCGACGAATGTAGACATCAACCGAGCGCGGGGTGACGAAGGACATGTCGCGCCACACCGCATCCAACACCTGATCGCGGGTGAACACCTTTCCCGGATGTGAAGCCAGAAATTGCAGAAGCCGAAATTCCGTCGCCGTCACGCTTGCCGGCTGGCCGCGGACGGTCAGGGTCACAGCCTCCGCGTCCAGTTCGAAGTCAGGTGTGGATATGTTGGTCGTCAGCGGTCGCTCGAAGCGCCGCAGTACCGCTTTCACTCTTGCTACCAGTTCCCGCGGGCTGAACGGTTTGCTGATGTAGTCGTCGGCCCCCATCTCCAGGCCCTGAATGCGGTCTGCCTCGGCGGACTTGGCGGTGAGAAAGATAATGGGTATTCTCGCCAGATCCCGGCTCTGCCGGATCTGCCGGCAGACTTCAAAGCCGTTGAACCCGGGAACCATGATGTCGAGGATAAAAAGCACGGGCGCATGCTCGCGCGCCAGGGGGACGACCTTATCGCCCGACGAGCACAACTGGACGATAAAGCCGGCCTGCTGCAGTTGGTAGGCCACCAGCGCGGCGATATCGCGGTCGTCCTCAAGAATAATGATGTGCTGCTTCACGTTGCCGTCTACCCGAGTGAAATGATTCTAACCGAACGCGTTCGTCCCAAGGCGCGCTCCATTAACCCGCCGGCCCACGTTTGGGTAAGCGTGCGGACTGCTGCTACGATGTTGAGGTGAGACCTCCGAAAATTCTTCTCTTGAGAAAAACCCAGTTCCTGGTGCTTGCTTTGTGCCTGGCGGCCTGCGCCGCCGCACTTCCGCCGGCCAATCTTCCGCCAGTCCCGAATACCGTGGACGCAATCACGCCGACCGAACTGCGTATGCATCTGGACTTTCTGGCCTCTGAGGAATTGGGCGGCCGCTATACGCTGTCCCCAAGCTTTGCCATCGCCGCGCGCTACCTGGCGGCGCACCTGGCGGCTTATGGCTTCAAGGGCGCGGGCGATCACGGCGGCTTTCTGCAGTCGTTCGAGGTTATCTCCGGCAAGCCCGACGCCAGTTCATCTCTTGTGGTCACTATCGCCGGGAAGGTTAAAACCTACGAACTAGGGGATTTCGGCTTCAGCATGGGGGCAGGAAACGCCGATGTTCAGGCCCCAATTGTCTTTGTCGGGGCGGGCATATCTTCGGCCGCGCAGAAGCATGACGACTACGCCGGTCTCGACGTCAAGGGAAAAATTGTGCTGGTCGCGCCAGGCGGCGCAGGCCTGGATCCCTCCGTACTTGATGACAGCGAAGAGGGCGAAGGCGCCGCACAGGCCCGCGGTGCGGTGGCCATCCTAAAAATTCCTTCGCAACACTTTGCTTCCTATATGAAAGGTCCGGGTTACCGCGATCGGATTTTGCAGCGCGAAGAAGTACGCCTCGCTCAGGAGGCGCAGAATGCTCTGCCGACGGTCACGGTGGGACCGGACCTTGCCGACAAACTGCTCGCGTCAATCGGACTCAGCTCGAGCGCCATTTATGCCGCTGTGGACAAGAAGCAGTATCTTGCGCCGAAAGCCCTCGACGCTTCTGCCCATGTGACGTTGCACGTGCATCAAAGCCGGACCACCACCCAGAACGTGGCCGGCATCCTGGAAGGAGCCGATCCCCAGTTGCGCAACGAGTATGTGGTTTTCAGCGCGCACTACGATCATCTGGCTACCAGCCCCAGCGGCCAGGTTTATCCCGGAGCCGACGACGACGGCTCGGGCACCACGGCTGTGCTGACCATTGCGCACGCTCTGGCGATGAACCGGCCCCGGCGCTCCGTGTTGATCATGTTCCATGCCGGAGAAGAACTGGGCCTGCTGGGCTCCGAGTACAACACCCAATACGCCCCGGCCGTGGCCTTGAATAAGCTGGTCGTCGACCTGAACATCGATATGATTGGGCGTTCCAAGTCACCTGGAGACACGGAAACCGCGGACGAGCACTTGAGCCCGGCGAACACCGTTTATCTGGTGGGAGCTGGCCGGATCAGCCCGGAGCTACGCCAAATCAGCGAAGACACCAACGCACAGTTTGAAAGGCTCAAACTGGACTATTACTACGACGACCCGCGCAATCCGGAACGCATATATTTCCGCTCAGATCACTGGAATTACGCCCGGCACGGCGTGCCCGTCATTTTTTACTTCGACGGCATCCACGCCGACTATCACCGGCCCACTGACACCATCGATAAAATCGATTTCACCAAACTTACCCAGATCACGCGGCTGGTGTTCGAGACCGGATGGCGCATCGCCAACCTGGATCATCGCCTCTCCAAAGCACAGTAGAGGATTTGCCGAGGGACGCTGCCTAGTTCTTCGAGCGGCGACTCTCTTTCGGAGAGGGCGCCCCTTCCTGCATGTAGTTGTCGATCACCCGGTCCAGGCGCTCGAAGAATGATCCTGACTGCTTCTGACTTGCGGTTTCCGGGGGCAAGAGCGCCTTCAGCAACTCCGTGGCCCGCGCTAACTCCCGTTCGCGGCCGCTGTTATCGCCCGCCGGGGCCAGGTTTCCACTCTCGCAGAACCAAAGAATGCTGCGCAGGTGATCGAGAGCATTCTTGAAGTCCATCAGAACGCCGGCCGCGCCCGCCTGTTCCAGCAAGGTTCGCCGGTCAAGCAGCTCTGCCGGGTCGGTAATCTGTCCGTAAATTTCCGCTTTAAGGGCGCCCAATTCTCCGGTGATGGTTTTGATGCGCTCCAAAACGTGTTCCGGCGACGGCAGCGCGTTATGGAGCGGGAGGGGTGAAGGCGGCCTTTTCCCGCCGATTGATTTCATGGTGCTGTCCTCAAACATGGAAGGTGACACGCAGCAGGTAACATAGACCGCCTTGCCGGCGGTCGGTACAGGAATTTGCGATGTTACCAAGAGATACAACAGGAACAGCAAGCACGAACAGATTGGTCAAACGATCCTTCGCGCCAGCACCAGGGTGACGTCGTCAGGCTGCTCGTTGGATCCGATCCAGTCCATTACCGCTGCCACGGCGTGTTCGCAGATACGTTCCAGCGGCAGGTCGCGGTAACTGGCAATGGTTTCCACCAGGCGCTCTTCGCCGAACTCACCGTATTCGTTCTCCGGTTCGGTCATTCCGTCGCTGAAGGCGATGAAAAGGTCCCCAGGGTAGAGCTCGACTGTCTGTTCCTCGTACTCGACGAAATCAAAGAGTCCGACCACCGTACCGCCAACGTCAAGCCGGCGGATGTTGCCGTCGCGGCCGAGGATGATAGGCGGAAGATGGCCGCCGTTAGAGCAAGTCAGGCGGCGGCTCTCGTCATCGTAGAAGCCGAGAAACAGGGTTGCGTATTTTTCCGGGGCCGTGCTGTGGTAGAGGTGGCGGTTTAAAAGTAGTAGAGTCTCCGCGGGAGAAGGTCGCGCAATTTTTGGCTTGGCGGCGGTCAGCAGCGACGGTCCGGTGCCGTAGGAAGCTATTGCCCCCGCTTCCAGAGCCTGCTCCTGCTGGTAGGCACGAATGGCGGAGTGAATCGTGGCCATCAGCAGCGCCGCGGAGATGCCCTTGCCCGAAATGTCGCCCACAGCGATACCGATCTGGGCAGAGCTATAAGAGAGAAAATCGTAGTAGTCGCCGCTGACGATGCGCGCCGGGCGGCACGTGCCGTAGACCTCCAGCGTCTGCGTGCCCGACGCCGCCTGTGGGAAAAGTTGTGACTGCACCTCATGGGCAATCTCCAACTCGCTTTGCAAACGCTCTTTTTCTTTCTGCTCAGCAATCAGCTTCTCCAGCGAATCGGTCATGGAGTTGAAGGCTGTCTGCAACGCGCCCAGCTGGTCTTTGTGGCGAACCTGAATGCGATGGCTGAAGTCGCCGCGATTGATGTGCTCCGTCGCTTTGTACAGGTTGGCGACCGAGTACGTCAGCGTACGCGTGAGGCGGATGCCGATCAGCCAGGCAATGAACATGATCAGCCCGAAGGTTGCCGCCAATACTGCCAGCAAGATCAAAACGATGTCAGCCCACTTGCTGGCCGAGCCTGAAAGCCGGGAATAGAGGGAAGCCGCCCGCATCGTCCCCATCAGCAACACGCTGTCCGTTGTTGCCCCTGTCTTCCAGTTTGGCAGTTGGATCAGCGAGTAATAGCTGAACTCGCGGTCCCACCGGTTCTCGGGTGAAGGCAGGGATCCCGCGGAGAGTCCTGACGCTTGTTTTCCATTGATATCGACGGTGCCGCGGGCAAAATTCAGTTCGATGTTGTTGTCGTCGCCCTGTTTGGTTTCTGGCGGTACAAAAACCGTCATCGGTCCCAGCTTGGCGGCGATGGCGGCAAGGAGCTTCTTGTCCAGCGGCACGCTCGAAACCACCGTAACCTTCCTGGGGCCCGCATTTACTACATTGGCGGCGCGCAGAAAAAGCTGTCCCTGATCGGCGACCAATCCGTGAAAGCCATCCTTGAGCCATGCGGGCTGCTGTGACTCGGTCAGGACGGAAACCGTGCGCCCCGGAAAAACCTTGTCGTCAGCGACCGGCGTCTCGCGGGTACCTGCCTTCTGTGAGCTCGGGCGCGCCAGCCAGGCGTCGGCAGTTACAGAATTGGCCTCCTGCAGACGCTGTGCCCTAGCCTCAATCTCCGATACTGCAATGTAGGCAGCGAACTGACCGCCCAGGAAATAAGTGGAAATGGAAACGATGAGCAGAACCAGGGCAATCGGCAGCACGCCGATGAACAGGTAGGTCACAATCAGGCGGTTGCGCACGCTCCACATGATGTGGTCGCGAAACCAGCGCAGGCCCAGGCTGACCACCAGAATCGCCAGAACCAATCCCAGGAAACTGATCCATCCCCCGAGGGAACCAGCCACCGCCACTCCGCCGAAGATTCGCACAATCCAGTGCAGCACGATCAAGACCAGCTCTACCCCGGCAAGGTAAGCGGTGAACCGTGCCAGACGACTGCGCACCAACTGTGGCAGTTTTTCCCGGATTCTTCCCCAGAAGTTCAAGCTGCTTCGATTATAGCGGCAGGTCAGCGATACGACGGAGGCTCGTACTCGTCATCGAGATCGTCGTCCCGGTAGTCAAAATCTGCATCGCGGGACGGCTCAGTGGCGGCTTGCCGGGGCGCGAATTCTGAGGCCAGGTGAGCCCCGGCCAGCAGCATCAGGCCGGAAAGAAAGGCCCAGAACATCAGCGTCACAGAAATTGAAAATGGGCCGTAAACCTCCTGGAAGTCGAGCCAGGGAAGGGCCTTCATGTACGCGTACTTTGACGCTTCCCAGAGCACGCCCATGGCCATGGCCGCGGGGAAGACGTGGCGCGCGCGCACATGCCCGTTAGGGAGCAGCCAGTAGATCAGGAAGAAGATCCCGATACTAGCCAGCAACGCGCAGGCCTTCATGAAAACGAACGTCGCGGTCTTGAACAGGAAGTTGTCGTTGTGTCCCAGGAGCAATGTGTGCAGCATGAGCTGGTTGCCTGTTGCCAGGCCCACCGAGGCCACGGCCAGTAAGCCGCAGGAAAAGGCGAGTCCCAGCGACACGATCTGGTTGCCCAGGTAGGACCGGTTCTTGCCGAAGCCCCATATGCGGTTCAGGGCGACCTCGAGGGGAACGAAGACGCCGGTGGAAGTGACCAGGAGAATGAAAATGGATGCCAGCTTGGCCCCCTTGTGGATGCGCACCAGGGCGTCAAGATTACGGGCCACAAAGTCCTGGCTCACCGGCAGGTGATCTTTCAGTAACTGCAGCACCACGTTAGACATGGCGGTGGAATGAAAGGCATTGCGAGTGAGCCATAACAGCAGGACTACAAAGGGGAAGAACGACAGAATAGCGTTGGCCGCCACGGAAAAAGCGAAGGTGTGGGCCTCGGTCTTCATCAAGTAGCGCAGTGTAGGAATGCCGCGGTGGCTGATCATTCGCTTCCATGGATCCAACAGCAGGCGTGTCAGCCATGATGGCCGGGTGGGAAGTGTGCTAGCCGGGGCGGAAGCGCTTTCAGATGCCATGGAAACTTAAACCGAATCGTATCAGATTATTTAGAAAGCGCTCAGAAGTTCTGCAGATTGCAGAGTAAATCTTTTATATTCAATTAGTTGACTGAATATTTGAATTTTCTTAAGAAAGTTCTTTACAACCAGCTGAGTTCCTGAATATTATGCCTTGCTCCCACCGATTTTTGGGAGCATTTGGGTTGGTGTTGTGCAGCAGTGGAACTTCAGAAAACGAGAAGGTTGCAGAACGCGGGCACGGTTTGTCAGCGCTCAGCAACCGTTTTTTGTTTCGGGGGAACGCTGCCCGGCAAAGCAACAACCTCTTCTCTTTCCTGTCGATGGATGCAGGGGAGATTTATTTCTGACTGAGGCGAAAGGAGTTTGAGCTGTGAGAGAGAAGGGTACTGTGAAGTGGTTCAACGGTGCGAAAGGTTACGGGTTTATTCAACGTTCAACCGGGGAGGACGTGTTCGTCCATTTCTCCGCAATCCAGGAAAACGGCTACCGGACATTAAACGAAGGGGAAACCGTAGAGTTTGAGCTCTTGAAGGGGCCCAAGGGTTATCTCGCCGCGAACGTTATGCGTGGCGCCAGCTAGACCAGGAGAATAAACTCAAAAAAAATGCAGGCCCCTTGCCCGCGGCGAGGGGTTTTTTGCAGTTTGCCGGCTGTCCGCTTTTTCACCCGAACAACGCCAGTTGCTGGTCCAGCCACGGCTGAGGCAATGCTTTTTCCCAAGGCTCACGCCAGCGGTCGCCCCCTACGCCGTACCGCGCCCTATACCTGCCGACCAGATCTGTGATTCTTTTCTGGTACGCGGCGGAGACGAACGCGTTTTCTGAATAGCGCTTTTCGTAGGATTTCACCAGCTCCGGAAAGTTCTCCTGGAGAAACGGCAGGAAGACTTTGGCGGAGCAGGGCTTCAGGAAGAGACTCTGCGTGTTCACAAAGTGAGCGCCGGCCTGCGCCGCCGCTGCCACCAGATCTTCCAGATCCCGAGGCTGGTCGGTGATGCCGGGCAATACCGGCGCGCAGTTGACGCCGACATGAATGCCCGCACGCGTGAGCCGGCGGATAGCGTCCAGACGCAGATCGGGCCGCGGCGCTCGCGGCTCCAGTATTCGCGCCAGGTCGGTCTTTATTGTAGTCACAGTCAGCACCACCGTAAGCCGGTTGCTGCGCGCGATGGCCTGCAGCACCTCCAGATCGCGCAGCACCAGGTTCGACTTGGTTACAATCCCCAGCTTGAAACCCTGGTGGCGTGCGAATTCTTCCAGAATGCTGCGCGTGATCCCAAATTTTCTTTCCGCGGGCTGGTAGGGGTCGGTAGCCGTTCCCATGGCAGTGCTTTCGTCCGGACGGACCTTCTTCAATTCCTGCCGCAGCAGCCATCCAGTGTGCTGCTTGACGTAGATCTTGCGCTCGAAGTCCAGGCTGTCGCGCAACTCCATAAACTCGTGGGTATAACGCGCGTAGCAGTATTTGCAGGCGAACTCACATCCGCGATAAGGGTTGATCATCCACTCAAAGGGCATCCGCGGCGAGTTGCAGCGCGTGAGCACGCTGCGGTTTTCCAACGTGAGATACTCCACCTGATTGCCCTCAGCCAGCGCCTCCCCGTGGGCTGCCAGGCGGGCTATGCCGACCAGAGGCGACGTGGACTCGAGATTGGGAAACAAGGAAGCCATAGCAGATTCGCTTTTTATTCGCTTAGTAAATTGTACAACAGATGGTCAGGATTGCAAAAGCCCATTGCCAAGCTTGAGAATCTTGGGGTCGGAGTCGGAGAGATGAGCCAATCGTCCGGCAGCAGAGCGGCAAGAATGACGTTTTTTCTATACCTGGGGACAGCTGCGCTTGCCCAGACCGTTCAGCACGCGGAAAAATTTACCGGCACCGATGGCGGAGAGAAGATCGCCAAATGTCTGGCCGCCTTGCCCGCGCAAGGTGGAGTCTGTGATGCCCGCGAGCTCTCCGGCCAGCAGGCCGCAGCGGTTGGATTCACCGTCGGTGCACCGGGCAAGCCGGCTGAGCTTCTACTCGGTCCGGTCACGCTCATGACTCGCGGCACGATTCACGTTCAGGCCAAGAGCTCCATCGTGGGCATGCCAGCGGCCATGGGGATCGGGTCTGACCAGTCGCCCACCGTCATCAAGGCGGCCGACAGCGCCAGCCTCCCCGCCGTGGTTCAGCTTGATGGCTCGCTGGCCGTGCTTCAAGACGTCACCGTTGACGGTAACAAATCGGCGGCGCCGGGAAGCGGCGCGGGCATTCTCGTGAACCAGGCCAATCGGGTGGAGATGTTTCGCGTGACGGCGCAGAACTCGCCCGGGTATGGAATCGAGCTCTTCTCTTCACCTCGCAACGAATCCTGCTGCGCCAAGCTTTCGAAGATTATGTCGCTGGCGAACGGCGGCGCCGGATTGCATTTGGCCAATACCGCCGACGTCTTTGTTTCCCTCTCTGAGTTCGAGAACAACGGAACCTTTGGAATCGAGCTGAACAACTCGCCGACGGCGAGGATCGAGCACAGCGACATCGGGGGGAACAAACTCGACGGCATCAGAATCTACGGCACCGCCGATTCGCCGCTGCAGGCGAACCGCCAGATGATTATCGGCAACCAGTTCGGCAACAACGGCGGCCACGACATCAACATCGCCGGCTACGACGAGAAAGGCAGGAAGCAGGTCTCCACCGGCAACCTGATTTCGTCCAATGAGTTCATCGGCAGCCCCACGCGGCCTCCGGGGTACGACGCGGTGCACGTGGTGGATAGCGGCGACAACACCATCGTCGGCAACAGTTTTTCTGCGCCGGCAGGACATCCTTACAAAGCGTGCATTGGAATATCCGGACCGCACGAGCGTCCTGACCAGGTCACGGGAAACACCTGCACCGCCAGCGCTGCCGCCGGAAAGACCGGATTCACCGGCGGACCGACAACCGTCTTCGGCGAGAACCTCGGCAAAACATCGCCCTCGCCGACACCCACGCCGCACTAAGTGCGCGCGCGTTTTTACTCTTCTTCACACTCGCGAAGCTGCCGTCCGCTTCGCAGCGCTCACCCTGTGCTACATTCAAGTCAGACTTCACTATGGCAGAGCGTGCGACTCCGCGCTGGCTGGATCTTCTCTACGTCATTTTCCTGGCCGGGCTCGCGCTTTTGCCGCCGCTGCGCGAATATCACAAGCATCTCATCCTGCTGGGCATCGCGATCTTCCAACTCCTCGAAGCCACGTTCGTTCGCGCGGCAGGCAAGATCGGTCCTTACTGCGCGGTCGCGATAAAAATCTCGCTCGCCACCATCCTGATCGGGCACACCGGAGATCCGGCGCCCATCAACAGCAGCTACTGGCCGATCTTCTGGCTACCCATCATCACTGCGGCAATCTATTTCGGCCCGGTCGGCACCCTGATCTGGAGCACACTGGCTTCGGGAGCCTATTGCTCCTACCTGATCCCGGCTCTCCAGCAATATGAGATCAACGAAGAGAACGTGGGCGAGCTGGTGCTGCGCATCATGTTTCTGTTTCTGGTGGGCATGGTGGTGAACCGATTCTCTGTCGAGTACCGCCAGCAGGTGCGCCGCTACCAGAACGTCTCGGAGACGCTGAGCGAAGCCAACCGCAGCCTGCGCCAGGCCCAGGCCGAGGCGCGTCGCGCGGAGCGCCTGGCGGCGCTGGGACAACTCTCGGCCGGCCTGGCCCACGAGATTCGCAATCCGCTGGGCGTGATCAAGGGATCGGCGGAGATGCTGCAGCAGAAAGTCGCGGGCTCTGACAGCGTCTCCCGGGAACTGGCCGGGTTTATCTACACCGAAGTTAACCGCCTGAGCGCACTGGTTGGACGGTTTCTGGATTTCGCCCGTCCCTCAAAGCTGGAGCTGCACGCGGAGAACCTGAGCGAAGTCATGGAGCGCGCGTTGAAAGCTGCCGCGCAGCAGGGAATCCCGGCTAACGTTCAGGTTGTGCGCGAATTCGCGGACGACCTTCCACCGGTGATGATCGACCGCGAGCTGTGTGAGCAGGCCTTCGTCAACCTGTTGTCGAACGCCGGCGAGTCGATGGGCGACGAGGGTGGCGATCTGCGCGTGAGAATCTATCCCCGCGCCGGTGAAGACAGCGCGGGACTGAAGGTGGTGGTCGAAGTCGAAGACACCGGACCCGGCGTCCCCGCGGAGATGCGCGAGCAGATATTCAATCCCTTCGTGACCACTAAGAAATCGGGTGTGGGACTGGGCCTGGCGATTGTTTCGAAAATAGTAGACGCCCACGGCGGCGAAGTGGCGCTGTGCGAGGTACCGGAGCACGGAGCTTGCTTTCGGCTGACCTTCCCGGCGGAGCAAAAATCCGCCACGGAAGGACAGCGGCAGGGAGAAAGCGGATGATTAATGCATCGGTTGGGATTACGGGACACACTCCTCAGTCCAGCGGCCTCACGCGTACGTTCGTGTCCCCGTGTTAGATTTCGATAGATAAATGGCAACCATTCTTATCGTCGAAGACGAGCCGCGCATGCGCCGGCTGCTGGAGATCAGCCTCAGCGAGGATGGGCATATTGTGCGCATAGCGCCTGACGCCGAAGCCGGCCTGAAGAGCCTGGCTCGCGAGCCCGCCGACGTGGTAGTTACCGACCTCAAGCTCCCCGGGATGAGCGGTCTGGAATTTCTGCAGGAGGCACGGAGAATGAACTCGGGCATTCCCGTGATCGTGATGACCGCCTATGGCTCGGTTGAAACTGCGGTAGAAGCCATGAAGGCCGGCGCCAGCGACTATGTGCTCAAGCCCTTCACCATCGCTGAGATGAAGCTGGTGATCGCCAAGGAGCTTGACGTTCAGCGGGTGCGGGATGAGAACCGTTCGCTCAAAGAAGCTCTGGGCAAGCGCTACCAGTTCCACAACATCGTGGCCCGCAGCGCCAAGATGCAGGAAGTGCTGGCGCTGCTGGAACGCGTGGCGGCCACCAATTCCACTGTGCTGATCGGAGGAGAAAGCGGCGTCGGCAAAGACCTGGTGGCCCGCGCCATTCACCAGAATTCGCGGCGGGCATCGGGTCCGTTCATCAAGGTCAACAGCACCGCCGTGCCCGACACGCTTTTTGAAAGCGAGCTCTTTGGTTTCGAGAAAGGAGCTTTTACCGGGGCTCTGGCCAGCAAACCGGGCAAATTCGAACTGGCCGACAAAGGCACGCTCTTTCTCGACGAGATCGGCGACGTTCCGGCGCAGATTCAGGTCAAGCTGCTGCGCGTTCTGCAGGAGCGCGAGTTCGAGCGACTGGGCGGCACCAAAACATTGAAAGTCGACGTGCGCCTGATCGCCGCCACCAACCGCGACCTGCGCGCTGCGCTTGAGGAAGGCACCTTCCGCGAGGACCTTTATTACCGGCTGAACGTGGTGCCGATCGATATTCCGCCGCTGCGCGAGCACAAAGAAGACATTCCCGACCTGGTCAAACACTTCTTTGCCCGCTTCGCGCGCGAGAATGAGAGCGCGCCGCGCGAAGTTTCTCCGGCCGCGCTCCAGCTGTTGATGGATTATCACTGGCCGGGCAATGTGCGGCAACTGGAGAACATCATCGAGCGCGCGCTGGCGTTGTCGTCCAGCGCGGTGATCGACGTGAATGACATCCATCTCGACAAGCCTGCCCGCGGGGGCGCCGGCAGTTCCGGTGGCGAAGCCCCATTCCTTCCCGACGGCATGACGCTGGAGCAGTGGGAAGACGAGATGATCCGCGAAGCCATGCGCCGCACCGGAGGCAATAAGAGCGAAGCTGCGCGCCTGCTCGGCCTCTCGCGCAACACGCTGCGCTATCGTCTCTCGAAGCTGGGCGTGGCTGACGAGGCCGATTAGGCGAGGAACCAGGGCAGGCTTCATAGCCCCGCGCTTTATCCCAAGACATCACATGACTCTCGAGCTTAACTATTGGAAGAAGGGCCTCAGCGAAGTTCCTCCAGAAGTCTGGGAGCACCCTGACCTGGAGGTGCTCATCCTGGCCGACAATCAACTGACGGCGCTGCCGGATTCGATCGGCCGCTTCAGGAACCTGCGCACGCTCGATCTTGGCCATAACCGGATCGCCGAGCTTCCCGAATCCATGTTGCAGCTCGATGTGACCGATTACCTTTATCTACACGATAACCGTTTGACGGAATTGCGCGAGTCATTGTTTGCAGGTACCAAGTTTGCGGGCACCAAGTTTGCAGCCAAGCGCTTGCGCTACCTGAATGTCAGTGACAACCGCTTGCGAAGCCTGCCGGATTCCATCGCCAACCTCTCGGCGCTTGAAGAACTCCACGCCGACAGCAATCCCCTCGGCCGGCTTCCTGAGTCCTTTTCCGCGCTCACGTCCCTGCGCGAACTTCACCTGCGCAATACGGAACTGGAGCAAGCGCCCCGGTGCATTCAGCAGATGAGGCGGTTGAATTTCCTGGACCTTCGGGGCAACCGAATTTCAGAAATCCCGGCCTGGATGGGCGAACTCTCCCAACTAGTGAAGCTCGACTTACGCTGGAACGCGTTCCCGAGGGGCTACACGTCTCCTGCCCGCGAAGCTTTGATCAGAAACGGATGCCGTGTCTTGTTATAAGGGCTGTTCGACAGCAGGAGAAGCCGCGTCTCTCCATCCGGGTACCGGCCGTGAGCGTTCAGACCAGGATGGATATGGACGTAAATTCTCTCCGCATCCACGATGGCGCGCTCGTCTTCTCCAGCTTTGGGCGCGTAATCATGAGGACCGGAACTGGTGTATCGACTACGCTTTAAAACTGGTTTCCCATACCTGTGCGGTCGCAGGCACCAGGGGATCACAATAATCGTTTCCGGCCCAAATCCACCGCATTCAATGGTTGAAAACCACCGAAAGCGGTTGGAATCCTTAGAGGTTAAGACATTATTGCTGACGGAAAACGTTCAGAATCAATGCCATGGTGAGGCCAGCCAATATTGGCCCTCGACTTGCCCTACCTTAGGTCAAAAGAGTGGTTGAGGAAAGTGTGGAAAGCGGAGGATTTTTAGGTGAAATCGGGAAGGTTCTTAACAGTAGTGATGTTTGCGGTGATGGTGTTTACGGCAGGCGCCTGGGCGCAGAGCGGTGATAATCCGGCGCCTCCGCCGGACCAGGTTCCGCCGCCGGATGTGCAGACGCAGACGGTTCCCCAGATCGATTCGACCGGACAGCCGGTCGATCCGCAGGACAATCAGGACCAGCAGGGCGACCCGCGGCTGATCAATGGCTCGCAGCAACAGGACCAAGAAGCCGAGCAGCCGCCGGCCGATCCCAATAAGCCGGTAGAAGGCGAGCCGTCCACGGGCGTGGCGCGCGCCAGCTTCGTCCATGGCGACGTCAGCATGCAGCGTGGAGACTCGGGGGATACCACTCAGGTTACGCTGAACACGCCACTGGTTCCGGGCGATGCGATATCTACAGGAGACAAAGCGCGTGCTGAGGTGCAGTTGGACTATGCCAATGTGGTGCGTCTGGCGGCGCAGACCCAGGTCAAGATTGCCAACTTGTCGAAGGACCAGATTCAGCTCCAGGTCGGACAGGGCTACGCCAGCTACAGCGTGTTCAAGGGCAACGAAGCCAACATCGAGATTGATAGCCCTAACGTTCAGGTGCACCTGCTGCAGCCCGGAAGATATCGGGTGCAGGTTAATTCCGACTACGAAACCGACGTGATCGTGCGCGAGGGCGAGGCGCAAATCGGCACCTCAAAGGGCAATACCACTGTCCGCGCGGGCGAGATGATCGCTATCCGCGGTACTGAAAATCCGGAATACAAGATGGCCAGCGCGCCTCCCGGCGATGACTGGGATGGATGGAATAAAGATCGCGACCACGTGATCCTGACCGCCAATTCGCGGGAAAAGACCAGCCCGTACTATACCGGATCGCAGGATCTGGACCAGTACGGACGCTGGAAGAATGTTCCCGGGTACGGCGATGTGTGGCAGCCGACCAACACCGATCCCAACTGGGCCCCCTATCAAGATGGCCGCTGGGTTTGGGAGCCAGGGTGGGGCTGGACCTGGGTTTCTTACGAGCCCTGGGGTTGGGCGCCTTATCACTATGGCCGGTGGTTCTATTGGGATGCAGGATGGGTTTGGTGGCCGGGGCCGGTTTATCCCTGGTACCGCCCGATCTGGGCTCCGGCTTATGTGAGCTTCTTTGGCTGGGGCGGCGGCTTTGGCGTGGGCTTCGGCTCCATCGGGTGGCTGCCGTGCGGTCCTTTTGATCCCTTTTTCCCGTGGTTCGGATTCGGGTTCAACCGTGTCGGCTTCTTCGGCTTTGACCGTTTCCACGACTTTGATCGTTTCCACCGCGGCTTTGTTGGCGGACGGTTTGTGGGCGCGCTGGGTGTGAGGGGACGTCAACCGTTCTTCTCCAACACGCGCATGGCGTTTACCAATGCCAGGGTGCGTGGGGGAATCACTTCCGTCTCCCGCAACGATTTTGGGCGCGGCTCCATGGCCAGCCGCCACTTTGGGATGGAAGCGGGTGAACTGCGCAACGCCCGGGCGATGAGCGGCAATGTGCCGGTCGTGCCGACACGGGCCAGCCTGGGCAATAACGTGAGGGCCGGCGGTATGGGCAACCGCAGCTTCTTCAATCGCGGCGCGAATACAGGCCAGACCTTCCGCACGCAAGCCGGCCAGATGGAGCGCATGGTTAACTCCAGAAACATGGGCGCAGCCAATGGACGGGTTGCTAACAGCGGCGTCAACGGGCGCTTCAACGGCAACAACGGTGCGCGGTTTGGAACCAACAATGGGCGCTTTAACAACGGCGTCGGTAGCAACAACAGCGGCCGCTTTGGAAACAGCGCCGCGGGCATTCGCGGCTCAGCCAGCGGGTTCTCCAGGATGAATGGAAGCGGTAACAACGGAGCAGCCAATTCTACTAATCCGGGGACCGGGTGGCATACCTTCGGCGGCCAGAACGGCGCGCGGGGCGGCCAGATGTCGGCCGGCAAGCCGCAACTGCAGATGTCCAAGCCGATCGTGACGCCGCGGGGCGCTTCCGGATCAGGCTATGGGCAGAACAGCTACGGACGTGGCTACTCCCCGTCGCCGTCGTACGGACAATCGGGAAATTCACGCGGATATTCCCCGTCACAATCGTATGGGCGCTCGAGTTCCCCCTACTCCGGCAACGGCAATAGCAGCGGCTACTACGGCAACGGGCGCGGCAACTATGGCGGCTACTCATCTCCGCGCAATTACGGCGGGTCGGCTTCGCCGCGCAACTATGGCGGCTACAGTGGTGGCAGTTCGCGCGGCTATAGCGGCGGCGGCAGCAGCAGCCGCGGCTACAGTGGTGGTGGCGGCCGTAGCTACGGTGGAAGTGGCGGCCGCAGCTACGGTGGAGGCGGTGGTCGCAGCTACGGTGGCGGCGGCGGACGCAGCGGCGGTGGCGGCGGTCACAGCAGCGGTGGTCACAGCAGCGGCGGCCACAGCAGTGGCGGTCACAGCGGCGGTCACCGCTAAACAAGATCATCCTCGATCATCCTGGTAGAAAACCAGCTCCTTCATGCAATGAGGATGAAGGGAAGGGCGATGGAAGAAATTCCATCGCCCTTCTCGTTTCTTGACAGCAGAATGTGGCGATTAGTCTCTTCGGTTTCGCTTTGCTCAGGTTCCTGGATTCGCTTCGCTCACGCCTGCCTGCCTGCCCGCCCGCGTCCTGACGCGCCGGGAGGCTAGACGCTGATACTTGGTGGTGGATCGGTTCTAACCCACTACCACACGCCCTTATCGCTGCCGGTGATCTTAAAGGCAACGGCCGCGGCGGAGGCCAGCGGCGGAAGCAGGCTCAGACGAAGCGTGGCGGGCATGTTGCCACGGAAGACGGTTTGTGCCAGCTGCCGAGCATAGAGCCGGGCACCGTAGGGGAGTATGGGCAGGCGTAAAAACCTCGCCCGTGCATATATCTTGTCGCCGCCGACGGTCGCGGCTTTGATCACGAAGCCGGGCAGAGGCAATTCGCGTCCGCGATACTGGCGGACGGAGTCGGAGATGATCTTGAGGAAGCCGGCGACTCCCGGCCAGATGCCGGCGTTGGCTGCTATCGCGCGCAACTCGTGGAAGTGCAGCTCTCCGGACTCGACCAGCGAAGCCGCGTTAAGGATGTCGCACACCCGGAAGTAGAAGTGCCGGTACATGCGCTGCAGGGTCGCGGCAATGATGCGATCTTCCGGTGCGGGAGCAAAAAACTCCAGACCGTTGACGGCTACCCGGGTGCGGCGGGCAATAAATCCCCGGGCCAGCTCAGTGTGCTCGCCGGTCTGTCCCAGGCGGCCAATGTGGGCTTCGATGGACTCTCGCAGACCAGGCAACGAGAAATTCCACTTGCAGGCCAGGCGATCACCCCAGCTGCGGGGCTCGATGGTCGCGCCGAAAGCCTCCTTGAGAACTTTCAGGATCACTCGGTGGTCGCTGGTGCTTACCAGGTCAAGGTCGTTGCCCAGATCCGGCCAGTGGTCAAGAGTCTTCATCACCACGACGGGAGCGCCGGCTTCTTCCAGGGCCTTGCAGACCTCGCTCAGCCGCCTCAAGGCGTTGGCGATGCGCTCGCGCTCGCTGCTGAGCACTTGCAGCGCCCAGGCCTGGAGTGAAGGCATGCCGCGATTCCCCGCCAGGCGATTGACGCTCTCGAAGGCGCGCACCACCACATGGTTGGAATCGGCGAGTTCAACGAAGTCTTTCCTCTGTTGCTCGCTGAATGAATCCAGCCATGCCGCCAGATCGGCAGAGGCCGCGGGGCGAAGCGTCAGCTTGAAGAACGCGTCAAGGTATTCTTTTTCATTGGCGATAGGAACAGCCATGAGCCGTGGACTCCCCCAGGGGAAATTTGCGCCTGCGTTTAAGATGAGAGCTGCTCATGGCAGGTTGGCGCGAATCGGGACGACAATCGCGAGCACGATCGGACCGGCGTGGTTCAAGCGCTGAGAACAAACGCGCATTCGGTCCCGGCTTTATAATCGCCAGTTCCATCAACTTGGCTGGAGAAAATCTGTGCGGGAGCAGGTGTGGCCTACAACGACCTGAGAGAGTGGATCGCGGCGCTGGATAGCGCGGGCGAGCTGAAACGAATCCACACCGAAGTCGATCCGGTGCTGGAGATCACCGAGATTGCCGATCGCGTCTCCAAGGGCGCGGCCAAGAAGTACGGCCGTCCCGGCGGCCCTGCGCTGTTGTTCGAGAACGTGAAGGGCGCCAGCGGCATTCCGGTGTTGATCAACCAGTTTGGCTCCGAACGGCGCATGCAGATGGCGCTGGGCGTCGACAGCCTGGACGAGATCGCCGACCGGATCCGGATGCTGCTCAATATGAAGTCGCCGGAAGGCTTTCTGGAAAAACTCAAGATGCTGCCCATGCTCGCCGACATGGGCAAGTTTTTTCCCAAGACGGTGGCGGCCGGATCGTGCCAGGAGGTGGTCAAGACCGAGAATCTCTCCCTCCTGGATTACCCCGTGCTCAAGTGCTGGCCGCAGGATGCAGGGCGTTTTATCACCTTGCCCTGCGTGATCACACGCGATCCACGGACAGGGAAGCGCAACGTGGGCATGTACCGCATGCAGGTTTACGACGCTACCACCGCGGGCATGCACTGGCAGCGGCAGAAAGTTGCGGCCGAGCATTATCGTGAGAGGCTACGCATAGGAGCGCAAGGCTCACCCGCGGACGAGCTAACCGCGAAGCATTCGGCGGTAGATATCATGGCCCGCTCCGGCGGCGGATCGACGTTAGCCCAAGGCGACAGGCCCAGCGGCAAGATGGAAGTGGCGGTGGCTATCGGAACAGAGCCGGCGCTGACCTTTTCCGCCATCGTTCCCGCGCCGCCTGATGTTGAAGAGTTCATCGTCGCCGGCTTCCTGCGCGAGAAGCCGGTGGAGCTGGTGAGGTGCAAGACCGTTGACCTGGAAGTTCCCGGTGCGGCTGAGATCGTGCTCGAAGGTTACGTCCAGCTCGACGAGCTGCGCACCGAAGGGCCGTTCGGCGACCATACCGGCTTCTACTCGCTCGAAGACGAGTACCCGGTCTTCCACCTCACTTGCATCACGCAGCGCAAGAATCCGATTTACGCGACCACCATCGTCGGCAAGCCACCGATGGAAGACGCCTGGATGGGCAAAGCCGTGGAGCGCATCTTCCTTCCCTTGATGAAGCTAACGCTGCCGGAGATTGTCGACGTCAATCTTCCCGTGGAAGGCATTTTTCACAACCTGATGATCGTCTCCATCCGCAAGTCCTATCCCGGACACGCACGCAAGGTGATGAACGGAATCTGGGCTCTGGGCCAAGCCATGTTTACCAAGTGCATTGTGGTGGTGGACGAGGACGTGAATGTTCAGGACGTCGCCGACGTGGCGCTGAAAGTTTTCAACCACATCGATCCGGAGCGCGACATTCAGTTCACTCTCGGGCCGGTGGACTCGCTTGATCACGCTTCACGCCTGCCCAACTTCGGCTCCAAGATGGGCATTGACGCCACGCGCAAGTGGGCGGCAGAAGGTTTCACGCGTCCTTGGCCGGATGAAATCCTGATGGATGAAAAGACCAGGGCGCTGGTCGACAAGAAATGGAAGGAGTTGGGGATTGAATAGCTTCAGAACAGTCGCTTCGGATCTCGAGAAAACGGTAGGCAGCGTTCGCCCTCTTTTGTTGAAAGTAACTGAGGCAGACGCATCACGCCGCCCGCAGCCGGGGAAATGGTCGAAGAAAGAGATTCTCGGCCACCTGCTGGACTCCGCCTCCAACAACCACCAGAGATTCGTGCGCGCAGCCGTGCAAAGAGAGCTGACGTTTCCCGGCTATGCGCAGGATGCCCTGGTTGATTTAGAGCGCTTCGTCGACATGAAATGGGAGTTCCTGATTAACTTCTGGGTCGGTTACAACCTGTTTCTGGTTCACGTTCTCTCGGCGCTGCCGGCAGAAGCGGCAACGGTGGTGTGCGCCATCGGAAAGAATCCGCCAGCCACGCTGGAGTGGATCGCCCAGGATTACGTGGCCCACCTGAAACATCATCTGAATCAAATCCTGGGCAAAATGTTTGAAACGACTTATGGCAAGACGGCGTAACCGATGAATATACAGCTTCAAAAAAAGCGCATCTCTGCGCAATAAATTTCACAAAAATCGGTTACGATTTGGCTTAAGAATTCACTTACTCATTAGCAGCTCAAACACAACTGAACGACGGAGTCGGTGTTTGAGATTCCAAAGCACGCTCAGGGGTCCATTCTGATTTATTGGAAATGATTCTTGCCATAGGCGCTTAGCCTTTTGCATTGCTGTGAGTTCCACTAGCGAGCCCGCGTTTAAGCGGCTCGAGCGGGAGTAATGGCATGGACGTGGCAATCTTCGGTGCTGGAATTTCCGGTTTGATGACTGCAATCACCCTGCGGTCTCAGGGTCATCAATGCCATGTCTACGAGCGCAGCCGCCAATCACAAGATGCGGGCATGGGCTTCATTCTGGTTCCAGAGGGCATTGCCTGCCTGGAGAGTTTTGGGGTTTACCTGACGGGAGCGTGCAGCGGATCCGAACTCGAAGGCTATAGCTGCCGCGAGGCGAGCGGGGACATCGTCTTCGAGGAGGCCATGCCCAGAGGATCGAAGGGCGTCCGCCGGCGCGACCTTACGGCTGCGTTGATCAATGCGCTGGGCGACGACGCCGTGGTCTACGCTGAACTCCGCGACCTTGAAGTCAGCGGGGAGTTTCAAGTCAAAGCGGCGGCGTTCCGTTCCGCGTCCGATCGCATTCGCAAGAGCGCCGATCTGTTCGTAAGCGCCGAGGGCGTCAACTCACGCGCACGCCAGGTGATGTTCCCTGACTGGCCCACCATGCCCGATCGCGTTCATGAGATTGTGGGGCTGGTGCGCTGCGACAAGGCGGTGCAATGGGCCGGCAAACGGCTGAATAAGTTTCACGCGTCCGAGGGCGGCATCGCACTCGGCATTTTGCCGGTCGACAAGGAGCACGTGGTCTGGTACATGCAGTTCGATTCGCAGCGGTATTCGCTTCCCGCGGCTGCCCTGCGCTCGGAAGACGAAGCCCGGGCCCGCGCACGCCATGCCTTTGTCGAGAAGCTGGTGGGGACGTGGGGGCACCCTGTGCCTTCGCTGCTTGCCAACACTGATTTCGCGCGCGTGCATCTTTGGCGTCCGGTTGATACTGATCTGATTCCTCAATTCCATCGGGGCAATCTAGCGCTGGTAGGCGATGCGGCCCACCCGCTATCACCTTTCACCAGCCAGGGAGTAGCGTCGGCTGTAGCCGATGCTGTGGCTCTGGCCGAGGAAATGGACGAGGTCGCCTCTTCCGGCGAGCTGGAGAAAGCGCTAGCCCGCTACTCGCAGCGGCGCCACCGCGAATGTGCGCCGTACCTGGCCAAAGGCCGGCAGCTCAGCGCCAACTTCCTGGAGCCGCTCACCGAGAACAGCGCCGTTCTGCCCATCGCACTGAAGGTGAGCAAAGGTGAGGATGCGCGGCCGGGTTTTTGATTTAAGATACGCGGCAAGCCCATCTGTAGAACGAAGCAGTCCAGAGATTTTAAGGAGAGCACCATGTACGATGCGATCGTGGTAGGCGCACGCTGTGCCGGATCGCCCACCGCCCTGCTGCTGGCGCGCAAAGGGTACAAGGTTCTGCTGGTGGACCGCATGACTTTCCCCAGCGACATGGCCTTCTCCAACCACTTCGTTCACCAGGCCGGCTCGGCGGCGCTCAAACGCATGGGCCTGCTGGAACGCCTGGAGGCCACCAACTGTCCGCCCATCACCGAAGACTATTTTGATTACGGCGCCTTCAAGCTGAGCGGCCCGGTTCCCGCCGTCGACGGAGTGAACACCGCGTTTGCTCCACGCCGCATCAAGCTCGACCCCATGCTGGTGGAAGCGGCGGTGGAGTCCGGCGCCGAACTGCGCGACGGTTTCTCCGTCCACGAACTGCTGTGGGAGAACGACAAGGTGGTCGGAGTTCGCGGCAAGTACCAGGGAGTGACCATCACCGAAAAAGCGCGCATCGTCATCGGCGCCGACGGCATGTTTTCGGTGGTTGCCAAGGCCGTGCAGGCGCCGGAGTACAAAGCCCAGCCAGGGCTGGAAGGTTCGTGGTATGCCTACTGGTCGGGCGTCCCCATGAAGGGTTGGCACCTGTGGCTGCGTCCCAACCGCGTGGTCTTCTCCTACAACACCAACGACAATCTCACGCTGATCGGCGTAGCCTTTCCCGTGCGCGAGATCGAAGAGGTGCGCAACAACGTGGAGAAATATCACTGGGCGACCATCAGCGAATACATCCCCGAGCTGGCCGATCGCATGAGCCGCAACAAGCGCGAGTCGCACTTTGTGGGCGGCGTGATTCCTTATTACATGCGCCGCCCGTATGGACCCGGCTGGGCGCTGGTGGGCGATGCCGGCTACCAGAAGGATCCCTGCACGGCTTCGGGAATCACTGACGCTTTTCGCAGCGCGGAGTGGCTGGCGGAAGCCATCGATGCCGGCTTCACCGGCCGACAACCCCTCGAGCAGGCGATGGCAGGTTACGAGGAGAAACGCAATCGCTCTGAGACCGCCTACTTCGATATGACCACACAACTGGCGGCCCTGGCGCCGCCACCGCCGGAACTGGCCCAGTTGCTGGCCGCCTTGCAAAACAATCCTGAGCAGCGCGGGCGCTTCTTTGCCATGCTGGCCCACGGAGTGCCGGTGGAAGAATTCTTCTCTCCGCAGAATGTGCAGAAGATCATGGGTCACGCGGCCAACGCGTAGATAAGATAATAGGACTTTCCCTGAAACGTCGATGAGCCGCTTTTCTTTTTCTGACGACGCTGTGCCGCTGGCTTTGTTGCGTGAGCGCGCCTTCAACCTGCGCTGGGCCCAGCAGCCCGCGGGCGTGATCCCGCTTACGGCTGCCGATCCCGATTTCCCCGTTTGTCCGGCGGTGCAGGAGCATCTGCTGCGCTACGTGCGCGACGGCGTGTTCAGCTATGTGCCTGCGGAAGGCCTGCCCCAGTTTCGCGAAGCCGTGGCAGAGTGGATGCGTTCGACCCGCAGCCTGGAGTGCCGCGGCGAAGATGTTTTTGCCGCCGACAGCGCCGCTTCGGCCATGGCCGTTGTCGCCCGCGCCAGCCTGGCGCGCGGGGACGAAGTTCTCATGCCCGATCCGGTCGACTTCCTCCTGCAGCACACCGTGGAGCAGGCGGGCGCGGTTCCGGTGCGCGTCAGCGTAGACGCGAACACCTCGGCCGCGGAGTTCATCTCCGGACTTCAATCCCATCTTTCGCCGTACACGCGCATGTTGTGGTTGTGCAGCCCCCATAATCCGCTGGGCGTGGTCTATCCGCGGGAGTGGCTGAGCCAGGTCGCCGGCTGGGCGGTCCAGCATGGACTGCGGATTTTGGCGGATGAAATCTGGTCGGACATTGTTTATCCCCCGCACCGCCACACGGCGGTGGCCGCGCTCGATGCCGAGATTGCGCGGAGGACAGTCACCATCTACGGCTTCTCCAAGAACTTTGCTCTGGCCGGCTTGCGGGTGGGCTGCGTAATCTGCCCCAATGCCGAGTGGCGCAGGCAGATCGTGGTTGCATCGGACGCCGAGAGCACGGTCTACGGGGTCTCGGCCCTATCCCAGGTGGCGGTCATCGGCGCCCTCAGCGGCGGACGCGAGTGGCTGGCGGAGTTTGTCGGCCACCTGCACGGCCAGCGCGATTATGTGGTGGAACGTCTGGCGCGCTGGCCGGGAGTAACCACTTTCCCTCCGCAGGGAACTTATGTAATCTTTCCCGATGTCCGCGGCCTGGACGGCGACGGAGAACGTTTGTGCCGCCGCTTGCTGGAGCGGGCGAAGGTGGCCTTGGTTCCGGGAGCTGCGCGCTGGTTCGGTCCCGGCGCTGCTGGCCACGTGCGCATTTGCTTCGCGACCTCGCGCGGGATCCTGCAAGAAGCCTTCGACCGGCTGGATCCAGCCGTAAACCAAACTGCTTCGGAAACGCAGGACTTAGCCGGCAGTCCGCATTTGAGCAGCTCTGCCGGGCGGAAAGACTGAGGAAGTTGCATTCTTAGCCAGTTGGTTGAATGCTCCGCCCACGTGCCTGGTGCTGAGCCTACGCTAGAAAAGGGAGAGATATGGCCAGGATTCAGGTGTCCAGCATTATCCCCGCGGCAGTGGAGCGCGTGTGGGATTATATTCGTGACTTCAACGGGCTGCCGCGGTGGTTCCCGGGCGTGACCGACAGCCACATCGAGGCCGGCCCGCCGGTAAACCAGCCGGGCTGCGTGCGCAACTTCGGCCTGGAAGGCGGTCCGCGCATCCGCGAACAACTCATCGAACTCGACGATCGCGACCGCCGCTGCCACTACAAGATGATCGAGTGCCCCTTGCCCATCAAGAATTATGTGGCCACGGTCAAGCTGTCGACAGGCGAAGGCAAGAACACGAAGATCGAGATCACCTCGCAGTTCGATGCTCCGCCTGCCCAGGAAAAAGAAATGGTCGGCATGTTAACGGGCACCTATCAGGGAGCGTTTGAGCTGCTGAAGAAGCATTTTGGCAAGCGATGAGTTAAACAGTGCTGACCAAGTAGGCGCCCTTTTCGCACAAGATTCGACGACTTTAGTTGGTGGGCACCATCTCGCGCATGGCCATGATGTGCCAGGCTTCGCTTTGCTTTTCCAGAACAGCGGTGAACAAGCCGCGCTCGTCGGGAGACGTTGCACCGCCGTCTGTGCGGGCGCCGCTGATCCGCCACGAGCCATCGATGACGGCTGTAGAGCCGGCTACGCGAATTCTTCTGATCTCGGAGCTCACGTGGCTGCCCCGGTATCCGCGATCGAATGCGGCCTGGTAAAAGGTCTGGATGCCGTTGCGCCCGCTGATCACCTGGCCGGAGGGGATCACAAGGTCGCCGTCAGCGGCGTATAAAGATGCAATCCTGGGGGCATCGGCTTGCTCCCAGGCAGCGATAAACACCTGGGGCACTTGCTGGACCGCCTGAGCGGACTGATCTGCGGGCATTGCCGGCCGGGTGAGCAACGCGCCAGCCAGGACTAGAGAAGCGAGAGCGATGGATGTCTTCATAAATTTTCCTTTCGGTCTGATAAGCTGCCGTGTTTCATGCCGCGAAAGGCCTTGGCCATGGGACAGCGCTCGGCGTCGGGTTTGATGGAGCAGGCCTGAATGAACTCCTGCAGGCGCTTCTTCAACTGCTCCAGGCCCAGGATCTGCTGGTCCACCTCGCTGATCTTTTGCCGGGCAATCTCGCGAATCGATTGGCAGATCCCGGGCGGCTCCTGCACCAGGCACAATCGCTGCACCGACTTGATTTCGCCCAGGGAGAAGCCCAACTGCTGGCCGGCCCTGACGTATTTCAGAGTCTCGAGAACGTGCTCGCTGTACTGCCTCCATCCGGTCTGTGAGCGGCTGGGCTTATCCAGCACTCCAATGCGCTCGTAGTAGCGAATGGTTTCCACGTTCACTCCGGCTTCGGCAGCCAGTCTGGCGATGGTGCGTCCCTTCATTTGCGGCCTCCGCGGGTTGAAAGCGGCAGCTTGCCGCCCAATGTACGGTCCGTACCATGGTACGGAGTCAAGAGAAAAAAGTTGCTGGCGTTGACGCCGAGATGGGCTTGGTTTTTCGGCTTTCGACCGAGGGGTCCCACTGCCCCGATGGCGGGCTCAGGAGATTGAGAGAGCAGCCAGGCGTTTGGGAGCCTTGCCGACTTTTACACGCGCGACTTCTTTCCTGGAGCTTCGCTCGATGATGGAGCAATCATCTGATCCGGTATTGGTCACGCAGCCATAACGCCCGTCGGCGGAAAATGCAATCCAGTTAGGCAGTTTGCCCACGGCAATGGTGCTCGAGACTTTCCCGCTCGCGACGTCGTACACATAAACATTTCCGGTGGGCACGCTGGCCGCCCAGAGTTCTCTGCCGTCGGGAGTCAGCATGAGGCCGTGGGTGGCGGTGTTGAGCAGCGGACGCAGATCGAGATCAGGAGGCAGGGCAGGGAACTCAACTTTGTGGACAACTTTGCGTGACGGGATATCCACAATAACGAAGCCGTGAAACAGACTGAGGGCAACGTACAGGGTCTTTTCTTCGCGATCTACGGCGATGGGGCGGGGCTGGCCGCCCACGGGAATCTCCGCGACATATTCCAGAGTTTTCAGGTCGATCATGTTGACCTGGTTGCCGCGGATGGAGGTCACGAACATGTGCTGGTTGTTTCCCGCGTTCAGGCAGTTGTGCGGCATCTTCACCGGCAGCGCTTTCACGATGCGCATGCTGGTGGTGTCCACAATCTGAACCGAGTCGCCGTCGAAGATGGGCACTGCTACAAACTTTCCGTCAGGCGTCACCGCGCATTGATTGGGGCGTCCGGGGAGCGCGAGGGTGCTCAGGACTTTGCCGGTAGCGCAATCGAGCGATTTCAGAGTGTGTTCGCTCTCGATGGTGGTGTAGGCCACCCGCCCATCCTGGCGTACGGCAATGCCGTGGGGATGGTCACCTACCGCCCAGTCGCCGGCGGGAGTGAGCTTCTCAAGATCGATGACGGTGATGTCATTGCCTTCGCTGTTGGTAACGAGAACCACGGACTTTGGCCGAGTGCTCTCGGCGAACCCCAGGCGGGTCGTCACGGCCCCCATGACCAGCATCTGCAAGAGCTGCCGCCTGCCGATTCTGTTTCCCATGTTTATCAACCTCCTCACACCTTTTTACGGCTTCGGCGCATCAAGGAGTATACGAATTGATCGGCGCACCCGGGCAACTGCAATTTTGTGTCGCGATGAGCGAATTCGGGGCCGAACCCTGGACTCACCTAAAGAAGCCGTACGTTATACTGGTGGCATGTCGATCCTTCGCGATTTTGCCGGCATTGCCAAGGGAATGTCCGTGACCTTCCGGGAGATGTTCAAGCCCACTATCGTGGAGGACTACCCCAACAAGAAACTGCCGCACCAAGGCGTGGTTTTCCAGGAGCGCTTCCGCGGCCTGCACGTGCTGCAGCGCGACGAAAACGGCCTGGAGAAATGCGTAGCCTGCTTCCTTTGCGCCGCCGCCTGCCCCGCGAACTGCATTTACATTGAAGCGGCTGAGAACACGGCGGAAAACCGCATCAGCGGCGCGGAGCGCTACGCCAAGGTTTACAACATCGACTACAACCGGTGCATCTTCTGCGGCTACTGCGTTGAGGCCTGCCCCACCGACGCCATCACCCACGGCCACGGCTTCGAACTGGCTACCTTCAATGCCAGCAACCTGGTGTATCGCAAAGAAGCGCTGCTGGCGCCGGTTGCCACGACGGAATCGGCGATGAGCAAGTAGCAGAAATCGATCGGCCTTCAACCCCAGAAAAGATATTACGGCACGGGACCTTCTTGACCGCTCCCGGTGTCTAAGACATGTAATGTCGGCATGCTTACGGCTTCTGCGTGGGCCGCAGCAGGATCTCGCTGGCGAAGGACTGCGGCGCCTGGGTTACCAGCATTTCCACCACATGGGCTACATCCTCGGCCTGCAGCATCTTCTGCGTGCTCTTGCCGGTATGCGGCGAAAAGTCGGTGTGCGTGGAGCCGGGACAGACGATGGAGACGCGAATGTTGTGCCCGCGCAGTTCCTCGGCCACGGAGTACGACAGCCCGTTCAGCCCCCATTTGGAAGCGCCGTAGGCCGCGGCGTTAGGCAGGGGATTCTTTCCCGCCAGCGACGAGATGTTGATTACGTGGCCTCCGCCGCTGGCGATCATCAGGGGCGCAAACCCGCGGATCATGTAGAAAACACCACGCAGGTTGGTGTTGAAGATGGCGTCCCACTTCTCCAGCGGCATGGAGTGAAGAGGGCCGCCGTAGCCGCCGACTCCGGCGTTGTTGACCAGGACGTCGAGCCGTCCGAAATTGTGCTGGATGCGGGCCAGCAGCGCCTCCACGGAACTCCAGTCGGTTACGTCGCAGATGGCGGGCTCGCACTGCACGCCCTCGGCGCTGATCTTGCGCGCGGTTTGCTCCAGGGGACCGCGCTGGCGGCCGCAGATGATGGTGATGGCACCCATGTTCGCCAGGCGGGCGGCGATGGCGGCGCCAATACCGCTGCCACCCCCGGTCACCAAAGCGATCTTTTGCGAAAGCTCATGATTTGGCACCGATATCCTCCAGAAATGCCAGTGCTTGGCCGACCGGCAGGCCGGTTTCAATTTGTTGGGCGGCGACAACAACACCGCCCGATGCGGGTTCCTACTACTAAGGTAACAGGGAGAAGAGCCTTTGCATCTCACCAGTAACCCGCGAGTTTATCAAGCGGCTTGCCTAAATGAGGGGTTGGTCTTTTATAATCCGTGGCTCAGGTTTTCCACCCAGGCAGGCCGTGGATTTGGAGCAGCCGGTGAGCATTCGGCGTGCCGCGTATATCTTTTTACTTTTGGCAGAGATTGAAGGAGCAGATTGCAATGAGAAAAGTGCTTGTCACTTTTGTGCTTGCGCTAACCGGAGTTAGTCTGGCGCAGGGTAATTCCCAGCCACAGGCGACGACGCCATCAGGGGCGGCGGCGGCAGCGCAGCCGTCGACCACGCCCGCCAACCAGAAAGTCATCAAGGACCCGGCCGAATATAACTCCTACATCACGGCACTGAACACGCAGGACCCGGCGCAGCGCGCTGCAGCCATGGAAGCCTTTGTGAAGCAGTATCCGCAGAGCGTGGTGATGACCGATGCCCTGGAGCAGGCCATGGCGGCCTATCAGCAGGCCGGCAACGCGACCCAGGTGGAAACCACGGCCAAGCGCATCCTGCAGCTCATGCCCAACAACATCCGCGCTCTGGCCATCGTGGTGGCACTCGACCGTGCGAAAGCAACGGGTGGAGACCAGGCGGCCCTGAAAGAGATGTGCGGGTACGCGCAAACAGGTCTGCAACAACTGCCCAGCTGGCAGAAGCCTGACGGCATGAACGACCCCGACTTTGAAAAACTGAAGAACCAGATGGCACAGATTTTCAACGGTGCTGCCGGCTTCTGCGCCCTGCAAAGCAAGGATAACCGCAACGCCTCCGGCTATTATCTGAAAGCCATCCAGATCGACCCGAACGATCTGCAGGACACCTATCAGCTTGCCATTTCCTACCTGGAGACGGATCCAATGGATTTGCACGGCTTCTGGTATGGCGCCAAGGCCCTTCGTTTAGCGGGAAACAATGCGGCTGCGGTTAACGCTATTGCGCCTTACCTCAAGGCGAAATACAAGAAATATCATGGCAAGGTTGACGACTGGGATCAGTTTGTCACCACCGCGGCTTCCCAGAGTTCGGCGCCTTCCGCTGATGACCTAGCCAAGCTGATTCCGCCGGCGCCTACTCCGTGCGATTTCGCAGTACAGGCGGTTAAGGACAACAAACCTGAAGATCTATCGTTCAGCGACAAGGAGTTTATCCTCTCCAAGGCCGGTTGCTCGCCTGCCAACAAGGACGCTGCCGACAAGATCTGGCAGAATATCCTGGACATGGAAAAGAATGGCGAGGCCAGACTGGAGATTCCTATCAAGGTGATCGCGGCTACCAAGGATTCAGTGGAAGCCGCGGTCAGCGATGATAATCAGGCAGCCGGCAAGGTTGATATGCACATTGAGCTGGAAAAACCCGTGCTCAAACCACCAGCCCCGGGGACCATGACCAAGATCATCGGCGTAATTACGCAATATACCCCGGAGCCTTTCCTGTTCACGATGCAACATGGCGAGCTGCCGCAACCCAAGCCGCCAGTACGGAAAGGGCCGGTGCGCAAGACGGTTAAGAAGGGATAGTTGCTTTCAATCCATGATTAAGGGCGGCCCTTGCGGCTGCCCTTAGTTTTTTATTCACCCAACAAGAGCCGCTGAATGGCGGATGCGCGGCCGGTGGTTTCGTCGCACTCGATGAGCACGGCGGCAAAACGGGGATCGCCTTTGGCGGGCTCGAAGCGTCCGGGAAGTCCGGTGAGGAAGCGCTGCAGCACCTGCTCTTTTTGCACTCCGATCACGCTGTCGTATGGCCCGCTCATGCCCACGTCAGTCTGATAGGCGGTGCCGTTGGCCAGCACGCGGGTATCAGCTGTCGGCACATGCGTGTGCGTCCCCAGAACTGCGGTGACGCGGCCGTCGAGATACCAGCCCATGGCCATCTTTTCCGAAGTGGCTTCGGCGTGAAAGTCCACCACGATTACTTTGCTTGAAACCTGCTGCAGCAGAGCATCAGCCTTGCGGAAGGGATCGTCGTTGTCCTGCATGAAGACACGACCCTGCAAATTGATCACCGCGTAGCGCTGGCCCTTGCGGGTGACGCCCTCGTACAAGCCCACTCCGGGGACGCCCTGGGCATAGTTGGCGGGGCGCAGAACGCGGCGGGCGCGCCCGCTGGCATCGCCGTTGACGGAGTTGAAATAGTCGATGATCTCGCGCTTGTCCCAGATGTGGTTGCCGGTAGTCAGCACTTCGCAGCCGAGATCGAACAGCTCGTTGGCGATCGACGGCGTCAGCCCGAAGCCGCCGGCAGCATTTTCCGCGTTGGCGATCACCAGGTCCACCTGGTTGGTTTCTGTGACATGAGAAAGGTGGGCCTGGACGATCTTGCGTCCGGCGCTGCCAAAGATGTCACCGATGAAGAGAATTCGCATCGAGCTACTCGATAGTAACACTCACAGCGCGACCGGGATTCATCGCGCCAGTTCCGCGTTGGCCACAAACAGGTAGTCGGCCGAAACGCCCAGCTGCAAGTTCCCGACGCGCCGGGTATGCACCAGGACGTTATCCAGGTACCAGAGATCGATGTAGGGCAGATCGCGCGCCAGTATCTTCTGCACCTCGGCGTAGATGCGCTTTCGCTCCGGCTGGTCGAGGGTACGCCGGCCTTGGGCGATCAGCCGATCCACCTCCGGATTGGAATAGTGGCCGCGGTTGGCGCGCTTGGGAGCGAAGCTGGCGGTATCGAAAGCGTCCTCAAAAATATCGGGATCCTGATTGGTGTAACCGATCCAGCGCAGCGAGTAAACCTGAAAAGCGCCTTTCACGATGTCGGAATAGAAGGTAGCGAACTCAAAGCTGCGGATGTCGAGCGCGATGCCCACGCGCCGCAGTTGCTGCTGCAGCACCGCGGCCAGCAGTTTCGTTTCATCGAGCGTTGAGGTCTTCATCACCAGGTGAAATCGCACGCCGTCTTTGCCGCGAGGATGGCCGGCCGCGTCGAGCAGCGCGCCGGCTTTCTCGGGATCAAAGGGATAGTGGTCGACGTCACCGTTGTAGGCCCAGTGCTCAGGGGGAAGGACGCTGTCGGCGAGGCGCCCGGAATCGTTGAGAAGCGAGTGCAGGATGACTTGGCGGTCGATGGAGTAAGCAATGGCCTGGCGTACGCGGACGTCTTTCAGAATCGGGTCCTGCAGGTTAAAAGCCAGGTAGGCTAACGAACTGCCGGCATGGCGCTCGACTGCCAGGCTCCGCTCGTGCGCCAGCGCGCGCACCATATCCGGCGGGAAAGAGTTGGGCGCGGCCAGATCGGCGCTGCCTTTGCGCAGCTCCAGGGCGCGCGTGGTGGCGTCAGGCACCACGGCAAAGCGCAGCCGGCCAATCTGCGGGCGCGGTCCCCAGTAATCGGGGTTGCGCTCCAGGACCACCTGGCTGTCAGGATCGAAGCGCACAAAGCGATACGGCCCGGAACCCACAGGATGCGCGGCGAAATCCTTGCCGCTGCCTTCCGGAATAATGCCCAGCGCCCCCTCGCTCAGGTTCCACAGCAGCGGCGCAAAGGGCTCGGTAAGGTGGATTACGAGAGTGGAGTCGTCGCGGGCTTCGATCCGGTCCAACAGGTGGTAGGTGGCGCCTTTGATGGTGCGCAGCGAGCCGTCACGGGTCGTATCCAGCGTCCACTTCACGTCGCGGGCGGTCAGAAGGCGGCCATCGTGAAAATGAATTCCTTTGCGCAGATGGAAGATGTACGTCTGCGGATCGGGAATCTCCCAGCGCTCAGCGACGTTCGGTTCAAGAACAAAGTTAGGTCCTTTGCGGACCAGAGAATCGAACATGAGCTCGTCGATGAACTCGGACTGCGCGTCGGTGCCGATGCGGGGATCAAGGTTGGTGGGGTTGAACTCAATCACCATCGTCAGCGTGTCGGGCGACGGCCGTCCCGAACACGAGAGAAAAAGAAGCATTGCCCACAGAGGCCACAGAAAAACAGGGAGACGGCTGCGCCACGCTCTGGGTGCGCCGGCGTGTTGCCTGTGGTTAAGCATAAGAAATCTTTCCCAGGATCGCCGGGCGGCGCGCGCCCGTGGCGGAAGGAATATTGCCCGGCTGATGCAGCCACGTCTGGCAGGCCAGCAGAGCAAAGGCCACGGCCTCCTTGGCCTGGCTGGGAACGCCGAACTCATCGGAGTGGCGCAACTTCAATCCCAACCGGGAAGTTTCGGCGGCCAGCATCTGCATCAGCGTCTTGTTTCTGGTGCCGCCGCCGGAGACGATGTAGTCGCGGAATTCTCCCCGGGGAAGCACAAAGCGTTCGATGGCCTCGGCAATCGAACGCGCCGTGAGCGCAGTCGCGGTGGCGATCAGATCAGCCTTCGCCGTGCGTCCGCGCCTGTGCAGCAGCCGCGCCGCATAATCGCGCCCGAACTGCTCGCGTCCTGCTGTCTTCGGCGGACGCTGCTTGAAAAAAGGGTCGCGCAACCAGACTTCAAGTGATGCTTTAAGTGCGACTCCTGAGCCCGCGGCTGCGCCGCCGCGATCGAAAGGCCTGCCGTAGAGCGCTTCCATGAGCTGGTCGATCACCATGTTGCCCGGGCCAGTATCAAAGGCCAATACATCTTGCGGCCGCGCGCCCGCGGGAATGGCGGTGAGATTGGCGATCCCGCCGAGATTTTGCACGATGCGCCCGGCATGGCGATCGCGAAAGAGGATGTAATCCAGGAACGGCACCAGCGGCGCGCCTTTGCCGCCCGCTGCCATGTCGGCGGGACGAAAGTCGGAGACAACGGGAACGCCAAGCTTCGCGGCAATCACCGATCCCTCGCCCAGCTGCCAGGTGCAAGCGATGGCGTGACCCAGGTAGCGCTCGCCTTCGCCCTGGTGATAGATGGTCTGCCCGTGGCAGCCGACCAGGTCGAGCTTCTTGATTTTCGCCTTGCGCAGGGCCTTCCGTACTGCCTGAGCGTATAGCTCGCCAAGAAGAAAATTCAGCCGCGAGAGATCGGCCACGCCGGCGCGATCGTTGTTCATCGCGGCGAGAACTGCCTGACGGACCGGATTCGGATAGGGGAAATGTTCGTGGCGGAGCAACTTGAAACCGGTCGCGTTTTTTTTTCCCGTGCGAACCAGGGCCACGTCAATACCGTCAGCGGAGGTGCCGCTCATCACTCCGGCGACAATCACCGCGCCTGCCCCGCGCCCATTCCCGCCTGAGCCGCGGCGACGCTCTCCTGAACGATTTGCGAGAATTCTTTCACGATCTGCTTTAAGTGGGTGACGGCCTTCTCTTTGGGCGATGCAGCAAAGCCGCGAAGCGCGGTCGAGCGCTTCTTGAAGGCCAGAACGCGCCGGGCAGCGCGCTCCACCTGCGCGCGGAACTTGCGATCGCGCTCGGCTTCGCGCAACACCGCCTCGAACGCCCGCCACACCAGTTCCTGGTTGCGGCAGACCAGGAACATGTCTGCGCCGGCGCGCAGCGTCCCGATGGCAACGTCTTCGATCGATCCCGCGGCCAGCACTCCGCCCATTTCCAGATCGTCGGAGACGATCAGCCCGCGGTACCCGATCTTTCGGCGCAGAATCTCGCCGATCCACTGTTTGGATAGTGAGGCTGGGACTCTGTCTTTCGTGACTTGCGGGTAAGCGGCGTGCGCCACCATCACAAAGGGCAACAGCGCCCGCAGTTGGCGATAGGGCAGAAGGTCCTCGGCCAACATCTTCCTGAGCGGCTTTTCAATGGCCGGGAGCTCGTGATGGGTATCGAGATTGGCCTCGCCCAGTCCGGGAAAATGCTTTCCGCAACCCAACACATGGGCCGCTTTCATCCCTTTCAGGAATTCGCGCGCGCAGGCGATCACCTCGCGCGGATTCCCGGAAGCCGTCCGCGAACCCAGCACGCTGCGCGAGGCCTCGAATCCCAGATCGAGCACGGGCGCGAAGTCGGTGTTAAATCCCAGCGCGCGCGACTCCAGCCCCAGAATGGTGCCGTGCATGCGGAAGAGCCGGGGGTCGCCGGTCGCGAAAACGTCGTGCAGTGAAGGCGCCGGAGCGATCACGTTCTTCAGGCGGTCCACCGTGCCGCCTTCAAGATCCACGCACAAAAACATGGGCACCGTCGTGGCGGCCTGGGTATCACGCAGCAGCTTCCAGGTCTGCTGCGGATCTTCGATGTTGCGGGCAAACAGGATGGCGCCGCCCGGCTGCAGGGTCGCGAAGACGGTCCGCAGGCGGGAGTCGATAGCAAGACCCTCAAAGCCCATGATCAGGATTTGCCCGACCTGCCCGCTGAGCTGTGCCAGTTTTTTGTTTGCGCTGCGCTGTGCCATGTCCGCTCGATTGGATTATATAAACCCGCTCAGCGCAGGTCGTAGGCCGTCGGGTGCTTAGGCTGGTACAGCCCGATCTCGCCGCCGCTGGGCAGCCGGATGCTGGCGCGGAATCCCCAGTTCTCCTCCGCGATCTCGGTGCACTCTACCTTTTTGGCGTTGAGCGCTCTGATCTCCGCCTGAAGGTCTTCGCACATCAGGTAGAGCGACGCTCCCAGCATGCGGTGTCCGGGGGGAATGGTGCGCGCGTCCATGGCGCTGGGATGGATTGCGGTTTCGGCGGCGGGTAGACGGAAGATCAGCCAGCCGTGGCCGGCGTCCACGAAGGGCCACTCCAGAACGTCGCGAAAGAAAAGGCGGTCGGCTTCGGCATTGTCGCTAAAGAGTAGAAAGTGAGCCGCGTTGATCATAAAAGGGAGTCTATACCTGCCTTTTGAGTTCGTGCAGCAGATTCAGCGCCTCGATCGGCGTGAGATTGTTGAGATCGGCTTCCTTCAGGCGATCGACAATCTTCTGCGATAGCGGCGTGAACATGGTGAGCTGGACCGACGATCCCGGGTCCGCGTCTTCGCGCGCGCCCGGCGAGAGATGCTCGGTCGTCCGGTGCTCGGCGCTTTCGTGCTCGTGCAGCACCTCACGCGCGCGGCCGATAACTTCGGTGGGCAAACCGGCCAGCTTGGCCACCTCGATTCCGTAGCTGCGGTCGGCGGCGCCCGGCGCCACCTTGCGCAGAAAAACAATTCCGCCAGCGTTTTCCTTCACCGAGACGTGAAAGTTCTTTACGCCTTCCAGGCGATCCAGTTCGGTCAGCTCGTGATAATGGGTGGCGAAGAGAGTCTTCGCACAGCTGGTGGAGTGAATGTACTCGATCACCGCCCAGGCGATGGCCAGACCGTCATAGGTCGCCGTGCCGCGTCCGATTTCATCCAGCAGGATTAGCGACCGCGGCGTGGCTGTGTTGAGGATGGCGGCGGTCTCGGTCATCTCCACCATGAAGGTGGAGCGGCCGCGCGCCAGGTTGTCGGAGGCGCCGATGCGGGTAAAGATGCGGTCCACCACCGGAAGGCGCGCCGAGCGCGCGGGAACAAAGCTGCCCATCTGGGCCATCAGCGCGATCAGCGCCGTCTGCCGCAGGTAGGTCGATTTGCCGCCCATATTCGGCCCGGTGATCAGCAGAATGCTGTGGCTGGTTGAATTCAGATACAAATCGTTGGGCACAAAGCGATCATTGCTGCCGGTAATCCCCAGTTGCTCCAGAACAGGATGACGGCCTTCAATAATTTCCAATTCGCCCGCATCCGCGGTGAATTTA
>DATGHX010000039.1:0-81043 GCA_035307585.1 Candidatus Angelobacter sp.
TACCGGGGTGGTCGGATTCACTACCACCACATCTACCCCGGCTCGTGCCGCCTCCAGCGCCACCTGCTCGGCCTGGAACTTCGATTTCTTGTAGTGGCCGATCATGTCGCCCAGCCCGACCGGCGAATTTTCATCCGCCAAATGCCCGTTGGAGGTGAAACCCATCGTGGCCACGCTGCTTGTGTAAACAATGCGCCGCACGCCAGCTTCCTGCGCCACCCGGATGATGTTCCGGGTGCCCTCCACATTGGACCGGTACATCTCTTGCGGCTCGCGCGTCCACAGCCGGTAGTCGGCGGCCACGTGGAACACGGCCTCGCAGCCCGCCATCGCCTTGCGCAACGACTCCGGCTCGCGCAAATCGCCGGTTACGCGCTCGCCCTCTATGCCTTCCAGATTGGCCGTGAGACTCGTAGGGCGGACTAGAAGGCGAAGCTGGGCTCCCTGGTCGGCCAAACAACGTGCCACGTGACTGCCGACGAATCCCGTCGCTCCTGTGACCAACGCCTTCATGAGGGTGTGAGGGCGCTATTCGAGCTCTTCCGGGCGCAGCGAAATGTGCTCGCCCGCCGTGCGCTTCTCCCAGTACTGGCGGACCCAGTTTTCCCAGCTCTTGCCCGCCGCCATGTCCCGCCCGGTGAAGGACAGGGCGGCGATATCGGCGTAGCTGACGGAAATCTTCCCGCCTCCGGTCTTGGGCATGATGCGGACAAAAGAATCGTTCAGGGTTCGCCCGGTGCGGCGATCGAAAACATAGCCTTCCACTACGGTGCTGTCCTTGCGTGTGATCTGTACGTCGCCACGGTAGTCGAAAGCCTGCTCCAGAGCTGCCCGCACCTCCTCTGCACCGGCCAGCTCCGGCACCCAGCCTTCCAGGTTCTCGCGGCTCTTACCGGGAGCTACCTCCAGTGCGTCGGGGCTGGCGGCGGGCTGATGTCCTGCTTCCCTGCCGCTCATGCCCGTATCTCCTGTTGCGAGTTGTTCTCGATTTGCACCAGCGGGTTGTAGCTGTGTACCGGGCGCACCGGCTCGTCCAGCAGCTTGAGCGCGCCGGCATCAGGATAAGTGTGGAAGAATGTGGCCTTCACCGTATCCCACAGGCCGCCCAGAGAGCTGAAAGTGTGGTTGACCGCGGAAGCTTCATAGCCGCTGTGCACCATGCAGTTGGCGCACCGCGGATTCCCGGACTCGGTGCCGTAGCGCTCCCACTCGGTGGCTTCCAGCAACTCCTGAAACGTATCCGCGTAGCCGTCCTGCAGCAGGTAGCAGGGCTTCTGCCAGCCGAAGATGTTGAAGGTGGGCATGCCCCAGGCGGTGCAGGGATAATCCCGCTTGCCCATCAAAAATTCCAGGAATAACGGCGACTGGTTAAAAACCCAATTCGGCTTGCGATTAGCCAGAATGGCGCGGAACAGCCGGCGGGTGCGGGCGCGCCCCAGGAAATGGTTCTGGTCCGGCGCCTTGTCATAGGAATAGCCGGGCGAGAGCATCATGCCCTCCACGCCCAGCTCCATCATCTCGTCAAAGAAGGCGCGCACGCTGTTGGGATCCGCGCCGTCAAACAGCGTGGTGTTGGTGGTAACGCGGAAACCGCGCGCCAAGGCTTCCTCGATGCCTTCCAACGCCAGATCGTATCCGCCTTCACGGCAGACGGAGAAATCGTGGTGTTCGCGCTGGCCGTCCATGTGCACGGAAAACGTGAGGTACTTGCTGGGTTTGAACAGGTGCAGCTTCTCTTTCAGCAGCAGCGCGTTGGTGCAGAGGTAGATATATTTCTTGCGCGCCACCAGGCCTTCGACGATCTTTTCGATCTGCGAGTGCATGAGCGGCTCGCCGCCGGGAATGCTGACGGTAGGCACGCCGCACTCTTCCACCGCGCGGAAGCACTCTTCGGGAGAAAGCTCTTTCTTCAGGATGTGAGGCGGATACTGTATCTTCCCGCAGCCCGCGCAAGCCAGGTTGCAGCGGAACAACGGCTCCAGCATCAGGACCAGCGGATAGCGTTTGCGTCCGGCAAGCTTTTGCCGCACCACATAGCTCAAATTGGTCCACATCTGCGAAATCGGTACCGGCAAAACGTTTCTCCTGAGTCACAGCCGAGGGCGGCTGTGATCCTCAAATTTTATCCGCGCGCGTAACCGACGCTGCCTTCGCGGTACAAGGCCGTGAATTCGCGAGAGTAAGTTGATAGCGCGATCAACGGGAAGTAATCGCGGTAAAGGTGATAAGCCAGATAGAACACCCGGGGGAAACCGGTCCCGGTGTATTGGTCTTCGTTCCACGAACCATCTGCCCGCTGGGTTTCGACCAGATAAAGAATGCCGCGCTGCACGCTCTCACTGCGGGTATCGCCGGCCGCCAGCAAGCCCATAATCGCCCAGGCCGTTTGCGAAGGCGTGCTCGGGCCTACGCCGCGTGTTGAAGGGTCGTCGTACGAGCCACAGGTCTCGCCCCAGCCGCCATCGGAGTTCTGCACCATGCGCAGCCACTCCGCTGCATGCTGGACATAAGGCTCGTGATGGTCGATACCGACCGCCTGCAGCCCGCGTAGCACCTGCATGGTGCCGTAGATGTAGTTCACGCCCCAGCGGCCGAACCAGGAACCATCGGACTCCTGCTCGTCGAGAATGAACTTGATGGCCTTCATGACCGGCGGATCGTCTTTGCTGTAACCGTAGGCCGCCAGCATCTCCAGCACGCGCCCGGTGATGTCCACCGTCGGCGGATCCAGCATGGCGTTGTGATCGGCAAAGGGGATGTACTGGAACACCATGCGCGTGTTGTCTTTGTCGAACGAAGCCCAGCCGCCGTTCTTGCATTGCATGGCCAGGATCCAGTCGATGGCGCGCCGCGAAACTTCATGCTGGTAGCGTTCGCGCGGATTATCGACTTTGTCGAGCCCCAGCAGCACCATCGCTGAATCGTCGACGTCAGGATAGAACTCGTTGTTGAACTCAAAGTACCAGCCACCAGGCAGCACATAGCGGACCTTGACCGCCCAGTCGCCGCGGCAGCGGACTTCCTTGGTCAGAATCCAATCGGCGGCTTTGAGCAGCCGCGGATCGCTCTTGGGCACGCCGCTCTCGCCCAGGGCAAACATCGCGTAGGCGGTGTCCCAGACCGGCGAGTAGCACGGCGCCATGCGGAATGTCGGCTCGGAATGGTCGGGAATGCCCGGCTCTTCTATGCCCAGCTTCTCGAACTCATCGAGTGCACGAATGACCTGGGGATCGTCAGTGGAATAGCCGAGGCAGCGCAGGGCGATGATGGAATTCAAAATTCCGGGATAGATCGCGCCCAGCCCATCCGATTTCTCGAAGCGTTCCAGCATCCATTTCTCCGCGCGCTTCAGCGCCCACTTGCGCAGCGGGCGTATGTTGAAGCGCTCGCAGAAGTGGATCAATTGGTTCAGCACCAGGAAGAAGTTTCGCCACGAAATTTTCTTGAGATTCCACTTGAGGTGCAGGTGCCGGCCGTGCCGCCCGCCGACGAACAGCTCATCGATTCCCATTTCCGATGGAATCTTCTTGAACGGCTTCTTGGCGTAGGCGATGGAAAGCGGAACCAGGATCGCGCGCGACCACGATGAAATCTCGTAGATGTTGAACCAGAACCAGTTCGGGAACAGCACCAGCTCGGGCGGAATCGCCGGGACGGCCTCCCAGTCGTACTGGCCGAGGAAGCAGAGATATATCTTGGTGAAGGTGTTGACCTCAGTCACACCGCCGAGTTCAAGAATGCAAGTGCGTGCGCGCTCCAGGACCGGGTGATCCGGCGAGTAGCCCATCAGTTTCAGCGCGAAATAAGCTTTGACTGAAGCGCTGATATTCGAGGGGCCGCCGGCATAGATCGGCCAGCCGCCGTCTTGGTTCTGGTGGCGGATAATCTCCGGCACCGCCCACTCCATGCGGCGGCGGTGCCCGGTGCCCAGCAATGTATGAATCGTGATGTAGTCGGATTCGAGCGTGGTATCGGCTTCGAGTTCGCCGCACCAGTAGCCGTCACGATGCTGGTGGGTAAACAGGTAGTCACGCGCCTTCCCCACTGTCTGGGAGACGCGGCCCAGCATGTCGTCGATCTTTCCGAACAGCATCTGCGCGGGCTGCCCGCCAAATCTTGCGCTCATCGGCTACTCCGCAGTCGCGGCAGGAGCTGCCGCAATGGCTTCCACGATTTCCGGAGGAAGCCCGAAACGGACGTTTTCCGGCATAACCTCAACTTCGCGGATTTTGGTAAAGCCCTTGCCGGTCAGGAAGGCGACGGCCTGCTCCACGAGCACTTCCGGCGCCGATGCCCCCGCCGTCAGCGCCACGGTGGTGACATTGCTTAGCCACTCCGCCTTGATGTCGTCAGCGGTATCGATCAGGTAGGAGGGCGTTCCCAGATTGGTCGACACCTCCACCAGCCGGTTGGAGTTGGAGCTGTTTTCCGAGCCCACCACCAGCAGAAGCTCCGCCTGGTGCGCCACGTCCTTGACCGCGGTCTGGCGGTTCTGGGTGGCGTAGCAGATATCCTGCGCATGCGGGCCTTCGATCAATGGGAATTTCTTGCGCAGCGCGGCAATCACGTCCTTGGTTTCATCCAGGCTCAGCGTGGTCTGGGTGATGTAGGCAACGCGGGTGGGATCGGGAACTTCCAGTTTTTCTACTTCTTCGGCGCTACCCACAACCTGCGTGACGTCGGGCGCCTCGCCCAGCGTGCCGATGACTTCGTCATGATCATGATGGCCGATCAGGATGATGCTGTAGCCACCATTGGCATACTTCACGGCTTCCACGTGGACCTTGGTGACCAGCGGGCAGGTGGCGTCGATCACTTTGAGGTTGCGCAGCTTGCTGGCCTCGCGAACGCTGGGGGCCACGCCGTGCGCGCTGTAGATCAGCCGCTTGCCGTCTGGAACTTCATAGACCTCGTCGACAAAGATAGCGCCCTTGGCCTTGAGTTCCTCCACCACGTAGCGGTTGTGCACGATCTCCTTGCGAACGTAGATCGGCGGACCAAAGGCGTCTAGCGCGATACGGACAATATCAATCGCTCTGACTACCCCGGCGCAGAAGCCGCGCGGCTTGAGCAACAGCAGGGTTTTCTCTTGCGAAGATGTCATTTGTGTTCTGATGATTATACCCTGTTAAGACACATTTCCTTACCTCTAGGTTACCCAATCCTGCAACCTTTGCACGAGTGCAAGCCATTGAAAGGGTTAGATTTAACAGCCATCAGGGACTATCGGGGGGCGAATGGAGCAAAAACGTAAGAGATCAGGGAGTGAAGCGGCGGACGACAAGGGCAATAGGCAGCCCAACCAGAAACATGTGACCAATCGGACCCGTGACCAGGGTCGCCAGGGTAAAGCGGCCGTGAGGCGCCCTGGAGAGCGGAACCACCACCAGGTGCATGAACCAGAAAACCGCTTCCCCGAAGAGCAGCCCCGAAATAACAGCGTGGCTGATCATGAAAGGGATGGACCGGCTGGCAACGTAGTAGACCGTGGCCGCGCCGAAGGCGACCACAAAGTGCAGACAGAGCCCGAGGGCGGCTGCGCCCCCGCCCCCCTGGTAGGCCTTAGGGCCGAGCAGGCCGCTGGCAATATGGCGCAGGATCATCGCCGGCTTGACCCCGCTTTCAAGCCCGAACCCGATGAACGCCTGGGTGATGTCAAAGACGCCGCAGGCTAGCCCGCCCCAGAAGATTGCCAGGAGTGCGTTGGAGGCCGGATTGGAGGCCGCGCTCATTCTTATCCCCTAAAAAGGCGACTATAATGGGGATTGCAGTGCGCGGTCGCGCAAATTCCAGCGCCTTTGAGCAGATTCAAACGCGCCAGCCGCGGGAAAACGCGTCAGGAGAGATTCGAGCGCAACTGCTTCGGTGAACTACCCAGGATGCGGCGCATGTGCAAAGCAAGATGACTCTGGTGAGCAAAGCCCGTATCCAGCGCGATCTGGGAAATCGGCAGGCGGCTCTCCTGTAATAGCCAGGCGGCGCGTTCGACTCTACGCCGGATCACATATTGATGCACGGAAACTCCCATGGCCGAACGGAAAAGGGCATTGCAGTGGGAGAGGCTGGCTCCGGCTGCCTGGGCCACATCAACCAGCGAAAGATCCTCAGCCAGATGTTCGTCGATGAACAGCAGAACTTTCTTCAGCCTTCCCGGAGACATGTTTCCGTTCGCAGCCCGCAGGGGGCGTGACAACGAACTGTGATTGCGCACCAGGTGAACCGCCAGCGCCATGGCCAGGCTGTCGCGATAGAGTCGGCCGCTGGGGTTTCCCTGCTCCATCTCGCTCTTCAGCGACCAGCCAATATGTTCGATCTGTAAATCACGAATATGGAAACGGCTGCTGAGTTCAACAGGGGCGGAGTTAAAGCCGGACTCGTGGGCCGCCGTCTGGAGAAGCCTGGGAGGGAGGCTCATCACAAACGCGGCGTCGCGCTGCTGCAACTCCCAGGAACCGGGCATACCCCAGGGAATGATCTCAACGTCTCCGTGAATGGCTACTCCACGATGCCTCTGGTCACCGTGAAAACAAGTCATGCGTGCCGACGGTCCGGTATGAATGCTCACAATGGCACAGCATTGCGGCGCCATCTCAACCAAGCCGGGGGCATCCGACAGGAAGCGGACGCGGAAGTCTTCCTGCGCGCGCTGTGGAACTAATTTGCCGACACTGGTTGCGGCCATGTTTGTCCTGTTCCACCTCTCGTGCAGAGCCGAAAATAGCACGACGAAGCTTTTACGCGTTCGCTTTCAGCAACTGCTCGGCGTGTTGGCGCGAAGTTTCCGTCAACTTAGCCCCGCTCAACATGCGCGCGATTTCCTCGGTGCGTTCTTCGGCGTTGAGAGGCCGCACCAGCGTTCGCGCCCGACCCGAAACTTCTCGCTTCTCGATTAGATAATGATGCTCGGCGAACGACGCAATTTGTGGCAGGTGAGTGATGCAAAGCACCTGGTTCGAGCGCGCCAGGGCCTTAAGCTTCTTTCCCACCGCTTCAGCCGCGCGGCCCCCTATGCCGGTATCGATTTCGTCGAAGACCAGCGTCCGTTGTACTGCTCCCGTCCCCTGGCTCTTCTTGCTGGTTTCGATCGTAGCCTTCAGAGCCAGCATCACACGTGACAGCTCGCCGCCGGAAGCAATCTGCTCCACCGGCCGCAGAGGTTCGCCTGGGTTGGGTGAGATCAGGTAGTTCACCTGGTCGAAACCCGCAGAGGTCCAGCTCTCCGGATCGTCCGATCCGGAAACCTCGATTCGAAATTGCGCCTTCATGGCTAACTGATTGATCTCGGCTTCAACGAGTTTTTGCAATTCCTTGGCTGCAGCATAGCGCTTCTTGGAGACGGCTTGGGCCGCGCTAAGATACGTGCCGGCCGCAATCTCCAATTGTTTCTTTAGATCGCGCAGCACGTCTTCACGGTTCTCAAGCTCGTTGAGTTTGCGCGCGACTTCAGTGCCATAGCCGATGATCTCGTCCACCGAGCTCCCATACTTCCTTTTCAAGCGGTCGATCAGTGCCAGGCGATCTTCGACACCGGCCAGGCGCTCCGGTGACGCGTCAATGCTCTCCGCGTAATCGCGTGCCGTGGCACTGGCATCTTCGATGGTCGCCCTGGCTCCCTGCAGTGCCGTCACGGTTTCCTGGAATTTGGGATCGAAGCGCGCCAGCTCTTCAAAATGTTTTCTGGCAGCGGAAAGATTGGCAACGACCGAGGCATCGGCTTCATAAAGGACTTCATAGGCCGCCATGGCGGCGCCGTAGAGTTTCTCCGCGTTGGCCAGGACGCGCTTCTCGGTCTCGAGCTTCACGTCTTCTCCAGCCTCAAGCATTGCCGACTCGATTTCCTTCTTTTGAAAGCTCCACAGGTCGGCCATGCGCAGACGGTCCTTCTCGTCGCGTTCGAACTCGGCGATGCGATCGCGTACGGTGGCCCAGGCTAAATACTTTGCTGCCAGATCGTCCATTTGCGATCCCAGCGAGGCGCTCGCAGAGAACGAATAGCTGTCGAGGAGAGCCAGGCGAGCGGCGCCATCAAAGGCTAGGATGTTTTCGTTCTGCGCGTGGATGGAAGCCAACCGCGGCGCCAGTTGGCGCAATAGGGCCACGGTTGCCGGCTGATTGTTGACAAAGACCCTGCCCTTGCCGCCGACGGCCACCTCGCGCTTGATGATGACCTGTCCGTCTTCGGGCGCAATGCCGTTTTTTTCGAGAATCTGGATCAGTGCCTTCTCTTCTCCGGCAAACACGCCGCTGACCACTGCTTTTTCCGCTCCGTGGCGGATGGCGTCGGCAAAGGCCTTTTCCCCCAGCAGAAGGGACAACGCGTCGATAAGAATGGATTTGCCGGCGCCGGTTTCGCCGGTCAGCAGGTTTAGCCCGGGAGCAAACTCCACGGCAAGCGCATCGATGACCGCGTAGTTTTCGACTCTCAGTTCCAGCAGCACCGCGTGGGACCTCGGGAAGAGCCGAGCATAACAGAATTCAGTAATGGAGTAATTTGGTTATTTGGCAAGCAAAAACCGCCCGGCGTCCGCGTCCATTCGTTCAACTGACACCGATCGCCTCCCCGGGCCGCCTTCACTTTGCGTGACTTCTCTCGAGCACCGCCTCCCGCGTACGGCCCAGCGCCCGATCCAGAGATTGCTTGGGAATTTTCGTCACCAGGGGCTTGATCAGCCAACCCAGCCCGTAAGGAATGTCGCGCGTGAGGGAGAGGGCTTCCAGTTGCACGTAAACGCCGCCGTCTTTTTCTTCGAAGCGCCAGTAGGTATTGAGCCGCCAGAGATAGCCATGACCCTGGCCCACTTGTTCTTCCGGCCCGTCGGGATGCGAGGGATCCTTCACCTCAGTTACCCGCGTGCTGATGGAATCGCAATAAACTCGGTTTGCATCCAGCGTGGCCCAGTGAATAGCGTAGTCCGTGTTGAACATGACGGTCGTAAACCGGCGCTGGTAGAGCCGCATGAAGATGCGGTAGTTGTCGTCCTGGTGCCAGATGGTGTGCGCCGCGATTACGTCGGGCTTGTAAAGCTCGGCGCGATGATCGTAGTCCTTGGCAACATCCAGCACCTGGGCGAGATTGACGCCCGGAATAAAGACGATCCCCACCCAGTGATGCACCATGCCGTCCGGAACATCCACGTCTTTGCCGTTGAGCTTGCTTTCCTGGCGGGCAATGAGGATCTCGCCGCGCTTGAGCCGGTTGTAGGCGTCACGCATCTCCTCCGAATGAAAGGGCACCGGGCCGTCGGGATACAGGAACCTTCCACCCGGCTTCACTTCCTCGGCCAGGCGTTGTTCGGTGGCAGCGACGTACTTGTCAAAAGCCTCGGTCGTCTTTTCTTTAAGGTCCGCCGCCGCCGCCGAGACGCCGCAAGCCAGAGCCAATGCGAGCGCCGAGCAGCCCAGGCCCGCGCTGCGGACGAATTTATTCATACTTTAAAGCTATCATCGCAGCCTTTTGCGCTGCAGCTCTTGGTCGGGAAAGAGGCAGTTTGGCGATGAGCGGCACGCGACAAGCAGAGCGAAGGACCATTTACGGAGTGATGGCCGGCGAAGAACTCAAGGCACTAGAGCCTCAGCCGCATCTTTTTCCTCAATCTTGTCAGGAACCGCTACCGTTACTTCTACGGGCATAGACGCGGCATCGGCAGGATTTACGCCGTGTAGTACCTGAAGTGAGCGATTGATGCTCTGGGACGTGGAAACACCATCGCGGTGCATTTTTCTGGCGGAAGCAGCCAGCATCCTACAAAGCATATACCGGTTGCTGAACTTTTCGGAAACAGCAAAGATAAGGCCGGAGCGCATCTTTCCACCTCGCAATCGTTTTTGCTGCCATCCACGAAAGAGCGAACGCTCATCGAGGAGAAATGTCGCTCCCTCCAGACAGGCGTCCGCTACCCTATAGATCGAAATCCAGCACTACGCAGCGGCCAGATCGAAAGCGCATTACCAAAATCGGATTTGCAAAGCTACAGCCGGGTTACCAGCGGGGCTCGCGCGGTTGCCGCGCGTGTCCGCGATAGTCGTCCTGCCTGCCACCGCGGCCGCCACCCTGTCGTCCGCGAAACCCGCCATTATCGGTCTTTGGCCGGGCCTCGTTCACGTTCAGCGTACGCCCGCCAAATTCCTTGCCATTCAACGCTTCAATCGCCTTCTCCGCCTCAGCACGGTCGCTCATTTCTACAAACCCAAAGCCGCGGGAGCGTCCGGTCTGGCGATCGGTGACCACCGATACGCTTTCCACATTGCCAAAGGGCGCAAAAAGCGTCTGCAGGTCCGATTCGGTCGTACTGAAAGAGAAGTTACCCACGAAAAGTTTCATATCCTAGATTTTCCTTAAGTGAACTCTGAACAGGCTGTTCTCAGGCAGAAAATAGGCAGGCGACAGAAGCGACTAGCTATCTACGGTCGAGGACAATCAATTCAACACCAAATATGGTAGCACGGATTGTGAGCACAAAAAGGGATACTCGACCAGCCCAGATAGGGTCCTTCCCGGAACACCGGTTGCATCCAGCGGACAATCGTTTGCCCCGGCCGGACTACGCTCATATCGTACCGATACTGTGCTTATTGGTGATTCATCTCTGTCGTGATACGACATAGTTTCCACCGCCTCGATTCCGGATTTGAGCTACGCGTCGATTCCGGGGTTGAGATAGAAGATTCACCCGTTTGACGGCAGCTACCCAGGATGTTACGGTTCAGGATGGAGACCTGCACGAAACTGGAAACACGATGATAACAACTGCACTTCTCGGCACTTTGATCGGGGGAGAGATCGTGACCATGGTCAAGCAGACCGGCCTGGTCGCCCAAATCGTTCTGCTGGTCCTTTTGATCTTCAGCGTCTTTTCCTGGGCCATCATCCTGTCCAAGTGGGCTTCCTTGCGCCGGGCGCGAGCGCAGAGCGGGCGGTTTTTGCGCGCCTTCCGCAAAGCGCACCGGCTACAGGACGTAGCCGCCGTCTCCGAGCAATTCAAGCCCAGCCCGTTGGTGGCGGTATTCGAGAATGCCTACGATGAATACAGGCGACAGGGCGAACAGAACATTCCCGCAGTGCAGCGGGCGGCCCAGATTGCGGCTTCTGAGGAACTCACGCGAATGGAGCGGCGGCTGCCGTGGCTGGCGACCACCGGAGCCACATCGCCCTTTATCGGACTGTTCGGCACCGTAGTGGGCATCATCGATGCTTTCTACGGGCTGGGTGACACCGGGTCGGCCACGCTGCGGGCGGTGGCGCCGGGCATCTCTGAAGCTTTGATCACGACTGCCGCCGGGCTGCTGGCCGCAATTCCCGCAGTTATCGCCTACAACATGTTCACGCACCGTCTTCGAGAGTTTGCCTCGCGCATGGACGACTTTACGCTGGAGCTGCTGAACCTGATCGAGCGAACAACGGGAGTGCCGACAGGGGTGCGCTGATGGCCTTTACCAACAAGATCGGCCGCACAGAAACATCGCTTTCGGAAATCAACGTAACACCGCTGGTCGACGTGGTGCTGGTGCTGCTCATCATCTTTATGCTTACGGCGCCTATCCTGCAGTCGGGCATTGAGGTCAACGTTCCCAAGACCAAGGTGGTCAAGGCTATTTCCGAGGAGCGTGTGATCATAAACATCACCAAGAACCAGGAAGTCTATGTTGATAACGACCACGTAAGGCTCGACGAAATCGGTGATGTCCTGCGCAAGAAAATCCGCGATCCGCGCGGGCAGTCGATTTATGTCCGCGCCGACCAGGACGTAGCTTTCGGCGCGTTCGCTACAGTCATGAGCGAGGTCAAGCGGTCCGGCATTACCAACATCAGTATCGTCACCGAACCTCTTCAGGTGAAGAAGCCATAGTCAGAGCGGAAATGACATACGTCCGGGCCAACTTGTTTATCGAGCGGGAGAGCTGGAAACGGCCGCTGGTCGTCTCCGCGGGATTTCATGTCCTGGTAACTGTAACTCTTCTGGTCCTGGCGTTTATCATGGGGCCCCGGGGCGGCTCGCAGTGGGGTGAAAACCAGGGCGAAGCGGTTGCCGTGCAGATGGTCAGCGGCGTCCCCCTGCCGCGACCGGCCGAACCGACCGAGAATATCGTCGCCAACGAGTCCAAGGGTGTAACCCAGACCCTTCCTCAGACCAAGCCGATAGAGACGGAAGACGGAATCTCAATTCCCGGCAAGAAACCTACTCCCAAGCCGCAAAAAGCAGTTACCGCGGCCAACGTTCCTCCGCGTCTCATGCCCACGCCCACCCCGCAGACCGCGGTGCCCTACGGCGAAGGCGGCCCGGTGAGCGGGCCCTATGGGGCGTTCGCCGCCACCAACACCAAGGGCGGCTTCAGTTTTCAGAATGGCGATTTTGGCACGCGTTTCAGTTGGTACGTTCGACAAATCAACGACAAGGTTTCCAGCGTCTGGTACCAGACGGAGATCGATCCGCGAGTTGCGAGCAGCAAACGCGTTTATCTGACTTTTGACATCCAGCGCGACGGTAAACCGGCCAATGTCCGCATGGAACAATCCAGCGGAATTCCTTCGCTGGACAGATCGGCCATGTGGGCATTGCAGCGAATTGATACTTTTGGTCCGTTACCCCGCGAATACTCCGGCAGCACGCTTTCTGTCGAATTCTGGTTTGATTATCAGAGGTAAATCTGATTCATGGTGAAGATACATAAGCAATCTTGGACATGGTTCGTACTCATATTCTTTCTTGGTGCGACGGCGGCCAGCGGGCAGGACTGGGTGCGCACGGGAACCAATCGCGGCGCCCCGGTGCGCTTGGCGGTCCCGGATTTCAAGGCGGGAAGCGCCGATCCGCAAAACGCGCCGCTGAATACCGTCTTCAATCAGACTCTCTGGAACGATCTGGACAACTCCGGCATTTTCGAAATGGTGGCCAAGAGCTTCTATCCGCTGCAGACTCCCGGTAACCCCGGAGAGATGAAGCTGGACGCATGGAGCAATGCTCCGGTCAATGCCGCTATGATCGCTTTCGGCACCCTGGGAGTCGGCAGCGGCAAAGTGGACGTACAGGGGTGGCTGTTCGATGCCAAGAATGCAGCGTATCCGCAGATCCTGGGCAAGCAGTACCACGAGGACGCGACCCCGGATAATGCGCGGCTGATCGCCCACCGTTTTGCCGACGAGATCATCGCCCGCCTGGGAGGCGGCATTCCGGGCGTGGCCGAGAGCAAGATTGTTTTCATCAGCACGCGCACCGGCCATAAGGAAGTGTGGGCCATGGATTATGACGGCGCCGGGCAGAAGCAGTTGACTCGCCTGGGGTCCATTGCGCTTTCGCCCCGCATTTCGCCCGACCGTTCGCGCGTGGCCTTCAGCGGGCTGTCCCGCGATTCCTGGCAGATCATGATGTACTCTCTCGACCTCGGCCGACAGGTGGCCTTCCCCCATTTCACCGGCGACAATTTCTCGCCGGCCTGGTCTTCGGACGGCACCAAAGTAGCGTTCTCCTCTTCCATGCGCGAGAACTCGCCCGAGATTTACATTGCCGACTCATCCGGCGGGGGCGCTCACCGCCTGACCACCGGTCGGGGCGATGTTTCGCCGGTGTTTAACCCCAAGACCAACGGCCAAATCGCCTTCGTCAGCGGACGAACAGGCCTGCCCCAGATCTACGTGATGGACGCGGACGGCAGTAACGTGCAAAGAGTCACCGATCAGGGGTATGCTGTGTCGCCATCCTGGTCACCCAACGGACTGCTGCTGGCTTTTTCCTGGATCCGGAATTACGGGCCGGGGGTGCTGGGAGGCGCGGACATTTATCTCATGGATGTGGCATCGCGACAGATCGTACAATTGACGCACGACGGTGGGCGCAACGATTTCCCTTCCTGGTCGCTGGACGGACGTCACATTGTTTTCCAGTCCAACCGCTCCGGGTCGGAACAAATATGGTCCATGCTGGCCGACGGCACGCACCAGCAACAGCTCACGCATGATGGGAAGAACACTCAACCCAATTGGAGTTTGCAATAGTAAGAATCCAGGGAACCGGGCTTTACTAAGGCACTATTAGAGGGAGGACACGAGGTGAACTACCGTAAGCATTGGGTTTTGGCAGTTGTGTTGTCTGCCCTACTGGCACTGGCCGTAAGTTGCGGGGGGAAGAAGACGAAGGAAACCCCGGTCCAGCCGCCGACGCCTGTAACCGCTACGCTGTCAGCCAATCCCGCTACCATCCAGAGCGGCCAGTCTTCAACCCTGACCTGGAGCACACAGGGCGCGACCGAAGTTAATCTTCAGGGAAACAAAGTCGATGCCAACGGGTCGCAGAGCGTTTCGCCCACCCAGACAACCACTTACCAACTGGCGGCCAACGGTCCCGGCGGAAACCAGACGGCCACCGCAACCGTAACCGTGATTCCGCCGCCCACGCCGACGCCGACCCCGGCCCCGACTCCGCCGCCTGTAAGCGATGATCAGATCTTCGCGCAGACCATCACCGACATTTACTTCGACTACGACAAGTCCGACCTGCGTCCTGAGGCGCAAGCCGCAATTGCCAAGGCCGCGCCGGTGTTCAAGTCGCACAACTGGAGCATCCGCATCGAAGGCAATTGCGACGAGCGCGGCTCCATCGAGTACAACCTGGCCCTGGGCGAGCGCCGCGCTGCCGCCGCTCAACAGGCCTTTATACAAAATGGCCTGAGCGCCGGCCAGATCAAGACCGTCAGCAACGGCAAGGAGAAGCCGGTTTGCACCGAAGCCAATGAGGATTGCTGGCAACGGAACCGGAACGACCACTTCTCACTGGTGCACTGACCTTGAAGCCGCCGGGCGGGCGGAACCCGTCCGGCGGTCACTATCCGTAAATCGGTCGGTGGCGAATAATTTATGAAGCGAACCGCGTTTGTCGTTCTCCTCGCGGTGCTGCTGGCAACTGTTTGTCTCGCGCAACCTGCTGCCGCCGGCACTAAAGAACAGCTAATCCAACTCCAGACCACGGTCCAGATTCTCCAAGACAAAATGGACAGCATGCAGCAGGCACTTGGCCGCCGCATGGGTACGATAGGAGACAGCTTGTCACAGCAGATCGACAAAATGGACAAGATGGATAGATCCTTTGAGGGTTTGCAAATGACGCTGGCAGCTCAAAACAAGGATTGCTTAGCCAGAACCGACCAGATTACCGGCCAGGTGCAGTCGCTCCATGATTCCATGGATGAGCTGAAGACACGCCTGTCCAGGCTGGGTAAGCAACTGGACGACATTCAGGCGGCACAACAGAACATCGGCGGGGATCGAACGCCCGCGCCCGGTGCGGGCAAAGTTCCTCCGGGTTCACCGCCTCCGCTGAAGTAAAATTTTCTCTGATGCACCAGCAATTCAGCATCTAACGGGTTAAATATGAAGAAAAAAGAATATGCCGCTCTGCCTGCCTTGATTCTCCTGGCACTGTGGTTCGCGTCGCCTGCCAACGCTGCCGACCAAAAGTCGCAGCTCATCCAGATTCAAACGCAGCTGCAGATCATGCAGGACAACATGACGCAGATGAAGCAGTCGTTTGATGAGCGCATGGGCGTCATGAAAGACATGCTCACGCAGCAGAACGAAAGCGTGAACAAGATGAGCGAGACGGTGCAGAACCTGCAGAAGACTCTGGGCGCGCAGACCAATGACGCTTCCAGCAAGGTGGACCAGATCTCCGGGCAGGTGCAGGCGCTGCACGATGCTGTCGACGAGTTGAAGGCCAGGCTGGCGAAGGTGAGCAAGCAACTCGACGACATCCAGGCGGGACAACAGAACATCAACGCGCCGGCGGGCGCTACTCCTGGCACCGCTCCCGGGCCGAGCGCCGCCAACGTCCCTCAGGCGCCGCCGCCCGAGGTGCTGTACAACGCTGCCCTCAGCGATTTCAACGGCGGCAAAAACGATCTTGCGGCGCAGGAATTCACTCAATACCTGCAGGCCTATGGCAACACAGACCTGGCTGGCAACGCGCAGTTCTATCTGGGCGAAATCGATTACCGCCGGGCCAATTATTCGCAGGCCGTCCAGGACTACAACCGGGTGCTGGATCAGTATCCGGGAGGCAACAAGGGGGCTGCCGCGCAACTCAAGAAGGGCTTCGCTCTGCTGGAAATGGGACAGAAAGATGCGGGAGTGCAGGAGCTGCGCAGCCTGCTCACCCGCTATCCCAAGAGTCCGGAAGCCATCCAGGCCCGGGACCGTCTCAACAAGCTGGGGGTTGCGGGAGCGGCCTCCAGACCGACCCGCCCCTCACCCCGCCATCCTTAGCTTCGCCCATTCCTAGGGCTTCGGTTTTAATTCAAGCTTTCGCAGACAATAGCGGATTTCCTGCGCCATCTCGGTGACGCGCATGCCTTCTTCCACCATCAGCTTGCAGGAGAGAGCCACGCGGTTCTGCGTTCCAGGCCCGAGATCGAAGCTGACGCGGCAGTACTGGCATTCTTCATTCCAGCAGAAACGGCCGTAGGAAACGTCTTCCGGAGAGAGATACTGCATGGCCCGCAGCAGCATGTTCCCCGCGGGCACGCTGACCTCTTTGCCGGCGAGCGTTATCTTGACCAGACGATCGAAGGGACGAAATAGCGGGCCCGGCGACGACATAGGCAGATTGTATCCAACAAGCGTGGCTTTGACGCGGACTCCATGCACGGTGGTAACGTCCGACGGATAGCAAAGAAAAGAGCGGCTTTACGAAAAAGCCGCTCAATCCTGTTTCACTCTAACTTAGAAATCAGCTCAGTTCGGCCATGATCTCATTGAGCACTCGTTGGGGCGGACGAACGACTTCCTGCGGCAGGCCGGCCAGCGGCTCATCGGTCACGTGCAGCAGATCCATAAAAGTGGGCGCCTGAGGATTCAGATAAAAGACGCCGGTCAGTACCTCGCCCTTGTCATGCGCCTCGGTCATCATGCGCAAGGCGCCGGCTTTGTCGGTGGGATCGTAATCGCGATCGAGCTTGCGCAGCCGCAGCTCAGAGCCATCGTACATGCGGACGGTCGCGGTGGTGCCGGGATCGTAGTCCACTTCGATATTCTCGAAGCCGGGAATGAAGCCCAGGTCATGGATTGGCTCCTCGTGATCTTTCAAATACTTGTAGGACTTGGTTGAACCCTCGTGGTCGTTGAAGGTCACGCAAGGCGAGATCACGTCGAGCATTACCGTGCCGCGATGCGCCAGCGCGGCTTTGAGCAGCGTCAACAGCTGTTTCTTGTCGCCGGAAAAGGACCGGGCTACGAAGGTTGCGCCCAGCTGCGTGGCGAGCGCGCAGGTGTCGATCGGGGGCAGATCGTTGATGACGCCGGTCTTGAGCTTGGCTCCCAGGTCGGCGGTGGCGGAAAACTGGCCCTTGGTGAGGCCATAGACGCCGTTATCTTCGATGATGTAGATCAGCGGAAGGTTCCGCCGCATCAGGTGCACAAACTGGCCAATGCCGATAGAAGCGGTATCGCCGTCCCCGGAGACGCCCAGCAGCATGAGCTTGCGATTGGCCAGGGCCACGCCTGAGGCGATTGAGGGCATGCGCCCGTGAACCGCGTTAAAGCCGTGCGAGCGGCTCAGAAAATAGGCTGGGCTTTTGGAGGAACAACCGATCCCGGAGAGTTTCACCAGGTTTTCCGGCTGTATGCCCATCTCAAAAGCGGCATCGATGATGCGCTCGGAGATGGCGTTATGCCCGCACCCGGCGCACAGCGTAGTCTTGCCCCCGCGATAGTCAATGACCGTCAGGCCGATGTGGTTCGTCTTGGGAGTTGGCATGGTGGGAGTGGCAGACATGTTAGCGGCCCTCCTGGGCAATAATTTCGTCGCTGACGGAACGGGCATCGATCGGCAGCCCGTCATAGTGAAGCACGCTGCGTAACTTCACGATCTGGTCGGGAGCAGCGTCCAGCTTCAGCAGGTCCAGCATCTGCGCGTCGCGGTTTTGTTCTACCACGTAAATGCGCTCGTGTTCGGCGATGAACTCGTGCACCTGCTGGTTGAATGGATAAGCACGCAGCCTGAGATAGTCGGTTTTGAGGCCGTGCTCCTTCTTCATTTGATCATGGGCTTCGGTCACGGCCCAGTGCGAAGTGCCGAAGGCGATGATCCCGATCTTCGAGGTCCCTGAGACCTCTTCCACCGGGCCGGGCACGAAGGCGCGCGCCGTTTCAAACTTGCGCGCCAGCCGATCCACGTTGCGTACGTAGTCTTCACCCCGCTCGCTGTATTGCGCCTTGTCATTGTGGCCGCTGCCGCGAGTAAAGTAGGAAGCCGCGGGATGATCTGTGCCCGGAAGCGTGCGGTAAGGAATACCATCACCATCAACATCTTTGTAGCGGGCGAAACTTCCCAGACGCTTGAGATCAGCTTCGCTGAGGACCTTGCCGCGATGAATGGGCTTGTCGGGGTACGTGAATGGCTTCGACATCCAGTTGTTCATTCCCAGATCCAGATCGGAAAGCACAAAGACCGGCGTCTGGAACTTCTCCGCCAATTCAAAGGCCTCGCCGGCCATGGTGAAGCACTCCTCCACCGACGAGGGCAGCAGCAGCATATGCCGCGTGTCGCCGTGGGAGAGGAAGGCGCAGCTCAGGAGGTCTCCCTGCATGGTGCGCGTGGGCAAACCGGTTGACGGTCCCACGCGCTGAACATCGAAGATCACACCGGGGATTTCCGCGTAGTAGCCCAGGCCGGCGAACTCGGCCATGAGAGAGATCCCCGGCCCCGAGGTTGAGGTCATGGAGCGCGCGCCGGCCCAACCTGCGCCCAGCACCATGCCGATCGCAGCCAGCTCGTCTTCGGCCTGCACCACGGCAAAAGTGGCCTTGCCGTCAGGCCCAATCCGGTACTCTTTCATGTAATCGATCAGCTGCTCAACCAGCGAGGTGGACGGCGTAATGGGATACCACGTCACTACCGTGACGCCAGCGAACATGCAGCCCAGGGCGGCCGCGGCGTTGCCGTCGATAATGATCTTGCCCTGATTCTCGTTCATGGCCTCGATGAAGAACGGGTCCTGCTTGGTGAGGCTGGCCTTGGCGTAGTCGTACCCGGCGCGCACCGCAGCCGCGTTCAGTTCCGCTGCTTTTTTCTTCGTGGCAAATTGCCGGCCAACCGCCGTCTCGGATTCCTTAAGATCGATCCCCAGCAGAAAATCCACCACGCCCACGTAAAGCATGTTCTTGACCAGGCGGCGTAGCTTGGCTTCAGGGCAGACGGTGGCCACCAGCTTGTCAAAGGGCACGGGATAGAACGCGATGTCGGAGCGCAGCGCTGAAAGGTTGAGGGGCTCGTCATAGACGCATGCCGCGCCGGACTCCAGCGCAAGCACGTCTTCCTTGGCCGTTTCCGGGTTCATGGCCACAAGAAAACCAATTTCTTTCTTGCGCGCGATATAGCCCTGCTTGCTGGCGCGGATGGTGTACCAGGTGGGCAGTCCGGCAATGTTCGATGGAAAGAGGTTTTTGCCCGAGACAGGCACGCCCATCTGAAAAATGCTGCGCAGCAGCACGGTGTTGGCCGATTGCGACCCGGAGCCGTTGACCGTGGCCACTTGAATGCTGAAATCGTTTACGTTGCGACGCCCACTGCCTGCATGGACCGCGCTTTCCTGAACACCAACGTCAAAAGTTGCCATAAGAATATCCTGCTGAGGAACGAAGAGTCGCGATAATCCCTATTATCGACCTTGTCTGACGATGCTTCAAACAGGGATTATAAGGCAGTGACATCCGTCACACTGGTTTCCGAAATTGCAGGAAATCAGGATGTTCACGGGACGACGCGCCCTTTTCTGGCCGGAAAAGCCGGTTCGGCCGCCATTTCCGGAATTGGAACAAAAACCGGGTCCCGCTTGCCTTGGCGTATTCTTATGCTAACTTTGGATTCGCCCCAAAACCCATGAGTCTAAGCGCCATTGAGGACTTTAAAAAACGGTCCCTGAAAGCTCTTCCTACGCTGTTGGAGAGATTGGCCTACATCTGCTCGCTGCAGACCGAAGATGGGGCATATCAGCATTGGGGACTAACGCACGTATTTGGCCACCGGTTGGCCCAGGACGCGATCCTTCGCGCTCACACCGAAACCGCCATGGAGTTGATCCGAGTCCCTCTGCGCGAACTCTACTCGGAATACCAGCAGGCGCTGGCCAGAACGGATGGTCCGCAGGTGCTAAGCCCAGAATCCCTGTTGCTGAAAACACCCGTCAGCGGCGACGAACTTCTTTCGGCTCATCTTCGCCTTCTTCAGAACTCGATTGAAGCTGTCGCTCATCAGGAGCGTACCAGCCCACCAAGCGCATAGCGACGCCAACTACCTGGCCGACAACTTCAGCCTCCTGGGGGTGCTTCAGTATGCGCGGTGGCACCGGCGAAAGCGGATGCGACTGCAGCACGATCTCTCCCCGTTTCACAGAGCACCAGCAACACACATCTCCTTCGCGAGTCTCCACGAAATAGATCGGCCGCTCGAATTCCGAACGCCACTGGCCTTCTTCCACTCGGCTGCGCTCCTCATCGATCTGCAGAAATGATCCCGGCAGCAGGAGAGGATACATGGTCAGATCTTCCATGCCGATGTAGGCATAGATATATTTTTTCTTCGACAGCTCCTGCAGGTACTGAAGCGGCAGCACTCCCCAGTTCTCGATCATGCGGCCCAGTCCCGAAGTACGTTTGAAGTCGAAGCCGGGATCGAACTTCACCGGCACCTGAACCATGCCCTTTCCGTTAAAGAATTCCAGACGGTGGGTCTTGCTCGGGCTGCAGATGGCGAAGTCTGCGGCCGCCGACGCCAGGTCGATTCCGTAAAGCTTCAGCAACTCCGTAAAATCCGAGCGGTACAGCACGGAGAGCACGTAAAGCCGGTAGATGCTGGGAATGACGCCCTTGGTTTCGATATCGGAAAGCCGGCTGGGATTAATGACGAAATCTTCGATGCCGCGGCTCTCAGACAGGGCGGTGCTCGAAATCTCCACATCGCGGAGAGTGAGGCCTATCTGCTCACGCAGTTCGCGTAATTTCCTTCCCGCTGAGAGCACCTTTGCCTGGACCGCTTTCCCGTTCCATTTGGCCTGGAACAAAATCTCAACAGACTCTAAGAATATCTCGTTTGCGGCATGCCTACCTGGGCATGACCAGGGACACTAGTTGCACCACATGATATACCCATAATTGCCCTCCGCGGTTCCAAAAAAGGTCCGCGACTTCCGAGATGTCTAATTCCTGAAGGACGCCATCAGGCCCTCAATCTCTGTCTTCTGGGCCGCCCCCAGCGGCAGGAGGGGCAGCCTGGGCAGGCCGCCGTAGTACCCGTTCAGGTCCATAGCATACTTAATGGCAGGTATACCCATCTCGGAGACGATCTTTTTGGTAGATGGGGTAATGGCCAGTTGCTTACTTCGGGCCAGTTGCAGATCGTTGTCGCGCCAGGCGGCATAGATTTCAAAGCAAATGGTCGGTGCAGGAGCGGCGAAGCCCAAAACCCCTCCGCTGGCCCCAGCCTGGAGAGAGTCGACCAGGGTATGTGCGGCCCCCACCAGCACTTGAAACCCTACTTCGCGGGTGCGGGTCTTGACCCTGGGAGGCGCCGCCGTAGCTACCGGGCCACCATTTCCGGGCGATTGCTCAATGTGGACCAGGGAATCATGGTTGCCGGCAGAACCGGCTTTCATCCGCGTGGTTACTGCCTGCTGAAGCTCGGTGACCGCGCTCGATCTCTTGATATGCTTTGTGGCGGCGACAGTGGCAGCTACCTTCTCCACGTTGCCGCTGGACTCCTTGATGCCAATGATGTTGGGGTGCTCGGCTAAGGCCACGATCACCTCCAAAGGCAGATCGTACGCAGTGAACGGAGGCACCGTGTACAGGAGCACCGGCAGTGGTGACCGATCGGCCACGGTGCGGTAGAAAGCCAGCATGGCCTCCGGCTTCATCTGTGGGCGGTAAAAGTGGGGCGTGCGTACCAGTGCGGCGTCGTAGCCAAGAGCGGCGGCGTGTTCGGCCAGACGCAGAGTTTCCACCACTGATTCCGATCCCACTCCGGCAATCAGAACTTTTTCCGGCGCGACCGCTTCCACAGTTGCGCGCAGCACGTCGCGCCGCTCCTCGTCGCTGAGCATGACAGCCTCGCCGGTGGAACCCAGAACCACCATGCCCGCAATGGGTGTACGCGAGTAACGGTCCGCGTTGTGCTCGATCTTCTTGAAGTAGACCGCCCCATCTGCGTAGAAGGGAGTGGTAATAGCAGGAAATATTCCCTGGAGCAGCATAGGGTTATTTAATCACAGCAGAACCTGTAAATGCGGCGAAGCGGGCCGTCAGGAAAAAGCCAAGCCTCGCAGCTTGCAAGCTGCGAGGCAGCGGCCCTGAAAAATGTGCGGCCTAGATGGCCACAGGGACCAGGCTTTGTGTCTCCAGCGTGCCCAGACGCATAACGTTCTCGCGCAGATTCTGATACGCGGGAACCAACACCGCGGGCGTAAGCTGCAACGAAGGCACGGCAAACTCAACCGAGAGCTTGGCCAAGGCCAGGAGGCACTGCAGGCGAATTTGCCCGGCCAATTCCGTGATCTGCAGAGCTGCGCGGGCAACTTCAGGATTGGGACTGAGATGGGCCTCATGTCCCAGGCGCATGACCACCGCGGCGTTGCCGGCGATCCGGCTGACGTAACGGAGTGTGACCAGAATGCGCTGCCGCTTAAGGCGGCGGAAGCTGGAGTTGGGGAGCTTTCCCCGCAGGAAAAACTCGTCGTCCCGCGCGCTCAGCGTGCGGAACGCCTCCAGGTCAACAGGTTGAATCGAAAGCCGCGACTGCTCTCTGCGGCTGCGCACAGCAAAGTACAGGACGGCCAGAGCGCCAAGCGCCAATACGATAACGAGCATCGTGACTATCATTGGTGAATTAGCTCCATAACTGCGCGATTCCACTGCTCCAGCTGCGACCTCTCGGGAATACCATCAGAGGCTTGCACGCGCTCCGGCGCGACTAAATAGCCAATCCAAATCAGCAAACCCAAACCAAACGCCAACATCCGCGCGATGTTCAAGCCTGCAGCTGGGTTAACACCAAAATAAGCTCTCATTGCTATGAGAATCAGCTCAAACGTTGTGAACACACTCAATCCCAGCGCAATTCCAAAAACCGGCTGCCTCCAGTGAAGCCCGAAAGTACCCGAGCAAACGAATAAAAAACTCAAAGAGCCCACTTCCAGAACTCGAGCAGCCTCTTCAGCCGCGATGATGCCGGCACCCACGTTCTTCAGGCTCACCCCGTGCATCTGGATAACGATAAAGCCCAGCACACCCAGAGCGAGCACCGCCACACCCAGCAGCCACGTCGCTAAACGACGCAGTGCCTGCTGGGCAGAAAACAAGTGTACAAAGACTTCATAAACAACTGCCAAACCCAGAATGATTGCGACGCTCTCAATCACGATGAAGGCATAGAAGTAAGCCTTCGGATACTTATAAATAAAAAACTCAACCAACCCGGAGATTAGGTTGAATAATGAATAAGCTGCAAAAACAGGAAAACTCTTCCACCCTTTCCTTATGAGCAAAACTCCGCACAGCAAGCCAAGCAGCACGAGCTGCGCTGCAAAAATAGTGTGGATCGCAGACTGGACACTCATGGGCACCTACCGACCCAATGAGCATACTTTCTCCCACGCTGGATTAACAAGACCTTTGTTCGGCGAATGATGCATTTGTGTTGTTACTCCGGTCATAATGTTGGGGGCGAAGCGGTTCCTTGGTCCGGACAGATGGATGCGGGGCAGTTCGGCCAAGGGCCAGCGTCAGGATCGCTAGGTCCAGGAGCGGGTGTAGGGCTCGGGGTGGCATCTACCGTAGTCATCGAAGAACTGGCAGACGCGCGCGTGCTGCTTCCCACAACGGCGCCTATCAACAACAGTGCAAGTAAACTGATTGCAAAGATCTTAGTTTTCACCAAAGACTCCTCCGCCGAGAGCGATTTCGCGCCCACTAAGTGTCTACGCAGACAATGAGTCTTCGAACAACCCGGTTGACGTATGGCAGTTTCCATATTCGTAAAAAACCGTTCCAAAATGGGAAAGCGGGCGTGAGTTTTGATTATGTCCATCTGCTTACAAATTCAGACTTTCCTCCAAACAGCCCGACTAAATTGAGAATCACCTTTGGCGAACAAAACAAGCAACTAAAGGCCCCTACGGCGCACAAAGTGCCCCCCGAACCGACGTTCTGTATTGGCCTGAGCCTCTTTTCTTAATATCCTAAGCCAACGCAGTTCCGATTTTCGTAAATTACCCGTGGGTCAGGGGCAGACCGGCCATCCGGCCAGTGTTCTCTGCGCATTCCGCTCGCAGGATTCCTGACCTACAGGCCCTTGTACTTAACCGAAAAGTCTCATGCAATGCCCGGAGATTTGACCGCTCGAGCTTATACCCCAAGGGACGGTCCGACAATGGGGCTAATGTGGGTGAATCGCAGGAAAACGACCGGGTTTCTCACAATCGGTTAGAATCGAAACACGAAGAGCATGTCGGGGCGTAGCGCAGCCTGGTAGCGCACCTGCCTTGGGCGCAGGGGGTCGGAGGTTCAAATCCTCTCGCCCCGACCAAAATCACTCGTGCCAACCTCAGGGTCCCATCCAAAACCCTATTTTGAAGACAATTCTTTTCGCGTAACGAAGGTTTACCGGCCTTTCACTTTGTTAGCAGGCAGAAGCTTGCCGCGCAACTCCGGCCAGAATTCGTGCAGAAGATTGAACCCGGCGTCGCGCGCCAGGTTGAAAGTGAGGCGGTCAACGATAGGGTGCATTCCCTGTACGTGACCGGGTATATACACGTCGCTCAGCGCCTGGGAAGCGGCGCTGCCGAGCACATAGGAAGCGTTGAAGGTCTGATGGCCGCTGTCATTACGCGTAATAAGAACGCGGCTCAGCGAGTACAGCACGCGCTTCAGGAAAGGCAGACTCGGGTTGCGAAAGTACCTTGGATCCTGCTTGAGGATCGTGGGAATAAGGAAGGCTTCGAACAGGACGTCACTCTCGCCGGTCCCCAATTCCACCGCGTAGTGCTGGCTGTAGCCGGCGAGTCCTCGCGCGTATTCCGTGTTGTCGTTTTGCCATTTGTCAGCCGTCGCGTCTAGCGCGGCGCCGGCAAAGGTGCGCGGGGAAACCGTGTGCTTCAGAAAAAAGTTGAACTTTTGCCGGGGCGTCAGCGGTTGCCACTGTTCGATCGGGGGATCGCTGCGCTCGATGGCCTTGCGAACCTCTTTGGTGACTTTGGCCTTCACGCGCTGGATCTTCGCTTCGGGCGGCTCAGGAGGAGTGCCGTTGGCGTTGTGGTAGCAAGAGATCTCTTCATCGGAGCCAGAGCTCGGGGGCGGAGTCCCCTGGCCAAAGCCATGCTCGGACACGATCAAGAGAAAGGCAAACCATGCAAAACGCATACCCCACCAACGCCGGATAGAAGCAAATGTAACTACGGAGTTGCTATGCAGTTTTAGAGGCCAGGAGTCGGACGGGGGTTGTTAGCTCGATGCTTTTCCTGGCACTCGCTAGGTCAGCAATGGCGATCAGGCGCGAACAAAGCAGGCTGGTCAGAGAATTCCCAAGTGATCGGGATACTTAGCCTGGAGAGAACTGATCAGAAGCTCAAACTCGGCAAGCCCGCGTAGGTTGTGCAGACAACGATCTTTCAGGAAAAAGGGCCAGCACGCAAAGCCGGTGGCTACGCTTCTCTCCAGCCACTCGAAGGCAGGCCTGAGTTGCCCCACAAGAGCGAGGATGCAGGCAATCTGATAATAGGTGTGATGCGCGTGACCGAAGGTCCTGGGGCTGGCCCAGGCCCGGTTTACGCACTCCAAAGCTTGCCCGGTTGCGCCGGTTAAGGCGTAAAGCACGCCCTGCAGGCTGATGATGAGAGGATCTCCGCCGAGCAACTGCAGCGCTTCATCCAGCAAGACCTTGGCCTCAGTCCAGTCTCCTGTCTGCAAGGCCAGCTGGGGGGCAAAATAGATTGCGTACTTGTTGTGTGGACCTTCCGCCCGCCAGGCTTGAATCTCTTCCCGGGCCAGCTCGTGTTCCAGGTTCCAGACATAGACCTGAGCGATGCTGTGACTCACCGCTTTTTGAGGATGAAAAGGCCGCCCCCGCTCGTACATTTCACGCGCGTGATCGAGCAGCCCGATATGGGCGAGAATGGTTCCCAAGCGGTTGTAAGCCTGAGGCAGATTGTTCTGCAGGGCCAGCGCGCGTTTGAGTGCGGTGATCGCCTCCAGATGCTGAAAGTTCTTGGACGGTCCCCATACCAGATAAGCCCGGGCCACATGTCCTTCCGCGAGGTCGGGCTCCAGCTCCAGGGCGCGTTGAGAGTGAAATTCGGCTTTCTCCAGCCACATGCTGGCAGGATCAAATTCGAAATGGCGAGTCGCGCACACCTGTGACAGCGTAGCGTGAGCCAGGGCAAAATTCGGGTCTCGAGTAACGGCATTCGCCAGGTGCTGCATCGCCGCTTCCATAGACTGCGGATCATCGGAGGTGCGCAGCTTGTATCCACGCATGAACTCTGCATAGGCCAGCGGGTCTCTGCTGTAGCGCGGCCGTTGTCGTCCAGTCACAGGGGCCAGCGGCCTGTGCAGCGCGCCGGCAATTTGCCGGGCAAGATCGTTCTCGACCGCAGCCAATCGCTCCACGTCGAGCTCGCATTTTTTCGTCCAGCAAGCGCCCGGCAGGCGGCTGTCAAACAGTTCCAGCGAGAGATGCCATTGACCTTTCGAACTCTGGATCGCGCCGTGGACCACGAAACGGATATCCAGGCGGGAAGCAGCGTCGGCGGCAGATGTATCTGGAGAAAAGTTCATCACTGCCGAGGTGGGGAGCACGTCGATGCCGGGCAGATTCGCTAAACGGCTGACCAGGGCATCGGCAAAGCCCAGGCTAAGACCAGTGTCGTCCGCAGCCTTCCCCAGCAACAGCAGGGGCAACACGGCCAACGACGAGCGCTCCCCGGGGTTCTCGTGCCTGACCATGAGCGAGGAGCCCGGCGCAAGATCGCGTGGATATTCGGCATCGATGACGCGCAGCGGTCCGATGAAGCGATAGCCTTTCCCCACTACGGTTTCGATAAAGCGGGGCCGGGCAGAGCCGTCACCAAGAGCGGTACGAATCTTGCGCACAATGTTGTTGATGTTGCGCTCGGTATCGATAAAAAGATTCGAGCGCCAGAGTTTCTTGACAATGTCTTCGCGCGAAACAAGTTGTTCACGCCGGGTGACCAGAAAGATCAGCAATTCCATCGGCTTCTTTTCGAGCCTTACCCGGCGCCCGGAACGGCGGAGTTCGTAGCGTCCCAGATCCAGCTCTATTTGTGCGCTATGTGCCTTTGGCTGTGCCATGGATCAACCAGTCGGTAAATTAATCCAATTATGCCACTGACAATTCAATAATTTGCGGCGATATAGAAAAGATACACGAAAGTTATCCTGGCTCGATTGAAGCAACGGCTTCCGGAATCAATGATGGGTCACAGCGAGATTGCACGAAGGAGAAACTCAATGTCAGAAACGAATCGCCTCAAGTACCTGTCTATCGCCCTGGTGGCGGTGGGTCTGATTTTTATCGTTGGGATCTATCCCCTTACCATCATCTGGCCGTCGGGTTGGGCGTGGCACGCGGGCCAGTCGCACTATCTGCAGATGATTCTCGGCGTTTACGCCACGCTTGGTGTGTTTCTGCTGGTTGCCAGCCGTAATCCGCTGGCCAACCTGGCCATCATCAGGTTCGCTGTGTGGTCGAGCGTGGTTCACGGCGGCATCATGGGCATACAGTCCCTGGCGAATCCTGAACACATCGGACACCTCTGGGGTGATGTGCTGGCGCTGTTCGCCGTGGCCGGTGTTCTTGCCTTCCTGACGCCACGAGGGGCGTCGGCAAAGAACACGCTGGCGAGAGCGTGAACCTGGAAACACAAGAAAGGCGGGAGAGACTTGCAAGGAAGATGGCGGAGAGAGAGGGATTCGAACCCCCGATACCCGTTAAGGTATACACGCTTTCCAAGCGTGCGCCTTCAGCCACTCGGCCATCTCTCCGGCGCAGTGTTGTCAGCTCATTATAGCCAATCGGGAGAAGGCGATTTGCAGGAGTAGTCGGAAACGGTCGCAGGACAAAACGAACAGGCTTATCCGGAAATGAATGGCCGATTGACGTCGATGCCTGCGACCGCTAAAAAAGCACGAGGCGAGAGCTAGACTGCAGCGGAGAAGATACGCTCAAATCCGTACTCGTCGATCACCGCCGCAACTGCGCTCTTCCCTTTTTCATCGAGTGCGCGCACCACGCGTCCAGTGCAATTCACCAGAACGTCGGTGTCGGTGCCGAGAACGGCTGCCGGCAGGACAATGCGAAAGCGAATCTCCGCTCCGACCTGCATGGCTGCCTTGGTATGGAAGAGCACGCCGCCCGCGGAGATGTCGGCGGTTTCGGCGAAGTGCTCCTTCATGTCGGCAGTGCGAACAGTGATAGGGAGCTTCAGCGGAAAACGGACTGCGCTACGTGTATCGTTCACCCTTGTACCTCTGCGGTGTTTATAGCACCGTGTCTGCAGAGGCCAAAGATTACTTTGGGACCTTGCAGACACCAAAGGACAAGGGTCCAATTCTAGAACCTGGTTACTTCGGTGAAGTTGAAGCCGCCGACCTTCATGGCCGGCACCACCATGTCAAACGCCTCTTCGCCGCTGGAACGCACTGCTTTTCCCATGGCTTCCACGTGGTTGAGGGTATCGATCACACTCTGGTTGAAGCGAAAATTGCGGATGCCGTGCTTCACCTTACCGTTCTCGACGGCAAAGGTACCATCGCGGGTCATGCCGGTGAGGATCTTTTCATAAGGATCGACTTCGCGGATGTACCAGAGGCGGGTGATGAGAATGCCGCGCTCGGTGGAGGCGATCATCTGGTCCACCGTCTGCTCGCCGCCGGGCGTCAGGAACACGATGTTCATAGGGGCTTCGCCCATCTCGTTGGGAAGCGGGAATCCGTGGCCGGTTACCGTGATCTCGCCCACCTTGCCTGCCACCGGCGACTTGCGCATCCGGGCGGCGGTTCCGCGAGCGTAGGTCAGGTTTCGGACCACTCCCTTTTCCACCAGGCTAACGCGCCGGCGGCGCACGCCTTCGCCGTCAAAGGGAGCATTGGACTGGAGCGGATGGTAAACATCGTCAACGATGGTAATGTTCTCGCCGAACAGCTTTGTGCCGATGCGGTTGTTGAGGAACGACCTCTGGTCGAGGATGGCCAGGCCGCCGAAATCCCAGAACATAAAGCCCAGCAGATCGAGGACCGCGGCCGGCTCCATGATGACTGTGTAGCGACCGGGCGGCAACTCCTGCGGGGAACGTGAATCGCGCGCTTTCTTGGCAGCGATCTCCGCCAGGCCGACCGAATCAAGGTTTTTGACATCAGGAGAATTGGCCTTCTGCCAACCGGAAGAGTCGTCGGCCAGCATGGTGATGGAGACTTCAGCCGCGGTTTGGCGGTGAAAGGCGCTCAGCCCGTTGGAATTGATTACCGCCTCCACGCTTTGCGAGCTGGAATAGATTCCCGCGGTGACCAGCTTGTTGTTCTTGGCCACACCTACGATCTTGCCCACGGCCTCGGCGCGATCTGCGGGAGTGATGGCCGCGGTCCGCTCAAACCACCGCTGCGGCGCTCCATCCAACTTGCCGTCTTCGGCGGTGGCCAGGGGCAGGCGCTCCGCATCGGACTCCTGTACCTTGGCAATGTCTTCTGCGTATTTAACGGCGCGCTGCAAGCTCTCGTCATCAAAGCGATTGGTGGTCGCACGCGCGGTCTTGCCGTCAAAAGCTACGCGGATGGAAGCTACCTCATTTATCTCCGATACGTTCTGGTGGATAGTGTTGTTGGCAAAGCGCGTCAGCGAGTAATTGCTCGACGAAAAGAGAATCTCAACTTCCGGGGCCGACGACAGCTTCCTTACTCTGTCGAAGACGGTTTGCGCTTTGGCTTGGTCCAGCATGTTTCGTTCTTTCTCCCCGTTTCCGCGTTGCAGCGGGTAATCTGCGTTCAGTTGCCCTTGTATGCCGTGCCGATCTTCACATTCCGGAATCGCGCCGGCGCCGCTCCGTGGCCGGTGCCCATGGTCTGCATGGGTTGGCCCTTGCCGCAGTTGGGCGTACCCCAAAGCGTCCACTGATCGCGCGAGCAGATGGCGTCCATGGAATTCCAGAACTCGGTGGTGATGCCGGAATACGAGGGATTCTTCAGCATGCGGGCCAGCTTTCCGCCCTTGATCTCCCAGCCGATCTCGCAGCCGAACTGGAAGTTGTAGCGCTTATCGTCGATCGACCAGGAGCGATTGGTCTCCATGTAGATGCCATCGTCGGTGGAACTCACCAGTTGATCGAAGGTCAGCGGCTGCTTGCCGGGAAGAATGCTGATGTTGGTCATGCGGATCAGCGGAATCCGTCCCCAGCCTTCCGCGCGCATGGTGCCATTGGAGCGCTTCTCGCCGATAGTGTGGGCTGTCTCGCGCGAGGAGATATAGCCGGTGAACAGGCCGTTGGTGATGATTGGGGTGCACTGGGCTTTCACACCTTCGTCGTCATAAGCAAAAGTACCCAGTCCGGGGCCGTGCTGCTCGGTGGCGTCGGCCACGACGTTCACAATGTCGCTCCCGTAGCGCAGGGTGCGCAGCTTTTCCAGCGTAAGGAATGAGGTCCCGGCGAAATTGGCCTCCATGCCCAGCACGCGGTCGAGTTCAATGGGGTGGCCGATGGACTCGTGAATCTGCAGTCCAAGCTGCGAGGAGTCGAGCACCAGCGTGCCTTTCCCTTCAGGACAGCGATCAGCCTTGTGCAGCGCGACCGCCTGCTCGCCGATGCGGCGCGCATTCTCCACCAGCTTCAGTTCCTCGATGAGCTCATAACCTTTGTTCTGATATTGTCCGCCGAAGGAGTTGGGGTAGGAACGCTTCTGGATCTCCGAGCCTTGGAACGAGAAGGCGGCAAAGCCAGCGCCGGTGATATAGCGGGTCTGATGAATGTCAGAGCCTTCCGAGGAATAAAACCACTGCTCGTAGCGGCCAAGGCGCATGCTGCTTTCCGCCAGCGTGACGCCCGTGACCGCCAGAAGTTCGGCATCGACACGCAACAGAAGATCAAGATTCTGTTCAATGGAGGTACTGAAGGGATCGATTTTGCAGGGGGTTGCCCAATCGACCTTCACGGCGGGCTCGGGCGCCAGCTGCACCGGATGCTCCTTCACTGTCGCCGACGCCCGCGCGATCTCCACTGCGTGGCCGGCGGTACACTCCACGGCATCGCGCCCCAGGTTATCGGCGGCGGCGAATCCCCAGGAGTCGTCCACCAGGACGCGCACGCCGATGCCCAGTGATTCCCCGCTGGCCGCGTGCCCAACCTTGCCGTTCTTAGTGGCCAGCGCGCGCTGGCGGTCATCGACGATGCGGACGTCGGCGTAACTTGCCCCGCGTCCGGTCGCGGCATTCAGGGCCCAATCAGCAATTTGTTTCATGGTCGTTCAACCTGCGCTCAATTCGCGAGGAAGGTGAATCTTCGATGATATCAGCCGAGATAGCCGGCAGTCAGCACAGCAAGACGCTGACGCACTGGCCTGACATTCGATGCTCTTTTTCACAGCTCTTTATGCCACAATAGGGACGGGTGACAGAGTCTTTACAAACCGCTAAGGCGGAAGCCAGCGAGTTTCCTTTTTCCGTCACCGTCGGCCAGATCTACGACGGCCCTCTCGACCTGCTGCTGGACCTGATCCGCAAGCAGGACATCGACATTTACGACATTCCTATCGGCAAGATCACGGCGCAGTACCTGGCCTACGTGGAGAACATCAAGCACCTGGATGTGAACGTGGCTGCGGAGTTCATCTACATGGCCTCGCTGCTCATCCACATCAAGAGCAAGATGCTGCTGCCGCGCGATCCGGACGCGCCGGACGGCCTGCAGGAAGACCCGCGCGAAGAACTGGTTCAGCGCCTGCTGGAGCACGAGAAGTTTAAGAACGCGGCGCAGATGCTGCTGCAGAAGCAGCAGATCGAAGACCACGTAATCAGCAATCCTTCGCTCAAGGAATTCAAGGACGACGAGGGCGCGGAAGCGGAACTTGCCGCCGACGTGGTGGACCTGGTGCGCACGTTTCAGGAGATCCTGGAGCGAGCTCGCAACCGCCCGGTGCTTAAAGTCGACGAAGACACCGTGACCGTCGGACAAATGATCGAGTACTTTCGCCGGCGGCTGCTGCTGGAGGACCGGCCGATACGGTTGAAGCGGCTGTTGCAGCACATCACCGCCCGCAACGCGCTCATCTCATCTTTTCTGGCGCTGCTGGAACTGGTGCGCCTGCAGGCCATCCTGCTGCGGCAGGACCGGTTGTTCGGAGAGGTCATGATCAAGAAGCACGCGATGTTCGATACCGTCCTGGGCGAAGGGGCGGTGGGACGAGACGACTGGAAATAGAGCGTGTCACTCAAACCTCAACTCGAAGCTCTGATTTACGCGGCGGAAGAGCCGATCACTCTGGACCAGATGGCCTCGGTGCTCAAAGAGGACCTGATGGCCTTGAAAGCGGCACAGGCCGCGGCGGCGGCCGACGAATCCGGCGAAGCGCAGCCGGCTGACGCGAAACCGCACAAAGAGAAGGACGGCAAGCGCGTGCAGGAAAAGTCAGAGCGCGCGGAGCTGCGGGCGCTGTTGCGTCCTCTGCTCGACGAATTGATTGCGGACTACGCTCGCGAAGACCGCGGGATCGAAATTCGCCAGGTCGCGGGCGGGTATCGCATGTCCACCAAGCCGGAGCACCACGATGTGGTGCGGGCGTTTTCCAAGAGCCTGAAACCACCGGTGCGGCTGTCACTGCCGGCGCTGGAAACTCTGGCGGTGATCGCTTACAAGCAGCCGGTCACGGTGCCGGAGATCAACGAGATCCGCGGCGTCGATGCCAGCGGCGTAATCGGCACGCTGCTGGAACGCAAGCTGATCACCACTGCCGGGCGCAAGGCGGTCGTGGGACGCCCCATGCTGTACAAGACCAGCAAAGATTTTCTGCTGCGCTTCGGCCTTAAAGACCTGACTGAGCTGCCCAGCCTGGAAGAGTTCGAGAAACTGGCGGCGGCTGAGCTGCAGGAAGACCTGCTGCCCGCCGATCCGGCCATGGCCGACGCCACGGGCGTTCCCGACGAAGACGGCGACGGCGGCGTGGAGCAGATGGCTGAAGATCGCGCGGAAGCGCCGCAGACCGTCACCGAACCAGCAGTCTCCTCCGATCCACGGCACACGCAGACCGACGAGCAGGTTGCCGACGAGATCGCTTCCGAGAGCAGCGGAGGCTGATCGGTGGCTGCAGAGCGGTTGCAGAAGATTATCGCGGCGGCGGGAATCGCCTCGCGCCGCAAAGCCGAAGAGCTCATCAAGCAGGGCCGCGTGGCGGTCAACGGCCAGGTGGTCTCCGAACTCGGCAGCAAAGCCGATCCCGAGCGCGATCACATCAAAGTTGACGGCAAGCCGCTGCAGGTAGCCCAGCGGCACATCTATATCCTGCTCAACAAACCCAAAGGCTACGTGACCACGGTCTCCGATCCCGAAGGCCGGCCAACGGTGATGAACCTGATCAAAGGCGTAGCCGGACGTGTTTATCCGGTAGGACGGCTGGACTACGCCAGCGAAGGCCTGCTATTGCTGACCAACGACGGTGAACTGGCCAACTACCTGACGCGGGCGGCGTCGCACGTGCCCAAGACCTACCTGGTTAAAGTCAGCGGGCGGCCCGCCGAAGAAAGTATTGAGAAGCTGCGGCGCGGAATCAGAATCGGGCGCCGGCCGGGAGCATCCAATAGAGGCTCGGGAGCGGTGAACACGGCCCCAGCCGAGATCCGGCTATTCAAAGACGCGGAAAATCCCTGGTATGAGGTCACGCTGCTCGAAGGCAAGAACCGGCAGATCCGGCGCATGTTCGAGGAAATCGGGCACCACGTGGAGAAGATCAAGCGCATCCGCTACGGCCCGCTGACGCTGGATGTTGAGCCTTCCCAATTTCGACATCTCGCGTCTAATGAGGTTCGGGCGTTGCGCAAGCCGGCGGCGCCGCGAAGGCCGGCGCAGGGCACGCCGAGAAATCACAAGCACCGGCGGACACGCACCTCTGGTTAGGTGCCATTGAGAAAGCAGTTCGTGGTACAAGAAACGGTGGCGATGAAAAAAAATCTCCTCGATCTGATTCCGCCGCACATCAAGGCACTGCCCGCCTACGTTCCCGGCAAGGCATTAAGACAGGCGCAACGCGAATCCGGCCTGACCATGATCAAGCTGGCTTCGAACGAGAATCCGTTTGGCCCGTCGCCAAAGGCCATGGAAGCCATGCGCAAGGCGGCCGCCCAGGTCAATCTTTACCCCGACAACGAATCCACGGAGCTGCGCTGGGCGCTGGCCGAACATCACGGCCTGCCGGCACAGAATGTTTTTGTTGCCGATGGCTCGCTGGGAATTCTCGACATTCTTTCGCGGACCCTCTTAGGGCCGGGGCTGAACTGCGTGAGCAGCGAACGGTCGTTCATCAGCTACCCGATTGTTACGCGCTCCGCGGGGGGCGAGTACGTGACCGCGTCCATGCGCGGCAACGCCTTCGATCTGGACGCGATCGCGGGGCTCATCAACAACGATACACGCGTGGTTCTGGTGGCCAACCCCAACAATCCCACCGGAACCGTGTTCGATGCCGATGCCCTGGATGACTTTCTGGTCCAGGTCCCGGAACATCTGCTGGTGGTGCTGGACGAAGCGTATTACGACTTCGCGACATATTTCGCGTCCCAGCGCGGCGTCACCTACAGCCGGTCGCTGGATTACGTACGCTCAGGGCGGCTGAACTTTCTGGTCCTGCGCACCTTCTCCAAGGCGCACGGACTCGCGGGGCTGCGCATCGGGTACGCTTGCGGGCAGCCGGAGCTACTGCAATACTTCGCGCGGTTGCGCATGGCGTTTTCCGTGTCGGCGATCGCCGAAGCGGCCGCGGTGGCCGCCCTCGGAGATCATGACCACATCCGCAAGACGGTGGAGAACAACGCGGTGGGCGCGGCCTGGCTAAAAGAGAGGCTGCAGGAGATCGGCGTGACCATCATGCCCACCAACGGCAATTTCATCTACCTGGAAGTGGACGAGGACGCCGACGCCTTTGCTCAGCGCATGCTGGCGGAGGGCGTGATCGTGCGCTCACTGGTTCCCTGGGGCATCCGCAACGGCATCCGGGTGACCATCGGCAAGCCGGAAGAGAACGAGGCTTTTCTAAAGGCGTTCAAGAAGGTGGGTCGGCAGGCGGTAACACCGTAGTAACCACAGAGGACACGAAGGAACACGAAGGGTTGTCCACTCCAGGCTAGGGGTCTCGCTCGAAATACCAATCTGCGACTTCGTTCCGCGCAAGGGCTATTTTCCCGCCATGGTCATGGACATTGAGATTCATTTCGCCGATCTGCTCGGGAATCTTCTCGTCATCGTCCGAAACCAGCGCGTTAGACAGGACGACATCAGTACCACCCATGAAATGGTTGTTGATGCTCCACGTCCCTGAGTGTTCAAGAACCCGTGAAGCATAAGATACGCGCTGAACATACGTGCCACCCTCTCTGAGCTCGAGGTGCTCGGACCCGCTTATGAGCGTAAGGTGGTATTTGCCAACCAGTGCGGCGGGCTTGGCTCGAATTCGTCCCTCGCCGTCACAACCACCAAGCGCAAGAGCGCCTGAAGCAAGAATCAACAGTGGCCCCAGAATTCGCCGTAGCCCGCTCAAAGCCATCTCCTCACCTGCCGGCAGTACTCAGCATAAGGCTCGCCAAAGTTTGCGCGCAGGTAGCGCTCTTCGCGAACGATGACTCCGTAGTGGAGCGCCAGGAAGACCACGGGGAGCAACGCTACCGACCACGCCAGATGAAAGGCCAGAATTCCTCCGCAGTAGAGCACCATCAAGCTCAGGTACATGGGGTTGCGGGTTACGCGATAAGGCCCGCTGCTCACAATGGTGGAGACCTTGCCGAGAGGATCGACCTGGGTGCCGTGGCGGCGAAAAGTGGCGACTGCCCAGGCGGCGATGGAGACTGCCAAGGCCATCAGAATCCCACCGACAGGACGCATCCAGCCTTGCCAGTGGAACGGGACCGGCCATATGGCGCCTAACGCCCAACCCAGCAGCCATGCGCTGATGGGAATGCCCGGCGGAAAAGGAAATTTTCTGGGATCGGTTGTTGAATTCATAGGGCTGAAAATTCGACCTCAGTCTAACATTCGCCACAGCAAGCGGCTGCGATCGGAAAGCAATGGATTTACGACCGCAGGGTTCCCTCGCTTCGCGTGCGTGACTTATAGTTATGATCGTAGAGTTCCCTCGCTTCGCTCGGGAGTTTGAAAGAGATGGCAGCTTCCACCTGGACCGCAACCGTCGCTTTGGGCAGCAGCAACCGGCTGGCGGCGACCGGCCTGGTGCTGGTTGCGATCTTCATTCTGCTGGCCATCTTCGCTCCCTGGATCGCGCCGCAGGACCCGGCAAACATCAATCTGGCATCGCGGCTGCAGCCGCCCAGCGGTGAGCACTGGTTCGGGACCGACGAACTGGGGCGCGACATACTCTCCCGTGTAATCTACGGCGCGCGCATCTCCATGCTGGTGGGCGCGAGCGTGGTGGCCGGATCGCTGCTGCTGGGGCTCATCGTCGGCTCCATTGCCGGATACTACGGCGGCTACACCGACCGGATCTTCAACGTGGTGGTGATGAATGCCTTCCTGTCATTTCCGGGGATCCTGCTGGCCATCGCTTTCGTGGCTTTTCTGGGACCGGGGATCTTCAACCTGATTCTTGCCTTGTGCCTGGGAGGCTGGGTGGGCTACGCGCGGCTGGTGCGGGCGCAGGTGCTGGCGGTGAAGGAGAAAGAATTTGTCGAAGCGGCGCGCGCGCTGGGGGCAACGGACTGGCGTATCGTGACGCGGCACATTCTGCCCAACATTATTCAGCCAGTGATCGTGCAGGCGGCCATCGGCATGGCCGGAGCGGTGCTGGCCGAGGCCACCATGAGCTTCCTCGGGCTGGGCGTGCCGCCGCCCACAGCCAGCTGGGGCTCCATGCTGAACGACGCCCGCGCTCATCTGTTCGACGCGCCGCACATGGTCTTCTTTCCGGCGGCCGCAGTCATGCTGGCTGTTCTCTCATTCAACTTCATCGGCGACGCTCTGCGCGACTACATGGATCCGCGATCGCGCATTGAAGCCGGTCTGTGAAGCTCGCCGTGATCGGAGTCATCTCAGATACTCACGGACTGCTGCGGCCGGAAGTTCTCGAGCTTCTGCGCGGCTCGCAGCACATCATCCACGCCGGCGACATTGGGTCGCCCAACATCATTCCAGCGCTCGAGAACATCGCGCCAGTCACGGCTATTCGCGGCAACGTCGACACCGAGAGCTGGGCCAGGAAATTTCCTGAGACCGACGTGGTCGAACTGGAAGGCGTGAGCATTTACCTCATTCATAACCTGCAGGAAATCGACCTCGATCCCAAGGCGGCGGGCTTCGCGGCGGTCATCAGCGGGCACTCGCACCAGGCCAAACAGGAAACGAAGAATGGGGTGCTGTACTTGAATCCCGGGAGCGCCGGACCGCGAAGATTCAAACTACCCATCAGCCTGGGCAGGCTCGAAATCAGCCAGGGCAAGCTGCGGGCAGAGGTGGTCAACTTTGGCTGAGTATGGAGCCAGGCGCAGCGAGGGTTCGAGCCCCGGGGGGCGCATTCGGCGCATGACTTCCGTGCAGCAGCTCCGCTAATTTCCTCTCGCAAAACAACCTTATTTCGTACTAACTTAAGACCATTCCCCGCCATGACCAGGAGTTGTCCCGATGCGCCTTTATCACGCTTTCATCAGCAGGCACGATCGCAAACACTGCAGCCGACGGGAATCGAAAAAACTGGTTTCGTGGATTGTTGCCGGCGCACTGGCCGCACTAGGGCTCTCGTCCGTCACGGTTCGGGCGCAGAGCAGTCTGGGCGAAGTAGCCAGGCAGCGTTCCACCCAGCGCAAGCCTGCCCCCAATGCCGGAAAGCCGCGAACGAACGCGACGCAGCCCAATCCTGACTGGTTGCAGGAGGCGCTCCAGGACCGCGAATTGATGACCGAGGTAGCGCAGATCGCGGAGCGCCTGCAGAAAGAAGTGCCGTATCCGGCAGCGCGAAATCAGAGCCACATCTTGTCGCACCTGCCGGACTCCACCGCGTTCTACCTGGCAGTGCCCAACTACGGAGAAACGGTGCATCGCGCGGTGGAGATCGTGCAACAGGAGATCAAAAACAGCGCCCGCCTGCTGATTTTTCTGCGCAAGAACCATCTCGAAGATTCCGAACAGGCGCTGATTGATGCGGCGCAAAGGTTCTATGAAGTTTCCCAATTCCTGGGGGACGAAGTCGTCATCGCCGGCAACCTGCAAGGCAAGGAGCCAAGCGGTGTCATGATCGCCGAGATCAAGAAGCCGGGTATCAGAGCGGCGCTGGAAGCAATCAACAGCGACCTGGGCGTCAGTGCTGGAAATCGTCTGCGCATCTTCGAACCGGAACGGCTGGCCGCCGCGGGCGAGGTGGAATCCGAAGGGCCGATGGTACTGGTGCGACAGGATTACATCGCGTTTGGTCTGAGCGTCGGCGCGCTGCGGGATTTCAACTCGCAGATCGACCAGCACGAAGGCAGCTTTGAATCGCGCCCGCTGGGACAGCGGCTGGCGCGCTCTTACCATGACGGCACAACCTCCGTGGCCGGAGTGGATCTGCGCCAGTTGATGGCGATCCTGCCGGTGAACAAGCCTCAGGACCGGATGATGCTGGATAAGACCGGCCTGGGCGACGTGAGCTATCTGGCGGTGGAGAATCGGCTGACGGCCGGCGCATCGCGAAGTCAGGGCGAACTCACCTTCACCGGCCCGCGGCACGGCATTGCCTCATGGCTGGCCTCGCCGGCGCCGCTGGGCGGCCTGGACTTTGTTTCCAGCAAGTCGGCCTTTGCGCTGAATATCAATCTCAAGACGCCGGCACAGTTACTCGACGACCTGCACGACATAATGGGCGACGCTGCCTTCGCTTCCGTCACGCAAGTGGAGAAGCAGTTCAACCTGAACCTGAAACACGACCTGCTGAGCAAACTGACGGGAGAAATCGGCTTCGCGACGCCGGGGATGTATATGCGTGCGCCGGCGACTTTCCCGGCGAAAACCACTCTTGCTCCTGACTCGTCGCCGAAAACCAGCCCGCCGTTTGTGATGGCCCTGGGAGTTGCGGATACCAAGGGCCTGGAGCAGACGTTGGCACAGCTACTGACGATGGCGCCAGTGCAGTCGGCGGAGCAACAGGAAGATGGCGTTACATTCCACACCCTGCTGATACCAGGAGCAGTGAACAACTCCACGGAGATCAATTATTTCTTTCTCGACGGCTACCTGGTGATGGCAAGCGATCGCGCACTGGCCGAGGAGGCGGTGCGCGTGCATCGCAGCGGGACCTCGCTGGCCAAAGCGAGCAGCCTGCGTGATGCTTCCGGCCCGGGACAGTCGCTTAACGCCTCCCTGATCGCCTATCAAAATGCCGGGCCGATGATGGGCCCGATCATGGCACAATTGCCTCCCGAGGTCAGGCAGATGCTGCCGATGGCCATCAGCGGCCGTGCGAATGCGCTTTACGTCTACGCCGATGAGACCTCGATTCGCGGAGTTTCCAACAATGACATGCAAACCGATGCGGCGATCGGCCTGATGCTGGCCGCTGTAGCCTTGCCCAACATGGTGCAGTCGCGCACTGTGGCCAACGAGAGCGTGGCCGTTTCCACGCTGAAAACCGTCAACACCGCCCAGGTCGCGTATGCGAGCACATATCCCGAGCGAGGATATGCAGCGGGACTCGCGCCCTTGGGCCGGAATACGTCCGTGGACTGTACAGCCGCAACTCCGAACGCCGAGCATGCATGCCTGATTGAGAACCCGCTGGGCGATGCCGGCTGCACCGCCGGAAAATGGTGCGCGAAGAACGGCTACAAGTTCAGCGTCCGCGGAGTCTGCGTGGCCGGCAGGTGCGTGAGCTACGTGGTGAGCGCCGCACCGTTGGCCGCCTCAGGAACGAGTAAGAATTTTTGCTCAACCGACGACGGGGTGATTCGGTCCCGCACCGGCCCTTCTCTGACGGCGCCCTTGACGGCATCCGAGTGCCGGACGTGGAACGCAATCCGGTAAGCACGAACGAAGCTGAAGACGGCGGCTTTCCTGTTTTCATCGGCCGCTCTCCGATGACCGGTTAGAAGGCTCAAAGCGTGGAAGTCATCGCACCTGCCGTTTTTTCTTTTCCTGCTTCTGGGTGCGGCAGGTATATTTCCTGTAGAGGCTCCCTTGAAAAAATTTGTTCTTTTTGCCGCGCTCCTGTCGGCCGCGGTAGCGGTGTGCGCTCAGAACCCATCCGGCGACCAGAACGAAGACAACAGCGAACGGATTCGCGTTTTCGATTCGCATATTACGGTGAGCGAGGACGGAAGCATGATGGTGCGGGAAACCATCACGGTGACGGCGACAGGCGATGACATCCGCCACGGAATCTACCGCGACTTTCCTACGAAATACGACGACCATCTGGGGAACCACTACTCGGTAGGCTTTGACATTGTGAGCGTGGAGCGCGACGGCAAGACTGAGGCGTATCACACCAGCGATCTCCAGAACGGAGTTCGGGTCTACTTCGGCAGCTCCAATTACACCCTCGCGCCGGGCAAGCACACTTACGTCTTCACTTACCGCACCAGCCGGCAACTGGGCTTCTTCAAAGATCATGACGAGCTGTACTGGAATGTCACCGGGGTGGGATGGATGTTTCCCATCGACGCGGCCACGGCTACGGTAGAGCTCCCCGAGGGGATGCGCTACCAGATCATCAGCCTGGACGGCTACACGGGTCCAGCTCACTCCAAGGCCAAGGCGTTCACGACCTCGCGCGACGCCGACGCCAACCCGGTCTTCCGCGCGGAGAACCTTGGCCCGCACGAGGGGCTCACGGTGGTCGTAACCTGGCCCAAGGGGCTGATCCGCGAACCCACGGCGGCAGAGAAGCGGCAGCAGTTCATAGCCGACAATCGGGCGCTGTTCATCGGAGCGGCCGGCCTGGCACTGGTTTTGGCCTACTACGTGGTCGTGTGGACGATGGTGGGGCGCGATCCCAGGCCAGGCAGCATCGTGCCGCTGTACGAGCCGCAGGACAATCTTTCGCCCGCGGCCATGCGCTTCCTGGAACAGGAAGGCTTTGACGACAGAGTGTTCACGTCCGCCATCCTTGGGCTGGCGGCCAAGGGCTATCTGACCATCGAGAACGAGGACAAGACTTATCGCCTGCTGCGCCGGCGCGGCTACGGCACGGTGGAGAGCAAGCTCGCAAACGACGAGAAGCTGCTGGCAGAGAAGCTGTTTGAAAACGGCGACAAACTTACGCTTACCGAGCACAACGCCGTTCTGCAAGCGGCGCAAAAAGCGCTCAAGGCCTCGCTGGAAAACGCCATGGAGAAAAAATACTTCGTCACCAATCAGCGCTACCTGATCCCGGGCCTGGTGCTAACCGCGCTCACGGTGGCGATCATGGTGTTGATGAGCGGAGGTTCCGGCGCCGGAATCTTCATGTGCGTTTGGCTGACGGGCTGGAGCCTGGGAGTTGCGCTCCTGCTGGTCACCGTCTTCCGGGCCTGGAGGGCCGTGAGCGCCAATGCCACAGCGGTGTTCGGCGCCGTCTTTATTACGCTGTTCAGCCTTCCCTTTTTGGCGGGAGAATGCTTCGGCGTCTTCATGCTGGAAACCAGCGTGGGCTGGTTGCCAATTGGGATTATCTTCGCGGGCATCGGCCTGAACATTATGTTTCACTACCTGATGAAGGCGCCGACGCTCGCCGGCCGCGCTTTGATGGACCGCGTGGAAGGCTTTCGCATGTTCCTGAGCGCGGTGGACCGCGACAAGATCAGGACGATGGCGCCGCCGGTGCAGACGCCGGAGCTGTTTGAGCGCTTCCTGCCGTACGCGCTGGCGCTGGGCGTAGAAGATGCATGGGCGCGGCAGTTAGCCCAGGTTCTTGCCGCAGCGGCAAGCACGTCGTCGCAAGGCCAGCGAGGCTACTCGCCGTCGTGGTATACGGGCGCGTCCCTGGGAGCATTTTCCGCTGCGCAGTTTACTTCTTCGTTCAGCAGCGCGTTCTCCAGCGCGGTTTCGTCGGCCTCGGCTCCCGCGTCGTCGTCTTCCGGAGGCGGTGGAGGAGGCTCCTCCGGAGGCGGCGGTGGCGGAGGAGGCTGGTGATCAGTGAGCCGGCTAAAACCGAATCACGGCAACTGCCATTTCCTCTGACTCACGTTGTAACCAAAAGTACCGTTGGCACATCTGTAGATTAAGGAGCTCCTTCGGGCGGAGCGAGCTACTATGTCGATCACTTACCTCAGATCTGAAGTACGGAGGCAGCATGACAACCGCAACCTCTGGTCGTACGGTTCCTCTCATCAAGCGTGAAGATATTGCTGAAGGCACAATGGCTTTCCACTTTGCCAAGATGCCGGATTTCCAGTTTCGGCCTGGCCAATCCATTGACATGACCTTGCTCAACCCGCCGGAGAGCGATGCTGAAGGAAACACGCGGACGTTCTCCATCGCCAGCGCGCCTTTCGAGAGCGATCTGATGGTGGCCACGCGCATGCGGGATACGGCGTTCAAGCGCGTCCTGGGCACGGCCGAGATTGGCCTAAACGTCAAGATTGTTGGTCCTGGCGGCTCCTTTGTGCTGCACCGCAAAACGGAGACACCGGCTGTGCTGCTCGCCGGCGGAATTGGAATCACACCGTTCTTAAGCATGGTCCGGCAGGCCACACACGACAAATCACCACAGCACATCTATCTCTTCTACTCGAACCGGCGGCCTGAAGACGCGGCGTTCCTGGAGATTCTGATGGAAGCGGTCAGGCAGAATCCGAACTTCCATCTGATCGCGACCATGGCAGAGATGGACAAGTCGCGCCGCGAATGGAAGGGCGAGCGAGGGTTAATCAACAAGGAGATGCTCGCCAAGTACCTGCCATCGCTGAGCGGTCCTATCTACTATCTGGCAGGACCACCAGCCATGGTGACGGCCATGCGAAGCCTGCTCACGCAAGCGGGGGCCGATGAAGATGCCATCCGCAGCGAAGAATTTGCAGGATACTAAGCTCGGGGGGGCGATGCGATCTTCATCCACTCCAGCCATTCCGGCTCTCGCGAATGATCTGAGCATAAAGCTGAGCGCTGGGACGCGGAATGCGGAGCTGTGTCGCCGGGTTCAATTCGTAAAGGCCGAAGCGAAGGTGCCAGCCTTCGTTCCATTCGAAATTGTCAGTCAGGCTCCAGTGGAAGTAGCCGCGCAGATCGACGCCGGCGGCCAGCAGCTTGCGCATCTGCTTGACTTCAGCTTTCAGCAGCCAGGGACGGATGCGGTCCTCGCGGTCGGGCACGCCGTTTTCCAGAATGTAGACGGGCTTGTTGAAGGCGGCAAAGCGCTTGGCGGCGCGACGCAGGCCCTTGGGATAGGCCTCTCCGTAAGGAATTTCAATTCCGCTGTCGCCCTGCGGCTTGTGCGGCGGGACAGTGAGCTGGAAAAACATGGTCCGCGGACTGCTGAGGGCCAGTCCGGCGCGCAAGCGGCTGTAGTAATTGATGCCGATGTAGTCGCAGGTATCCTTCACTTCGTCCAGGCGCACACCGAATTTGCTCAACGGAAAAGGAGCGCGCCCGCTGAGAACGCTTTCCGCAAAATTGTCGTTGAAGCGACGGTCGACAAAAGCCGTGAGCCAGCGGTCGATGGCCGACTTCCGACGGCGCGGCTTGAAGGCCACAAAATGCTGCGCCCAGCCAACGTTGGCATCGGGCTGCAGCGAATGAATCGTGCGATAGGTGGCCGCGTGGGCGAGACAGAGGTTGCGCGTCACCTGCGCAGCCTGAAGAAAGCGGCCCTTGCGTCCGGGCGGAAACTCGCCCAGAAAGTAGCCCAGCGCCGCATAAACGTTGGGTTCGTTGAAGGTAGTCCAGTCGCTGCACAGATCGCCTAATTCATCGACCACGTAACGCGTGAAGCGCTCAAAGAGCTGAACCGAGCGCGCCGATCGAAAAGCTCCCTGGTCTTCAAACCACAAAGGATTCGTAAAGTGATGCAACGTGACGAACGGCCGGATTCGCCGCGCGCGTAACGCCTGCAGCATGGCGCGATAACGGGCAACCGCCGCCGAATCCCAGCGTCCTTCTTCGGGCTCGATGCGGCTCCATTCCAGCGAGAGCCGCAGAGCGTTCACGCCTAACTGCTGAGCGAGATCGAAATCCTTTTCAGCGCTATGCCACCAGTCGCAGGCCAGGCCCACGCGATCGCCGGACTTTATGCGGCCCTTCTCCTCCCAAGCCGACCACTGGTTGATGCAGCCGCCTTCCACCTGGTGAGCCGACGTCGCGACTCCCCAGAGAAATCCGGGTGGAAAATGATGGTTAGATTTGTCGCCGGGTCCTTTATCCATTTCTCAATTGGATTCTAGACCTTTTGCTCCCAGTATCCGCGGTCATGCATGAAGTAGCTCTCATTCCAGGTGTTGATCATGGTCTTCAGGAACAGGCCCATCACTTTGAAGTACCCCATATTGCGGAAGCGGCGGTTCGTTGTGTAGACGCGCCCGCGCACGATGCCAAAACGCCAGAGAGACACCTTTTTGCTGAGCAGGTAATCTTCGGCGTAGAGCGCGTGTTCGTGGAAACCGCCCAGGCGTTCGAAGGCGGCTTTCTCAAAGAGCATAAACATACCCGTACTGAAGGGGCAGGCCAGCACGGAGATGTACTGGATGAAGTTGTTGCCGGCGTAGAGCAGATGATCACGCAGCGCACCATTGCCGCACCAGATGTTGGTGGTGACGCAGTGCAGGCGGCGTCGGCTGGCGAGTTCCAGAGCCCGGCGCAGCAGCGTGGGATCCTTCAACTCCATGTCAGCATCGAGAAAAAGAACGTAACGGGTGCGCGCCGCGCGCGCCGGCATTGCGGCCAACCGAGGGCAAGCCTCCGGGAATTACTTCGATATCGAGCGTATCGGCATACGAGCGCGCGATTTCCGGCGTGCGGTCCGTGGATCCGGCATCGGCCACGTAGACTTTAGTCGAGCGCAAAAGCGGATAATCCTGCCGGCACAGCGACTCCAGAAGGTTCGGCAGCAGACGCGACTCGTTCTTCGCCGGGATCACGATGGTCAACTGATTCAGGGAAGTATTCATGGATCCGTACTCCTTCACGGTCAACGGTGATGTAGGTGCAGCGAAGGTCGACCCATGCGCCGGAGTTGAAGTACTCAACTCCGTCGCGCTTCATCTCCAGCGGCACATGCGTGTGTCCGCAGAATATCCGCTCAGCTTTGCCTTGTTTTGCGTAGCTGAGCGCGCCTTGTGCTACCTGCGCCGACAGGCGCAACCATCGGGTGTTGAGGCGGTCAAGGTAGCGGGCAAACTTTTTGCTTCGGGAATCGATCTTCTGCAGCCACAAGTAGATGAGCTGTCCGAAGTGGCTGAGCTTCAGGTTCCTGATAGCGAAGGTATCGAACTGGTGACCGTGGATCGCCAGATGCCGTTTTCCGTCGTAGCTCCATTCGTATTCCTGGTAAACGGGAATCCCGACGAGATGCGACATCACTGGCGTGAGCCCGTGATCGTGGTTGCCTTCCACCCAAATCACCTGAACGCCATGTTTGGGATTGGACAGCTTGCGAATGTAGCCGAGGAACTTCCAGTGCTCCTTGGTGAGCCGGCGAAAATTGAGGTCGGCAAAAATATCGCCCAACAGGATCAACCGGCGGAATTGCACCGAGCGCAGAAAATCCAGCGCGTCCGCGGCTCGGCTGACTTCAGAGCCCAGGTGCAGGTCGGAAATGATCACGGTATCAAAACACTTTTTCCACATGCACTACTTTTGTAGCAGTCGCCAGTTAAAGGAAGGCGACGGGAGTATGAATTTATGGTGAAAAGCATCTGCCGGTAACCACCCGATTACCAGCGAGTTCGCTGACCGGCCATTTGCAGTCTCGCCCCTGCCAGCCGGGCGCGCAGTTTGATATCGCATGTACGAATGCCTCTCGAAATGGATAGATGCCGCACTCGATTGGTATGCTGATTGCAACCGATAATGCGACTGACCCTGGTCATCTCAACCTTGGGGCGTGGAGGAGCCGAACGCGTCATGTCGATCCTGGCCAGCGCCTGGGCTGAGCGGGGTCATCAGGTAACGCTGCTTACTCTCGACCGCCAGAAAGCTCCCGCGTATCCAATTCATCCCGCAGTCAATCTCCAGCGCCTGGGAGTTACAGGCTTTTCCGCAAATATTTTCCAGGCGCTCTATCGCAATCTCCACCGGCTTCGGTCTCTTCGCCAGGCGATCCGCAAATCCGATCCCGATGTCGTAATCAGTTTCATGGACAGCGTCAACGTTCTCACCATTCTTGCTACGCGCGGGCTGCACCGCACGCTGATCATTTCTGAACGTACCGATCCCTCCTTGTACAAAATCGGACGAGCCTGGAATGCGCTCCGCCGGCTGTATTCCCTGGCCGATTTGCTGGTCTGTCCGACGCAAAACACAGTCGACAGATTTCGCGCGATCAGCCGCGTACACGGCGTCGGTATTCCCAATCCCATCCACTTGCCCGCCCGCCCCGCGGCCCAGCGGCCACCGCGAGCAAGGCACAGAATCATCGCCATGGGAAGGTTGGTCCCGCAAAAGGGATTCGATCTTCTGCTTTCCGCTTTCGCCGCCGTTGCCGATCGCCACCCCGATTGGGACGTCACCATCTACGGTGAGGGACCGCTTCTTTCCGCGCTGCAGTCTCAGGCTGACGCGCTCAAAATCGGCTCGAGGGTTCATTTCGCCGGCACGGTTTCCGATCCCTTCACTCAGTTTCTCTCCGCCGACATGTTCGTGTTCTCGTCGCGGTTTGAGGGCTTCGGCATGGCTTTGGCGGAAGCGATGGCGTGCGGCCTTCCCGTGGTGAGCTTCGACTGTCCCGAGGGTCCGGGACAGATCATCCGCGACGGTATCGACGGAATTCTGGTTCCTCCTCAGGACGTCGCCGCTTTGGCCAGGACTCTGGATCGCCTGATGGGAGATCCTCAAGAAAGACAACGCCTCGCGCAACGCGCTCCGGAAGTTCGCGAACGGTTCAGCCTGGAGCGTGCTCTCGCCGGCTGGCAAGCCGCTTTCGATGGCCTGCTCGCCGGCAAACAACCTAATGCGCATCACCCCCACCCAACCTCCAATCCTCGCTCAGTTGGGAAGCATTAACTGGCTGTACTGTTCAACGACGTGCTGCACGCTGAACATGGCCATCGGATACGTTGTCCCACTCGCGTGACCGTTCCTGTTGCCGTTCACCGCGCAGCACGCTGAGATGATGGCTTTCGCCAACGCGGCTGGATTCTCCGGCGGCACCAGCTGCAGTTCGCTGGCCAGACTTTGCAATTCGCTGATTCCTCCCGGACAGTTCGCAGCCACAATCGGCTTCTGCAGCGCCATCGCTTCCAGCAGCACATTGGGCAGCCCTTCGAAGCGGGATGACATCACGAACACGTCGGCATGCCTGATGTACGGCCACGGATTCTGCTGAAAGCCGTAGAAGGTCACCAGGTCTGAAAGTCCCAGACGCTGCGCCTGATCGGTCAGTTCGCCCTGCAACGACCCCTGTCCAAGAACCGCAAGCTTGACGCCGGGGAACTCATCGCGAACCGCAGGCATCGCCGCCAGCAGCAGATCGAAGCCTTTCTGCCGGGCCAGACGCCCTACGGCAACCAGTTGTGGGCCGGAAGCAGAATACGGGTTGCTCGATGCTTCGCTCAGCCGCTGTACTCGCTCGACGTCAACCGGATAGTAAATGCTCGCCACCTTCTCCCGCGGCACGTTGTAGTTCACCACCAGGTCATCCGCCATTGATTGCGACAGGCAGATGATTTTATCGGCGTGTTTGTACAAGCGACGATAGAGGAAGGCCCAGACCCGCGGCTGCGTGATCAGTCCTTCCTTCAGAAACGAGCTCGTGTGGCAGTCCTCCGAGAGCAGCAGTTTCGTCCCGCGCGGCAGCAAGGGCTTGGCCAGCATCAAAGCCAGGTTGCTGCTGGCCAGCGTCGAAAGCACGGTTTGCGGGCGCAGCTTGCGCACCAGCCGCGCGATGCTGGGAATGGCATATCGAGCCCGCGAGCACCCCAGATCGTGAATCCCTACGTCCTTGGGAATATCCGGCAGGTATTCGCCCCGTACACTGAAGAGAGCCAGATGGGGCTCAAAGCGGCTGCGGTCCAGATACTGCGAGAGAATGCAGAAAAAGCGTTCTGCTCCGCCCCCCACGAGGCTGGGGATGAGTAGCAGCACTCTGGTTCGCACGCTGGGCATTATTAAGGGAACTGTAATCCGGTTCTTGGCATGGTAGCACGGTAACGACCGTGTCAAATCATCGCCGTGTTCATTACGCCGCCTTCCCCTATCCGGGAAGGGCTCCTTTTCCGGTTCCTGGCTGCGCCGCATGCTACCATTCCGTGCCCAACTCCTTTCTGATTGCCGATGTTCGCCAGAAAAAGACTTCTCTTCCTGATTCCGAGCATGGGTGGCGGCGGAGCCGAACGGGTTTTCTCCATCCTGCTCCGGCATCTGGACCGCAATCGGTTCGAGCCGCACCTCGCGGTGTTGCGCGGCGCCGGTCCCCGCACTCAGGACATCCCGGAAGATGTAGCCGTCCATGAGTTGGCCGCGTCCCGGGCGCGCTACTCTGTATCCGCCATCGTCCGCTTGATCAGGAAAATCAAGCCGGATATAGTTCTCTCCACTCACGTCCGCTTGAATCTGGCGCTGGTTGTGTCCAAGCCGATGCTTCCTGTAGGCATCAGGCTCCTGTTGCGTGAAACCATCCCTCCCAGCACGGTCAGCGTCAACAAGTTCCTCCTGGTTCTGTGGCATCTGTTGTACCGCCCTCTTTACAGCCGCGCCGACAAAGTTGTCTGCCTTTCCGACAGCATGCTGGAAGAAATCGCCGTAGAGTTCCGAATGCCTCGCGACAAGCTTGTCCGCATCTACAATCCTGTGGACGTGGAGCGCGTTCGGGAACTCGCCGAAGCCGCGCCCAATCCTTATTCCGGCCCCGGCCCACAGCTGGTTGCCGTAGGCCGCCTGGCCCGCCAAAAAGGTTACGACCTTCTTCTCTCCGCCCTGCCCGCCGTGCGCAAGCAGATCCCCGGCGTGCGCCTGGCGATTCTCGGACAGGGCGAACTGCAGGCCGAACTGGAGCGGCAAGCGCGCCAGCTGGGATTGGCTGACGCCGTCCGCTTCTTCGGCTTCCAGCGCAATCCCTGGCCGTTCATCAAACACGCCGGCCTCTTTGTGCTTCCCTCCCGCTTTGAGGGACTGCCCAACGCGCTGCTGGAAGCCGCTGTCCTCGAGCGCCCCATCGTCGCGGCCGATTGCCCGGGCGCTGTCGCCGAGCTCAAGCCTTACCTCCCTGCCATGACCTTGGTTCCTCCGGAAGATCCGGGCGCCCTCGCGCGAGCCATCATCGCCGCATGTACAATGTCGAGCCGAAGCGCCGGCGCGGGTAGCTTCTCCGGCGATGTGCTTGCGCGCTTTGGCTGGCAGAAGATTGTCGGTGAGTATACCGATCTGTTTTTGAGCTGAGTAAGTACCGCCATGAAGAACATACTGGTCACCGGCTGCGCCGGGTTCATCGGCTTTCACGTCAGCCGCCGGCTGCTCGAGGCCGGTCACCGCGTCGCGGGATTCGACAACCTGAACTCTTATTACGATGAAGGCCTCAAGGAAGCGCGCCTCGCTCGGCTGCGTGAGCGCGATGGCTTCACTTTCGTGAAAGGCGACATCGCCCACGCCGCTTCCGTGAACGAACTCTTTAAGCCCCGCTCCTTCGATTGCGTCGTGCATCTGGCGGCGCAGCCCGGAGTCCGCCACTCCCTCGAGGAGCCTCAGCTCTACATCCAGAGCAACGTCCTCGGCTTCACCAATGTCATTGAAGCCGCGCATCGCCGTGGGACCGGGCACTTTGTTTTTGCCTCGTCCAGCTCCGTCTACGGAGCCAACACCAAGATCCCCTTTTCCGAGACCGACAACGTCGATCACCCCATTAGCGTTTACGGCGCAACCAAAAAAGCCGACGAACTGCTGGCTTACGCCTATGCTCATCTCTATCGCTTCCCGGTAACGGGTCTGCGGTTTTTCACCGTTTACGGTCCCTGGGGCCGGCCGGATATGGCGCTGTTCAAATTCTGTCGCGCTATTCTTGACGGCACACCCATCCCGGCCTTCAACCAGGGACGCATGGTGCGCGACTTTACTTATGTCGAGGACGCCGCCGAGTGCGTGGCTCGCGTCGTCGAGTGTTCCCGCGCGGAGCTGCCGCCTGCCGAAGCAGGCGCGGCTCCTTATCGCATTTACAACGTGGGCAGCAGTCACACCATTGAGATTGTGGAACTGGTCAAGCTGCTGGAGCACGCTATCGGACGCCCGGCGCAAGTCGAGTGGCTGCCCAGCCAGCCCGGTGACGTTCCCCGGACCTTTGCCGATAACCAGAACTTCTTCGCCACGTTCGGTTATCGTCCCAGCACGCCCATCGCGGAAGGAGTCAACCGTTTCGTTGCCTGGTTTCGCGAGTTCTACAAGAAGTAAGGATCGCCTGGCGTCCCCGTCCGGGCCAATCGGTTTGCGGAAGAAGTTTGAGAATAAATTTTCATGGCGCGAATTCTGCACGTAATTACAGGGCTCGACGTAGGCGGCGCGGAAAACATGCTGTACAAGCTGGTCTCGGCAAGCAGCCCCGCCCATGAGCACTCTGTGGTCTCGCTGGCGCCGGCGGGATCGGTCGCCGCCCGCATTACCGCACTGGGAGTAGAAGTGCACAGCCTTAAGCTGCACGCCGCAGCGCCTAATCCGCTGCGCGTTTGGAAGATTCGCTCCCTTGCTTCCCGCCTTTCGCCCGATCTCATCGCCGGATGGATGTACCACGGCAACCTCATGGCCAGCTTCGCTGGCCGCGCCGTTCCCGGCGCGCCGGTGCTCTGGGGAATCCGCTCCTCCCTCGATGATCTCAGCTATTTTTCCTGGCCAACGGCGGCTGTCATCCGCCTGGGCGCGCGCTGGTCCGGCCGCGCCGCGGGCATCATTTATGCCAGCCACGCCGCCCGCGCTCAGCATGAAGCTCGCGGCTACCACGCCGCTTGCGGCGCGGTCATTCCCAACGGCATCGACTGCCGTGAATTTGTCCCTGATCCCGGGGCCCGCGCTGCGATCAGGTCCGAGCTGGGCGTGTCCGGCGACGCCATCCTCATCGGCATGGTCGCACGCTGCCATCCCGCCAAGAACCAGGCTGGATTCATTCGCGCTGCGGCTTTGCTCGCCCGCGATCATCCCGGCGCCCGCTTTCTCCTGGCAGGACCGGGAATAGCTAAGGACTCCCGTCTGCGCGCCCGCGTACGTGACTCCGGCTTGACCGGCCGCGTTCTCCTCCTCGGCGAGCGCCATGACATGCCCCGGCTCCACGCTGCTCTCGACATCGCCTGCTCGGCTTCCTTCCGCGAAGGCTTCCCCAACGCCATCGCTGAGGCCATGGCCTGCGCCGTTCCCTGCGTCGTCACCAGCGTTGGCGACAGCGCGCTTGTCGTCGGTGAAACCGGAGTCGCAGTCGCTCCCGGCGATCCCCAGGCGCTGGCCGGCGCCATCCATCGCCTCATTGCTGCCGGAGAACCTTCCCGGCAGGAACTGGGAGCCAGGGCGCGCCGCCGCATCGAAGACAACTTTTCCCTTTCCGCGGCAGTCGAGCAATATGAAAATTTTTACGCCCGCCACTTGGCTTCCTCCAAAACCTGCTCCCCCGGCGCCGGTGTCGATAAGCCCGCGATCGGCGCATGATCTTTTTCCCGCGAACCCGGTTTTTCGCGCTCCGGCACTGGTCCAAAAGATCTCGTGGCGCAAAAGTCTTATAAGTTTAGGTCTTCAACCTGCTAGTATTGTGTTTCTTCATTTGCACTTGCCAACAGAACTCATGCGCCTTGATCCGCGTTTGCGAAAACTCTTGTTGCTGATGGTGGGCGCAATCATTGTCCGTTCCGGCGCCGCCGCCCAGCAGCTGCTCGATCCCAATCATTCCGCCTCGTCCGCCGCACCTTGCATCGCCTGCATGCAGGCCGGGCAAACCCCGGGCAGTCCCAGTTCCCCCGGCAATCCGCCGGATCAGCAGACTCCGGACCGCGAGAAGAAAGACGACAACGCCGACAAGACCGTGACCATCAAGAGCGTCTTCCTTAACCTTCCCCGCGACCAGAAAGCCATCTGGACCAGTCCTGCACGGCTGCACGTCAACGACGCTGTCTGGCTGGCGCCGACGGTGGCGGGCTTCGGCGTGCTCATCGGCAGCGACCGTCACAGCCTGGCCCGTGCCCGTTCCAATGCCGACGCCATCAGCACCAGTGACAATCTCGCCAACGGCGGCCTGGGCGTAATGATCGGCGTTCCCGCGGCCATGTGGGCCGTGGGCAGCTGGTCGGGCAATGCTCACGAGCGTGAAACCGGATTGCTCGCCGGTGAGGCTGTGATCAACAGCTTCGCCATTACCGAGGCCCTCAAGGCCGTCTTTGCCCGCCAGCGCCCCCTCGTAATCGGCGGCGACGGCAAGTTCTTCAAGGACCCCGGCAACGGTTCCTTTCCTTCGGCGCACGCCATGCTGAGCTGGACCGCCGCCTCCGTCCTGGTCCACGAGTATCCCGGCATCCTCACCCAGATCCTTGCTTATGGCACCGCCGGCGCAGTCAGCGTCAGCCGGGTTACCGGCCGCCACCACTTTCCTTCTGACGTAGTGGTCGGCAGCGCATTGGGATGGTTCATCGGCCACGAAGTCTATGAGCGCCGCCACGATCCTGCCCTGGAGAATCCGCCCTACGGCTCCTTCATGCGCGATTCCAAAGAGTTCGATCCCGACCAGCTGGGCTCGGCCTTCGTTCCTCTCGACAGCTGGGTCTATCCCGCGCTCGAACGCCTGGCTGCTCTCGGCTACATCACCAGCCAGTTCACCGGGCTGCGTCCCTGGACGCGCCGCGAGTGCATGCGCCAGACCGATGAAGCCGGATACATGACCCAGGATTTGCCGCCGGAATCGGAGATCGTCCAGACCGTCCAGAGACTGCGCGACGAATTCAAGGACGACGGCCAGAGCTACACCAGTCTTTCCGTTGATTCCGTCTACATGCGCTACATGAACATCTCCAGCGAGCCGCTGCGCAACAGCTACCACATTGGCGACACCATCTGGAATGACTACGGCCGCCCCTTCGACCAGGGCAACAACCTTTACACCGGGGCCGTCCTGTGCGGCGGCGTGGGCCGCCTGTTCTGGTACGCCAGCGGCGAGTACGAACATGCTCCCGGACGTCCCGCGCTGACCCAGGCCCAGCAGAATCTGATCACCGGCATGGACCTCAATCCGTCGGAAGTTCCGGCGCCGGTGGCCACCACCGATCGCTTTTACCCGCTGGACATGTATGCCGGGCTCCAGCTCGACCAGTGGGCGCTGACCTTCGGCAAGGAGAGCATGTGGTTCGGTCCCGGCGAAAGCGGACCGCTCATGCTCAGCGACAACGCCGATCCCATGTACACCCTGCGCCTCACGCGCACCACGCCGCTGATTCTGCCCTCGTTTCTCCGCCATCTGGGCGAGATTCGCGCCGAGTTCCTCTTCAGCAAACTCTCCGGTCATCAGTTTCCCGCGCGCCCGTTCTTCAACCTGCAGAAGATCAGTCTCCATCCCACCAAGAACCTTGAGATTGGGTTCACGCGCGCTTCCCTTTGGGCCGGTGTCGGCCATCCCTTCACCGCCCATAGCCTGGAGCGCAACCTCACCGCCAACGGCGACTCAGGTGTGGGCGTAAGCGATCCCGGCGACCGCAAGTCCGGCTTCGACTTCTCTTATCGCCTGCCCGGCCTGCGCAACTGGCTCACACTCTACAGCGACTCTTACAGTGACGATGATCCCTCGCCCCTGGCCAATCCCCGGCGCTCCGCCATCAACCCCGGTCTCTATCTTTCGCATTTCCCCATAGTCTCCAGACTCGATCTCCGCGTAGAGGCCGTCTCCACCCAGTCCCTGACCTCTACTGATCGCGGTCCCACTTTCCTCTACTTCAACACCAGCTACCACGACTCCAACACCAACAAGGGATACATCTTCGGCAACCAGACCGGACGCGACGGCCGCACCTACCAGGCCTGGAGCACCTACCATCTCTCCGCCAGCACCAGCCTGCAGTTCGGCTATCGCGATACGAAGCTCAGCAAGGCCGTTCTCTCCGGCGGCCTAGCCCCCGGCGGCGGCACGCAGAGTGACGGCAGCACCCGCCTGCGCTGGCAGGTCCGCCCCGATTGGAACCTCGACGCCATAGTGCAATACGAGCGCTGGTTCATTCCCGCCCTCCATCCCACCGCCCAGCACGACGTCGCCACCAGCATCCAGATCAGCTTCACCCCCCATTTGAAAAACCTCCTGCCGAGCAAAAACTAGCCCGGCAGCTCGCTCGCCGAGGCCACTGCATCACCCGATCCTGTGTTTTCCGATTGCGGCGATTCCGCGCGATTCCGACGATTACGGCAATTCCTCTGCCTTTCCGATCACCAGATCACCGGATCACCCGATCACCGGATCACCCGATCCCCTATACCCCCCTAAAGGCCCACCTAGCATTCCAAAGGACTTAGCTCCTGCCTATCCCAACCAATCCAAGATCTTGGGATGGTTTATCAAAGAGTAACTATCCAACCACAACATATTGTGGTCGCTCTTCCAATCCTGGCCGCACAGCACGAAGGACCGCCCCCGGGGGCGGCCCTTCAAAGTCTGGCGCTTGTCTTATTTCGCTACGATGTTAACACGACACAGTTTATCTGTCAACCAGCCTTATGGGCTACGCCGGCATTGTCCTACTTCGTCTGCTGGCTTGTACCATTTCGCGAACGGCCGGCTGAAGCCTTCCGCATTACGCCGGGGAGACGAGGAGTGTCAGGGCAAGACTTGAGCGAAGCGGAGTCGCGCCTCCCGATGAGAATTTCCGCTTCGTCTAAGAATTGACCGAGGCGCGGCGGGGTCTGGAATCGAAACCAGAGGATGCGTAGCCCCGTAGGGGCGGCAGGCTGTAGAGCTATTGAGGCTTTTTTGGAAGTGCTCCCAAGAGCCCTTCCAGAGCCTTTGCAGGATCCGTCGATCTTTCAATCTCCCGGTGCAGGTCGCGGAACTTCAGGCGAACTCCCGCCAGCATCTCTTTGTCGGACAGAAGATGATCAACGAGATTCTGCCAATTCGGGATCTCCCGATGTTCCAGTACAAGCTTCAGGGCAATGTTTTCCAGGAACAGGTACTCTGTCGCTTCAAGCACTGCCGCCAGGCGTTTCTTTTCTGCTTTGGTCATGGCGAGGGCAAACGGACCGACTTGGTTAGAGAAGAAAAAATGAGGAACTCTACCTGACGATCTTAGAACTTTTTTCACTTTTTCGGAAGGCTACGGTTCTCCGGAATTCCTGGCAAACGCTCGGATCCTTCGTTGTGAAGCGTTGCGATGCATTTGTGTGTACGCTCAGCCCGCCAATTCACTCAGCGTCCGGTATTCGAATCGGGCTTGTTGCAGTATTCGAAGATCGGGATCTGCATCTTTCCAAAGCGCAAGAAAACTCCGATAGGCCTCAAGAGCCTTTTCGCGTTCGCCGCTCTGGGCATAGGCTCGGGCTAGCCCTATTCGCAGCGAAGAGCGACCAGTGGATCCACGCGCATGGCGCGGCGCGCGGGGATGTATCCGGCCAGGCCGGCCACAGCCGCGAGACACAAAGCAACGGCCGCGAGCGTGGTTGGGTCATTGGACGAGACGTTGAACAGCAAGTGGCGGGCGAAGTGAGACGCCACCAGCGCGCAAGGAAAGCCAACGGCCAGCCCGGCCAAGGTCAACCCCAGAGTTTCGCGCAGGATCAAGCTTAGGATGGTTTTGCGCGACGCGCCCAGCGCAATGCGGATGCCGATCTCGTTTGTCCGGCGCGAAACCGAATAAGAAATCACTCCAAAAATTCCGGTGGCTGCAAGCACCAGCGCCATCGCCGCGACCAGCCCAAGCAGGAACGTGCGGAATCTGGACTGTGCGATGGACGCGTTGATAAGGTTTGGCATCTTCGCGATGTCCGTAACCGGCACATCTTTATCGATGTTTTCTACTTCCCGGCGAATGGCGCTACCCACGCTGGCGGTGCTCAACGTAGTTCTGATCACCAGATTCGCACCCCAAAGGGGAGCTTGGGCGTAAGGCACATACATCATGGCTCCGGGATTCTGACCCAGGGCAACGTCTCGAACATCATCGACGATGCCTACGATTTCATGCGCGCTTTCATCTTCGGCACGTGAAAACGCGAATGAAATGTGCTTGCCGATGGGATTTTCATTCGGGAAATACAGGCGGGCCATGGTCTTGCTGATGATGGAAACGCGGGGCTCGGATGCGGCGTCATGGGGAGTGAAGAGACGTCCCGCCAACAGCGGAATCCTCATCACGCGAAAATAATCGGGGCTGACCGATTCATAGTCCGCTCTCCGGGATGCGGCCGACGACGAAGGCGGACTACCTGCGATCTCGAACGTCAGATTGACGCTGTTGTCGACGATCGGCCGGGGAACAGCCACAGCCGTATCCTGCAATCCAGGCTCGGACTGGATTCGCGCAAGCACTTCTTCGGAGAAGGCGGCCCACTGCTGCGGTGTGGAATATTTGGATTGGGGAAGCGAGATATCCGCCTGCACGATGTTCTGCGGCTCAAACCCGGGGCTGACGGAGATGAGGTTGGCAAAGCTGCGTAACAGCAGGCCCGCCGTGACCAGCAGGACCATGGCCAGCGAAATCTCCGCTGCAGCCAGGAAACTGCGCGCGCGGCGGCGGTTGCGGCTTTCGCCCGAACGTCCGCCGCCTTCGCGAAGGCTGTTTTGTACATCGGGATTGACCGCGAAGACGGCGGGAACCAGGCCAAACACTATGCCCGCGATGGAGGAAAGGAGAACCGCAAAACCCAGGACCTGGTTGTCCACCCCGATTGCGTTCACTCGCAGCAGACTCCTGGGAACAAGCGAACCAAGGGCATGGACACCCCAGAATGCCAGAGCGATGCCTACGCCGCCGCCAAGCAGACCGAGCACCACGCTTTCGCTGAGCAACTGGCGCATAATGCGGGCGCGCCCGGCGCCCAGCGCGGTGCGAACGGCAATCTCTTTCGAGCGGGAGGTTGCGCGCGCAAGAAGCAAGTTGGCGATATTAGCGCAAGCGATCAGAAGCACCAGGCCTACCGCGCTCAGCAGCACCAGCAGCGGGGCCCTGACGTCTCCTGTAATTTCTTTCTGCAGGGGCACCAGACGGACGCTCCAACCCTTGTTCTCCGCCGGAAATTCCCGCGCCAGTCTCTCGCTGATCGCGTCCATTTCCGCCTTGGCCTGCGCCACGGAAACGCCCGGCTTCAGCCGCCCGATGACAGGCAGCAAATGCACTCCGCGCCGGGGCATGAAGGTACTGAACACAGGGTCCTGAACCAGCGGGACCCAGACCTCCTGCTTGTTGAAAAAAGGAGTGCGAAAATCTGCGGGCATGACGGCAATAATGGTGTATAGGCGCTTGTCCAGCTCGATCGGACTACCCGTGATCTTCGGATCCCCTCCGAAGCGGCGTCGCCACAGATCTTCGCTCAGGATCGCCACCGGCGGCGCACTCTGCTTGCCGTCCGCAGGGAAAAAGATGCGTCCCGCCAGCGGCTTCGCATCCAGCAGCGCAAAAAGCTCCGGCGTCACTACGGATACATTCACAACCGTAGGCTCCCCGCGTCCGGTCAGGGTGAGCTGGTGCGCCACAACTCCCCCCAGCTCGCTAAAAACATGATTCTGCGCCCGCCAATCTTCGAAATTTAGATAAGAACAGCCAATCTCCGCGATGCCCTGTTGCTGGTTCGCTTGAAACGCGGTGAACAATTGCTGAGGATTCGTATAAGGCAGCGGCTTCAGGAGCACTGCATAGACCACGCTGAAGATCGCAGTGTTGGCGCCGATGCCCAGGGCCAGCGTGACTGCAGCGACGGCAGTGAAGCCGGGATTCCTGCGCAACATCCGCAGGCCGAAGCGAACATCCTGCAGCAACTGCTCCAGCCACACGAGGCTCCACACCTTCCGCGCCTCCTCTTTTACCCGGACCACATTGCCGAACTTGCGCAAAGCCATGGTTCGCGCTTCCTCCGGCGCGATCCCGCGCTCGATGTTGTCCTGCGTCTCTCTTTCGATATGGTCGCGAATGTCGTCGTCGAGATCGTCCAGTATCCGTTTGCGGCCCTTCATCATGCGCTCTCCCGCTCCGCGGGGCGGAGAATCCGCGCGATCGCTTCCGTCAGCTTGTCCCATTTGCTGATTTCAACCTGTAGTTGCCGCCGCCCTTTGACCGTCAGCCGGTAGTACTTGGCCCGGCGATTGTTTTCTGAGGCGCCCTGTTCGGCCGAAATCCATCCCCGCTTGATAAGCCGGTGCAGCGCCGGATAAAGGGATCCCTGTTCGACCTGTAACACGTCGTCGGAATGGAATGCGATGGCTTTGGCGATGGCATGGCCGTGTGTCGGCCCCAGCAACAGCGTGCGGAGAATCAGCAGGTCCAGGGTGCCTTGCAGCAGTCCGATGCGCCCTTTCGACTCTTTGGTAGACATTCTAGGTGACGATACTGCGCTTCCAGTAGAATGTCAAGGTGAGCTCGTTCCAGGCCGTGGCAGGGGCCGTTCGGTGGCCGCCTCGCCGATGCCGGTCTGAACGTTCGCACGCGCGAAGGTTATCCATAAACGGGCTTATGAGACATCAATTGCAAATATCCTGGAACAGGACTTCGGGGAAACTGAGCCTGACCCGCCCATTGTGCCCAACGAACTTCGACGACGGCACTGCCCTCGCCGATCCGGCAGTGCGGTGAGGGTCGAGCCATGAGGCAGCTGGCGGAAATCGAGGGAGTATCATGCTGATGACTTTCGGAGTCAATGAAAACGGAGTGGAGCAATGCCTGAGTCCATTGATTGGCCGCGGCCGAATCCCTCACGGCGCCGCCGCGTCCTGATTATTATCGCCGTTTTCGTCGGCCTCGTTTTCGGCTGCCGGATTGCATTTTCGTATTACGTTGACGCGCTCTGGTTCGGGTCACTGGGCTACGGAGCTGTGTTCTGGAAAACACAAGGCGTTCAGTGGGTGGTTTTCACGGCATTTGCCGCGGCCACTTTTCTTATTCTGTACGGATCATTCTTAGCTCTGAAGAGGGCGCACTCAGCCGAGTTGCGGAGCAGTCAAACAATTTTCATCGGCGATCGGGAGGTAAGGCTGCCGGTCGAGCAGGTTCTGCGCTTCATCGCGCTCGGCGTCTCGCTCGCCGTCGCCGCAGGAACCGGGGTCGTCATGATGGCGGAGTGGCGGACACTGGCTCTATATTGGTATGCGCCATACGCTGCCGGCGGCGTTGTGGATCCTATCCTTGGCAAGCCCCTGAACTTCTATCTGTTTACTCTTCCTGCGCAGCAGCTCATCGCCGGCTGGCTGATGACGCTGGCCGTGATTGCTTGTCTGATCGCGGTTGTCTTTATCCTTATCACCTGTGCCCTCGCTGGACGTTATGGCAGCTACGCCCTGTTACGTTGGCGCGGGCTCTCGGTTACGTTTGCGTGCGTGTTGCTGACCCTCGCCATGCGCGTGTATCTCGGCCGGTTCGAGCGATTGCTCGACGGGCACACAATCTTCGCCGGCGTGACCTACACCGACGCGCATGTCGCGCTTCCAGGCGCGTTGGTCGTCTGTGCCGGGCTCGTTCTGGGCGCGGTGATCGCGGCCGTCAACGCTGTGTCGGCGCGCCGGGTGCGCTGGATTGTCGCGGCAACGGTTCCGGCCGCGGTATGTTATCTCGTCATCCAGATATGCGGCGGGTACGTCAACAGCTTTGTTGTCAAACCGAACGAGCTTGTTCGCGAGCAACCTTACATTGCGCACAACATTGAGTTGACGCGACGGGCCTACGGATTGAACCAGGTTTTGCAGCGTGAGTTTCCGGCTGAGACAACCGTCGAGGCGGCCGACCCCGCGAACAACCAGCCTACGCTTCAGAACATCCGGCTCTGGGACTGGCATGCGCTGCAAGACACCCTTCGCCAGATTCAGGAAATTCGCACTTACTATGATTTTCCCGACATCGACATTGACCGTTATGAGATCGACGGCAGGATTCGCCAGGTGATGCTCGCCACCCGGGAGCTGAACGTCGACAAGCTCCCGGAGAGCAGCCGCAACTGGATCAACGAGAAGCTAATCTACACCCACGGCTACGGCATCACGATGAACCCTGTGAACGGCTTCACGCCAGAAGGGCTGCCCACGCTGATCCTGAGCAACATGCCAATCCAGAGCACCGTACACAGTCTCACCGTGACGCGCCCGGAGATCTATTTCGGCGAGTTGACTGACACCGATGTATACGTGAATACACGGCAGAGAGAGTTCAACTATCCGCAAGGCCAGACCAACAGCCTCACGTCGTACCAGGGCAATGGTGGCATCGTCCTCGGCGGTTTCTTGCGCCGCCTCATCATCGCGTTCGATCGCGGCGACCTCGCCAAGCTGCCATTCAGCGATGACGTTACCAGGGAGAGCCGGTTGCTGATGCGTCGCAACGTGCGCGATCGCGTATCGGTATTGGCGCCGTTCCTCACCTACGATCCGGATCCGTACATCGTGATCGGCAACGATGGCCGTTTGTCGTGGATCATGGATGCGTTCACCACCTCAGACACCTATCCGTACTCGAGCCATTACCGTCTCGGCGGGGATCTCATCAATTACATGCGGAACAGCGTCAAGGTCGTCGTGAATGCCTATGATGGAACGACGACGTTCTACGTGTTCGACACGGAAGACCCGATCATAGCGGCCTATCGCCGCATCTTTCCCAGCCTCTTCAAGGACGCGACGGAGATGCCCCCGGACCTGCGTAAACATGTGCGCTATCCCGAGTTGCTGCTCAAGCTGCAAGCGGCCGTGTATGGTCTGTATCACATGACGGATCCAGGGGTGTTCTACAACCGTGAGGACCTGTGGACCGTCGCCAACGAAGTAGGCCTGGACGCCACCGGCTCGCAAACGACACTGCCAATGGAGCCCAATTTCGTGCTGATGAACCTTCCCGGCGAAAGCGGCATGGAGTTCGTAGAGATTCTGCCATTTACGCCGGCCAACCGGAATAATCTGATTGGCTGGATCGCGGGGCGGAGTGATGGCGCCCACTACGGCACGTCGGTAGTCTACGACTTTCCGAAAACCCGGCTGGTCGATGGACCGCTGCAGATCGAGGCGCGAATCGATCAGAACGCGCAGCTTTCGGGACAACTGACGCTGTGGAATCAGCAAGGCTCGCACGTGCGCCGCGGAGCTCTGCTTGTGATTCCGACCGGGCGCGCGCTGTTATATGCGGAGCCGATCTACCTGCAGGCCGAGCGGAGTCCGATGCCGGAGTTGCGTCTCGTTGTGCTCGCGCTGCAAGATCGGCTTGCGTACGGACCAACCTTCGAGTCGGCGATGACGGCCCTTTTTGGCGGAGCCGTCTCGTCGTTGAGCCCGGCTGCTGCCTCCGCGGAGCCAGTGCGAAGCGTGCCGGCATCCGCAGCACCCCAGCCGGCGGGAGATCTCAACGCGCTCATCGCGGAAGCCGCCAAAGACCTTGCTGAGTACCAGCACCTGACGGCGGAAGGTAAGCTCGGCGAAGCTGGGCAGAAGCTTGAACAATTGAAGCGCGCTCTCGACAAGATGAACATGCGTCAACGGTGATTTCGCTGTGGCTTCTTGTGGTTCGCCGTCTCGATTCGGCGCACGCCCGGTAAATCCAGTATGGTCGGCCACAACCTGAGGTTGGCCAGAAACGGGCTTATGGGTAGTTGCAGGAGGACGATCGGCAATCCGGAAGTTGGAGCGCTCGAGTCCGTTCAAGTTGAACTTTCGAACTGGTCCTCCCCGCAGAAAATAAACGAGAGAGCCCGATCGCTGAAATTCAAGAAACCAGGAGTTGACTGTAAAGTCCAGGACTGAAAGAGGAAGGTTCTGGCGAGCCCGGCAGGACTCGAACCTGCGACCCTCTGCTTAGAAGGCAGATGCTCTGTCCACCTGAGCTACGGGCTCCCGCTCACATTTTAGCAGCGGTCTGATCGCCGGTCTCAGCCAATCGCGGCTATCGTTTACGTACAATGTCCCCCATGCTCTTCTGGATCGCACTCCTCAGTTTGCTGATCTGGATTTACCTCTTTCTCTTTCACGGCCGTTTCTGGTGGATTCGCTCTCTCCTGCCCCGCGCCAGACCCTCGCCCACCGGCGCGCGCGTCGCCGTGATCGTTCCCGCGCGCGATGAAGCTGACGTCGTCGCCCGTTCCGTGACTTCCCTGCTCTCCCAGACCGGGCTGGGCTGGCTGCACATCTTTCTCATCGACGACTCCAGCACTGACGGCACTGCCGAAGCCGCGCAAGGGGCTGCCGAGGCCGCCGGCGCCGCCAAGTCGCTCAACGTGCTTCCCGGGCGGCCGCTGCCGCCGGGCTGGTCGGGCAAACTGTGGGCAGTCGAGCAGGGCGTGGCCCACGCCCTCCAGGTCAACGCCGACTTCTTCCTCCTCACCGACGCCGATATCGATCACGCCCCGAACAGTGTCGCCACACTGGTGGAAATCGCGCAGCAGGGCCCCTACGATCTCGCCTCGTTCATGGTCCGCCTGCACTGCCGGACCTTCGCCGAACGCGCGCTGATCCCCGCCTTTGTCTTCTTCTTTCTCAAGCTCTACCCGCCACGCTGGATCGCCAGCCCTCGGCTTCCCATGGCCGGCGCCGCCGGCGGCAGCATCCTCATTCGCCCGCAGGCGCTCGCGCGTGCCGGCGGCATCGAGAACATTCGCCGCGAGGTCATCGACGATTGCGCCCTCGCCCTCCGGGTTAAGCAAAGCGGCGGAAGAATCTGGTTAGGGATGTCGGATGAAACCAAAAGCATCCGCCCTTACGGCTCGTGGCGCGGGATCGGCCAGATGATCTCGCGCGGCGCCTTCAACCAGCTTCATCACTCCGCCTGGATGCTGCTGCTGGCCATCGCCGGGCTGACCGTGACCTATCTGCTGCCGCCCGCGCTCGTTCTCTTCAACCGCCACTGGCCCGCGGCGTTGGGAGCGGCCGCGTGGCTGCTGATGGTCGTTTGCTTTCTTCCCATGGTGCGCTTCTACCGCCTGAATCCCCTGTGGGCCCTGGCTCTCCCGCTGGTCGCCGTCTTTTATATGGGGGCCGCCGTGCATTCGGCGGTCAGGTACTGGGCGGGCCGCGGCGGCGAGTGGAAGGGCCGCATCCAGGACCCGTCTGCCAAACTGTAGCCGCAGGTCAGCGCTGAAGAACGCAGATCAAAACGTGCAGGGTGAGCCGCGCTTTTCTGCGTTTCATCCGCGGCCAAACGGTTTTCTCCTTCACCGCGACGATTAAAATCTCACGCGTACCTGCTCTTCGTCAGCTCAGCCTCTTCGTAAACCGAGCGCAGCGCCAGCCGCGTCTCCGTCACCAGGAACACGCACCCCACGGTTAGTCCGATGAACCCCAGTGAGCCGGCCACAAAGCTGATGCCCGCCGTCAGCGTCGAGGGAAGGCGAAACTCTGAGGCAGCCAGCACCGCGCCCATGATCGAAACCAGGCTGGCCGCCGCGAAAGCGCCAATCGATCCGTAAAAGAAGCTCAGCGCGCGGACCAGCAAAGCGCCGCGCCTCTCCAGCCGGCTGAGGTGGCTGACCCACAGCTTCTTGGTCGCCGCTTCAAGCGTGGCGTCATTCAGCTCGCGCATCAGGTTGCGCGTGCGGTCCACCACTCGTCCCAGGCGGTTGCCGGTTCCCATGGCCAGCAGAGAAGTTGCATTGGTGAAGACCGCCGGGGCGGCGATCAGGGTAAGCACAGCAAAGGGATTATCCGTGACGGGCGTTGCCATCACGCCTAGTATGCAGCCGGCGTTGCTTTTGTAAAACGGAATTCGCGGGACAGGTAGCCGGGCGGTTCACCCCTGCCTTCCATCTCCGGGACCGCCGGTCGAAAGCTGCTCGATGCATACGCGCCCGCGCGGCTCTCAATTGCGCCAGGGGCGCAGCACGCGATAGGTCGGGGTCGACGTTGCCGAGGTCTTACTGGCTTCGATCAGCTTGCGCTTAAGCAGCCAGCGCACTCCTGCCTGCGCCGTGCTTTTGGAAATGCCCACCGAGTCGGCGATGATCTGGTAGCTGATGGCCACGCGTTCCCGCCGGCGGCGCGCGGCTTCAAACGTCATCCATAGATAAATCAGGAAGCTGGCGGTTCGCCGGTCGTGCGCCACCAGGTCGCGCATCAAAACGTCCACAACATAGTCGTCGATCGTCATGCCTCTGTACCGTCCACTACTATAGCAATTTTCGCTCCGGCCCGCGCCCCCGTCTGCTTATACTGTGCTCGCCTTTCAGGAGAAGCCCATGATCAAAGGAATAAAGTTTTTAAGTGTCCCGGTTCGCAATCAGAATGACGCGCTGAAGTTCTACACCGAGAAGCTGGGATTCAAGGTGCTCACCGACCAGCCTTTCACCGAGAAGCAGCGCTGGATCGAGCTCAGCATTCCCGGCGCCGATACCGGGCTGGTGCTGTTCACCATGGATAACGGCGACGCCAACCGCATCGGCTCGCAACAGCCGCTGTCCTTCTGGTGCGAAGATGTTCACGCCACTGCCCGCCTGCTGAAGAGCAAAGGTGTGGAGTTCGCCAAGGACCCAAAGACCGAATCCTGGGGCACAGCCGCCATATTCAAGGACCAGGACGGGAATCAGTTCGTGCTGTCGTCGCGGTAAGTTCGAAAAGGCCGCTACGGTTCGGTTTACTTCGCGTTGTCGATCTGCACGAACTGCCAGCCGAAGCGCCCCTTGATGCACAGGTTGCCGCGCGTCACATCGTGGTCCAGCGGCGAGGTGACGCGGACGATCTTTCCTTCCTGCTCGTGAACCGTCAGGTTGCAGCCCACGCCGCAGTAGGGGCAGATGGTGTCGGTCTCGGTCTGCCGCGACTCGTCCCATGTGCCCGCCGCGCGCATGTCGAATTCAGTCTTGGCCATCAGCGCGCCCGTGGGGCAGACCGCGATGCAGTTCCCGCAATACACACAGGCCGAGTCAGGCAGTGGGACGTCATACTCGGTAGAGATATGCGCCCCGAAGCCGCGCCCAGCCACGGCGATCGCGAACGTATTCTGCGCGTCTACTCCGCAGGCCTCCACGCACTTGTAGCACAGAATGCATTTGCCGTAGTCGCGGACGTAGAGATCGTTGTCCACCTTCACCGGCTGCTGCACGCCGGCCGGCGATTCGCCAAAGCGTTCCGGTTTCGCCCCGTAGCGCTTCATCTGCGCCTGCAGTGTTGGGGCCGTTGAAACGTCCACCGCCGACCCCAGGAACTCCAGCACCAGCCGCCGGCTCAGCCGCACGCGCTCCGAATCCGTCCGGATCGACATATTGGGCTCCACCTTGCGCGAGCACGCGGGCACCAGCGTGCGAGAGCCTTCCAACTCCACCACGCACACGCGGCAGACGTTGACCGGCGTCAGCGTCTCCAGATAACACAGCGTGGGCGTATCGATGCCCAGCTTCTTCGTGGCCTCGAGAATGGTCGAGCCCTCGGGGACGGTCACGCTGCGGCCGTCGATCTTGATCTCCACCGCGCGGCGCGGCTGCTGCTCGGGGACCTGCGGCACCGGTCCGCGCGGGACAGGAATGGTGGCGTGCGGAGCAGCCTGTTCGGCCTGTTCGGTCGCGGCGGATTTTGTTCCTGTCGGGTTCATGTAAAAAGGCTCCATCGCTGCAGCGCCGACTCCACCGCGCTCGACGCCGTCTGTCCCAGGCCGCAGATGGAAGCGTCGCGCATCGCCTGGCCCATCTCGCGCAGGCGCACGATCTCCTCCGCCCGCGATCCCAGCGGCTTGCCCGCGGCCAGTCGTTCCAGCGCCTCCTGCTGCCGCACCACGCCCACGCGGCAGGGGACGCACTGCCCGCAGGTCTCGTGGCGGAAGAATCCGGCAATGCGCAGCAGGATCTGGCGCAGGTCCACGCTGTCGTCAAACAGCATGATTACTCCCGATCCCAGTGTGGCCCCGATGGCGCGCGTGCCTTCAAAGGTCAGCAGAGTGTCCAGTTCGCGCGGCGAAACAAACGTTCCCGCCGCTCCGCCCAGCAGTACTGCCTGCAGGCGTCCGTTGCCGGCCACGCCCCCGGCAAGATCGATCAGTTGTCGCAACGTGATGCCCATGGCCGCTTCATACAGGCCGGGCTGGACCACATGTCCGGAAAGGCAGAAGAGCCGCGTTCCCGACGAGTTCTCCGTCCCCGACTGTGCGAAGGCCGCGCCGCCCTCACGCAGAATCAGCGGCACATTGGCCAGCGTCTCCACGTTGTTCACCGCCGTCGGCTGGCGGAAGACTCCGGCCTGGGTGGGAAAAGGCGGCTTGTTGCGCGGCTCGCCGCGATAGCCTTCAATCGAGTTGAAGAGCGCCGTCTCTTCGCCGCAAATGTAAGCGCCCGCTCCGCGCCGGATCTCCAGGTCGAAGGCCAGTCCCCGGCCGAGAATGTTCGCGCCCAGCAATCCGTTCTTTCTGCACTCGTCGATGGCTCCGGCCATGCGCTCGGCTGCCAGCGGATACTCGCCGCGCAGATAGATGTAACCCTTGCCGGCGCCGGTCGCCAGCGCGCCGATGGTCATGCCCTCGACAATCGCGAAGGGATCGCCCTCCATGAGCACGCGGTCTTTGAATGTTCCCGGCTCCGACTCGTCGGCGTTGCAGATGATGTAGTGCGCGCGGCTGCGGTCCGTCTCCAGAAGTTTGCGCTGCAGGTGCAGCGCCTCCCACTTCTTCGCCGTGGGAAAAGCCGCGCCGCCCCGCCCCAGCAATTTTGAAGCTGCCACTTCGCGAATCACGCCCTCGGCTCCCAGGTTGAGAGCGTTCTCCAGTCCCTCATAGCCGCCCAGTTTGCGGTAATCGGCCAGGCTCGCCGGATTTGCCTTGCCCACGCGCGCCAGCAGGCGAAGCTCGGTCACGTCCGACCGCGATTGCGGAACGGAAAGCTTGGGATTGTCGTCGCGCAGCGACCGTGGCAGCCGGTCCTGGGCGGCAAAGCCGATCAGCAACTCGATCTTGTCCGCTTTCGCCGGAGCCAGCGTCCGCTCCTGCGGCCTGGCGCCCGCCACCGTGATCATCGCCGCCGGCGCGTGCTCGCAGAGTCCCAAGCACTGGCTGCGCAGCCACGTGGCCTGGCTGTTGCCGGCCGCGCTGGCCGATCCCGGGGGGCCGAATCTCTGCTGCAGCTGCGCACATATCTCATCCGCGCCGCGCAGCTTGCAGGCGATGTCGTCGCACACGTGGGCTACGATCGGCGGCCTCGGCTCCAGCGAGAACATGCCGTAGAACGACGCGACTCCGTGAACCTCCGCCGGCGCAACGTTCATGCGCTCGGCCACGTAGTTCACCGCGCCCGCGCTGATCCACCCGATATGCTTCTGGACGGCGTGCAGCACCGGCAGCAGGCGGTCGCGCGTCGGCCGCGGCGAATTGCCGTTGCGCGACGGGTCGTGCGCTCCCAGTTCGGAGTCCACGGCAGCCCGTTCCTCCGTGGTCGCGCGCGCGTTGGTGAGATGAAGGTCCAATCAGTCCTCGCGGCATTTCTCGATGCGGATGGCGGTAGCCTTGAACTCCGCGGTTCCGGATTTTGGGTCCACGGCGTCGATGGTCAGGTCGTTGCTCGCTACCTGGTCGTGAAAATGGACAGTGAGAAAGGCCAGCCCGCTCCTCAGGCCGGGATCGAAGCGTACCGGCGCCACCACCGATCCGCGTCGCGAGATCACCCGCACCTTCTCGCCTTCGCGCAGCTCGTACAACCGGCCATCCTCAACCGAAAGGTCGATGGTCTCCGGATGGCGCAGCGGCGAGTAGTAGCGGCTGGTCTGCACTCCCGTATTAAACGAATCCAGTCGCCGGCCGGTGGTCAGGCGGATGGGATACTGCTCGTCCAGCGCGTCGACCGGCGGCTCATACTCCACCACGCTGAAGGGCGCGCGCGGCCCGATCAGCGGATCGTGCCACAGCCGCCCGTGCAGGAACATCTCGCCGGGATGAGACTCGTCATAGCAGGGCCACTGGATTCCTCCCAGCTCTTCCAGCCGCTTGTAGCTCATGCCCGCGTTCATGGGGCTCAGGCTGCGCAGCTCGTCCCAGATTTTCTCGGAGTTGGGAGTGCCCCAGTCGTGCCCCAGGCGCCGCGCCAGGTCGTAAACGATGTCGAGATCGTCGCGCACTCCCGGCGGCGGAGCCACGGCCTTGCGCACGCGCTGCACGCGGCGCTCGCTGGAGGTCACCGTGCCCTCGCTCTCGCACCAGCCGGCGGCCGCCGGCAGCACCACGTCGGCCATCTGCGCGGTCTTGGTGTAGAAGAGGTCTTGCACCACCAGGAATTCCAGCCCGCCCAGCAGTTTCAGAATGTGATGCCGGTCAGCTTCCGAGTCGGCGGGATTCTCGCCCAGCACGTAGAGCGTGGTGAGCTCGCCGCGCTCCATGGCCTGGAACATGCCGCTCAGGGTCCAGCCGCGCAGAGGATGGATCTTTACTCCCCACGCCTTTTCGAAATTTGCCCGCAGCCCGTCGTTCTCCACGTGCTGGAAGCCGGGCAACCGGTCGGGGATGGCGCCCATGTCGCCGCCGCCCTGCACATTGTTCTGCCCGCGCAGCGGGTTCACGCCGCTGCCATAGCGGCCGACATGTCCGGTGAGCAGGGCCAGGTTGATCAGGGCTACCACGTTGTCCACCGCGTTGTGATGCTCGGTGATACCCAGCGTCCAGCAGAGCTGCGCATGCTTGGCCCGTGCGTAGGCGTACGCGGTCTTGCGGATGATCTCCGCCGGCACGCCGGTCTCGCGCTCCGCCCGCTCCAGCGTGTATTTCTGCACGTGTGCGCGATATTCCTCATAGCCGCTGGTGGCGTGCTCGATGAACTTCCGGTTTTCCAGACCGGCGGCAATGATCTCCCGCGCCATGGCGTTGGCGAGGGAAATATCTGAGCCCACATGCAGCGGCAGCCAGGTATCCGCCCACTGGGCCGAACTGGTGCGGCGCGGATCGATGGCGTACAGCTTGGCGCCGTGGTTGATGCCCTTCAGCACGTGATGGAAAAAGATGGGATGGGTCTCGCGGGCGTTCGATCCCCAGAGCAGGGTCACTTCGGCGATTTCCGCCTCGCTATACGAACTGGTGCCGCCTCCCGCTCCGAAGACCGCCGCCAGACCGGCGACGCTGGGGGCATGTCAAGTTCGGTTGCAGCTATCGATGTTGTTGGTCCCCATGATGGAGCGGGTGAACTTCTGCGCTGCGTAGTTCAGCTCGTTGGTGGTCTTGGAGCAGCTGAACATGCCGAAGTTGCGGGGATCGTGCCGCTCGATGGAGCGGCGGAAGGCCTGGGTCACGCGATCCAGTGCCTCGCCCCAGGTCGCCGGGCGATGGCCTCCGTTCTCGCGCACCAGGGGCTGGGTCAGGCGCCCCGTCAGAGAATTTGCTGTTGCCTTCACAACCCGCACTCCTTAGCTAGATGCTAGCACCTTCACGTCCCCGCCGCTTTCGCGGCCCCGCCCGAGCTACCGCGTCGATAACAGGGCCAAGGATTAAAGACGCGGTTATTTCCTGTCGGCGGCCGCGTGCTGGGTTGCCGCCGGCGGCGATACAAACAGCTTGCTGGCATTCTTCCAGAGCTGGGCCACTCCCCATCCCCAGGGAATGCCGACAAACAGCCACGCCAACAGCACCAGAATCGCGGGAGTCTTTTTGGTGTTTTCCATGTTCTCCTCTTTTGAGTTCTGCGTCTTCCAGGTCAGGCTGCTGACGCCACCGATTCGGTTTCTTTGCCGGCCTGGTACCAGTGCTTGGAGTTGACTGGACGCACCAGGGCGTTGGCCACCAATCCCACTATCAGCAACGCCACCATGACATAGAGAACCGTGGAGTAGGTGTCCGCCAGCGGCACCCCGCGGTTCTTTTCGTACTCGCGAATATAGTTCACCAGCACCGGACCGAAGATCCCCGCCACCGACCACGCGGTAAGCAGCCGCCCGTGAATGGCGCCCACCTCCATGGTGCCGAACAGGTCGCGCAGGTACGCGGGGACAGTCGCGAACCCGCCGCCGTACATGCTGAGAATCACGCAGGCCACGATCACGAAAAAGGGAACGCTGTTGAGCCCGCTGACTCCGGTGCGCGGCGCCAGGTAGTAGAGAATCCCGCCCAGGATGAAGAACACAAAGTAGGTGGTCTTGCGCCCGATGTAGTCGGAAACCGTGGACCAGGCGAAGCGTCCTCCCATGTTGAACAGGCTCAGCAGGGCGACGAAGCCGGCCGCGGCCGCCGGACCGATTCGTCCTTTGAACAGCTCGCGAATCATGGGCGAGGCCTGCTCCAGAATGCCGATGCCGGCGGTCACGTTCATGCACAGCACCACCCACAGCAGCCAGAATTGCGGCGTAAGCGAAGCTTCATTGACCTCAACCTGGTGGACGGTAACCAGGGCTTTGGGCTTGGCCGGGGCCACCCAGCCTTCCGGCTTCCAGCCCGGCGCGGGCGTGCGCACGGTGAAGACGCCGAACATCATGGCGATAAAGTAGACCGCACCCATCACCAGCATGGTCTGTTGCACGCCCAGGTTGTGCTCGCTGCGGAAGTAATCCATCAGGTTGCGGGCCAGAGGTGCGCCGATCAGCGCGCCTCCGCCAAATCCCATGATGGCCATCCCAGTTGCCATCCCGGGGCGGTCCGGGAACCAGCGGATGAGCGTCGAAACCGGCGAAATGTAGCCGATCCCCAGGCCGATGCCGCCGATGACTCCGTAGCCCAGGTAGAGAAGCCAGAGCTGGTGGATTTGCACGCCGATCGCGGAGATGAAGAACCCGCTGGCAAAGCACACCGCCGAAGCAAACATGGCTTTGCGCGGGCCCGCTTTTTCCAGCCACTTGCCGAAGACCGCCGCCGAGACTCCCAGAAAGACGATGGCCAGGCTGAAGATCCAGCCCAGCGAGGTGAACTTCCAGTCGGCGGGGTTGGGGCTGTCCACTCCGGGCAGGGCGTTGAGCCCGCCTCCGGCGCTCGAAACCTGGAGCAGGTAGTTCAGCGGCTTTTTGAAAACGCTGAAGGCGTAGGCCTGGCCGATAGCCAGGTGGATGGAAAGCGCGGCCGGCGGCACCAGCCAACGGCTGAATCCTGGTGCGGCAACTGCGTGACTGCGATCGAGAAAGGAGAACAGACGCATGTCTGGTTACCTCACTGGTCAAATTGTCCCTGCTTTACATATCGAGAGCGCCGGCCCGGCACGTTTCACATCGCGGCTTTAACGAAACAGGATCGGGAGATTCTGGCAAGGCGTTTTCCCTGGCGCGTCGAAAGTCTAACATATCGTAATACGACGTAAATAAAAAAGTTTTTGGCCCTGAGGAATGCCCGGCTTAACCGGTTTAACCGCTTCCAAAAGGCGGTTGCCGACAATCCAGGAAGCGGCGGCTGGGCAAAGCCCGTGCCATGATGGACGAGGAACGTGAGGTCTTTACGAGATCTCAGAGATAGCCGTTCTACGGACCCAAGACCTCACTGCGACCTGAGCCGCTGTGCGACATCGATGACATTGACGAGTGCTGCGCAAAGCTCCTGCCCGACAGGCGTGAGAGCATACCAGACCGTGGGCGGAGATGTCGGCTTGGTCGAGCGAGCGTTGATCCCTGCGCGTTCCAGCTTGCGGAGGCAGTTGGTGAGCATCTTGGCTGAGACTTTTCCGATATCCAACTGAAGTTCGGTAAAGCAGCGTTCACCTTCCCGCAAATACCAGAATCACATGAGCCGTCCAGGCGCCTCTCATTGCCACCAAAGGAGAGTTAGATTCGATTCCTCTCATGAGAGCGATTGTACGGAAGTAAGTGTTGTTGACGAAAACGCGCACTACACTCAGAACCGGGTTGCAGGCAGTTCGCCGTTCTGAGCGCATCACGAGCGATCCGGAAGTCATCAAAAGCAAGCCGTTGTCTTGAGGGGTAGAACATTCATTCTCATCCTTTAGGTTTCATCCAGACTGCGGGTTACCCTTGGGGCTCGTAGGTCGCGATGATGACGCCTGTGGAAGATATGTCACTCCTGACCAGCTTCATGTTCACGGGGTGCGAGGTGGTGCCGAAGAGTTTTTTGCCTTTTCCAAGAACTATCGGACAGGTGAGCAGTAGAAACCGGTCAATGAGATTCGCTTCCAGCAGCGGCGGATAGAGGGTTGAACTGCCCCACAGCACAATGTCCGGACCATCGCCCGCCTTGACCTTGCGCAAGTCATCAAGGTTGCGCATCTTGTGGCTGTTGGCCCAGTCGAGTTTTGCCGCGCCCCGGGTGAGTACGTATTTGTTCGCTTTGGTGAAGACCGGACCAATTGGGTTGTCGGCGGAAACAAAGGGCCAATAGCTTGCAAAAATGTCGTAGGTCTTGCGGCCCAGCAGCAGGTCGTAGGGTTGGTCAAGGGTGCCCACTCCACCCATGATTGCGGCGCCGGTCTTAGCGTCGGAAAATTTCATGCTCCATCCGCCGAGATCGAACCCACCGCTGATGTCCTCCTGGGCGCCGCCTTGCCCCTGCATGACGCCGTCGAGGGAAACCTGCGCGCTGGCTATGATCTTTCTCATTTTTCGTCTCCTTGGTTGGTTCTGCTTCAAGGATGCTTAACAGCAGGCGTCCCTGTTGAAGAGATCGGCTGCCGCTACTGTTTTACCATCCCCATTTCACTCACAACCGGGGTTCGGAGTGAAAACGCCGGTTGTTGACGGTGGCCTCGGTGTCCGGGTTACGGTGACTCGACTGGCGCCTTTATCCCCTTGAGGAGCAGCCAAAGGCCCAGCATGACTTCAAAAGTCAAGATCGGCAATCCGGATCGAGCCCTGCGAAGCGGCACATCGATCAAAGCTGGGAACATCACGGTGGAGAGGGGAGCCACGATCGGCAATAATGACGAAAGAATTCCCCACGCGGCCAGGGTTCGAGGAATGTAACGCGACTTGAACCACAGATAGCAGAACACGGTCGATCCCAAAGCAAAAAGGAGAGCAGCAATTCGATTTCCCGCCCGGTCCGCACTGAGAAACAGTTGTGCCAGCGTCTCCAAGTGGCCGGGGTTGACGGCTGGCAAAGAATCCTTGCCGCCCAGGAGAAACAAAGCTGCCAAAGAATTCAAAGTAACCACCGCTGCAATGGCGCATTCCAAAAGCCACCAGAAAACCGCAACTAAGGCCGCACTTCTATTGATGGGCTTGAGTATGACGTAGAGAGCCACCACCAATATGACGCTGGCCGCAATGGTGATGAGGTCACTGCCAATGCCGAGACGGAACCAGCAGCCCGGATGCGGCTATGTTCCTGAGAGTCTGCCGGGGATCGGCGGGCACAAAGAGTTGGCGGCGCACATAGAAGTCGGCAAAATTCGCGGTCGCCATGGTGAGCAGGTACATGGTTCCCGCGAGCCTTGCGGAGTCGCGATGTACGTGGTCGATCGCAGGGGTCGCCATTTGATTCGCTCGCCCTCGATATTTCCCTGAGCCATGATGGGGACGGGAAGCGAGGTCCGCGCAAATTATAGGACAGGGCCGGATTGTTGGCGTAACATCGCGATCTCACTCAAGGACGAGATTGTGAGTGTAAACGCCTGGGTTGTTCATTTGCCGAAATGCTCAGCGCTAACGCAACGCTCTCTTCCAACCTCAACCTTCGTCCTAAGCCGTAGGCTTCGAGAAACTTCTCATCAGGGAGCAAAGAGTGCAACCTGGGCAAGTACGAATCGCGGAAGCGGCGTTCTGCGGGTTCTATGTTGAGGTTCATAGATTCACGCAATCGTTCCGCGGCGCCCGCAAGTCTTGCAGCCATTTCTGGTTCCCCGCGGCGCATCGCCAGGGCTGCAAACCCGTCCAAAGCATAACCAATCGCGATCCTATTTCCGGCGATGCTGTCGCCGGATTCGAAGGCCATAGTCAAACCCTCAGTGAAGTGGGCCTGTGCGGCCGCGCAATCGTCCAACCCGTATTCAGCCGCAGCCAGATTGATCACAATGATACTGGTAGCGTACTTATTGCCCACTTGACGGCATATTCCCAAGGCTTCCTCTAACCACGGCACGGCGGCCTTGTCGTCGCCGACCGACCGGGCGAGGTCTCCGAGCATATTGAGGGAACGGGCAATGCCGAACCTGTCGTTCGCTTCGCGGGCTGTAGCAAGCGCTTGCTCAGCGAACCTGAGCGCCGCAGATCGGTTGTCTTCCTCCATGGCTAATCCTCCCAACCCGCGATAAAACAGGGAGACTTGCGTCAGGTCCTGCGCCCGTTGCGCCTCGCGCAGGCCTTCCTCGTACATGCGATGCGCGGTTTGGTAGTCGCCCTGGAACTTGCTGATATTGCCGGCCGTGTTCAACAGCTTGCAGCGAAGCTCCCGACCGACGTTATCAGCCGCGCTCAATACTTCCTTCAAGATTCCTATGCCTTCGGTCAAATATCCACGAAGAATCCAGAAACGCCGAATGGCCCCTGCGATGCGCGCCGCGGTTGCCGTATCGTTTGCGAGGGACCAGCGCAGGGCAGCGCGCATGTTATCGAATTCCTTTTCCAGACCGCTGAGCCACTCCGCCGGTTGCGGGCCCTCCAACCGCGGCTCAGCTTGTTCTGCCAGCGCGAGGAAATAAGCCGCGTGCGCTTTTCGGGTTACCTCGGCCTCCCCACTGGTTTCCAGGCGATCGAGGGCAAACTCCCGGACCACTTCCAGCATGTGCATGCGCGGCTCGGTTTCCGCGGCTTCTCGAATTGCAACGAGACTTTGATTGACCAGTGACGTGATCCCGTCAAGCACGGCGTTACCCCCCAGGACCTTCTCCGCAGCTTCCAATGTAAAACCGCCGTCGAAGACGGCCAGACGGCGGAAAAGCTGTTTTTCCTGATCGGGCAAAAGCTGGTAACTCCAGTCGATCGCGGCACTCATGGTTTGCTGGCGAGCGGGTCCTTCGGGCGAAGCGCCGGTCAGCAGCTTCAAACGGCGATCAAGGCGGGAGAGAATGGCCCGCGTCGAGAGCAGCTTCACACGCGCTGCAGCCAGTTCGATGGCTAGCGGCAAGCCATCGAGCCGAGCACATATCCTCGCGACGTTTAGCGCGTTTTCTTCCGCCAGCTCAAAATTCGGCCTGACCGCACATGCGCGCTCCACAAAAAGCATCACCGCTCCATATCCTGCCAGTTCGGGGGCAGAAAGGTCGGCGTCGATTTCCGGAGCAGCAAGAGGTGGGACGATGTATTCGCGCTCCCCTCTGCGTTGCAGGAGCGCGCGGCTGGTAACCAGCACCTTCAGTCCCGGCGCCGCTGCAAGCAGCTCCACGACTAAACCACCGGCCGGCAGGACCTGCTCGAAATTGTCGAGGACAAGCAACATGTTCCGGATACGCAAGTGTTCTTTGAGCCCAGTCAGGTTGCGCTCAGCGTTTTCCAGGCCGAGAACCTGTGCGATAGTGGAGGCCACCAGTTCCGGCTGCCTGATCGCCGTCAAGTCAATGAAGAAGACGCCGTCCGGGAACTCGCGCCGGAGACGGCTGGCGACCGCGCGTGCCAGGATCGTCTTCCCGACGCCGCCGACACCGACCAAAGTCAACAGTCGAACACTCGGGCGTCGCAATTCGTGGCAGACATGCTCGGTTTCCTGGTCTCGTCCCACGATATTCGTGCCCTGTGTTGGCAAATTGGTGATGGGGAGTTTGGGGGGCGTCGTAGCCGCCGGTATGATCGAGGCGATGAATCGGTAGCCTCTACGAGGAACAGTCTGGACGAACTTCGGTCGCTCCGGATCATCCCGAAGGATGCGACGGATACTGTTAATCGCGCTGTTGATGCTATTGTCGAAATCAAGAAAGACGTTCTTGCCCCAGATTCTCTCGATAATTTGCTCTCGCTTCACTAACTGACCGCGATGTTCAATCAGAAACAACAATATTTCCATCGCAATCGGTTTCAATCTAAGCGGAGTTCCCCGCGATCGCAGCTCAAAGGCGAGCACGTCGAGCTCAATATCCTCGCCAAATCTTATGGAATTCGATAGCTGGGCGGGCATTGTGATTCACGTTAGCTCATCGACGAGAACGGACAGGATTCTACAACGGAATTCGCTGCCGACAGCAACTCTTTGCGTTTCTGTGCATTACGCGGTAAGGATAGATCAAGAAAAAGCCAACATTGCGACTATGGCGACAAAAACCGGGAGAGAGGATTATGCCCGTGTCGCTCGTACGATACACATTCAGGAGAAGGGTAGGCACCTATGAAAAAAAACACGCTCGCAATGTTCGGTTTAGTTCTCGGTTGTCTGGTGCTGGCGGGTGCAGTGGAGCCAGACGGACCACCAGGTGTTGCACAGGTCGTGGCTCTGGATGAATGCGACCCGACCACATTCAACGCTGCGATTGGCCCAGATTTCTGCAAAAATGTCGCATTAGGGTCCGCTACAACCATTCAGAAACTATTCGATGAGGCAGCTTCAGGGACTCCGGATCCCAAGTGGGACTTTGAACCGGACACTCTCAGCATCGGGAAAGGAACCATCCTTTCGGTTGTTGACCAGGGTGGCGAGCCGCACACCTTCACCGAAGTAAAGCAATTCGGCGGCGGCTTCATACCAGGCCTCAATGCAGGCCAGCCGCCCGCTCAAGAATGTGCGGCCGGCTTTTCTGACGTGTCCGTCGCCAAGACGCGAATCCTTCAGGGCAGCACGTCTCAGATCGCGGGCCTGTCGAAAGGCGTGCATTATTTTCAGTGCTGTATTCACCCCTGGATGCGGGTGAAAGTCGAAGTGAAATAATGACTCCCGCAGCTCCGGTTTCCGGGTGTTTTGGAGTGAATGTAATTCCAACTCGTGCTTGCAGCGTATGAGAGACCGCTCAAGTGCGGCTCATTGGCCCATAATCAAGGCGACCAAAGATGTCTGGCGCGGCACTTGGAACAAACCCTGAGGGCTGATGGCCTGGCGTAACATCGCGATTTCACTCACGACCCGTTCTGAGTGTAATCGCGTGTTCACGTCACTTGTGCGTCGAAGAGAGAAGCCGCTCCGAAGAGCGGCTCTGACTTTCCGTCGCGAACGGACGGTCCCCATACCTTGTCTATATCCGTGGAGAGTCGAAGGTGCCGGCGATCTCTCCACCAGCATTTCCTGAGCCTGCGGAATCCACAATAAAAAGCAAGCCGTTGTCTTGAGGGATAGAGCATTCATTTCCCACCCTTTCTCCGAAGAGAAAACCCAAGGGCCTCTTCGGAGAAAGAGTGAGGGCAGCCGCACGTGTGGTGAGGAGGAGAAAAGCCCCGGGCACCCGGCGGTCCAGCGCTGCTAGTTGACCGGCATAGAAGACCGCGTGTGAAGATCGAAGCGATCTCCAGGCGACAGATCGTAATAAGGTTTGCCGCCGTGAACCTTGCCGTCAAAAATGGCCACGTGACCATCGCCGAGGACTTCCAGCCGATTCCCTTGCACAATCGCGGCCGTATCTTCATCGATGGCAATTCCCAGCAGACCCTGCCGGCCGGCGAGAGCCGGCGCTAGATCCACCCGATTGCGCGTGTTCCAGTGGGGCTCAACAAAAGAATTGGTCAGCAATCCCCAGGAAGGGAGAGTCGCGTCCACACGCAGGGTTTTGCCGCCTTGGTTCACCGGCGAATCCACAACCTTTCCCTCCGAATCCACAACCTTTCCCTCGACCGCGAGCGAGCCCTGGATCACGGCGCCAGCTGAAGTTCCGCCGACGACCCCGCCGCGGGCCAGCAACGCCTTGATTTCAATCTCCACCCGCGTGCCCACGTACGCGTCGATGAGGTACGCGTCCTTGCCACCCGGGATCCAAACCCCCGTGGCTTGCCTCAGCGGAGCCACGAACTCGGGTGAATCAGCTTGCTTGCGGTCGCGAGTGTGCATCATGGTCACATGATCGACGCCCATAATCTCCTGAGCGCGGACGCGCACCTGCTGCAGCCCGTCCGGGGTGACCAGATCGTCCCGAAAAGCCGTGGGGATGACCACAATCCTGGCCGCGGAACCGCCCGCCAGTTGCACGAACTTCTGGATGACGGCGGTGGGTTTGCTGCCAGCGACACCTATGGTAGTGCCCCCGCCCTCCAGTACTAATGTGCCTCGCTCCGGTCCGGCGGTGGCAGGCGCCTGCGCCAGCCCATGGATCCCGCAAATCGTTGCGAGGAAGATAAAGATGATCGAGGTGCGGCGCATGACGCTCCTCCACTGTGCCGTTTTCGCGACTCTCACTTAGACGATTCCCCGCCGCGACGGTTAGGATGACTTGCTTATCGCTTTGCTCGAAAGTCCCCCGTCTCACCGCGAAAACCATCCGGCCAGGCCGCATCGCGGTTCCCGCGTCTTCTGTCTTTCACGCTTCGCAAACACGGCAACACGGCGATAAGTTGAGGCCTAGAAGATTCAAACGCGGGGTTCTAAAGAGGCGGAGCTTTTAACAAAGCTGAACTCGGGAGAAGGTCTAAACTTTTCGTCTGCAGCACGGAACACAGTCGCCGGACCCTTCCTTCAGGCGGCCATCTCTCAATTGAAGGACAGCGAGGCTGTAAAGAAGAATGGTTTGGAAATAATTGATGCTGAATTTTCTTATTTTGCTAACTACCGCCTTCCACGATCTTCTCCATCTGCCCCAGATGGTTCAGGTCGTGTCCGGCATACATCCTGACAATATGGGCAATCGATTCCTTGCCTCGCTCCTGATGCGTGCCATAGTTCTCCCACAACTTCTTAGGCAGCGCTTTGAGCATGGCCAGGTTGCGGGCACGCAGTACCTGAAAGAATTCCAGGGACTCTTTGGCATCGCGGTGGGCGTAGTCGAAAGTTTCCGCCCAGACATTCTGGTCGTATGCCTGGATGGGAGCGCCATTGTTGCCCAAGATGTGACGCAGCCGCCAAGCCACCACGATCTCGGAATCCGCCAGGTGGGCCAGAATTTCGCTGATTGACCATTTGTCCGGAGCCGGCTTTCGCGTGAGTTGTTTCCGGCTTAACCCGCGAATTAGCCCTGCAAGTTTTTTCGGTGTCTCGCGTTGCACCTTCAGAGGGTCTTTGCCCTCGGTATGGCCCAGAAGGCGCTGAGTGTACTGTTGTGGCGTCTCCTGCATGTGCAGCTCCTTCATTGTCCTCACCTATAGATTGCAGCGATCAGTGGGAAATTCAAACAAGGTCTCCTCGGCCGCCGGCATCCTCCTCGGGTCCGGAAAATGACTTCCTGAACGCGTCCTTACGGGAAATCCGGCCGCTGCGGAATTCAAAGATGTCGCACCCGCGGACCTCAAAACCGGCTCCGGGTCCGGCCCGAAATAGATAAGACCACTCGCTGACACCAATGCTGCCTGCAATAAACACCCGGCCAGCACGAGACACACCACCTGAATCAAAAGCCAACATCGCCAGGAACCCTTCTCGAACTGCTTCCCTGCCCACATACGTCGTTCCTGGCTCGGGTCCGACCGAAGCACAGTAAACACAATCGTCCGTCATCATGCTCATGAGCTCGTCAATGTCCCCGGCATCCCATGCTTCTCCGAATTGCTTCAGCAGGCGAACGTACCGGGAGTCGTCAGCTTGACTTGTTTCTGTCCCCATCATGGTTGTATTCCTGTTCACGGATTTCCGATTGAATTCAGGTGAAGGGGACCTGTTCTGGTCTTTGACCGGCACTTGAACGTATCCAGATCAAGTCCGGATTCCAATCTTGCTGCCGACCAAGTTGCCAGTTTCCTGACTTCTGACTTCTTGTTCCAACTCGAACCCATCCCACTTCCACCCCGCTATGCCCCCCAGCATCTTCTTCACTTTTCGATTGAGGCGCGCGAGGCGCGCTGCCGCTTTATCCGCTCCGTTGCAGTGGGGGCCGGTGCAGTAGACCACGAAGGCGACGCCGGCAGGGAATGCGGCGAGGTTGCGCTCGACGATTCGGCCGTGGGGCAGGTTGATGGCTCCGGGGATGTGGCCAGCGGCATAAGCTTCCGGGCTGCGGACATCCAGGATGACGTAATCGGCCTTGCCGGACTTCAGGTCCTGGTGGACATCCCAGCAGTCGGTTTCGAATTCGAGCAGTCTTTCGAAGTGTTCGAGGGCGGTCATGGGATTACTTTCGCGCGCCTGGGCAGCCGGGGTCGAGAGGCAGAAATGACAATATGCGCTAAAATCCTGCCATGGCGCTCCGCGATCCGCGCAAGCTTGCCGCCATGGCGTATGACGGCATGGGCACATTCGAGCTGGGAATCGTTTCGGAGGTGTTTGGGCTGTCCCGGCCGGAGCTGGACGTCCCCTGGTATGAGTTCCGCGTGTTCTCCCTGGACCGCGCGCGGCTGCGAGCGACCGGCGGGATTCGCGTCCAGGCGCCGCATGGGATGGGTGTGCTGCGAAGGGCTGGGACCATCATCGTTCCCGGCTGGCAGGTGGACAAAGCTCCGCCCGAGGCGCTGCTCCGCAGACTGCGGGCGGCTCACGCGGCGGGGGCGCGGCTGGTTTCGATCTGCTCCGGCGTCTTCGTGCTCGCGGCCACGGGGCTGCTCGATGGCAAGCGGGCCACCACGCATTGGCGGCATGCGGAACGGCTGGCCGCGCGTTATCCACGCATTCAGGTGGAAGCGGACCGCCTATATGTGGATGAGGGCAGCATTCTCACTTCGGCGGGCAGTGCGGCGGGGATCGACCTGTGTCTGCACATTGTGCGGCGGGACTATGGGGCGGAAGTTGCGAACTCGGTGGCGCGGCGCCTGGTGATGCCGCCGCATCGGGAT
>DATGHX010000040.1:0-2519 GCA_035307585.1 Candidatus Angelobacter sp.
GAGGTCCTTGTCGTGAAGGTCTTGCGCATCCTCCCAAGCGAGAGGGAAACCGTCGCGCGCTAACTTGATGGCGGGAGCCATTACCTGCTCCAGAGGCAGCTTGCCGTACGCCTTCTGCGCGAAGGCAAGTCCGGCGACCGAGCCCGGCACGCCGACCGCCTTGTATCCCACGAGGCTGGCATTTTCAATGACGTTTCCGTGGGAATCGAGGTACATGTCAGCAGTCGCGGCTGCAGGAGCCTTTTCGCGATAGTCGATGAAACGGGTGGCGCCGTCGGCCATGCGGATGAGCATGAATCCGCCGCCACCGAGATTGCCCGCTTGAGGATGAACGACGGCGAGCGCAAAGCCGGTAGCCACGGCTGCGTCCACGGCATTGCCGCCCGCCTGCATCATCTCCACCCCAGCCCGGGAAGCGAGCTCATGGACGCTGGCCACCATCGCACGCGGCGCGTGCACCGGCCGCATGGGGGCGGCGGCTGCGGTACACGCCAACGCGAGCACTACAAGGAACGAAATCAGCAGGTTGCGATGGGATCGCATGAGTCGGAAATGGCTGGAACGGCCGTCTGAACCGGGACGCTTCCTGCCGGCTGGAACGCGACTGCAGCAGCAGGCTCGAACGTCAGGAGCAGGCGGACCTCTGAGGCTAGCCCAGCGAGCAACCGGGAGTCAACCCAGAGGTCAGGCCGAGGCAAGCTTCTTCTGCATGTCTTCGAGCACGATGTTTTTCGTTTCGGGATAGAAGAAAAACACCACGAAGAATTGGAGGACCATCATCATGGAGAAGAAAACGAAGGGCGCCGCTTTGGAGGAAGCAGCGACGATGGGAAAGGCCCACGAGATGAGCGCGTTCATGATCCAGTGGGTCGAACTGCCCAGGCCCTGACCCTTGGCGCGCACCGCCGTTGGAAAGACTTCGCTGATGTAGACCCAGATGACGGAGCCCTGCGAAAAGGCGAAGGCGGCAATGAATCCGATCAGCAGCCAGACCAGCAGGCCTTCGTGGCGTCCCGTTCGAAAGATAAGAGCCACTCCAGCCAGGCAGAGCGCGGTTCCGACGGAGCCAATCAGCATCAGAGTGCGCCGGCCGACTTGGTCGATGATAGACATGGCCAGCATGGTGAAGAGCAGGTTGGTGGCGCCGATCGCGACCGCCTGCAGGTCAGAGGAAACCTTGCTGAATCCGGCGCGCGCGAAGATGTCGTTCAGGTAATAGAGGATCGCGTTGATGCCGGCGAGCTGGTTGAACATGGCAATCGAAATGGCGAGGAAGAGTGGGAGACGGTTGCGCGCTGAGAATAGGCGCTCCTGTCCCTGCTGCTTTTCGAGCTGAAAGGCGGCTTGCATGGCGTCGAGTTCGGAGTCGATGTTCTCTTCGCCGATCTGCTCCAGAACGGAGCGGGCTTCTGCGACGCGTCCCTTGCGGGCGAGCCAGCGGGGACTGCGTTGGATCTGGAAGAGCATCACGAAGAAGAGCGCAGCCGGCACGGCCGAGATGCCGAGCTTCCATCGCCATTCGAGCGGGCTGCCCTGCAGCGACAGCCCGACCATGTAATTGGAAAAATAGGCCAGCAGAATTCCGGCCACCACGTTGAACTGAAAGAATCCGACCAGGCGCCCACGCCAGCGAGCCGGTGCAATCTCGGCGATATACATCGGACCGAGCACGGAGGAGCCGCCAATGGCGAGGCCTCCGATAAAGCGGAAGAACGCGAGCACGTACCAGTTGGTGGCAAAGGCGCATCCCAGCGCGGAGGCGAGGTAGAGGATGGCCAAGCCGCGCAGGCTATCGCGGCGCCCGTAGAGATCGCCCGGGATGCTGGCCGTCAGCGCTCCGACAACCGTTCCCCAGAGGGCAATGGAGACGGTGAGGCCGAGGCCCCCGGGCGTGAGTTGGAAAGCGGCGGTCAACGCGCTGGTGGCACCGGCGATCACGGCGGTGTCGAAGCCGAAGAGCAGGCCGCCGAGTGCGGCAACCACAGTGCTTTTGATGAGGGTGGAATTCAGCGCCATGCGTCCTCCCCGGCCAGAGGCGCGCCGATGCGCGCGCTGGGATTGCGATAGATATGCTCGGCAAGAACCATCGCGCCCAGCACGCCGGCGCGACTGCCGAGTTCGGGCGGTGCGACATACGAGTCGATTTCGTTGAGCAACGGCTTAGCGTCGATGTAGCCATTCAACAGGCGCAAGAGCTCTTGGCGGATCATCGGAAACAAGCTGGCCTGTTGCATGACTCCTCCACCGAGCAGAATGCGTTCTGGAGACACAGTGCATACCCAGGTGGCGAGACCGAGCGCGAGATAGTGCGCTTCCAGCGCCCAGGCAGGGTGATCCGCAGGCAATTCCTGAGCGCGCTTGCCCCAGCGGGCTTGCATCGCTGGACCGGAGGCAAGGCCTTCGAGGCAGTCTTTGTGGTACGGACACGAGCCGGGGAAGGGGTCGGCGCCGAGGTCGTGTGGGATGCGGATGTGGCCCATCTCGGGGTGGAGAAGGCCGTGGATGACCTCGCCGTTCAC
>DATGHX010000041.1:0-2389 GCA_035307585.1 Candidatus Angelobacter sp.
AGTATGTCCAGAGCATCCGGATCCGATGATGACCACGTCTCGAGTTTCACTCATGAATGATTGTGTAGCTCCAGATTAGATGGCCGATTTCAGGTTTTGATGGAAGCCGCCCCAGTGCCAAACGGATCGTGTCATCCTGCAAACGCTGTCATCCGGAGCGACACGAAGGAGCTATGCGGTTGCTCGCCGAGTGCATCGCTTGCCCTCTTCGCTCAAGACGACAGTCGTTACTTGTTTGGAGCCCCTTTCGCCGGCTTCGCTATAGTCCCTTTAACTTTCGTATCGGTTTTCGGTTTGGATTCTCCGCCGATTTTCGCCAACTCTTCCGGCACAATTTTTTTCACGTCCAGCAGCCCGCGATAATTAGCCAGCACGTCAGACGCTCCACGGAAAAGCGGCTCATAAGCGGTTTGATCGGGCGCAACACCGCCCTCGGCACCCGCACACCGGGCCAGCGCCACCGACGGCTTGCCAAAACGTTCCAGCCGTACCCGGCTGGCCGGAGTGTTTGACCCTAGCATGGCCTCTGAACTCGTAACCGAAGAGGCGCTGTCTTCCAGCGACACCTGAATCAAATCTTTGGGATCGCGCACATGAAGCACCAGCGTCTCTACCATATTCTGCCCGTCATTACTGAAGGAGTACTGCACGCTGGAAAAAAGCGCCTGCACCGAAAACTCGCGCCGAACTCGCACATAAGTCGCAATCGAAGGCTCCCCCGCCACATGGCCACCCTGTCCAGGCTTCAGGAAACTTGGCATGTCGGTCAGGGTGGATCGTCCGCGCGAGACCTCGAAATCGTTCCCGAACAATGGCTGCTTGGGGATGCGAGCCAGCGCCGAAGCGATTTCTTTCTGCTCCGCTGCCGACGGCGAGCAAACATTCAGCATGTTGACCTTTACTTGTGGTTCATTTGAAGGTGGGTTGCCCGCCGGTTCCTGCGCCAAGAGCGGCGCAGCGGATGCCAGCGTAAGAAGACCAATCCAGACCGTGGAAGCCAGAATTCTAGGCACTGCGGAATTCTAAACGAGAAACTCCCGAATCCTAAATCGAAAGCGCGAGTTCGCGGGACCCATTGGTAACGTCGTAAAATCAATCATGGCAAATCTTATGCTGGTTTATGGTATGAGGCTGTTGCCGTCCGAGGACATCGTCGAGGTGGGTGAGGCTCCCGTGAAGCTCGCGAATGGCCGGGAGGCCCATGTCACCATGCACGTGCTCGAAGGCAGCAAGGAAGAGATCGAGAAGCAATTGCGCACAAGCCTGGAAGCGTTCTTCGATCTTTATCCTGAAATCTGACCGGCGGAACCCCGCTCGCACAGCACAGTCCGCACGCGGATCGAGGGAGAAGGTCGAGGTTCCATCGCCGTATAATCCTAATCCGCTGGGGACTGTCCGACGAACACATGCAATGGTCTTATCCAGAATTGCGGCGCCGGCTCACCAAAGCCGAATTGTGGCCCCAGGGCCGCATGGCCCGACTGGCCTGCTATTTGGCGGCCATGGCGGTGGTGCTGTTTGCGCTGCAAGAACTCCTCGGCGTGTTCGCCGCATCCTGGGGCAATCACCTGGGCGGATGGGTGGAATTTCTCGCCTCCCTCGCCGCCGTCTTGTTCTGCATCCTCGCATTCCGTTGGTTAAGACGCCGAGTCTTGTGGCGCCTGCGCAATCGCCTGATCGTTACCTACGTGTTTATCGGCGTGATCCCCGCCGTACTCCTGGTCACGATGGCCCTTGTCACTCTCTATGGTCTCGCTGGACAGTTCGCGGTTTTTGTCGTCACTTCCGAGATTGACTCTCAACTGAGAAGCCTGGACGCGGCCAACGCAGCCGTCAGCAACGAACTGGCAGCACGGCTGGAGCGAGGTGAGAGCCCGGAATTGGCGTTGCTGGCGGGATTGCGCAAACGCGACCCCGCCTGGAATCGGCGCCATGTTTGCGCCTGGTACGCCGGCAAGCCGCTGCCCCTCTGCAGGGAGTTCAACGGTGAATCCCTCACGCTCTCGACCGTGGCGAAAGGCAGATTTCGCGACATAGTCCGCGACGGAGACCAACTGAACCTGCGCGTTGGCTCTTCAATTCCAGTCAAGTCCGGCGAACTGAATGTGATTGCCAGCGAACCCTTCGACCGGGAACTTGTCGGCAACATCGCGGCCAACCTTGGAGAAATCACTCTCTTAACCCGTCCAATCACACCGCAGCTTCAGGCACCGCAGCCTGTCTTTACAGTCGGCGCTCTACCCAGCCCGGCGGGCATATTCGATTTTGAAATCCCGCTCGCCGGCTCATCGTTGTCGGTGGTGGACTGGAGGCCCGGCGAACAGGCGCGCGCCTGGACCATAAGGGTCCGCACCCGCCCTTCGGTTTTGTACGGCCATCTATTTGCTGC
>DATGHX010000042.1:0-98194 GCA_035307585.1 Candidatus Angelobacter sp.
CAAGGCGGCGAAATTGACGCGCTGGATCCAGGCGGCTTCGGCGCTGTGACCATTACCAAGTCGATCACGCTGGATGGGGGAGGCGGGCAGGTAGCCTCGGTTCTGGTGTCGGGGACCAATGGAATCGTGGTACAGGCCGGCCCAAGCGATGTCGTGATTATTCGCAACATCAGAATCAACGGTCTGCTCAATTCCGGAAACGCCGGGATCAACGGCATCCGTTTCCTCTCCGGCAAGGACCTCGAAGTCCAGGACTGCACGATCTTTGGCTTCGGTACCAATGGGGTGGATATTGCGCTGGGCGCGGCAGCTACGGCAAATGTCATCAATACCGTGATCCAGAACAGCGGCAACGATGGCATATCCGTAAATGACACCGCCGCCAATGCGCTGGTGGGTATCGAGCACACCACCGTCGACCAAAGCGGTAACGTCGGCATCGAGGGACTCGCGAACGCCCGGCTGGTGGTCAACAATTCCACCGTTTTCCATGCGGTGAACGATGGCGTCAAAGCCGACGCCGGGACCGTACAGGCCACCGTGGGCGATTCTGACCTCAGTTTCAATACCAACGGCTTTACCGTAACCGGTGGCGCCTTTGGCAACTCCTACGGCACGGTGTACGGCTATAACACGGCTTGCAGCCAGAACAACAACGCCGGCGGAAGCATGGTCTCTTTTGGCCAGAACCGCTACGTCGGCAGCGTGGGGTGCGGCGTAATCAGCCCGATTAACCCGAACTAGAATCGATATATCATCACCTGACAGCTTAGGCTGGGCGACGACGCCCAGCCCTTTTTCGCTCGCGATTTCAATTCTCGATGATTCCGGCGAAGGCGAGGTGACCGGCATTCGTTTCACTTGACGTTGTATAGCTCGGTTCTCTAGGCTCTAGTCCGCGTTCATTGTGAAGCTGAGCAAAAAAGAAGCGGAGCGGTTTGGCGTCGACCAACGGCGCCGGCTGCGGAGAACAGCGCTGCAGGAACTGGCTGAGCGCCGCTTTGATCCCTTGTCGATTCTCCGTGCAGCATCCAAGGACCATGTAGCCAGGATTCTGCCTGTTAAATTCGAGCGGATGAGCGCCTCGCCATTTGCCTTCTTCCGCGGCGCCGTGGAAGTGATGGCAGCGGACCTCGGCGCGGGCCGGCGCACGGCCCTGGAAACCCAGATTTGCGGCGACGCCCACCTCAGGAACTTTGGCTTCTTCGCCACGCCCGGCTCCGACATCCTGCTCGACATCAACGATTTTGATCAGACCACGCGCGGCCCCTGGGAGTGGGATGTGAAGCGTTGCGCTGCCAGCATCGTTCTGGCCGGGCGGGTGGCCGGCTGCGCAGACAACGATTGTAAAGACGCGTCGCGCCTTTTTCTCGAGGAATACTCCGCATGGATGTATGCCTTCGCCAACATGGGCGTACTGGAAGTGGCGCGGCATCGCGCGTTGAGGAGCTTTGGTGACCCGGTGATTCGCGGCGCGCTGAAAGAAGCCGAGCGCTCCACCCCGCTCTCCAACCTCAAGAAACTGGTCAAAGGTAAAGCCAAGCGCGGCTATCATCTGCGCTGCGATCCGGCCTTGATCTGGGAGATCCACGGCACGGAGAAGAAATCGGTGCTTGCAGCTCTGCCTGAATATCGCAAGACTCTATCGCCCGACCACCGGTTGATCTTTGATCGGTACCATCCAGTGGACGTGGGATTCAAGGTGGTCGGCACCGGCAGCGTAGGCACCCGCGACTACATCGTGCTCATGTTCGGGCGCGATGTGCGCGATCCGCTCTTTCTGCAGATCAAGGAAGAGCCGCCTTCGGCCTACGCACCGTTCTACAAGGATCCTGGCTCCCCCGCGCATCAGGGGCAGCGGGTGGTCGAAGGCCAGCGCGCCATGCAGGTGCTGTCTGACCTGCTGCTGGGCTGGTGCTCGATCGCGGGGCGCGACTACCTGGTTCGGCAGCTCAACGACCACAAGAGTTCGATCCAGCCGGAAGAGCTTGGTGGACGGCGACTGGCAGAGTACAGCCGCGTCTGTGCCGAACTTCTGGCCAAAGGCCATGCCCGCTCCGGCGAACCTGTGGCCATCGCGGCTTATATCGGCCGTTCGGGAAAGGCTGAGCGCGCTTTGCAGCAATTCGCCGTAAAGTATGCCGACCGGACTGAGGCCGACTACCGCATGTTTCGCAAGGCTCTCAAGCGCGGTTTTGCCACGGAAGTCGCAAAGGATCTCAGAGAGGCCTAGGGCAGTCCGCTGCCTGCGCCGGGCAGGAGCCACATGACCATTGCCAGTCCGGTCAGCACGGCAAGGAAGTACGCAGCTATGAAATGACTATCGTGGCGGGCGGGAACGATCTCCGGCGCCGCGGGCGCAGCTCCGGTTGCCGGCACGGCCTGATTCAATCCCAGCCTGATAGTGCCTGCTGACTGCGCCTTGCGCGCGAAGAGCATGGCCATCAGGGAAAACAAAGTTCCTGCGCCAACGATGTAAAAAACGCCTTCGTGGGTGGCATAGCCCAGCCCCGCGCTAACCACCAGCAGGAGGGCGCGTTCCGTCCTACCCAGGGCGCGGGCAGCCTGCGCGCCGTCGAAGATCCAGATAGGCGTCAGGTTCAACACGTTGAACCATGCGCTCACGCGAGCCAGCGCCATCCACAGGCGATCCCCCGTCTCACGCCACACCAGGGCACACACGGCCGCCGCAAGCAGTCCGGCGAATGGGCCGGCCAGGCTGATGGCGGCGCGCGTCTCCGGCGAGACACCGAGGGCGTTCCAGCGAACGTAGGCACCCAGCCCGGGAAGAAAGACCGGCATATCGGCGGGGAGGCCGCGGCGCTTGATATCGATGTAGTGCCCCATCTCGTGGACCAGCACCAGAACAGCGAATCCGATGCCAAACCGGGCGCCCCAGATCGACCAATAAACCGCGATGAAGGAAGCAAAGCTAAGAAGAAACTTGAGCTTGAAAACCACCAGCAGGACGGATTTGAACTTCGCCGCAATCAGCGCCAGCGGTCCCAGGGGCGCCAGCCGCTTAGCCCATGTCGAGGACGATCCCGGCGCTCCTGCGCGATGCGCTGCCGGCGCCGCTACCTCCAGTTCGCGGGCGTGGCCGCGAATCCAGACTGCCTGTTGTGAATCGGGAGGAAGCAGCGGAAGAATCGACAGCCAGCGGTCACGCGCTTCCATCAGGCGGCTTTCGCCTTCAAGCGAGCGCGCTTGGGCCGCTACACGCTCCATGTCCTCCGCATACACCAGCGCCTGACAGTTGGAGCAGGCCAGCGCACCCGGGAACAAAGGCTGCGAACACCGCTTGCATATCGTGCTCGGAGTTGTGGTGAAGGTTGACACAGCTGCAACTCACGCCATTCAAGTTTACGCCTTGACGCCGGATGAAGTCGGATATGGCCCGGAGATAGCTAACCGCACGCCTCTGGTGATCTTCCAGGCAAATTGCATTCCGATGAAAAGGATGAACAGTCCGATCAGACCGGACGCTCCCGAAGACAATTGCAAAAAGGGAGAGATCAAGCCCAGGCCTGCAAGTCTGGCGACAGCTCCCAGGAAGCCCATTGCAGGCTTGGGCGCCGCCGAGGTAGGGGAAGCCGGGTCAGATTTCGATGGGTCATGGCTCGTAGCATCGGCGCTCGGAACCTGGGTTTGTGGTTCGGAGCTTGCAGCGTCCGCCGGGCGCGAGGCTGACGGCGCGGCCTGCCGCTGTTTCGCGGAATACGCTTCAGGGTGGGCCCGCATGTAATGGAGGAGGATCGGTACAAACGCCATTGAGACCGCGGCGTAGGTCAGGAGGACTGCCGCAATCTGGTATCTCCGGCCGCCAACGCCTCGCGACCCCATCATGATGGCCTTGCCCACCAGCCAGCCCACCGCCAGTGAGACGAAGCCTATCTCGATTCCGGTAAGGATCGTGAATCCCGCATACAGAATCAGCCCCAGAACGCACCCTGCCAGGCCAAAAAGAATTCCACGGACGAACGCTGCATGGCTGTCCTGGGGAATCTGGCGTTGCAGGTGGTCAGCGCAACTGCCGCACACGGAGGCTGTGTTCGCGCGATAGAAGACGCCGGCAATCGGCTGGTGGCAGGCTTTACAGGTTTCGCCTGCAGATGGGCTTGAGTATTCGGCTGTACCGAATTGAGGCGTGCTGGACACGAGACCTCCTTCAAGTAACTCACACTCAAGAGTCAACAGTCTGGACCACTGCCCTGACCTTTTCTACATAACCAAGGTTGTATGCCACCTAGCTCTAGAGTCGGTTTGTGCAAAGCCTATCGTAAAAGTAGCACCTGGTTTATTCCAGGTGCTACTCATTCAAGTTAATCCTATCCTGAAACTACATTGTACTGATCATCTCAAGAGTAGAAGTATGGTTAACTCCCAGGGTCGCAGTTGCGCTGGTTACCGCAGCCCCAAAGATCGTTCCCTGGACCGTCCCTGAGCCGGTGTCAGCTTTCTGATGGGTGCGGATGGTGACCGGGCCCATAGTGTCCACCCGCTCCAGGGCCAGGATTTGCGACCGCTGCACGTCGTTTTCCGCGAACTGCAGCTGAATGATGCCCGGCGCAGCCGGTTCCGTGCAGGTCTGGATGAAGGTAATCAGATCGATGGTGCAGGTGATGCTGAACACCACGGTGGGATCCAGCGTGCTGGTATCCAGGTTCAGACTCAGACTGCTGGTGTTCTGGCCTGTAAAAGAAGCATCCGGGATCAGGCCGTCGATCAGCGTGAAGGTCTCGCTGGTTCCCACCACGCTGATGAATTCGAACGAGAGGCTGGTGCTGCTTCCGCTGGTTCCCGAGGTGGTCGAAACGCTCAGTTCGAAGGTCGAATTTGGATCTGTAGATCCGCTGGCGTTGGCGAACTGGCCGGTTTGCGTGAATTTAAGATGCTGGACTTGACAGGTCGCTGCGCCGGCCAAAGACAACACCAGTGTTACCACAAGCAGGTATCTCATGTTTTCTCCTTGTCCCCTTGCAGGGATTTTTCCTGGGATCAAAGATTTGTGAAGCCGGAAGACGCTATGTTTTTCTTGGGGGGAAGGCCGGTGGGATTCTCCACTAAGGACCCCGGAATTGCAATAGGTTTTTGAAGGTTATGACATTTTGGGTTGAACTAAATCTGACTCTATATGCATCAATTTACAGCCTTCTGTTAAAAGCCGCGGATTAAGACTAGCCTTCAGCCGGACAAAACAGGCAGACTTCGGGAGATCCACACCGTGTGCGGGTAAACGTCATGCATCGCCTGCTCCACAGACACGATGAATCTGGAAAAATGCTGCCACGGCCGATAGTATGCGCTACGCACGGCCTTTGGTGAGCAATCAAGCGCGTATCCGGCGTAACCTTTTCCAGTTAGCATATCCGTAACTTGCCGCACAGTGCGGGATCGTCCCGAGAGCAACGCAGGATGAAGCTCCAGCATGATTCGCGCATAGCGTTGACGTTGGAGTCCGGCTTCCATGCCTGCGAGCACACGGTCTTCCGCGCCTTCAACATCAATCTTGACCAGGCTGACTTGGTCGAGGCCTGCGCGGTCGAGCAGATCATCCAACCGCCGCATCCGGACGCGAAAAGACGGCTCGTCTCCCGCGCCGGCGTCACCGGCATCAACCAGCCGTGAAGCCGCCCAGCTTGTGATTTCCGGGTCGCGGCCGGCAAGGGTGCATTCTCCATCGCTCTCGGCTGCGGCCACGTCCAGCACTTCCACCTGCGTGAGGCGATTCTGTTGCAGGTTGAATCGCAGTTTCGCCACCAGTCGAGGGTCCGGTTCCAATGCGATCACGCGCCCGGAACTGCCCACCAGGTGGCTGGCCACCAGGCTGAACAGCCCCCAGTTTGCGCCCACGTCGACAAAACTCATGCCCGGCTTCAGGACACCGCGGAGAAACGCTATCTCCTGCGCCGCAAAACAGCCGGCAAAGAAGACCTGGCGCGAGATCATGTCGCGCAGCGAGCAATCGAAGCGATACCCGCCAAGTTCCGGCGCCATTTTGCCAACGAATCGCTGCTTCGATCCCCGGCAGAGCCATGCGATCGTGCGGGACCTGGCCACGGGCAGTCGTCGCGTCACGCTTTTGGCCAGGTTGGCCCAGGCTGGCGGGGATGGCAACTCGTTTGTCATTTACGCAACGTCACGCAATTCGCGCGCTACTGTTGAACATGAGTGCACGCCTTTCAAGAAGAGTGACAGCCATCGCGGACCGAGCTTTCAGTTGGGGCGTTGCTCGCCTTCGCGGCTGCTCTCGGTATCTTCCCCGTTCACGGGCAGCTCAGGCTCACCGTTGCGGTCCGGGCGCGCAGCCTGCCTCACTGAAGCCCACCCTACGATCCTTCTTACAGCCTCGTTCAGCAAGCTTGGCGCCCCCAGAATATCGTCAAAAATCCGCCCGGAAAGACGGCACAAGATCAGCAGCATCCCGGTGCCCGCACTGTCCATCAGGATGACCGACGATTCAATCATTTTGGCCGGCGGGAGAGTGACGGAAATCGCGGTAAGAACGCAGGCCGCCAGGACTACGGCTTTGAGGATCGGGTAGACCTCTCTTCGCTGGGTCATGCTCCACGATCCTTCATACACGCCGAACAACGCCAGCAACGGAACTTTGACGGCCAACGCAATCGCCGCAGCAAAAAGAAATCTTCCCAGCAGCTCCTGGTCAAATTTTTCAAATTTGAACACGTAGGCCAGATACAGCCCCACCACTATGACAACACCATCCAGCAGGATCGCCGATATCTTGAACGCCACTTGCTGCAGGGTTCGCGGAAGCAGGAACAAATCTTCCTGATGGGGAGACAGCCACGCGGGCGGCACCTGCAGATTGGCCAGGTACACCCAGAAGAGCGTGCTCCCGATAAGGAACAGCGCCACCAGACCTGCTCCCAGGTTGCCCCACGACCACTTCCAAAGGAACGCCATCACTCCCGCGGTGGCCGCGATCACGTACAGCACCCACACCGCCTGCCGCTCGTTGAGCCCGATCATTACCAGGCGATGCGAAGCGTGATCGCGTGCTCCCAGAGAGATTCTTCGCCCGTTCAGCCGCCGCGTCACGCTCACCAGCAGCGTGTCAAAGACGGGAATGAACAATACCAGCGCGGGCACGAACAGCACCGATCCCAGGCTGGAGAGATGTTCGGCGGTCTTGACTGACGCGCAGGCCAGGAAAAAGCCGATCGCAAGGGCGCCAACATCGCCCATAAATATCCGCGCGGGATTGCGGTTGAAGATCAAAAAGCCCGCGCAAGCCGCGAACATGCACAGCGCCACTCCGCTGGTCGCATTCTGCGGACCGGCCAGAAGAATGACCTGGGCGGAAGCGATCAACGCTATTCCTGCTGCCAGGCCATCCATGTTGTCCAGCAGATTGATGGCGTTGGTGATGCCGACAATCCAGAAGACGGTAAACAGCGCATTGATCCAGAAATGCGTGGTCAGGGGATGAATGATTCCCGTGGCCACAGCCAGGGCGGCGATGGCGATCTGTCCCAACAGCTTGGCCCGAGGCATAAGTCCGAACACATCGTCGGCCAGCCCCAGCAGCGCCATGCTCCACATCAGAGGCAGCAGCAGCCAGTTCTGGCGAGACGGAAAAAACGCGGCCGCAGCAGCGGTACACGCCAGAATGATGGGAACTCCGCCGAATTGCGCAACCACGCGTGAATTCCAGCGGTCTTGCCGTGGATATGAGACCCAGCCTCGGGAAGGGGCAATCCGAATCAGCAGCCGGGTCAGCATGACGGTGGCCAGGAATGCAGTGAGCGGCGCCAACAGCCACTGACTGGCCCACCTCATCGAACTTAGAAGCATCTGCACCTCAATCATTCGGTGTTGTGGCGCGTGCATCGACGTTAGTTTCCCACCTCGAGGGCTGGTTTCAACGTTGGACGAAATGAATGCAGCATTTCGTCATACACCGTTAAGGTCTGGCGGATGACCGCATCTTCGGAAAACTCGGCGACTGCCAGCTCCCGGCTGCGCTTTCCCATTCGTTGTCTCAGCTGAGCATCCTGGACCAGATGCTCGATGGCGCCGGCCAGGGCCTGCACATCTCTCGGCTGCACCAGCACGCCGTTGATCCCCGAGCGAACCACTTCACGGCATCCGGGTACGTCAGTGGTCACGATGGCGCGGCCGCTTGCCGCCGCCTCCATCAGCACCTTGGGGACGCCTTCTCCGCCGTGCGAAGGCAGGCACACCAGACTGACTTTTTTGAATAGCGCCGGCATGTCCTGCTGATGTCCCCACCACTCCACTTGTCCGTTCTTATCCCATTCCAGAAGCTGTTCCCGGGGAACACACGAAGGATTATTGGCGTCACTGTCGCCGACCAGGACAAAGCGCGCGCGGATCCCCATTTTGCGCAGCAGGCCGGCCGCGGCGACAAAGTCGGCGATCCCTTTGATCCAAAGCATGCGCGCCGCCAGCGCCACCACGGGAATGCCGGCCGGCTCGTCGCTCTCGGGAAACTCTTTGATGTCGACCCCGGATCCGCGAGTAACGATGACGCGGTTCTCCGGCACCGCCAGCCGCGACACCACCAGGTCTCTGTCGTCCTGGTTCTCCACCAGCACGCGCTGATGAGCGCCGCCCAGCAGAGAACGGAAGATCCGCCACACCATGGAGCGCAGAAAGCTTGCCTTCTTCGAACTCGAGGCCACCAGATAGCCGAGCCCGGTCAGGGCGTTGATGACCGGCCTGCGTTCCAGACCGACCGCGGCAATCGAGCCGAACAGGACCGGTTTGATCGCCACCTGGTGCACGATGTCAGGCTGCTCCTTCTTATATGTGCTGCGGATTTCACGGATGGCGCGCAGTTCGTTGAACAATGAGCGGGTTTTGCGCGTGAAATCCAGCTGAATCAGCCGGAAGCCTTCCGCCTTGATCTCCTCGCCGAAGGCGTAAACGCCGGTGGCCACGATCACCTCATAGCCGTTGCGCAGGGCCGCCCGCGCCATGGGCAAGCGGTGCGACCAGAAGAACCTGTCGTCGGCAAACAGGAAAAGCAGCCTGGGGAGGGATCTTGCGCCGTTGCCGTGGGTGCTGCTCTTCAAAAGTGCTTTCCTTGATCTTCAAACACGGGCCGTGATTTCGACTGCACGTTGTTCGACCACCCTGCTGTCGGTAAGCCCAGCGAAACTCTGCGTCTTACAAGAGACCGTCAAGGGTCAATGATTCGATAGCAATGGCCACGCTAAGCGGCGAAGACGGGGATATCTTCTGTTGGTTCCCGGCCGGCCAAAGATCAGCTTGTCGTAGCTGCGCAAAACAAACTCGGTGTTTACAACTCTCCCGATATTCGCAACCACAGAACCAGAGCCTTTTACCTTGACATATTCCGACTGCATGCGCAAGTCACAAGCCCTTGAAGAGATGAATTCCTTCTTGCCCTTTAGCCTGCGGACTTAACCGGAACCACCACTGACGGCACCGTCTGATGGGACGAACGACCGACGCTGTAATAATTCAATCCTGCGTTGGTCATGGCTTCAGGCGAGTACAGATTTCTTCCATCCAGTACGATGGGATACCGCAGAGAAGCTCTCACCTGCGCCAGATTCAGGCCGGCAAACTCTCTCCACTCGGTGAGGATCAGCAGGGCATCGGCGCCCTCCATGGCCGCATACGAATCCTTTGCGTAAGTCACAGAATCGCCCAGCACCTCACCTGCCCGCTGCATGGCCGCAGGATCGTAGACGGCGATCTCACAGCCCTCTTTAAGCAAGCTCTGCACAACGTAAATGGCCGGTGACTCGCGGACGTCGTCCGTGCCTTCCTTAAAAGCCAGCCCCAGGACCGCCAGCCGCTTGCTCTTCAGGGTCCACAGCGCGGCTTTCACTTTCTTGAGAAACCGCTGCCGCTGCTCTTCGTTTACCCGGTGAACCTCATCCAGCAGGCTGAACTGGCAGCCCAGCTCGCGGGCCACGGCGCGAAACGCGGCAACGTCTTTGGGGAAGCACGATCCGCCGTAGCCGATTCCCGCGCGCAGAAATCGCGAGCCGATTCGCGAGTCGCTGCCCAACCCTTTGCGCACGTCTTCAATGTCCGCGCCCGCCGCCTCGCACATGGAAGCCACGGCGTTGATAAACGAAATCTTCATGGCCAGAAAGGCGTTGGATGCGTGTTTGATCAGCTCCGCGCTCTGCGGCGAAGTCTCAAGGTATATCGGGGGAACGGTGCAACCATCCGGCGGCGGCACAGCGCCGTCACGCTGCGCATAACTTCCATCGCGCAGCGGTCCGTAAAGCTCCCGCAGAATCGCGGCGGCCTTTTCGTTGCCGATCCCTGCCACGATGCGGTCGGGGTACAGGAAATCCGTTACCGCCGTGCCCTCGCGCAGGAACTCGGGATTCGAGGCTACGTCGAAATCATGACAGCCGTTAAGCACCATCGCCCGGTGAATCCAGGCGTTGGTGTACACCGGCACAGTGCTCTTCTCCACGATCAGCTTGTAACCGTCGGCTGAGTGCGCGATCTCCCGGGTCACTGACTCCACGTAGGAAAGATCGGCCTCTCCATCGGCGGCAGCCGGAGTCCCCACGGCGATCACGATTACCAACGATTCCTTCACCGCACCCAACAAGTCGGTCGAGAAAGTCAGGTTTCGTCCGCGGTGGCGGCGCAGCAACTCCGGCAGAAACTCTTCATGGATCAGGTTCTCGCCGGCGTTGAGCGCGGCGATCTTCGCCTGATCCTGATCGACACAGCGAACCTTGTGGCCGAGATCGGCGAAGCACGCTGCCACCACCAGCCCGACATATCCCGACCCTACGACTGCAACCTGCATTTGCCGCGCCTCTTTCTCAAGATGAAACTCCTACTTTATCAGATCAAAACCTGCTGTCGCCTACTCGAAGGGCCCAGAACAGCTGAGGCGGCGCTACAACGCTCCATCCCGCTCATTGCCGCCCTGGGCTGGCAATTCTTTATGACCACATGAATGCTCTTGTATTGTCCTGCCCGTCTAGCAGGGAAACGACCGCCAACATGCGCCCGACGAGCTCAAATTCCATGAAAAATGGCCTGCCTTTTGCTCCGATTCTTGCTTAAGCCCTTTGTTTTCAGATGCTCGGCCCGCAAACCCACTGCTGCCCCCCCTCCCCCCGGTTTCAATCCATTTCAATCCACTTCAATCCAAGTCAATCCAAGTCAATTCGGATTTTTCTCCGCGCGAGTCCCTCATTCCAGTGCCCGACGCTGCACAGCAAGGCCGCCACAAGGCCCCGGGGCCGTGGTTTGCACGCCACAATGCTTGTAGTTACGTTATAATATCGTTATGAGTATGTCCACAAAAAAGTTAACGCACCAGGCGGACGATGCTCTCCAAATGGAATGTCTGCGGAAACAGGTCGACCAGGAAAACTTCTTCCGCCTTGTAGCCGAAGTCGAGGAAGGTCTTCACGTCGCGGGCCAAGGTCGCGGGATCGCAGGCGACATAGACGATCCGCTTCACCCGCAGCGCCGCCAGCAGCTGCGTGGCTTTTGCTCCCAGGCCCGATCGCGGCGGGTCCACCACCACCACTTCCGGATTCATGTTCAGGCAGCGAGGCAGGAATTTCTCCGTCGTACTGGAAATCGGAACAACGTTTTTGAGCGCGTTGGCTTTCAGGTCTCCCGCCGATGCCGGGGACGACTCCACGGCGAAGACCTGCTCGAATCGCTTGGCCAGATAATTGGCGAACAACCCGCCGCCGGCGTAGAGATCGAGCGCAATCTTGCCTAAGAAGTCTCCCGCCACCGTCTGCGCCAGCTTCTGCACCAGGTCGCGGTTGGTCTGGAAGAAGGCTCCGGCGCTCACGCGAAAGGCCTTTTCGCCAACCTGGTATTGCAGGTAGGAAGCGCCGATAGTCTCCTTATGCTGCGCGCCTACGCCGCTGGGACGCTCGGCGAAGATGGCGATCCCCTTGATCTCCGGAACTTTTTTCAGCAGCGCCGCAGCGAACTCGCTGATCCCCTGCGCTTCCGGCGACTGGTAGAGCTCCACCAGCAGCCGGGCGTCCGCGTGGTCGGCGAAGAACTCGATCTCTTTTGCTCCCGCAGGCACTCCGCCCGCTTCGCCCATGCTCCACAGCGCCTGCACGGCGCGATTGATGAGCGGCGAGCTGATGGGGCAGCTCTTCACTGGCAGCAGTTCGTGCGAGGCCATCTTGTGATAGCCCATGGCAAACTCAGCGCCGCCGTGGATCTTCATGCGCGTGCGATTGCGATAGTTCCACGGCTCGCCGGAGAGGATCTTGATCTCGCCTTTCCATTCCATCTTCGCGTTGCGCTGCAGGGTCTCGCGCAGGATGGCGCGCTTGATGTCGAGCTGGGCGTTGTAGAGCGTGTGCTGGTAGTGGCAGCCGCCGCAGGCCGCGAAATACGGGCACTTGGCCGCCACCCGCGTGGCCGCCGGCTTCAGCACCTCGTCGGCGGTGGCCCGGGCGTAGCTGCTCTTCTGCTGCCCCAGGGTGGCGCTGACCTCTTCGCCCGGCAGCACAAAAGGAAGGAAGACGGCCTTGCCGTCGGGGAGCCGGGCCAGCCCTTCACCACCATACACCAGCTTTTCGATGGTCAGGTTCACAGGTAAAAGAGACTGAGACGCGGAATTTTAGCTTTTTCTAAGAGCCTCTTGTGAACAAATTGTTGGCGAAGTTGCTCAATCTGGAACCCCGGCATCTTGTTGCGGTAAGGAGCGATCTCACGATCCGCCTCGGCCCGCAGCTCCACCAGATCGGTTTCCGCCGCGCTCACCGTCAGCGCTGCGAGCAGTCTCTCTTCCAGCACCGTGAGATTCCGCTCCAGCTCGTCAAGATGAAACGGTGCGTGTGCCTGCGGAGTCTGCGCGCTCCTGGCCTTCTCGGCTTCGGCGAGCTCTCTGAGAGAAGCCGCGCATTCGCGCGCGGCGGTGCGTAGCGCTCCCGCGGAGGTTCGCTCAGCAATCCCGTGCAGCGCAGCAGCATTGCGGGCAAGGTAAGCCGCAATCTCCGCCGGCCCCAGCCCGGGAATGCTTTTTGACGCCTGGCGCTGTGATCCAGCGGCTGCTTCATTCATCTCTTCGGCCGCCGATAGAACTTCCTGGGCGCACCAGGCCAGGCCATTGATCCTTTTGCTCTTCGCCCGCGTTGGGCGCCGGTCGTAGTGATCGAAAGAAGCGTCAATGCCACGCAGCACCGCTTCCAGGGGAATGCCGGCATCCTTCCACGTCTCCATCAGCGCCCAGTCCAGACTTGATACCGTGAGAAGACTTCCCCGGCGGCGGCAAAAGTGCTCTTCAATCTCGGTGAAGTAGTTGAAATAATTTTCCACGCGGGGTCCGGCGCCGGGCTTAACGGCAATGAGTTCTGAGATCAAGTATGGTTTCGCTCCCAGATGATGCGCAAGCCCTCCAGCGTCAGCAGGTCGTCGATGTTTTTGATGTGCCGGGAATTGCGGCCGATCAGCGGCGCCAGCCCGCCGGTGGCGATCACCTTGGTCTCCGGACCCAGTTCTCCGATCAGCCGCTCGAGCAATCCATCCACCAGCCCCAGGTAGCCGAAGAACAATCCTGACTGGATGCTGGCCACGGTATTGGTGCCGATCACCTTCGCCGGCTTGCGCACATCCACGAAAGGCAGGCGCGCCGCGTGTTCGAACAGCGCTTCGGCGGAGATGCCGATGCCGGGCGCAATGACTCCGCCCAGGTATTCGCCTTTGCGCGAAACCGCGTCAAAAGTTGTGGCTGTGCCAAAGTCGACCACCACACACGGCCCGCCGTACTTCTCGAAGGCAGCTACCCCGTTCACTATGCGGTCTGCGCCAACTTCGGCGGGATTGTCATACAACACGGGCATTCCTGTCTTGATCCCCGGCTCCACGAACAGCGGTTTGAGGTGGAAGTAGCGCTCGCAGACCTCGCGCAGGGTGAAGTCCATGGGCGGCACCACCGAGGAAACGATAATCGCGCGCACTTTGCCGGCTTCCACATTGCCGATCGCGAACAGATTGCGGAACAGCACGCCGTATTCGTCCACCGTCTGGCTGCGCACCGTGGCCACGCGCCAGTGTGAAATCAGGCGGGCCGCGGATTTTTTCGCAGAATCGGCTTCGCCCATCTCGTACACGCCGAGCACGGTATTGGTGTTCCCGACGTCAAGAACCAGCAGCATCGTTCCTCCCTGCCAGCGGCCGCACTGAGCCGGAAACCACAATGCGCAATCCTTTGCCGGTACGGACGCGCAGAAAGCCGCGGGGATCCAGGCCGTCGGTCACGCCGGTATAGCCGCCGTCCTCATCCACGTGCACCTGCTTCCCCCGCGCGTAGGACGAGCGCGACTCAACTCGCTTCATAAGCGGCTCGAAGCGCAGTGTGGGCGTGCGGATAGGGCCGCTCATGGCGCGAACCAGGGCGCGATACTCGCGGTCAACCGCGCGGATCAACGCGCCCGCCAGTTCCAGCCGCGGCCACTCTTTGCCGGTTTCGAGAAGCAGCGAGGTCCCGGGCGTCTCCAGGTCCGCGGGCAGGCTGCGCTGGTTCACGTTGATGCCGATGCCGATCACGGCATGCTGCACGCGCGTGGCTTCCGAACTCATCTCCGTAAGGATGCCGGAAAATTTCTTCTCGTGGAGGAGCATGTCGTTGGGCCAGCGGATATCGGCCTGCAGCCCGGTGGTCTCCCGCACCGCGTCCTGCACCGCCACTGCCGCCAGCAACGACAGCCACAAAGCGTCCGCCGGCGACATAGGAGGCCGGTGCAGAAAAGACGCGTAGATCCCCGTTCCGCGTTCCGAGTGCCAGCTATGCCCGGCGCGGCCGCGGCCGGCGGTCTGCTCATCGGCCAGGAAGGCTGCGCCTTCGGCCGATCCTTCATGGCCGGCAAAGAATTCCCCGGCCGCTTCCAACGCCAGCGCGTTGGTGGATGCCACCTGCGAAAAGCACTGGATGTTGCCGGAGAAGATCGTGTTCCGCACCAGCGGCGCCAGGGCCTCGGCCGATAATGTGTCTTCGGTCTGCATGGCTTTCGTACCGGTCTCTGATGTCATGCGGCTACGATTCTCATGCTGAAGTCCACCGCCTGCGCTGAGTGAGTCAGCGATCCCACGGAAATATAATCCGCGCCGGTTTCGGCGTACGCGCGCACGTTCTCCAGGCGGATTCCACCGGAGACCTCTACCAGCACCCTGCGCGTCTCTTTGCGGACGCGCGCGATCGCCTCGCGAACGTTGTCTACGCTCATGTTGTCGAGCATGATCCGCTCCGCGCCGTTGGCCAGCGCCTCCTCCAGTTCGGCCAGGGTGCGCACCTCAATTTCGATCATCTGCTCCTGCCGCCGGTTCTGCAGCACCCTCTTGAGCACCGCGGTCACGCCGCCCGCCAGGGCAATGTGGTTGTTCTTGATGAGCACGCCGTCGGAGAGGTCCTGGCGATGGTTGTGGCCGCCGCCGCAACGCACCGCGTATTTGTCGAGCACGCGCAGCCCGGGAACGGTCTTGCGGGTATCGAGAATGCGCGTCTGCGTGCCGTGAACCGCGTCCACGAACTTACGCGTCAGCGTGGCGATGCCGCTCAGCCGCTGCATCACGTTCAGGATCACGCGCTCGCAGGAGAGCAGCACGCGCGCGTTGTGCCGCACCACGGCAATCGCCTGGCCCTTGTGCAGGCGCACTCCGTCAAAGATCTCGCCGTGGCTGATGACCTCGGGATGGCCGATCACGTGGGGATCCAGATGCTCGTAAACCTCCAGAATGCGGCTGACCGCGCCTACCCCGGCGAGCACGCAATCCTGCTTGGCCAGAATGGTGGCGGTCGCCCGCTGCTGCGGGTCGATGCACGCGCGCGAGGTCGCATCGCTGGTGGCGCGGTCTTCCAGCAGCGCGGCTTCAAGGATCGCGCTTATTCTGCGGCTGTGCCAATCCATAATCTTGAATCAGAAATCCTAATCCAGTTTATCCAACTGGGCGCGCAACTTGGCCATCAGAATTTTCAATTCCTCTACCTGCTTGCGCAATCCTTCCACCACCTGCGGTGGCGCCTTCGCCAGGAATTGCTGGTTGCTAAGTTGCCGTTCGGCATTCGCGAGCTGGGCTTCCAGTTTCTTTATCTCTTTGGTCAGGCGCTCGCGCTCGGCCGCCTTGTCGATCCTCTTCTCGTAAACGAGGGCGACCTCGAATCTTGTGGCCGTTCGTGCGCCAGCAAGGCTGGCCAGCGAGTTACTCACGAACTCAAGGCCTTCCACGCTACCCAGCCGCTCCACCATACCCCGGTTGGCCTCAATCAATTTGCGAACTTTATCACCGGCATGGATGCGCGCCGGCGGTTTGAGCTTCGGTTCCACTCCCAGCTCGGCGCGAATGTTGCGGATAGTGACGATCAGCTCCTGCAGCAGCGCCATCTCCGCTTCCGCCTGGTCGTTAAGGCAGGCCTGGTCGCGCACCGGGTATCGCGACAACGCGATCGACTTGTGCGGCGGCCGGCCGGCGTAAACTGTGTGCCAGATCTCCTCGGTGATGAAAGGCATGAAGGGCGAGAGCAGCCGCAACGCGCCCTCGAAAATCACTCCCAGGAAGGCCAGCGCCGCCCGCGCTTCATTCTCCTCTCCCAGCAGCGCCGGCTTGATGATCTCCAGGTACCAGTCGCAGAACTCGCCCCAGAAGAACTGGTAGACCTTGTTGGCGGCTTCGTCGAAACGGTACTCCTTCAGGCTGTCATTGATCTCGCCGGCAACGCGGTTGAACCGCGAATAGATCCAGCGATTCTCCAGGCGATCAAGCGCTCCCGCGGGAACTCCCGCGATCAAACTTCCGCCCACGCGGTCCAGGTTCATGAAGACGAAGCGGGCGGCGTTCCAGATCTTGTTGGCGAAGGCGCGGTAGCCCTCCGTCCGGCTCTCGTTGAAGGCAATATCGGTCCCCGGAGAAGCCATGGAAGCCAGGGTGAAGCGCACCGCGTCGGTGCCGTACTTCTCCGTGATCTCGATAGGATCGATCACGTTGCCTTTCGTCTTCGAAATCTTCTGCCGCGTGGCGTCGCGCACCAGGGCGTGGATGTAGACCTCGCGAAAAGGAACAGCATCCTTGAGCGTGATCTTGCCTTTGGCTTGATCGGCCTTGAGTTCCGGGCGGTGCGGCGGCATCATCAGATGACAGCCGAACATGGCCATACGCGCCAGCCAGAAGAACAAAATGTCGAAGCCGGTGATCAGCAGTGACGTCGGATAGAAAACTTCCAGATCGCGCGCAGGCTCCGGCCAGCCCAGCGTGGTGAAGGGCAACAGGCCGGAGGAAAACCATGTGTCGAGGACGTCAGTCTCCTGCTCCAGGCGCGTACTGCCGCACTTGCATTTCGCGGGCGTCGAGCGGGCCACGATGATCTCATCGCAGTCGCGGCAGTACCAGGCGGGAATCCGGTGTCCCCACCACAGCTGCCGTGAGACGCACCAGTCGCGGATGTTGTCCATCCACTGCAGGTAGATGGCGCGATAGTTTTCCGGCGTGAAGCGGATATCGCCGTCCAGGGCCGCTTTTTTTGCGGCGCCGGCCATGCTCATGCCGCCGTGGATCGGCTCCTTGTTGACCGCCATGAACCACTGCCTGGAGAGCCGCGGCTCAATGATGGTCTTGCAGCGGTCGCACTTGCCGATGGCGTAAACGTGGTCCTTGATCCCTGCCAGCAGGCCCTGCTGCTCCAGGTCATGCAGGATCTTTTCCCGGGCTTCATAGCGGTCCAGGCCGGCATAGGCTCCGCCATTCTGGTTGATGCGCGCCTCCTCGTCCATCACGTTAATCTGCTCCAGATGGTGGCGCAGCCCGATCTGAAAGTCGTTGGGATCGTGCGCCGGCGTGACCTTGACCGCTCCGCTGCCGAACTGGGGATCGGCGAAGTCGTCGGCGATGATGGGAATCTCGCGCTTCATCAGCGGAAGAATGACTTTCTTGCCCACCAGCTTGGTGTAACGCGCGTCCTTGGGATTGACCGCGACCGCGGTATCGCCCAGCATGGTTTCGGGACGTGTAGTGGCTACCGTGACGAACTGTTTTGGATCGTCGGCAAAGGGATATCGGATCTGATAGAGCTTGCCGGGAAACTCCTCGTGCATGACTTCGAGGTCGGAAATGGCGGTCATGCAGCGCGGGCACCAGTTGACGATGTACTTGCCGCGGTAGATCAGCCCCTCTTCGTGCAGGCGGACAAAAACCTCGGTGACGCAGCGCGAGAGGTCGTCGTCCATGGTGAAGTACTCGCGCTCCCAGTCCACCGAGTCGCCCAGGCGCCGCATCTGCTGCAGGATGGCTCCGCCGTAATGCTTCTTCCACTCCCAGACGCGGTTGACGAAAGCTTCCCGGCCCAGCTTCTGCCGGCTGGTGCCTTCGCTGGCCAACTGCCGCTCCACCATCATCTGGGTGGCGATGCCGGCGTGGTCGGTGCCGGGCAGCCACAAGGTGAGATGGCCGCGCATGCGCTGCCAGCGGATGATGATGTCCATCTCCGTGTGCTCGAACATGTGCCCGATATGCAGGCTGCCGGTAACGTTGGGCGGCGGCAGCAGCAGCGAAAACACGCTGGCCTGCGACCCCGGTTCCGGCGTTTTCACGTCAAAGAGCTTCTCGCGGACCCAGTATTCGGCCCAGCGGGCCTCAATCGAGCCCGGATCATATGTCTTTGAAAGTTCGTGTGGCATTCGCGGTCGAGGGTTAATCCTCGATATTACAGTCGCGAAGCAGCAAGGGGCAAACCCGCGTAGGGGATAGCTATTCGAGCGGGAAAACTGCTACACCTCAGCCCCTTAGTCAGCCGGAGGGCCGGGGCGCGGGCCGCGGGCGCGTGGGGGGCTGGACAGTGGCGCTGTGCTACATGTGGTGCCACAGCCCGACGGATTTGAATAACTTGCAGGTGTTGCAAACCCAGCAGCAGTTGGAGCAGGGGCAACGGCAGTGCGTGCAGAACCAGCAGACGATCCGGGAGCAGGAGGTGACGTTGGAGTTTGCGCAGGCGTAGTTGCCGCACGCGCCGCAGCGCGTCCAACACCCTGAGCGAGGACGTAGCCTGCCAACCCGCCCAATAGGGTCCCAATGGTATTTCTTGTATTTTTAGCAGCCCTGTTCAGAATTCTTTCCATCGGGCTTGAACGTTTTCCACTTGTTCCGCATCTCTATGTCATAGGGGTAACACCATGAACTTACCCCTAAGACACAATCCTATCGTCCTCGATTGTGCCCTCAATAAAGAGAGTGCTCAAGGGGAGCCTCCTGTGGGACGAAAGGAGATACTTATGTATCGTTTAATCTTATGCGCGGTCGCGCTGATTCAATTTGCTTTGCTGAGTTCCGCAAGTTCGGCGCAAGGCCGGTCGGATCGTGACTTTGGCGGCCCTGGCACTTACACAGATACGTGCACGGACGCACACTGGGATGGCAGCATTCTATACGCCCGTTGCCAGAGAATGGATGGCGGCTGGCGCAATTCTTCCATCGATTCCAGGAATTGCCGTGCGCAGATCCTGAACCTCGATGGTTATCTGAGTTGCGGCCAGGCTACCTCTGGCTACCAGCAAGGCCCATACGATAATCATGACTCTGGCCGTCCCGGCGGACCATTTCAAGGTGGTTGGCGTGGAGGTTTGCCACCGGGTGATTACAAGCTCACTTGCCAGGATATGCATGTGGCGGGTAACCGGCTGTACGCGACTTGCCAGCGGCGTAACGGAAGTTGGCATGGCACCAGCTTGTATTTCGATCGATGCAGCAGCCCGATTGTGAACAATGACGGAAACCTGCGGTGCACCCGCTTTTGAATCGGAGAACAAATGGCTCCGGCGTCTCCATTTGTGGGTCGCCGGAAGCCATTTTCTTCCTTCGACTTCCGTTGCAAGGCTTTCTCTTCCTGGTGCGCGCTAAGGGGTTTCCGATCATCCAGCCTGCGGATACGCCGGAACATTTTGCTCTAAGCTTGCTCGCTCCACGAGCGATACCTCAGCGAACTGAATAGTGCGGTCGCATCTATCCGCTGCCGGAGAGCGATGGTCCGCGTGTCCGCGCGCTGTTGGCCGAGGTTTATCCTCAGCTGGCGGTGTTCTTTTCATTGGCCTACCCCCAACGGTTTGCGCCCGAACTGCTGAAGGTCATCGAGATGTCGATTCGTTCCAAGTCTGGTCTTTAAGTTTGTGTTCCGTCATTGGGGCTGCCAGCGCGGCTTGTAGTCGCTTGAGGGTTGAGCGGCTGCAAACTTGTAACCCCGCGCACAAACTTTCCGGAAGAAATATCGGTTTAGAATTCCACTTGCACGGATCCGCCTTTTTTATCGCCAAGGAGGACAAAGTGAAATTCCTTCGACTCCTGTTGTGTGTTTTGCTGCTGGGACTCTCCAGCACGGCTTTTACTCAATCCCAGGCTCACAACCCTGATGCCCAGAAGCCCGCGACACCGCCGGATTGGAGCGCGAAGGAGATCATCCTCATCGGTGAACTTCATGGAACACAAGAAACGCCCCGTTTGTTCAGCAATCTTGTGACCGTGGCGGCGGCCAGGGAAAAGCGCAAGCGGATCGGGGTGGGTTTGGAACTTCCAGTCGCTTTACAACGGCTGATCGACGAAGCGGTTAAGAACAACACCAGCATCGACTCCTTTCGCGAGCAACTGCTTGCCGATCCGGCCTGGCAAAAGATTGACGATGGGAGGAGCAGCCAGTCCATGTTGGATTTGGTTTGCAATACGCTCAAGCTCGCCGGGTCGCAGAAAGTATCGCTCTTCTTTTTTGATACGCAAGTCAACGACCGCGACGACACCATGGCCCAGTTCATCGGCCAACGCGTGCGCGCGCAGGGTTACGATGTGACCTTCATTCTCACCGGAAACATCCATGCCAATAAGGCCCCACACCATCCCAGGAAGAAGCAGGTCGTTCCCATGGGCCACAGGCTGGAAGAACAAGGCTTTGTTCTGCATTCTTACGATGTGGGGTACAGTGGCGGGGAAGCTTGGGTCTGCACTCCCGAGTGTGGAGTTCACAGCCTGAAAGGCTGGGACATCGCAGCCGATTCTGCGGCAATAGATCAGGAAGGATACGATGGAATCTTGTTTGTCGGACCCATTCATGCCTCACCGCCGGCTCATGCGTTACTTCCTGGGAAGGGAACTCAATGAAACCCGCCTTGGGCCGGCTATGGGGCTCGACTTGGAGTCTAAAAAGCTAGCCCCGCGTCCGGACTCTGGTTCGGGACACGGGGCCGGAAAAATTACTATCTTCAGTTAGCGGCTGCACCTCAAACGGCCGTTATCGTTCACGATCGGGCTGTTGCAGCGGTCGAAATCGTCCAGGCTGGTGTTACGCCACCGCCCATCCCTCTTCTGGCAGCTCGCGTAGAGCCGGTCGCCGTTGATGCGCATGTCCTGGCAGGTCAGCTGATAATCGCCCGGAGGCAATCCGCCCTGGTTCGCCTGTCCGCCGTAGTAGCCGCGATTGTTGTCATACTGGCGGTCATAAGCGCGCGCATCGTTGTTGGGATATCCGTTGTCCGCCTGGCCGCAGCTGAGCCGGCCGTCAAGATTCAGAATCTGCGCGCCGCAGTTTCTGGAATCGATCGACGTATTGCGCCAGCCGCCATCACGCTTCTGGCAACGGGCGTACAGCACACTGCCGTCCCAGTGCGCGTCCGTACACGAATCCTGAAAGCTGCCCGGGCCGCCGTAGTTGCCTTGACCACCCTGGTAGTGATCGCGGTCATGATCCCACTGTCCTTGCGCCGCAGCCGCCGGACTCAACAAACCGAACGGCAGTAGCGCGACCGCACATAGAATGATTCGATACATAGTCTTCTCCTTTTCGTGCCTTCCCCGACTTCGTGCCTTCCCCGACAGGAGCTTCCCCTGAAGAACTTTCTGTCTTTCACTCTTAGATTCGTTTGAACTGCGCGGTGTTGTGCCCTGCCGGGAACTCAACAAAACTGAATACAGGCGAAGAAGGGCTCTTGTGTTCTGGGCAGAGTATCTGCTTCACAAGAAAAAATAATGGAGAGGCACCTTGAAACAAAGGTCGAGCAGGAGAGCAGTTACTCTCTGGGCTTCAGCTCGCGCAGGATCTCGTCCACCAGCTCCGGCTTCAGGCGCTCCATCACGCGAGCCACCGCCTGGGCGATGTTCTCGCGGCTGGCCTGGGCTGATGACGCTGCGAAGGGCTTGCTTTCTGCGGCGGCCTCGATCACATCTTCCGCGGGCGGCTCGGGTAGGATCGCCACCGGTTCGGCGGCAAAAGCTGGAGCGGGTTCAGGAGCGTGAGCAGGCGCCGCGGCCGCAAACGAAGAAGACTCGGCGGCATTGGATTCCGCGAACGGTGTTCCGATCGGCGGGCGGTATTCAAATGCGGAAACTGCGTGTTCCACTTCCGCAGATGCCGTACGCTCGGGCTCGATGGGTTGCGGTTGGGTAATGGCTTCCGCCGCAATGCCGCTTCCTGCCATGTGCGGCGCAGGTTCCGCGGTGCGCGCGAAATGCGGTTCTGAATGCTCAATTTCGTGTATCGCAGGAGGGGGCTCAGTCGCCCGAGGTGCGGCGCTGTCATGGTTATAAGAAGCCAGGGCCGCCGCAACGCGCGCCTCAAAATCCGAATCGGCGAAAGACTTTTCCTGGACAGGCGCCGGGGCTGGCTCCGGCGGCTGCGACTCGTGCACGGGAATGTCCAGCGGCGTCTCTTGCGTCTGCTCAATCGCGAACTCTGAATCCACAGGAGCCGTTTTAGCCTCCTCCTGGTGATGCTGCGGAGGTACGATCGGCTCCGCGTACGTATCGGACATCAAGCCAGGATCAGTGATATCGGCTACGGTACTGCGAGTTGCCTCGGCGGCAGTCTCCTGCAGATAGGGATCACGAGGTATCTCGATCTCCCCAATCGGCGGCGCGGAGGTAGGCAGGATCTCTACCGATTCCGGTGCTGCTCCTGCAGATTCCTGGTACACAGGAATCTGCAGAGGATGGGAAGAAGCAGGGGGAGGAGCAACGTCGGTTTCGTGTTGGATTGCAGCCGGAGGTACGGGAGCCGTTTCAAAAACCTGCACATCGTGCTGCGGCGGTTCCGGGACGCTTGTCGCCGGAAGCGGCAATTCGATTTCAGCTTTGGCGGTTTCTTCTTCGCGCCGCCATGATGGAGGAAGTTCGTATTCCGGAACGCCGGCCTGCGCCGCCGCGGCAGCGCTTTGCTGAGCCATCGGTGGCGGCGGAGCCCCCGCTGTCGGTTCCTGTCCTTCCATTCCCAGCAGATCGACGAACGCCGCACTGGACGCCATGTGATCGGGCACATCGACCATGGGTTGAGCAGGGTGGCTGGAAACCTGCTGAGCAGCTTCTACAGGAAGCTCTGCGATTCCGGAACTACCTTCATTGGACGCGGCTTCAACCTGCTGCGCCAGTGGCGGCGGCGCAGCAACGATCCGCTCTTCAAATTTCTTGATGATCGCCAGCAGATCGCTGGCCTCGAACGGCTTTACGATGACTCCATCGGCGCGGACGCGGTTGGCGTCTTCCGGGCGGTACGGTTCCATCTTGCCGACGGTCAGTAGCACCGGCGTCTTCAACGTGGCCATGGAGCCACGGACTTTTTCGCAGACTTCCAGCCCCGAGTATCCCGGCATGTAGAGATCGAGGATGATGATGTCGGGTTTCTGTTCCGCGATCTTCTTCACCGCGGCAGCGCCGTTACTGACCGCTACAACTTCGTAGCCGGCTTCAGTAAGGATTCTCTTGCCCATGTTCTGGGCGGTTACGCTGTCGTCAGCAAACAGAATTCTGGTTGACACTCGCAGACACCTTCTACACTAGGAAATGAGGACAACTTACTGGTAATTACCTTTGAAGTCAATCGGTAAGACCACTCCGGAACCCTCGTGGCATACCTTTTTCCCCATTCGAAAGTACTAGCCCAGGCGATTGCGGTATAAAAGACGGGATTAGAAAGGTATCAGCTTGCGTAAACCTTTCTTGCCCTTCTTTTTGCTGGAAGAATCTTTCTTGTCGTCGCTCGAGTTTTGCTGGCTGGTCTGCGAGCTACCGCTCTCCGTGGTTTGGGTTGAAGAATTCGGAGCATCAGGGGGCGCAGTTTTGGGGATCTCGTTGATCTGTCCCGGCGCTGCGGCAGGCGGAGCACCGTCCGGCTGCGATCCGTTCGCTTTGGCTGTGGCGCCGGCAGCTGGAGCAACTCCAGTATTCGACGTGCCTGCGCTGGAAGAGTTGGTGGAACCCTCGCCGCTGTTCACCGGCGCGCTCGAAACGCCACCGCTCGCCCCTGCATTCGTATCCGTGGCGGCGGCCGCGGGTTGGGCCGCGGTAGAAGATCCCGGCGGAGGCTGGTTAGGTCCGGGAGCTGCTCCCGTTCCCGACCCAACTGTTTCCAGGCCAAGCTTCTGATTGGAAAGAACCCCGGCCGTCACCCGCTTCTGCATGTCCTGCACCAGGGCCGGCGCGCTGTAGGGCTTTTCCTCTTCCATATTGGGCTCGCCTACGCCTGAAGCGCGGACCACGCTGGGATGTTTCTTGAAATTGCTCATCAGCTTTTGCGACCGGGAGAGCGAATGCCGGCTCTGCTGTTCCGCTTTGCTCTCGGCCAGGGCTTCGGCAGTGGGTTTAGGAACATCGGCGTGCAGTGCTTCAAGCCGGCGCCGGGCATCACCGGCGCGGTGCATCGCCGGATAGCGGGTGAGAATGCGCTGGTAGGCTTCTATCGCGTGCTTCTCGTAGTCGCCGGCGATGCTCTCCTTTACGCTCTCCGCCAGCTTCTGACGGCGCATCGCGCTCGCTTCCTTTTCATACAGGCTGCCGAGATCGAACAGCGCCTGGTCGACGCCGCTGTAGAGCGGATACGCGTCCACCAGTGTTTGCAGCCGCGCCTGCGAAGCTGCCAGGTTTTCATGCAGATAGTAATAGTTGGCGATGCGGTACTGACGGTCCGCCAGAATCTCCTGAACTTCGCGCAAGCGCTGCTTGGCTTCCGGAACGAGAGGACTATCGGGATACTGCTGGATCAGACTCTTGTATTCCTCTGCGGCGCGCGTCGCCTGGGCAAAGTCGCGATCCGGCTTTTCCATCTGGCGATAATGAATGGTGGCTACTTTGAGCTGCGCTTCGCCCGCCTCCGGCATGTTGGGATAAAAGACCTGAAAGTCCTTGTATTCGATCTCCGCCTGGGCCCAGGCCGCGGAGCCACCCTCGTTGTACCAGGAGTCTCCCATTGTCAGCTTGGCGCGGGCGATATATTCGGATTCCGGATAGGTATTGACCAACGTCTGCAGCAGGGTCCGCGCTTCCTGATAGCGGCCCTTTTTCATGGCGGCCAGGGCGCTGTCATAGAGTCCCTTGTCGGGCTGCTTGGAATCGATCCCGGCCATGGGATTCTTGACTTTGTGATTGATGCATCCGCCCAGCAAAAGGGCGCAGGCCAGCGCGGCAACCGTGAAGATGTGACGTGACATTCCTACCTCATTGGCAGCGGACTCTAGACCCTGAGCAGGGTGGCTTCACTCGCCAGCTTGAGCAGACGCTGCGTATTCTCTCTGGGATTTCCTTGTCCGAAGACCGCATTGCCGGCCACGAGAATTTCCACTCCCGCGCGTACGGCGTCGGCGATCGTGTCCGGTCCGATTCCACCATCCATCTCAATCCTGAAGCTCGCCTTGCCGGCGGCGCGCATGGCCGCCAGCTTCCTGACCTTGCCGAGCGTGGCAGGAATGAACTTCTGGCCGCCGAAGCCGGGATTGACCGACATCACCAGGACGTGGTCCACCATGTCCAGCACCTCTTCCAGTGTTTCCACCGGAGTAGCCGGATTGATCACCACTCCTGGATTGGCGCCCAGGCTGCGGATCACTTCCAGCGTGCGGTTCAGATGGATACAGGCTTCCTGGTGCACCGAGATCCAATCCGCCCCTGCGTCGACGAACGCGTGAATGAACTGGTCGGGGTTCTCGATCATCAGGTGCACATCCAGCGGCAGCCGCGTGCATTTTCTCAGACTGGCCACGACCGGAGGGCCGATGGTGATGTTAGGCACAAAATGGCCGTCCATCACGTCCACGTGGACAAGGGTCGCGCCTCCGTCGGCAACGGCTTGGACGTTGTCGGCCAGATGCGCAAAATCCGCGGACAGAATGGAAGGCGCTAGTTCGACCAATGCTCTTGACTCTCGGCGAAAGTGATCAAATTCTAACATGCTGAACAGCCGGATTCAGGCCGGGAATGCCGCGATTTGACCGCTTTACCCACTTACTTCTCAGCTTAGAGGGAAACACTGTGAAACGGCTCACAAACCGTCCTGCGGACGGTCTTCCCCCTTCCCCCTGGATTAAGGAACGCCCGCGCCGGGATTTCTTGCACACCTTCGTCAGCAGGATCGGGGGAACCCAGAAGCAACCCCGGATCGAGCGCCTGTTTCCAATTATTGGAGCAGCCGAACGGCAGCAAACATTGCCGGTATCTGGCAAACCGCCCCAGGGCTGCGATCGATTTTTACCGCGCGGAACCCGCTCGTAGTCCAACCAGTCACGAGCGGCCGAAAGAGGCCTTTGCTCCGTATTGCTGTTCGTTGGCTGAGGAAACGTATCAGACAACGCCACAGATCCTGAATTGGAGACGAAGGCCTTTTTTCTTGCCTGGGGCCTCTTCTCAAAAAACCTTCGCCAATCATGGCCGGTGAAATATATTCGAGTTCGTGGCTCTTCTTGAAGTCCGGAACCTGACAAAGATTTACCGCTCCGACGCGGGTACTTTTCAACCCGGATCTGGCGGGCGTGAAGTGCCGGCGGTAAATGGCGTATCGCTCGACATTCACGCCGGTGAGACTCTGGGACTCGTCGGCGAATCCGGCTGCGGCAAGACTACGCTGGGACGGATGATCCTCCGCCTGATCGAGCCGACGTCAGGCAGCATCAGCTTTGACGGCCGCGACATTCTGGCGGCATCGCCCGGGGAGATGCGGCGCCTGCGCCGCGACATGCAGATCGTCTTTCAGGATCCCTTTGCTTCGCTCGATCCGCGCATGAGAATCGATGAGATCGTCTCTGAGCCTTTGAAAATTCACGGCACCAACGGTGGCTCCGCCTCGCGGGACAGCCTGCATTTGGCGGCTGCGGAGATGATGCAGGCGGTAGGGCTGGACTCATCCGCGCTCAGCCGCTATCCCCACGAGTTCTCCGGCGGCCAGCGCCAGCGCATCGGGATCGCCCGCGCCCTGATTCTTCATCCCAGGTTCGTCGTGTGCGATGAGCCCGTCTCCGCTCTCGATGTCAGCGTGGGAGCACAAGTAGTGAACCTGTTGAAGAGCCTGCAACGGCAGTTCGGACTCACGTTTCTCTTCATCTCGCACTCCATGCCGGTGGTGCGCTATCTCAGCGACTGCATTGCCGTGATGCGCCGCGGCGAGATTGTGGAAACCGGGCCTACGGAGCAAATCGTCTCGGCGCCGGTGCACGAATATACGCGCGCGCTGCTGGCAGCGACTCCTGAGCCCGAATACAAGCTCTCCTGAATGAGCTTACTTCGGCGCTTTGCCCAGAAAGCGAATTCTCCCGTTCAGAGTCCGGTGCGACTGTCCAAAAAACACCGGCGTTGGCGAGGAGGGAGTGATCACGTTGTTGACGGTGGCTGCGTTCTGCCTGTTGGTGATGTCGTCCAGGCCAATCCGCGCAGCCCAAAAGTAGCCTTTGAAGCGAAACTTACGCTCCAAGGCGACGTTGAGAGTAAGGAAGTCCGGAAAGCGAAATTGTCCCGGCGCAGAAAGAATTCGCCCAAACTGATCCACCGTAAAAAATGGAAAACCACTGCGCCAGATCATCGAATAGGCCAGATCAAACTTCCTCAGCTTCCAGAACAGGGGCGCGGAACCCCACGATTGCAAAAGGTTGGGCGCATCCCAGGGCAGCGGCCCGGGAAGCTGGCTGCCGAGGATGAAATTGTCCAGCGAGAAGTCAATCGGCTCATTCGATCGCGTGCGCGAGCGAGTGTAGGCGATCAGCACCGGATAGCCGCGTTTCCACTCAGTGCGGGCGCTGACCTGCACCGCCTCGTAGTGGTCCTGGCGGTTGGTCCCAAGAAAAAAGCTTCCATCAGGCTGCTCTTCGTAGGCCCAGCCATGGGTTCCGCGCCGGCTGATCACTTCCACCCGGCCATAAATCCGCATCGGCAGCCGGCTTTCCAGGGCAGCACTCCAGTTGACGAAGCGTGGCAGCGTTAACCGGCTGGGATCGACCACGAACGAGGTAGCGAATACTGCCGGCGCCGGAGCGAAGAACTGATCAACCAAGCTTCCCTGCAGCGACTGGCTGACCAGTACCAGGTTGGTGCGATCGTAGTAGATGCCGGTTCCCGCGCTCAGCTTGGTTTCCGTTGCCGGGCGCAGCATGAGCGACCCGCCTATGCGCGGGGAAAAGAAATCGCGGCCGAGAAAGCTGTCGCGATCCCAGCGACCGCCGGCCTCCACCACCAGGCTCTCCCGCGGCGACCAGCGGTCCTGCACATAGGCGCTGCTTTCACGCGTTCCCAGGCTGAGGGCGGGAGCGTTCTGAAAGGTAAGCTGCCGCAAGAGTACAGGCGGCGTACTGGCGTCGACGAATTGTATGAGACCACGGGTTGTCAACTGGTGCAGCAGCACGCGATCCAGCCGCCCTCCCACCGCGACCTGGTGCGTTCCCCAGGCCCTCCACGGCTTTAAATAAAGGTTGGAAAATCCTTGCGTGCGCTCGGACGTGGCTCCGGTGGTCTCGAAGAAGTTGCCGCCGGCCAGCGTGGGCGTCATCACAAAGGGCGCGAAGCCCTTGGGAAAGTCGGAGTTGTTCGAACGCTCGTACCCGGCCCCAAATTCCAGCAGCGAATCGCGCGCCACCGTGACCTGGTCTTTGGCGGTGAGCAGATAAATGGTGGAATGGAGGTCTTGGGAAACGGAAACAGGATCGAGCGCCGAGATGCCCGAATCGTCGGAGTGCAGCACGTCGAGCAATCCGGTCAACGTCAGAACGTTGCCCTGGGTCAGGTTCATGCGCAGGCGGGCCAGATCGGAGGTGCGCCAGACGTTATTGGTGTCCGCTCCGTCCGGCAGTTGCTTGACGATGTTGTGGTCGAACTCGCCTTCATGGGAGAGCGTGAACCACACTTTGTCCGGCACAACCGGCCCCGAGATGTAGGCCCGCGGCGTCCAGTTATTGAATTCGATGCCCTTCACATTCTGCACGGTAGGGATGAAATCGGTGGCGTTGAAGCGAAAACGGTTGTCGCCGTCCTGCACCGCCAGATCGGTCAGACCGCCGGAACCCTTGCCGAACATCGCCGAGTAGCGGCTGCTGACAACATCGATCTTGCGCAGCGAGTCGGGATTGACGCGCAGCTGCAGCGTTCCTCCCGCGGGCTGGCTGACCTCGAACCCATCCAGGTAATCCTGCACCTCCTGCGTGCTGGAACCGGCGACGTGGATCTGTCCCGTGACATCCTGAATGACGCCGGGGACGAAAGGCAGAACGTTGCGATAGTCACGCGTGGTGGGATAAGGAATTGTCGCAATCTCGTCAGCTACCAGGGAATCGGTGCTGGCGGTTTGTTGTGGATCGATCGGAGAAGGCTGCGCGGTAACCTCAATCTCCGTCCGGTATTCGCGCAACGGCTGCAGACGAACTTCGAGCGGTGCAATCTCGCCGGCAACGATGATCACCTTATCCAGCGAACTGGTATAGAAACCTTGTTTCTCCAGGACCACCGTATAACTGCCCGCCGGCAATCGCGCCAGGGCCGCTTCACCCGAAGCTGTGGTGCGGGCTTGCACCACCAGCCGGCCCTCTTGCTCCACCAGCACGTAAACCGCGGCCAGGGGCTGGCCGTTCTGGTCAGTGACCGTAACCCGAAGCTGACCTGGAGTGGGTTGCTGCGCCGACAACGCCGCTGCAAGCAAGAGCCAACACAGGGAACATCGTCTTAACGCCTTAAGAGCCACGCGGTTATTTTATGTGATGCCGGGGACAGGCCGCCAGTTGAAAGGCCAGCAAGAGGGGTTCTACTCCGTCGACGCCGTCTGCGCCGGAGACGCAGACTCCACTCCTATTGCCTGCGGTTTGCGGAGATCGGGTTTGACTTCGGGTTTATGCTCGCCGGGACGCGCACGCTCGTCGAACTTGCCGAAGATCATCTTTCCCGCTGTGGTCTGCAGGACCGAGGTCACGGCGATATCCACGTTCTTGCCGATCAGCTTGCGGGCGTTGTCCACCACCACCATGGTGCCGTCGTCCAGGTAGGCCACACCCTGGTTGTATTCCTTGCCTTCCTTGAGGATGAAGACGCGCATGCCTTCACCGGGAAGCACAATGGGTTTCAGGGCATTGGCGAGTTCATTGATGTTCAGCACTTCCACGCCCTGCAGTTGCGCCACCTTGTTGAGGTTGAAGTCGTTGGTGATGATCTTGGCCTCATACGCCTTGGCCAGTTCAATCAGTTTCAGGTCTACTTCGCGGATGGTCGGAAAATCGTCATCCACGATCTGCACGTTGACAGTCACGATCTTTTGCAGGCGCTGCAGAATATCCAGACCGCGCCGGCCGCGATTGCGCTTGAGAGAATCCGCGGAATCGGCCACCAGTTGCAGTTCACGCAGCACAAACTGGGGTATCACCAGTATGCCGTCGAGGAAGCCGGTCTCGGCGATGTCGGCGATGCGGCCGTCGATGATGACGCTGGTATCCAGCAACTTGAAGCTCTTGCGGCCCTGCTTCTCAGTCCCGAAGATGCCGCCCAGCGCCGCCAGGTTCAGCAGATCGCCCTTGTTGGCGCCCAAGATCAAGCCGACGTAGGACATCAGCAGCATCACCATCAGCTGCAGGAAACGCTGGGTTTCAGGGTGAGGGATGGTCCGGCGCAGAACTTCGCTGAAGAGAAAGGCGCCGAGGATCCCGCAGATGCTGCCGATGACGGCCCCGATCAGGCGCTTGAGACTGACCACACGCAGGCGGGCCTCAAAGAAGACGACGAGCACGCCGATAGCGACTCCCAGACATCCGGCAACCCAGTGAGGAACGTTCGCCAACCCAAAGGGGCGCAAGGTGTAACAGGCGACGGCTACGACCGCAATAAAAACAAGACGAATAATAAGCAGGTCCATAAGGGGACCCTCCTGACCGGGGCGCTCCGAGTCAAGGTAAGAAATTTGCTATTTCAAACTGCAGTACCCTAATGAGCAAGCTGCCCCCACAGCTCGTGGCGCGGAGCACAAAAAATAAAAACTAAATGAATAAAAAAGCCCCGCCACTAAAGTCGCGCACAGTATACATCAGCCTTGGAGAAGGTGGGTGATCTTGTTAGTTATCGCTTCAGTTAATACCGGCCGGCATTTGCTGTTGACCCCGCCGCAAAGCGAAGGCATCTTTGGGTGGTATCGCCGTATCCCCTGCCCCGCAAACAAGTTGGCCGATGCAGATGAGCGGCCTGATCCTCCGCCCTGCGGCAGGATCTTCATGACCGGCGCCGAAAATCTCGGGGGAGAAATAAGGCGCCGGTTTCTTGAAATTTAATCTGGCTTTTCGCTTCGTTGCAGAAATCCTTGAGCCGGCGCTATTCTCCCGATCTGGCCAGCTCAACCGCGCGCAGCAACGCTTGCGCCTTGTTCATACACTCCTGGTACTCGCTTTCCGGGTCGGAGTCGGCCACGATGCCCGCGCCGGCCTGCACGTAGGCCTTCTTGCCCTTCACCAGCATGGTGCGGATGATGATGCAGGAATCCAGGTTTCCGGCAAAGTCCGCATAGAGCACCGACCCGCCATAGATTCCCCGGCGCACCGGCTCGACTTCCTCGATGATCTCCATGGCCCGCACTTTGGGCGCTCCTGTCAGCGTGCCCGCGGGGAAGCAGGCGGCCAGGGCATCGACCGCGCTCAGATCGCGGCGCAGCCGGCCCTCCACCGCCGAAACCAGGTGCATCACGTGCGAGTACCGCTCCACGAACATCAGGTTGCTCACTTTGACGGACCCAAACTCGCTTACGCGGCCCACGTCATTGCGTCCCAGGTCGACCAGCATGACGTGTTCTGCGCGCTCCTTTTCGTCGTGCCGCAATTCCTGCTCCAGCCTAAGATCTTCCGCTTCGCTCTTTCCGCGCTTGCGCGTGCCGGCGATCGGACGGTACTCCAGCTGGCTTCCTTTGACCCGCACCAGCATCTCCGGCGATGAGCCCAGGACCGTCATATCTTCCATGCGCAGGAAGTACATGTAGGGCGAAGGGTTCACGCGGCGCAGAGCGCGATAGATGTTAAGCGGGGGAACACCGGGCTCCATCTCCAGGCGCAGTGACGGGACAGCCTGGAAGACATCGCCGGCCATGATGTAGTCCTTCACCTTCTCCACCGTGCGCAGGAAATTTCCTTTGCTTACCGAGGCTCCGGTCTTCAGCCGTCCTCTCTTGGGCCTGGCCGCCACGAGATACTTGCGCGGAAGCGGCGCCGTGAGCTGCTTTTCGATGGCCGCGATATCACGCAGGGCATGCGCATACGCCTGGCGTGCCGTCTGCTTGCGTACATCGACCGTCACGATGATGTAGATCTCGTGGCGCACATGATCGAAGGCCAGCAAGTGATCGAAGAACATGAGCGCGCAATCGGGCAGCTTCAGGTCATCGCGCGCGGTGACGGGCAGCTTTTCCAGCTGGCGCACCGCATCGTGCGTAAAAAACCCCACCGCGCCGGCCGTGAAAGGGGGCATTCCGGGCACGCGCGCCGACCGGTGCTCGCGCAACAACTCATCGAGCACGCGGAAGATGCTGCCCTGCATCCGTTGCTTCCGGCCTTTTCGTTCCAGCGTAATCTCGTCGCCGCGCGCGCGCAGAATCATGTAAGGGCGCGCGCCGAGAAAGGTGTACCGCCCGATTTTTTCGCCGCCCTCCACCGATTCCAGCAGGAACGCGTTGGGCTCTTCGGCGGCAATTCCCAGGAAGGCGGAGACCGGCGTGCGCAGGTCAGCCGGCACGGTCTTGGCCACGGGAACCAGGGTGGCCTCGCGCGCCAGCGCGGTAAATTCCTTGTAATCAGGGAAGAGCATGGAAGACTTATCTTAACTGACTCAGCTTTCGGAAAGCCTGCTGCCCGCTTTGGTAAACAAATGGGCGGTTAACGCAGGCGTGCGCAGAACGTTGTGCGATTGGCCGAAGGGACACGTACCTTACTCAACACGGTGCTGCCCGTTGGAGTACTCCGTACTGTGTTCGAGCAACCGCCGAATGGGCTTATACTCTGCTCCAGGCTCAGAACCTCCCCCCAAATGAAACATCTATTGCGTCCCAGGCCGGAAAATGCTCGGCCGTCCTGGGTGGGACCGGCGCGATTTTGAGCTACTAAAGGTAAAGTGCCTTATGCTGGTTCGATTCTGGGGAGTTCGCGGTTCGACGCCCACGCCCCAGCCCGAGAATTTGCGGTACGGCGGCAACACATCCTGTGTGGAAGTGCGCATCAACGGGCACATCTACATCTTTGATTGTGGCACCGGCTTCCGCAACCTGGGCAAGCAGCTCGAAATCGAAAGCAACGGCAAGCCGCTGTCGGCGCACATTTTCCTCTCTCATTTTCATTGGGACCACATTCAGGGAATCCCATTCTTTTCGCCGCTCTACCAGAATTCCGGGAACACATTCTTCTTCCACTCTTCCAGCCGCACGCGGGGGTTGCAGCGCGCCCTGGAAGAGCAGATGTCAGACCCCTATTTCCCCGTCAACATGAACGAGATGGCTGCCAGGCGCCAGTTTTACGATATGAGCGCGGAGCGCATCAAGTTTGACGATTGCCAGATCCAGTCTGCGTGGCTGAACCATCCCCAGGGCTGCCTGGGCTTCCGCATTGAAACTCGCGACGGAGTGCTGGTTTACGCCACTGACAACGAGCCCGGCGATCCTACCTTCGACCGCAGCGTGCGCAAGCTGGCGGAGGGCGCGGACGTGCTGATCTACGACGCGCAGTACCTGCCTGAGGAATATGCAGCGCGCAAGCGCGGTTGGGGACACAGCCACTGGCGCGAAGCCGTGGACGTCGTCATGGAAAGCGGAGCGAAGGAGCTCATTCTGTTCCACCACGATCCCGACCACACCGACGAGTGCATCGACTCGGTGGTGGCCAAGGCGCGCGAGTACTATCCCAAAGTGCGCGCGGCATCTGAGGGGATGGAGATCCAGCTTGAGCGGCCGCAGGAAAAACACGTTCCGGTAGCCGCCGCCTCCGCAGGGAGCAAAGCAAAGGTCAGTTGAGGGTTCTGACTGCGGATCAGTTGATCCGCACCATCCGAAAATGAAACTCCTATAATGATGGCGATGGCGCGCGCGGAATAATTTCCGGGCGTTGAATGATTCTACCCTGAGTTTTGGAGGGACCACTGCAGGTTACTCGCGTGTCACGCTTCCTGCAGACGCGGTTGCTCCTCCGGCCATAGCTATCTATACTTTGTAGGTTTGTCCTAATTCCCTGGAGTACCAATGAAAACTGTCTCGCTCGAACAGGAGCTGAACCCCTGGGAAGCCCAGGCGGCTCGCTTCGATTTTGCCGCGCAGAAACTCAATCTTGATGAAGGTTTGTGGAAGATCCTGCGTTATCCCAACCGCGAAATCATCGTGCACATTCCGGTGTCGATGGACAACGGGACCCTGGAAGTCTTTACCGGCTTCCGCGTACAGCACTCTATCGCGCGCGGCCCCGCCAAGGGCGGCGTCCGCTACTCGCCGGATGTCACTCTCGACGAAGTCCGGGCCCTGGCCAGCTGGATGACCTGGAAGTGCGCGGTGGTCAACATACCTTTCGGAGGCGCCAAGGGCGGCATCATCGTAGATCCGAAGAAGCTGACGCTGGGCGAACTGGAAAAGCTGACGCGCCGCTACACCGCCGAACTGATCGAATTCCTGGGTCCCGAGAAAGACGTTCCCGCGCCCGACATGAACACCAACGAGCAGACCATGGCCTGGATGATGGACACATACTCCATGCACATGCGCCAGACGGTAACAGCTGTGGTAACGGGCAAGCCGATCAACATCGGCGGCTCCCGCGGACGCCGCGAAGCTACCGGCCGCGGCGTGATGATCGTTTGCGACGAAGCACTGAAGAAATTCAATCTTTCCCGCGATGAGACCCGCGTCATCATCCAGGGATTCGGCAACGTGGGCTCGAACGCCGCCAAGCTGATGTCCGATGCCGGCTACAAGATCATCGGCATCGCCGAGTACAACGGCGGGCTGTACAACCGGCGCGGCATCGACATTGACGCGTTGCTCGAATACCGCGACCGCAACGCTAACCGCGGCATCGTCGGATTTGATGGCGCGGAAGCCTTCGACACGCGCGAGCTTCTGGTGACCGACTGCGACATCCTGATTCCGGCGGCTACCGAGAACGTGATCACCAGCCAGAATGCCGCCGGCATCAAGGCCAAGATCGTGTGCGAAGGCGCGAACGGGCCCACCACCGCAACTGCGGACGAGATCCTGGCCGACAAGAAGGTCTTCATCATTCCCGACATCCTCGCTAACGCCGGCGGCGTGACCGCCTCCTACTTCGAGTGGGTGCAGGATCGCCAGGGATACTTCTGGAAAGAGTCGGCAGTGAATGAGCAGCTGGAGTTTATCCTTCGCGAATCGTTCGGCGACGTGGTGCATTTCTCGGAAGCGCACAACGTCAACAACCGCATCGCCGCGTACATGCTGGCCATCAGCCGCGTAGCCCATACGATTAAGGTTCGGGGTATTTACGCCTAGGCGGATCAGGGTCAGGGCTGGATTCGGTAACCGGTCTTGCGTACCGTGATGATATGGCGGGGTGAGGCCGGGTCCTCTTCGAGCTTGCGTCGCAACTCAGCGACGTGAGTATCGACAGTCCGGCTTACGACGGCCGCCGAATACCCCCAGACTTCGCGCAAAAGCTGCAAACGCGATACCACTGCTCCGCGGGCCCGTAACAGCGCCAATAGCAGGTCGAATTCCTTGGGGCTCAAATCAATGCTGTGCTTAGCTCGAGAGACTTTGCGCGCTGCGGGATCGACTTCAATTGTGCCGAACCGCTGGATTCCAGTGAGATCGTCTTCGTGCCCGCAATACCCGTGATGGCGGCGCAAAAGCGCCTCCACTCTGGCCAGCAATTCAAGAAGCCCGAACGGTTTGGTCACATAGTCGTCCGCCCCCATCCTCAACGCGCGGACTTTGTCCGCCTCTTCCCCTTTGGCCGTTAAGACCAGCACGCGATTGCTAAAGCCCTGCTGTCGCAAAGAACGAAGGACACGAAAACCATCGAGTTCCGGCAGCATTAGGTCGAGAATCACGAGGTCTGGAGGCATCCTGGCAAGAGCCTCGAGCCCGGCTTTTCCCGTAGCCGCCGTCTCCACTTCATAGCCTTCAATCTCGAGATTGTTCCGCAGGCCGAAGGCCAGATCGCGATTGTCCTCGATCACCAGGATGCGCCTCACGGCAAATTCTCCGGGGAATCTTTCACGCCATTCCCGGAGCAAAGCGGCAGTTCGACCAAAAACTTTGCTCCCCCTCTGTCGCCAGTTGTAACCCAGCAGCGTCCTCCGTGACGCGCGACAAGGTCTTGTACCACGGAGAGCCCGATTCCTGTTCCGGCAGTCACCGACCTGCGATCGCGCTCAAGTCGGTGAAAGCTCTCAAACACACGCTTTCTGTCAGCAGGAGGAACTCCCGGGCCTTCGTCGTCGATGAACAGAGAGGCCTTGCCGGCGCGCGACTCCAGTCCCACGATAACTACCTGCGGCTTTTTGCCGTACTTCACAGCGTTGTCAAGCAGGTTAATGACGATTTGGCGAAATGCTCCGGGATCGACCTCGGCTTCTACCTGGGAGCGCAGCTCGCACTTGAAACGCGACTGCTCGATCGGAGTTACGGATGAGAAGTCATCGACAATTTCCTGAATCGACACAGCCAGCGCATGGGGAACTCTCGCGAGCGGATCTTTCTTTCGCTCCATCCGGCTGAATTGGAGCAGGTTTTCGACTAGTTGCGTGAGTCGCCGGGCCTCGCGGTCGATGATCTCCAGTGACCGCCGCCGCTCTTCGTCGGAACGGATTCGCTCCAGCAGCAGCGTTTCAGCGAACATCCGGATCTGCGTGAGCGGCGTCCGCAGCTCGTGGGATACGCTGGAAACGAACTCGTCGCGAAGTTGTTGCAGCGCGCTTTCCCGGCGAAGCTGCAGGATCGCGGTCACGACCAAGCCGGCATTCAGGATCAGAAGCCCCAATAAAAAGGGCAGCCGGGAGCGTGGAAGACCGCCAATGATGATCCGCCCGGCAACCTGAGGGTCAAGCGATGCCTGCACGGAAAAGCCCGAAAACATTCCCTGGTAGGCGTCGCCAAACTGCTTGACGGCAGGCCGATGCGATTGCTCCTGGCCCATACGAAATCTTTCAACTCCGCCCTGGTCGCGAATGCTCACGTACACAAAGGAGTTCGACACGCGTCCGTGTCCCAGCGAAGCCGGAATCAACGATTGGCGGTTCAGAGCGCTTTCGAACCAAGGGTTCAGAGCAGCCAGATTGACCTCGAAGCCTGCGATCTTCTCTCCTTGGCCGGGGCGATGAACCGATAGCGCAACGAAAGTCCGGGAAACGCCTTGTATTTGCGCGTTCAAGACGAGAAGCCCAGGGTCAGTGCGCTTTGGGGAGGCTAGGTTCTGTCGCAGCCACTCGGCTGCATCTTCACCAGGTTCAAAACCGAAGAACGTAAGCCTGGCAGGCGGTCGTTCCATCTGGAAGTATCCCGCGGCCAGCTTTGAAGCTCGTTGAAGGCGAGCGTCCGAGGAGGTAGCAAGGGCGGTTAAGGGGGGTGTGGAAAGCCCTGGCAATTGTTGCAGATCGCGGCGCAAGGCTTCGATCAGGAGATAGTAGCCGGAATACCCGATCTCCGCTGTCGATCTGCGAATGACCTCATCGGCGATCAGCGCGGAGTAGTCGCTGAGCACGCCTTCTGCGGCCGCTCGCTGCGAAGTTTCCAGGTAGTAAGCCTGAACCGCCAACATACTCGCAGCACCCAGACTGATGAGCAATAGAACGACGATCAGGGCCGTGCGCGAGCTTCGTGAATGCCAGAACAACGCAGCCGCCATTCAGGGACGGGAGTATAGCACTCACTGAGCTGGCTGCGCGGCACGGATGCCGGATTTGCAATTCCCTGACAATTCCTTCACAAACCCCTGACCGTGAATTGGATCAATCCCCACCCTTACAGTCGAATGAACTGCTAGGCTTCACGGTCAGTGGAGGAGACATGCGCTCAGATCGTCAGAAAATTCTGTGCGTCTTGAAGGCTGCTAGCCGCTTTTCAGCGAGGCTGGCGATGGTTCTGGCATTGGCGGGGACGCTCGCCGCCCAGGTTCCTGAGAAATTTACGAATCTGCAATACTTTCCCAAGGACATTACACGAGAAGAACTCATCGGCATCATGAGAGGTTTCTCCTTCAGCCTGAGCGTCCGCTGCCAGTACTGCCATGTAGGCAAGGAAGGCGGTCAACTCAACGAAATGGATTTCGCGTCGGACGAGAAGGACACGAAGAAGACTGCGCGGACCATGTTGCGTATGGTTGACGCGATCAACGGAGATTACATCGCGAAGTTGGGACCTCAGATTACCGCCCGCGTGCAATGCGTGACCTGTCATCACGGCCTGAGCAAACCCATCACCATGAATGCACTGCTCGCCGACACCATCGATAAAAAAGGGATCGAAGCGGCATTGGCTCAGTACCGCGATCTTCACGCCAAGGAGCTCGGCGACGGCCGTTACGACTTCGGCGAGACGCCGCTCAACCAGCTTACCGAGAGCCTACTCAAACAAAAAAAGACGCAGGCTGCGGCCGCCATCATGGAATTAAACGTGGAAGTCAACACGCCGCCCTCGATGTGGAGCTACAACCTTCTGGCCATGGCGCACAAGGCCAACAACCAGACCGAAAAGGCCAAAGCCGACTTCCGGAAAATCCTGGAGTTAAATCCCAAGGACGGCTTTGCCAGGAAGCAGCTCGATGAACTGAATTCGTCACAATGACGGTGAAGATCTAACGCAGCGTTGTGATGTTCTAGAAGAGAAAAGACCGCCTCGCGGGCGGTCTTTTTGATCTTTGATTGCCGACTTAGCGGCGGCGGGCCTTCTTTTTCTTTCCGCCCTTTTTCCTGGCAGATTTCTTCGCGCCTTTTTTCTTCGCGCTCTTCTTCGCCGCCTTCTTCTTCTTGGCGGCCTTTTTCTTGGCGGGCTTTTTGGCCGCTTTCTTCTTGGCTGCCTTCTTCTTGGGGGCAGCCTTGGGCCTGGAAGGAGGCGCTGCGGGTGGCTGGCTGGCCGGCTCGCTCATGCCGCCGGACAGGCCGCCGCCGGTTTCGGCGCCGATCGATTCCTCTTCCTCTTCCTCATAATCTTCTTCGACGGAACTGCCGCTATAGCCACCGACGTCCCCGTAATCATCGTCCATGTCGTCCTCATGCCTTGCTCTGAGGGTTTCATCGTAAAAGCTCATAGTTCCTCCAGGAGAATTAGGGCCGCATCCACCGCATCGATTCAAAACAGACAGGCGCGGATTATAACAAGCGATATGAATTGCATGTCAAATCCGCGCACCAAGTGTGCAACTTGCGCAGGGAATAATCAAGTCAGGGAGTGCGCGCGCTCAGAGTTTCTTTTGGGTCGTTTCGCGAGCCGGTTTTCACCGGCGCCTTCGTGTTTGCAGGTGATGTCTTCCTGCGTCTGGGGGGCGCTTTATCCGGCTCTCCGGGACCCAGAGGCTTGTAGATGACGAGCAGCCGCCCCCGGCGTAACTCGTTTCCTTTCAACCTGTTCCAACGACGAAGGCGGTCCGGGGCCACGCCGAAGTCTTCGGCGACGGTCAGAACCGTGTCGCCGGCGTGCGTCTTGTAATGAGACGCGTAGCGGGAATAGCGAATTTTGTCGGACTCGGCGATGCTCACCGGAATCACCAGCCGCGCGTCCGCGATCAATTCATTGTCCTGTAATTCGTTGACCTGCGCGATCGAGCGTTCGGTGGTGTGATACTTCCTGGCGACTGCGGCCAGCGTGTCGCCGCTCTGCACTTTGTAGTACCGCCAGGAAACGCGCTTGTCTTTGGGCACCACGGCGATGGCGGTCTCATATTTGTCGCGCGTGCCTTCGGGCAGGTGAAGATCAAAAGACTGGTCTTTGGGCGTGGTGCGCCGCAGCAGGCTGGGATTGAGGTCCACCAGCTGTTCCACGGGAACATCCACGCATTCCGACACCAGGCGCAAATCCACCGGATAGTTCACGGTGACGACGTCGTATTTCTGCGGAGGATCAACCTGGACGCCCTCAAGGCCGTACTGCCCCGGGTTCTTGGACATGATGGTCATGGCCAAAATGATGGGAACGTAGTTCTTGGTTTCTTTGGGCAGCACATTGCGCTTGTAGAGCTCCCAGAAGTCCGCGTAACCGGTGCGCTGCACCGCCTGCTGCACGTTGCCCGGACCGGAGTTGTACGCCGCCATGGCCAGGTACCAGTCGCCAAACTGCTTGTAGAGATCCTTGAGGTGGCGCGCTGCCGCCCTGGTTGATTTCTCCGGATCCTGGCGATCGTCAACCCACCAGCTGCGGCGCAGGCCGTATCCCACGCCGCGGCTGGCCATGAATTGCCACATGCCGCGCGCCCGCGCCCGCGACAACGCCAGAGGATGGAACCCGGACTCAGCCTGGGCCATGTAAATCAGGTCCTGGGGAATACCTGCTTCCTTGAAGACGCGGCGAATCATGTCACGGTAGCGCCCGGAGCGCACCAGCGCGCGCTCAAAAACGCCGCGCCCGCCGGACGAGAAATAATTGATGTACCCGGCCACCGAGTCGTTCATCATCAGGGGAAGATCAGAATTGGTGTTCCGCAGATCGGCTTCGGCCTTGGCGGTCATGCCGGGATCGGCGGGAACCGCAACCTGGTTGGCCTCATCGATTGGGGCCGGCTCAGACTGCTGCTCGGTGAAACCGTCGCCCTGCTTGAAGGCCGTGACTTCCAGTTTGCTGATTTCTTCGGTGATCTTGTCGAACTCCTGCTGCAGGCGATCGTCGGATTTAATCCCTACCGGGCTTTGCAGCAGGATGTCCACGGCGCGATTGAAGTCCTGCTTGGCGGCGTCAAGATGCCCGGCTTTGTAGTCAGAAAGGCCATCCTGGTACGCCTTCTCGGCTTCGGCAATGATGCCCGGAACTGGATCGGTCTGAACTGGCTCTGGGGTGGAAAGCAGGCTCACCGTCATCAACCGTGGCACGGTTGGCAGAGCATGAGCCGCTGGTGGCGCAGAGGTGGTGAGTTCAAGAGAAGGAGCGAAGGCTTGTGGCAACAAAGGCCCGACGCGCGCGGCTGCATGCACGCTTGAAGACAGCAAGAGAATGCCCGCGCAGATCCCCGCCGGTGCTAAACGCCTGGGAAAGGAACTTGTTAGCCGCAGCACTGCCCTCATCATACCTTCTTTTGACGCATGTTCATGGCCAGCGGCAGCTTGCAATTGTAGGTTTGTCTCCCGCTCGCCTGGCGGAAGAACCTGGGGCTGGCCTGAATGAAATCCTGTCGCCGCCCGACCTAGCCTGTTCTTCGGCGGCGTTTTGTGGGCGATTATATCCTGATTGTTCGTGGCCTCCAGTACGCGGAAGGTCATCTCATTTGGGTAACTGTGACTTGTCTTTACAACTTGGGCACCTGTTCTTAAACTTAGAGTCGCACTCTCCCGGGAAGTCCTTAGAATCGCATTGATTCTTCAAACCCAGGCACAACTCCGGCCGGATGGGGCCGGAAGTCTTTGGGATTGGCGGCGGCTGTGGCAAACACCAAAGCGCAAAGCAAGAACTATGTGAACGAATTCGCCGGCGCCGTGGCAGCACTCAGCCGGGCGGGCGAGGACGTAAGCGCCAAGGCCCTGGAGCTGCTGGTCGCCGACTTTGACGTGGCCCGCGCCGAACTCTGGCTCTGGGACTCCTCTTCGGGCTCCTGTTATCTCACGCACAGCTCCGGTCTGGAGGCCGGTCACCGCCGCGATTACGCGGCCGCAGGCGCCGGCGCCATCGGCAAGATGGCCGGCAACAAGAGCAGCATCGAGAACGTGGTGCTGGCAACTTTTGGCGGCGATGATCAGGAGTTTGCCCGCCGCACCGGGCTCACTCACATTTCAGGATACCCGCTGCTCGCCGGTGACCAGCTCACCGGAGTGCTGGCGTTGTACAACGCCGGCGAGGCATCCGAAGACCTGCTGCTGTGGTGGCGGCTCTACGCCGAAATGAGCGGCGCGCGGCTAAGCACGATCTTCGCGGCACAGGAAAAAGACAAGCGCATCAACCAGCTCTCACTGTTGTTTGAAGCCACGCGCCTCCTCAACTCCACTCTTGACCTGGCTGAGCTGCTGGAGCTGATCCTGAAGATTGCCCGCACGGAAGTAAAGGCGGAACGGGGAATGGTGTTCCTGGTGGATACGCGCCGGCGCGAGCTGTGGTCGATCGCCGCCTCCGGCCTGGACCACCACGAGCTGCGCATCCCCTTCGGCAAAGGCATTCCCGGCCGGGTGGCCGCGACGTCTGAAGTAGTCAACACGGACAATCCTTCCAGCCTCCAGTTTTTTGATCCGGCTTACGATGAGCGTCCCAACACCCAGACTCGCTCGCTGCTGAGTCTTCCCATCCGCCAGCACTTCGGCGCAGTCGTGGGAGTACTGCAGCTGGTCAACGCGCAGAGCGGACATTTCACCAACGAAGACCTTGAGTTCCTGACCAAGCTTTCCGGACACATGGCCATGGCGCTGGAGAACGCACGCCTGCATCGCGACAGCATGGAGCAGCAGCGCGTGGAGAGAGAGCTGTCGCTGTCGCGCAGCATCCATCACCGGCTGCTGCCGGAATCGCCGCCGGTGGTTCCCGGATACGACATCGCCGTGCTCAGCGATTTCTGCTTTGACATGGCGGGCGACTACTACGATTTCCTGAATCTCGGCCCGCAGTCGCTGCTCATCGTGCTGGCAGAGGTGGAAGGAAAAGGAGTTTCCTCAGCGCTGATCATGGCCAACCTCCAGGCAACGCTCCGCGCCCTGGTCATGCACCTGCACTCGCTGGAGGTGCTGGCGCTGTCACTGAACGAGATGCTGTACAAGGACACGCGCGCCGGCAAGAACCTGAGCTTGTTCCTGGGGCTGGTGGACACCAGGCGCAACATGCTGCAGTACGTGAACGCCGGGCTGGTGCCGCCCATGCTGGTCCGCGGGCAGAGCGGGGAGATCAAGCTGCTGGAAGAAGGCGGGACGGTGATCGGGCTCTTTCCTCAGGCCGACTACACGCGCGGCTCAGTCAGGCTGGAAAAAGGCGATCTACTCGTCTGCTGCACTGACGGCATCCTGCACATCGCCGATGAGCGCGGCCAGCAGTACGGCCCCAAGCGCCTGGCCGAAGTGGTTCGCAAGCATCACGAGGAGAGCGCGCAGGATGTTGTGGACGCAGTTCTCGGCGAGGTGTCGTCCTATCCCACCGCCAGTATGAATGACGACGACAAGGTGCTTATCGTGATGAAAGTCACCGCTGAGAGCAGCACCGACACCGATCAGGACGCCGAGAAAATACCCGAGGCGTAAAAAAGTGACTTTTCACGTCGTCTCTTTGACCACGAGCTCCGATTCCTTGCCCAGATAGCTCTTCTTCCTGAACCAGTCGGTCATTGCCTCGCGCAGCCTATCCAGGGGGACACGCGTTCCGATCTCGATCAGGCCGTCGGCGACGGGCAGGGTATCGTCAAAGACCGGATCGTTGGTGAAATTGCGCATGGCGAAATTGTCCAGCCATTTCAAGGGACAGGGAGCCAACACACCGTCGAGTTTGTAGTCCACCCTGATTTTTCGCGAATACATCAGCATTCACCGTGATTCTTCGAGTCTTCTAATGTTAATGCCCATGTCCTGTCGATAGCGACCGCGCGGGCCTGAAATTACCGCCTAAACTGTTCCATCTTATGGGTAGTATTGACACTTTGCTGATGCTGCGGGACATGCTTTCCACAGAGGACATGTCCTTGAGTAACGGGCGCGAACGTTATATGAGGCGCATCCTATACACATACACAGTAGCGGATCGTTCTATAGCAGTATGAGGCTTCCCCCAATCATGGCAAGGCAACCTTCGAAAGACGTTAACGAGTTAGTAAAGCATCTCAAGTCGCTCACCGACGAATTGACCTCTGTTCACAGCGACCTGTACTGGCTGGCGATGCAATCGCAGGAGATCTCCGTCGAGAAACCTTCCCTGGTCGAAGTCAATGTTGAACTGCTGGCGGCGCTGAAGAGTGCGGTAGACAGCATGCGCCTGATCCTCTGGGACTATATTGAGGCCGCTTCCGTCATGGACCCGCAAAAGGGCGCGGAAGGCCTGGAAACGATGCGCCTGAAGCGCGTCACGCAGTTTCTCGAGCTGCTGCGTAAACGGCTGGGCCGCGGCCCGCAAAACGCTCCGGTGTCGTTCATCGAGCGCATCAGCGCGGCGATGAAGGATCGCTTCCGCGACCGCGACAAGGTGGCTTGAATTCCTGTTGCTCTGAGTTAGGCTAACTCTTCCTCGGCGCCGGACCCGCGGCACGAACATTGGGCGGCGCGTCAAACTTCTCAAAGTTCTTCGCGAAACGCGCGGCCAGATCGGCCGCTGCCTTGTCATAGGCAGCTTTATCCTTCCAGGCCTCGCGGGCATTCAGGAATTCCGCCGGCACTCCGGGAACCGATTTCGGGACGGTCAGGCCGAACCCGGGATCGAGTTCAAATTCCACGTTGTTGAGCTTGCCGTCGAGAGCGGCGCGCACCATGGCCCGGGTGTAGGGCAGCTGCATGCGCGAACCTACGCCGTAGGGCCCGCCAAACCATCCGGTATTCACCAGCCAACACTGCGCATTGTGCTCGTGCATGCGCCGTCCCAGCATTTCGGCGTAAACCTTGGGCGGCAAGGGCATGAAAGGCGCGCCGAAACAGGTGGAGAAGTTCGGCGTCGGCTCTTTCAGCCCGGCTTCCGTTCCCGCGACCTTGGCGGTGTAGCCGGAAATGAAGTGATACATGGCCTGGTCGGTGTTGAGGCGTGAAATCGGCGGCAGCACGCCGAAAGCGTCGGCGGTCAGGAAGATGATGTTTTTGGGATGGCCGCCCACGCCCGGGATCACCGCGTTGTCGATGTATTGCACAGGATAAGCAACTCGCGTGTTCTCGGTCTTGCTGCCATCGTCGTAGTCGGGAACGCGGGTCTCCGGATCCAGGGGAACGTTCTCCAGCAGCGAACCGAAGCGGATGGCGTTCCAGATTTGCGGTTCATGTTCCTTCGACAGGCGGATGGTCTTTGCGTAGCAGCCGCCCTCGAAGTTGAAGATGCCGTTGGGACTCCAGCCGTGCTCGTCGTCGCCGATCAGGCCGCGATCGGGATCGGCGGAAATCGTGGTCTTGCCGGTCCCGGAAAGGCCGAAGAACAAGGCGGTCACGCCATCCTTGCCCACGTTGGCCGAGCAGTGCATGGGAAACACGTTGCGCGGCGGCAGCAGGAAATTCATGACGGAGAAAATGGACTTCTTCATCTCGCCCGCATAGCCGCTGCCGGTCACGATTACCAGCTTGCGCGCGAAGTTGACCACGATCAGGGCGTCGGAGCGCGAGCCGTCACGCTGCGGGTCAGGGATGTAATCGGGTACTCCCAGCACGGTGAACTCCGGCTGGTGGGTCTTCAAATCTTCATTGGTCGGGCGGATGAACATGGCGCGGACGAAGAGGTTCTGCCAGGCCAGATCGTTGATCACGCGAATGGGAAGACGGTACTTGGGGTCGGCGCCGGCATAGAGATCCTGCACAAACAGCTCGCGGCCGCGAATATGTTCGAGCACATGCTCGAAGAAGGCATCGAACTTGGCGGAATCGAACGGCTGGTTGATATCGCCCCAGTTCACCTTGTCGGCGGTCACTGAATCCTTCACCACGAAGCGGTCTTTGGGCGCGCGCCCGGTATATTTTCCGGTGTAGGCGGCGAAGGCGCCATTGTCGGCCAGATGCCCTTCGCCTTTGCGGACGGCGTTTTCCACCAGCGGGCCGGAGCGCAGGTTACGATGCACCTTATTGGTTTTGAGAAGGGTATCCAGGGCAGAAGCAGTATCAATGGCTGAAAGAGTCGACATGAAAGAATCTCCTATTCGCGGGCCGGAATCGCACGCGATTCCCAGGGATGATGGTTAAAGCAGATAAGCTCAGCCCGTACCGACCAGCGCGTCTTGCGGCGCGCCTACTTCCTTCAAAACGGCATTCAGGTGCGCAAGCGTCTCCTCGACGGTCAACGAATAGATTTCGCGTCCATGCTCATAGATGCCATCTTCAATGGCGGTCTTGAGGAAATGCCCGGCCGTCTGAATTGCCAGCGGATCGGTGATTACGCGTCCCGTGCGCTTGTTGTATTCCACCCAAGTTGGATGCGGCAACGCAATCCAAACGGGACGGCCGCTGGCCAAAAATTTTATGTCCACCGCGTCCGCATGGCGCGTGGCGATGGCCACGATCAGCGCCTGGTAGACGCAATGGTGCCTCTCACCGGTCCAGCGGTCGACAGCATGAAAGTCCTCGTACATGGTTGCTTAAAAATATATCGGACGCTGGCCAAAACAGGCAATGCTACCTGCCGGCCGCGGGTAGGTCACGTGATCCAGGTCACAGTACAATCTTAAATTGTGCCAAGCCCGGTCCGCACCTTTTGGCTGGGCCCCTCGGCACCTGGTGAATGAATAAGATTCACCTTCCGCGAAGAAACGACGAGAAAGACGGCTTGGTTGATGAGCGCGAACACCATGCGAGCGGCCTGGATATCCAAACCCGGAGGCCCGGAAGTCATTGAAATGCGCGATGTAGGCAAGCCATCGCCCGCACCGGAACAGGTGCTGGTGCGGGTGCGCGCCTCGGCGCTCAACCGCGCCGATCTCCTGCAGCGGCAGGGCAAATATCCTCCTCCCCCGGGGTTCCCCGCGGAGATTCCGGGAATCGAGTTTGCAGGCGAGGTGGCTGAAACGGGATCGGCGGTAAGGGCGTGGAAGACGGGCCAGCGGGTCTTCGGGCTGATTGGCGGCGGAGGCCATGCCGAGTACGTGGTGATCCACGAGCGCCTGGTGGCCGAGATTCCGGCCAACCTCGATTGGGCCCAGGCGGCAGCCATCCCCGAAGCATTCATCACGGCCCATGACGCGCTGTGGACCCAGGCGCGACTTCGTCCGAGTGAGACTGTTCTCATCGACGCCGTCGGCAGCGGGGTAGGCCTGGCTGCCGTGCAACTGGTGCGCGCGATCTCCGCCGTACCCTTCGGCACTTCGCGCACCGCCGACAAAATTGAACGCGCCAAGCCGCTGGGGCTGGAGGCAGGGGTGGTCATCCACGAGAACGTGAACGATCTGATTGCTGCGGCAGAGAGCTGGACCGGCAAGAAAGGAATCAACGTGATGCTGGACCTGGTGGGCGGACCTTACACGCTCGCCGGGCAGAAGCTGCTGGGCAACAAGGGGCGAATGCTGCTGGTAGGCACTATGGCCGGCGCGGCTTGTGAGCTGGATTCCCGCCAGGTGATGAGCAAACGCCTGGAGATTCGCGGCACCGTCCTGCGCGCCCGCAGCCTGGAAGAAAAAATCCAGGTTACGCAAGCCTTCGCCGCGGAGGTTGTTCCCCTGCTGGCGCAGGGCAAGCTGGTTGCCAACGTCGACAGCAGCTTCAGGCTCGACGAGATGGTGAAAGCGCACTCGCGGCTGGATTCCAACGAAACTTTCGGCAAAGTTGTGGTAATGATGGAATGAAATACGGATTCCTTCGTATCGGGAGGCAGCACCATGCGTTGGCTCGGCATTCTGTGGATCGCCCTTGTGGCGACAAGCCTGGTCTCAGCGGAAAAGCCCGCGTGGTGCCGCAAGTTGCCTCGCCCCGAATACGCCAAGCTGGAGCGGGTGAAGGTTTCCAGCCAATGGTTCGAGGTCTACAAGATCCGCCCGGGGGTTCTTGCCATCTACGAGCCGCACCAGTCGGAAGAGGTGATTTCTTATCTGATTCTGGGCAGCAAGCGGGCGCTGCTCTTCGACACCGGCATGGGTATTGGCAACATCAGGAAGACGGCGCAGGAACTTACGTCGCTGCCGATTAGCGTGCTCAACTCGCACACGCACAACGACCACGTCGGCGACAACTGGCGATTCGACGACATCTACGGCATGGATACTGCTTTCACCCGCGAAAGCGCCAAAGGCTCGGTCGCGGACGCGCAGGCCGAGCTGGCGCCGGGCGAACTATGCGGGCCTTTGCCCCGCGGCTTCGACCGGAAAGCGTATGCCACCAAGCCGTTTGTGATCTCGCATTGGGTCCACGATGGCGACACCATCGACCTGGGAGAAAGAAAGCTTCAGATAATCGCCGCTCCGGGACACACTCCGGATGCGATTGCCCTGGTGGATCTTGCCAACGGGCTGCTGTTCACTGGCGACACCTTTTATCCGGGACCGATCTTCCTCTATCGCCCGGAGACCGACCTGGACGCTTACGTGGCTTCAATCCGCAATCTCTCGCTCATGACCCCGTGGATCAAGCTGGTATTGCCCGCCCACAATGTCCCGGTGGCTGATCCGGCGGAGCTGGGCAAGGTTCTCGAAGCAATCGTGCAGGTGCGCGAGGGCAAGGTCCAGCCCGTGCCGCATGATGGCAAGGCCGAATACAAGTTCCCGGGCTTCTCTTTCCTGATGAAGCAATAGGAGAGCGGCAGGAGAACATCTCTTGTCATGGAAAAACCGGCAGCAAGCGTTTACTCTGATCTCCTCGGAGACCATCACATGGTTGCTCGCTGCTTGCGCGTCAGTTTTTCATTGCTGTTCTTCCTCTTCCTGCTTTCGTTCACTCTTTGCGCCAACGCGGCTGATGTAAGCTTCCGCGTCACCCTGCCCGCGGGGTCGCAACAACCGCTGACAGGCAGAGTGTTTGTGATCATCACCCGGGCGGAGAATCCCGAGCCGCGAATGCAGATTGGGTCGTGGCGCTCGCGGGTCGAATTTCTGGGCAAAGATGTTCAGGGCATGGCGCCGGGAGAGAGCATCACCATCGACGCGCTGACCACCGGCTTCCCTTTCAAGTCGGTGCGCGAGCTAGCCCCCGCCGACTACTACGTACAGGCGTTCTTCAACGTCTACACGCGCTTCCCTCGCGCCGACGGCCACGTGATCTGGGCGCACATGGACCAGTGGGAAGGACAGAAGTTCAACATCTCGCCCGGCAATCTGTACAGCGAGGTAGGACACTTCCATCTTGATCCTCTCAGCGGTTACGAGATCAGGCTCACGCTCAGCCAGAAGATTCCGTCCATCCAGATGCCGGCCGATACGGCGTACGTGAAGCACATCAAGATCCAGAGCCAGCTGCTCACTAAGTTCTGGGGCCAGCCGATGTTCCTGGGCGCTACCGTGCTCCTTCCCGAAGGCTATGACTCGCATCCCAACGCGCATTACCCGGTCCTTTACGACCAGGGACACTTCAATCTGAACCCACCACTGGGCTTCAGCGAGCCTGGAAGCCCGGAAACGCCATCACGCGAAGGCCGCCTGAGCGGGCACGACTTCTTTAAGAGATGGACCGCTCCCGGCTTTCCGCGGATGATCGCCGTCACCTTTCAGCATCCCACGATTTATTTCGACGACTCGTACGCGGTCAACTCGGCCAACAACGGTCCCTATGGCGACGCCATCATGACGGAGCTGATTCCATATCTCGAAGAACACTTCCGCATCATCCGCCAGCCCTACGCCCGCGTGCTCGATGGCGGCTCGACCGGAGGCTGGGAGTCGCTGGCGCTGCAGGTCTTTCATCCCGAGTTCTTCGCCGGCACCTGGACTTTTTATCCCGATCCGGTGGACTTCAGCCGTTACGGACTGGTCGATATTTACAACGACAACAATGCGTTTCTCGCTCCCGGCTACGATCCGCCCGTTCCCGAGCGCCCCATGCAGCGCACGCCCGAAGGCCAGGTCATCATGACCATACGCCAGATGAGCCAGCTTGAAGACGTAATCGGCAGCCACGGCCGCTCCGGCATGCAGTTCGAAGCGTGGGAGGCGGTGTACGGACCGGTCGGGCTTGACGGTTACCCCAAGCCGCTGTGGGACAAATCGAGTGGAAGGATCGATCCGCAGGTCGCCGCTTACATGCGCGATCACGGTTATGATCTGCGCGCATTTCTGGAGAAGAACTGGGCGACTCTCGGCCCGCAGCTGGCGGGCAAGATCCACGTCTATTGCGGCGATATGGACAGCTTTTATTTGAACCTGGCGGTTTACAAGCTGGAAGATTTTCTTACCCACACCACGAACCCGCCCTATGGCGGCTTCTTTGTGTATGGCCGGCCGATGAAGGGCCACGGCTGGACCCCGCTGAACCAAGCCGATCTGCTGTCGACCATGGCCGATCATATCAGCCATAACGCGCCCGCCGGGGCCGACAATTCGTGGAAGTACTAGCCGGGTCCGCGCAGCGGAGCCAACAAGTTGCGCGGTTCGCTTCGCTTGATCTAAGCCGCGATTACCTTTAGCCTTCTCGGATTCGCATTCCCCGAATCGCTGATGCGAGGAGGCTATCCTCTTGCGGCTGATGGAGAGTCTGGCAACCACGGAAACGCTGGCCGGAATTTTTTCCGACGAGTCAGTCCTGCGCGCCATGCTCGATTTCGAGATCGCACTGGCGCGCGTCCAGGCGCGCCTGAAAATCATCCCTCGCGCCGCAGCCCGCGCCATCGAAAATGCGGCGCAGCCGGACAGCTTCAACCCGGCCGTGCTGGCGCACGCCGCGCAAAGAGCCGGCACTCCGGCGATCCCGCTGGTGAAGGCGCTGAGAGAGTCGGTGCAGAAAGAAGATCCGTCGGCCGCGGGCTTCGTTCACTGGGGCGCCACCAGCCAGGATGTTTGCGATACGGCGCTGGTGCTCCTTCTCGCACGCGCGCAGGCTGCGCTTGAATCCGACCTGGAGAGACTGCAGCTCGCTTTGCGACGCGTGGCAACGAAGCATCGCCGGACCGTGATGCTTGGCCGCACGCTCCTGCAGCCGGCGCCTCCGGTCACATTTGGGCTGAAAGCCGCGGGATGGTGCGCGGCCGTCCGTCGCGGCCACGCGCGCCTGGGAGCGGCGATGAATCAGGCGCTGGTGCTGCAGCTCGGCGGCGCCAGCGGAACCCTGGCTGCGCTGGAAAAGCGCGGCGCGGAAGCCGGCGCGGCTCTGGCCAAAGAGCTCAAGCTGGGTTATCCCGACGCTCCCTGGCACAGCCATCGCGACCGGCTGGCCGGCGTGCTGTGCGCCTGCGGCATTCTCGCCGGCACGCTGGGCAAAATGGCTCGCGACATCACGCTGCTCATGCAACCGGAAATCGGCGAGGTCTCCGAGGCGCAGGAGCCCGGACGCGGCGGGTCATCCAGCATGCCCCAAAAACAAAATCCCGCGGGCTGCGTGGTTACAACGGCGGCCGTGGCGCAAGTGCCGGCGCTGGTGGCAAGTTTTCTCGGCGGCATGGTCCAGGAGCAGGAACGGGCGGCAGGAGCGTGGCAGGCGGAGTGGTCGATCGTGTCGCGAGTGGTGCAGGCTACGGGGCTGGCCGTGACCGCGATGGCGGAGATCATGGAAAACTTGCTGGTCGACGTCGCGCGAATGCGAGCCAATATCGAAGCCACGCGCGGCATGGTGTTTGCCGAGCGAATCATGGTCGCGCTCAGCCCGAAGATCGGCCGTGTGCACGCGGAACGAATCCTGGCGGAAGCCATTGCGCTGGGCCGCGCGCAGAATAAGAACCTCGAGGATGTGCTGGCACAGATGGACGAAGTAAACGACCACCTGGACGCACGGACGCTGCGCGACATGGAATCACCCGAACAATATCTCGGCGCGGCCCAGGAATTCCAGGACCGGTTGCTGTCCCAGGGCGGCAAGCAGGCAGCGCGAGGCCGGAAGCGCAGAAAGGACTAGAGCTTTGCCTTTTGCAAACGTTAACAACACGCGGCTGTTCTATCGCCTGGAAGGAAGAAGCGATCTGCCGGTACTGGTGCTCTCCCATTCTCTGGGCTGCGATCACCAGATGTGGGCGCCGCAGATTCCGGACCTGCTGGAGTATTTCCAGGTTTTGCGCTACGACACACGGGGGCACGGGGCTTCGGCCACGCCGCCCGGCGATTACACGCTCGATCAGCTCGGCAGCGATGCCCTTGGCCTGCTGGACTCGCTCAAGATCGAGAAATTTTTCTGGTGCGGCCTTTCCATGGGCGGAGCCATTGGCCAGTGGCTGGCTCTGCGAACGCCGGAGCGACTGAGTTCTCTGGTGCTGGCCAGCACCGCGCCCAAGTTCGGCACGCCGGAGATGTGGGAGACGCGCCGCAGCGCGGTGCAGCAGGGAGGCATGGCGGCGATTGTCGATGTGACCATGCAGCGCTTCTTCTCCGCCGAGATGGTGCAAAGAGGCGAGGCCGTGGAGCAGTCGACGCGGCGGGTGTTTCTCGGCACCGACCGCGAAGGCTATCGCGGCTGCTGTGTGGCGCTGCGCGATATGGACCTGCGGGCGAAGCTCGGCCAGATTCGCGCGCCCACGCTGGTCATCGGCGGCGACAACGATCCTTCAACTCCCTGGCAGGATTGCGGCGCGGTGCTGGCGCGCGACATCCCCGGGGCAAAAGCCGTGGTGCTGCGATCGGCGCACCTATCCAACCTGGGACAGCCGCGTTCGTTCACTGCGGCGGTCCTGGGATTTCTTCTGGCAAAAAACAACGCCGCCGATTCGTTTGCGGAAGGCCTGCGCACGCGCCGCCAGGTGCTGGGAGAAGCGCACGTGGAGCGCTCTTTGTCCAGCGCTACCGACTTCACCCGCGACTTCCAGATGCTGGTCACGCGCTACGCCTGGGGCGCGGTATGGAACCGTCCGGGACTGGACCAGCGCACGCGCCGCCTGCTGGTGCTGGCAATCGCGGCCTCGCTGGGACGATGGGAGGAATTCCGGCTGCACGTGCGGGCAGCTTTCGAACACGGCGTGGAAGCGAGCGATGTGAAGGAAGCGTTGCTGCAGACGGCAGTCTACGCCGGACTGCCGGCGGCCAATACCGCGTTCAAGATCGCCGGAGAAGAGATGGAAGCAGTGCAGTCCGGTTCGTGAATTCTTGCCGTCCGCAGGAGACCAATGCCGAACTCGAAGCTTTCACCGGAAGTTTCCGCAACCGGCGATCTTTTCGATGCACAGAGAACTTCCGGAAGGAAATATGAAACCTGGCTGGTAGTCCTGGTGTTTTTGACCTGGGGCGCGGTTTTTCTGGACCGCATGAGCCTGCTGTACCTGGCGCCGCTGATCGCTCCGGCCCTGCATCTCAGCCACGGCCAGGTCGGCCTGCTGGCTTCCTCGCTGGCCCTGGCCTGGGCCTTCTCGTCGTTGATTTTTGGCGCCATTTCCGACCGCGTCGGCCGCCGACCGGTGCTGATTCCGGCGGTTTTTGCTTTTTCGATTCTCTCCTGGCTCTCCGGCATCGCGCGCAGCTTTACGCAGCTTTTGTTGGTGCGGACGCTGATGGGCGTGGCCGAGGGGCCAACCTGGTCGACGATTACGGCCACAGTTGAAGAATCGTCGGCGCCGCAGCGGCGGGGAAGGAACGTGGGCATCGTGGTCAGCGCCGCGGCGCTGGTAGGACATGCGGTGGCGCCGGTGCTCACTACTCAGATCGGCGCGCGCTTTGGCTGGCAAAAGGCTTTCTTCGCCGCCGGAATTCCGGGAATCATCCTGGGAATTCTTTTGTGGCTCTACGTGCGCGAGCGCAAGCCCGACCCGCGACTGCACTCCCGCGGCGCCTCGCCGGCGGAATATTTTTCTCTTCTTCGCCACCGCAATATCTGGCTGTGCTGCCTGGCCAGCGCCGGGTTCATGACCTGGCTCTGGGTGATGCATGCCTTCGCGCCGCTCTACATCACGGAAGTTTCCAAAAATACCGCGACCTTTGCCGGGCTGGTGCTGGGCGCCAGCGGCCTGGGCGAGTTTCTATGGGGATTTACTCTGCCCTGGCTTTCCGACCTCTGGGGACGAAAACCGGTTCTGCTGTTCACGGCGCTGGTCTCAGCGCTGGTGCCGCTGACTTACCAGATGCCGTTTCTGGTCAGCCACCCGTGGCTGATGGCGGCAGCGGGATTCGTCGCCAACGGCGGGCAGGGCATGGCGGCGCTGGTCCTGGTGCTGATTCCCACAGAGTCTGTCTCGCCGCGGCTGGCGGGAACCGCCATTGGGCTCTCGACGCTGGTGGGAGAGGTCTTCGGCGGCACGCTGGCACCTTCGGTCTCCGGCGCCATGGCCGACCGTTTCGGCTTGGCTACGCCGCTGTGGATCGCCGCCAGCGGGGCGATTGTGGTTGCCCTGGCGTGTCTCTTCATGCGCGAGACCGCGCCGCGATCCAGGATCGCTCAAGCTTGATGACTTCCGGAGAACGCGGGCAGGAGTGCCGGCGCCACACGGTCGACCCTGGAAACTAGAGCAAGAAGTCGCCGCGATAAATCAGCCGGCCGTCGACGATCCGAGCGTCCTTGGTCAGAGCGTGCTCTCGGGCAGGATGCTCGTCGAGGATATGCAGAACTTTGTGGCCATGGCTCACCAGGTAGTCAGAGACCAGCATGCGATGGCAGCGGAAGTAGACGGCTTCCGCGCACATGATGACCGTCCTGCGGTGCGCGGCGCGCTCCGCCAGCCGCTCGATTGCTTCCTGGAACTGCTCTGACAACATATAGTCGGCGTAGTTGCGGAAGGCGTCATTGCGCAAGGCTATGTTGGGCGACTCCTCGCGCGGCATCTGCTTCTTGCGGCGGCCGCCCAGGTCCTTTTCCCACACGTAGTCGCAGCCGATCTGCGGCAGCCAGGATTCCAGGTACTCGCGATTGAAGTGGGGATAGCGGCGTGAAGCCGGAAAGGCGCGAATGTCTTCCAGCAGGCGGATTTCGTGGGCCTGAAGTATGCGGGAGAAGTCTGCCAGATCGCGGGTGGAGTGGCCGATGGTGTAGATCACGGAATCCAAGCCGGGTGTCTCGACCTTTCAGCTTCCGATCTCGATCAGCGCCCGCGCCAGTTCCGCTTCTTCTTCCGGAGAAACGGTGCGCAGATCCACCAGTACGCGTCCCTCTTCCACCCGGGTCACGACCGGGGGACTGTTCATGCGCAGGCGGGCAGAGAGGTCGTCAGCGCTGAGAGGCTGGGCGGTGATGGCCAGCAGGAAGGTGGGCAGGGTGGAGGTGGGAGCGGAGCCGCCACCCACCAGTGACTCACCGGCGATGACTTCGCTGCGCAGGTTTTTGGCGGCGACCAGCCGGGCGTGCAGCGATTGCGCGCGCTGGCGAACCTCTTCGGCGGTGGCACGCATCATGCGCAGAAAAGGGATGGCCTGGTGGTTCTGGCGGACGTATTCGCGCAACGTAGCTTCGAGCGCGGCATAGGTCAGCTTGTCGACGCGCAGCGCGCGGAACATGGGGTTGGAGCGAATGCGCCGGATCAGCTCTTCGCGGCCGCTGAGAATCCCGGCCTGCGGACCGCCCAGCATCTTGTCGCCGCTGTAGGTCACCAGGTCCACGCCGGCGCGCAGGCTCTCGGCGACTCCGCTCTCGTTGATGCCGAAGGCACGCAGCGGCACCAGGGCGCCGCCGCCCAGGTCTTCCATCACTGGGATCCGGTGTTTGCGGCCGAGTGCTGCCAGTTCATCCAGCCCCGGCTGCTCGGTGAAGCCGATGATGGCGAAATTCGACCGGTGGACGCGCAACAGCAATCGCGTCTTCTCGGTAATCGCGCGCTCGTAATCCTGGATGCGGGTGCGGTTGGTGGTGCCGACCTCGCGCAGCACCGCGCCGGACTTGCTCATGACGTCGGGCACGCGGAACGATCCGCCGATCTCCACCAGCTCCCCGCGCGAAACCACCACCTCACCGCCCTCGGCCAGGCTGTTGAGGGCCAGCATGACCGCGGCGGCACAGTTGTTGACGACCACCGTGCGGATTCCGCTGACGCCTTCCTGGTTGAGCAGCTGCGAAAAAAGACGTTCCGCGTGGACGTCGCGCTTGCCGCGCTCGCCGGAGGCGATGTCGAATTCCAGGTTGGAGTAGCGACCGACAACGTCAGCAATGCGCCTGATCGCGGCTTCCGGCAGAGGTGCGCGGCCAAGGTTGGTGTGCAGGATGACTCCGGTGGCGTTGATGACCGGCCGCAGCGAGAAGGCCATGGTAGAGAGCAGCTGCCTCGCGACAGCGTCGGCCAGGCCGGCAACCGCCAGCTCCACCGCCGGGAGAGTGTTCAGGTGCCCGGCAGCAATCTCCTCACGCAGATGGGCGACCACGTCACGCACGGCCTCAGTCACGGCGTGCTGACCGTCACGCGCGACCAGCGGCGCCAGTTCCTCGGCGTGCACCAGATCGTCAACCGAGGGCAGCAGCCGGTAGAGATCGGATTTGGAGGCGGTGGTCATAAATCGCGAGCGAAAAGGGAAAGTCCTACGATTACGAGATCTTCAAAATGTGTACAACATCCGACAAGTCCTAACTTTACTACATGAATGAGGATAGGGGTCCCTCGCAAAAGCCCGGGACTTATTGCTTACCCAACCTCCACCAGCCCATACCGTCTCTGCCAGTGCTGCTTCAGATGCTGCATGATGCGCTCGCGGTCCTGAGTGGTGATCTCCGGGTCCTGCTGCTCGACGATCCGCCGCGCTTCGATCTTGGCCAGCTCCAGCAACTTGCGGTCGCGCAGGATATTGGCCACGCGCAGGCCAGGCATGCCCGCCTGTTTTGTGCCGAAGAACTCGCCGGGGCCGCGCAATTGGAGATCGAGTTCGGCGATCTCGAATCCATCCTGGGTGCGCACCATCTCGACCAGCCGGCGCTCGCCTTCGGGCGAGATTTTGCCGCCGGTCATCAGCACGCAGTACGACTTCGCCGCGCCGCGGCCTATCCTTCCGCGAAGCTGATGGAGCTGGGCGAGGCCGAAGCGCTCGGCATGTTCCACCACCATGATGGTGGCGTTGGGGACGTCGACGCCGACTTCGATCACCGTGGTTGAGACCAGCACGTCAATCTCACCCTGCTGGAACTTGCGCATGGTTTCGTCTTTCTCCTCGGCGTCCAGGCGCCCGTGGAGGAGGCCCACCCGCAGCTCGGGAAAGATCTTCTTGCGCAGCTCGTCGTACATGTGAATGGCGGCCTTGAGCCCGCTCTTCGAGGACTTGCCGGTGTCGCCATCCAGATTGAACTCCGTCTGCTCGGCGGGCGCGCCTTCGATCATGGGATAGACGACATAAGCCTGGCGGCCGCCGCTGACTTGCTTGCGCACAAACTCCCACACTTCCGAGGCACGATCGTCGGCGATGCGGCGCGTGGTGATGGGGGTGCGGCCGGGAGGCAGTTCGTCAAGGGTGCTGGTATCGAGGTCGCCATAGAGAGTGAGGGCGAGCGTGCGCGGGATGGGCGTGGCGGTCATGACCAGGGTGTCAGGCTCGGCTTCGCCCTTCTTCATGAGCTGAAAGCGCTGCATCACGCCGAAGCGGTGCTGCTCGTCGACGATGACCAGGCCAAGCTTGTGAAATTCGACTTTTTCCTGAATCAGGGCGTGAGTACCGATCACCAGGTGCGCGCCGCCCTGGGCAATGTGGCGGCGGGTGTTGCGCTTGCGATCCTCTTCGAGCGAGCCGGTCAGCAGAACCACGCGATAACCCACGGGCTCGAGCACGCGGCGCGCAGAAAGATAGTGCTGCGTAGCCAGGATCTCGGTGGGCGCCATCAGCGCCACCTGGTAACCATTTTCGATGGCGATCACCGCCGCCTGAAAGGCAACGATGGTCTTGCCCGAGCCGACATCGCCCTGCAGCAGCCGGCGCATGGGCGAGGGCTGGCGCATGTCGTCGGCGATCTCCTTGAGCACGCGCTTCTGCGCGGCGGTGGGATGAAAGGGGAGAATTTTTTTGACGGCATCGCGCACGCGGTCGGTGAGTTCGAACGATATGCCCACGCGTTGGCGCAGGCGGCGCCGCTTGAGCTCCATGCCGACCTGGAGAAAGAACAGCTCCTCAAAGATCAGGCGGCGGTGCGCCGGAGTACGCTGCTCCTGAAGCTCCAGAAAAGCGGAACCGGCTTCGGGAAAGTGGACCTGATGGAATGCAGAGCGCCGGTCCATCAACTGCAGGCGGCGGCAGAGCGCACTGGGCAGTCCATCGGGGATCTGTTCGCTCAGATTGCTCAGCGCGCCGTGGATGATGCGGCGGAACCAGCGCGAGTTGAGCTTGCCGCCGGATGCGGATTCGTAGATGGGAACGATGCGGCCGACCTCGAGCGACTCGATGGCGCCGGCGCCGTCTGTGCTCAGGTCTTTGTCCTGGCCGTCATCGAGGATCTCGACCTGCGGCTGCGCGATCTGCAAGCCGCGGCCCTTCCAGTCCTGCTCGACTTTGCCGTACAGCGCCACCATCTGCCCCGGCTTGAAGCGGTCGCGAAGATACTCGCCGTGGAACCAGATGCACTTGATGGTGGAGCGTCCCTGCCCGGCCACCAGCTCGAAGATGGGCATCCTGCGGGTGCGAAAGACGGCGCTGTTGCGCACCTCGGCGATGACCGCGGCCATCTCGCCCGGACGCAGCTCGGCGATACCGCGCGGGTTCAGCCGGTCTTCATAGCGAAAGGGCAGGTAGTAGAGCAGGTCCTCGACAGTGAAGATGTTCTTCTGCGCCAGCCCCTCGGCCACGCGCGGGCCCACACCCTTGACGAATTTAACTTCCGTGGAAAGGTCGAGCATTCCGGTTGATTGTTGATCTAAGGATAGCCGTTTTCGGGCGCCGCGCTAAACCACTCCCGCCGTGCGCAGCACTTCAATTTCCGACTTGGAGAAGCCGAGTTCGCGGAGAACTTCGTCGGTGTGTTCGCCGAGCGTGGGCGCACGCCGGCGGATGCCGCCGGGCGTAGCCGAGAGCCGCACCGCAGTGTTGGCCAGCGGGACAGGATTGGGCGCGCCGGGATAGTCGACCCACTGCAACATCTCGCGCGCCTGGACCTGGGGATCGTCGAGGACCTGTTGCAGATCGAGCACCGGCCCGGCGGGGATGCGCGCCCGCTCCAGTTCGGCGATGGCCTGCGCGGTGGTCCGGGTGGCCAGCCAGGCGTTCATGGCTTCAGCGATTACCTCGCGATGGTTGGCGCGGCTGAGGTCGTCGTTTAACCGGGGATCTGATATCAGGTCTTCGCGCCCCACCAGACGGGCCCAGCGCGCGAACATCTCCGGACCGATGCAGGAGACGACAAGCCAGCCGTCGCGAGTGCGGAACGTATCGCCCGGCGCAGCATGGTATCCGGCGTTGCCCTGCTGGCGGCGTTCGACTCCCAGCACAGCGCGTTCGGCCAGGAGAGCGTGCATGAAGGTGACGCCGGTGGCCAGCAACGATCCATCCACCAGCTGTCCCTGGCCGGTCTGGGCGCGGTGATAGAGAGCCACCATCACGCCAAACGCGGTGTGCAGCGCGGTGCCGTAGTCTTCAAAAGGAACCACGTCACGCACGGGAGCTCCGGGAAATCCGGTGAGACTCATGGCGCCGGACATGGCCTGAGCCACGGCATCGAAGCCGGGACGCTGCGCGTAAGGGCCGTCAGGGCCGAAAGTGGAGATGCGCGCCAGAATGATGTCAGGCTTGATGGCGCGCAGCGCGTCGTAGTCCAGACCCATCTTGCGCAGCACGTCGATGGGAAGATTGGCGACGACGACGTCGGCACGCGCGGCGAGACGGCGAATGACCTCCGCCGATTCCTTCTTGGAAGTATCCAGGGTCAGGCTGCGCTTGTTGCGATTGAGCGAGAGATAGTGCGTGCCTTCACCAGTGGAAGTCACTGGGGCCAGATAGCGGTCTTCACTGCCCTGGCGGCGGTCGACGCGCACTACGTCGGCGCCCATATCGGCCAGGAGCACAGCGCAGTAGGGACCGGCAATGAAGCGTCCGAAATCGACCACGCGGATTCCAGCCAGCGGTCCGGAGTTGGGCATCGGGAGATTCTAGAACATCGGTCGAGGGAAACATCCACGAGGTTGCGGCAAATCAGCGTGGCATCTCAATTACAATCCGCAATCCGACTCTGAGGCTCCATGGCTGCCGCCACTCCCATCGATCAAGCGCAAACCGTCCCGGCGAAGGGCGCGCTGTTCTACGCGGCGGCAACCGTAATCGTGACTGTGATCATGTGCCTGCGTATCGCGGCGACGGATTTCATCTTCACGCAGACGTTCGACGAATCGGCGCACATCGCCTGCGGCCTCAGGTGGCTGGACAAGGGCGATTACGAATGCGAATCGGCGCATCCTCCGCTGGGGAGAGTGGTCGGCGCAGTGGGACCGTATCTGGCCGGCGAGCGCTCACATGCGATCGACGATCCAATCGCGGAAGGCAACGAGATTCTTGGCCAGGGCAGCCACTATCGGCTAATTCTTGCACTGGGGCGATTGGGGGAGTTGCCGTTCGCCGTGCTCGCTCTCGCCGGAGCCTGGGTGTGGGCGCGACGCGTCTTCAGCCCGGGAGCAGCGTTCTTTGCCGCACTGTTGTTCAGCCTGCTGCCTCCGGTGTTGGGAAACAGTGGCCTAGTAACCACCGACATCGCTGTCACGGCCGGCTGCACCTGGGCGTTCTATGCATTCACCCGGTTGCTGGAGGAACCGGGCTGGAAGAATTGTCTGGCGGTTGGGTTCTGGTGCGCGTTTGCGTTGGTTTCAAAATTCAGCGCTGTGCCGTTTCTGGCGTGCGGGTTTCTGGCAATCTTCATACTCTATGCGCTGTCTTCGAGGCATGCGGGGAGCCCGGTTAATGGCTTGCAGGTCGTCCGCTGGCTGGCGCTGGCGTCAGTAATCACGGTCCTGCTGGTGTGGGCCAGTTACCAATTCTCCTTTGGCCCTCTGTTTACCGAGGCAGAACTGCATCGTCCCAATGCCCATATTCCGCAGAGACTCATCCAACCCGGCTGGGCACACACAGCCGTGACAGCCGTTCCGGTACCTGCAGGGCGGTTCTTTAGAGGGCTGGGCCAGGTGTGGATGCACAATGTCAAAGGGCATGCGAGCTATCTGCTTGGCCAGAGGCGCGAGACCGGCTGGTGGTACTTCTTCCCGGTGGTCATGGCCATCAAGACGCCGCTCGGGTTTCTGGCGCTGGCTGTGTGCGGGTCCGCGATTCTGCTGACGCAGCTGCGCCGCAATGAATGGCTGTCCGGCGCCTGCGTTGCCGCCGCGGTCGCCATGCTGCTGGTCTGTATGGTCAGCCGAATCGATCTCGGGCTACGGCACATCCTGCCGATTTATCCACTATTGAGCGTCGCCGCGGGATGGCTTGTCGCTGATTCCATGCGCCACTTCCGCAGTCCACGCTTCGTGCTGGTGCTGGGCTGCCTGCTGTGGTGTGGAGTCGACAGCGCCCGCGCTCATCCCGATTACCTGGCGTGGTTCAACCCTATCGCGGCATCGCATCCCGACCACTTCCGGGTTGATTCCGATTTCGATTGGGGACAAGACCTGGGTCGGCTGAGCGCGCGGCTACAGCAGCTTCATGTGCCGTCAGTGACTATCTCCTATTTCGGCCGAGCGGACCTGAGCCACTTTGGCTTGCCGCCGTTCAGCGAGCTTTCCTGCGACGGACCGATGCATGGGTACGTGGCGGTGAGCGTGACCAATCTTTATTACAAGTCGGTGACCTGCCCGGAGCGATTTCATTCTCTGCAGCAGATGAAGCCGCAGGAGGTGGTCGGGAAAACGATTTACCTGTACTACCTGCCGTAGTAACTGCCGCCTTTGCTTTTGGCACACGAGTTGCTCATTCAGGTCAAAGCTATACTTGGCTCACGTGAGTTCCAGAGTCCTACGAAACGTCCTGGTGGTACAGATGTTCCTGCTCTGCATGGCTGGCGCTGCGTTAGCGCAACAGGAAGAGAAGACCTTACTGGAGCCGGTGATCGCCAGGCAGATGGCGGGACGGGCGGGCACGGTGGTGGTGGTGGATGTGGAATCGGGCCGAGTGTTGGCCAGGCACAACGCAAAGATGGCGGCGCAGCGGGTGACGGCACCGGGGTCGGCAGTGAAGCCGCTGGTTCTGATGGAGCTGCTGCAGTCGGGCAAGCTTGACCCCCAGCAGCGGGTGTTTTGCCGGCGCGCCCTGACCATCGCCGGGCGGCGCATGGACTGCTCGCACCCCGAGGCCATCAACAGCCTGGATGCTCCCGATGCCATCGCTTACTCCTGCAACACCTACTTTGCAACCATGGCCGCGCGGCTGACGCCGCTGGAGTTGAAACATGTCTACGAGCGCGCCGGGTTCACGGCGCCGACGCACTTTGTGACAGCAGAGGCCACCGGGCGCGTCGCCCTGGCGCCGGATACGCCGGAGTTGCAGCTGCAGGCATTAGGCGACTGGGGAGTTGAGATCACACCGCTGGAACTGCTGGCGGCATACCGCACGCTGGCGCTCGCGAAGCTGAAAGGTGACGCGCCGGCGGCGGCCGCGCCGGTCTTCGACGGTCTGGAACGCTCGGTGAAATACGGCATGGCCCACGCAGCGCAGCCGGCGGGGATAACCGCGGCCGGCAAGACCGGCACCGCCGGGAACAGCGGGTCGGCGCAGACGCACGGCTTCTTTGCCGGGTACGCTCCTGCCGACAAACCGGAGATCGCGCTGGTGGTGTACCTGGAACAGGGCCGGGGGAGCGACGCCGCGGCAGTGGCCGGAGCGATCTTCACGGCATACGCGTCAGCAAAGCGAGCTGGGCGATGAGGACGCGGTGGCTGGCAAAGCCGGGGATGGTCCTGGCACTGATTTCGGCGCTGATCACTCCGGCGGCGTCGCAAAGCAACACGGTGACTGTGCGCCTGTACAGCCTGCATCCGCAGCAGCATGTGCGGGTGGCGGCGCGCAGCGGCAAGCTGAGCTGGCACAGCTGCGAAAAATGCGCGTCGGCTGAGGCGGCTGATCTCGTCCTGCAGGCTGACGGCAACCAGCTGCGGGTGCTTAACGGCCCGCAGGCGGAACAGATCCTGGTCGAAGGCGACTATCGCATCGAGCCGCAGGAAGGCATGAAGATAGCGCTGGCGGCTCCGCTGCGTGTGACCGCCCATGATGGATTGCTGACGCTCATCGCGATCATGCCCCTCGAAGACTACGTGGCGGCGACGCTCGAGGGCGAGAGCGCCATCTTCACGCATACGGAGAGCCTGAAGGCGATGGCGGTCGCGGTGCGCACCTACGCGGCGCGTTTCCGGCCGCGGCACGGCGAGGAGGGCTTCGACTTCTGCGACAACACCCACTGCCAGAACCTGAATTTCACCGGACCCATGGCGCAGGTGCGCGCGGCGGTGGAGGCCACTCGCGGGCAGCTGCTGTGGTACCAGGGCTCGCCGGCGGCAACCTACTATCACCAGAATTGCGGAGGCACGCTGGCGGCGGGCGAAGAAGTGTGGCCCACGCTGCACGCGCCGTATCTGCGGGAACACACCGATCTGTATTGCGTGGTGGGAGCGCCGCTGCCGTGGAAGGCAGAGTTTCCGCGGGCGCAACTGGAAGCCGCGCTGCGCAAGCAAGGGCTCAGCGTGCCCGCAGGCTGGGCGTCGCTGGCAGTCGATTCGCGCGGGGCGAGCGGGCGGGCATTGCGACTGGCGTTCCGCACTGAGTCGTCTCCGCCGAAGATGATCTCGGCTTCGACACTGCGATTTGCCGTCGGCCGGTCGTTGGGATGGAACCGCATCCGCAGCGATCTTTACGAGATCGAGAACACCGGCGATTCGGTGATCTTCAACGGCCGCGGCGCCGGCCACGGCGTCGGCCTGTGCCAGGCGGGAGCGGAAGAGATGGCTCGCCAAGGCAAAACGTACAAACAGATTCTGGATTTCTATTATCCGGGAACCCAGCTCGGCCTGACCGCGCAGGGACTGGCCTGGCAGACGCGCGACAGCGATGCCTTCCAGCTCAAGAGCACGCAGCCGGACCAGGACGCGGAGGTTCTGACAGCCGCGAAGAGAGTTCTCGACGGTCTGCAGTCGGAGTTGAGCTGGACGCCGGAGTTCAAGATACAGCTCCGCGTCTTCGCCTCGCTGGAGGCGTATCGCAATGCCACCGGGCAGCCGGGATGGATTGCCGCCTACACGCGCGGCCACGTTATCAGCCTGCAGCCGCTGGCCACGCTGAAGGAAAAAGGAATTGTCGATTCCACGCTGCGCCATGAGCTGACGCACATCTTCGTGGAGTCGCGAGCGCGGGCGGAGACGCCGCTGTGGTTCCGCGAAGGCCTGGTGCTCTATCTCGCCGAGCCGTCGCGCATCGTAGCGCCGGTCGCGATGTCGGAGCAGGCCATGGAAGCTGCGCTCGATCATCCCGCAGACCGCGAGTCGCTGGACCGCGCGTACGCTGCGGCGCGGACCCACGTGGCCGAACTGGTGGAGAGAAACGGGCATGACACCGTCCTACACTGGCTGAGCAGCGGACTCCCCGGCAGTGTCCGCAGTGTTTCTCCCCAGCGCTGAGCAGGCCAGCAGCCAGGAGAATATCCTCAGCAGATACGCGAAGAGCAGCCGGAAGACCAGGCTGGTTTCTTCAGCGGAAAGCGTTGCCGTTCGCGGATCGAGCTTCCAGCCCATGATGGCCTGAGTGGCGGAGACGCCGATCAGCGCCGCGACCAGCAGGACAATCCAGTAGACCAGGCTGCGCAGCGTACGCCAGCAATCACGGACGGCGATAAGGCCGCGGAAGCCGCGATCGGCGGAGAACAGCGCCAGCGGGAGAAGCAGAGCGGGCAGGATCAGCCAGTGCAGCAGCCAGAGCAGGCCGCTGTACATGCTGTCGAGCCGCGGCTCGCTGATCATGCGCCGCAGCCACGCAGGAAATTCCGAGCGTAGAAAACCGGGCAAGGTGACGGAGTATTGATCCAACTTTCCCAGAAGCATCTGCAGGAAGAAGAACACCAGAGCCCAAACTGCGATGGCAGGCAGATGGCGCCACGCTCGGCGGAAGGCCGCAGGCATGTTGCTCTCTTTGCGCTGATGGGCGATCTGAAAAAAATCGAGCGTGCCGGCATGCAGGACCAGCGTGGCCGCGGCGGTCAGCAGGATTACCAGCGACGAGTAGAACAACTGCCAGCCGCTGGCCTCATGCGGCCGCAGCCACCAGATAAACAGCAGGAAGAAGACGGCGTTGGCGACAAAATGCAGCAGCCACAGGCGCCAGGTGGTGACGGCGAGAAGCAAAGTATCTTTCAGGGATTTCCAGCGGGCCATCACTTCACCTCCATGGTGGCGGCATCGGTCGTCGCCAGCACCGACGGCTGATACATGGGCTGCACCGAAGCCGGGCTGATGCGGAACTTGCCCGGGTTCACGATCTTGAGCAGGTAAACGTATTCCTTGTGGTCTTTGAAATAAGTCTGGAAGAAGGCCGCGTGATCGTCATAAAACTCGCGCCGCGTGAACCAGAATCCCCACCAGTCGGTTTTCTGGCGCAGCTCGTAGAGATCGTCGCGCTGGATGAACTCGGCGCCGGCGGGAATGGGATCTTCCACCAGCAGGTAGCGCCACTCGCTGCCGTTGACGCTGAGGCGGACGGCGATCACGTCGCCGGAGTGCACCTCGCCGGAGAGCGGCTGCAGGTCATAGACGATGCGGTCCTGCACCTGCGCGGGTGCCAGGCGGTAATAGTCGCGGGTGATGTTGAGCGAGAACTTGTTGTTCTGGAAAAATTTCTTTTCCGTGGTGTAGTACTCGCCGCGCGCCGACCAGTAGAGCCTGCCGGGGCCTGACTTCTGAATGCGCACGGAGTTCGCTCCCTGGCGAAGCTGATCGGTGGTCAGGTTCACGTGCGGCAGCTCGCTCTTCATGGTGTCAGCCTTGGTGAAGTGGCGGGTGAGGACCTTCGCGTCATTCACGTAGACGTCGGCGGTGAAGTCGGCGTCGAACTCGTGCGTGACCTTCACGTACTCCAGCAGGCCAAACACCACCATGGAAGTCTGCTTGGTGCTGAGCCAGAAGTAGCCGCCGTCGCGATGGTTCACCAGATAGGCCGCGGCCTTGGGCAGCAGCGGGCTGGCCGGCGTGGTCTGACTCAGCAGGCGCAGCGCGTACGCCGTGCTCTCCACCGAATCGTCAATGTAAAACTCCATCAGGTAGTCGTAGTCGGAGGGCCAGTGGGCTTCAGATTCGTCGACGATGGCCTGCTTTTCGAGCAGCGCGGCAACGTCGCGATCGCGGCTGTCGCCGGCGGCGTGCAGAGCGAGGCCGAGCATGGAGAGTCCCTGCGAGTTCATGTCGCTGCGGCGTCCGTAAGCTTCGTCGAGCATCTTGGAGTCGGAAGCCTTGTCGAGAGCCAGGGCGTAAACCACGTAGGCGCGCAGGTCAGGACGCATGTTCGCATGCTGCTGCAGTTGCTGCTTCAGGAATTTCTCGCCGTTGGTCAGCGCCTCAGGCTTGATCTCATATCCGGCAGTCTTGGCCTGGGCCAGCCCGCTGATCACGTAGGCGGTCATGAAGACGTAGCTCTCGTCTTCCTTCCACCAGCCCCAGCCGCCGTCTTCATGCTGGAAATCGTAGAGGCGATCAAGGCCGGCGCGGATCTTCTTCTCCAACTCGGGCGTGTTGATGGTGGATTGCAGGTTGAGGTCCTTCATGGCCCTGGCCACGACGATGTCTGGCAGGAAGCCGGACATGGTCTGCTCGGTGCAGCCGTAGGGATATGACGTCAGGTAGTCGAGCGCGCCGAAGATGCTGCCGGCAATCGAAGGACTGATGCTGACAGAGAGCGTGGGCGCGGCGGTCATGGGATCGCCGGGCAGATTGATGGTGGCCTGGGCCTGGCCGTTGGCGGCCGCGACCGTGCCTGACCTGGTATCGGGGAGCTTCACGCCGTAAGGGATCACCGGCAGGGTGATTTCCATGGCGTCCGACTCCTGGTTGGTCAGCGCCTTGGCCAGCAGGTCAGACTCGCGGACGTTCTGCGCGTGCACGTGCCAGTCAGCGCGCTGGTCGGCCTTGCTGGGGACGTTGACCTTCACCGCAGCGGTCTCCTGCTGGGTGAGGCCTTTGACGTCGAGAGACATCTGCACGTCTTTGGCGTCGGGCAGATAGTTGTGGACGATGGTGGAGACGGTGACATCATCACCCTGGCGGAAGAAGCGCGGGACGGCCAGGCGGACCATCACGTTCTTGCGCACCATGACCTTGTTGACCGCGCTGCCGACTTTGGTATCGAGCGTGGCGCCGCGCACGGTGGCGCGCCAGGTGGTGAGCGAATCGGGGAAGGTAAGCTGGGCCTGCCCGCGGCCATTCTGGTCAGTCTTGACCTCGGCCAGCCAGAGCGCGGTATCGGGGAAGAGCTTGCGGACCTTGGGCTGCACCAGCGTCTCCGAGGGCTTGAGCTGCGCCAGCCGCCGGTGCTTGCTGTTGAACTCGGTGGCCAGAATCATGGGCCGGTTGCCGGCTTCGCCGGTGAAGAAGAAGGTCAGCGACGACTCCGTGCCCACGCGATCGCCGATGCCGCCGTAAAAGAAGTTGTAGATGTCCTGAACGTTGTCGGGCTGGATGGCATAGATGGCTTCGTCCACCACGCCCACACTGAAGTCTCCGGCCACGGGATTGCCCGCGGCATCGCGCGCGGTGATGTTGTAGCTGGCGGCCTGGCCGGGCGTGAACTGCGGCTGCGAGGGCTCCACGGTCACAGTGAGATGCTGCTGGTCGGCGGGAACTTTCAGGTTCTTCATGCCGGTGTACAACGTGTTGTCGTGAACAAAGGTGGCGGAGACGAAGACGTTGGGCTGGTTGTCAGCGGTGATGGGAACATCGACCATCACGGATTTGTCGTCCTTGTTTTTGGACTGCACCACGCGCTTGGATTGAATCGTCCGGCCCTCGGTGGTGATCAGCACCTGGGCCGCGGCCACGTTGGTCATGACCATGAGGTGGGCAGTGTCGCCGGCCTTGTAGCTCTTCTTGTCGGGGATGATGCGGATCTGCTTGTTTTCCTGCCAGCTCTGCTGGCCGCCGCCCGGAATCCACAACCAGGTTGAGCCTTCGACCTGGCGATTTTCGGGCGTGGTGGCCGTAACCTTGGCGGTGATGCTGCCGGCGGATTGCGCCGCGAGTTGCACGGTGGCGGTGCCGTCCTTGCCGGTTTGGCCGTCAGCGGTCTGGAAGGCCTTGTAGTGCGACCGGTAGTCCCAGCGGCTCAGCTCGAGATGAAACGCCGTCTGCACCGGGTTGCCGTCATAATCCTTGGCGGTGACGGTGAAGGTCATGGTCTCGCCCGGCTGGTACATGTATTTGTCGGCGCTCACGCCCACGCGGAAGCTGCCGTAGGTGGCGATCACCGAGTTGAATCCGGAGATCTCGCGGCGGCTCTCGTCGGTCACGCGCGCCTCTACGCGGTAGCGCAGGTCCTGCTTGTTCTTGTCGAGAGTGGTGGGGATGGTGATCTTCAGCCGGCCGTTGGAGTCGAGCTTGCCGGTCTGCTCGGAGAGCTGCTCGCCGCCGTAGTCGTAGTCGCCGCCGCCATCGGAGTCGTCAGCGAAATTCTGGCCGGAGTCGTCGTCCGGGCCTTCGTAGGTGAAGAAGGGCGACCAGTACGTGGTGCGGTGCACCACGTACTTCACCTGGGCTCCGGCCACCGGTTCGCCAAAGTAATACTTGGCCTCGATGGTCGCCGTGGCCTGGCCGCCTTCGAGGATACGCGGCTGATCGGGCGTCACGCGGACTTCGTACTCCGGCTTCTTGTACTCCTCCACCTGGAAGCCGCCGGACATGCCGTAAGGAGAGCCTGCGGTGCTGCGCACGGAAATGAAATAGTAGCCCAGCGAGGCGTCGGCGGGCAGATTCAGGTCGCCGTGCACGCTGCCGTAGGCGGAAACATTCGCGCCGGCCTGGTAAACCTGCTTGCCGTTCGAGTCCTGCACCGTCATCTGCACCTGCTGGCCGGCGGGGACACGGTACTTTTCGCCGCTGCGCGAGCGCAGGATTCCCTTGAAATGCACAGGATGGCCGGGACGGTAGACAGGGCGGTCGGTGTAGATGTAGCCGACCCAGTCTTCACCGGGATCGCTGCTGAAGTTGAGATAGTAAGGAGCCACCAGGGCGACGTCGTGGCCGTGGGTGGCGACGATGCGCGTGTCTTCCGATTGGGACTGCTGGTGATCGGCCGAAGTACCGGAGCTGAGCGGAATCAGGCTGAGGCCCTGGTCGTCAGTCTTGGTGGTGGCGATCTTTTTGCGCGCGTTCCAGACTTCCACCTGCGTTCCCGCAACCGGAGCGCCGCTGCGGCGATCGACGGTGAAAGCCAGGAACTGGCCGGGAGCAAACTTCGTCACCAGCGCCAGGTCGCTGACTACCAGCACGGTGTAGGCGCGCAGCTTGCCGTCCGTGGCTTCCACCACGTAAGCGCCTTTATCCAGCGATTCCACCGGGACGTCCTGGCGGTCGGAGAGAAACTGGCTGGGGACTTCCTGGCGCCAGCGGGCCACGAGCTGCTTGCTGTTGAGCAGCGGGACTTCGGCGAACATCACAGCGGTCCCCATCTTGCTCTTTTGCTTCTGGCCCTGGGCGGCGCGGATCTGGGAGCGCGACTGCTTCGTGAATTGCCCGCGGAAGAAATCACGGATGTTGACCCACATGCCGTGCTTCCAGTCGTGGTAGCGCTCGATGCGCGTCTTCTCTTCAATCTGTTCCTTGGGGCCGTAGTGGCCGGTGCCGAATCCGTGCACGTCGCGCAGCGTCTCAAAGAACTGCACCGGATCGTTGACGCGGTAGAGCCGGAATTCCAAGGCGGGAACGTCGCGGGTATAGAGATGGACGGTGGCCTTTTCGCCGGGGAGGAAGGTGCGGTCGGTGCTCACGGTGAAATAAGGATCGGCCGCCGCGAGAGCCTGGGAAAGCACGGCGAACAGGACAACGCCGATGAATTTTCGGCAGCCGTACCGTCTGCGACTTGCATGCTCGTGTGGCACAGCCGCCCTGGGCTGTGGGGCTGTTTTTAAACCGAAGCTTACAAAGCGCCGCATGTTAGTCGGCCTCCCTCAGAATGTTCCAGCGATAGACCCCGAGAAAATTGCTGTTGCCGGGCAGCGGCCGCCAGCGCGGCGAAGGATGCTGCAGCAGCTCGTCCAGCGTGGTGCGGCGCATCTCCCCCGGCGACTTGCCGGTGGGACCGGTGTGGTAGACCAGCACATCGACGTCGCCGCCGCCGGCGGGATCGAGGCGGCTGCGCCCGACATAAATCATGGAGTGGTAGGGCGAGCTCTCCAGCAGCTGGCGGTAGAAGAGCAGGTCGCCGGGACGCGCCAGGCGCACATCACGCGAGACCAAGAAGGTGTTGAGCTGCCAGAGAGTTTTGGCGTCGGCAAACTCGGCGAAGGCGGTGCGGCCTTCGTCCTGGTTGGCGGGACGGACGCGAAACAACGCCGCTCCCAGCGGCGTGTGCGGGTAGGCATACTTGCGAACCGAAGGCAGCGAGGCCAGGGCTTCAGCCCGGTTTTCGGTCAGCCACTCAGCGGTGTGGCGATGCAAGGCGCCGCGATACGCATAACGCAGCAGGGCGGCGCAGTCGTCGACCTCGGCCGGCAGCTCCTGCGGGGGACGCAGCGCCTGGTACTCGGCGATAGCGGTAAACCAGCCGCGAAAGGCCTCGCGGTCGGCGGCGTTGTCCAGGCGCAGGAAGTCGGGCGTGCCGTCATGAAAGCGGTCGTGAAACGCGGGCCCCTCGGGCGGGCGAGGCTCAGGCTTGTCCCCGCCGCCGGCAGGCAGGACGGTCAGGGCCAGGATGGTGGCGTATCCAATACACCAGTAGGTGGCTTTGGACTTCCTCATCTGAGTTGGGTTGCTGGAGTGCATTCATCAAACCAGTTCAGCAGCTCTAAAGCAAGAACTGTTTCCCGTGGTGGGTCGCCGAACCCGACCCACTTACGGTGTATCAACGTTTAGCGTCCCAACCATGGAAACGCTTGCCTTCCGTGGGCGGTTTGACAAACCAACCACGTTGTATCAGTTAGCGATTCGCCTGGCGAAACGCGGGCCTTTAGGCAGACGTGCAATCGTCCCTCCAACGCGGTTCCTTCAATTTGGCCGGAAACTTACGGGAAAGAAAGTCCGGCAGAGTGTGTCAAACCTGAGACGTTGTAGCTTGACCGCCCACGCTTCTTGCCTTTGGGTTTCCCGATCACCGGATCACCCGATCTTGTGCAGCCCCAGCCCCCCTTACTTCCTCCCATGGTGTCCCAGGGAGGACTGTACTTCTGCCGTCCCAACCCTGTCCTAACGGCCAATATCTCGTCATTCTCACCTGAAGGACAGGGATCTCCCGATCACTCATTCCTTCGTGCTCCTTCGTGTCCTCTGTGGTTAAAGGTTTTTTGCTTTTCCGATTACGCGCGATCACGGCGTTTACGGCGATTCTCTCCAGCTTTCCTCCAAATCAGAATTCCTGTCCACATATTTTCTCCCCACCCCCCCAACAGCTGTTTCAAAAATCCTCGTAACCTGCAGATTCGCATTAACATGGACGGTTGAAGACAATTGAAGACGTTTGAAGACTCTTGAAGACAAATGAAGACGTGGGCGCTTGTAGAAACCTCTGAACAAAACGCCGTAAAAATGTCCACTTCCGCCCATGTCCTCACAATGTACGGTTGGCTTTCAGCCACTGCATGAGATCTTGGTGGAAGAGCGCACTTTAGGGCCGCGTTAGGCGGGCAGGACGGTCAGGACCAGGACGGTGGCGTAGCCAATACACCAGTAGGTGGCTTTGGACTTCGTCATCTAATTTGGGTTGCTGGAAAAGGGAAACGATGTGGATTGATGGCCACCATCAGATGGGCGTTCATTCCGGTTGGGTAGTTGGCATTGCTATGTGTTATCCGATCGATTGCATTTCGATGCAGGTTATCTGGGAACCCATGAGGCAATTTGGAGGTGCCCCAGCATCGCAGTAATTGGAGGAAAAATCGCTCAGTTCAGGCTGTCCCCTTTTTCCCAGCCCTTCCAAGGACGAGGGCATTCTTTGCCTACGAAGAAGCTGAGAATGGCTCGGAAAAACAACCCCAGCCATCGTTGTGCCCTCCGCAACGGTCTGCGACGGATTGCAGTAACTTCTCAAAATTCGTGACCCCCTCATGGGAGGGCACCATGTGTTGGACCACAACTACATCCCAAGGGAAGTCCTGCGCGGTTTCAGTAAGCTCCACTGAAACCTCATGCCCCAACGCACGAAAGTGTTCGGAAAACTGCTCAGCCGAGTTTTTCGTCGGAAAGGCGACGGTAAAGTCGATCTTGCGCGGCCTGGTTAAATCATCTCCCTGCGCTTCCATGCGACGAAGGGCATCTCCATTAGCATCGTTGGGATAAACCATGCAATTGCCGCCTTCCTTAAAAGGAAATATATACCGTTGTCCGCCCGGCTACATCCAGATATCAGCCCGTTCCATGGCTGTTCTCGAATAACCGCCGCCGGACATCTTCCGCGAGGCGACGGTAAGCTTCCTCAAGGAATCCAGTCTCGCGGCGCTCCCATCTTTTGGCCACAAAATTTGCGGGGTAAACAAGCACGTCGCCGCGGCCGGGGAGGGCGGAAATCGAGGGACGAGGGTAAGGAAGAAAAGACCCGGTACCTTTCTGCCGAAGGCCAGCGCGTAGCGAAGCGGAGCGCGCTAGAAGAACCAGGCGAGGTGGTCACTTCCCCCGAAGCGACTCTGGAGGAAATGGAACCGGGCCACGCAACTTAGCCCAGCCGTCGGAGCCGTGCCACAACCCCAACATCAGCGCCAGAAACACGAACTCACAAACCGCACGAATCCCGCCCTGGGATGGATATTCGATGAAGTCGCTAACCGCAATAGCCAGTCCACAAGCAAACCCGAAGCCAAGAATTCCCTCGACAAACATGTATCGGGCCTGGCCCATACGGAGGTAACGTTGCCGCCGGATTTCGCGCTGTTCCGGGCTTCTTCCGAAAACCGGGATGCCGGCCGCGCGCAACACCGCCGCCCACAGAAAGCCCCATACGAATCCAGCCGTTGCGCCGATGGCGAAGCCAATCATGGCGGCATTGTAAACTCGGCAGTACCGTGCCGGAACCAAAGTTGGAATTTCCTGTCGAATCCACAGGTTCTACTTCGTCGCATCATTAAGAGGCGGGATTCCCCCTCAAATCAAACCGGAGGAACCACAATGCGAGTGATGGTCATAGTGAAAGCCAACAAGGAATCGGAGGCGGGCGTCCTTCCCTCCACGGAAATTCTTGCCCAAATGGGGAAATACAACGAACAGCTGGTGAAAGCCGGCATCATGCTGGCCGGCGAGGGGCTGCAGCCGAGCTCGAAAGGCAAGCGGGTGAAGTTCTCGGGAGCAAAGCGCACCGTCACTGACGGCCCATTTATCGAAACCAAAGAGTTGATCGCCGGCTACTGGATGTGGCAGGTCCGGTCCATGGACGAGGCCGTGGAATGGCTCAAGCGCGCGCCCTTCGATGGAGGAACGGAACTGGAGATCCGCCCGGTGTTCGAAGCGGCCGATTTGGGCGAGAATTTCACGCCCGAACTCAGGGAGCAGGAGCGGCGCCTCAGCCAGGAGATCAAGGCGCAAAAAGCAAGGAAATGAAATAGTCCCGAACTTTTCCGGTCGGCGCCTACCGCGGCTTCTCGGAATTGTTCACCAGGGCGGTCACGATGGCGTCGATCGCGGCGAGAACTTTCGGAGTGGGAAGATCGTGGTTGTTGCAGAAGATGGAGAAAGCGAAACGGCGGCCGTCGAGAGTCTGGCCGTAACCGGAGAGGGCGCTGACGTGGCTGAGCGTTCCCGTCTTGGCGTGGACCAGTCCGGCGGCCGGAGAGCTGACCAGGCGCTCGGCGAGCGAGCCGTCGATGCCGGCGATGGGCAGCGAGTCTTCATAGGCGGCGCCCCAGGGCTGGCGGCGCGCGTAAGCCAGCAGCTGCACCACGCCTTCGGGCGTGACCAGGTCGCGGCGGGAGAGGCCGGAGCCATCGAGCAGCACGAAGCTGTCTTCGGCCAGCCCGGCCTGAAGCAGGAACTGCCGGACCGCCGCAGTGCCGCCTTCGAAAGAGCCGCCGTTGCCGCTCAGTTTGCCTGCCAGCCGCAGAGCCAGCTCGGCATGAAGGTTCTGGCTGGTCTTGTTGATGACGCGCACGTCTTCGATAAACGGCAGCGAGATGTGCTCGGCGAGAATGGTGGTGTGCGCAGCAGGAATGGGCGTCGGGGAAGGAGTTGCCGGAGGAGGCGTGGGCGAAGCCGTCGGCGTCGTCATCTCCATTCTTGGGCAGCAGCGGCGAGACGACGGCGCAGTAACGCCGGCGGTTGCCTGGTCGAAGAACTGGGCCGTCTCCTGGTGGCGTGCGCGGGCCTTGCGGTTGACCGCGATGCCGCGGCGCTCGAGCAGGCCGCGAAAGATCTGCGCCGTGGCTTCCGCGGGATCTTCCACGGCCAGCGGTTCTTTCAGGCCGTTGTCGCCCAGGGGCAGCGTGCCCCAGAGCAGGATTCTTTTCGATCCGGGATCGCGGTGCACGCCCACCTTGCGCGCGATGCCGCCGGCGGAGGTCACGATGCGGTTGTCGATTTCGAAATAGGCGGTCTCGGGTTCGGTGGTGACCAGGGCTTTGTCGCCGGCGTGCTCGCCGGGAGCGACGTCGACAAAGATCACGTTGTCATTGAAGGTGAGCGCGGAGACGGGAGCGCCGTCAATCCACTGCAGGTCGTCCTGGGACCAGCCGTCGGCGTAGCGCTGCGGGGAATAAAAAGTGTCGTCGCCGATCACGTCGCCATCGACCGCCTTCAGCCCGCTGCGCGCAACCTGGTCGGCCATCTCTTCCAGGATCTGGGTGTGCGGAGGAACGCGTTCGGGCTTGAGCGCCAGAGGCATCACGCGGCCGGAGATGTTGGGATCGCCGCGGCCGGCGATGACCAGGTCGCCCTGCAGGCGGCCGTTCTCGATCGGGCCTTCGGCCTCGATGGTGGTGCGAAAGCGGTAATCAGGGCCGGCCACGGAGAGCGCGGCGGCTGTCGTCAGCAGCTTGGCGTTCGAAGCCGGAGTGAAAAGCTGCGCCGGGTTGAGCGAGTAGATGGCCTTGCCGGTCTCAAGGTCCATCACGTCAATGCCCCAGTGCGCGCGCGCCAGCTCCGGCTGGCTGAGGATGAAGCTGATTTCTCCGGCAAGATCCTTGGGCCTGGCCGGCTTCTTTTCCTGCGGCGCGGGCTTTTGCGCGAACACGGGCTGCAGCAGAAGCAGGAGAGCGACTGCCGGGAAAGCGCGAGGCCGTGGAAGCATGGGAATGGCCGAGATTATACAATCGCGGCGACGATTAGAAACCTTAGCGCTGATGACACGGAAGACACTGATCAGGTGAAGGACTGCAGAGCTTTCCAAACTTCGGCAAAGCTGAAGATCAGCGCGATCAGTGGTGCGTTTTTCCCGGAGCTGCGATATAGCGGCAGAGGAGCTGCGTTACGGCATTGCGAAGACCTTTATATAAATGGCGGCTGCGCACGCGTTCGCTGGAGCTGGGCGCGCGCACGCTGGTGATGGGAGTGCTGAACGTGACGCCGGATTCGTTTTCCGACGGCGGACGTTTTCTCTCGCGCGACCACGCGGTAGGCCACGCGCTGCAGATGCTGGACGACGGCGCGGACATCATCGACATAGGCGGCGAGTCGACGCGTCCCGGAGCCGCCGTCGGCGAGAGCGGCGTAACGGTAAAAGAAGAACTGGAGCGCGTGCTGCCGGTGATCGAGGACGTGCGCCGCGAGCGGCCGGCGGCGATCGTTTCTGTCGATACTTACAAGGCCGAAGTCGCGCGGGCGGTGATCGCCGCGGGCGCGGAGATCATCAACGACGTCAGCGCGCTGCGCTGGGATGCCAACATGGCTCCTGCGCTGGCGGAGCTCGAATGCGGCGTGATCCTGATGCACTCGCGGGGAATGCCGGAAGACTGGCGGAGCCAGCCGCCGTCGCCCGACATCGTGGGCGAGGTGAAGAAAGATCTGCAAGAGTGGGCGGCGGCGGCGATGGCGGCGGGGATCGCCCGCGAGCGCCTGGTGCTCGATCCCGGCTTCGGCTTCGGCAAAAAGTTCGACGAGAACTATCCTTTGCTGGCGGGATTTGGCCGGCTGCATGAGCTGGGATTTCCGCTGCTCTCGGGGACGTCGCGAAAATCGTTCATCGGCCGGACGCTGGCGCGCGAAGGAAAAGACGCCGCGGTCGATCATCGTCTATACGGAACGCTGGCCACGGTGACGGCGTCGGTGTTGGAAGGCGCGCATATTGTGCGCGTGCATGACGTGCAGGCGGCAGTCGAGGCGGTGAAGGTGGCGGACAGCGTTTTAGAGGCAGCGCGGGAAAACCCGTAAACCACAAAGGACACAGGATCACAAAGGTCTTCCCGCTTGCAATTTCCTTCGCGCTCCTTTGTGTCCTCGGTGGTTAAAGATTTTTTTGGGAGTCGAGCAATATAGTGACCGGACCCTCGTTCACCAGTTCCACATCCATCATGGCCTGGAAGACGCCGGTTTCGCAGCGCAGGCCGGCGGCGCGCATTCTGGCGAGGAAATACTCGTACAAGCGGCGCGCTTCCTCGGGGCGGGCGGCAGCGTCAAACGATGGCCGCTTGCCGCGGTTGACGTCGCCGTACAAAGTGAACTGCGAGACCACCATGACCTCGCCCGCCGTGCCGTCCGCGAGGTTCCGGAGAGAGAGGTTCATCTTGCCGCCGGCGTCTTCGAAGATGCGCAGGCCGGTGATTTTATCGGCCAGGTATTCGGCTGCGGCTTCATCGTCGCCTTTGGCCACGCCCAGCAGGACGAGCAGACCGCGACCGATCTGGCCCACGACTTTGTTTTCCACCAGCACGCGACAGCGGCTGACGCGTTGCACCACGGCCCTCATGGGGCTTCAATGTAACACCGTGGCGGCGATCGCGGACATCGACGCTGAATGAGGAGCAGAGTTCGCCGCAATCGGAAGAGCCGCTCGCTGCCGCGCGAAAGCGGTGATTGCTATCTGCGAGGCCGACACATAGAATTTTCCGGCTTTTACAAATAGGAAAAGGAGCCACACAAGTGCCAAGGCGCTCTTATTACCGCACAGCAGTACTACTGATATTGTGTTTCGTCTTAGCCTGGCCGGCCTTCGCCCAGGACGTGAAGCCCAGTCACACATCCCCAACGGCAAGAACAGTGGCCGGTCCGGAGGCGAGCAGCGGTTCACCGGAGCTGGGGCGCGACCCGGCGGCGGCTGCGGCTACGCCGCACGAGCCCACTCCGCTGCCCGCCTTCCAGAACGACGTGGTGATTCGCGGCGGCACCATCCTGACGGTGACGCACGGCAAGATCGAGAACGGAAGCATTTATGTCCACAACGGCAAGATTGCCGGCGTGGGCAAGACGGTGAACGCTCCCTCGAGCGCCAGGGTGATTGACGCCTCAGGCAAGTGGGTGATGCCGGGCATCATCGACTCGCATTCGCACATCGCGCTGGATGACGACGTGAACGAGGCCACCAGCCCGATTACGCCGCACATGATGATGAAAGACGCCTTCAACTACGACGACAAGGCCATCTATCGGGCGCTGGCCGGGGGCGTGACCACCTCGCTGCTGCTGCACGGCTCGGCCAACATGATCGGCGGGCAGGCAGTGGTGATCAAGCACAAGTACGGCCTGGGCCGTGATGAGCTGCTCTTCCCCGGCGCGCCGCAGTCGATCAAGTTCGCCAGCGGAGAAAATCCCAAGCGGGTTTACGGCGGCAAGAACCAGTTGCCGTCCACGCGCATGGGCAACTTTGAGGTCATGCGCCAGGCGTTCACCGAGGCGCGCGAGTACATGCGCAGCTGGGACGACTACGAGGCCAAGGCCAAGAAGGGCGACAAGGACGCCACGCCTCCCAAGAAAGACCTGAAGCTGGAGGCGCTGGCCGACGTGCTGCGCGGCAAGCTGCTGGTGCAGATCCACTGCTATCGCGCCGACGAGTTTCTGACCGAGATGGCCATCGCCAGGGAGTTCGGCTACAAGATCCGCGCCTTCCATCATGCGCTGGAAGCCTACAAAGTCGCCGACAAGATTGCCGCCAACGGAGTGGCCATCGCCACCTGGCCGGACTGGTGGGGCTTCAAGTATGAAGGCTGGGACGGCATTCCCTGGAACGCCGCCATCTCCATGCACAAAGGCGTGCGCGTGGCGCTGAAAAGCGATTCCGGCGACGTGACCCGGCGACTGAACCAGGAGGCAGGCAAGATCATCCACTACGGCGTGGATGAAGACGACGCGCTGAAGATGATCACGCTGAATCCGGCGTGGATCATCGGCGTGGAAGACCGCGTGGGTTCGCTGGACGTGGGCAAGGACGCGGACATCACCATCTGGAACAGCTATCCGCTCTCTTCGACGGCGCTGCTGGACGAGGTGCTGATCGATGGCGACGTTTACTTTGACCGCTCGCTGTCCGGGCTGGGCTTGACTCACGTGAAGGAGGGCCAGTAGCCATGTTGAAACGAATCTTCATTATTGTGACGCTGGCGGCGGCTGCGTACGCGCAGGGCGCGAAGCCGGCGCAATCGGAAGCCAGGAGTGAAGCGGCGGGCGGCACCATCGCCATCCGCGGCGGCAAGGTACTGACGGTGAGCCATGGCGTGATCGACAACGGCGTGGTAGTGATGCAGAAAGGCAAGATCATCGCGGTCGGCGCCGCCGGCACCGCGATTCCCAGCGACGCAAAAGTGATCGACGCCACCGGCATGACGGTTTATCCCGGGCTGATCGATTCAGAAACCCATTTGGGCCTGACGGAAATTTCCGCCGATCGCATGACCGACGACATGATCGAGCCCAGCGATGAAATCATGCCCCACATGCACGTCTACGACGCGTTTCACGCGGAGACGGCGCTGATTCCCGTGGCGCGCATCAATGGCATCACCAACGCGGTGGTGGCGCCGGCGGAAGGCGACACGCTGCCCGGCCAGGACGCGCTGATCCAGCTCTCCGGACGCTCGTCGGAAGAGATGCTGCTGGTGCGCGACCTGGCGTTGCCGCTGAACTTCACCGGCCGTCAGCGGCGCAACGAGAGTTTCGCAACGGCTAAATTCCCGCAGACGAGAATGGGCATGGCGGCGCAGTTGCGCCAGGCATTCCTCGACGCGCAGGATTACGAGAGCAAGCTCGCTGCTTACGAGAAGAAAAAATCCGGCGACGCGGAGAAGGCCGGAGCTCCGCCGAAACGCGACTTGAGGCTCGAAGCTCTGCTGCCGTACCTGCACGGCCAGAAGCCGATGGTGCTGGCGGCGGAAGAGCCCAACGACGTACAGACGGTCATGGATATGGCCAAAGAGTTCCATCTCAAGGTCATCCTCAACCACGTCACGCACTCCAACGAGGTGCTGGACAAAGTTGCAGCCAGCGGGTTTCCGGTGATCGTGGGGCCAATCTACGAGGAGCCGAAAGAGTGGGAGCGCTATGACGCCGTCTATCGCGTACCAGCGGAACTGGCCAGGCGCGGCGTGAAGATCGCTTTCGCGACCTACGACGCGCACAACGCCCGCAACCTGCCCTACGCCGCCGGATACGCCGTGGGCTTTGGGCTGCCGGCGGACGAGGCTCTGAAGGCCGTCACTCTCAATCCCGCGCAGATGTTCGGCGTGGACAAAGACCTGGGATCGCTGGACGTAGGCAAGACGGCCAACGTGGTGGTGGCCAACGGCGATCCGCTGGATGTAAAGACTGACGTGAGGCACGTCTTCATCGCCGGCGAGGAGATCTCGCTGGTTAGCAAGCAAACGGAACTGCGCGACCGGTATTGGAAGTAGCGAGAATTGGAAGTAGACACAATTTGGGAGGCAGTCGAAAGACGGGCGGCGCTTATCGCGTCGCCCGGTCTGCGAGAGCGTGGGCGGAAGATAGAATAGATTCATGACCGAGTTGGGGAAGTTGCTGCTGGTGGTGGGCGCGACGGTGTTTCTGGCCGGAGCTCTATTCATGTTTGCCGGACGTCTGCACCTGGGCCATTTGCCGGGCGACATCGTAATCCGCGGCAAGCACACAGCGCTGTACTTCCCGCTAGGCACGTGCATTGTCCTGAGCGTGGCTCTCTCGGCGGTTATCTGGCTGTTTTCTCGCCTGGGTCGGTGACGATTTAACTCTGGAGTGTCCGTGGAAGGCCAACTCGGCTTTACCTTTGAGCAAGCGCTGGCGCGGCGTGTGTGGCGCGTGGCCGACCTGATCGGCGCGGTGCGCACCATGGTGGAGCGCGCTTACACCGACGTATGGGTGGAAGGCGAGGTTTCCAACTTCCGGCCTGCGGAATCCGGGCATCTTTATTTCACGCTCAAGGACGGCGACGCGCAGCTGCGCGTGGTGATGTTCCGCTCGCAGGCACGCTTGCTGCGCTTTCGTCCAGATAACGGCATGCAGATCATCGCCCGCGGGCGGGTCACGATTTACGACGTCCGCGGCGAGCTCCAGCTCTCCGCCGAATTTCTGGAGCCGCGCGGCGCCGGGGCGCTGCAGGTGGCGTTTGAGCAGCTCAAGGCCAAGCTCGCGGAAGAAGGATTGTTCGACCCGTCGCGCAAGAAGCCGCTGCCGCTGCTGCCGCGGACGATCGGCATTGTCACTTCGCAGCGCGGAGCCGCCTTGCACGACATGCTCAACGTGCTGGCACGGCGGCATGAGAGCGCAGGGATTCTGATCTATCCGGCGCAGGTGCAGGGAGAGGGAGCCTCGCTGGAGGTCGCGTCGGGAATTCGTTACTTCAACCGCGCGCACAACGTCGACGTGATTATTGTCGCCCGCGGCGGCGGCTCCATCGAGGACCTGGCGGCGTTCAATGACGAAGGCCTGGCGCGGACGATTGCTTCGTCGCAACTGCCCGTGATCTCGGCCGTGGGGCACGAGACGGATTTCACCATCGCCGACTTTGTCGCCGACCTGCGCGCCCCTACGCCGTCAGCCGCGGCGGAGCTGGTGATCGAGTCCAAACACCGGCTGGATGAGCACCTGGCGCAATGGCATGATCGGCTGGCGCGCGCCGCGCGTTACCGCCTGCTCATGGCGCGCCAGCAGCTCACGGAGTTGGCGCAGCACGGCGCCTTCGCCCGCATTCAGGATCAGCTGGCCCGCCGCGCGCAGCGGCTGGATGAGCTGATCTTCCGCCTGGCCAGCGAGTTTCAGGCGCGGCTGCGGGAATACGGGCGGCGTCTGGAGGTTGCATCGTCGCGGGTAACGCACTTCGATTTTCGGCGGTCGCTGGCGCTCACGCGCAGCCGCCTGGACGCCGATAACAATGCGCTGCTCCACGCTCTGCGCGCGCGCATCGCCGGCGAACGGTCGCGGCTGGAACAGCTGGCGGCGAAGATCGACGCGCTCTCGCCGTTGAAGATTCTGGATCGCGGCTACGCCCTGGTATTCGATGCCAACGGCGCGCTGGTGAAGGACGCAACGCAATTGCGTGTGGGACAGGAAGTTTCCGCGCGCGTGGCCGGCGGAAGCTTTGTGGCCGAAGTGAAGAAGACAAAACCGTGAACCACAAAGGACGCGAAGGAACACAAAGGTGAGAAAGCTTTTTGGGACGGATGGAATTCGCGGCGTTGCCGGGCAGTATCCGCTGGATAAAAAGACTGTCTATGCCATTGGCCGGGCGCTGGGCGACCATCTGCCGGAGCCGCGCAAACGGGTAGTGATCGGCCAGGACACGCGTGAATCAAGCGCCTGGATTGCCGACACGCTTGCCGCCGGATTGCAGAAGGCCGGAGTCGAGATCTCGAGCGCAGGCGTGATCACCACGCCGGCAGTCGCCTATTTGGCGCACACGCAGGGCTTTTCCGCGGGCGTGGTCATCTCCGCCTCGCACAATCCCTGGCAGGACAACGGGATCAAAGTATTCGGCGGCGACGGTTACAAGCTGGCCGACCAGACGGAACTGGAAATCGAGAAGGAAATCTTCTCCTTGCTTGAAGCCGCGGACGACTCCGAAATCAAATCGACTATCCCGTCTCTCCCCGGCGATGCGCGGCTGCGCGCAGCTTACGAGCAGTGGCTGTCACATCCCATCGCGGGCGCCGCAAAGATGAAGGCGGTGGTGGATTGCGCCAATGGCGCCGCTTCCGCTGTTGCTCCCGAAGTGCTCATCGCCTGCGGGTTGCGCGCCGAGTTCACGCACAGCGCGCCCAACGGCCGCAACATCAACGCGCAATGCGGAGCGTTGCACCCGGAGATTGTGGCGCGCGAGGTGGTCGCGCGAGAGGCAGATCTGGGAATCTGCTTTGACGGCGACGCCGACCGCGCGCTCTTCGCCGACTCCACGGGCAAAGTCGTCAACGGCGATGCGGTGATGCTGCTGCTGGCGCGCGAGCTGCAGCGGCGCGGCGAACTGGCCCAGAACACGGTGGTGGCCACCACCATGTCGAACATGGGGCTGGAAATCGCGCTGCGCATGTCGGGGATCAAGATGCTGCGCGCGCCCGTGGGCGATAAATACGTCCTGGAAGAGATGCTGAAGACCGGCGCGGTGCTGGGCGGCGAGCAATCGGGCCACATCATTCTTTCGCGTGTGGCCACCACCGGCGATGGATTGATGACCGCGCTGCGCGTTCTGGAGATCGTGGCCGCGAGCGGCAAGGGGCTGGGCGAACTGGTGGCCGGCCTGAAAGTTTTTCCCCAGACCATCAAGAACGTCCGCGTGCGCGAGAAGCGTCCGCTGGACCGGATACCTGAAGTCGTCGCAGCGATTCGCAATGCAGAAAAGCAACTGCACGGCAACGGCCGCGTAAACGTCCGCTACTCGGGGACGGAAGCGCTGGCCCGGGTGATGGTGGAGGCGGAGTCGGAAGCTATAGTGCAACATCTGGCCGGCGAGATCGCGGGGGCGATTCAGAAGGCGCTGGGATCCACTTAGCGCTTCTGATCGACGGAGGAACGGCCGATGAACCCGCGAGCGCGCACCGCAATCAATATCGCCATCATTGGTCTGGCGGCAAGCCTGGTGGTTGTCTTCTTCCGTCCGCTGCTGGAAATTGTGACTGGCCTCTCCGCGTTTGTGATCTGCGTGTTTTTTCTTCCGGCGGTGTTTGGGGTCCTGGGATGGTTTGTAATGTCGGTGTGGGGCAGGGTCTACCTTCGCGCATGGCACATCCGCCGCATTCGCAATGCGCGCTATATGAGGGAAGCGATCGAGCGCGGCCGAAGCGATGGCTAGAATCAGTCGACGTCGCGCCAGTTTGGTCCGACTCCGATCTCGACCCGCAACGGAACTTTGAGGGAATGGACGTTTTCCATTTTGTCGCGCACCAGGTCGCGGATGGCAGCCAGCTCCGCCTGGGGAACTTCGAAAAGCAGCTCGTCGTGGACCTGCAGCAGCATGCGCGACCTGAGCCCGCGCGCTCTCAGTTCGCGGTCGATCTCGATCATGGCCAGCTTGATGAGATCGGCGGCCGTACCCTGCAAAGGAGTGTTGACAGCGGTGCGCTCGGCAAAGCCGCGCATGTTGGGGTTCTTGCTGTTGATGTCGGGAATGGGGCGCGACCGGCCGAAGAGTGTCTTGACGCGCTGCTCGCGGCGAGTCTCGACCAGCACGCGGTCGATGAACTTGCGCACGCCCTGGTATTTCTCGAAGTAGGCGTCGATGAACCTTTTGGCCTCGCGCTGCTCGATGCCGATCTGTTGCGACAGCCCAAACGGTGAGAGCCCATAAACGATGCCGAAGTTCACGGCCTTGGCGCGGCGGCGGTGCTCGGCGTCGATCATCAGCGGCGGCACGCCGAAGACCTGCGAGGCGGTAAGCGCGTGGATGTCGTCGCCGCGGCGGAAGGCTTCCACCAGCAGCGGGTCTTCGGAAAAATGCGCCAGCAGCCGCAGTTCGATCTGCGAGTAGTCGGCGGCCAGCAACACCGTTCCCGGCTCCGCAATAAAGGCGGCGCGAATCTCGCGGCCGAGTTCGGTGCGAATGGGAATGTTCTGCAGATTGGGATTGACCGAGGAAAGCCGGCCGGTCGCCGTGCCTGTCTGGTTAAAAGTGGTGTGCAGGCGTCGCGTGACCGGATTCAGCAGCAGCGGCAGCGCATCGACATACGTGCTCCTGAGTTTGGAAAGCTGGCGATAGTCGAGCACCAGGCGCGGAACCTCATGCTCCTCGGCAAGCTCTTCCAGCACGTCGACGGCCGTAGAAATAGTTTTGCCCTTGCCGTACTTCACCGGCTTGCTGAGGTTGAGCTTGTTGAAGAGCACCTCGCCCAGCTGTTTGGGCGAGTTGATATTGAACTCCTGGCCGGCTTTCAGGTGTATCTCGCGCGCCTTGGAGTCACAGTCTTTTTCCAGGCGAACCGAAAGTTCGCTGAGAGCGCCGGTATCGATCTTGACTCCCGCATGCTCCATGCGCGCCAGCACCGGAACCAGGGGCAGATCGATCTGTTGGTAGACCGGCATCAGGCCTTCAGTCTCGACCTCCTGCCGCAGCGTGGTAGTGATGCGGCCGGTGACATCGGCGGCTTCGGCCAGCGATCCGGAAAGATTCAGGTTGAAGCTGCGCAGCGCGATCTCAGCAAGGGAGTGCTTGGCGTAAGTGGGATTGATGAGGTAGGAGTAGAGCATGGGCTCATCGCGCACTCCCTCAAGCGCGACACCGCGCGGTTCCAGTTCACGCAGCGCGGCTTTGTAGTGGTGAATCGCTTTGGGCACCTGCGCGTCGCTGAGGACGCGCTTGAGTTCTGCGGAGATCTCGCTTCCGTCCAGCACCGCAGTGTTCGCTTTGCCGGCCTGGGAAGAAAGCGCGACCGGCAGCGCGGCGTCCGCCGGATTCTGCGGCGAAGCCGGCGCGGCAAAGAGCAGGCCCTCTCCCGCCGCTTTGGCTTCCGCCTCTTCCTCAGATTCCTCGTCGGCTGCGGCGGCTTCGCTGAAAGTAAACGCCACTGCCAGCGGCGATTGGGCGCGGACCGCGGCTTGCGCCAGGCTCGCGACTTCGGCCGCGGACTTGAAGTCGCCGTAGTCCGTCTGCTTGAGCTCGATGGCCGGCGCCAATTCCTTGAGCAGCGTGGTGAACTCCAGCTCGCTAAAGAGCTTCCGCAGAGCGTCGCTGTCCGGCTCGCCTGCCACCATCTGGTTGAGATTGAGATCGATGGCGACATTCTGGTCGATGGTGACCATCTGCTTGCTCCACAAAATGGTGTCGCGATTGTTGAGCAGCGACTCGCGGTAGGTCTTGCGCTCCACTTCGGCGGCGTGATCGAGAGCGTTCTCCAGCGTGCCGAAGCGCTTGATGAGATCCACCGATCCCTTGTCGCCGATGCCGGGCGCGCCGGGAATGTTATCGATGGAGTCGCCGCGCAGGGCCATCACGTCAATCACCTGTTCGGCGCGGACCCCAAGAATCTCCTCGACCTTGGCCGCGTCGCAGATCAGGTTGTCCTTGGGCGGATTCAACACGCAGATACGGTCGTTGACCAGCTGCAGCATGTCTTTATCGCTGGAGACGACATAGACCTCGTAATCCTCAGCCGCTGCCTTGCGCGCCAGCGTGCCGATCACATCGTCAGCCTCAAAGCCGCGCTGCTCCAGGATGGGAATGCGATAGGCCTCGAGCGCGCGCCGGATGTAAGGAACTTGCTGCGCCAGGTCGGGCGGCATCTCCGCCCGCTGCGCTTTGTAGCCGTGGTATTCGACTTCCTTAAAGGTCTGCGTCTTGATGTCGAACTTGCGCACCGAGCTGACCGCCTTGGCCTGCTCGTCGCGAAAGGTGGGTCCAGCAACGTCGAAGACGGCGGCCAGGTACTCCGGATGAAAGTCGGCGCGAAGCTTGCGCAGCATGTTCACGAAAACGTAGGTTGCCGCGGTGGGGACGCCGGTCTTCGTCGACATGGGCCGCTGCCGCGCCATGGCGTGATAGGCACGGAAGATGAAGGACATCGAGTCCATGAGAAAGACCCGGCCCTTCGGTACAGGTTTGGTGGAAGCAGCCAACAGAAAATTTTAACAGGCCGGCTCGCCGGATCGGGCTGCGGTGACGTCGTGCTCACAACCGCCGCTGCCTCGGTCAATGAGAATCACTGCGGGGACTTGTCAGCGGTGAGCTTCACTCAAACCGGATCAGCACGATCTCGGCAAATGTGCCCACGCGCAACGGCGGTCCCCAGGTGCCGGCGCCGTAGTTGGTATAGACCTGCAGGTTGCCCTCACGGCTCAATCCGTGGATAAATTTGCCCCAGACGCGGCCGGCGACCCAGGTGAACGGGAAAAACTGGCCGCCGTGGGTGTGGCCGGAAAGCTGAAGAGAGATGCCCTCGGATTCGGCGACGTGCAGGTTCACCGGCGCGTGCAGCAGCAGCACGCTGGCGCGATTTCGGTCGAGAGCGGCGTCGCGCAAAATCTGCCGGTAGCGCTCCGGATAGGCGGCGTCGCGGTAATGTACGCCGGCAACCTGCAGGCCGTCGACTTCCATCTTCTGGTTGTTCAGTTCGCGCACGCCGGCTTCCACCAGGGGCGCGTGATACTCGGCGCGGCTGTAAAACTCTTCGTGGTTGCCGGCGATGTAGTAGACGCCCAGCCCGGGTTTCGCCCTGTTGCCGTTTTCAGAGTGCGATCCGTTGCCGTTGGGCGCAATGTATTCCCGCCAGGGTTCAGCGAGCTTTTCAAAGTTCGCCGAGGTGCCGTCGTAAAGGTCGCCGGCAAGAAAAACCACGTCGGGGCTTAGGCCCCTCAGCGTATTGACCAGCCGGCGAATGAAGCGGCCATTTCTGACGTGGCCGAGATGCATGTCGCTGACCAGTGCCGCCACGCGTCCGCGCCACTGCGCCGGCAGATTAGGCAGCGCTACGCTGAGCCGCGTGACGCGCAACTTGGAGGCGTTGATCAGGCCGTAAGCCGCAGTCAAAACTGCCCCGCCAAACAGAACGTCGGCGATGTAGGCCGGCCGCCAGCCAAGTCCGCTCAGGAGACTGACGGCGTAAACGATCCAGCACAGCAGCGACGCCCAGAGAAAGTAGCTGGCCATTCCCAGCCACACGGCCGCGAGCGTGTAAAAGATCCTGATCACAGGATGGTGCGAGTACCACGCGCACAGGGAGGCGCCAACGAAGCTGACAGAAAGCAGGGCGACGGCGATCTTCATCCCCGTGGACGAGGCCGCGCTGCCCCAGAAACTGGACCAGGTGACGTAGAGCAGCCAGTGTCCCAGGAAGAGGATGGTCTGGATAATGCTGATAAAAACCAGCAAACGCGATCGCAAGGCAATAAGTCCTTAACAAAAACTATCAACTACGCAATCGAACGTACGACTCCGCCATCAACGCGCACCGAGGCGCCGGTGGTAGCGGACGCTTCTTCCGAAGCAAGATAAACGACCATATTGGCGACTTCAGTTGTAGTAGCAAATCTCTTGAGCAGCGACGTTGGGCGAATGGCGCGGAAGAAATCTTTCTCCACTTCCGCAAAGCCTTTCCCGGAACGCCGGGTCATCTGGTCGACGAACTTCTCCACGCCTTCAGAGCGCGTTGGTCCGGCGAGCACGGCATTCACGGTCACGCCGCTGCCCGCCACCGTCTCCGCCAGGCCTCGCGATACCGCGAGCTGCGCGGTCTTGGTCATTCCGTAATGAACCATCTCGGCGGGAATCTGGATGCCCGACTCGCTGGAAATAAACATCACGCGGCCCCATCCGCGCTTGACCATGCCGGGAGTGTAATGCCGCGCCAAACGCACGCCGCTGAGCACGTTGACGCGAAAGAATCGCTCCCAGTCATCGTCGGGAATGTCGAAGAACGGCTTGGGCTCGAAGATGCCGAGGTTGTTCACGAGAATGTCGGCATCGGACACAGCCGCGATCAGTGCCTTGGCGCCTTCCCCAGTCCCGAGATCGGCGGCAACGCCTTTGAGTTTGGCGTCGGATGCAGCCGCCTGAATCTCGTGCAAGGCCTGCTGAACTCGCTGCTCCGTGCGCCCGTTCACGATCACCGCGGCGCCGGATTCGGCGAGCCGCTGGGCAATGGCTAGTCCAATTCCGGCGGTCGATCCGGTCACGATGGCGGTTTTTCCGTCCAGTCGAATGTTCATGCGCTGCCAACGATGATAAATGAAACCGCCGCCGGGCTTACTCGATGAACATGCAGTCGCCGTAGGAGAAGAAGCGGTATTTTTCGCCCACCGCATGCTGGTAAGCGCGCAGGATGTTTTCGCGTCCTGCGAACGCCGAGACCAGCATCAGCAAGGTCGATTGCGGCAGATGGAAGTTGGTGAGCACGGCGCCGGTCACGCGAAACTGGAAGCCGGGATAAATGAAGATGTCAGCCTCGCCCGATCCCGCCTGAATTCCGGAACCGCCGCCGTGCAGCGCTGCGTATTCGAGAGTGCGCACGGTGGTGGTGCCAACAGCCACGATTCGGCGGCGATCGGCGAGGGCGCGGTTGATCTGCTGCGCCGCAGCTTCAGAAATCGAGATGTTCTCGCGGTGCATCTTGTGCTCTTCGACGTTTTCTGTCCGCACCGGCTGAAAGGTTCCCAGGCCAACGTGCAGCGTGAGTTCCGCGATCTCCACCCCGCGAGCGCGAACCGCCTGGAGAATGCTCTCTGTAAAGTGCAGGCCCGCGGTTGGCGCCGCAGCGCTGCCCGTAGCGTCCGCCCGCGCGTAAACGTTCTGGTAACGCTCGCGATCTTCACGGCGGTCCGGACGATCGATGTAGGGTGGCAGCGGCACGTGGCCCAGGGCCTCCACCCGGGCAAAAAAGTCGGGGACGCCGGCGAAACGCAAAGTCCGCTCGCCAAAAGTCCCGCGGGAGATGACTTCAGCGATGAGCTCTTTGTTTTCGCCGAAGTAGATCTTCTCGCCGACGCCGATCTTGCGTCCCGGATGGACCAGCGCCTGCCACTCCTGTGGAGCAATCCGGCGCGTGAGCAGGACTTCCACGCGTCCCTGAAGAAAATCCCTGGCCGCAGGATTTTTCGCGCTCACCTGCTGCGCGCGCGCGCCCGATCGGCGGCCAAACAAGCGAGCCGGGAAAACGCGGCTGTTGTTCAGCACCAGCAGGTCGCCCGGGTTCAGCAGACCCGGGAAGTCGCGAAATCTGCGGTCTTCGAATGCGCCCGAATCTCGGCGCAGGTGCAGCATGCGCGAGGCGCTGCGCACGGGCAGCGGCTCCTGGGCGATGAGCTCTTCAGGAAGCTGGAAGTTGAAGTCGGAAAGCTGCACGGGCAGATTAGAACACAGCGAGCGAAGCGGAACGTTTTCCGAAATCAATCAGATTTTCGCGGGCCGCTGCCAGGTGATTCGCGATCCTCACTGCATCGCTGGTAAATTGCCGCCGATTTATTTGGGCTGCGTCGCCGGCTCCGTCGGAGCAGTCTTCTGGTTCATCTTGATGTTGGCCTGGTTCTTGTTGCTCTTGATCTCTGCCGCATCCTTGCTTCTCTTTATAGACGCGTCATTCTTTACCGCTTTGTGCTGAACGTCGGCTTTGACCGCTTTGTTTTCAGCATCGGCCTTCGCCCACTTGTCTTTACGCTTGTCCTGGATCTGGGCGTTGGCGCCTTTTTTTTCGGCGAGTTGTTTGCTGCTCTTGATCTTGCTCTCGGTCTTGACCTTGGACTCCTCGTCCGAGCCTTTCAGAACCTGTGCGCGTACCGGGCCGGTTACGCCTGCCAGGCCGATCATGGACAGGAAGGCCACAAGATGCTTTTTCATCTTCATCTCCTTGCGCTTGAGTCAGTCGTCGTGCCGACAACACCAGCAGTCTTTCAACCCGCGCATTATAAGCGTTTCGGCCGGGAACGTCCTTTGAATTCTCCTGGTGAATTTCCTAGGAAAAACCGCTCGTTGGGATCAACCCCAAAAAGCACAATAGGTTGCCGAGCGGCATAAAAAAATAAGCTGTGCAAATCTGCCGGAACAGCCGTTTTTGGCACGCGGCTTGCAGTTCTTTCAGCCACCGGGACACAAACTGGCACGTTCTTTCTGAGAGAAAGGCAAAGAGCAGCATCGATCGTGAGTACCCGAGAAGGATTTACATGTTTCGCTGGAAAAAAGATCAGGATCTTCGGGAACAGGCAGAAGAATATGCCACTCACTACGACTTCAGAGAGATATTCACCGAGGGCGAACCCGGCCTACGGCTGCTGGCCCTTCTGTTGACCGGCGACCGCGCCCTGGCCGAGCATTGCCTGGTTTTTGGACTGAACGAAGAAGCTCCGGGCAACGCGGCATTCCACGACTGGGCACACACCTGGAGCAAGCGGGCGATCATCAGGAACGCCATTCAAGCCGTAGCGCCGTCGCCTCATGCTGCTAGCGGGAACTTCAAGGAGAATTCAAAGCGGACGCAGCAGACCCTCGCGGGAGCCGTCAGCTGCCTGGCGCCGTTTGAGCGATTCGTTTTCGTCATGGCGTTTGTCGAGTGCTACCCGGTACAGGATTGTGCCGCACTTCTCGGAGCAAGCGCCCAGCAGGTAACGCTCGCGAAATCAGACGCCGTGGAGCATGTGGCCGATCTGCTTCCTGCCGAGGAAAGCATCCCGCAGGCAATCAATCCCGTCTTGCGCGAGAAGACCGCCTAGGCCGGGCCGCCTTCCGGCTCATTACGCACAGTTCCTGACTTCTACGCGATTTACAATGCTCGTGGGATGCCGTCCAAACCAAGCACGGTAGATACTCTCCGCCGAGTTCCGATCTTCGCCGATCTTTCTGAAACTGAGCTGCAGTTCCTGGCAGAGCGTGCTGTGGCTCGCAGCTACGCCAAAGGGGATCTGGTCTTCAGCGAAGGTGATCCCTGCGCCGGACTCTTCGTGGTCGAGACGGGCCACTTGCGAATCTTCAAGAGCGCGCCGAGCGGCCGGGAACAGGTGCTGACCATTGAAGGCCCGGGAAGCTCAGTAGCAGAATTGCCCGTATTTGATGGGGGCACATATCCGGCTTCCACGTCGGCCGTAGATGACACTCGCCTTTATTTCATCAGCCGGCAGGATTTTCACTCGCTCTGCCATGTCCATCCCCAGGTGCCGTTGAAAGTGCTTAAGATCGTAGGCGCGCGGCTCCGCAAGCTGGTGGGGATCATCGAGGAGCTTTCATTTACGACGGTCCGTTCCCGGCTTATTTCCGTGTTGTTGCGCCTCGCCCAGTCGGGGAAAAAGACACAGGCCGGAATCGAGATCCGGCTTCCGCCCAATCAGGACCTGGCTTCGCAGATCGGAACGGTACGCGAGCTGGTCTCCCGCAACTTGAGCCGGCTGCAAGCGGAAGAGCTGATCCGCGTGGACGCCAAGACGGTGCTCATCCCCGATCTCCGCCGCCTAAAAGCCGAGCTGGAAAGCGCTGGTTGATCGCCCAGCTGTGACAAAAGTCATCGCCTGCGGCCAAGCCCGGTCTTTATTCTTCTTCTCGAGAATGCATCGAATGCAATTTCCAAGGAGAAGAAGCCAATGGACCTCAATGCGACCCGTACCGTCCGCGACCTGGCAGTAGAAATCCCCAATGCGACCCGAGTTTTCGAGAAGTTCGGCATCGACTATTGCTGCGGAGGCGGCAAGCCCCTGCAGGATGCCTGCCGGCAGGCCAACATCCCGGTGGATGACGTACTGCGCAGCCTGGAAGATGACATGGTGCCCGGCGCTGAAACTGGCGTTGCGAATCCAGACTTCAGCAACGCCCCGCTCACCGACCTGGTAGCCTTTATTCTTCGGACGCATCACGTGTATGTGAAGCAGGAGATCCCCCGCCTGAAGCAGCTGTTGATTAAGGTCGTCGCCGTTCACGGCTCCGCGCATCCCGAACTGCCTGCGGTCCAGCAGACGTTCGGCGATCTTGCCGACGAGCTCACGGCGCACATGATGAAGGAAGAGATGGTGTTGTTCCCTTACATCGAGAAGCTCGAACAAGCGGTGGACGCGCGCAAGCCGGCGCCGGTAGCCCCGTTCGGCTCCCTCAGCAATCCCGTGCGCATGATGGAGATGGAACATGCATCGGCAGGCAAAGCGCTGGAGACAATTCGTACGCTGACGTCCGGTTATACCCCGCCTGAGACAGCGTGCTTCAGCTACAAGACGCTCTATTCAGCCCTGAAAGACTTTGAGGCCGACCTGCACCAGCATGTGCATCGCGAAAACAACATACTCTTTCCCCGGGCGATCGAGCTTGAGGCGTGAACCATGGCTGCTCGTGCTCCAGACCAGGCGTTTGACGCCTCCACGCAAGAACCGGGGGGAACGCCCGCCATCCTGACCAGGGCCCGTGAAGAGAGTGCCCAGCGATTGATGATGGGCTACGCTCTCGCCGGGCTCTTCTTCATGCTTCTGCCGGGGACGTTCCTGGGCGTGTGGAACCTGATCTCGATCAGCGGGCAGCACGCCTCTGTTAATGCTGCGTGGATTCAGGCACATGGCCACGCGCAAATCTTCGGCTGGATCGGCACCTTCATCCTGGGGATCGGCTTCTATTCCATCCCCAAGATGACCGGAGGCAAAGTGCAGTCCGCCCGGCGTGGCTGGACCGCGTGGGCGCTCTGGACCTCCGGAGTGCTTCTGCGCTGGAGTACCGGCGTCTATCAGTGGCACTGGCGCACGCTGCTGCCGCTTTCCGCTGTACTCGAGCTCTGCGCCTTCCTGATTTTTCTCCGATCGGTGAGCCGGCATCGTCCCGACCCAGCCCAGCCGACGCGTAGCGGACCGCCGCTGTGGGTCGTCTCCGTCCTGATGGGCACTCTTGGCCTGGGAATCGGCCTGGTTATGAATCTGGTCGCGTCGATGTACGCAAGCCTGACTGGGGCCGGCGCCGCATTTCCGGGCACGTTCGAGTCGCGGTTTCTGACCATTCTTCTATTCGCGTTCATTATTCCTACGATCCTGGGCTTCAGCGCCCGATGGCTGCCGACATTTCTCGGTCTAAAACCTGTCGACGAAACCGCGCTTCGTCTTGCTCTCGGCCTCGACCTCGCCGGCGTTGTCGCGGCGCAGGCCGGACTCGCCCGCCTGGCGCCGTGGCTGCTGGCGATCGGCGCCATCGCATCGGTGAAGGCCTTTCACATCCTCCAGCCAGGGGAGCGCCCAGCGAAAGCCCGTGGAGTCCATTCTTCGTTCTCCGTTTTCATCAAAGGCGCCTATATCTGGCTCATGCTGGCGACTGCGCTGGGTGTGGGCGCGGCCTACTTTGACCGCAACAACGGCTGGACCGGCGCTTCGCGGCACGCGCTGACCGTGGGCTTCATAGCCGGCATGGTTTTTTCGGTGGGACAACGGGTTCTGCCTGCATTTGCCGGGATGCGAGTTCTCTACAGCCCGCGACTGATGCTGGTCTGCCTTCTTCTTCTCAACCTGGGCTGCGCCCTGCGAGTGAGCAGCGAGATTCTTGCCTACGAAGGCTACTGGCCGCCGGCCTGGAACATACTGCCGGTGTCGGCGATTTGCGAACTCGCCGCGGTGACGGTGTTTGCTGCAAATCTTGCGCTCACCTTCAAGCAGCCGCCCGCCCACCAACTGAAAGCGGTCGCCCCGGCTTGAAGGCGGCTTCGGCCCTTAAAGGTTGCAAAGCCGACGCGTCAACCAGCGCTTTCGCTCTGACTGTCCGGTTAGGTGACACGCAAACTGCTTTCGGGGTATCCTTGCCAAGGTGACTCACTCACCTGAGGAACGGAGAGGTGGCCGAGTGGCTGAAGGCGGCGGTTTGCTAAATTCCTCTTTTACTTCCCTTTCATTTCCCTTCAACAGCTTATCTAGACGATAACCACCCATTAGTACGCATGCTTATGCGTCAGTCTGGCGGGTGTGTGCTACGGATTGTGCCACAGAAGCGCCTCGGCATCCTTCGCGTTATTCTCTAGCTATTGCTCAACCGTTGAGCATAAAATCCAGAGATGGACGACGCTACACGGCAATACCTCAGCAAGCTCGGTCGTAAGGGAGCGAAGGCATCGAATGCGTCTCGCACAAAGAAGCAGCGCCGTGAGCAGGCACAGAAAGCCGCGCGGGCGCGCTGGGCGAAAAGGAGTGCGAAGTGAAAGAGCAGCATGGCAGCACCCAGATCAGCCGGGGCAAGACATGGGTTCTCCGCTTTCGTGAAACCGTCCGCAAGGAACCGGCGTGACAACCGCCACCCATTTGTTGGCAACAGTATATTGACCAGCGGCGTAATCACCAACTTCCCGACCCCTGTAATAAAGGCGGTCAAGGGCTTGCCGCCTTCGCCGCCGAAGAGTTTTCTCTTGCTCCCGAGCTGCATCTGCTGTTCCATGTCGTGGTTCACGAAGAAGTACGTGGTATAGAGCGGGAACATCTGGCCGTAGTCGTCGTCGGTCAACTCTGTCGCCTCGAAGGTGTAGACATTGCCAAAGTTTCCGCCGCGGCGCTTGTGTGCCTTGGCCACTTCCTCCCTGAACGCGTCAATGACCTGGTCGCCGCCCTTTGTGTTTGTGACGTAAGTGAGCGAGATGCGCATCAGGTCGAAAAGCGTTAACAGAATTGCGGGATCTCCCTTTGCGCATTCGTCGATGGCATTGGCATGAAAAGCAGTCAGCGGGCTTTCTGGCGTCAGGGCATCCTGGAGGCGCCGCGCGACCTGCTCCGTCTGTGTTCCCGTCAGGAGATCCTGCCATAGTTCGGTAATGGCGAGGTGATATGCGGCAAGCACAGCGACCGTGGTGACGGTGTGGTTGCGACCGTTCGTCATGATCGACGTGTATACGTGCATCCACGGGGCCTCTATCTCGGGGCGCGGGGGTTGCTTCCCGCGATGCCGCGACGACGGGGGTTCGCGGGGAATCGCCGGACGGCATAGAAGGATCTGTAAATCGAAGTGCCGGGGTACGGAGAATGCATATGCCGGCGCTGGTACAGCGATCCGAATTGCTGTTGAGGCACGCTGACGGTGGCAGTGGCGGCGATCGCAGATCACTTGTGCTATCATAAACGATGTGTACACATCATTTGGGATGAAAATCGTCCCTCGACCCTGTGCTTGCACCTCTATCAAGAAGCTCTCCAGGGTCTTGGGCCGGGTCTATGACGCTGCGCTCGCTACTTCACCGATGAACGTCACTCAGCTTGCAATCTTGCGTTGCATCGACCGCAGTAAGGGCCGGTCCCTCGCGCATGTAGCTGAGCAATTGGAAATGGATCGGTCCTCGCTCTATCGAGCCTTGGACCCCATGGTGCGAGACGGATGGGTGAAGACCGCAGCTGGAACAGACGCGAGGTCGCTTACGGCGGTCATTACCTACAAGGGGTACCGACTCCTCCAAAAGGCGGGAGAACAATGGGAAGAAGTGCAGACCAGAGTGGTCGAACGGTTCGGGCGACACAAATGGGCTGCCTTTGTAGTGGAACTGGATCGATTTCGTGCATGTGCCAAGACTTCGGAGGAGGACAACCTGTGATTCGTCAAGCCGTCACCCCCGACAAACTTGCTACGTCACGAACCGCAACTGAGTGGCGGAACGAGTGGTTCGAGATTGAAGATGCAACATACCTGAACACCGCGGCCCATGCCGCCATCCCTCGCATTGCCCTGCGCGCTGTGCAAACCTCGATCGAAGCCAACAAGTTTCCACATCACGTGGATGACGCAGTCTTCTTCGAAGTGCCAATCCGGATTCGTGAGTCCCTCTCGAAAATGATTGGAGCAAAGCCGGAAGAAATCGCGCTCACGACTGGAGCAAGCAGTGGCGTTGCGGCCGTAGCCCATCTCCTGAGGTGGCATTCGGGTGATGAGGTCATCACGGCCAAAGGTGAATTCCCGCTGCAATATGCCACTTGGAAATCCATGGAAGAACGCGAGGGTGTGAAATTCAAAATCGTAGCGCCGCAAGGCCGGTTCATCACGGCGGACGATCTCATTGCAGCGATGACACCGAGTACGCGGGTCGTCTCGGTCAGTCATGTGCGCTTTGATGATGGCTCCTTGCTTGATGCGGCTCGTGTGGCTGCGGCGTGTCATGCGCAAGGGGCACTGCTTGTGCTTGATGTGAGCCAGTCCTGCGGCGCGGTGCCGATGAATGTCCGCGAACTTGGCGCCGACTTTCTGGTGTGTGCCGGATATAAATGGCTTCTCAGCGCCTACGGCACAGGATTCTTCTGGGCCAAGAGCGAACATCAGAATACGGGGCTTCCAGGGCCGTTTTATTGGACGGCGCAAGGCACGGATAGTTTTTTTAAATTGAATTTTGTCGATCCCAGACCATCAGCGAATGCGAAACGTTGGGATGCCGCGGAGGCGGCCACTTATTTCAATTTCAATCTGGTGGCCATGGATGCCTCGGTGGATTTTGTGTCGCGGGTCGGGCCTGACTTAGTGCTCGAACATAACCGGAAGTTGATCGAACTCTTCTTCGAAAATCTCCCTAAAGATTGCGTTCCGGCCAGCCCGGTAGACTCCGCACAGCGCGGGCCGTACGGTTGCTTTACCGCGAGGACTCCGGAGAATACTGCCGAGCTTTATCAGAAGCTGCAGAAGCAAAAGATTATCGTGAGCATGCGGGAGGGAAAGATCCGCATTTCGCCCCACCTGTTCAATTCAGAGCAGGATATCAATCACTTAATCGAGGTGTTAACAACTAGATAGGGGGGCTGTCTTAGAACTCAGGGCTCTGATCTCGTGATGCCCTCAGATCAACAATGCGAAAAACTGGATGAGTATCCGGGAGCGAATGAACATGGCGTCGGTCTATGAGCGGCTGAAGCACCTGCAAATCGTATTGCCTGATTCTCCATCTGTGGTGGACGGCTACGTTGCTGCATTTGTTCCTTTTGTCCGGAGCGGCAATCAGATTCACTTTTCCGGACGCTTGGCAAAAAAAGATGGAAAACTTTGGGTCGGTAAACTTGGCGCGGAAATTAGTGCAGACGAGGGGAAACAGGCAGCGCGCGGCGTTGCTATAGAGCTGCTTGGGGCACTCCAGGGAGCCATCGGCGACCTGAACGAAGTGCGGCGCATCGTGAAGCTAGTCGTCTTTGTGAATAGTGCGCCGCATTTTACCGAACCGCACGTCGTTGCCAATGGCGCTTCAGAACTGTTGCTCGAAGTCTTTGGCGACCGCGGAGCCCATGCACGCAGCGCCTTTGGCGTGTCGCAGATTCCGTTTGGATGCTGCGTTGAAATCGAGATGGTCGTCGATGTATCCCGATCGGATGCGCCTGTGAGATGTGAGTGCGCACATACTGTGCTGCAACCTGCGATATGAGTCATAGAACTGGTCGCCAGAGTCGCGATGCTTTTGATTGCGAGTGCAGCATGGCAAAAGGTCTTTCAAAACATTGTTCGTCACAAAGAGCTGCAAGCAAATCCAGCTGACCTGCTCCCCGAAAATTAGGCCAGCGGGAATGTGACTTCTCCGATTAGGATGGCTGGTCCCACCAGCCAGGAAGGAGAAGCTGTGCGCAAGAGTCGATTCAGCGAAGAACAGATGATCGCCATTCTGAAGGAGTCAGAGGCGGGTGAAAGCGCGGCGCGGGCTGCCGCGGCAGATCTGCTCCGACAACGGACCGGAGTTCGTGAGCCGTGCCGTCGGCCAATGGGCTTATGAGCAAGGCTTGAATGGCACACCATCCAGCCGGGGAAACCCATGCAGAACGGATACGTAGAAAGCTTCAATGGGCGCTGTCGGGATGAGTGCCTGAACGAGAACTGGTTTAGCGATCTGGCCGACGCGCGCGCCAAGATCGCCGAGTGGAAGCATGACTACAACGAACGGCGGCCCCACAGCAGCTTGCAGTATCGAACCCCGGTGGAGTTTGCTTCCGAGCAAAAGGCCAAAGACCTTTTCTACAGAGGGTATGGGGCAAGGACCTCAAACGCCGGCCCCTTGCCCCACGCCCCCATCCCCGCTATGCTGCGGGGCGAACAGAATGCGGAGAAAGTCTCATTATCCCTGCACTAAGAATGGGGGGCAGGTCAAGGAGTGGAACCCTTCGCTACGGCCAGCGCCAACGTCGTATGCGACTGAACCTTGCCGCACAGATAAATTTGGTCAACAGTCCGCTGCTGCGAATGAGCGTTGGAAGAAGATTTGTTTTTGTAACCAGCCATCTTGCGCACTTTTATGCAACCGGATCATCTTCGCCGCTGGCATTCCAAGATGGCACGCCAATTTAAATCCCAGTTGCCAGGGTTAGGTTTCCAGCAGCGCCCGTAACTTGTGAGCGTATCTGCGGCTCGACGTGACCACCGTTCCTTCTGCCAGTACGATGTCGTAAACCCCATCGAACATCGGACGAATCTCG
>DATGHX010000043.1:0-191822 GCA_035307585.1 Candidatus Angelobacter sp.
ACATGGCTACTTGCTGAAAGCTCGGATGAAAGTCACAACCGATATACTTCATATGGCCTCCTTCGTCTCGAGCTGCTTGGTCAAAAGCAATTGAGTTTACTCGAGACTGTTGGGGGCCGTTGTCGTCATGCAATCAAATTGATCTTTGCTGAGAAAGAAGTGCTCCTCCGCAGAACTACAGCTCAGGGCGAATCAACCGAGCAAGTCCCGTTATCTACGCACGTCCAGGCCGAGGGTCCGGGGTTGGATGTCTTCGTGGCGGAGTTGCCGCTCGCGGTTGGATACAGAACGCGATATACGATTGTCGACCGCTGGGGAGGGCACGGCGCCGCGAGGGTCAAGGCAGTTGTTCTGTCCGTAGGCAAGAGAGCCACCGAACAGACATCTCTCGGGCAACTCGATATTTATGAGCTTCTGATCCAGACGGACGACGATTCCTTTCAAATCAAGGAAAAGGTCCTTGCGAGAAGTCCGCATTTCCCTGTCCGCGTAGAATATACGCGCAATGGCAAGGTCTATCCGCCCAGTGAGGTCATCGCCATGATTTCGCAACCATGAGCTGGATTGATCCGTATCATCGCTCGTTCTTGTGGACGGCGCTTTCTGCTATCGCGACAACGGCCCGGCATCTCAATTGGCTCCGCTGCTCGCGCGACACTTCACGGTGTTTGTCTATGATCGTAGAGGACGAGGTGAAAGCGGCGACTCCAGATTCGAGTGCGCGCCACCCAATTCGTCGGATGGCACTTAAGAAGACCGTTGGTGTTTGTAGATCCGCAATTCGTCATCCTGAAGATTGATCACCAGCACGATCGTTCCGTTCGCCAGGATTCGCTCCTTCAAGTGACAGGAGGGGGCATAATTCTCGTACAGCCAGAGATCTTGAACGAAGGCATTCAGCGGAGCCTCGGGAACGTGAGTATAAAAACGCATATGCCTCGTTCAGAAGTGCGACTAAAAGTTATCCCGCCACCCGCACCGGGTTCGATCAGCGCCGGTTTTGCCGCCGATAGTGTTCCCGAGCCTTGTTCCGGTTGCCGCAGTCTGCCATTCTGCACCAGCGCCGTTTGTGGGCGTGAGACCGGTCTAAGAACAACCACCCACATTCCTCGTCTGCGCACTGGTGGACCAGACTGATCGAAGCAGATATCAGCAAATCCACAGCTGCCGTGAGGACGGGATACAGCAAGAAGTCCGAACTGCCTGCCTCAGGATGCCAAGTCCAGCGCACCTCGGTGCCGTGCGCAGCCAAAGATCGTTTTGCGGAGCAATGACGCAACGACTTCTCGATCCGGCTCAGGGCATCCGCAGAGATCGGTGCGCCTCTCGCGATCGCGTGGAAGACGGCAAATAGTTGCTCCCGAACCTCGCGGATACGTCGCACCATCTTCCTGCTCATTCGAGGAGATAAATTGATTGCGTGCAGATCCGGCAAACGTGCCAGATGGGCCCACCGGCGAAGATCTTCGTCGTTTTGTAGATGGTCCTCGAATTTCTCCGGTTGAAACCGGTAGGCCACTGTGTTGACGAAATCCAGGCTGAGATTTCCCGCAACAAACTGATATTGATAGCGTTGAGCCTTCATCAAGTCCTTCGAATTCAGTATAACCCCATAATGTCAGTTTGAATGGTTATGTTAATATAACCTGACAAATGATGTTATCCGGTTATAACGACGAGACCAGACTCGCCACAAGGTTGCGCGCGGCGCCAAGCCGGCCTACGGCCGAGGGAAGGGGTCACGGCGCTCGTCGCTGCTGCCTGCTTCTGATCGCCTTCGCTTTCCCCTCCCTTTTTTCACTGTGCAACGTTGCCGCACCGCAGGCGGTTCCGGTCAGGCTGGGGCAGTCGCTGGTGATGTTGAATGGTCCCTGGAGGTTCCATGCCGGTGATGATCCCGGCTGGGCCAACCCAGATTTCGACGATTCCGCATGGGAGCACGTAGATTTGACGGCCCAGTCCGGCGCCCACGACAACGACGTAGGACTGACCCGCTATGTGCCGGGATGGGGAGCGAGGGGGCATAAAGGATACAGCGGATATGCTTGGTATCGATTGCGAGTGAGCGTAACTGCCTCCGGTGAGGAGGAACTGGCCCTCGCCGGACCGCCCGCTGTGGACAGCGCTTATGAAGTCTTTGTCAACGGGCAGCCGGTGGGAAGCGCAGGCAAATTCTCCGGGCAGACCCCGACTGTCTTCAGCATTCAACCCCGGATGTTCGCAATCCCGCGCCGGCTTCTCGGTCGCGAAGTAGATCAACCGCTGTTGATCGCTATCCGGGTCTGGATGGGACCGTGGGACCTTGCTGATCCGGATGCTGGCGGCCTTCACATTGCTCCAGCGCTTGGCTACGCAAGCAGTCTTGACATGCTCTATCAGGTCCAGTGGCTGCAGACAGTTTGTGGATATATCGTGGAAGTGGTAGAGGCGGCCGGTTTTGTTCTGTTGGCCTTGATGGCCTTTACGCTGGCCGCATTCCGGCGATCAAAATCAGCATGTTATTGGCTATCTGCATCGCTTGTGCTAACCGCGCTGGTCCGCGCTAATCAAGCGATCTTTTTTTGGGGTCAGTTCGAAACCGTTCGTGTTGCCGAACTCGTGAGCGGCGTCCTGCTTCCTGCGCTCTGCCTTGCCGCTTGGACCTTCACATGGCAGGCCTGGGCGCAGGACCGTCCTACCAGGCGGATGTCGCTCGCGATCGGCTTATCTGCAAACCTATATCTTCTCGCTCAACTGTTCCGGGGTTCGTGGTTCCATGGCATGCTGCCACATTGGGCCATAACCGGCGCTACATTCATCTCCACCTGGGTGCGAGTGTTGTTCTTGGTGCTGACTGCACTCATTGCGTATCGCGCCATCGAGCAAAAGGGACGCGACAGATGGCTCCTTCTGGCGACGGTAGCTCTCGTTTCAATTGGACAATTTGCCAGGGAAATATCTGCCTTGGACGTCCCCGGTATCTGGTTCCCTTATGGTACCGGCGTTTCGCGCACCCAGTTTGCCTATGCGGCGTTCGACGTCGTCTTGTTTGTGATGCTCCTGCGCCAGTTTCTATTCATCGCCTGCAAGTACCGCGACGAAAACCGGCCTTGTTATCGTGAAAACGACGTGGTGCCACCGATGCCTAGTGGCGATGCCAAATTCCAGTAGAGTGCGTATTGTCGCTGCAAATGCCGATATGCGTAACCCTAGAGACCGTGCGAGGGAAAACATGCCAACAAACAGGAATGTCGTGCGTACCGCTCTTTTCCTTTCGTTCCTTCTTGGGACTGCGTTCGCCCAACAACACACACCGGAGCTTCGTGAAGACTACGTCACAACGACCACCGGCATTCGCATCCACTGCTTGGAATCAGGTGAGCACGGCTCGAAACGTGTTCTAGTCGTGATTCCAGGTTGGCGGCTGCCGGCGTTTCTCTGGAATGAGCAGATCAAGAAATTTGCTCCTATCATTCGTGTTGTTGCCTTCGACCCCCGGTCTCAGGGGAAATCTACGAAGGTCTCGGAGAACAACACGCCCGAAGCTCGCGCCCAGGACTTGCATGATCTTCTGAATATGCTGGGGATATCTGACCCGATCTTGGTTGGATGGTCACAGGGTGCCCAAGATGTGGCAGCCTACATCCAACAGTTCGGAGCTGATTCTGTTGCTGGAGTGGTATTTGTTGACACAGCTGTCTCGGCTGGCCCCACTGAGATCGAAATAGCTCGCCCTTTCAGCAAGATCATTCTCTCGGAAATTTCCGATTATGCGAGCCACCCTAAAGAGTTTTCTGCAGGTATGGTCCAATCGCTTTTCAAGAAACCTCATCCCGAGCTTGACATGCAGCAAATCGTCCAATCGACTCTTGAGACCCCGACGGAAACGGGGATCGCGATGCTCGTATCGGACATATTTGGAGTTGACCGCCGATCGGGATTGACGAAACTGAAAAAGCCCACATTGGTGATCGGCTCATCGGAGTCTCCCCTCATAGAATTCGAGAAGGAAATGGCGGCCTCGATTCCGGGCACCAAGCCTGTCTTCATTGGCGGCACGGGGCATGCCGTCTTCATTGATGAGCCGCAGAGATTCAACACCGCCCTCAAGAACTTTCTGCAGTCACTCCCTCCAGCGCCGCGTTGACAGAATCTCGCGACTGGGAAAAGAACTGGATCTGACCAGAGGCACGATGTCGAAAGCCATCGTTAAAAGGAGTTACTAGGTGATGCCACATCCAGCCAAGCTAGACCTGAAAGTAATGAAATCAATCGAGGACTACCCGCCGGGCTTGATCGGTACAATTACAGCGCTCTTTGGGCGGTGTATCGCTGCCACTCATGGCGTGGAATGGACACTGGACGTCATGATCGCGGAGGCGCAGTGCGAATTCTTTCGTCGGTTTGACTCCGCACGCGATCGAGTGTGGGTGGCAACCGAGAACGGAATCCTGCGGGGCGCTATCACAATTGATGGCCCTAGGCCCGAAGCGGGTCGGGAGTCTGCACGACTGCGGTTCTTCATCCTGGACGAGGCCGTGCGTGGACTTGGCTTCGGCCGGCGCATGGTGGGCGAAGCCATGCAGTTTTGCCTTGAACAGGGCTACGACCGGGTGCATCTGACGACACTTCCTGGACTTGATGCGGCTCTCCGCCTTTATTACGAGCAAGGCTTTGTTCTGGTGTCACAGAGCGAAAAAGCTTTTCACGGGAGTGCTCATGTTGAGCAAGTGCTGGAATGGAAACGGGCGTAAGGCGTCCGCTCGTGGTGTTTCGGCCGAAGCGGCCAACGCCGCAGCGAGCGGCGAGAGCAAGCAACTGTGCCATGAACGTGCTCGACATGGTGTGATCCGATGTCATGCACATTCTTGGCACAATTCCGTGCGGGCATTTTCGCGGTAAGTGTGGAACCAACGCGCTTTGCGGGTGCGGAACGGGCATCAGAAAGAGTCGCGGAAGGAGTGCAGAAGGTTCGTTGTCCGCAATCGCGTAGTTCATTGCACCGCGTGCTGTTTGCGTGCTAATAACGCGATTTGGAGTGTTTTTCAGGGACTTGCGTGTCATCTGTCGCTCTGCAGGTTGTTGAATCTACGTTACTTAGTGGATTCGATTCCTTCCGCGCTCACCATCTTTTCAAGAACTTGGCTCTGCTTCCCACCATCCTGCTTTTCCGGGTGTGGCTGTTTTTGGGGCTGTTGCTCAATTCAGCTTGTCCACGTGCACTACATCACCCACGGGCCGTCTTCCTTTTCCTGATTCCTGCGATCAATCACTTGCTTGATCTGAAGCACCTCAGGATGCAGGTAGCCCATGGTTGGCTCATGCCCCATCACTTCCTTCACCAGTGTGGGATTTCTTGTCTCTGCCATCGCCACCGTCCCGAACGTGTGGCGAGCGCAGTACAGCTTGAGCGAATCCGGAATGCCGAGTTTCCGCGCGACATGTGTTCCTCACCGCTCAACTCGATATGACCTGGCCGAGATTTGTCCGAAGGGAACACCCAGCCGTCGTCCTGGCCTTCCTGCCGAAGACCCTTGAGAAGCGCTATCACGCGCTCGCTCAGGGGAACCGGCCGCCGGGCCTTGCGCGACTTGCCCTTGGGGTTGAAGTAAAACGCGCCATCCCAGTTGATGTATTCCCAGCGCATTCCGACAACTTCCCCATTCCTCATTCCGCCGTCCAACATGATCGTCAAGACGTCTTTCAACGGACGAGGACAAGCAGGCAAAAGCTCTTGCTCGTCTTTTGCCGTGACCATGCGGTCCCGTGGATAAACCTTGGCTTTCTTGATTCTCGGCACTTCACGAATCAATTTCCAATCCCGGGCTCTACCAGCAGACGACTTAACGTCCGCAGGGCACAGTTGGTACTGTGCGGTGATTGGTGAAACTTGGTGGTTTCGGCGTCGTCTCGTGTGATCTGGTCCAGCCTCATTCCATGGAGGCCCGATTTCAGAATGAGACGACATCCGTTGTATTTACAACGTGCGTACAGCAATGTATACTCATTGTGCGCACACTAGGGGAACAGTGCCCAAGCCAGCTACCAAACCGAGTAAAGCGCGCGGGGGAAACATCAATCTTCGCGTAAGCCGCGGCCAGAAATCGCTGATTGATCGGGCAGCGCAGGCTCTGGGGCGCAACCGGTCGGATTTCATGCTGGAAACGGCGTGCCGAGAGGCGGAGAGCGTTCTGCTTGACCAACGCTACTTTGCCTTGCCCGACGAAGAGTTTAGGCGTTTTCGGGACATGCTGGATAAGCGTCCAAGCAGCAATCCGCGTCTGACTCGGCTGCTCAAGACCAAGGCGCCGTGGGACAAATGAGCCCCTCGGGTTCTGTCCGCGCTCCGGAAAAGCTCACCCCCGACCACGACCTCTCCCAATTCCAGTGCGGCGAGCCCGCACTCGACGATTGGCTACGACGGCGAGCCCTTCAAAATGAAGACAGCGGGGCTTCCCGGACATACGTTGCTTGCGAGGGAAACAGGGTCGTAGGCTACTATGCCTTGGCCGCTGGGGCGGTAGCGCACATTGACGCACCCGGTCGCGTCAGACGAAACATGCCAGAGCCCGTGCCGGTGATGGTGATTGGGCGGCTCGCTGTCGATCAGACACTTCAAGGTCAGGCGCTTGGCCCGGCTTTGCTGAGGGACGCCATTTTGCGCACCTTGCAAGCCTCCGACATCGCCGGCATCAGGGCCATACTGGTCCACGCCATTTCCGAACGCGCCAAAGCGTTCTACGAGAAATGGGGATTCATTTCGTCGCCAATGGATCCGATGGCGCTCATGATCACTGTGGCGGAAGCACGAAAAGCATTAGTGGAGAAACCCAGTCGACACCGAATGGAACCTGGGGATGCGTCGTGAATATCACGTTCCTCAAAGCGCTTGTCGCCTTATTCCCAGCCTGCATCCTGTTTGCCGGCTCCGCAGTCCTGTTCTTTCGAGCAAAGACGGTCTGGTCTTTTCTGCAGTTGCTCGGTGCAGGTTGTCTGGTGATAGTCGTTCTCAACCATATCTGCGAGGCCCTTCATTTGTTTTCATGGATGCAGTGGGGACTTGAGCGCAGCGTGGGTCATTACCTCGATTTATGCAGCGCGGTTCTTGGCCTCACGCTGTTTCCCATAGGCCACCTGCTTTATGCGCTCAGGGAGCGACGACCCTAGCAGAAGCTGCGGTTCCAGCAGTTCCCAATGGATGAAAACAAGCCGCCGTTCAGCGAAGCCCCGTTGGGGGCTGGGTTACCGCCGAATGTCGTTGTGCCGAGAATGTTCGCCAGCAGCAGCACGAATCCACGGGGCCACCGAAAAACGAGAATGGGTAACCATTGGCCCAGCTTTTGCCGCAGATTATAAGGTCGGGCACGATGTTAGGGCTTCTCGGTCGGGCGGACGGCAGCGGTCTTCTCTGAACCTCAAAAAGAAGCGCGGTTTTGAGTAGGTCGGTCTTGCGCCGGGCAAAGTGGTCATAACCGTAATTGATCGGGTGGTCATTGAAACTAGCCATTCGTTAAACTACGCTCACACCAAATGCGTCCCGTCTAATGGGTTCACACCTACCTCTGGGAGTGGGAGACTCGAGATTACCGAACCTAGCAGATATTCGACGCTGGCAGACGTAGCAGCGACGTCTAACTCAACCGGCAGATGTCGCTTCACTAACTTGCTTGCGGGTTCGCTCTGGAAGATTGAAGGAGTGAACCCCGGCATTTGAATATCCAATTAACTTGGGACAGCCAGCCCTATTAGCAGCGAAACCGGCTTCGTGCCGCTGCATTGTGGGCAAGGTGCCTATAGCTGTGGACGTATGTCTCTAGGAAGGAGGAGTATGTGGCCCGATTGAAAGCGCTTTCTGAAGAAAACGCCTCATCTGAAGTGCGTGCCGTCTATGATCGAGTAAAGGCCAGATTCGGGATGCTAGTGGAACCCGTCTCTGTGACCGCAGCCCATCCCGAGATCTTTGACGCATTTATTGCCTATGAAGTATCGCTTCGCTCCGCTACGCGAGTGAGCGCGAAGTTGAAAGAACTTGCATATTTAAAGGTTGCTACGATTGTTGGCTGTCCGTTCTGCATCGATCTGGGCTCGGCTCTCGCGAAGAACGTGGGGATCACGGAGCGGCAGATGCAATCCTTGTCATCGTACGCCGATAGCCCGGAGTTTTCTCAGCCTGAGAAAACCACGCTCGATTTTGCTACTGCAATGACTCTCAATCCCGTGAACGTGACCGATGACCTATTTTCTCAGTTGCAGGAGTGTTTTGAGCCTGCGCAGATCATCGAGATTACCGCTGCGATAGCCTGGGAGAATTACCGATCGCGCTTCAACCACGCGCTCGGTATGAAGGCTCACGGGTTTTCGGAGGGAAGCTATTGTGTCCCACCGGAACGGAAGCAGGTGTAGCCGGCGTAGTTTCGCGGACACCGCGTCAGGATTATCTACAGTTCAGCTGGGCCACGTGACCGGCGGAACACCGCGTCGACGACCGCACGGGCATGTCGTGACAACCGCCGGCGCGAAACCGCTTGCAGAATTTGTCCGCGGTTTGCGCAGGTAGGCAAATCCGCAGAGCATGCGGAAGCAATAACGAACGTAGAAGACTGGCGCTCAATCGATTGAATTGGACTCAAACGGGTGCTGCTGCGCACCGCCAGGCTCGCCAATCAAGGCGAATCGGCTGTCGGTACGCTGCGCGAGCGTGAGGCCGCTTCCAATCGGTTGGACCAGTAACTTGCCTCCGACCGCTTGCCTCCGACCGCGATATCCGCGAGCTGCTGGGCGCACGTCTTTGACCTGGATTCCCAAGGGAAGATGCGCTCGCCCTGTGGCCGCATCTTTTGTCGCCCACGGAGGTCGCTGACTACAACGTGAAGTTCGAGCGGCCGGATTCAAAACCGGTTGTGAAACGAAAGCATTCACATTACATCGAACTCTCGGCGCTCACGCGGGGCGCGAGTCACGGCGAGCCGAGGGATCCCGGCGGTAGGAGTCAGCCACCACCCAAGCGGCGGCGGTCAGCACGCATGTCGTGACAGTCTCGCCCCACTCGAAGGCGTTCAGGGACCGTGTCGTCATAGCGGGTACCCACACGAGAAACAGGAACAGGCCCATTTCCAACGCCGAGAGCGCGGCCGCCAGCCGCGCATATACGCCGATAAGGATCGCCAGACCGGCGATTATGAAGCAAGCACCAGTGAAATAGGTCAGCGCCACGTGCGCCGGAAGCCACCGAGGGATCAGTCCGGCCGTGTGCGGAACAAATTGGAAATGAGCCAAGCCAAAAGGGATGATCGCCAGGCCGTAGAGCCCCCTCGCAACGCGTACGCTGCGGTCGCCGACGAGGAAACCAAGCCCCTGCCGGTCGTCCCAGTCGTTCGCAAGCCACGCATACAGGGCCCACGCAGCAGCCACCATCACTGCATCTCGACACGCTGCCCAGTACACGTCCACACTGAGCGAGCGGAATAAGCCTGGCACTCTAACGACCACCAACCAGAACAGAAGATACGCGAACAGCACACGAGCAGCCGCGGCCGTTGTGCGGCTCCAGAGCAAACCCGCACCACATGTGATGGAGACGAAGGCACAAAGATCGAGCAGCACCTGTCGTGCAGGCACACCTTTGGTTACCGGCTGCCAGACCACTCCGTAATGTCCTTTGATCAGCCCAAGGATTCCGAGCCCGATCATGGTCGCCGCAAAAATCGCATGTCCTACGCTCGCAATCCGCATCGCTTTATGCCACGTTCTCGTCCTGCAGGTGGCGCCCGATCACCAGCGAAATGGGCAATCCAATACAGAGAATCAGAATGGTCGCTGCGGTGGCGGCCGCTCGAGGTTGAAACGGTCCGCGAGAAACCTTGCTAAGCGGCAAGACGACGAGATTCATGACGACCCAAACGATGATGCCGTAAGCGATGCCAGTCAGGATGAGTTGGCGGCGAAGCGCACCGAGCGTTCGAATCGCGACGAGGAATACGAGCGTCCAAATAAGCGCAATCAGATAGTGCAGCGCTAACCCAAGGAACGCCGTTGCTACGCCGCCGTCAAATGCCCGCGCACCGAGCAAACCACTCGCGATACCCTGCAGCAGTCTCGCAGCGCGAGCGCTGGACGGACCGACGTAGTAGAGAATGGCTGTTGTGATATCGAGCGTACCCGCTAGCAACCACGCGACCATGACAGCGAGCGCGGTTCGGCGCGTCCTCGCGGCGGATCGTAGAACGGTAGTCATCTCCAGCGCCTCGACCTGCCCTTTCGCAGACCGGTGATTATGGCTCGGATGTTAGCTGGCGGCGCCTCCTGAAAGAAGAACCACTCTGAGTCGAAACAGTAAGGCCACTCAGGAACGATTATCAATCCTCTCGGTACAGGGCCGATCTCGCCGCCCCGCATTCTTCTCATTCTGGTTGTCCCATGTTCCGGCAGCGCTCTTCGTCGCGTCCCGGGACGCGGCGCGTCGCGCCAAGCGACGAAGGGGAAAGGTTGTTCTTGTCGATAGACTTCACGAACAGACCTCGATACCGGCCGTTGGATTAGGTGGTATTATCAGGTCGAAGAATGACAGCCCTTGCAAATAGCCACTTGACCGGCTCGCCGGCTGATGTGCTGGTCCGCATCGATCAACGCGCGCGCGAAGGGTTGCAGCAACAAGTGTATTCCAGCGTGCGGCGCGCAATCCTTGAAGGCCTTTTTGCACCAGGCACACGGCTGCCGTCGTCGCGAACCCTCGCGATCGATTTGTGCGTGTCGCGCACGACTACGCTGTTGGCCTACGAGCAGCTACTCGCGGAAGGTTATCTGGCGGCGCGTCACGGATCGGGCACCTTCGTCGCGGAGGAACTGCCCGACGATCTGCCCCAGCGGATGGTGCTGAGTCGCCTTCCGCGCACCACACATCCACACCTGTCGCGGCGGGGTGCCGCGCTTGCCAGTATGCTGGGACCCTCGCGACGGCTCGGCAGTCCGCCCCGGCCGTTCCGCCTCGGCGTTCCGGCACTGGATCTCTTTCCTGTGCGTCTGTGGTCGCAGATCATCACGAGGCGCTTGCGCTCGATGACGCTCGGACAACTCGGCTACGCCGATCTGGCTGGCTTTCGAGAGCTACGGCAGGCGATCGCCGAGCACGTGCGGGCAGCACGCGGGACGAACTGCACCCCCGATCAAGTCGTCATCGTTGCGGGTGCGCAGCGCGCACTGCAGATGATTTGCAGTCTGTTGCTCGATCCGGGCGACCGCGTGTGGCTGGAGGAGCCGGGCTACGCTGGCGCGCGCAGCGCGCTGCTTCAAGCCGATGCGCAGATCGTTCCCGCTAGCGTCGACGCGTATGGCCTCGACGTCGCAGCGGCCGTGCGGCAGGCGCCGAATGCTCGCCTGGCGTATGTGACGCCTTCCAATCAGTTTCCGCTCGGCGTGCCGATGAGCCTGACGCGGCGACTCGCGCTCCTGAAGTGGGCGAGCAAGGCAGGCGCCTGGATCGTCGAAGATGACTATGACAGCGAATTTCGGTACTCGACGCGGCCGTTTCCGTCCTTGCATGGCCTCGACGCCGACGGCCGCGTCATCTACGTGGGCACGTTTGCGAAATCGATTTTTCCAGCCATGCGCCTCGGCTTCGTGATCGTGCCAGAGGATTTGCGGCAACCGTTTCTCGCGGCGCGGCGCGCGACGGATGTTCATCCGCCGCTGCTCGAGCAGATGGCCCTCGCCGATTTCATAGGCGACGGACATTACGCCGCACACCTTCGGCGGATGCGCTCGGCCTACCGCGAACGGACCGAGGCGCTCGCCGACGCGGCGAAGCGATCCTGCGCGGGTGCGCTTAGCCTGCGGCCGATTCAGACGGGCCTGCACGCGGTCGCCGATTTGGATGGCGTTGATGAAGAACGGGTATACGAAGAAGCAGCGGAGCGCGGAGTCGAAGTGTCGCCGCTCGGCATCTACTACCTCGGTCGCCGAACGGCCAACGGTCTGTTGCTTGGCTTTGCGTCCAGTCCGCCACAGAGTCTCCGGCGGGGTATGGAACGTCTCGCGGATGCGATCGACGCGGCTCGCCGCCCAATCCGCACGCAGCGCGCGCGGGCGGCTTCCCTCGATTTTTAAATGAGTTGGGACAGAAATTTGCAACCCCCGAATTAGACGAAAAGATGTTCGTGACTTTTTACGAACCTTCGTCTAATTCTTGTTAGGTCTTATGCACGGCTCGCACTTCTTTTTTGACGCAGGTGCCGTAATGGTGGCTGCATCGCTGCTGCTGGCCATCGCCGCTGTCGGACGGACAGTCTGGCTACGTGCCCGCCCGGCCGGGCGACGAAGCCTGGCGTCGGACACTCATCCGTTTTCTCGAGCTGGGCTGATTCCCTCTTGCTCCTTGCCGTGGCGACCTCCTGGTACAACCTTGGAGGAGGCTGGGTTGTCCACTTGGTGTGCTATCCCATCTATCCGGACATGAGCGCATACGGTCCGCAAGCCTTTCATGCTTACAGTTACGGCTATCTTTCGCGCTGGGCCACGGCCCTCGGGCCGAACCTTGGATTGATGTGTCTGACTTGGGCAACGCTCCTGTGGGTGCCGCTGCGCAATGTACCGAGGCGACTTGTATGGGTCACTGTCGGTCTTTGCGTTGCGTTTGTGGCAGTCACTCCTCCCGCTGCGTTCGCCCAAGGCGACATGTTGTACGAGGGCTTCTCTAAGCACCAGTACGCCAGACTCATGCTGTGGAGCAGCTTTCGGACGGCCATTTTCACACTCATCGGAGTGCTAGCGCTGGTGGTGATGCGCCGGCGTTTGATCTCCACCGAATCACGAAGCATGTAATCAACAAGGATTTTTAGTAGCAGAATCCCGTCGCTCGCTTTCCGGGTTTTACGCCACACACTACGGCACAACGTCGCCTAAATCTGCCTACTGGTGACCACGAAAATGGCTGGGAAACCGTTGAAACCATCGATTTGTGGTTGCAAGTTGAAAATCAGTAGGTTGAAGGTTCGATTCCTTCCGCGCTCACCATACACATCAGCGATTCCTCGTTGTACGACGTCCTTCGTTAGGCTCGGGATTTCGCCTGCTGGCTCAGAGCCCGCCGGAAGCGAGCGAACCCTGGCCAGTAGCGCACCCAATCGTTGCCGATTCGATATCCGCTGCCCATTGCACTGGCGGTTGTTGCGGCGACTACAGATGATGCCTGCGCGAATTCGAGAATTTTCGGCGGCGGCGACCGGGCTGACCGCCAAGCGACGTCGCAACTTCCCGAATGAGATTCCGCAGCCACACGCATCCTGCGTCCTCGTGAGTCCGCGCCGGATGCAGAAGGTATTCTTCGAACTTCCCTGCGTCTAAGGGGACTTCCGCCGCTTCCACGCCAAGCAAAGCGGAATATGCCTGTACCAGCTTCTCCGGAAGGACGGCCACCAGGTCCGATTCTGCGATTACGTGCAGTGCCTGAAGATACGTGGGGACGGTCAAGACCACCTTGCGGGCGCAACCCTCCTGGCCTAACCAACTATCAACCGGATCTTCGGAGAATTCGCGCGCAACCACCGCAACGTGCCGCGCGTTCAGAAAACTGTCGCGAGTCATGCCTTTGCGAAGTTGATTGCCGCGTCTCATTGCGCATGCGTCACGATCGGAGAACAACTGCTGCTGATAGAAACCCTTGAACCGGCTGGGGGAGCAGGCCACAACGGCGTCAATCGCGCGCGACAACTCCAGCGGATCGAAAGCCAAACTGGATGGCGGCTGAAGGCGGATGGAAACGCCGGGAGCCTCTTTCGCCAATCGTTTAAGCAGAGACGGAAGCAGCACGCCGGTAGCGTTGTCGGAAATCGACAACCGAAAAGCCCGTGCGCTGTGGGCGGGATCGAAGGCTTCTCCGGCAAGCACGTCGCGAACTCGCGCCAACGCGTCCTCCACAGGAAGGCGCAGCGATTCGCCCCGCGGGGTCAGCTGCATGCGGCCGCCGACTCGCACCAGCAAAGGATCGTGGAAGAGCTGACGGAGGCGTTTCAATGCATGGCTCATAGCAGGCTGCGACAGATTCATGCGCTCGGCGGCCCGGCCAACACTGGCTTCGGCAAGCAGGGACTCGAGCGCGGTCAACAGGTTCAGATCCATGGCAGCCAAATTCATATGATCTATTTTCAATATGCGCAAAATCGATTTGAAGAATAGTTGTCCTGTCTAGTACCGTCAACCCCATGAAATGTTCATATCAGCTTTGGCTGGCTACCGTGGTCCTTTGCCTGGGCGCCTGCCACGTTGTAATGGCCCAGACCGGGCCCAACAAAAAAGGAGCATCCGACAAGATGTCAAAGAACGTCCAGTTCGTGATTCCCGAAACTATGCCTAAGTCGGTGGGATATTCGCAGCTCGCGATTGTTGGCAGCGGCAATCTTGTGTTCATCTCCGGCCAGGTGGCACTCGACAAAACCGGCGCTATCGTCGGCACAGACGACTTTCGCGCCCAAACCCAACAGGTTTTCGAGAACCTTAAGGCGGCCCTGGAGGCCGCGGGCGGGAGCTTTGAGGACGTAATCAAGCTGAACAGCTACTTTGTCGATATGTCGCACGTGGCGGAATTTCGTGAGGTGCGTGATAAGTACATTAACGTGAAAAACCCGCCGGCAAGCACGGCGGTGCAAGTCTCGCGCCTGGTCAGGCCCGAGTTCCTGATCGAAGTAGAAGCGGTTGCCGTCGTTAAGGACAAGTCCCGCAAGTGAGAAGCAGCCCGTATCCCTTACTGGGCGGCCTTCGATCTCTGGTAATGGCGGCGAGCTTTCATACGGTTGCCACATTCGCGCATGTCGCACCAGCGGCGGCTGCGGTTACGGCTTTCGTCGACGAACAGCCAGGAGCAATTGGCAGAGGTGCACTCGCGGATTCGATCCAGGCACTGGCCGGCGAGCAGATCGGCCGCGCTGCTGAGAACGGCAAAAAGGACCTGCTGCAGCCCGTCAGAAGCACTCGCCCATTCCTTTTCCAGCCGGCCGGAGTTTTTGTGCACACGCAGCAGTCCGGGAGCCATAGCCAGGGCTGAGTTCAACTCGGAGACAAGCTGGGATGACGGCGAACGGCCGTTGGCGATGCCGGCAAAGATCGAGAGCAGGAGATCGCGGACCGTGATGGCCCTGGCCAGGGCAGCCGCGGCCTCACGGGAGTTGCGGCTGTAATGCGCGGCCAAACGGTCGTGGCCGGCCGACGAGAGCAGCCCTGCTTCCCTCCCCCACTGGAGCACGTCGGAAATCGTATGCAGTTCTTCCTCTCTGCTGGTTTCGTCTTTGGCCCGCGTATTGTGGATGGTGTTAGCGAAGTCGAGGCAAAGGGCCCCGCCAATGAACTCAAACCGCATACAGATATCCTAACCACCTATCTGCGACTTGACAAGTTACATATGCCTGGAGAATGATATAACCGTCTAATATTAATATGGGTGGTTAGATACAAGACATGAGAGAACAGCGGTTCACGATTTCGGTGACGGATGAGGCGATTGAAGACTTGCACCGGCGCCTGCGCCGGACACGCTGGCCGGACACGGTGACCGGCTCGGGGTGGACCTACGGACTCGATCTTGGGTGGATGAAATCGATGGCCGACTACTGGCTCAACCAGTATGACTGGCGAGGCCAGGAGCAGGCGTTGAACGAGTATCCACACTACACGGCCGTGATCGACGGGTTCCGGATTCATTACCTGCATTTCCGCAGCAGGCACGCAGACGCGGTGCCGCTGGTGACCACGCATGGCTGGCCGGGATCTTTCCTGGAGCTGCTGAAGGTCGCGCCCCTGCTTGCGGACAGCGCAACGGATCCGTTTCACGTTGTCGTGCCCTCCCTGCCAGGATTCGGGCTCTCAGAGCGGCCGGCCGTGCCGGGCATGAACACGTTTCGCACGGCCGAACTCTGGGTCAAGCTGATGCGCGAACTTGGCTATGGGCGCTTTGTGGCCCAGGGCGGCGACATCGGCGCCAACGTTTCGTCGGTGATTGCGTGGAAGTATCCGGAGTCCGTATTGGCGTTGCACCTGAATTACATCCCCGGCTCGTACCGTCCGTGGGTCGACGAAGCGGCCGAACCGCTGCGGCCCGAAGAGATCGCGTTCGAGCACCAGGCGCGCAGCTGGTTTGACGAAAAAGGCGGCTACTGGCATGTGCAGGCGACGCAGCCGCAGACGCTCGGTTTCGCGCTCAACGATTCGCCGGTGGGGCTGGCCGCGTGGCTCATCGACAAGTACCGCGATTGGGCCGATTGCGATGGCGTGGTGGAAAGGCGCTTCACCCGCGACGAGTTGCTCACGCACGTGAGCCTCTACTGGTTCACCGAGACCATCGCGTCATCCTGCCGCATGTACCTGGAGAGCCGGAGAGCGCCGCTTGCGTTTGGGCGGAACGAGCGAATCACCATCCCCTGCGGTATTCTGCGCATGGCCAAAGAGGAACCAATGCCGCCGCGCGCGTGGGTGGAGCGCGCGTACAACGTGGTTCGCTGGACGGAGAAGCCAAAGGGCGGCCACTTTGCCGCATGGGAAGAACCGGAAGCATTTGCCGCGGATGTGCGCGAGTTCGTCGCCCCGTTTCGAAAGCAGGCGCTGCGCGAGAGCGCGTGAATCTTCCAGGCCGATCGTCAATCTAAGCAAAGACATCCATGACGCCGCCTCGCACATATCCGCACTGGGTTGCTGTCGCGACCATCGCGTCGGTTGCCATCCTCTTTGGCGGCGGATTTTCCGCCACGCAAAGCGCGTTGCGCGCCGGATTCCCGGTTGGGGCAGTGCTGTCGCTCCGCTTCGTGCTTGCGGCAATTGGATTGAGCGTGCTGCTGCTGGTTCGCCGCCAGCCGCTGCCGCGCCGTGCCGTGCTCGACGGCATCATCCTGGGATTGCTGCTGGCTACGCTCTGCTGGCTACTGGCCGATGGCTTGCGCTTCACCACGACGTCGAAGTCGGGCTTCATCACCTCCTTGTATGTCCCGCTCACGCCGTTGCTGGCGATCCTGCTGGGGGACCGTGTAAAACCGGGCCACGCCATCGCCGCAGTGCTGGCGACGCTGGGACTGTTCCTGCTGGTGCACCTGCCCGGCGGACCGCTGAGCGGGTGGAACCGCGGCGACTTCGAGATTTTGCTGTGCGCGGTCCTGTGCGCGGGGCATCTGATCGCGACGGCGCACTTCTCGCGCCGCTCCAGCGGATGGGTGCTGGCGTGGATGCAGATCGTGGTGACCGGAGGCGTCTCCGCGGTCATCACAGCATTCCTGCCGGCGCCGAATGGGTTCCACGGAGTAGCGGCCGCGCTTAACAATCGAACCGGGCTCGCGGCCATCGCCTACCTGGTGGTCTACACCATGTACGCCTTCTGGGCCCAGAGCACCATGCAGGCATTTCTCTCCTCGACCGAAGCAGCGGTCATCTTCAGCCTGGAACCGGTAACCGCGGGCGTGGTCGGGGTGTACCTGATCGGCGAGAAGCTCTATCCCCTGCAACTGGTGGGCGCCGCGCTAATCATCGCGGCCACGATCTCGGCCGAGGTCCTGCCGCGCATGATAAGAACGCGCGCCGAAATCGAGCCGCGCTTCATGAAACAGGCCAGGGTGGCGGCGACTGCAGAGAAGCCGGCTGACCAAATCGCCAAATGACAGCTCAACGACTTGAGCGTCAGTCAGCGCCTCAACCCGACCACACTTGCGCAAATTAGGGCGTGATGGAGATACCGGTTGGGGATATCCGGCTTGCTATCATGCGGGAATGAATCCCCGCTTTGGACCGCGCCTGAGAGTTCGACTCTGGCTGGCTGGCGTTATGATTTGCGCTCTGGGATGGGCTCCCGCGGGATTCGTCCAGGAGCGCGGTTCGCAGGCGGTCACCTACGCCACGCCGCTGGCCACCGGCAACCGCCTGGATCCGGTGGGAGAGTTCATCGATCTGGGCAGCATGCCTCTGAACATGGCGCTGGCTCCCGGGGGAAAGCAACTGGTCGCGGTGCTGAGCGGCTGGCGGGAGCAGGGCATCCAGGTCATCGACCTGGAGTCTCTCAAAGTCACCCAGACCATCGAGCAGGACGCGGCGTTCTTCGGCCTGGCCTTTTCGCAAGACGGCAAAAAGTTCTACGTTTCCGGCGGCAATGAAGACCTGGTCTACGCCTATTCGTGGAATAACGGAAGCGCCACGCTGGAGAAGAAGATTGTCCTGGGTGAGAAGAAGGCGGACAAGACCGGCTCGCGCTACCCGGCGGGAATTGCGGCTGCGAAACACGGCAACCTGATTTATGTGGCGGAAAATGTCGGGGACAGCCTGGCCGTGGTGGATCCGGCGGCCGGCCGCGTGGTGCAACGCTTCCCTACCGACCACTACCCGTACGCAGTGGAAGCTGCCGCGGACGGCAACGTCTACGTCTCGGCCTGGGGCGACAGCACTCTTTCTACGTTCCACGCACTCGGCGACGGCACGCTTTCGTACACGGGACGAATTGCCGCCGGCGCGAGACCATCGGCGATGGTCGCAAATGGCGACGGCTCGCGGCTTTATGTTGCGATGGCGGAGATGGATGCTGTCGCCGTAGTCGATACCGGCGCGCGGAGAGTCTTAACGCATCTCCGCGATCAAGCTCCGGATGCGCCGTCACAAGGGAGCACGCCGAGTGCGCTGGCGCTCTCCGCCGATGGCTCGCGGCTGTACGTGGCTGAGGCCGGCAACAATGCGGTCGCGGTGTTCGATCTGCGGGCCGCGGAAGCCGGCGCAGGCCGAAGCCTTGCTTCCCCGATTGCGCGCATTCCCGCGGACTGGTATCCCACCGCGGTGCTTGAAACCGACAAGACGCTGCTGATCCTGAGCGGCAAAGGCCACGGGAGCCACGCCAACCCTGATGGTCCCACGCCCGGCGAAGCCATCAAACGGCCGCTGGGCTATGCCCTCGGCCAGTTAAACGGAACGTTGCGCACGCTTTCCGCTGCACTCAGCTCTGCAACCATGGCGCAGTATACGCGGCGCGTGGAAGCGGCCAACGGCTGGGAGCAGAAACGCGAGGCGAGGAAGTATCCGCCGTTCAAACACGTGGTCTACATCATCAAGGAGAACAGGACCTACGATCAGGTTTTCGGCGATCTCAAGGAAGGCGATGGCGATCCCAGGCTCTCGTTCTACGGCGAGAAGGTGTGGGCCAACCATCACGCGCTGGCGCGGCGCTTTGGATTGTTCGATCGCTTCTTCACCAACGCGGAAGTAAGTTCCCAGGGGCATATCTGGTCGACCGCAGCCTACGTCACCGATTACGGCGAGAAGACCATCCCTTCCCTTTACTCCAACCGCCGCGCTGACGTGGACGGCGAAGAAGCGGACGAACCGCTGGGCGGCTTCCTCTGGGACCTCGCAGTAAAAAAAGGCATCTGGTTTCGCGATTACGGCGAGATGGTGACCGGTCCGGAAGGCTGGCCGGTGACGCAACGCCGACTGCGCGCCGACGTGAGCCCGGTGTATCCCGAGTTCAACTTGAAGATTCCCGACCAGAAGCGCGTAGACGGGTGGATCCAGGAACTCGAGGAATTCACGCGCAAAGGAAAGATGCCCGCGCTGGAAGTGCTGCATCTGCCCAGCGACCACACTGCCGGAGGGCGCGCCGGCTATCCCACGCCGCGCGCTTACATGGCCGATAACGATCTGGCACTGGGGCGGCTGGTGGAGGCGCTCTCGCACACTCCTTTCTGGCGGGACACGGTGGTTTTCGTTCTGGAAGACGATTCGCAGGCGGGGCCGGACCACGTGGACGCACACCGCTCAGCGTTTCTGGCGATCTCGGCGTACAGCCGGCCAGGAACCATTCATCGCTTCGCCAACACCACGGACGTGGTGGCGGCGATCGAAGACATTCTGGGCCTGGATCGTCTTTCCAAGTTCGATTACTTCAGCCGCTCGCTGGCCGATGTCTTCGCCGCCGATCCCGACCTCACGCCTTACAAAGCAGTGGTTCCCGAAGCGGACATGAAAGAGATGAACCCGTCACAGGGCGCGGAGGCGCAGATGTCGGAAGGGCTGGATCTAAGCGCCCCAGACCGCATCAACGACGACGTTTTCAATCACATTCTCTGGTACATCATCAAAGCCGAGAGCGAGCTGCCGGCGATCGCGCGCAAAGCGCCAATGCACGCCATGCAGATCGCGCGCTAGAACATTCCGCTCGAATTCCGCGGCGTCGAGACGCGTCAAATCTCTTCGCGAGAATTTTCACCTTTCGTTAACTCTCCATCCACAGACTTTCAACACGACGCAGCTAGGCTTTTCCGGCGAAGCAAAACCAGCTTTTGTACAGGCAATTCGGAGGAAAAGTATGAAGCTTAGGAAGCCAGTCGCGGCTCTTGCTGTCCTGGTCGCGTTGACGTTGATTCCCGTTTCGGCGAGGAGCCAGGAAGGCCGCCCAGATGCCGACGATCGTGAGAAAACAGAAACGCCGATCAAGCACGTGATCGTGATCATCGGCGAGAACCGCACCTTCGACAACATATTTGCAACTTACGTGCCCCGCCACGGCACAGTCTGGAATCTTCTCTCCCGCGGCATCATTCACGCCGACGGTTCTCCCGGTCCCAACGCAGGTCTGGCCACACAGTTTCAGCTGCAGACGATCAACCCTGCCAGCTATTTCATCGATACCAGAAAACTGATCAATCCCGGCAAGACAGCCTACTCACCTTTCCTGCCGACGCCGGAAGCGGGCTTTGCTCCGCCCCTGCCGGCAACTTTCAGCCAGTTTCTGAAAGACCCGGTCGACACAGTTGCGCCTTTCGACGCAAGCACCTTCTCGACCGCCGATCTGCACACGGCGTCACCTGCGCTGGAGGGCGAGGATCTGTTCCTGCTGACCACCGGCGCCACGGGCCTGCACAACTGCCAAGCTGATCCCACACTGCCGCCGGCATCCTGCGCTGAACCGGATACGCGTATCGCTAACTTCAACATGCTGCCCAATACTTCATTCCAGATCACCGGCGCGCACGTCCCCTATGACAACTACACGGGCGACATGGTGCACCGGCTGTTCCACATGTGGCAGCAATATGACTGCAGCGTGCTGGACGCGACTGCGGAGAATCCTTCGGGCTGCAAGGCCGACCTTCTGCCCTATGTCGGGATCTCGCGCGGCGACGACAGCGGCGCCAATTCCATGGGCTTCTACAATATGCAGAACGGCGATGCTCCGGTCTTCAAGCGCCTGGCGGATGAGTACACCATCAGCGACAACTATCACCAGCCGGCGATGGGCGGGACCGCGGCGCAGCACATCATGATCGGCACCGCCGACTCGCTGCCCTGGGAGCAGGTAGGCAGCTTCCCGGCAACGCCGCCGGTCAAGCAGATTGCCAATCCCAACCCCAAGAGCGCCACCAACGACGCTTTTACGGTGGACGCGCGCTGGACGGAGTGCGGCGATCCTACGCAGCCGGGTATCGCTCCCATTATGGATTACCTGCAATCACTGCCGTGGCGTCCTGACCTGACGGCCAGCAACTGCGCGCCGACTACCTTCTACATGATCAACAACACAAACCCTGGATTCCTGGCCAACGGTCAGCTGGATATGGCCAGCATCAATGCGGGTACGGCGGCGCCGCCGTCATCGCTGCGCACCATTGGCGACGCGCTGAATGAAAAGGGCATCTCGTGGGCCTACTACGGCGGTGGATTCAACGCTGCTGTGCGCCAGGCCAACGGTTCCACTGATCCCTTTGACCTGATGATCGGGACGGGCGGGGATTTCTACTGTGAAATCTGCAACCCGTTCCAATACGCCACATCCATCATGGGCGACGCTGCGCAGCGCGCGGCCCACATCAAAGACGCAACCGACTTCTACCACGCGCTCGGCCAGGGACGCCTGCCGGCGGTCTCCTACCTCAAGCCCGACAGCTTTGACGACGGCCATCCGGCCAGTTCGAAGCTCGACCTGCTGGAGGCGCTCATCGAGCGTGTTGTGGACGGATTGAAGTCCCATCCCGAACTCGCCGAGAACACCGCGTTCATCATCACCTTCGACGAAGGCGGCGGCTACTACGACTCCGGCTTCCTGCAGCCTCTGGACTTCTTCGGCGATGGGCCGCGCATTCCGCTGCTCATCGTCTCGCCTTTCACCCGCGGCGGGCGTGTGAGCCACAGCTATGCCGACCACGCCTCGATCGTGAAGTTCATCGAGCGCAACTGGCATCTGAAACCTCTGACCGGACGCAGCCGCGACAACTTCCCCAATCCCGTCTCGTCCGCCGGCAATCCGTATGTGCCGCTGAACATGCCGGCCGTCAACGATCTGTTCGACATGTTTGATTTCGACCGGGGGAAGGAAAAGTAACCTGGCAGAGAACGACTGAAATGCCTGGGACGCCGGCATTGCTGCCGGCGTCATTTTTTCTGTGGCAGGCAAAGTTTTATGAACTCACCTGCGGGCCGCTAAGTTTTCCGGGGGCCGTTTTCCTTGAGAATCACGAACGAGCGCGCGACGACTTCGAATTCCTTCTCAACGTCGCGTGAAGAAAAAGGGTCTTCGGCCTGGGCGGTATCGAGCACCAGATGCCAGCCGTGTCCACGGGGAGAAGCCGGCAGGGTGTAGGTGACTTTCTGATGGTAAGAATTCAGGATGATCAGAAAAGTGTCATCCGACACGGGCTGGCCGAAATCGTCGGTGATGTTGAGAGTCTGGCCATTGAACATGACGGCGATGCTGCGCGCCCAATGCGCTGTCCAGTCATCCTGACCCATCTCGCGGCCGTCGGCGGCGTACCAGGCGATGTCCTTTTTTGCAGAGTGATAGACGGCGCGGTCCTGATAGAACTTGCGCCGGCGGAAATTAGGATGAGCCTTGCGCAGCTCGATCAGCCGCCGGGTGAACTCGAGCAGGCGCTCCCGCCGGGCGTCAAGATTCCAGTCGAACCAGCTGATCTCGTTGTCCTGGCAGTAGGCATTGTTGTTGCCGCGTTGCGTGCGCCCGATCTCGTCTCCTCCAAGAAGCATGGGAACGCCCTGGCAGCAAAACAGCGTGGCCAGGAAATTTCGCTTCTGGCGCTCGCGGCGGCGCAGGATGGTGGGATTCTGCGTTGGTCCTTCAACGCCCAGATTCCAGGAGTGATTATCGTTGGTCCCATCCTGGTTCGTTTCGCCGTTGGCCTCGTTGTGCTTGTGGTCGTAGCTGACCAGGTCCTCCAGGGTAAAGCCGTCGTGAGCGGTGGCGAAATTGATGCTGGCGTATGGCTTGCGTCCGTCGTTCTGGTAGAGGTCGCTGCTTCCGGTCAGGCGATAACCCAGATCGCTGAGCTGGCCTTCATCGCCCTTCCAGAATTTGCGCACGGTGTCGCGATATTTGCCGTTCCACTCGGCCCAGAGCACGGGGAAGTTTCCTACCTGGTAGCCGCCGGGGCCGACGTCCCAGGGCTCGGCAATCAGCTTGACCTGGGAGATCACGGGATCCTGATGGATGACGTCGAAGAATGCGGAGAGGCGGTCAACCTCGTAGAACTCGCGGGCCAGGGTGGAAGCCAGGTCGAAGCGGAAGCCGTCGACGTGCATCTCCGTCACCCAATAGCGCAGGCTGTCCATAATCAGCTTGAGCACCTGCGGATGGCGGACATTGAGGCTGTTGCCCGTTCCGGTGTAATCCAAGTAGTAGCGCGGCTGGCCCTCGACCGCGCGGTAGTAAGTAGCGTTGTCGATTCCCTTCAGGCTCAGCATGGGGCCCAGATGATTGCCTTCAGCGGTGTGGTTGTAGACCACGTCGAGGATGACCTCGATGCCCTCGCGATGCAGGGCCTTCACCATGGCCTTGAATTCATTGACCTGGCCGCCAGTGTCGCCCGATGAGGAGTAACGCGATTCCGGGCTGAAATAATTCAGCGTGTTGTAGCCCCAATAGTTCTTCAGCCCTTTGTCGACGAGAAATTTGTCGTCGACGAACTGGTGGATGGGCATCAGCTCCACCGCGGTGATGCCGAGCTCCTTGAAGTACTTGACGGATGGCGGTGCGCCCAATCCGGCGTAGGTTCCGCGCAAGGCGGGCGGAATCTCCTCGTTGAGGACGCTGAAGCCTTTGACGTGCAGCTCGTAAATGATGGAGTCGCTCAAGGGGATGCGGGGAAGACGGTCCTGCTCCCAGTCGAAGTAAGGATTGACCACGATCGACTTGGGCATGCCTGGTCCGCTGTCTCGATCATCTATATAAAGGTCGGCGTCAGGACCATTGGGCTGATAAGGAAAGATTGGACCCTTCCAATCCACGCGCCCTTTGATCGCCTGGGCATAAGGGTCGATGAGCAGTTTGGCCGGATTGAAGCGGTGGCCGTTGGCCGGGTCCCATGGCCCGGAGGCGCGGAAGCCATACAGCTGGCCGGGCTGCAGGCCGGGAATGTAACAGTGGCGCACAAAGGCGGTGATCTCCGCCATCTCCAGGCGCTCGGTTTCCTGATTGGAGCGGTTGTCATAAAGACAGAGCTCGATCTTTTCCGCGTTCTCCGAGTAAACGGCGAAGTTCACGCCGGTTCCGTCCCAGGAGGCCCCAAGCGGATAGGGACGCCCGGGAAGGACGACCCTTGTCATGCGATCTTGTGCGAGGGGCGATAAGACCAAGATGATCTTTGGATGCAGAGTAGAAGACCGGCGCTCCGGAATTCGCACTCAGCCGTCATGCCGTACGTGCTCGGGTAGCGAGACGCAGCCTGCACTCCGCCGAACTTCGGTCAATGATACAAAGACACTCGCTGTGTCAGACCGCGTGCCTTCGCGAGGCCAGCTTTACCTCGCCGTCCTTGCGGCGGAGCGTGTAGAGCTTGGAACACTGCCGGCAGAGCCAAAAATGTTCGGTGGTATGGCTGATGCGAAACCCAAACACCCTTCCTCCGTCCAGACGAAGGAACTGCTTTGCGCATTTCGGATTGGCGCACTTGGAAACCATGGCTGCCCCGCTGCTGGTGCAACTCAATGTCTGTAAATATTTGACGTCGGGGAGCGTTGAATAGTGGCCTGGAATCGAGAGCTGGCTAACCGGCTGCTTCTTCAGCGTGCACGTCGGGCAGGACGGATGTAGAAGGCATTTCTTCCATGCTGATATCTGCGGGCACGCGGCCATGTCGCGGCAGACGATAAGCGGGAGCCGCTCCGTTCCTGCTGCCGGCTTCGACCAGGGAGAGATTTGCCGCCGAACGTTGCTCCCGCAGTTGTTGCCATATCCAATTGATCGATGCGAACTCCTGATAGCCAAGCTTGCGGACACAAAACATCATGCCGAGCAGGAAGATGGAGGCGGTTGAAGCCAAAAGAATGTACGACGGGTACAGCAAAACAAAGCTGAAAATCGTACCAATGCCGGCGACAGTGTAGAGAGTGAGCACCGCCGCACGATGTGACAGCCCCAGATTGAGCAGCATGTGATGAACATGGCCGCGATCAGCCTGGAACAGCGGCCGCCGGGAGATGAAACGGCGCAGCACGCTGATCCCTGTGTCCGCCAGAGGCAGCGCGAAACAGAACACAGGCAGCAGCAAAGAATTCAGAGCGCGCTCCTGTCGTGCCGAGAGGCTGATGACCAGACCGCTCAGCATAAAGCCCAGAAAGAGGCTGCCGGAATCGCCAAGAAAGATTGAAGCCGGGCAGAAGTTAAAGAACAGGAAACCGGCTACGGAACCAGCCAGTATTACGGTGGCCACAACGACCGGAATTGCTCCAGCTACCCAGGCGAACACCAGAATAGTCACCATGGAGAACAAGCTCACACCCGCCGACAAGCCATCCAGGCCATCGATGAGGTTCATGGCGTTGCACATCAGAACCACGAAGAAAACCGTAGCGCCAAGGCTTAGAGCGGTGCCCGCCCAGGGATGCAGGTTCCGCAGCAGCGCCTCGAAAAGATGGAATCCGCTGGCGTACAGAAGCAGCCCACCGATCACTTGTCCCAGGAGTTTGGCTCGCGCGCTAAGGCCGCGCAGATCGTCGATGAGTCCGGTGAGAAAAAGAAATCCTGCGGGGATCAGGAGCTTCAGGATCTCGCTGCCGAGGGGCGGCGCAAAACTGAAGCAGCGCGCCAGCCACACGTAAACGGCCGCCATTGTCAGGAAAGTAAGATATATTGCGATCCCGCCTAAGCGCGGCACGCGGCGCTCGTGAATGTGATGGGAAGACGTCAGTCCTGAAGCCCACTCGTAGCGTTGGGCCAGAGTGCGGATAAAAAGCGTGACTAAAGTAGAGCAGACGATACTGACTACAAGCGCAGCTAGACAGAGAGCTACCATATGGGCACTCGATCATCTTCCTTAACAGTGCAGCTATGGACTTGAGAGACGCGTCAGTATACCTAAAGGTATTTCAGCTCACAATAGATAAATTAGTTTCCACTAACAAAATAGTTTTAAGAACGTAAGATTTGTCTTAGTGCTTCACGCAGCCAGCCTTGACCATCACTTATCGCTGTGAGGTTATAAGGGATTCGTCCGAGCAGACCTTACTTGGCGGCTGATCGTTAAAATCTTTCGCTGTCCAAATCCGCGTTTGACGCACAGCGGTCTCGCTTGCGGCTGCCGAGGCAAACAACTTAAGATCCACCGGCAGCCTGCACCACTCCGTACTAAAAGAACGTAACGCGGGCAAAAATACCTTTTCTCTCATAGCTCCGGATGAGAAAAAGTTTAGACCGGCGTCGCCCTGAGCTGGTGTTCCACGATTGCAAGCGGAATTCAATCGGCCCTCCTGGCCGAGGCGCCGTTGAGAACCTTGCGGTAGTCGGCGACCAGCGCGTCCCAGACCAGTTCCTGGCGAAAGCGCGCGCGAACCCACTCTTCGCCGGCGCGGCCCATGCGACGACCTCGGTCGGGAGCGTTTAACACGTCTTTGAGCGCAGCCGCCAGAGCCGCCTCGTCGCGCGGAGGCACCAGCCGGCCGGTAATCCCCTCCACAACGGAGTCCACCGCGCCGGTAGCGGTGGTCGTGACCACCGGAACACCGGCAGCCGCAGCTTCGCGGGGGACGTTGGGGAAGCCCTCGCGATAAGTAGGAAGGGCCACAACATCCATCAATGGGTAGTAGGGAGCGGCATCCGCCACCATGCCGAACAAGTGGACGTTAGAGTCCGCCACCAGAGCGCTGCGCACCGAAGCGTCCACGGGATCGCCCTCTTCGAAGTCTCCCACCAGCAGCAGTTGCAGGTCGGCAAAATCTCTTTTCAACATTTGGTAAGCGGCGCAGAGTTCGCGAATACCTTTGTCGCGAACCAGGCGTCCCACGAAACCAATAACCGGCGAATCCTCAGGAATGCCCAGCTTGCGGCGCAGCGCGTGGGCGGCGGCAATCCTCTCCGGCGTGCGCAAAAAACGCTCGCAGTCCAGCCCGTTGGAACTTCCCGACGCCACCACGTAGGCCTTATCGGGATTCACCAGAGCCAGGTCAATCGCTCGCTGGCGGAGGCTGGGACCTACACAGCGAACGTGGTGCGCGTTGGCGCAGGAGATGCGCTCGGTCAAGGTAAGCAGGCGGCGCTTCCATCCCGACGCCGTTTCCAGCCGCAGCCCGTGGATAGTGTAGATACGGCAGCGAACTCCGGCCACGCGTGCCGCGATTCCTCCCAGAAGTCCGGCCTTCGGGGTGCCTACGTTGGTGATATCGGGTTTAAGGCGGCGCAGCGTGCGCCAAAGTTTCCACAAGCAGCGCGCGTCCTGAAGCAAAGCGATCTCGCGCTCCAGTGGAACCGCGATCACTTCCGCGCCTTCCGCTTTGACCGCGGCTGTCTCCGGTCCGGGCTTGCAGATAAAGGTCACCCGGAAACCAGCCTGGCACAGGTGCGCGATCTGTCCTCGAAAAAAAGTAGTGATCAGGCCTGACGTGACTACGATCACCAGGTGCGGTTGCTTCCCCAACGCCGGCCGGCCATTTACCGCAACCAGGCCCGGGAGCTGCTCCGTTGCGGGACCTCGAGCGAGCGCTGGTTCTGTCGCCGCGCTGGCAATGTTCTTTCCGCCAGATACCATAATTCTAGTGCTGTGCATGATAGCAGCGGCCCGTAGTTCCTCAATGTAAGTTCTCAGCAAAGACATAAACTAAGCCAGCCCGGGATTGGCGGCCTTTCGGCTACCGGTAAGGAAGACGCGCTCGGCTGGACTTAAGCCCCAGAACCAGCCTGCAGCGGCGAAGACCGACAATGCCGCGACCAGCAGGAGAATTCGTGCCAGCAGGCTTCCAGGCAGCGCGACCGCGCAGAGCAGGCCGCCTGCCACGGCCAGTGCGCCGCTCAGCTTGGCGAAAAATACCATTCGATCCGGCAGCATACCGTAGGTGCGAATGAAAAGAATCGCGGCATCCACGGTGACGCGGGCAAACCAGGCGATCGCTGTCCCTTCGATTCCCAACTTCTTTGTAAGCATCCAGAGTAGTACGAGATAGGGCGCCAGCTCGGCAAGGTGCAGCCTGGCGGTGAAATCCGGCTTTCCCGCGCTCTGGATAAGGACGTATGGCAGGAAGCTAATAGCATTTACGAGCACGCCTGCAGCCAGCCAGCGCAGGGCGGACGTGCTGTTATGGGCGAACGTTGTGCCCAGCCACAGGCGCAATCCCTCCGGGGCCAGCGCCACCACCAGCAGGATGATGGGAAACATCGCCAGGAAAACGTATTTGGTTCCGCGGCTGAAAAGTAGGCTGGTGCGGCCGGCGTCTCTGGCAAAGCCTACCGAAAACGCCGGGAACAGCACGCCCACCACCGCCGCCGGAATCACCGTCAGACGAATCATCACGTCATACGGAGCCGAGTAATAAGCCACCGCGCCCACCGAGAGCAGCGCCCCAATCAGCAAACGGTCTATGTAGGTCAGGAACGGAGCGACCAGATTGCTCACGGTGATCCATCCCCCAAACTTCATCAGCGGCATCACTTCCGTCCGGCTGAAAGAAAAACCGGTTCGCAACGCGGGCATGGCCCGGAAGCACGCTATCAGGTGCGCGAGTCCGGTGATCAGGCGTCCCAGAACCAGGACCATCATCACCGGAACCAGGCGGTGGGAAAAGGGCAACACCAGCAATGGTCCGGCAAAGGAAAACGTGCTGGAGGGAATGCGAATCAGGTTGAGCAGGCGGAAGCGCTGCAGAGCTTCCAGGATGCCGCGCAGGCCGGAAGTCAACGTGACCAGCGGGATGGACGAGGCCAGCAGGAGAAACGTGGTTACCGTCTCCGGCTGCAGCGCCGGCGGGACTTTGAGCACGCTGTGCACCAGCCACGGAGACATCAGGCTGGTGACCACGCCGCCGAAAATGCCCAGCAGAAGCAGCAGCGCGATCGAGGTCCAGGCCAGCGGAGGAATTTCGTGCTCTTTTTGCGCGCCCGTCTTGTCGGCCACCAGCTTGGTCACCGCGCGCCCGATTCCCAAGTCGACGAAGCTGAAGTAGCCGATCACCACCCAGGCCAGGGAGAGAATTCCGAACTGGGATACTCCCAGGGCCTTCACCAGCGGCGGAACCGCCACCAGGCCGACCGCCATCGGAAGCATCTGGCCCACCAGATTCCACAGGCTATTCCGCGCCAGCAGCCGTCCGCTAAGCAGGTGCGAAGTCGAGTTGCGAGCTGCAGACACTCTCAGTCCTCTCCCCAAGTTACCATCCCGCGATTTCCTTCCGATCACCGGATCACCCGGGGCCCCCGGACCGCGCCGGTTTTGCGCGGGCTGGGGTGGTCATCCGGTCCCCCGATCACCGGATCACGGCGATCACGGCGATTCTTCCGATCCCCCGATCTCCCTTGATCCGTGGCTCGGTCTCATCAGTGGTCGTCTCGGTTTTCGTCTACCAAATTTACCGTTTCTTTTTGGTTTCAGCTAATGTCCAAAGGCTTCCCCTTTCTGCCTAGCAGCTAGAAGCCAGCAGCCAGCAGCTTTTTTTCCGATCCCCCGATCACCGGATCACGGCGATCACGGCGATTCTTCCGTTCCTGCGTTTCTTCTGCCTTTCCGATCACCAGATCACCGGATCACGGCGATTCCTCCAGCCCCCCTTTCTTCCTCCCATGGTGTCCCAACCACCCTGTACTTCCGGACATGTACCTGACCCCTAAAAACACTGACGGCGCATCAGCCGATAAAGGCCAATACGCCGCCGGATCCAATTTTCACTTACTACGCTAGCACATTGATACGGTAATGTCAAGAAAAATATGTGGATTTGGAGGAGTATTACAGAAAAATTACTAAACGTAATCAGCGTCGCCGGTGGTTGTGTCTCTTCGCCTTTCCGATTTCGGAGACCGCAGAGCCTGCCCTGAGCGAAGTCGAACGGGTCCCGCCTTGCCGTCGGTGGTACTTGCTCAAAAACATCCCTGCGCGTACTAAACCCGGCAATACCCACCTGGACTCCCGCCGACCCCTTGCCAAAATGAGCGCCAGCAAATCGTGATGGGTCTTATGCAGAAACAAGGAGGTGAGCGATATCGCCGCATCACCCGGTGGCGACAGCATGAATGACCGTCGCCAAGGGATGAAACTGGCTGCCGGTGACCCCGATCAACCCGAACTGGCTCAGCGCGGGAAATTCAACAATCTTCAGATGCTGCTTCGCAGGGAGGGATAAGCCTTAGAAGAGCCTATCAACAGCAGGGGCCGAGCGGAATCGAGTGGGGGCGAGCCAAGTTATAATGGCCAATCACTTGTCAAGGTTGCCAACGACGAACGCCTGCAGCGCCCAAGCCGGCGGTAACGACTTCACAATGGCGAGCTTTCGGGAGTCCTGATGGACGAGCCTGTAACACCTACACTGGCAGAACCGATGGCCGGTGATGCAACGCCGGTTCAGCCAGAGATCGAGAAAGTAAACTGGGTGCGAAGGCTGTGGCGACGGGCCCATGGGGTCAGCCCATTTGCCAGCAACGTGGGGCTAACCATAGGGAGCAACGTGGTGATTGCGCTATCCGGCCTGGCGACGGGGCCGATCTGTGCGCGGCTCCTGGGGCCCACAGGCCGAGGCCAGTTGGCGGCGATTCAGAACCTTTATTGGTTTGTGGGAACCGTTGGCCTGCTGGGCCTAGCCGACGCTACACTCTACTTCACGGCGCAAAAGAAAGAGGATAGCGGGCGCATCCTGGCATCGGCGCTAGTTCTGGTGCTGCTGCTTTCGCCCTTGTTTTTCGTGGTGTTTTTCTATCTTGCGCCGCTGCTGCTGGCGGCGCAAGGCGCTGATCTCGTGAACACGGCGCGCTGGTTTCTTCTTGGCATCCCGCTTTATGCCTTGTGCATAATACCGCAATTTACGCTCAGAGGGTTTAACGATATCGCGCGCTGGAACCTGCTCCGACTGGCTCCGACGCTAGGATGGCTGGTGCTGCTAATCGGCCTGGGGATCCACTCCAAGACGACTCCCAGAGTTGTTGCCTTCGGCTATCTGGCTGCGCTAGCCGCAGCCCTGATCCCAACTTTCTTTGTGGTGCGCAAGCGGATTTCAGATTTTCGAACCGAGCCAAAATACTGGTGGCCGATGTTGCAATACGGAATTCCTGTGGCCCTGGCGTCGATTCCCGTAGCTCTGAATTTCCGGCTTGACCAGATCGTGATGGCCGCGCTGTTGCCGGCTCGATCATTGGGAATCTACGTGGTGGGGGTGTCATGGAGCTGGGCGGTGCCAACGGCCTTGCATGCCATTGGAACAGTGTTGTTCCCGCGGCTGGCCAACGCTGAGGTGGCGGACCGGGGAAGACTGCTGGCCCAAGGCACGCGCACCAGCCTGTTTGTCGCGGTCCTGGTTGTGGCCGCGTTTGCGGCGCTGGCTCCGGTTGGCATTCCTTTGCTGTTCGGGAAGGCGTTTTCCGAGTCGGTCGCAGTGGGCGTGGTTCTGGTGTTCGCCGCGGGAATCCTGGGGATGAATACAGTGTTTGAAGAGGGCCTGAGAGGCATTGGAGCGACGAAGACGGTCCTGTGGGGAGAAATGGCCGGGCTTCTGGTGACAGTAGTGTCCCTGGCATTGCTGCTGCGTCCCCTGGGAATTATGGGCGCCGGGATTGCTTCCGTGCTGGGTTATTCGGCAACAGCGCTGGTTGTGTTGCTAGGGATATGCAAGAAAATCGATCACTCACCGCGGGAAGTTCTCCTCATCAAGGGTGAAGACGTGAAGCTTTTCAAGACCAGGATTCTTGCCCTGCGGGCACAGTTGTGAGGGTCGGGGAGACAATGACCACGTATATAGTGCTGGTTAACTGGAATGGGTGGCGGGACACGATTGAGTGCCTTGAATCGGTGGCCCGGCTGAGACATCCAAATTTCCAGGTAGTGCTGTGCGATAACGGATCGGCGGACGACTCAGTGGCGCGTATCGACGAGTGGACGAAGGACCACATGAAGGACCGATTTACCCTGTTGCGGTCCGATAAGAACCTTGGCTTTGCAGGCGGCAACAATATAGCCCTGCACTATATTCTAGAAAAAGGCGACCACGATTATGTGTGGCTGCTGAACAACGATACAGTGGTCGATCCGGGCGCGCTTTCGGCACTGGTGGAAAGAATGAAGGAAGATCCTGAGATTGGCATCTGCGGGTCGAGAGTGATTTTCTATTTTGAGCCGAGCCTGATCCAGGTGTACGGAGGGTCCAGTCACAACCCATTAACTGGAAAGAGCAGGCATATCGGCGGATTCCATAGTGTTGAGGAGCGCGAGAGCCGGGCTGACGTTGAGAAGCGCCTGGGATATGTCTATGGCGCTTCCATGCTCGTATCGCGAAGATTTCTTGCCGATATCGGCATGATGAATGAAGAGTATTTCCTGTCCTATGAGGAGATTGATTGGGCAACGAGGGCGAAAGGGAGATTTAAACTGGGATACGCGCCGGGCAGCAGGGTCTTTCACAAGCAGGGCCGCTCCTCTGGCTATCGAGAGCTTGCGCGAAACCGTGATCCACAAGAGTCTTATCTGGCCAGTGACTTTCTTGGCATCAGAAACCAGCTATTATTCACCCGGAGATACTACCCTCACTATGTGCCATTCGTAATGCTAACCTGCCTGAATCGTCTGCTTAAACGAGTTGGCTCGGGCAAATGGGAGCGAGCAAGAGCCGTTGTGCGAGGCATGGCTGCCGGTTTTAACGGCAAACCTTACCCATAATTGGTTTGTTGAGACAATGACACAAAGTAATCGAATCGCGTGGGTAGCGCCTTATCCGGCCCACTATTGGCGGCGGCTGCATCGGCTGATGGAGGAAGGATCACCGGGGCGAGTGCGTTTCTTTTATGTGGAATTGCCGGACGGCGAAAGCCGGCAGAAATTTGAAACGGGCGAGTTGCCGGCAAATTCCACTGTGTTTAAGCGGGGAGAAATCGGGCGCGCGCTTCGAGCTTTGAAGGCGTTTGATCCTGCGATCGTGGTGACGGCAGCTCATTACCCGAGGCTGCTGGCGGTAGCCGCGATCTGGGGACGGATTACGGGCCGGAAGGTCTGCTATCTCTCGGACACCAACTATTTTGATATTCAAAAACGACCGTTCTGGTGGCGGATAGCCAAGCGCGCGGTCTTCCGGCTGTACCTCGGGCAGATGTGGGGATTCCTGCCGATGGGAAGTGCCAACGAGGCATTTTACGACTGGTGCTGCGGACCCGGCTGGCGACGTAAATTTCGCGCACGTGTGCCGTATCCTCACGATCCCGAGTTGTTTCAGGCGGCTTGCGGCAACGGCAACCCCCGGCGTTTGGACAAACGGGTAACATGCCTTTATCTCGGGCGACTAGTGCCTGAGAAGGGAGTCGAGAATCTACTCGAGGCGTTAGCCTTGCTCTCTTCCGCGCTTCTTCCGGAGTTGCGTGTAGTTATCGGCGGAGATGGCCCGTGTAAGAGCTCGCTGATGGAGTACGTCCATACGCGGGGGCTAGGTGATACGGTTGAGTTTCTTGGGCCGATTCCGAGCGACATGGCCGTCGAGCTATTCCACAAATGCGATATCCTCGTCCTCACCTCGTATTCAGAGCCCTGGGGCTTGGTGGTAAATGAAGCGCTGTCATCATGTAGGCCCGTGCTGGCTCCAGCAGGGGTCGGAGCGGTGATCGATCTCGTACGGGACGGGATAAATGGGTTTGTTCTCAACGACAATGATCCGCTTACTATCGCGAGTGGTTTAGGACGCGTTTTGGAGTATCGAGGACGCTTACGGGAAATGGGGAAGAGGGGGAGAGAGAGCGTTTCAAGTGGGGCTTGGTCTCTCCAAGGAGCTCTCGAAGGCTGGGCAAAACTAGCAGGGCAAGCGTAGCCTAGCGCGTCAAGCCGAAGCGCCTGCGGTAGAAGCGGGACGCCGAATGCCACACCTCTAGAGTGGAGCGTGGCGCGTTGCTAATCATCTTAGACGCAATACTTCGAAAGACTTGCTAAGTCATAGTCGCGGCAGCGAGCACTCAGAGCGCAAGCTGTGGGGGTTGACACAGCGGCTTTGAATAGAATCGAGCGATGAAAAAATCAACGATTTCGGTGGCGATGTGCACCTTTAATGCTGAGCGGTTTTTGCCGGAGCAGCTCGAAAGCATCCGCATCCAGACCAGGCTTCCCGATGAACTCCTGATCGGCGACGATGGTTCAAATGACCGCACGATGGAGATCATCCGCTCTTTCGCTGCGCAGGTTCCCTTTCGAGTCGAAGCTTTCGTCAACGAGAAAAACCTGGGGACCACCAGAAATTTTGAGAAAGTTGTCGGTCTTTGCACCGGCGACATCATTATGCTGGCGGATTTCGATGATGTATGGAGACCTCATAAGCTTGCGGTGATCCAGGATACATTTGCCGCGAATCCGAACGCCGGATATGTCTTTTCCAATGCCGAGTTGATCGATGCAAGAGGCAATTTGATTGCAAAGAGCATGTGGGGCGCGGGGAACTTTCGCGGCTGGAACCCAGCAGAGTTCAGCGGCACCAGCCAATTGGCTACGCTGCTGCGCCGTCCGCTGGCAACCGGCGCCGCCATGTCAATTCGCTCCGGTTTGAGAGAGCTGGTGGCACCGTTTTCCCTCAGGTTCATTCATGACTATTGGATATCGCTCATTCTCTCCTGCATGGAATTTTACGGTGTACCCATCGAGGAGCCGCTGATGAGTTACAGGCAACATGCCTCACAAAAGACCGGTGTACGCAAACAATCCGTGCTCCAGGGCGTAGAGGATGTTAGACGAAATCTGGGGGAAGACTACGAACGCATAGTCGTGATGTTCGAAGAATTGCGCGAACGCATTGTGGCCCTGGTTGGCAAGGGACATTACTGTCCCCCGTCGCATTTAGCAATGATCGAGGAGATGGTGGTTCATCGCCAGCGGCGTCTGGCGGCGCGAAATGCTTCAGCGGCAAGCGCACGATTTAGACTGATTGCGGCTGAGGCGATCAGCGGACGCTACCGGCGTTTTTCGACTTCGTGGCGGAGCATTATACGTGATCTCTGTTTCTGAGTTCCGCTCTCAGACTGGCTGGGCGCTGACTAATTGACGGCGGAGGGTAAGCGCAAGCCTTCTGCGATCTTACGCGAACGCCTACGAAGTGACACCGAAAACTTCGGAAGCGAGTAGAGCATCAAACACACAATCCAGAACTTTGTTAAGGGATTCAAGCTTAGCATCAGGAATTCGCTGAACGCACTTAGAATGAGGCACGAAAAAACAAAAGCATAGACAAGGATAGCAGGCCTACTACCGGAGCGGGCGACTTTAAAAAGCGCTCCAATCAGGAAGCCTTGAATCGCCAGCAAGACGAAGCACAGCGGCCAGCCATAGTCGATATATTCGAAATAGGCGGTAAATACGTTACCCGCACCAAGATTTCCGGGGCCTGTAGAGACCATGGCGTACGGCTGCCGCGATGGAACCGTCACGTCGAATCCAATCTTCTTTGCAAACTCGAGAAATGCGATGCCGATACCTCTACTTGGGGACGTAGCCTCGTCGGTGTGCTGAATAATGCGGTCAAAGCATACGATTGGACTTCCCAGGTAGAAAACGATCTCGCTTGCGGCATACTTCACGTTGTCAAAGCCTGATTCGCCCCCTCCCCCGTTCTGGTGCATCAGGACGGCAAGAGTACCGAACAGAAGCGTGCCGCATAAGGCAAACACGATTAAGGTTTTCCAGTGGAGTTTTTCGCCTCGCAGCCACTGGATGCAAGGTAAAGCAGCAATAATTTCGATAATAGGCGAACGACCGGCTGGAAGAAAGTATGCGATCGCGGTGACGAGCGCAAAGAACGCGCGTCTTTGGTGCTTCGAGCGTTCGCACCAGGCGATGAGAGCTGCAAAGTAAGCAAGAGCTATTACGTTGTTGAAAATGGTATAGGAGAGTGTGCCACCAGCAGCTTCCTCAATCGTGTGGGCAAACACGTCGCGTGTTGCTGCTAGAAAAAATCTATCGGGCTGGTCGGCCACGAGTTGGCTAACCCATCGTACATAGAAAGGGAACGCCACAATTGGAATCACCACCATCAATGTGATGATCGATTGCGGTGGTTCGTGTATCAGTACGGTGAACTTGGGTACACGATCATAGGCGAGTAACGAACCAAGGGAGAACGCAGCAGCTCCGAATAAAATAATTCCAAGGGTCTCTGGGGAAACTGTCCAAAACATGCCGTCTGCCACGAGCAATGTGAATAGGCCAATTACCCAGGCTGAACAAAAGCCGACTGCGGGATTGAAAAATGTCCTCCCGCCAAGGTGGTAACTAATAAAGACGAGGCCTATCAGCCCCAGAAGCGACAAGAGCAGCATGGATGGCTCATTCTATCGCACTTTTTTCAAGGTCGGCCGAGCTGAAGAGGAGGCTCAGCCAATCGACTTAGAAAGCACCTCCTGATAGAACAGCGTCATTCGAGAGAAATTCCTGCCGCGAATCGCGCCGATGGAAAGCTCTGGCCAGGTTCATTCGGGTAAACTGGGTCAAAGGCCCCAACATGCGTGTCCTTTTCGATCACCAAGTCACCTCGCTTCAGGACGCCGGTGGAATTTCCCGTTACCATTACGAGTTGGCCCGGCACATCTCACGAAAACCTGGCGTTGAAGTAGCTATGTACCTGGGCCTAAGCAAGAACGTACATGATTACGCCGCCCTGAGGAACGGGACATTACGGGTCCGGAGCTTTAGAAGCCCCATTAAGCCGGGCTTGGCCCGATACGCTATCAACGAGATCGTCACCGGATGCTTCTTGTTCGGCCAAAAATGTGACATTTATCATCCCACGAGATACAGGGAAATGTATGGCATTCGGGCCGGCGCTGTCGTGGTAACGCACCATGATTCCGCACACGAACGATTTCCGGAATTGTTCAAGAATGCCGATCGCGTGATCCGTTTCAAGTCAAGGTCGTTCAGAGACGCTGATCTGGTGATCTGCGTTTCTCGATCCAGTCAACAAGACCTTTTTCGCTTTCACGGCGTCGCCGAGAATAAGACTCGCGTCATCTATCACGGCTTGTCTGCCCTCCCAGCGCCGCCCAAAGAAACGGCTCCGCTTCCAGAACGCCCCTATATCCTCTACGTGGGAGCGCGCTACCCCTACAAGAACTGTGCGGCTCTTATCCAGGCTTTCGGTGAATCGCGCCTGCATTCCCAGTTCGATCTCCTGCTGATTGGCGGTGGCGGCCTGTCCGTCTCCGAGCAGCAGCAGATCCGCGCTCTCGGAATCAGCGCGGCAGTTCACCAGAGAAATGCTTCTTCCGATGCTCAGCTTTCCCAGGCATACGCCAGTGCATCGCTGTTTGTTTACCCTTCCCTATATGAGGGCTTCGGATTTCCCCCATTGGAAGCCATGAGCCTGGGCTGTATCGTTCTGGCGGCACGAACTTCTTCCATACCGGAGATTTGTCGCGATGTGCCTTACTATTTCGATCCCAACGATATCTCACATTTAACTATGATGATGACGCAAGCTATCAACGCCTCTGACCATAAACAGCGTGTTCTTGCGGGCCGGGAGCTGGCAGCTTCCTATCGGTGGTCCGATTGCGCGAGCCAAACCTTAGAAGCTTACCGGGAAGTTAGCTGAAGCGGGAACAGAAGCTTGCTTGCCGGGATTAATTGATGATAATGTTTCGCATCGCCACTGGCCCGGTGAAATTGCACTGCAAGGAGATAGCACGGATGACCCGCGTTCTGGTATGTGGCGGAGGTGGCTTCATCGGCCATCATCTAGTCCGTAGACTCAAGCGGGAAGGTATGTGGGTTCGGGTCGTAGACCTGAAGCACCCGGAGTTCTCCCCAAGCTCAGCCGACGACTTCGTCATTGGCGATCTGCGCGACGTCAATGTCGTTCGTGAGGCGTTGCGTGGCATCCACATCGTCTACCAGCTCGCCGCCGACATGGGCGGGGCCGGATACATTTTTACCGGTGAGCATGACGCTCACGTGATGCACAACTCCGCGACCATCAATCTCAACATCGCAGAGGCATCACGGTTCGCGGGAGTCCGCAAGATTTTTTATTCATCCTCGGCCTGCATTTATCCCGAATATAACCAGCTCGATCCCGACAATCCCAGGTGCTCCGAAGGCTCCGCTTATCCCGCTGCGCCCGATAGCGAATACGGCTGGGAAAAGCTCTTCAGCGAACGCCTTTATCTTGCTTACATGCGCAACCACGGCATTCCCGTGCGCATTGCCCGCTACCACAACATCTTCGGGCCCGAAGGAACCTGGACTGGCGGCCGGGAGAAAGCCCCGGCGGCAATCTGCCGCAAAGTTGCCGTAGCCCGTGACGGTGGCGAGATCGAAATGTGGGGAGATGGACGGCAGACGCGCTCCTTCCTCTACATTGACGAATGCCTGGAAGGGACGCGGCGTCTGATGGACTCTGACTTCGTCGGTCCCGTTAACATTGGATCCGAAGAAATGGTCACCATCAATGAGCTCGCGCGGCTGACCATGGAGATTGCCGGAAAGAAGCTGTCCGTGCGTCATATTCCCGGCCCGCTGGGAGTAAGGGGAAGGAACTCTGATAACCACCTGATCGCCGGGCGCCTCGGCTGGAAGCCTTCCCGCTCCTTGCGCGAGGGGTTGGAGCGCACCTACGCGTGGATTCATTCCCAGGTCCACAGCGCGAGTCTGGCGGCGGCAGCCGCACGCTAAGGTATGCAATGCCCAGGGCACTGATTTTTTACCACTACTTCTACCCTGACGACGTCGCCAGCGCCACCCACTTCTCCGATCTTGCCACAGGGCTGGCAAATCGCGGCTGGGACGTCACCGCCATGCCGTGCAATCGCGGTTGTCGCGACGAGTCGCGGACCTATTTTGCCGCTGAAGAATGGCGCGGCGTCCGCATCCGCCGGGTCTGGCGGCCCCAGCTTCGGCAAGCTTCGTCCATTGGCCGGGTCCTGAACGCCGCGTGGATGATCGCCAGGTGGAGCATGGCAGCCCTGACCCTGCGCCCGGCTCCGGACGTAGTTGTCGTAGGCACCGACCCCATCCTCAGTGTGCTAGTGGCCCGTTTCTGGAAGTTCTTCCGCCCGGAAACGCGCATCGTTCACTGGTGCTTCGACCTCTATCCGGAAGCGGCGGTTGCCGATGGTTTCCTGAAACCTGGTGGCCTGGTTCATCGGATCGTCAATCGGCTGGTGCGTCCCGCTTATCGCTGCTGTGACCTGGTCGCCGATATTGGCTCCTGTATGCGTCACCGCCTGAGTGCCTGGGTTCAACCGTCAAAGTCAATTACCTTGACGCCCTGGGCCTTGGCCGAGCCCGCCCGCCCCTTACAATCCGACCCCGCCGAGCGTGCCGGCCTTTTTGGAAACGCAAGGCTGGCTCTCATGTACTCCGGGACGCTGGGCCGGGCCCACGTCTACGAAGATGTTCTTGCTCTGGCGCGTCTCCTGCGCGAGCGCGACATCAAGTTGGTCTTCAGCGTCCGCGGAAACTGCGCAGAGAAACTGGAAGAGGCCGTGAGCGAATCGGACAGCAACATTTCGTTTTGCCCATTTGCTTCCGCAGCGTCGCTGGAGCGGCGCCTGAGTGCCGCCGACGTCCACATAGTGACCCTCCACCCCGATTGGACCGGGCTGGTGGTGCCCTCCAAATTCTTCGGTGCTATTGCCGCCGGACGCCCTGTGCTATTTGCCGGCAGCCGCGAATCCGCCATCGCGCAATGGATTGAGCGTTACCAACTGGGCTGGGTGCTGACCGCGGATAACTTACAGGCTGTGGCCCGGGAAATCACCGCCTACATGAACCAGCCGCTCGAACGCGCGCGGATGCAACAGCACTGTCACCAGGTATACCGGCGCCACTTCTCAAAAGATCACGTCCTCGATGCTTTTGATCACCGACTTCGCGAACTACTGGACATAGGCGAAGCCGTCCCGGTTGTGGATTTGAAAGAGGTGGGTCGGATTTGATCCGCTCGTTTCTAGCAGGCAGTTTGCGGGCCGGAGAAACCTAAATGATTCCGCTGCGCCAGACCGCTTTCAAGGTTTGCAATCTATTCCTATCCTCCGGGGCTTTAGTTACTCCCTGAAAGAACACCCAGCAAATCGCTAGCAACAGCCAGGCGAAGGTCGCGCCCAGCACGATAATCGTCCTCCTCGGGAACGATCGCCGGTCGGGCTCTACGGCCGTATCCACCACCTGGATCACCGCGCCCTGGCGCGACTCGTCCAGCCGCGCGATCTCATACTGTTTCACCAGCAGCTCGAACAGCGCTTCGCGATATTTGACCTCGCGCAGTTTGCGCAGGTATTCCAGGCCCGCCGCCGGGATCTTCTCGATCGGCATGTCGGTCACCGATCCTCCCGCCCCGCTGCCCTGGCCGCGTTCAGCCCGCGAGAGTTGCTCGCGCATCGTGGCCAGTTGCTGCTCCGCCATCACCAGGTCACGGTTCTGGTCGGTGGCAAACGACCGCAGCGACCGCACCAGCACCTCCTGCGCGTCCACCCGCGCCCGCAGCGCCGCCAGCCCTTCCAGCATGGCCTTCGACTGCGGCTCCAGGGCCAGCAAGCCGGTCGATTCCTGCGTCTGCTTGAGCCCCTGTTCGGCGGTGGAGAGATCGTCCAGGGCGATCTTGGCTTCGTGCTCGAAGAACGCCCGCCGCTGCGAAGCCTCGCTCACCACCATGCTGGCGGAGAGCTTCTTGTACTCCTCCACGTAGGCGTTGGCCATCTCCGCCGACTGCTTGGCGTCGCGCGTCTCCACCGAGATCCGCACCAGCCCGTCCTTCAGTCCGGCTTCGATGGTGGTGTGGTTCTCCAGCGACTTGCGCGCGTCTGACAGCCGCTTGGCTTTGTACAGCTTCATCAGGCCGAAGCGCTGCACCAGCGCGTCTTCCACCGTGCGGCTCTTGAGCAGCGCGATGGTCAGGTCCGCGGGGTTCTTGATTCCCAGGCTTCCGCCCAGCAGCGATCCCATGCCGCCCAGGTTCCCCACCTGCGCCAGCAGGGCCCCGCTCATCGATGAATTCTGTTGCGGCGGAAGGATGACCGTGGTGGCCGCGTACCAGGTGGGCAGGATCAGGGTAACGATTGCCGTTACTGCCGCCACCACCAGCGTGCTCGCCGCCAGAAACACTTTGTTCTCGCCGATCACGATCAGCAGATCGAGCAGCGAAATCTCGCCCTTGGCCGCGGGCTCCCGCGCCACATCGATGGGGGCGGGCTCGGGCAGCTCCAGGCGTGGCTTATCGGCGGCAGAGGTTTGCATCAGGCTGTAGTCGAACTTGTGCCCGGTATTATACCCCGGATAACAAAGCCCTCCGCCTTCCCCATTCGCTCAGTGCTGAGGCCAAGAGCCTGCCCTGAGCGAAGTCGAACGCGTGTCCTTTGTGGTTAATGTTTTTTCCGGTCTGATTAGTGGCGCCGTCTGCCCGAAATCGGAGATCCACGGTTCCAGGAACGCCAGGAGCTGACCCAGCGCCGACTCCCTTTGTGTTCCTTCGTGTCCTTTGTGGTTAATGTTTCCCGGTCTGGCTAAGCGCCAACAGCCGATAGCCAGGCTGCTTCTCCCTAAATACTAAGTACTAACTACTAAGTACTAAGTACTAAGTACTAACTACTGCTTTTCTACGGCTGCAATATGGCGATGGCGGCGGCGCCCAGGGCCAGCTGGCTGAAGATCTGCGTCCAGTCGCGGAAGGCGGCCAGGCTGCTGCGGGTGCGGATGCGCTGCGGGACCACGATGGCGTCGCCGGGCATCAGGCGCATGGATTCGAAGTGGTTGGCCGTAAACAGTCCGCCCTGCTGCTGGCGGGTGGTGACGCTGCCGTCGGCGCGGATGACGAACATGCGGCCCTTGTCCGCCCCGCGCGTGGGGCCGCCGGCGCTGCTGACGTAGGCCGAGACATGCTCCCCGGGACGGAAGCGGAAGGTGTTCTCGTTGTACACCGACCCGAGCACGGAGACGGTGTCGCCCTTGGCGGGCACGGTGAAGACGTCGCCGTCCTCCAGCGGCATGGCGGGAATGTCCGCTAGCTGGGCGTCAGACGGCTTGAGCTGAAGCACCACGCGGCCGGTGGGCTCCACCCGGGCGAGCCGTTCGATGAAGTCGCGCTGCTCGCGGAGGCTTAGCTGCTCTTCCGCCCGCTCGTCGGCAGTGAGGCCGGCGGGCGTGGCCGCGGCTTCCGAGAGTTCGCGCTGCATCCGCTGCACCATCTGCGCCAGCCGCTTGCGCTGCTCCTTGCGCGCCGTTTCGCGGTGCAGCTCGGAGCCGTAGAGGTAAGCGTGCGAGGCCAGCCCGCCGGCCCGGGCCACCACGTCGCGCAGGGTCTCGCCCGCGGCCACGCGGTAAACCCCGGGAGCTTTGACTTCGCCCGAGACCTGCACGAACTTGGCCCGGTTCTCGGTGGCCACCGGCACATCTTCCTGGGAAAATATGGTGACCACGTCGCCCGGAGCCAGCGCCTGGTTCTCACCCGAGGCATGTTGATCGATCGCGGCCCCAAGATTGAAGGGGATGAGTTCGGTGGTGAGGTCTTTGGAGTTGAGGCGCTCGATGACCGCGTACTCCCAGTTGATGGCCGAGCCGCGGTGCTTGACCTCGGTGCGCAGCTCCTGCTGGTTGTCCTGGTCCTCGTAGCCGGGCTGGCCGGGGCTCAGGCCGGCCTCGCCGCCTGTGCCCGGCGCAGCATTGGCTCCTCCGCGGCGGTTGGCGCCGGGCTCCTGCGCGCCGCCTTGCGGCGGCTGATTGGCGCCGGCGCCCGGCTCCTGGTTGGTGCGCGGCTGGCCTTCGCGCTCGCTCGGCGGGCCGGGCTCGCCGTCATTGATGCCGACCGTCCCCCGGCGGCGGCGGATGGAGAACTCGTCACCGCGCCCTTCCGGCACGATGGCGTTTTGCGCGTTCCAGTACTCGCGCGTAATGAGGGTATCGCGCGAAGGAATCAGATCGGCCACGCGCATGCCCTCATGCCAGAGATAGCGGCCGGGCTGGGCCACGTTGCCGCGCAGAGTAACGGCATTCGAGATCCTGGGCGAGACCGGATAGATGCGCACCACGTCGCCGTCCTTGAGCTGGTGGCGCAGGCCGGCGTCGTCAAGGGCAAACTCGTCAAAGACGCGCTGGGAGCGGCTGTCAATGCGCTCCAGCGAGGCGCGCCCGGCGCCGGCCACGCTGGTAAGGCCGCCGGCATTTTCCAGAGCGTCGTTCAGGGTGGAAGCAGAAGCCTGCCGCAGCTCGTAGATGGCGGGACGGTTCACGCTGCCGACCATGGCCACCAGCGGCCCGACGTGCGGAATATAAATGACGTCGCCGGATTCGAGCGGAGCATCGCCGGACTTGTCGCCCTTGAGGATGAGGTCGTAAACGTCAAGGTCGGTGACCGGCGCGTTGTTGCGCTTGAGCTGGACGTGGCGCATGGAGCCGTCAGAAGCGGGACCGCCGGAGGCGAACAGAGTGTTGACCAGGGTGCTGAGCGAGCTGACGGTGTAGGTGCCGGGGCGGCGGGCGTAGCCGAGCACGAACACCTGGATGGAGCGCAGCTGGCCGATGGCGACGTTGAGATCGAAGTCCTTATAGAAGCGCCCGACGGCGGCGTGCAGAAAAGGATTGAGCTGGTCGTAGCGCACGCCGGTGACGGTGATGGCCCCCACGCGGGGCAGATAAATCTGGCCGTTGCGGTCGACCACCGCGCGGGCGTCGATATCGATGCGGCCCCAGGCGCGGATCAGCAGCTCGTCGCCCGGTCCGATAACGTAGTCGCCGCGCACCGGAATGCGGTCGACAGGAGCAAACGTGGTGGGCACTTCGGCAAAGTATTCGTGGCCGAACAGGCGCAGGTCGCGACCGACCGAAGCCTGCACGAACTTCTCAAACTCGGTGCGCGTGTACTCCGGCATCCGCCGGCCGTAGAAGAGATCGGGACTGAGGTAGCCGGGATAGCCGGGCGCTCCCGGCTCGTAGCGCGGGTTTCCTTCTCCCGGATAGGGAGCGGTTTGCACGTAAGGCGGAGAGATTTGCCCGCCCTGAGGATTAGAACCGGGAATGTTGGAAGGCGACTGCCGCGGGCAGTCGGGGCCGGTGCATTGCGTGTTGCCGGGAACGGGAGTGGTGAGCGTGGACTGAGAGGAACAAGGTATGGCCAGGCCCAGTACAGCAATAAGCAATAGTGCGTTCTTGATCATTAACCTTCCGTCAACCGATCCACTGCGAACGCAGCCGAGGCTTGCCCAGTCGATCCAACGTGCCTAAGTTGGCTGCGCGCAACTGCCGGGCTGAGTCATTGGCGTCAACTCAATCGGCCGCAAGCTGGCAGTGATTTTTTAGGGAGGCAATCATATATGGTCGCCGGAAGCGGAGCAAATGGGTGATCGTCGGGGTAGTGGGTCATTTTGAACTGTAGGTCTTAACTTGAGACTGGAATGCGCTCCGGACGCGTGGCATCATGTGAATATGCCAAAGCGCTCAAGCAAGAGTCCAGACACCTTTCAAAATGCATTACGCGTCGTAGAAGAAGCAATTGGAGGCCAGCTCAAAAAGAATCCTGCCGCCGTTGCTCTGGGGCGCAGAGGAGGCCTCAAGGGAGGCAAGGCCAGGGCGAGCAAGTTAACAGCACAGGAGAGAAAAGCAATAGCCCAGAAGGCCGCTAAGGCCCGCTGGGCTAAAAGAAAACAGCAGGAGAAACATTGAAGCGTTCAGATAAACGCTTTATGTGGTCCACTGTTAGGCGTCTTTTGCCACTAAGAATTTCGGACACAACGCTCTCAGTAGCAAAAATGCCAATCAGGTCTTTGTTCTTCAAATCGTTCGCTGCCATCAGTTCTTCAATGACTTCGATAGGAGTGGCCGAACGTATCTTATATGTCCGCTCTTCAAAGTCCTGAATGAGTAAAACCAGTAGTTCGTGCAACTTCTTTTCATCGGCTGACAGCGTGTCCCACCGCGCATCAAGATCGCGAAGCGCCTTAATAAAACGCTCATTTAGCGCCTCATCATGCACGACTTCAGGCTGTGTCTTACTGAGCAGCTTGGGATAGTCCAGTACTGCACATGCGCTCATTTCCAACCTCCTTTGTCATAATCGGCATGAGTCAGAACATGTTCAACGAAAAGTGTCTGACTTTTAAAATTAATCGTTGCGATCAAGCGGTAATTGTTTCCCTTGATGTTAAAGATAAAGCTGCCGTCAACCTCATCGGTTTTCGGCCAAGTCTTTCTAATGTCGTTTAAGCCTAACCACTTAGCCTCCCGCGCAATCTTAAGCCATGTGGCGAGAGGTCCCGAGAGATCGGCATGCTTCTTGATGGCCCTGTCGATTACTCCCGCGTTGACAACTCTCAATTTGTCTCTCTCTTGCTTAGACGCTTCGCAAATCGCGAAGTTGCATCATTTAATTCGCGAAATGCGAATATGTCAATGGGGAAGGTTGGGCGAAGTACATGAAAGATCATCATTCGAAAGATGTAAGCACATGATATCAAAATATTCGCAACTTGCGAAGTTTCGCTTGGCATTGCATTACCGCTCAAGCATTATATGTAATGTTATGAATCACTTGAACATGGAATAACGGAAGCAGATAGTGGCCGCAATAGTCGAGGGGAACTCCATTCGTAGCACTTGTAGGATGACTGGACGCTCAAAGGGCGCTGTACTGGCGTTATTGACTGACTTAGGTGCGCTTGCTCTGCCTTTCACAATAAGAGCGTTCGCAACCTAAAAGTGCGCCGCTTACAGGCAGATGAGATTTGGAGCTTTGTGGGTGCGAAGAAGAAGAACGCCAAGCCAGAGCAAAAACAGCAAGTATGGGGAGACGTTTGGACCTGGACGGCGATTAATGCGGATACAAAGCTGTGCGCCAGCTATTTGGCCACGTTCAAGTGACCACGGATTCACACCGTGCTTATCTGGACGCAGTAGAAGGCGCTTTCGGCCTGGATGTCGATCATGCGATGCTGCACAAGATTTACGGTGCGCCCTCAGATGAGGAAATGCGGCGTTATTCTCCCGCACGTTGCATCGGATGCGACATGAAGGTTATCAGCGGGAAGCCGGACCCCAAGCATGTCAGCACGTCTTATGTAGAGCGCCAGAATTTATCAATGCGGATGTCGATGCGGCGCTTTACTCGTCTAACGAACGCGTTCAGCAAAAAGATCGACAATCACCGTCACGCGGTGGCGCTTTACTTCGCTTATTACAACTTCTGCCGCGTCCACCAAACCCTGCGCGTCACTCCAGCGATGGAAGCTGGATTGGCCGAACATGTTTGGACGCTGGAAGAATTGGTATCACTTCTAGACCAAGAAAAATCAGCCGTTGCCTAACCCAGAACCACATCTTGTTGACTTGGAATATCCACCAGACTACGATTCTGGCGCTATGTCGCCCAACCCGCTTCCTGAAGCCAGAATAGCCGTTATTGAGGATAGACTTGACCGCTCCGAAAGGAAGCGAGATCAGACGGAAGAAAAGCTCGACAAAATCTCGGAACAGCTTACGGAAATCAAAAGAGATTTGAAATGGCAGCGGATCATATTCTGGGGGATGGCAACATTTTACGCTGGTGTATTTCTGTGGTTTGTTTTGGTCCATATTCCAGATAAATTCAATGACAAGGTTCCATCTGATCTCAAAGAGCAATTGACGAAATTGCAAATGAACGTTTCCAGCGTCCAGGATCAGCTCAAAAAACTGACGCCTGGATCGCTTAATCAGCTGATTCCGGAGCCTGACAGCACTGCCAACATGTCCACTATTACGAGTAATCTGAGAAAAGCGGGCAGAGTGATTGACGTAGCCTTGACAAATGGGATTCCAGCTGAGCCTCGGTTACTTCCACCGCTTCGCATCCGTGTGATGGACATTCTGAATCGGCATTCGTCGAATCCAAAAGTAGTTGAAGCCGCACTGTCCACTGCTGTGCGTCTGGACGGCTACGAGACAATGAGCCAGCGCACATTGGCTGGGTTGCAACCTGGGACCGAAGCGCCTACTGATACCTTCAAGCCAAGTGGTTACAGCTATTTGATGGGTTTTGGTATGAATTGCACGAATCCGGGCGCCCACTTTCTTGGAATCTCTCCCCCCTTTAATCCAGAGGATATGGTTGTCTTCAGGGTGCAGGTACATACCTGCGCTCAGGAAATGGATGGCCCTAATTGGATTCAAGATTCGTTTGACGGCTCAACGATTGAATATAATGGCGGCCCATTACATCTAGCAGATGTGAAATTTACGAATTGCAACTTTAAGTTCGGTAGCGATCCAAAGAGCGTAAGAGCCCTTGCAGCGATTAAAGCGAGTAACGGAGCGCCGATTAGTCTGCTTCTTGAATAAATAATAATCCTGATTTATTCAAAATGACCCACTACCATCGTCGGATATCCAGTAGCGAGCCTGAAGTGGTCCGCTGGCCGATGATAGTATGGTTCGCGGATTTTACGGGATATCACCTATGAGAAGAGAAGCAGTGATCGTTGACGCGGTGCGCACGCCCATGGGGCGGCGCGACGGCATGTTGAAAGGCTGGCATCCGGTGGACTTGCTCGCGCACACGCTGAGCGCGCTGGTGCAGCGCAACCGGATCAACCCGGAAGCCATCGACGACGTGATCGCCGGCTGCGTGATGCAGGTGGGCGAGCAGGCCGTGAACGTGGGGCGCAACGCGGCCCTGGCCGCGGGCTTTCCCGAGTCGGTGCCCGGCACCACCGTGGACCGCCAGTGCGGATCGAGCCAGCAGGCCATCCACTTTGCCGCCCAGGGCGTGATAGCCGGCAGCTATGACGTGGTGATCGCCTGCGGCGTGGAGAGCATGAGCCGCGTGCCCATGGGCGCGTCGGTCGCGTCCGGACCGGGGCGTCCGTTTGGTCCGGCGATGATGCGCCGCTACAAGAACGCGCAGTTCAACCAGGGCATCAGCGCGGAGATGCTGGCCGAGCGCTGGCAGCTCGACCGCGGCTCGCTCGATCGCTACAGCCTGGAGAGCCATCGCCGCGCCGCGCAGGCGACGGAGCAGGGCTGGTTTTGCCGCGAAATCTTGCCCACACCGGTGCAGCGCGAGGACGGAACCACGGCGATGATTTCGCGCGACGAAGGCATTCGTCCGGATACCACGCTGGAAAAGATGGCAACGCTGAAGACCGTCTTCAAAGCCGATGGTGTGGTGACGGCCGGCAATTCTTCGCAAATTACCGACGGCGCCGCCGCGGTGCTGATCATGGATCGCGCGGTGGCCGATCGCCTGGGCTGCAAGCCGCTGGCTCGCTTTACCGCGTTCGCCCTGGCCGGGGCCGATCCGGTGATGATGCTGAGCGCGCCCATTCCGGCCACGGCTCGCGTGCTGCAGCGCGCGGGATTGAAGCTCGGGGACATGGATCGCGTGGAGATTAACGAAGCCTTCGCCAGCGTGGTGCTGGCCTGGCAGAAGGAAACGCAGGCCGATATGTCGCGCGTGAACGTCAATGGCGGCGCCATCGCCCTGGGACATCCGTTGGGCGCAAGCGGAGCGCGGCTGATGACCACGCTGGTCCACGAGCTCGATCGCACCGGCGGACGCTACGGGCTGCAGACCATGTGCGAAGGCGGCGGCATGGCCAACGCGACCATCATTGAACGGGTGGGTGGAAGAACGGCCCTTTAGGGCCGTGCAGAGATTGACATCTTTATTATGTCGGGCGCTTCAGCCCCTGATAGATCGAATCGCGGGAGAGATCAAGGAGCAAGCAGCATTCATGAACATCAAAGGCAAAAGCGCGCTGGTGACCGGCGGCGCTTCGGGGCTGGGCGGAGCCACGGTGCGCATGCTGGTGGCGCAGGGCGCGAAGGTTGTCATCGCCGACATCAACGAGACCACGGGTCAGAAGATGGCGCAGGAATTGGGCAGCGCTGTTACCTTCGTGAAGACTGACGTCACCAACACCGAGCAGGTGAAGGCTGCGGTTGCGGCTTGCGAGCAGAAGAACGGCGGCTTGCACATCCTGGTAAGCGCCGCGGGAATCGGCGTCGCCGAAAAAGTTCTGGGCAAAGAAGGCATGCACGACCTGGGCCGCTACGTGCGCGTGCTGCAGGTCAACCTGATCGGGACCTTCGATATGGTCCGCAACGCCGCCGCGCTGATGAGCAAGAACCAGCCGGACGAAGACGGCGGCCGCGGCGCCATTGTGATGACGGCGTCGGTCGCGGCCTTCGATGGGCAGATCGGGCAGACCGCATATTCGGCGTCGAAGGGCGGAATCGTCGGCATGACGCTGCCGCTGGCCCGCGACCTGTCGCGTGAGGGCATTCGCGTGGTCACCATCGCGCCGGGCATCTTTGATACGCCGCTGCTGGCAGGATTGCCGGAACCGGCGCGCCAGTCGCTGGGGCAGCAGGTGCCGTTCCCCCGGCGGCTCGGCCAGCCCAAAGAGTACGCGGCGCTGGTACAGCATATTGTCGAGAACAACATGCTCAACGGCGAAACCATCCGCTTGGATGGCGCGATAAGAATGGCGCCCAAGTAGCGGTTGGTGAGCACGCCGGATTTCGTGTAAGGTTTCTGGTTTGCAATATCGCTTTCTGGCCGCTGTCACTGACGCGGCCCACCTCCTGACGGAGAAAACTCCATGAGTGACCTCGTACAACTGACAAAAGATAACGACATCGCCATCATCACCATCAACAATCCTCCAGTGAACGCTCTCAGCCCGGGAGTGCCGGAGGGCATCTCCGAGTCGATCGAGCAGATCGGCAAAGACCCCGGCGTGAAAGCTGCGGTGCTGATCGGCGGCGGGCGGACCTTTGTGGCCGGCGCCGACATCAAGGAGTTCGGCAAGATCACCTCCGGCGAGACCCGGCGCGGCGTGGCCTTCGTGCCCATGCTGGTGCGGCTGGAAGATTGTCCCATGCCGATCGTGATGGCGATTCACGGCACCGCCTTTGGCGGCGGCCTGGAGCTGGCCATGGCCGGGCATTATCGCGTGGCCTCGCCCGACGCGCAGGTCGGACAGCCGGAGGTCAAGCTGGGCATCATCCCCGGCGCCGCCGGAACGCAGCGCCTGCCGCGGCTGGCGGGCGTCGCCAAAGCCGTGGAGATGTGCGCTGACGGCAATCCCATCAAGGCGCCGGAAGCGCTGAAGTACGGGATCATCGACCGCATCATCGAGGGCGACCTGCTCAAAGGCGCGTTGGCCTTCGCGCGCGAAGTCGCCGGCAAGCCTGCGCCTAAGACGCGCGAGCGTAACAATAAGCTGGGCACGCCGGAGCAGAATGCTCCCGTCTTCGCCGCGGCCCGCGACGCGGCGCACAAGAAAGCCCGCGGCATGATGGCGCCGCTCGCGGCGATCGACGCCGTGGAGGCGGCCACCAGGCTGCCTTTCGATAAAGGCGTGGAAGAAGAGCAGAGGCTCTTCATCCAGTGCCTGTTCTCCGACCAGTCGAAGGCCATGATTCACGTCTTCTTCGGCGAGCGCGAGGTGGCCAAGATTCCCGACGTGCCGAAAGAAACGCCGATCATCCCGGTGAAGTCGGTGGCGGTCGTTGGCGCCGGCACCATGGGCGGCGGTATCACCATGAGCTTTGTCAACGCCGGCATCCCAGTGCTGCTGAAAGAGACCGATCAGGCGGCGCTCGACAAAGGCTTGAACACCATCCGCAAGAATTACGATACGTCGGTCAAGCGCGGGCGCTTCACCCAGCAGTTTGTCGACGAGCGCATGAAGTTGATCACGCCCACGCTAGGTTACGACGATTTCGGCAAAGCCGATATGGTGGTGGAAGCCGTCTTCGAAGGCATGGCGCTCAAGAAGCAGGTCTTCGGGGAACTGGATCGCGTATGCAAGAAGGGCGCGATCCTGGCCAGCAACACCTCCACTCTCAATATTGATGAAATAGCGAGTGCGACTTCCCGCCCCGAAGCCGTGATCGGCACGCACTTCTTCAGCCCAGCCAACGTCATGCGGCTGCTGGAGCTTGTGCGCGGCAAGGCCAGCAGCAAGGAAGTGATCGCCACCTGCATGCAGCTCTCCAAAAAGATCGGCAAGATTGGCGTGCTGGTGGGCAATTGCCGCGGCTTCGTCGGCAACCGCATGTTCGGCCCATACCGCCGCGAGGCGCAGTTCCTGGCCGAAGAAGGCGCGCCCGTGGAAGCGGTGGACGCTGCCCTGTACGAATACGGCATGGCCATGGGCCCGATGGCGGTGGGCGATCTTGCCGGGCTCGACGTCGGCTGGCGCATCCGCAAGGAGTACAAGCACACGGAGAAGCCCGGCGTGCGGCAGCCCATCGCGGAAGATCGCCTGTGCGAGATGGGACGCTACGGCCAGAAGACCGGCGCCGGCTGGTACAAGTACGACGAGAACCGCCGCGCTATACCCGATCCGGAAGTCGCGCGCCTGCTCAAACAGTGGGCGGCCGAGGCCGGCATCAAGCAGCGGCAGATCTCGAAGGAAGAGATGGTCGATCGCTGCATCTATGCGCTGGTCAACGAGGGCGCGCGAATTCTTGAAGAAGGCTACGCGCTGCGCGCAGTCGACATCGACATCATCTATCTCAACGGCTACGGCTTCCCTGCTTATCGCGGCGGGCCGATGTGGTATGCGGATACGGTCGGCCTGAAGAAAGTCTATGACCGTATCTCCGAATTCCACCGCCAGCACGGTTACTGGTGGGAGCCCGCGCCGTTGTTGAAAGAGCTGGCCGAGTCGGGCAGCAAGTTTGCCGACTTCGATAAGAAGGCCAGCGCGGCTGCTTAAGCTTTTTTCTGAAATCCCGAGCGGAGCGAGGGATCCCTATTCTCTCAAGTCTTCTGAAGGCCGAGACGTGTTCTCGGCCTTAACTTTTTTATAATCCTTAACGCGAGCACTCCGGCAATCGGCAGCCGAACAGATTCCTTGCAGCGTTCAGAATGGCACATCACGCCTTCTTCAAAAACCGCTCCACACCCTTCCTGCAATCTTCGGTCATGCGCGCAATGGCGTTGGTGTCCACGCCTGCGGACAGCGCGGCTTCGAACGACATGGAGTCCATGTTGTACAGCAGTCGCTTGGAAAGCATGACCGCCGAAGCTGACTTCGATGCCAGCCGTGTTACGTAGGATTCCACCTCGTCGTGGAAGTGCTCGTCCGAGTAGATGCGATGCACCAGGCCGATCTCGTAAGCGCGGCCGGCAGAGATGACCTCGCCGCCGACCACCATTTCCAGCGCCGTTTTTTCGGAGATGGATCGCCGCAGGATAGCCATCACCATGGCGGGCACAAAGCCGATATTGACTTCCGGATAGCCGAACTGCGCAGCCTCGGTGGAAAGAATGATGTCGCAGGCCGTCGCCACGCCGCAGCCGCCTGCCAGCGCGCGCCCGTGCACAGCGGCAACCACCGGTCGCGGATGATTGCGCATCATCAGGAAGACATCGGCCATGCGGCGCGCATCGGCCATATTATCCAGCACGCCGGCTTGTGTGGTTTTCTCGAGGCCGGCCAGATCGGCGCCGGAACAGAAGTCCTTGCCCGCACCGGTGATCAGCGCCACGCGGCATTTCTCATCGCGAGCGGAGGATGCGATCGCATCCCGCAGTTGTTCGATTAGCTCGCGGTCCAGCGCGTTGCGCTTCTCCGGACGGTTGAGGGTGATGCGGCCAACTCCGTTTTGCACTTCATAAAGAACTTTAGGCGCCATAGATTCTTAGCTAACCTCAACCTCCATGCGCAGTAACGCCGAGCTCAGGGTTTTGCCCTGTGAGTCCGTGCGTAGTGAGACCAGTCCACCGCCATCGAGTGCGCCGTGCAGTACGAAATTGAGCGCATGCAGGTTGGGCAGTTCGAAGCGCTCGACTTCGCCGCGGCAGATTTCTGCGAAATGCTGCTTCACTCTCTGCACAGTGACCTCGCGGACCAGCACCGGATAGTGCTCCGGTTTCAGAGCGATCAGGCCGATGTTGGCCGTGTCGCCTTTATCTCCGGACCGTGCATGAGCAATTTGTCGAAGCTGAATCTTCATGGTTGGATTACTGGCTCCACGGTGGCGTCACACCGGTCATGCGCGCGTAAGCCACCAATTGTCCCATGTGTTCGTTGGCGTGCACGATGATGCGCAGATACATGCCATCGACGTTGGCATCGCGGCCGTTGACTTTCACCTTGCGCTTCAGGTCGTCGGGTGTTTCTGCCAGGTGAGCTGTCTTTACCGCTTCCAGCGAACGCTTGAGCCAGCTGATGACCTCTGCCTTCGACGTCACCGACTTTTCCATCTCGAGCTTCAGGCCTTCAGGCGGCTTTGGTCCGGTGATGGCGAGCAGATAGTAATTCGTGATGGCGATGTGCATGTAGACTTCGGCGGTGGACCGCACTCCTTTGGCCGGACGCCAGGCGAACTTATCTTCCGGCGTCGCCTCAGCCAGCGCGATAAGTTGCCGCGACACATGTCTCCATTCGCCGTCGTAGCCCTGCCACAGACCCTCATACTTATCGTCGCTCTGCGCAAAGAGCGCGCGTGCCATCAACAGAATTGCGATAAACAGTAATCTCTTCATTCATTCTTCCTTCGCAACACGAGAACTGGCTTCTGCCCGATACCAAATGCTAAGACCAGATACTAACTGCTAAATACTTTTACTTCCGGCGCCACCAGGCTCTTGGGGATCAGCGCCGGCCAGTAGGCGATGATTTCCTCGGACTTCGGCCGGCCCACGCCTAACCCAGTCACCGATGGCGGTCCGTTCAGGGCAATCGGCACCAGTTCGCGGGTAAAGCGCTCAACCGCGTTCTTGTCGCCGCTGCGCACGGCCAGCCGCAGACCGACTTCAGCGATATCCGGTGAAGGCTCGCCTGCCATCGCGCCGTGGGTTGCGCTCACTCCCACAAAATCTGAATGCACCGCGTCGAACATCAGTCCCATGCGCTCGAACCGTTCCCGAAGAATGCGGTCCGCGGCGCGGGCTTTTGCGTAAGCATCTGGCCATGAATAGACAAGCGTGCCCACGCTTTTGTAACCAGCCGCGTAGCTAATTGATACCTTGTAGAACTCCGTCGCTGCGCGGCCGCGAATCCTGGAGAGCCGCACCCGATCTGCTGCCTGCTGCTCGATGGCAATGGTCGTGAAGTCGGCAATGCAATCGGGCGTAATGTAGTTGCGGGGATCGCCAATCTCGTAAAGCAGCTGCTCCGTAACTCCCGCCACGCTCACGCGGCCGCCAGTATTGGAATGTTTGGTGACCACGAAACTGCCGTCAGCCTCGGCCTCGATAATCGGATAGCCGATTCCGGCGAAGTCGGGCGTCGATTGCCAGTCCGCCTGGCAGTTGCCGCCCGTGCATTGCGCGCCGCACTCGATCACATGGCCTGCGATGGTGCCCGCCGAGAGCCGGTCCCAATCGTCAGCCTTCCATCCGAACTCGCGAATCATCGGCCCCAGGGCAAGCGCCGCGTCGTTGCAGCGGCCGGTGATCACAATGCTCGCGCCGCGGCACAGCGCGTCGGCGATGGGGAAGGCCCCAAAGTAAACGTTGGCGCTCTGCACCTGCGAGCGGATCTCGCTCAGCGGCGCGCCAGTATCGATGTTGGTGAAAGCCACGCCGCGTTCCAGCAATTGATCCAGCCGCGGCATGATGTCATCGCCAACGACTACTCCGATTTTGATCCGCCCTTCGTACCCCGCAGCCTTCAGCACCGCGGCCACTGCCTGGCCGCAGCCTTCCGGATTGATGCCGCCGGCGTTGGCTACGACTTTCACGCCGCCTTCCACGATCTCGCGCGCTCCGCGCTTGACCACGCCGGGAAAATCGGTGGCGAAGCCCGCTCGCGGATCGCGCGCCCGCTGCTTCTGCAGGATCGACATGGTGATTTCGGCCAGGTAGTCGAGCGTGAGGTAATCGAGCGGGCCGCCGCGCAGCAACTGGATCGGCGCTTCCGGGGAATCGCCCCAGAACGCCGACCCGTTCGCGATCCGAATCACCGGGCGGCCCCGGTTCCTGTTGTCACTCCGGCATGAGCCTCTGCCTCCTCAGGCGCAAAGCGCTGCCGCAGAACGCGCTTCAGCACTTTGCCGCTGGGATTCTTGGGGAACTCGCTAAGGATGAAAATCTGTTTGGGCACTTTGAAGCTCGCCAGCTTTGCCCGCGCATGCGCCAGCAGTTCTTCTTCTGTAAGTTTGGCGTTGGGCATGGGAACTACGCAGGCCGCGACCTTCTCGATCCAGTAGGGATCGGGCAGCCCGATCACCGCCACTTCGGCGACCGCCGGGTGCAGTGCGATGGCTTCCTCAACCTCCTGGCTGGAGACATTTTCGCCGCCGCTCTTGATCATGTCCTTCTTGCGGTCCAGGAAGTACAGCCAGCCGTGTTCGTCGCGATAGGCGACGTCGCCGGTGTGGTGCCAGCCGCCGCGCCACAGCGCCTCGCTGGCCGCTTGATCCTCAAAGTATCCCGCCGTTACGCAAGGCCCGCGGACCACGATCTCGCCCGGCTTGCCCGGTTCCACGTCGCGCATCTGCTCGTCGACGATGCGCAGTTCCAGCGGCGAGTGCTGCATCCCGATCGGATCGGGCGAAGCCAGCATGCGGCCCAGGTCGGGAGCTGCGGTCGAAGATCCCAGCGCCGTCGTCTCCGTCTGTCCCCAGCAGTTGACCCACTGTGCGTTGGGCGTGAGTTGGCGCCAGCGCTGGAAGACCGGAGTCGGCAGGTACTGGAAGACCAGCGGGTGCGTCAGGCTGGAAAGATCGGCCGTGTCGATGCCCGGCATCTGCACCAATCCCACCCACACCGTGGCCGGCAGCGCCACCGTGTTGATCTTGTGCACCGTGATCCCGTGAAGGATCGGCTCCGGCTTGGGCAGCGGGATAATCACGCTGTCGCAGGCCGAGGCATAACAGGAAAACATGTTGACCAGGCCGGCGATGTGAAACATGGGCAACGCCAGCAGGTAGCGCCGTGTGCGATCCACGCCGAACTCGGCATACGAGCCCATCAGGTAGGCGAAGAAGTTCAGGTGCGTCAGCACCACGCCCTTGGGCTTGGCCGTGGTCCCGCTGGTGAAGACAATGAGCATCGCCTGTTCATGGTCCACAAACTGCTCTACCGGGCTGCCGTCCTGCGCCGCGATCTTGTCGCGAAATCCCTGGTCCATGATGAAGGTCACGGCGGGTGCGCGATTGACCTTGGCCTGGAACATCGGCTCCACCAGCAAAGCTTTCACTCGCGTCTTCTCCAGGACGTACTCCACGTCTTCCGCAGTGAACATCAGGTTGATGGGGACCAGCACGGCTCCGATCCGAGCGCAGGCAAAGAATGCGGCCACGTACTCCGGCGAGTTGGTAGCGAAGATAGCAACGGTGTCGCCCGCGCCGATACCGCTCGCCGCCAGCAGGCGCGCCGCGCGATTGCACAAGGCGTCGAGCTCGCCGTACGTCAGGTCGCGTCCCTGGAAATGAAGCGCATGCGCCTGCGGGTTTCGGCCCGCGCTGCGCCGCAGTGCATCGCCCACGTTGAAGCGGTGGATCAGGTTATTCTCGAGTTGCGTGATTGCCGGCTTCACAGTTTTTCTTCCTTAGCCAGGATTTCCTTCATGATTTCCGAGGTGCCGGCGCCGATCGTGCTCAGGCGTACGTCACGCCACATGCGCCCGATGGGATAATCCGTGGTGTAAGCGAAGCCGCCCATGATCTGCATGCAGTCGTAAGCGACCTTCTGCGACAGGTCGGAGGTAAACAGCTTGGCCATGGTGATCTCGCGCACCGCTCGCTTGCCGCGATTCACCAGGTCGAGTGCGTGATAGGTGAGCTGGCGCGACGCCTCGATGGCCGTGAGGTGCTCGGCGAATTTGTGCCGCCACACCTGGAAGCTGCCTACCGGCATCCCGAAAGCTTTGCGGTTGCGGCCGTACTCGATGGCGTAGCGTACGCTCTTCTCCATCGACGATACCGCGCCCAGCGACGCCACCAGGCGCTCGCCCTGGAAATTCTCCATGATGTAGTAAAAACCGCGGTCGCGCTGCCCGAGAATGTATCGCGTCGGCAGGCGGCACTCGTCGAAGAACAGCTCCGCGGTGTCCGAGGCCAGGTTGCCGATCTTCTTCAGCTTCTTGCCCACCGAAAAGCCTTTCGTCTTGGTCGGGAACAGCACCAGCGAGACGCCTTTGTGACCTTCCGCCCCGGTACGCACTGCCAGCACGATGAAGTCGGCGCGCGTGCCGTTGGTGATCCACAGCTTCTGTCCGGAGATGACCATCTCGTCGCCCTCGAAGCGGGCGCGCGTCTTGATCGCGGCCACGTCCGACCCGCCGCCGGGTTCGCTGATGCCCAGCGATCCGATCCACTCCCCGCTCACCGCGCGGGGCAGGAACTCCGCTTTCTGTTCTTCGGTGCCCAGCTCCTGGATCACCGGAATGGTCATGTCTGACTGGACGAGAAACGCCATGTTGATGCTGCCGCTGTCGGAGGCGCTGAGCGACTCAACGTAGGCCGCTGTCGCCCACCAATCCTGCCCGCTGCCGCCCCACTTGGGGTCGATGCGGATGCCGAACATCCCAATGCTGCCGGCCTTTTGAAACAGCTCACGCGGGAAAATTCCCTGCTCGTCCCACTCCGCCGCGTAGGGCGCGATCTCTTCCTTGCAGAAGCGCGTCACCGACTGGCGGATCAGATCGTGCTCTTCCGTGAAGTAAGGAAATTCAGCCGTTGGGGTTTGCACCGCGTGCGTGCTCATTGTTTTCCTCCGTGGATTCAATCTCGACCAGCATTTGCCCGGGGGCCACCATCTCCCCGGGCCTAACAAGGATAGCTCTTACCACGCCTTCCATGTTGGCCTTTATGGTCTGCTCCATCTTCATGGCTTCGAGCGTAACCAGCGCGTCACCCGGCTTGACTTTCTGGCCTGCCGTCACCATGATGCGCAGCACCTGTCCCGGCATCGGCGAGTTGGCCGACTCCTGCTGGCCGCCGCCGTGGCGGCGCGGATAGCGGCTGAGCCGCGTAACTTTGCGCTGGGCCAGGTTGGAGCAGACGTAGTATTCGTCGCCGTCCTGGCTCACGGTAAAGCGCCGGCGTATGCCCTCCACCAGCGCGTCGACATGATCCTCTTTAACGCCGGCAATTCTCACCCGCGAACCAGTGTCTGACGCCTCGTATTCACGCTCCCCGATCCTGAACTTCGCTGCCGGGTGGGGATAGGGATTGTTGCGGTAACGGACGGGTACCGACGGCAATATCCTGCGCTGCGCGTGCTCGCGGTGCGCGCCGTACACCGCAGCCACTGTGACCGCGACCTCGTCTTCTGCCTGTTGCGCTTGCGGACTCGATCGTGACGTCACTCGGGTCTCGGTGTGCGCTTTCCCGGTACGAAATTCCTCGTGCTCCAGCACGTCGATCAAAAATTCGCGATTGGTCGTCGGCCCCAGGACATAAAAGTTGCTGAGCGCGTAGCTCAGTTTCCTGATTACGCTTTCCCGATCGGGGCCGTGGGCGATAACTTTGGCCAGCAACGGGTCGTAATGAACGCTGACTTCCGTTTCCTTCTCAACTCCCGAATCCACGCGCAGGCCGGCGATCCCCTGCGGCGGCTGCCAGACCTGCAGGTTGCCGGTAGAAGGAAGAAAATTGTTGGCCGGGTCCTCGGCGTACAGCCGGGCTTCGATGGCGTGGCCCCGCATTGGCGGCAGCGAGGGGAGCCTTGCCCCCTGGGCGACCTCAATCTGCAGTCGGATCAGATCCAGTCCGGTAATCATCTCTGTAACCGGGTGCTCAACCTGAATGCGCGTGTTCACCTCGATAAAGTAGAACTCGCCCGAGGGCGCCAGCAAAAACTCCACTGTGCCCGCGCTCGTGTATCCGATCTTCTTGGCCAATGCCAGCGCCGCGGCAGCCATGCGCTCCCGGATCTCCGGTGTCACCGCAGGCGAGGGGCTTTCTTCGATGATCTTCTGATGGCGGCGCTGGATAGAGCAGTCGCGCTCGTACAAATGCATCACATTGCCGTGATGGTCCCCGAAGATCTGGATCTCCACGTGGCGGGCGTGCTCAACATATTTCTCAACCAGCAGGCTGCCATCGCCGAAGGCGCGCTCGGCCTCGCCCCGCGCCGCGGCCAGCGCCGCCGGAAACTCGCCTGCCGAGCGCACAACCCTCATGCCGCGTCCGCCGCCGCCCGCTGAGGCTTTGATCAGGACCGGCAGCCCCAGCGTGGCGAAATCCTCATCCGCGCTGCCTGGGACCACCGGCACACCCGCTTCCTGCGCCAGCTTGCGCGATCCCGCCTTTGAGCCCATAGCGCGGATCGCTTTGGCTTGCGGCCCGATGAAGGTGATTCCCGCCTGCTCGCAAGCCGCCGCGAAATCTGCGTTTTCGGCCAGAAACCCGTAGCCGGGATGGATGGCCGAAGCCTGGCTGCGGCGGGCCGCTTCCACGATTGCAGGGATGTTCAGATAAGATTCGCGCGGCGCGCTGCCCCCGATGGGAACGGCCCGGTCGGCCAGGCGAACGTGTAGCGCGTCGCGGTCGGCATCGGAGTAGACGGCGACGCTTTCCAGCCCCATGGCGCGGCATGTCTTGATGATCCGCACCGCGATCTCGCCGCGGTTGGCGATGAGAACGCTTCGCAACGGGGTCATGATTGGAGGTGGAACATCTGTGTGCCGGAAGTTTCTCAGCGCTTTCTGCCCGGGTGTTCGGAAAGCGAGAGCAGGTTGCCGTCCGGATCCTTGAACCAGGCTACCTTGTCGTTGCTGGGGGCAGTCCAGATTCCCGCCTTGTCTTGCTGCAATCCGGGGAAGTGCTCGAAAACTACTCCCTCTTTTGCGAGATCGGAGACGGCCCGCGCGATATTCTGCACTTCCCAGCCCAGGACTGTATATGGCGCAATGACCGGATCTTTTACCGTCGCGATGCGAAACATAGTGCCGCCGATATCGAAAACCAGCGCAAAGCCGTCATCGCTTATAAACTTGAGCCCCAGCTTGCCGCGGTAAAACTCTTTGGCTTTGGCGGCGTTGCGGGTCGCCACGAAGGCCACGATCTTGTCCAGCTTTGCCACGCCCTACCCTCGCCTTTGCGATCTTCCGGTCCAAGTTGGCGTCTTTCCGATCACCCGATCACCGATCGCTCAATTTCTAAAACAGAGATCGCAACTAAACTCTATTGGCCGGTCCAATCCTGCCGCTAGTGTCTAAAGACTCCCCACTCCATGGTCCCGCGGACCGGCGCATTGTACGCCGCGGAAAGTGCGATAGCAACGACAGTGCGCGTGTCGCGCGGGTCGATGATTCCATCGTCCCAGAGCCTTGCCGTAGCAAAATAACAGTCTGATTCCTTCGCTATTTGGTCTTCCAGCATTTTTCTTCCCATCTCGAGTTTGGCTTCGTCGATAGGCTGACCGGTTTTTATCGCCGCCTCGCGCTTAATGATGTCCATCACGCCCGAGAGCTGTTTCTCGCCCATCACCGCAATTCGGTGGTTCGGCCAGGTAAAAAGAAAACGTGGATCGTACGCCCGTCCGCACATGGCGTAATTTCCGGCGCCGTACGACCCGCCCACCATGATGGTGATGGCCGGAACCGTGGAGTTGGAAACCGCGTTGATCAGTTTCGCTCCGTTGCGGATGATCCCGTCTTCTTCGTACGAGCGACCCACCATGAAACCGGTAATATTCTGCAGGAACAGCAGCGGGATGTCCTGCTGGTTGCAGAGTTGGATGAACTGCGCGCCCTTGCCCGACGATTCCGACATCAGCACGCCGTTGTTCCCCAGAATTCCTACCGGGAAACCGTGGATATAGGCAAAGCCGGTCACCAGCGTGGGGCCGTACTCCGGTTTGAACTCGTCGAACTCGCTGCCGTCGACGATGCGCGCGATCACGTCGCGAATCTCAAAGGGCACGCGCACGTCCCCTGAGGCAATCCCCAGGAGTTCGTCGGGATCGTAGACCGGCTCACGCACGGCTCTGGGTTCAGGCAATTGAGGCTTCGGGCGATTGAAATGGCCCACAATCTCCCGCGCCAGCCGAATCGCGTCTAGCTCATCCTCGGCCAGGTAGTCGGAGAGACCCGAACGCCGCGAGTGCATCTCCGCTCCGCCCAGCGACTCCTCATCGGAGATCTCACCCGTCGCCATTTTGACCAGCGGAGGTCCGGCGAGAAAAACCTGCGCCTGCTTCTTAACCATGATTACGTAATCCGACATGCCCGGAAGGTAGGCGCCGCCGGCGGTCGAACTGCCGAAGACCACGGAGATGGTCGGTATTCGCTCTTTGGAGCGGCGCGTAATATCGCGGAAGCCGCGGCCACCGGCGACGAAGATCTTGCTCTGCACCGGAAGATCGGCGCCGGCGGATTCCACCAGCGTGATCCCGGGAAGATGATTGATGCGCGCGATGTCGGCCAGGCGGCTGTTCTTCCACAAACCGGCCTCGCTGGTGGCGCCGCCTTTGGCGGTCGCTTCGTTGGCAGTGATCATGCACTCGCGCCCGCACACCAGGCCGATACCGCCGATCACGCCCGCCCCGGGAAACTCGTTTTCCATGCCGATTCCCGCCAGTGGAGCGATCTCCAGGAAGTACGAGCCCTCGTCGAGCAGCATCTCCACGCGCTCCCGCGGCAGCAGCCTTCCCCGCTCGCGGTGGCGCTTCACGTATTTTTCTCCCCCGCCTTCCGTGGACCGCTTCAGCTCGCTGCGCAGCCGCTCGAGAGCTGATTCCATCGCGACATAATTTGTCCGGTAAGGGCTGGCACTGCGGTCGACTTGGGATCGGATGGCCGGCACGGGCAATTACTATACCAGCCCGCGTCACTCGGTAGAGAAGTCGAGCGCTGCTGGAAATGGGGCTCGGCAGGCTCAGTAACTTTCTCTGTTCCGCGCACACTAATACCAACGTTGTACTGTCCAGATGCCACATCGCCTTCCATCTTCCTTCTTCTTCTCTGAGAGTTTCTTAAAAGCACGCAATGAAACTTGGCGAAAACTCCAGCTTTTTGGATCGGAGCCGCTCACTTCCGGAGGTTTCACCGTTCCTAAGATTAGAAACTTGTGAAACGAAAGTGTGTTGAACTAAGGGACCATGGATGCCTGAGTCGTCGTGTTATGATAAATTTTCTGCTGGGCGCAAATCCTCTGCTTTCGTGGAGTTGCATTTATCTTTGAATCTTGGTCGCTTAGGAATAGTATTGGAAAGAAGTTTCACCGCAAGGCAAGCAGGTCCCCAGAAACGCTGAAATTTTGCATGGCACAAAATGAGGAAGAGAGACTTTTTTGTGCTTCAGAAAAATGGAGCATCCCCTAAAAAAACGATCCAGCTAAAAAGCGCATCTCACAAAGCTTCAGGCGCAAGGGTCGAGTTGTTGCTCGTGAATCTGTAGCAGATAGGGAGAGACATGAACGTCCTCATAACTGGCGGTGCAGGTTTCATCGGCTCACATTTAGCGGAACGCTTGTTGGGTAGCGGGGAAGACGTTCGCATCATTGACAATCTTTCCACGGGTTCATCCAGGAACATTCAGCATCTTGAGGGCCGCCCCGGCTTTCAATGCATTCTGGATACCATCACCAATCACCGCCTCATGGAAAAGCTCATTCATGGCGCGGACATCGTGTATCACCTGGCTGCAGCCGTCGGCGTCCGCCTGATCGTCGACAGTCCCACGCAGGCCATGGAAACCAACATCCGTGGGACCGAGGTCGTGTTGGAGATTGCTGCGCGCCAGAAGAAACGTGTGCTCATCACCTCCACATCCGAAGTTTACGGAAAGCGCGAATGTGTTCCCTTCCGGGAAGATGACGATCTGGTTCTCGGTCCGCCCGAGAAGGGCCGCTGGAGCTACGCCTGCTCCAAACTGATTGACGAGTTTCTCGCTATCGCCTATTGGAAAGAAAAAGGACTGCCGACGGTCATTGCCCGGCTGTTCAACGTTGTTGGTCCGCGGCAAACCGGCCGGTATGGGATGGTGATTCCCAGTCTTGTGCGCCAGGCGCTGCGCGGCGACGATATGACGGTTTTCGGCGATGGAACTCAAAGCCGCTGCTTCACCCACGTCAACGATGCGGTGGGCGCCCTGATCGCCCTGGCGGAAAGCTCGGAAACCAACGGAGAGGTTTACAACATTGGTTCCACCGAGGAGATCGCCATCCTCCAGTTAGCCGTCAAGATCAAAGAGATGACCGGATCTAAATCGAAGATCATCCTGGTTCCCTACGAAAAAGCGTATAAGGACGGATTTGAGGACATGATGCGGCGGGTACCGGACCTGGCCAAGCTCGAACAGGCAATAGGCTATCGTCCGTCGATGAACCTCGATGAAATCCTTGCCAGCACCATACGCTACCACGTTGAAGAACCGGATTTCGCCGTGAGAAATGGACACCATCACACCGCCGGAGCCATGGCCGGCGGATACTAAGGCGCCGTGACCGCCTTCCTATTGGCTGGGCGCTTTTAGAAGCATCAGGAAAGATATCGGCGCGAGCGGACGATTGAAGGAAAATTGGATTTGCTTTGAGGCTTTTCGCGCGCCGGCCGCCATGGCGAAGTTCAAATCTCACTGATCGCAAGGCCTACCGCGCGATGAAAACCCTCTGATAAGCTGACGGAAGACTTGTAAGTCTTAAGTTCATATTTTGCCTGGCAGAGGATGAGATAGCTTTGTTCAAACTCGTGCGCATGTGTGGCTTCATTCTTGCCGTTTCGCCTTGGACCCTGCCGCAGACCCTGAGCAACCCCTTTCCGCAAGCTCAGGGGCCACAGCAGCAGGAGCCGGGAAATCAGCAAAGCTCAGGTTCACTGGGCGGGGCACAATTTCCTGCAGTAGTGACTCGGCCCAGCCCGAACATCAGCAATGTGTCTCCCACCCAGGAGGCCGAAGAACACCAGCGTGAGCTGCAGAAAGCACAACAGGCCGAACGGGCAAAGCAGGCGGCCACGCCATCTGAACCGGACACAGAATTTCAGGAGTTCGTGGCCAGCTCGTTGGGAAAAAGGCTCCCTATTTTTGGGCATAACCTTTTCGAAAACGTGCCCTCAACCTTTGCCCCGCTGGACCGCGTGCAGGTAACCCCGGAGTACATCATTGGCGCAGGCGATGAGCTGGTCATCCGCGCCTGGGGACAGATTAACGTTGATGTTCGCGCCTTAGTCGACCGCTCCGGAAGCATCTACCTCCCGCATGTTGGCGTGTTCAGTGTGGCCGGTCTCCATTTCGGCGAACTGCACGATTACCTGAATACCGAGATGGGCAAGCTCTTTAAGGGTTTTCAATTGAGTGTGGCCATGGGCCAGCTCCGGTCGATTCAGGTTTACGTTGTGGGCCAGGTCAACCGTCCGGGTACATACACCATCAGCTCTCTGAGTTCTCTGGTCGATGCTCTCTTTGCCTCGGGAGGCCCATCCAAACGGGGCTCGTTGCGAAACATTCAAGTCAAGCGCGACGGCAAAGATGTCACCACGTTCGACCTTTATGACCTGATTGTCAGTGGCGATAAATCCAAGGACATTAAGTTGATGCCGGGCGACGTAATTTATATTCCCCCCTCTGGCCCCATGGTAGCGCTGGCCGGGAGCGTCAACGCCGCGGCGATCTTTGAACTCCGCGATCATACAAGCCTCGCCGAGGCTATTCGCTATGCCGGCGGGATGACCAACACCGTGCTCGGACAGCGTGCGGTAGTGGAGAGAATTGACAGTCATCGCGAGCGCCGGGCTGAAGATTTCGCGCTCGATCCGCAAGGTCTGGCCAGAGAGCTGCAAGATGGGGACATCATCCGCTTCCTGCGCATCTCTTCCAAATTTGACAATGGGGTCACGCTTCGCGGCAACGTCGCGGTCCCGGGTCTCTATCCCTGGCATCAGGGCATGCGCGTCCATGACCTGATTCCCGACCGCGCTTCCCTGGTGACGGACGACTATTGGAAGCGGCAGAATCAGCTCGCGGTTGATGCCAGTTCCGGGGACTTCCGCATCAGCGGCTCCCAGCTGAAGAACGACGTCAAACGCTTGTCCTCGGAAATCAATTGGGAATATGCCGCGATCCAACGGATGAATCCCGAGGATCTGACGCCGCATGTGCTGCATTTCAATCTCGGCAAGGCCATTGCTGCCGACCCTCAGGAAAATCTGGAGCTCAAGCCCAATGACGTAGTCACCATTTTTGCTCAGACCGATATCCAGGTGCCGATTGCAGACCGAAGCAAGTTCATTCATCTCGAAGGCGAGTTCAACAACCCCGGAGTCTATGAGATTGCGCCCGGAGAAACGCTGCGTCATCTGGTGGAGCGCGTGGGCGGCGTCACCCGCCAGGCGTACCTCTTCGGATCCGAATTTGACCGTGAGTCCACCCGCATGGACCAGCAGCAACGTTTGGACCAGTATGTCAACAACCTGGATCAGTCCGTGCAGGCGGCGCCGGTCGCCGTTAGCTTCGCCGATCCCTTAGCCGCCGCGGCTGCTAAGGCTCAGTCCGAAGCCGACCGTCAGACGGTCCAGCGAATGCGCAATGTCCGAGCCTCCGGCCGCGTCGTGCTGGAACTCCGGCCCAACGCTACGGGTGCGGACGCTCTCCCCAATCTCGTTCTGGAAGACGGTGATCGCCTGCTCATTCCTTTTCGGCCGGCTACCGTCAACGTTATCGGCTCCGTGTACAACAGCAATGCGTTTATCTATCGGCCAGGCAAGACTGTCGGCGATTACTTGCGCCTGGCTGGGGGCGCCACGCGCGGCGGCGACAAAGGCCGTGAGTTCGTGATCCGGGCCGACGGATCCACTGTCAGCAAGCAGCAGCACTCCCGTCTTCTGAGCAGCAGCTTTGAATCTACCCGGCTGATGCCGGGAGACAGCATCGTGGTACCGGTTAAGGTCTCGCGTGGAGCAACTCTCCAGTTAATCCGCGATTATGCAACGATTGTTGGACAATTAGGGCTGGCTGCGGGAGGCTTATCGGCGGTTTTCCCGTAAAATAAACATTAGAAGTCATGGCACAGCGCGAGAACTCGAATGCGGTAATGGGGATAGCAGACGAATCGGTGGCAACGTCCCTTGATCCAGCGGAAGCCGCGCGTTTCCCTCTATGGCTGCTGATCATAGCCAAGCACAAATTTTTCATCGCGAAGTTTGTGGCGGCCACATTCGTTTTAGCCCTGATCTTGTGCCTGTTCTTGAAGAACACATACACCGCGCAGACCAAGGTAATGCCGCCGCAGCAGAACCAGCCGATGTCCACCACAGCCGTGCTGAGCCAGCTTGGCCCGCTGGCGGCGCTCGCCGGGCAGGGACTGAACTTGCGCACGCCCAGTGATCTCTATGTCGCCATGTTGCGTAGCGAGACGGTTGCCAACGCCATCATCGACCAGTTTCACCTGATGAAGGTGTATCACAAGAAACGGCTCGTGGATGCTCGCCAGGAACTGGCAGATCGCACCTTGATCGCTTCCGGCAGTAAGGACGGCATCATTACCATCTCCGTAGACGACAGCCAGTCTTATCTGTTCAGTTCCGAAGCTACGGCCAATGACTCACGGCAGAGAGCTACGGATATCGCGAATGCCTACGTAGACGAACTGGAGAAACTCACAAAAACCCTCGCGGTAACGGAAGCGGGTAAGAGGCGGGCGTTCTTTGAACGCGAAACGAAAATGGCGATGGATGACCTGGCCACTGCCGAACAATCGCTGAAAGAAACTCAGCAGAAAACCGGAATGATTCTCCTGGAGCCGCAGTCACGAGCCATGATTGAGTCGCTGACATCTTTACGAGCCAGAGTGGCAGCGCAGGAGATCGTCGTTCAATCCATGCGGTCGTTTGCGAGCCCTGAGAATCCGGAACTCATCGCCGCCCAGAACGAGCTCGCTGCCATGAAGGACCAGGTAGGTCGCCTGGAGCGCGGTCAAGGCAAACCTTCGATCGCGGATGTGCCGGTCGAGAACGTGCCTGCGGCAGGCCTTGAATACCTTCGCAAGCTGCGAGAGGTGAAGTACCGCGAAGCGCTCTTCGAATTGCTGGCGAAGCAGTATGAAGTCGCAAAAATTGATGAAGCCCGCGACGCTTTAATCGTGCAACAACTGGATAGGGCCCTTAAGCCAGAGAAAAAAAGCGGACCCTTCCGGGCGATCATCCTGATTTGCGCCATATTCGTGGCCTTTGTTGTGGCATGTTTCATAGCATCCTTCATTGAACGCCTGCAACAAGCCCATGAAGAGCCTCAATTTGCCAGTCAACTGCAGCTGTTCAGGTTTTACCTTGGCCGCCGCAAATCATGAGCTGAATCGCGGCCCTCTTTCTTGCAACGAGAGCGCGGGGTCGGTGATGTCAAGGGCCGAAGTTTGATGTTGCTTCTTGAACTCCCGCTCATCGACCTGATGGCAAGAGCACGTTGGATGAATTGGCAGGTGATGGGACTGAGATGAGTGGCGCTGGTTTGAACATTGTCATCCTCGGCCGCGACGGGCAGATTGCCTGGGAGCTGCAGCGTCGGCTGCCCGACCTTGGCCGGGTGACAGTGATCGGCCGCCCGGAAATCGATCTCAGCCGCCCTGATTCGCTGCGGCGCGCGATTCGGGAACTATCGCCGGATGTGCTGGTCAATGCCAGCGCGTATACGGCGGTCGATCAGGCTGAGAATGAGCCGGAACTCGCTCTTGCGCTGAATGCCACAGCTCCTCAAGTTCTGGCCGAGGAAGCGAGGCGGATCAACGCGCTGTTTGTGACCTACTCCTCCGATTACGTATTTGACGGGACCAAAGCCGCTCCCTACACCGAGGAGGATCTCGGGCATCCCTTGAACGTGTACGGCCGGAGCAAGCTGGCGGGAGATCAGGCAGTGCAGGCTGTGGGCGGCGACAATTTGATTCTGCGAACGTCGTGGGTGTACGGAGCCCGCGGCAAGAATTTCTTGCGAACCATATCGGCCTTGGCCCTTCAGCGCGATGAGATACGCGTGGTCGATGACCAGGTGGGCGCTCCCACCTCGAGTTATGACATTGCGCAAGCGACCGCGCAAATCGTCGCTGGACTGCGTCACCGGTCCGGGCGAATTGCAGCCTTGGGTAAACGCAGCGGCATCTATAATATGACATCGCAAGGCGCAGTTTCCTGGTGTGGCTTTGCAACCGCCATCCTCGACCAGATGCGTGATCGCGGACTGAAGCAGGCTCTAGCCAGGATCGTTCCTATTCCCAGCAAGGAGTACCCCACGCCGGCAGAGCGGCCGAGGAATTCCCGCCTGTCGAATGCAAAACTGCAGGCGGAGTTTGGTATCGCGTTGCGCGATTGGAGACAAGCGCTCGCGGCTACTATGGAGATGCTCGACCTGCCAGCCAGGGACGGGTGCTCGGTTGGGCCGGGCGGCCGCTAGATTCAATTGGGTAAGACTGACTTTCGAAAGGTGATGCTGCGCTGATCGCTGCGGCTCAAGAAACGATGCGGGAGCTAATCACATGAAGGGTATCGTGTTGGCCGGTGGAATTGGGTCGCGGCTCCATCCGCTGACCCGGGTCACCAACAAGCATCTTCTTCCGGTCTACGACAAACCGATGATTTACTACCCTCTGCAAACTCTGGTCGATGCGGGTATCGACGACATTCTCGTCGTTACCGGAGGTAACAGCGCGGGCGACTTTTTGCGTCTCTTGCGCAACGGCAAAGATTTTGGAATCCATCAACTCAACTTTGCTTACCAGGATGGTGAGGGCGGCATCGCCGATGCCTTGCGCCTGGCGGAAACCTTTGCCGAGCATGAGGCCGTGTGCGTGGTGCTGGGTGATAACATCATCGAAGGAAGCATTCGCCAGGCCAAAGAGAACTTCGAGAAACAGGAGCGTGGCGCCAAGATTCTGCTCAAGGAAGTGGCCGATCCTGAGCGTTTTGGTGTGCCTGTCTTTGAAAACGGGCGCATCATCCGGATTGAAGAAAAACCAAAGGCTCCGGCCTCCCCGTACGCGGTGATTGGGATCTACTTCTACGACGCCACCGTCTTCAGCCGCATTGGCACCCTCAAGCCTTCCGATCGCAACGAATATGAGATCACTGATGTGAACAATTCGTATCTCATTGACGGTCCTCTTACCTTTGACATCATCGATGGCTGGTGGACCGATGCTGGTACCTTTGAGTCCCTGTGGCGGGCCAGCAATCTGGTCCGTGAGAAGGTGTTGGGCGGTCTTGACCGGGCCGTTGCGGCGGAGCCCGGAGAAAAAGCATGAAGATCCTTGTAACCGGCGCCGCGGGCTTCATCGGCTCAAATTTCGTGCGCCATCTGTTGCAGAGCCACCCCGATGACCATGTCCTGGTTGTGGATAAGTTGACCTATGCCGGCAATCTGCGCAATCTTGACGATGTACTGAGCGATCCCCGCGTCCAGTTTGCCAAACTCGACATATGTGATCCCGCGGTCAACGATGTTATCGATGGTTGTCATGCCGTCGTTCATTTTGCCGCCGAGAGCCATGTGGATCGCAGCATTGAGGATGCCTCGCCGTTCATGCGGACCAATGTCGAGGGTACTTGGCGAATTCTCGAAGCCTCGCGTCGGGGCCGGGTGGACCGGTTCATCCACGTTAGTACCGACGAGGTCTATGGAAGCCTCGGGCCCGAAGGCCAGTTCCGGGAAACCTCACCGCTCGACCCCACCAGTCCCTACGCCGCCAGCAAAGCCGCATCCGATCTTCTGGTCTTGGCGGCGGTCAAGACTTACCGCTTTCCGGCGATCATTACGCGCTGCACCAACAATTACGGGCCCTTTCAGTTCCCCGAGAAATTCATTCCTCTGATGATAGCCCAGGCATTGGAAGGCAAGACTCTTCCGGTTTACGGGGATGGCCGTAACGTGCGCGACTGGATTCACGTTTCCGATCACTGCCGGGCCATCGACCTCATCTTGAGAAAGGGAGATGAAGGCGAGATCTACAACGTTGGCGGCGGTTGTGAGTTGGAAAACATTGCCGTCGCGCGAGCTATCCTCAGGACCCTTGGGCGTCCCGAAACTCTGCTGAATTTTGTGACCGACCGCCCGGCCCATGACCGCCGTTACGCGCTGGATTACTCCAAGTTGGGCGAAAAGCTGGGGTGGACGCCGCAATGGGATTTTGATCGCGGGCTCGACAACACCATTCATTGGTATCGGGAAAATGGTCCCTGGTTGGAGGAAACCCGCAGCGGTGAATATCGCAGCTATTTTGAGCGCCACTACACCCAACGATCAGGAATGCTTGAAGCCTCGGGTGGCGCAACCAGATGATCAACGCCTTGCGCCGGCTCCTGAACCGGTTTGAGATCTACAGAATCCTTAGGGCAGGGCAGTGGACCGCGCGGGGAGCCCATCGTGCCGATGTATGGAAGGATGTTCTTGAGGAGGCACCCGTTGCAGGTTTGCCAACAACTGCTGCAATAATCCCTTCACCCAATCCTCTGCGAACCTACTTCGACGGAATAACCCGTGGGAAGGGGATTTGGAAGTGGACCCATTACTTCGACATTTATCATCGGCATTTTCAGAAGTTTATCGGCCGCGAGGTCAATATTGTTGAGATCGGAGTCTACAGCGGCGGTAGTCTGGGCATGTGGAAGACTTACTTTGGAACCGGGTGCCAAGTTTACGGAATTGATATCAACGAGGCCTGCAAAGCCTATGAAAGTGACAAGATCAAGATCTTTATAGGCGATCAAGGTGACCGCGGGTTTTGGCAGAATTTTCGTAGAGCCGTACCTGTCATTGACATTCTGATCGATGATGGCGGACACCTGCCAGAGCAGCAGATCGTAACCTTGGAAGAGACTCTACCCTACCTGCGCGCCGGCGGCGTATATGTCTGCGAGGACATCCACGGAGTTCATAATCGTTTCTCGAACTATCTGGCCGGCTTCGCCGACCGGCTCAATGCTTGCGCTCTGAAAGGGGGCCCCGGTTCCAGTGCGACGACATCAGCTCTTCAACGCGCGATTTCGTCCATTCACCTCTACCCGTTTGTCGCCGTCATCGAGAAATCATGCACCCCTGTGGAGGAGCTGGCCTCTGTCAAACATGGGACCGAGTGGCAGCCCTTTCTTTAGCTATAAGCACGCGAACTTCGACCTTGCCGATGCAGGTCTGGGCGCGGCTTTCAATATAGATGAACCAAAAACCGATGGCTTAATTAGATGAGTACCGACCACAAGATCCTGAATGGCTTCGTTGCCGGCCTCATACTAACGGCGGTTACGCTGCTGGTGGGTTTTGTGCAGTTTCGCCTGCTCTTACACTATCTTCCCACCGAGACGGTTGGAATTTGGATGGTTTTCATCAGTATAGGTGGATACATCTTGTTTCTTGATCTCGGACTTGTGCCCACCCTCGGTCGCGAGATCAGTTTTATCTCCGCCGACAAGGGTTTGACCGAAGAACAGCGTCTTCAACAAATGGGCACTCTCATCCGGTCCTGTACCGCGACTTGTGCCCTGCTCGGCGCTCTTGTTTTCCTTGCTGGAGTACCTGCCGGTTGGGCGTATCTGAAGACCCTGGGCTCATGGGGAGGCATCCGGCCAGCATGGATTATTTTTGCTGCTGGAGGTGTCTTCACTCTGGTGGGCGAGATATGGCCGGCTTCTATCTACGGAATGGGACACGTGGCGGCCGAGCGGCTGATTCGAACAGGCGGCCAGATCGTCTGGTTATTGCTCACGGTGGTAGCCCTGATTCTTGGTTTCGGGCTTGAGGGCCTGGCCTTTGCGTGGTTGTTGCAGGCATTGCTCTCCCGGTTTGCCGCAAGATACCTGCTTGGGCGCTTCCAGCCTGGTGTGCTCTCGGCCGGGAAGTTCGATTTCGGACGCATCCGAGCCATCCTCGGCCCTAGTGTAAAATTCGCGATCCTTCTGTTGGGTGGCGCGCTCTTGCTCCAGACGGACAATCTCGTGATCGCATCGGAAATTGGCGCGCAGACCGTGCCCGGGTTCCAAATCGTCGCCAAGCTTGTCACAACCATCGGCGGGCTTTCCATGATGCTGGTTGTGACTACCACGCCCTTTGTCTCACAGGCTCACATGCGTCAAGATCCAATCGAGATCAAGCGGCTGATGCAACGCAACCTGCGTTATAGCCTGAGCGTCATCGGTATTTTGGGGTGCTTTGTGGGATGTTTTGCCGATCGCATCGTCTCACTTTGGGTCGGCGCTCAATACTTCATAGGGTTTGGAGTGGTCTGGACTCTTTTGATTGTGATGCTCCTTGATGCTCATCAGGTGGCGATGACGACGGCTACGATTGCCACCGGCCGTATAGCGTTTGTTCATACTGCGGTCATTGCCTGTGTACTTAACCTGCTGTTCTGCGTATTCCTGGCTCGCCGCTTTGGGCTTCTCGGAGTTCCGCTCGGAACGCTTTGCGCTCAGGGGATGACCAACGATTGGTATGGGCCATTTTATACGCTGCGATATCTCCGCATCGGGATCGTCGAACACGCTCGGGTCGTCATTCTACCTTTCATAAAGCTTCTGGTTGCGGTTCTAGCCATCGCACTTGCAGTCCGGTTGGCAACAAATCACGCCTCGGATATTATCGCCCTGTTCACCGCGGCTGGGTGCGTCGGTAGCACTGGGTTGATTATCTTCGGAGCCATCATGCTTTCCCCTCAAGAGAGAACGCTGTTGTTTTCCCAACTGCAAGCGAAATCGGCGAAAATACGTGAAAGCGCACGAGGCTTGCATTGATGCAGGTGCATTCCATGACTGCAGTCCTTTCGCACCATCAGGCGCTCGTGTGTGCTGAGGATTCGAGGACTGCCCTGTGAACTCCCTGCGTAAAGTCTGGCGATCGATTTCGAAATACGGCGTGCGAGCGGGGATCCAGGATGCTCTTGCCCGCTGGCTAAAAAGCCAGCCGGGGGTTCAGGGCAATGTGCTTGAGCATTACGGTTTCCTCTTGCGGGGAAACCAGCCGGAAGCGTTGCCAGGGGTCGGTTCCGGGCCTCTGAAAATCAATTGGCTGGTACCCACGATAAACGACAAGGGCAGCGGGGGCCTTTCCAATATCTTTCGCGCCATTCAACAGTTGGAAGGGTGGGGCCATCAACAGCGGGTTTATGTATTTGGAGCGACACGGAACGACGACCGGCTCCGTGAATTCGTCCACCAGCATTACGCGCCGATTAGCAGCGAAATCGTTCAGTTCCAGGGGCAAGTGGAAGATTCGGATGCCCTCGTTGCCACTGCCTGGAATACCGCCTATATCGCCCGGGGGCTCGGCAATACCGTCCGCAAGTTCTATTTTGTGCAAGATTTGGAACATCTTTTTTATGCGCCCGGAAGTTTGCACCTGTTCGCCAGACAGACATACACGTGGGGATTCTACGGCATCACCCTGGGGCAATGGATCGCTGATGTCCTGGGCGCAGAGTTTGGGATGGAATGTTCTGCATTTGGTTTTTCCCACGACCACGACGTTTATCGCCCGGTCGGGAGCCGCATTGTGCCGCGTGGCAGGCAACGGGTGTTGTTTTACGCCAGGCCCAGCACCGAACGGCGGGGATTCGAACTGGGCATGCTGGCGCTGTCGTTGGTGGCGCACAAGCGGCCGAACACAGAGTTCGTCCTGATCGGCTTCGACCCGCCAGCCATTGACCTGCCCTTTCCGGCAACTCTCCCCGGCGTACTCTCGCCGGCAGAACTGGCTAACCTATACCAGCAGTGCGATGTTGCCTTGGTGCTATCGCATACCAATTTGTCTCTTCTGCCTCTGGAACTCATGGCGAGTGGTTGTCCTGTTGTCTCGAATTCAGGGCCGAATGTGGAATGGCTTTTGACCCACGAATCTGCGCAGCTGGTGGACGCCACCCCAAAAGCACTGGCTGAGGGCGTTTTGGCGCTCCTGGGGGATGAGACGCTTCGGCTCAAGAAAGTTGAAGCCGGCTTGGCCATTGCCCGGAAAGCCGACTGGGTTTCTGCAGTGCGAATGATCGAGTCAGCGTTTTATCGCGGATTAGGAATTTCATCCCGAGACGAAGCTAAGCTGCAGGTTTAATGCCCGCGGTACACCGCGCTGGCGACTGTCGTATGCAAGGAAATGAAGTTGCAAAAAAGTCGATGACCGCTTTTTCCATGCCTGTCTCGCCCGAGAGGCTAGCGATTTACAATGTCTAGCGTCGGAACACTCCAGAATTCGGTGCAAGGCCGCGGCCGGACTTACATTGTTCTGATTTTGTTTCTTATCGGCTTGTATATCCCCACTTCCAGTCAGGGCGTCCAGTCCTCCGCGCTGGTTGCTCTCACGGTCCCCTTGTTTGTGATCGGCTTGATGACTTTGCTTTTCCTGAATGGCATGGGCAGTTACTGGCTGCGTGCTATCGGCTGCTGCATTCCCGTGGTCTTAGTATTATCTAGCCTGGTTTCGCCTTTCCCCATCACCGAGGGAGGCCCTATCTATTCATACACCATGTTGGGGCTTCTTTATGCCTCGAATCTAAAAGTGCAAGGATCCGAATCTTACCCGGTCCTCAGCAAGGGCCTGTTGGCGGTAAACCTGGTAAGTCTCATCCTGGGCCTCGGTATCATCCTTCAATATGAGCCGATAATGAACTTTCTCGTCGCGCACTACACATACTTTTATGCCGACTTGCTGCCCATCATGTTCTCCATGCGAAAGCCGGTTTTGACTTTCGGTACTCATTCCGTCGCCGGCTTTTTTGTATTTTTATTGTTTTGGATGAATCTGCGAACGTATGAAGCCAGGAAAAATGTATCGAGCCTGTGCTTCCTGTTCGTTTACCCGGTGTTTTCTCTGTTCTTGTTTTCATTCACATCATTAGCTTTCCTGGTATGGGAGCTGGCCTTCCTGCTGAGGCTTGGGCTGCAAAGACGCTGGAAATTAACCCTGGCCGCAATATTGATATTGGGAAGCGTTGGGGTGGCGCTCGCAGGCCGCATCGACAAGGATCTCCGCCAGCAACTCGCCGATTATGCTTTATCTGCTCTGCAATCGCAGGGAAACGGCGTATTAGGACGATACTCCGCGTCTACCGGGGATTTGGCGGGCGACCTGGCTTTTCTCCACGACCATCCGTGGCAGCCCGTCGGCTTGACTGGATCGAAAAACCTCTTTTTTGTGGATTCCGGGCCGGTCGAATATCTCCTCCGCGGTTCCTTGCCACTCTTGCTTTTGATCTATTCGGGGATGGTCGGTTTTTTTCTCTCTAATCTCCGGAACAAGAAAGACGCCTTCGTCACCATTGCCGCGATCCTCACCTTTGAGGTTGGATTTTCGATCTTGCCCTTTGCGCGCATGCTCTTTTCACTCCCATTCTTTATAGCGTATTTGAATGCCCTGCAAGGCCCGTTAGCTCAGACTCACTGGCGCTCAAGCCAGCGATTTGCAACCCCATCTCGCCCGCTTCAATCTCCTCCGCTAGCGCTGCCCGGCTTCGAAACCTGATCGTTCACCGGACTCTCATGAAGTCGTTCCAAGAGCCTTCAAGAGAGCCGCTCGGGCGCAGGGCGCTGGGACTATGACTTGGCCACTAAAACAAAGGCGGCAACGAGCAAGTCCTCTTCTGGCATTTCCCGAAATTTCCTTGCAAGCTTTGGGCGGATTTTCGCCACATGGTTGCGAGCCGCTGTAAGCAATTCTTCCGGGATGAGCTCGAAAGGCATGGGCGGCTCTATATCCGCAGAAGCGCCGGAGAGCCGCACTACAAGTATGGAATATTGAAGCCCAAGCTCATCCAAGGCTTTCGTATAGTCCGAGAGCCGTACGCGGTTAAGACCGCTGGCAAGCGTCAAGGGCTTGTATAAAACGGGTGGAATCCTGAGAAAACTCAGGTCATGCAAAGAGTCGGAAAACTGTCCATGGTCCCGGCAGTCGACCGCATGGATCATCAGGCCTCCTGGTGCGAGCGCCCTGGCCATTGCGCGGATCGCCCCGAGAGGATCGTAAACGTGCTCCATCACCACGGAGGAAACAATGAACTCATAGCCGTGGTGGTCTAGAAAGAACTTTTCTGCAGGTTGCCGAAAAAGGCGCACAGCTGGGTGGGAGCTATTGTTCTCATAGGCAAAACGCTCGATTTGATCCACTTGGGAACATCCATCAGCAAGGAACATTTCCGCTATCTCTCCCACATCGCCGGGACCCACCTCAGCCACGCGGCCATGAAACCGCCCGATACCGCCCCATAGTTTGTAGTTATTGAATGTCCGCACGGCAATACTGTGGGCGCATTCGGACTCAGGATGATTGCCGGCAACATTTGTTTGGTTAATTAGGGAAAAAAAAGCATACAGCAACCGCCAAGGGGCAAGAAAAGCGTAGCGAATCCAGACATTGCGTCCGGTAGTCGATTTGATGTGTTTCCTGATCGATTGAAGCATCCCCGATTAAGCCGTCCCGCGACCACCGTTTTCGCTCGCCCACCGTCCTCAGCGTATCTTTTGAGTTTACTCTAATGGAGCTTCTTTTTGATCTCACGCGCTCGGTCATCATTCTTCGAGCACTATGGAATCGGGCCGGTAACCGCAATCCGATCACTCTTTATCCACGGCCTTGACAACAAATCTCATCGGAGCGTGCTGTCATGTCTTCTCTCTGAAGCATGTTAAAGTAAAGAATACTCGTCGGAGATACAGGCAGGCTTGGACTTGTGTGTGTCCCTCCAAAGAAAACATCTGCGCTGTTGTCGTCACCTACTTCCCGGACCCGGGGCTGCGCGATCGTCTGGATAGAACGCGGCCGCAGGTCGCGGACATTGTCATTGTCGACAATGCTTCTGACGAGCAGTCGTTCAAGAATGTGCAGGCCGGGCTAGGCTCATCGGGAGCCGACGTCATTCGGAATTCCGCCAATCTCGGTATCGCCGCCGCTCTGAATCAGGGCCTGCAGTGGGCGCACAGCAAAGGCTACCAGTGGGTTCTACTGCTCGACCAGGATACGGTGCCCGCTTTGGATCTGGTGCCTACACTGATCCGGGCCTTCAACGATTTTCCTGACAAGAATCAACTCGCGATGCTGGGATCAAATCGTGTCTTGAACCGTGTTCCCAACAAGAAATACAGCACCAATGGATGGTGGGGAATCACCGAAATGGTCATTACTTCGGGAAGCTTGCTGTCACTCGATGCGGCGGGAAAAATTGGTCCCTTTCGCGAGGATTTTTTCATCGATTGCGTCGATTTTGAATTCTGCCTCAGGGCGCGCAGCATGGGATTCAAAATCGTGGAAATCCTGGTGCCCAGAATGGAGCATTTCATCGGCGAGCCTAAGACAGTACGCCTGCTCTGGTGGAGGATTCACGCTTACAATCATCAACCGAAGCGGTCCTATTACCTCATGCGGAACTTTATTGTCCTGACCCGCGAGTACTGCCTGAAAGATCCATGGTGGCTGTTCCGCATGTCTTACGCGATCGGCCGGGTCATGCTGGTCACAGTGCTTCTGGAAGAATCGCGCATTGCCAAGCTCAAGTACATTCTGCTCGGACTGTATGATGGATTAGTTGGCCGATTCGCGCGGGATATCGGTTGAAGGGTGGCCCCGACTCCCGTTCCCCGCGGTCATCCTAGTTGTCCCGGCAGCCTGACGGTCTCGCTGTTGTCGAGTCTGCGCTGGAGGCGACAGGTGGTAAGGTCGCGATATAGGCTATCAGTCATAGAATGAGCGCCGAGCAAAACAATAATAGGGTCATCGACTCCCGACGTATACGCATTCTTGCCGACACCGGATATGCTTCCATGCTTTCCGGCTGCGATCATCTGCAGGATCAAATCCAGCGCAGGTTCGGAGGTCGCTGGGCCAGGCTTGCACGATTTTCCTGCATTCGCGGGGTGTTGGGCTGGTGGATCGCGCGAGAATACGACTTCGTCGTGACCGTCAGTCACTGGCCGGGGGGCCGATGGTTGATTTTTTTGACGGCATGGCTGGGCGGCGGCCGCCGCCGCCGTAAATTCATCCTGCTTGAATTCATAAGCTGTCCCGAGCGCCTGCTCAACCGATTGATGTTTGCCGTTTGGCTCCCGCTGATATTCCGCCCGGCGATCCGCCGAACGTTGGTTGCGGCGCAGGTCATGGCTGAATCGGAGCCAGACTACTATGCGAGGCTGTTTCGTCTTCCCGCTTCCCTTTTCCAGCGCATCCCGCTCCCTCTTATCGATGATAAGGTTCAGGAGCATAGTTACGCCGCCTCGGAAAAGATGGTATTTGCGTCTGGGCGGGCTGCTTGCGATTGGGAAACTCTTTTTCGTGCAGCCGATGGGGCCAGCTGGAACTTATCCGTCGTTTGCTCCAGGCACGACCGGAGGCATGTTGACCGCCTGAACAAAAGCGGCTTGGCCGTTGTGCGGTCGGAGATTTCTCCGGAAGAACATGCTCAGATGATGGTCCATGCCGCAGTCTATGTTCTTCCCTTGCGCCAGCGACCAATCAGCATCGGTCAACTTCGAATGCGCAATGCGATTTGTGCCGGCACACCCATTGTATGTACCCGGGTTGGTGGTCTGAGTGGCTACGCGATTCATCACCAGACGGCATCTGTCGTCGAAGAGGGGGACCACGCGGCACTACGTCGCGAGGTCGACAGGCTCCTGGTCGACCCGGAGTGGCGTAGAACGCTGGCTACACGGGCAAGGGAATTTGCCGCGACCAGAAACGTGGAGTGGTTCTCCAGAGCCCTGAACGACTTTGTGCATCGTGAAGCGAGGGATGCATGCGCCGAGTCATAGCTCCGCGACCAAGGCACAGTTCGATTTGGAGTCCCCGCCCCATTACAATGCTAATATACAAGGCTTCCAGGCAACGATGAGTCCCGGGGAAACCCAACAATTCATCCGCGTGGCCGCGTTTACAGGATCGAAGGATGCCGCGCCGATGTTTCGAGTACGGCAGTACATCCCACGTCTGCTCTCGCAGGGGATTCAAATTACAGAATTCTTGGCTCGCTTCGGTAGTTGGCCGCCCTTGAACAAAGCCATTCGTCCCCTGTGGCTTGCTGCGACCGTAGCCACTCGCGTGCCGGCCGTAGCGCGATCCCACAAATATGATTTAACTCTCCTGCAAAGAGAGATGGTGTCAACCTTGCTGACCCTGGAACGCTTTACCGCTCGCCCTCGCATCCTGGATGTGGATGATGCCGTTTGGGTCCAGCGGCGCGCTGCAAAAAATTTTCCGCTGTTGGCAAAGATGTGCGACGGTGTGGTATGCGGCAACGACTTTCTGGCGGAAAATGTGCGCCAATGGAACACCAATATCCTGATCCTGCCCACTGCCGTGGACACCGACCGATTCATCCCTCTGGAGAGCAAGGCCACGCAGAACTCGAAGAGGATCATCGGCTGGACCGGCGTTTTGTCCAACCTTCCCTACCTTTACGAAATTGAAAAGGCGCTGGACGTTGTGCTCCGGAAATACGACGATGTCGTGCTTCGCGTGGTTTCCGGCATGCGCCCGAACTTTCGCTTGATTGACAATGCCAGGGTGGAGTACATCCCCTGGTCCATTGAGAATGATGCGCAGACAATTCGCGAGATGTCGATAGGGCTCATGCCTATCCCCGACTCCTTGTGGGGCCGGGGGAAGTGCAGCTATAAGATGCTGTTGTACATGTCTTGCGGCCTGCCGGTGGTTGTTTCCCCCGTGGGAATGAACAATGAGGTATTAGCGTTAGGGAAAGCGGGCTTTCCGGCGCAAACCGAGTCGGATTGGGTGGATGCTCTCTCCTGGCTGCTGGACAATCCGGACGCCGCAGCCAACATGGGCAAGGATGGCCGCCGGATCATCGAGGAGAACTACAGCCTCTCGGTGCTTTCGCCGAAACTCGCAAACTATCTGAAGAAGTTTGTCACTTAAGGCTCTCCGATGGGACCTCCACACCTAAAACCCTTTGGCAATCGGTGTAAATCGGAATGAAGCGCATCTTGCACGTGATTTCCGCTCTGCCCAGCGGAGGAGCGGAGACGATGCTTCTGCGGCTTTTGTCGGCGACAGCCACCGCATACGATCATGCGGTGGTTTCCTTGAAGGACGAGGGAACCGTCGGCCCGCGCATCAAGGAGCTCGGGATTCCCGTGTATGCTCTTGGCCTGAGCCCTGACCGGCCCAATCCATTTCGCATTCTCAGCATTCGATCCCTGGCTCGCCGCTTGCAACCTGATCTGATTCAAGGCTGGATGTACCACGGCAATGTGATGGCGAGTCTCGCCCGCAGCGGGCTGCCGAAACCGGTGCCCGTGCTATGGGGCATTCACCAGTCGTTGGACATGATCGGCGGTTGGGGCCGCAGCACCAAGGCCGTGATCCGGCTTGGCGCCTGGCTTTCCGGTCGTCCGGCAGCGACTGTGTATGTGAGTCGGGTGGGCGCCCGCCAGCACCAAGCTATCGGATACGATCCCACCAGGTCGCTTGTCATCCCGAACGGCATCGATTGCACGGTCTTTGTTCCCGATGAGATTGCGCGGGAGGCAGTTCGCTCGGAATTAGGCATTCCTCCCGACAGCATTCTCATCGGCTTGGTCGCTCGCTATCACCCGATGAAAGATCACATAGGCTTTCTACGTGCTGCCAAGCTGGTGGCCGGCGCTCACCCGGACGCCCGTTTTCTACTGGTGGGCAAAGGCGTCTCGACGCAGGCCGCCGTTTTGGCCAAAATTCAGGAACTGGAACTGCAGGATCGTGTTCTCCTGCTCGGCGAACGCGACGACATGCACAGGATTACGGCTTCGCTGGACATCAACTGTTCGTCATCGGCGTGGGGGGAAGCGTTTTCTGTCGCCGTCGCCGAGTCTATGTCTTGCGGCATACCGTGTGTCGTCACCGATGTCGGCGACAACGGCTATGTAGTAAGTGGAACTGGAATCACGGTTCCGCCAGCCGATCCAACGGCTCTGGCTCGAGGAATCGCCCAACTGATAGAAGCTGGCCGGACGGGGCGACAACACCTCGGAGAGCTCGCCCGGCGGCGCATCGAAACCGAGTTCTCGCTTTCCCTGGTCGCGCGCCGCTACACCGAACTCTATCAACAGTACCTGACAGGCGTTTAAGAAGGGCGTACGCCTGTTTCCACAGGCAGAGAGCTCGCTCGCTCCTCTCGCTGTGCGAGGTAGCGTCTCAGACCTTCGCCCCAATGGCTGAAAGTATTGAGCGACTTCTTCTTCAGGGCCGCATTTTCCAGAACCGAATACCTCGGGCGCGCCACCTTGGCGGGGAATTCGCCGGGATTTGCCTTCTCCAGGCGCACTTTGGCGCCGATCAAATCAAAAATCGCACGCGCGAACTCGTACCATGAACAGCTGCCTTCGCTTGTTGCGTGGTATAGACCGTACTCCGACGTCCGGCTCAATTTGACGATCTGAGAAGCGATCTCCACGGTCGGAGTCGGGCTGACGAACTCGGTGTCCACCACTCGAAGCTCATCTCTTTCCCGGGAGAGCTTGATCATCAACTCCACGAAGTTAAGGCCGCCTTTAGCGCGACAGGGACTAGCCCCGTACAACGCCGACACCCGCAGAATGAAGTGACGCGGATTCGTCGCGGCCACAAAGTGCTCGCCGGAGAGCTTTGTATTCCCGTACACGTTTACCGGAACGGCGCGATCAGTCTCGATGTAGGGAGTCTGCTTTTCGCCGCCAAAAACATAGTCGGTGCTGATGTGAAACACCCTGGCTCCAAGCGAGGAGGTCACCTGGGCTACATTACGGGCCCCCAGGGCATTTACGGCAAAGGCAGTGTTTGGATCAGCTTCACATTTTTCGACGTGGTGAAACGCAGCCGTGTTTACCACGATCTCCGGCGCCATGCTTGCAAGCACACTCTGCACCGACTCGGCTGACGCAATATCCACATCCTGGTGCCCCAGGCTGCTGACCGAGTGCCCTGCCTCAGCGAAAGCGGCGGCGATGTCGCTGCCCAGTTGCCCCGTCGCGCCGATGACCGCAACCTTCATCTTGGTACGGCTCCGGTCGCCGTGCCTCGAGCAGATGTTTCCTTCTGGGCAAAACTCTTGAACACCTGGATGTTGTAGTAGTTGGGGTTGTCCCAATCGCTGAACTTGGGCGCGTTCTCAAGCAGGTTGCGGACGATCCAGCGCACATCGTGGTGCGGGTGGAAACTCAGAACGTTTCTGGCTCTTTCAATCGAGACCTTGTAGTTGCGAATGTCTTTGATGTGGTTGAGATCCAGCGTCACTTTGTTACCGGTTTCCTGCTCCAGCGTGGTTCTCACCAGGTCGGCGACCTCGCCGACCGTATGGTTCCCCGAAGTTATGTTGAAGATGCCGGAGATGGAATCACTGGCCTCCACCGCTCGAACATAAGCCATGCAGGCGTCTTCCATACCGAGGACCGGCCGCCAGATTGCAGGATTGTTGACGCGGATGATTCCTTCCTTCATCGCTGTCTTGAACATGGTGTTCACAATCAGATCAAGACGCATACGCGGGCTATAGCCGGAAACCGTTCCCTTGCGCAGCGCAATTACCGAAAACTCGGAATCGGCGAGCTGCAGCACCGCGCGTTCCCCCTGGAGTTTGGAGATGCCATAGGGGTACGCCGAACTGACCGGGCGATCTTCGTCAAACAGCTCGTTTTCTGTGTAACCATAAACCGAGCATGAACTCGCGTAAACATAACGTCGAACCCCGGCCTGCTTGGCGATATAGCAGAGATAAGCCGGCGCAGCAGCGTTGAAAATGAAGTTCTTGCTGGGGGAGAACTCGGCCATGGGGTCGTTGGAGAGACCAGCCAGAAAAATAACCTGGTCGTATTCTTTCAAATCTGCGGTTTGAAGATCGAAGATATCGCGGTTTACGTTTCCAACTTCCGGAGGCAGGTGTTTCCCGAACCAAAACAGGTCGACCACGTCCACGTCATAGCCGCGCTCGAGCAATTTGGGAATCAGAGCCGAACCGACGTACCCCGCCCCACCAGCTACCAGGATGCGCATTTCAAGCCTCCTTCGTCAGCGTTTCCGGTTGATATGTCACGTGATTGGAGAGCGGCGAAGCCAGCCACTGGGCCAACGTCTGTGCCTTGCGGTCTTTATCCGAAATCGTAGCTTGGTCCGCATTGACCGGCCACATCACTCCAATCTGCGGATCAAACAGAGAGATTCCCGATTCTCCTTGCGGGTTATAAAGCCCGGTGCATTTGTACTGCACTTCGCAATCGTCGGTCAGAGCACAAAACCCACGTGCGAATCCGTACGGGGCCCAGACCTGCTTTTTATTGTCGGCTGAGACCTCGACTCCAAACCATTTACCCAGCGTCGGAGAGCCCTTGCGGATGTCTGCCGCTACCAGGAAAGCAGAGCCGCGAATCACCCGCATCAGCTTACCCATAGGAGGATCCCACTGGAAATGCAGGCCGCGAATAACATTCTTGGCCGATTTGGAGTGATTGTCCTGCACGAACTCTGTCGGCAAACCGAGCTGGCGAAACTGGTCCGCGCGAAAGGTTTCCATGAAAAACCCGCGAGCGTCACCCATGACCTGGGGCACAAGTACCACTACATCGCCGAGGTGAACAGACTCAATCGAGATGGGCATCGGGTTTCAGAGCTCTCCTGGCGGGTGCGGAATGCACTTTCTGAAATGCGTCACAAATATTCGAATAGGGCTCGTCTGGAAACGTCCAGTTAATAAATATAGCATCCTTGAAAACAGATCACGGGCATGCCCGCAGCCAAAGCTGCTTGCGCTGAGCCACAGATTTCCGGCACCATGATGCTGGCCCGATCTATAGTACTAAGGCCTGATGCGAGGGCAGCTTACCAAGCGATGAACATTCCGGTCACCGGCGGCGCCGGATATACTGCCAGTCATACAGCAGCCCTCCTGGAACGATCAGGACGTATATCAATAATCGTCGAATCTTCGACAATTCAAAGGGCATGTAATTCCTCGGCGAAACACCGCCGCGAGTCCAGTGAATTCATCTGCTCTTACTAACGGTGAACAATTCAATCTGCTCTTACTAACGATGAACATTGACGGCTGGGATGTTTCAATTTCTACCTGTAACATCCCTGGCAAAGCTCACGATCGAGCAACCCTGTCACTGGCGAATAAGGAAACCATGCGGGGCGGAAGTGAAGCCAAATTTTTTTTCTCTCGGCACATCCCTGACGTAATCGTTGGGGAAGCGGGACACATACTCTTCCACTGCCTCATAAGGACCATCCCCCCACAACGGCAGAACAGGATGGCCGTTAATGTCGGAATCCTCCACGATGACATAATCGCCGCGAGACAGCAGCGGCCGCAGTAGCAGCATCTCAGCAAGAACGTGCGCCTTCGTATGATCGCTGTCCAAAATGGCAAATATCGGACCGGGAAACCGTGATTTCAACTCCTGGATGTGCGCTGCGACCGCAGGATCGGCAGAAGACGACTTCATCAATTCGATGTTAGGATCGTTCTTCGCGGGCTCACGGATGAAAGAATCGTCAACGTCAACTGAAAGAATCTGAAACGGGTTTCCGATCTGGCGCAAAATCATGGCAAAGAACAGCGCTGATCCTCCATACGACGTTCCAAATTCGATCAGCAAGGAGGGCTTCAGGGAAAACAGTATTTCCTGATAATTCCACATATCAGAAACGCTCTTCTGAGCCGGCACGCCCATCCATTGCGTCGAACGCCACACCAGGCTGTTGTAATACCAGAGATGATATTGTGCTGGCGCCTCCCTGGGTCGGTAGAGTAGCCGACTCAGCCTATTTCCAATTTTTTGCATCGAGACTTGGATCCTTGTTGATTCACGAGTCGCCAGCGATGACCCCGGCGCATCCGCCTTACGAATTTCATGCGCCCGCTCCCAAAATCGCTATGGCCGACAATGCTTCCTCGCATTTTCCATTGGAGCGTTTTCATAATAAATATAGCATTCGCGGGAGCGCTGACTGACCGGGACGCTCAGACAATCAGGAAATATAGCCCATGGCTTGATTCTCTCCCCGCGCCTTCTGATCAAACTCGAGATCGACACGGGAGATGTCGCGCCGGCCTGATCGGAGTTGCTTGCGCCCAGCGCCAATTTCCGTCACGATGTTGCTGGCTCGACTGAGAATCAGGAAAGGCAATAACACCGACAAGTTCGAGATGAACATACTCGTCACCGGCGGCGCCGGATATATCGGCAGTCATACAGCAGCCCTCCTGGAACGATCAGGGCATGTGCCGATCATCTTTGACAATCTTTCTACCGGCCGCCGCGCAGCGGCAGGCAAGCGAACGCTCATTCAGGCCGATCTTGCCGACAAGGCGGCTATCCGTTCTGCCCTCGACGGCCATCGGATTGAAGCGGTCCTGCACTTCGCAGCGAGCGCTTACGTTGACGAGTCTCTCTCCGATCCCAGCCGATACTTCCAGAACAACGCCGTCAACAGCCTGAACCTGCTTGATTGCATGGTCAACTCCGGCGTCAAGCACCTGGTCTATTCCTCTACCTGTGCCACTTATGGAATTCCCGACAGTGTCCCTGTCAACGAACAACAAGCTCAACATCCGATCAACCCTTACGGCGAAAGCAAGCTCTTGGTAGAAAGAGCTCTGCCCTGGTACGAAAAAGCGCACGCACTGCGCTGGGTTTCCTTGCGCTACTTCAATGCGGCCGGAATTTCAAGAGAGATGGCCGGGTGCTGCGATCCTGGAAAGCGGTTGATCCCTCTGGCGATGAAAGCGGCTCTTACTGGCAAACCTCTTACTGTGTTTGGAACCGACTTCCCAACGGCGGATGGCACCGCTGTCCGCGATTATGTGCATGTGGCTGACCTCGCCTCGGCTCATCTCCGGGCACTTGAATATCTGCTGAAGGGCAAGGCGAGCCGGCCCTTCAACCTGGGTGTTGGCCAGGGACATACGGTGCGCCAGGTCCTGGACAAGATACAAGAAGTCAGTGGAATCGCTGTTCCCCATCGCTTGGCGGAAAGACGGCCAGGCGATCCTGCGGTTCTGGTTGCCGACGCCCGGGCCGCCGCCGAGATGCTGGAATGGTCGCCTCAACATTCTTCGCTCGAGGAGATTGTGAGAAGTACCTGGCTGGCTATGTCGCAGGGCTGAAAACCCTTTCGCCAACTTTTTTGCCTCTTTCGGCCGCCCTGTGTAATCTCTTATGGAAACTCTCGCGGGACGCCTGACTTTCACAGGAAGGTGGAGAGATGAACATTTATACGGACATAACCAAAACCATCGGTCGCACGCCATTGGTGCGACTCAACAAACTCACGGCCGGCATGGGAGCCACGGTGCTGGCCAAGCTGGAGAGTTTCAACCCCTGCCACAGCGTTAAAGACCGCATCGGCGTGAGTATGGTGGATGAAGCGGAGAAATCCGGCAAGATCGAGCCAGGCAAGACGGTGCTCATTGAGCCCACCAGCGGAAACACCGGTATCGGCATCGCCTTCGCGGCCGCGGCCAGAGGCTACCGTCTCATCCTGGTAATGCCAGACAGCATGACTTTGGAACGTCGTGTGGTCCTGCTGGCATTCGGTGCCGAGATCATCCTGACGCCCGGCGCAAAAGGCATGAAGGGAGCTATCGCCCGCGCCAACGAGCTGCAAAAACAGACGCCGAATTCTGTCATCCTGCAACAGTTTGCAAATCCAGCAAATCCCAAGATCCATCGCCAGACCACCGGCCCCGAAATCTGGAACGATACCGACGGCAAGGTTGATATCCTGATTTCCGGCGTGGGCACGGGCGGGACGCTGACGGGCGTGGCCGAGTACATCAAGCCCAAAAAACCAAGCTTCAAAGTGGTGGCCGTCGAGCCCGCCGAATCACCGATTTTGTCTGGCGGCAAGCCCGGCCCGCACAAGATCCAGGGAATAGGGACCGGCTTCTTCCCCGAGGTCCTGAGACGCGATCTCATCGACGAAGTTCTCACAGTAACCCTCGACGAATCGCTCGAGACGGCCAAGAAGATGGTCAAGGAAGAGGGTATCTTCGTCGGTATTTCCGGCGGAGCTGCGGTGGCTCAGGCATTGAAAGTTGCTGCACGCCCGGAGAGCGCAGGCAAGATCATCGTCGTGGTGGTTCCGGATTTTGGAGAGCGTTACCTTACCAGCATTCTTTTCGATCACCTGCGCCAGCAAGCCATGGCCTTGCCTACCGGTGATGCTGACGTGGAGAAGTACTTCACCCAGAAAACCGCGTAAGCTCCTCGGCATAATCGGCGGGCGGGAGAGTCTAACTCTCCCGCCTGCGTTTTGCCCCCTTTTTGACCTGTAGCGAACTCGCCCCCGTAGTAAATTGGATTTCCCGATGCCTCAACTGCGCCGAATCTGCGTTTTTTGCGGTTCTTCTCTGGGATCGCGGCCCGCGTACGAGCATGCCGCTCGCCGGATGGGTGAGATCTTGGCCGAACGGGGGATCGGGGTGGTTTTTGGCGGCGGCTGCATTGGGTTGATGGGCGTTCTCGCCGATGGGGCGCTGGCCAGAGGCGGCGAGGTCATTGGAGTAATTCCCGATGGCCTGATGCGTCGCGAGATCGGCCATCGCGGCGTGACCAAACTCCATGTGGTCGAGACCATGCATCAGCGCAAAGCGCTGATGGCTGATCTCTCCGATGCGTTCGTCGCGATGCCCGGTGGTTACGGCACCCTGGAAGAAATCTGCGAGGCAATCACCTGGTCGCAGTTGGGTATCCAGCAAAAGCCCTGCGGCTTGCTTAACGTGGAGAACTACTGGAATGGCCTTCTCGCAGCGCTGGATCATGCGGTGAACGAGAAATTCGTTCGTCCGGAGAACGGCCAGCTAGTCCTGGTTGCCACCACACCGGAAAGCATGCTGGAGAGGCTGCTGGAGTGGTCTCCTCCCGGCCACATCGAGAAATGGCTCGACGCGGCCAAACGTTAGATCAAATTAGTTGGAGAGGTGAAATTCCAAGTTCATGCAACCCGCTACTATTATCGGCTTTGTGGCCGGCACTCTGACCACGCTTTCTTTTGTCCCGCAAGTCCATAAGGCCTGGAGCACGAAGAGCTGTTCCGATCTTTCCGTCGGGATGCTACTGGCGTTCGGCTCCGGGGTCGCGTTATGGCTGGTCTACGGCCTGGTTCTGCAAGCACTGCCGATCATTGCCGCCAATCTGGTGACGCTTGTCCTCATTCTGGTGTTGCTTTTTCTCAGGGCTCGTTACCACCCGAGATGATGGGCAATGTTCCGTCCACTGATGCAAAGGACCCAATTTTGAGCACCACCGCTACTCTTTGAGCAGAGTTATCCACGCGGGCGAGGTAGCCACATTGAAAGGCGAGTTGGGCACGGCGGTCAAAGCTCCATTGCTGCCGATCGCAAAAGCCGCAACATCATTGGTTCCTTGGTCGCCGACGTAGACGAAAGCACCCGACGCCGCCACGAAGCTCGGACCTGTGCCTCCCGTCGCAAACGGTGATCCGCTCACCGCTCCCAGCGCGCCGGAGCCCTTGGCAATCACGAAGGCCGAGACGTTGTTCGATCCCTTGTTGGCAACAAAAAGCAGGTTGCCCTCCGGCGCAGAAGCCAGCGCTACAGGCTGAGTGCCAGAAGCAAACGGCGACCCGCTGATCGGGGTCAGGGCGCCACTGCTCCCTATGGTGAAGGCCAATACGGCGTTAAGCGATGGATCGGCAACGTACAGAAAGCGCCCCGTCGGATCTACGCTGGCAAATGTTGGCGCGCCACTGGGGCCGTTGACCACGGTCGGCGCGGCAAGCACGCCCTGCGAGCTGACGGCCAGCGCTACAACAGTTCTCGCTCCCGGACAGGTTACAAAAAGAGCGTCCGCTTTCGGCGTGATCGTAACTGACGATCCGCTGCAGCCCGTAGCAAACGGCGACCCGCTGACGGGATTGAGATTCCCCGTGGTCGGATCAATCGCGAATCCGGAGACATTGTTCGATCCTTGATTTAGGACGAACAGAAAAGTACTCGCCGGAGTCACAGCCATAGATATGGGACCGGTTCCGGTGCTGAAAATGTTCGTGGGCGTGGGCGGGGGCAACGGTGAAGTCGTCTGCGGCACCGAGAGCTGTCCGTTGCCATGATTGACGGCCAGGGCGGTCACGTTATTGCCCAGAAAATTGGCTACGAAGGCAAAGTCTCCCGCCGGCTGGAAGACCACTGATACCGGGTTCGAGCCCACGCCGAAGTTTCCCGGATTAAGCGGGGTCAGGGTGCCGTTAGAGAGGATCTGGAACTGAAAAACTTCATTGGTCCCGGGGCCGGTCACATAGAAGAACTGTTTCCCGGTTGAGATACAGCTCGTAAGCCCGCCCAGCATCACCGCCAGGGCGGCAAAAATGCTTGCCTTCATTGACTCTCCTGTCGTCAGTACGATGGAAGAAAACTTTTCACAAAGGATACATGAAGTCTGCTTTCGCTGTCCCTGCAGGCTCCCGAAAACAGAGATCTCCCCGGCATTCTTCAGGAACGTAGGCTGGACAACAAAATTGCGTTCTTTTTTGTTCCGAAACGAGAGCCCGGACCTGTTGCCGGCAGGCACTTCCTCGTGACTTCAGGACAGCGATTTAGAAAGGCAAGCTGGTGCTGTCTGAACTCCCGTCCGCGCGCTGTCTGCGGAACTCCGGCACTACCAGCGCCTGTTCGACCTGCGGGACATTGAGCGCGGACAGGGCGGCCGACATACGCGAAGATTCCTCCGTCTTGCCGGACCTTTCGTAAGCTACAACCAGTTCGCGCATGGAGATGGGATTCGCGGAGTCATCCTCCAGGTACGAGATGGCCTGGGCATTGTCTCCCTCTGCGAGCGCAACCGCGCCTGCGGCTGCATGATAAGACGCTTCCACGACCAGGTCGCCGTTGGCCGAGGATAGATCCTCCAGCTTGTGCAGCTCGATCTTGGCCTGAGTAAGGCTGCCGTCACGCACTGCGCGTTCGGTTCGGACGCGCAATACCGCCGCGAGTTCCTCGGCCACAAGAACCTGCGGGATATTATGTCCTCCACGCAACTCGGCTTCGGCTTTATCCAGCAGCTCCAGCGCCGGGGCGCTATCTTTTTGATACAGCGCCATTGCACGATAGGCTTCAGCCTCATAGTTGGCGAGGCCGATTTCATGAGCCTGTTGCGCGATTTTGCGGTAAGCCTGGTCTGCGCCCCGATAGTCGCGTTCGCGGATATAGGTGGCAGCCCACTGTAATCCCCACAGCACCTTTTGCGCAGGCGTGCCTTCCTCAATAGCGATAGCATATTCAGCGCGGGCGCGGGGCTCATCGCCCATAAGAGCGTAGGTATCGCCCAGCCCCAGTTGCGATTCATGGAAGCTGGGGTCGATCTTCAGCGACATGCGGTAGTGCCGCAGCGCTTCGTCGAAGCGGCCGGCCATGCGCGACAGCTCGGCGTACGAATCCTGCGCATTGGCCTCTTTGGGGACTAGCTCCGCATAGTGCCTGATTGCGGCAAAAGCCTTGTCGAAACTCCCGGCTTTGGCATAGCAATAAGCGGCTTCATTCCAGGCATCGGCGAATTTTGGATCGATCTTGATCACGCGCTCGAACATAACCAGGGCACGCGCCGACTGGTTCTGGTTCAGTTCCAGCCACCATCCCGCCAGCCACGCCAGATACTTGTCCTGGGGATAGCGTTCCAGTGCGCTATTCATGGCCTGGATAGCGGGAATCAAGTTGGATTGGCTGGCATTGGCCAGCCAGTCGATGATCAGTTGCTCTTCCGCCCCCGCATACTGGCGGTTGGCCAGCGCTTTCTCGCGTTCACGAACTTGCTCGGTGGGATCCTCAGAAAAGAAAGTCAGAAGAATGTGCGCCAGCGCGAAATGAGGGTCGGCATCTGTTGCCTTGCGCCAGTTCTCCAGACCCGCCTGAAAGTGTAGCAACCCCATCTTTTGCAGCCCCTGCTCAAAAAACGTCCGGGCCTGGGGAGACTTAGTGCTGATTTGCATGCCGGAGGAATCGGTGCGTGCGAAAGCCGGCAGCACCACACAGAGTATGAATGCAATCGGCAGAACGCGAAACTTCATGACTTCTCCCTATTAAGATGTCCTGTTCGTTTCGGGGCTTGCTACAGACACGGGCGGGCAGCTACTGGCTTCCCTTCAGGAAGTAGCCCTGCTCCAGCGGCAATTTTCCGTCTACCTTGAGCACATTCACGTGGCTGTTGATGGAGTAAACGTCCACGATGCCTACTGCCCCGGGAATGGTCTCGACTGACTTGAGCAGTTGCTCCTCGGAGTTCACCACCACCACTCCCGAATGGTGCGCAGCCAGCAAGGCCTTCATATCGTCGGGTGGCATGTGATACAGCTTCTCAGCCACAACCTTCATTTCCGGAGCCGTTGGATCCAGCACAACCAGCACGACGCTGCGGCCGTCGGGCCACTTGCGATTGTCAAACTTGAAGACCCTGGTCAGATCCGTGGCACTCATCCCCGACACGGTGTTGGACTTGTCTACAACCACGGCCAATTGTTTGGCTGCAGCGGGAATTGCGAGCGCGGCGAACAGCAGCAAACGGGCACACACACGTCGAGGGGATCGACTCATAGTGACAAAAATCTATGTCCAAAATGGGCGAGCTACAAGGGTACAAAGGTAATAGTTGCCTTTTTTTACAACAGTTTGCAGGACGCCGATCGATGCAGACCGAATTCACAGCCTGGAAGCGCTATGCATCTTTTTTGGAAACCTGGACGCGCTGGATCCATCCGGAATCCCCTCAGGTGTCGCGCGATTTGCGACCTTGCGAAAGGAGACGGGAATAAATCTTGTTCCTGGCGACTTTCTTTGCAGCGATAAACCTCCCTGTCCCGGGTCACAGCATCTCAGAAGAACTGGCCGCCCACTAAGGAGTGTGTAATGACGATAATTCGGTCTGTAGTTTGTTCATTTCTGCTGATTGCGGGCGCTTTTGCCGTCCAAACGACGCCATCCGGGCCAGTAGACCAGTCCCCGGCCGCCCCGCAAGCGAATCCGCAGAAGCAGATGCCGCAAGCCCAGCCGCCTGAGACGCGGGCGCCCCAACCCTCCGATCAGGCTCCCCAGGCCCAGCCTCCGCAGGCCGCGCCGCAAGCCGCTCAACCACCGTCGATCGATGAGCAAGTTGCGGTCCTGACCCAGGAGCTGCACCTGAGCGACGACCAGCAAACCAAGGTGAAAACCATCCTTGTCGATCAGCGGCAGCAGGCCATGGGAGTTGTGGGCGACCAGAACCTTTCTCGCGCAGACAAGATCGAGAAAATCCACGCCATCCGCGAATCCACCATCAGCAAGGTCCGCGACTCGCTCAATGACGACCAGAAGAAAAAGCTCGATCAGATGCTCCAGGGTCCCTCGCAGCCCCAACAGGCACCCGGCAACAATCCTCCCAAATAGACAAAGATCTGATTTCGTATTCTGGTTTGAGCAGTAGGCCATAGAGCAAGGGGGCTCGAGAGTCCCCTTGTTTCTCACCGGTCTTCAGCCACAATTTCCGCGTTGCTGCGCGATGGGATTCCAGAATAAAATCAGCGCAGGAACACTTGAATTGAACCTGGTCCGCGCCATCTACCCGGGCTCGTTTGATCCGCTCACCAACGGGCATCTCGACCTGATTGAGCGGGGCAGTAAGATTTTTGATGAGCTGGTAGTAGCCATTCTGCGCAACGCGGAAAAGGACCCCCTCTTCACGATCGCCGAGCGCCGCGAAATGCTGGAGCACCTGGTCAAGCGCTTCAACAACGTGCGCGTCGATACTTTTGAAGGCCTGCTGGCCGATTACGCCATGCAGAAGGGCGCTAAAGCGGTCCTTCGCGGCATCCGGGCCATCAGCGACTACGAATATGAACTGCAGATGGCACTGATGAACCGCAAGCTTCAGCCGCAGCTGGAGACGGTCTTCATGATGTCCGCCGAGGCCTACTCCTACCTGAGTTCCCGGCTGGTAAAAGAGGTCTTCCGCCTCGGGGGCTCAGTCACCGGGCTGGTTCCGGAGTTGGTGGAAAAGCGGTTGCATGAAAAATTTTATGGCCCCGCGGCCAGCATTTGAGTTTCAGTGTTTAATGGAGTTGAGGTAACAAAAGATGGCGACTCTTCCCGCAGTCAAGCAGTTCAGCGATCGCGTCAACCGGATTGAAGTTTCTGCCACCATGGCTGTGGTTGCGGAAGCAGCCAAGCTGAAATCCGCCGGGGCTGACCTGGTGGAGTTCGGAGCGGGCGAGCCGCATTTTCCCACGCCGCAGCACATCAAGGATGCGGCCATCGACGCGATTCAGAAGAACTTCAGCCGCTACACCGCGGTCCCCGGCATTCCTGAGGTCCGGGCTGCCATCGTAAAGCGCCACGCCGCGGATTTCGGTTCGGCGTACAAGGCGGAAGAGTCCATGGTTTCGACGGGCGGCAAGCTGGCTCTGTTCAACTCCATCCAGGTGCTTGTCGATCATGGCGACGAAGTCATTTTGCCGGTGCCCTACTGGGTTTCTTTCAAGGACATCATCGAGTACGCCGGCGGAAAATGCGTCTACCTGGAGACCGAGGAAAGCGAAGGCTTTCGCCTGACGGCAGAGATGGTGGAGCGCAAGATTACGCAGAACACGCGCGCCATCATCCTGAACAGCCCCAATAACCCCAGCGGGTCGGTGATGTCACCGGAAGACTTTACCGCCGTGTTGCGGCTGGCGCACAAGCGCGGCATCTACGTAATCGCCGACGAGTGCTATGTCTACCTGAATTACACGGGGCGCAATTTTTCCGCGGGCGAGGTAACCGACGCCCGCGAGCACCTGGTGATTGTAGGTTCGCTCTCGAAAACTTACGCCATGACCGGCTGGCGCCTGGGCTATGCGCTCGGAACCGTTCCGGTCATCAACGCCATGGCTAAACTTCAGGGCCAGAGCACTTCAAGCACCGCGCACATGATCCAAAAGGCGGCTGTCGCCGCGCTTACCGGCCCACAGGAATGCGTCGCGCAGATGAAGGCTGAGTACGTCCAGCTTCGCGATCAGACTCTGGCAGCTTTAGCGGAGATACCCGGGATCACCTGCGTGCGCCCGGAAGGCGCATTTTACGTGTATCCGAACGTCTCTGCATATTTCGGAAAGGGCGGCATTAAGTCGGCTGCGGATGTCGCCAAACGCCTGCTGCACGAGGCGCACGTGGTCACAGTTCCCGGCGAAGCCTTTGGCACGCGCGATCACATCCGGCTTTCGTATGCAACGTCGTCCGGCGAAATCAAGCGGGGCCTGGATCGCATGCGGACCTGGTTTACCGGGCTATAGCCGCCGGTAGAAGGGTGGATCTTGGTCGGGTTCATCAGAGACGCCGGCGGGCTGCTCAGGACAACATCTCCGGAATTTTTCGAGTCTAATCATTTCGAGCCTCGACGCAAGCCGCTATTTTCGACATTCGCATGCCTGATCTCTATCCATTGATTTTGCGGCCGCAGTTTCGCGAGCGCGTTTGGGGAAGCTGTGACCTGGCCCCGATTTACTCGCACGAGATTACCGGCAGCCCCATTGGTGAGGCCTGGTTAACCGGCGATGACTGCCAGGTGGCAAATGGGACCTTTGCCGGACATACGCTGGCTGAGCTGGCCGAGGAATTAGGCGCCCAACTCCTGGGCGTGTCGGCGGCCAAAGATCGGCGCTTTCCCCTACTCATCAAGTTCCTATTCCCCAAAGATAAACTTTCCGTTCAGGTCCATCCGGACGATGAATCCGCGGCACGCGCCGGCGAGCCCTGCGGCAAGACTGAGTGCTGGTACGTGCTGAGTGCCGAACCCGGCGCGCAAATTGCTCTGGGGTTGAAGCCGGGAACCGGCAAAACCGATGTCGAGTGCGCGATCCGCGAAGCGCGTCTGGAACAACTCCTGAACTGGATCACAATTCGTGCGGGCGAGATGTATTACGTCGAGGCAGGCACCATCCATGCCATCGGTCCCGGATCGGTAATCGTCGAAACTCAGCAAAATTCCGATACTACCTACCGTCTTTACGATTACGGCCGGCCTCGCGAACTGCACATCGCTGCCGGGCTCCGCGCCGCGAAAGAAGCCACTCGGGCCGGTAAGGTACTCATCGGGCAGGCGGAAAACGTTGGCGGTAAGCGCCAGCAGAACTTGATCACCTCTCCCTGCTTCATCGTTGATAAATTCCAGCTGGCGCGTGCCTGGCAGTTCCAGCGGCCCCAGCATCTCCGGCGAAGTGTGTGGTGCCTGGTAGTTCTTCGCGGCTACGGGATACTCGAATATGAAGGACTGCCGCCGCAGGTTTTCTCCGCCGGGGAAGCCCTGGTTGTACCGGCGGCGGTCGACCGGTTTATCCTAAAGCCGCAGTGGGAACTGGAATTCTTGTGCTCGTCTTTGCCGGTGGAAAATGTTGGTCATCCTGCCACCATACCGGTGAACCAGGGGTGGGAACAGCAGGCACCGGCACAAGTCGAGCACCGTCGATTGTGCGAATGACGATTGCATCCTGCTCCCGCAATCCATTGCGCCCAGGAGTTTGTTTTTGAACCATCCTCATTTCTATCCGGTGATCCTGGCGGGAGGCAGCGGCACTCGCTTCTGGCCGCGCAGCCGGCGCAAACTGGCCAAGCAGGTGCTCGCCCTGGATGGCACCCAGACCATGATCCAGACCACCGTGGAGCGGCTAATGCCGTTAAGCACACGGGAATCGTTCTGGATCATCACCAATGAGTTTGTGGGCGAGGAGATCTGCCGGCAGCTTCCCGGCCTGCCTGCCGGACAGGTGGTGGTGGAGCCGGAGCCGCGCAACACCGCTCCGGCGATCGGCCTGGCGGCATTTCTCCTGGAAAGGCTGGATTCCCGTGCCGTGATTGGGATGTTTCCCGCCGATCACGTCATCGGCGACGAGGAAAAGTTCCGGAAGGTCCTGCAGCGCGCCATCGAACTGGCGACGGAAAAAGACAACATCGTGGTCATGGGCATCGAGCCCACGCGGGCCGAGACCGGCTACGGCTACATTGAAACCGGCGACAAACTCGACCCCGAGCTTTTTCGCGTCACCCGCTTCACCGAAAAGCCGAACCAACAGCGCGCCGAGGAATTTCTCGCCGCCGGCAATTATTTCTGGAACAGCGGCATGTTTGTGTGGAGCGCGCGCACACTGAGCCAGGCTCTGCGGGAACATTTTTCAGAAAGCGCACCGTACCTTGAGGAAATCGCCGCAGCCTGGGGCAAGCCGGAGTTCGAGCGCACCTTCGCCACGCTCTATCCCAAATGCGAAAACATCAGCATCGACTATGCCGTGCTCGAGCCGCGCTCCGCCAAGGGCCAGCATTCCTCCAACCTGCTTTGCCTGCGCGCGGACTTCGGATGGAACGATTTGGGCTCCTGGGCCGCCCTGTACGACCACCAGGCGGTGCGCGAAAAAGACGATGGCGGCAACGTGGTGCACGGCAAAGGTGTTTATTGCCTGAGCGCTGGCGGTAACTACATTTACGCGCCGGAGAAGTTTGTTGCTGCCGTGGGCGTGGACAATCTTGTGGTGGTGGAGACCGAAGACGCTATTCTCGTTACCACGCGCGAGCGCTCGCAGGACGTGGGTAAGATCGTAAAATATCTGACTGACAAAAAAATGATTGAGTTGGTGTAAATGACTGAGATCAAATTCGGCACGGACGGCTGGCGCGGAGTCATCGCCGAAGATTACACCTTCGCCAACGTGCGCCGCGTCGCAGGAGCCATCGCCTCCTACGTTCTCAAGAAAGAGAGTCCTGCCCAGGGAATCGTGATCGGATACGACACGCGCTTCGGCTCGCGTCGTTTTGCTGAAGCCACGGCCGAGGTCATCGCCGCCGCGGGAATTCCCGTCCGCCTGGCCAGCGACTACACGCCGACGCCGGCGCTTTCCTACGCCGTCAAGAATCTGAAGACGGCCGGGGGCGTCATGATCACTTCCAGCCACAATCCGTGGAACTGGAACGGCGTGAAATTCAAGGCCACGTACGGTGGGTCGGCAACGCCCGGGATCATCGCCCAGATTGAAGCCGAAGTACGTGCCGGGGCCATGCCCCGGGGCACGACGGCAAAAATCGAAGAAGTAGACTTCAAGCCGGCCTACATCGAGGCTATCTCGCGTTTTGCCGACCTCGACAAGATCGCCAAAGCCGGCTTCAAGTTCGCTCTCGACTGCATGTATGGCGCCGGACGCAACGTGCTATCCGGAATCTTTAAGCAACGCGGCATCGAGCATGTGCAGATTCGTAGTGAGGTCAACCCGCTCTTTCCCGGAATCAACCCCGAGCCCATCGAGCCGCACGTAAAGATGCTGCAGGACACGGTGGTGAAGGAGAAATGCCATGCGGGCTTCGTCGTGGACGGCGATGCTGACCGCGTGGGAGCGGCTGCCGAAGACGGCAGCTTTGTCGACTCGCACAAGATTTACTCGGTCCTGCTGCAATGGCTGCTTACGCGCAAAGACTGGCCGGGCGACGTGGTTCGCGCCTTCAACACCACGCGCATGCTGGACCGCATTGCCGCCAGGCATGGCCGCAAGCTGCTGGAATGCGGTATTGGGTTCAAATACATCTGCGATCTCATGATGGAGCGCGAGATCCTGATCGGTGGTGAAGAGTCAGGGGGCATCGGTATCCAGCGCCATCTGCCCGAGCGCGATGGCCTTCTCAACTCCCTTTTGCTGGCCAACGTGATGGCCGACGAAGGCAAAAGCCTGGGGCAGCTGGTAGCGGCGCTCCAGAAAGAATACGGCCCACACTACTATGCCCGCCGCGACCTGACCGTAGCCAACGAAATCAAGGAGAGCGCGATTGCCCGCGCTGCCGATCCGGCCACTACCGCTCTTGGGCCTTACAGGATTCTGCGCAAAGAGAATCTGGACGGCATCAAGCTCTTCCTCGAAACCCCGATTCACGACCACGGGGCCGAAGCCTGGCTGCTGCTGCGATCTTCGGGAACTGAGCCCCTGATGCGCATCTACACTGAAGCGTCATCGCCGCAACTGGTGCAGAATTTGCTCAAAGAGGCTGTGGAATTCGTTCACGCTAAGGAACCCGCAGCCACGTTGTGAGCCAGTCACCCGGCGTCATTGTGATCGGCGGCGGGATCGCCGGCTTGGAAGCTACACGGCTTCTTACCCAGGCTGGCGTCCGCGTCACCCTTGTGGAAGCACGCGACCGGCTGGGCGGCCGCATCTGGACGCAATATGTTTCCGGCCATCCCATTGAACTTGGCGCCGAGTTTATCCACGGACGCCCGGAGGAGATCCTCTCGACGGCTGCGCGGGCGCGTTTACAGGTTGCCCCCGTAAAAGGGAAGCTCGCTGCCAAAAACAACGGACGCTGGCAGTCCAGCGGCAGCCTGATGGAAGAAGTCAACCATCTGTTCGAGAACATGCCGGCGGACGAGCCCGACCAGACTTTCGCGCAATACATCGGCCGCGCCGGCACGAGCGCGGAAGCGAAAGAGCACGCGCTCAACTTCGTCCAGGGATTCCATGCTGCCGATCCCGAGCGCGTCAGCGTCCACTGGCTTATAGAGACTACAAAGGCCGAGGAGAAGATCGATGGCGAGAGCTCATTCCGGCTCGCACATGGTTACGATGGCCTGTTGCACGCGATCGAAAGCCAAACGAACCGGGCCAGCGTAGAGCCGCATTTGCAAAGCCCGGTTGTAGCGATTCAGTGGAAGCCGGGCGCCGTGACGGCAAAGACTGCGTCCGCGGAATACCGCGGCTCTCGCGCCATCGTCACCGTACCTCTGGCTCTTCTAAAAGCGCGCGCTGTTGCCTTTGACCCGCCAATCACAGAGAAGGATGGTCCACTCCGCTTTCTTGAGATGGGGCCGGTGGTTCGTGTCAGCCTTATGTTTCGCGAAAAGTTCTGGGAGAGTCGGCGAGAGCTGCGCGGCTTCAGCTTTCTCTTTACCGATGATCCGGATTTCCCCACGTGGTGGAGTCTTCATCCGCTCCCTGCTCCGCTGCTCACGGGATGGACGGGAGGAAAACGTGCGGCCGTCCTCGCGTCGCACACAGAAGCTCAGCTGATTGACTGCGCAGTGGCGTCGTTGAGCCGCATCCTTGACGTTCCGCCGAAGGGTCTGCAGTCGTTAATGCATTCCGCCCACACCCATAACTGGGAAGCCGATCCCTTCGCGCGCGGCGCTTATAGCTACGCCATTGCCGGAGGAGCGCACGCTTTTCGACAACTCGCGGAGCCGATCGCAAATACTTTGTTCTTTGCGGGAGAAGCTACTGACTTTCAGGGCTTCAACGGCACCGTTCACGGCGCCATGGCCAGCGGCCGAAGGGCCGCACAAGAGATCATTGCAGTGATCGGCGGGGAACCTGTCTGAAGAGCACTATGTTGCCGTGATCACATTCCCCAGCGCGAGACCGACGCCTTGAAGATCGCCGAACGCGAAGGAATCCAGGAAGGAATTCTGCGGAAGCGCGATACCGCCGCCATGGCCCGCGTGCGCTGATGCCGGTCAAAAGACCGGACGTATTGCCGGATGACCTGAGGCATGGTCATGCGCAGTGCGGCCGAGAAATTCTGCTCCGCCATGTCTCGCATCTCGTCTTCTGAGCGCAGCAACTCGAGGATCGACTCTCCCAGGGCAGGCTCGCTTCCCACGGGGTAAAACTTGATCGCCAGCCCTTCGTTGTCGGCCATTTCGCGGAAATCCGGTACGTCGGCAGAAACGATGGGAACTCCGTGCTGCGCGCCCAAATGCGCCACGCCGCTCGAGCCGGTGGCCGAAGTGTAGGGCAGGACCAAAACAGAGGCGGAGCCGAAGACCTCAGGAATTTTTTCTTCCTCAACATATCCTGTGAAATGGATTTTCGGATGTTTTGTCGCGCTCTGCAAAGACTCGATGTAGCCGGGACAGTTGGCGTTGTTGGCGCCGGCGATCACCAGCCGGGCATTTGGCATGGCTGGGGAAATATCCCTCTCAAAAGCCTCGATCAGCAGCTCGCAACGCTTGTAAGTTCCCCACTTTCCGAAAGCCAGAATGGTGTGATCGGGACTGCCGCGGCGGGCGAAGTCGGGGTACTCGGGGCGCGCGGCAAGGATTCCGTGGGAACGAAAATGAATATTCTCTCCACGATATTTATCGATGAGGGTGCGCCGGTAGGCCGGTAAAAGCACGGAAACGGAATTGGCCGTCAGCAGCATTCTTGTCGCTACGTTCCCGGCAAAACGGAACAGCGTCTTGTTGCGAACCCCCGAATCGTCCAGATCGATGTGGTCCATCAAGTGGTGCAGCGTGACGTGAGTGTAGTAGCCGGCCATTCGCGTGGTGGCAGGAAGGGTAAGCCCGGAAAATGCAGCCAGGGGATACTCGCGGGTGCCAAAGCTGGAGAACACCAGGTTGAACCACACCACGTCAGGCTTCACGCTACGCAACGCGCGCAGGAGTCCGCGATGATTGCTCAGCCGATTTACCTCCCACGACCGCTCCACAGCGAAGTCCGGGAGCTCAAAGTCTCCGTCAGGCAGGCGGTCGCCAATGACCGTCAAGCTCACAAGAGGATCGGCTTGCAGCTCTTTGGCCACGTGGTAGCCATATTCGTTCAGCACTACCTTGCTGGGGGGAAATGCGCTGACGAGACAAATCTTCATGGGGGCCCGTGTACTTCCTAGAAAATCGAGATTTGAATGACCGGCCGGAAGGCTGAAGTCTTGCCCACACCGGTGAAGTTATAGAACGATTGCTGCTGCAGGCCGGCTGAGAACCTGAGCGGATAATCGACGCCAACGCTGCCATTGCCGTCATTCAAAGTGCGCCGGAGCAGCCTCACGTAGGAAACCAGCACGCCGCTCTGCACGTTGTCATATAAGTTGAAGCCCTCACCGCGGGTGAGCGCGAAGTTCCCGTTCACAGACCAGCGATCGTTGATTTTGTAGTCCGCGCGCATTCCCGGCACCAGGATTTGCCCCGTGGCAAATTCCAGGTCCTGCACACGCCAGGAGCGTACGTAGGTGGCCAGTACCGTCAGCTTCAGATTCTGCCCGAATTTTCGCTGCAGGCCGCCCCACGTGGAGCTAGTAAAGAATTCGCGGATGCTCGGCCGGAACAGCAAATCGCGCACCGAGTACCCGGTAATGAACGCCGTCTGGCCCCAGGGGCGTCCGACCTCAAACTCCACGCTGGCGCCCAGATCGCGTGAGTGTAGATTCTGCAGCGTGAACGGACCCGATTCATGGATCCCTGCGCCGCGAATGCTGATCCATTGAAACAGCGGCGAGGTAGACAGGTATAGGTATTCACGGAACAGATTCTGGTCCATCTGCGCCGGCGAGGCGGTATCGCGGCGCACCGTGAATTCAATGCCAGGATTCAGCACCAGATGAGTGCTGCCGATGTTGAGAACGGGAGTGGTACTGGCGTCGAACAACGTGTCGTAGGTATCGCGGCGAACGATTTCAACCTGGTTGGGCAGCGAGAATGATCCGCGGAAGTTTCGCTCACCGATATAAGCGTTGATCGGCAACGGCCCGGCCCGATGGTAATGCAACAGAGTTCCAAGGTCGGTTTCCTGTGAAGATCGGAGCGCCACAGGCGTACCGAAGAACTTGGTGTCCATTGCATACAGAGTCGCATCATCGAAAATGGGCCCGGTTGAGAATTGACTCAGAGCATTGAGATTGGGGCCAATCTGAGTGCCTTCCGCCCCGGCCGCCTGAAGCAGGCCGCGTTCCGCGGTCTGGTCGCTCTCCGCGAGCGTGCTGGCGCGGGCAAGAGCGGGGATGGCGTGCTGTGGATCGTGGCGCTGGCTGTATACGTTGCCCCACGCCAACTGGTAGTCGTAGCTGTCCTGGTAGTCCGGAGAATTGCCCAGCGCGGAAAGCGTCTCCGCGGCCTGACGGTCTTTGCCCTCCGCGACGTAGGTATCAGCCAGGCCGATAGCGACCGCTTCGTCCGATGCGCCCAGGTCCTTACTCTTGAGGAAGTAGCGCTCGGCGAGATCAAAATCCCTGCACGCCAGGAAGACGCTGGCAGCCTCCACCAGATTGTCGGTGGTGATGGGCGAGGCTTCGCCAATTCGAGCTTCCGCAAAAGCCAGCGCAACTTCCTGCTTGGCTTGTTCAAACTTGTTCTGCTGGACAAACAGCTTGGCGAATTCCAGGCGCACATCGACCCGGTTGGCGTCAGGGGCATCCAGCGCGCGATTGAAGCGCTCCATAGCCGCCTCGCGGTCGCCAAGTGTCATTAGGGCATCGCCAGTCGCCAGCAAGATAGCCGACTGGTCCGTAGCTTCTCTCTCAGCGGCCTCGATGTACTTTAGGGTCTCCGGGCGCCGGTGTAGCTGCGCGTGGGCGGAAGCCAGGTTCGCATAGATGTAGGGGTCGTCGGGCGAAAGCTGTAGAGAGGCTTCCAGTTCGACGATGGCCTGGCTGTAACGGCGGGCGTGATAGAGCGTGTCCGCCAGAGCCTCATGGATTTTCAGATCGTCAGGTGACGACTTCAGGGCTAGCCTGTATTCCTGCTCCGCCTTGTTCAGAGTCCGCATCTGGCGGTAAGCGGTAGCGCGTGCCATGTGCGTGGAGCCGCTCTCGCCCACCAGTTTCTCTGCTCGGTCCACTTCTTCCAGTGCCTGGCGCGATTGATGGAGCTGGAGATGGGAGTAAGCCAGACCGAGGTGGGCCACACCGTCATCAGGGTTGAGTTTAATTGCCGGTTCAAAATCGCGGATGGCCCCCTGGGCGTCCTGCATGTCGTTGCGGACGTAGGCGCGATTCACCAGCGCCTCCACCATGCGAGGATCTTTCTCCAGCGCGCGGGAAAAATCGTCAATAGCCTGCTGCAGGAGCTGACTCTGGCGGTGGACGTGGCCGGCCAAGAGCGGGAAGTTGGGTTCTTTGGGCAGAATCGATTCATACCGGCTGACCAGCGACAGCACGTCGTCATAGCGGCCCAGATTGAACAGATCGTAGCCAAGATATACCGCTGCATCGCGGTCATGCGGCATCTTTTTGACCGCCTGCTCGCCCAACCGGGCCGATTCCGCGTACTTGCCCTTGAGGAAGAGATAGCGCTCGCCTTCGCGCATGACCCGCGGGTCGTTCTTCATAGGACCGGTTGCCCGCGCAACCCACCTCCCTGCCAGGTCCACCTGATGAGCATCGATAGCGGCGTTGGAACCGCCAACAATGATCTGTGTGTTGCTGGGTGCAAGCTTGTGGGCCGTTTCGAAGCTTTCTTCAGCCTGGTCGAATTGCCTGGTGGCGGTGTAGAGATCACCCAACGCCATATAGGGCACGTAGTCGTTGGGGTAGGCGGCCGCCAGCTTCTTGAAATAATCTTCAGCCGTCTTGGGGTCGCCGAGATCCCGAGACAGATAGCCCATGCTTTCGAGAGCGTAGCGATTCCTGGGATCGCGTTGCAGCAAAGCCAGGTAGGTTCTGGCCGCCTCGTCCTTGCGCCCGACCTTCCACAAGAGGCTGGCGTACTGCAACATGACCTTGTCATTTTCGGGATCGAGGGCCAGAGCTTCCTTGAGATCGGCTTCGGCCCCGGCCTGATCGTCGCTGAGAGTCCGGATGGCGGCGCGCATCCCGAGGTATTGAACCCGTTGCGGGCCTTCCACTTGCATTCCGCCCAACTCCTGCCGGGCCAAGCCGAGCTGCTCCTGGATGACGGCCTGGTTGTCCAAACCGCGATAACTGTCGATCAGATCCAGGCGAAGCTGAGTGCGATAGAGAATGCCTTCCGCCGGCCCTTCGGGCAGCGCCCCCAGAGCCGCCTGGTATTCCTGGGCAGCGTCGGCGTCGCGGCGCTCGAGCATGGCCAGGTCGCCGCGAGCAGCGTGAAGCCGGTAATGATTGGGGTCAAGCTGGCCGGCGCGCGTCAGGTAGGTGCGGGCTTTATCCAGATCGCCAACGCGAATTTCAGCCTGCGCTGCTGAGATTTGAACCGTCGCCGACCGCGGCGCGAGTGAGGCGGCTTTCTCGTAGGTCTCCGCCGACTCCTTCTTCATCCCGGCGAGTTCGTAGGTGTAGCCCAACTCGGACATGAGGTCGGCGTTCCAGCGCGGAATACGCTGGAGGATGGCGATCGCCGATTTGTAGTCGCCGGCTTCACGGTAGTACTGGGCCACGGCGCGAAATATGTCCGCGCTGTTGGGACTGCGCTTCATGGCACGGTCCAGAAGCTGTTTGGCCTTTTCCGGCTGCTTCTGCTTCATGTAGGCCATGGCCAGCAACAACTCGTTGTGCGGGGCCGGCTGGACGGCTTCCGAGCGCTCCAGCAGGGTGGTTGCCTGGGCCAGGTCGCCGGACTGCATGAAGAGTTCGCCGGCGAGCGATAGGTCAACCGCTCGCCGCGGATTGGCGGCAATCACGCGAAGCAGGAGCTTCTTGGCTTCGTCAGAGCGGCCCATCCGCATATAGGTCTGGGCCATACCGGAGAGGCCTTCCACCGAGTTGGGATCCTTGGCCAGCCCGCGGTTGTAGGCGTCAAGCGAGATGCTGTAGCGTCCAGCGAGGCGCGCCGTGTACCCCAGCAGGAACCAGTTGCGCGCATCGTTGGGAGCAGTCTGCGTCATGCGCTGGGCGAAGTTCATGGCGGCGGGGTAGTCACCGCGCTTCAGCGCCTCTTCGGAGGCGCGCGCGCTGCGGCCGACATCGATACTGCTGCCCCAGCCAAGCCCGCCCGAAGGCTGGCCCTGGCTCGAGGGCGGCTTCCTCTCGCCGGATTTACTGGTCTTTTGCGTCTGCGCGGGCGGCTGGCTGCCCAACTCGAAATCCTGCGCCGAGCTCAAGCAGGCCGCAAACAGCGGACCAAAGAGAGCCGCACCCAGAAGGCTTTTCTTCACCGGAACCACCGTAAACAGTTGTGCGCGTAAGGGAAATGAAGCTGTCGACCCCGCCGCGTTTTCAGTTGAGTCTGTAACAGCGCCGTCCGCGTCCGCCGTCATGTGGTCGATCGGAGGGCAGCAGCTCTGTCGCTATGTTGAATGGAGATGCTGATTGTGAACAGGAGGATTGCTCTCTCAGGTGAGAAGCCCACGGCCGTTGGCTCGAAATGGTATCGCGATGCCACAAGGCAAACCTTGGGGCTCATTTGCGAATCGAATTCTTCTTAGCCGAGCAGAACTGCTGCCCGACGTTCGCTCCCTATTTGTACGGCAGGCAATCACGGAGGTTCCTTGATGAGTTCCCCATCCTTCGCTCCGGGGGAGCAGTCTCCCGCGCTTAAGCGTCCTATTCCCTTGAGCTGGATTCTGCTGCTGGCGCTGTTGGTGCACGGCCCGCTTCTGCTGATGCAGCTGCCGAACAGCTCCTACGACGGCTACTTCCACCAGTTCTTCGCCGCCCATTACGCACAGCACTGGTTCAATCCCTGGAACGAGAAATGGTTCACCGGCTTCTCGCAGACCACCTATCCCCCCCTGGAGCAGCAGTGGATCGCTATTTTCTCCAAGGTCATGGGGCTCCATCTGGCCTACATGTTCGTCCAGTTCGTCGCCATTTTGCTGCTGCCGATCGGCGTTTATCGCTACGCGCGGATCTGGGTAAGCGAGCGCGCGGCCAGTTATGCAGCTCTGGGAAGCATCCTTCTGGGCTCGCTCTCGTCTCTGGTTTATCAAGCCGGACAGATTTCCACCACCTGGGCCGCGCCTCTCTACCTCAATGCCCTGCCGTTCTACTATGACTGGGCGCGCAAGAGCCGGTTTCGCTCATTGCTGAAAGGACTGGCCCTGACCTTCGCCGCCGCGGCGGCCCACCACGTGACTCTGCTTTTCGTCAGCGTACTGTTTACCATCCCGGTCATCGCCACCGCGATCATGGATCGTAAGCGAGATGGCGAAGATGCCAGCCTGGGCGGAATCATTGGCCGAACGGTGATTTTCGGCGCCCTGGCTCTGGCAGGGATTGGGATTGTGCTTTATCCGTACTGGATCGCGCTGTACCAGCACCCGATCAAGCAGATGCCGATTCCCCACGCCAGCCGCAACAACTACTTCCTGGAACCGGAGTGGGGACTTAACTACTTCCTGATTCCCTGGGGCGCGCTGATCCTGGCGCTGCCGTACATTTTCGTGAAAGGGCTGCGCGAGCCGAGGCTGCGGGTTCTTTTCCTCAGCTTCTGGCTAACTATGATCTTCGCGATGGGCGGCACCACGCCCCTGCCGCGATTGCTGCTGGGCCGCGCTTTTGAAGTCCTCACTTTCGAACGTTTCAGCTACTACGCCGGCTTGATGGCGCTGCCCATCGTGGGATTGATGGCCGTCAGTTTGATCGACCGCTATCGGGCAAAAGCCGCCTTCGCATTGTGTACCCTGGGCGCGTTCACCATGGCCATGGCTGTGGCCTGGCCGGTCTACCATCCCATGCACGACCTGAACTTCAGCACCACTGAGGTGGTTTCTTTCCTCAACCGCGATGGCCACGACCGCTACCGGTATCTCACCCTGGGATTCGGCAGCAAGATTTCCGAGGTCGGCGCACTGGCCAACGCATCCAGTGTGGACGGCGAATATAACTCGGCGCGGCTGCTGCCGGAGATGACTCAATACGGATCGGCTCAGCTCAGCAACTCCAAGTTTTACGGTACGAATGGCATGGAGTCGCTGCGGGCGATTCTCAAGCACGCCGACCAGTACGGGTTGAAGTGGATTTTTGTCCGAGATCTCTATTACGAGCCGCTGCTGGCCTTCGCCGGATGGCGCAAGACCGAGGTATACGATCACGGCAATGTGAGCCTGTGGGTAAAGGATGGCGTGCCTCCGGCGCGCGAGACTTCGCTCACCGAGCGCCCGACAGTGATTCAGGGAATTATGTGGGGAACGCTGCCCATCGGCAGCAGCCTGCTGGCGCTCTTCCTGGTTGTGTTCTTCCGCGATCGCCGGCGAATGGCGGAGACAATTCAGTTTCCCATCAGTGAACCGGAGCCGGCCTATCGGGAGGTGCGGTCGTGAAATCGATTCTGCCAATCTTATTTGGATTCCTGACCGTGGGTCTGATTGCCGTGGGCTCCATTCACAAGAGCGCGACCGCGCCGGCTTCGAGCGCCGAGGCCGCCGTGCAGTCTATGTTCAACAGCGTGAAAACGCACGACTGGCATTCGGCTTATAGCTTCGTTGCGTCCTCCAGCAACGTCGATCAGGCAGCGTTCGTCCGCGATCTGCAGGGCGGCAACATGGGATTGCTGACGTACTCGCAGCTGGAAAACATCAACACCCGCGTGTTGCATGAGAGCGACAATGCCGCGGTGGTGCGGACAGAACTCAAGTACTCGACCGCCGTGGGGGCGTTTTACCAGACCCGCGACCTCAACGTGGTGCGTGATGGAGGAGCCTGGAGAGTTGCATGGCAGGCGGAGAAGGAAGCCACAGTCCCGCCCCAGGTGATTCTTGTGAATTACCTGCGCTGGGATGTGATTTATCGCGGCCAGGGCGACGACTGGGGCGCACAGAACGCCGAGAACCCGCGCGTCCGTATTCTCTCCATGAACCCGACCGAGCACGATGGCGGAATCATCATCATGGGCGAAGTTGAGAATGAAGACACGGTCCCCGCGTTCGTTTCGGTGTCCGCCGCGCTGGTTGACAAACAGGGGCGCGACGTCGCCCAGGAAAGCAGCTTCGACAAGACCTCGCACGTGCTGCTGCCTAAGGAGATCTCGCCGTACCGCATCGACTTTCCGGGCATGAAGCTGGCCAACATGAAGACCGTGCGCATGAAGCCCGAATCGCAACTGGTTCCCGCCTCCGCCGATCCGGTGATTGGAGTTCTCCATCAGCGCATCGAGAAAGACGCCAAGGGCCGCACGGTTCTCAAGGGCGAACTGCTGAACGAGAGCGGGCAGGTGGTCAACATTCCCCACGTGCTGGCGACTTTCTATGACGATTCCGGCCGCGTGATCTGGGTTTCCGACGGATACTCGGACCACGCTCTTTTGCCGCAGACGCCCCAGCCATTCGCCGTGGATTTGCGCGACGAGTTGGCGGCCAACGTCCACAGCTATCGCGTGACCGTGAACCAATTCAGCCGCAACCGGCAGGAGTAATGATGATGCCCAAATTGCAAATCATGGCTGCTCTGGTTGTGGTTGCGCTGGCTCGGGGAATGGCGCAGGCCCAGGAATCTTTGACCGTTCCGCAAGCGGCCGCTGCCGGCCAGGAAATCAGTCTGCAGGCCAGCGGCAGTGGGAACGGAACTCTATATCTGATCGGTCCGGCCCAGGTCATCAAGCGTGAAGTGCAGCTGAGTCAGCCCATCCGGATCAAGGGTGAAGAGGTGCGCAGCGCCGGACGCTGGACGGCGATTCTTCGCGCTGACGGACGAAGCTCAGCGCAAACGTTCTTCGTCGATCCCGGGCCGGTGGAGAACCTGAGTTTCCTGGCGCGGCCTTCGCGTGTTCCGGTAGCGCGGCCCTCGGCCATCAGCGGGATCGTCTTTGTCTTCGACAAATACCAGAACCTGGTTCTGCAGCCTACACCCGTAAAATTCAGCCTTTCGGTGGAGGGCACCGGCGCCAGCCAGGCGGTGACCAGCCGCTACGGCGTGGCCTGGATCAGCAGTTCGTCGGCGCGCAAAGCCGGCGCCGCGCAGTTTGTCGCAGCCGCGGATGACGTCTCCGTGCGGCGCGTGGTGCAGCAGGTCGCCTCCGATCCCTGCAACCTGCGCATGCATGTGGCCGGACACAGCCAGAACGGAATCACCGTGGAGACCGATCCCATTCGCGATTGCACCGGCAATCCCGTGCCCGATGGGACCATCGTGACATTCATTCAGACCGACAGTAACGGGCGGAGCACGGTGGATGCGCGCATCAAAAAAGGTGTAGCTCGCGCCGACTTGCCTTCATCCAATAACGCAACCATCAGCGTGGCCTCGGGAGTCGTGCTGGGGAATGAGCTGCATGTAGGAGGCGGCCAGTGAGACCACTGATCAGCACCTTTACCTTGACGCTGACGCTGCTTCTGGCAGTTGCCGTGGTGGCGGTGTTCGACCGCGCCCGCGCTGACGCCAGGCCGGCGGTGGTGGTCAAAACCGACCACGCTATCCCACACGAGGTCGACGACACGGTGCAGCAGGCTGTCACCAGAGATTATGCATCGGCCTGGCAGGCCATGGCAGTGGCGCTGGCTAACAACAATCCTTCTGCGCTGAATGACAACTTTGTGGGCTTCGCGCTCGATAAGTTGACGCAGCGGGTCAAAGATCAGCAGCATGCCGGCTTGAAGATGCGCATGACCGATCGCGGTCACAAGGTGGACGCTATCTTTTACTCACCGGAAGGCTCTTCCATCGAGCTGCACGACACGGCTACCCTGGACACCGAGATTCTTGAGGGCGATACGGTGATTCACACCGAGCGCGCACAAGTGCACTACTATGCAGTGATGACCGGAGCGGAAGACCGGTGGAAGGTCAGAGTGCTGGAAAGCGGCCGCGACTAAATCTCCCTCAGTCTCTGTAGATCGGTGGGGTGTCGTGAATCTCCAGATCCATCGACTCCCGTTTCAGCTCAGGAATGTTCTGCACCAGGCGCAAGCAGCGGTTGTAGCGTAGCAGGGCGTCGTCATTGCCTGGGGGACGCATCTTCTCCGCGTCCTCAAAGCACTGCATGGCTTTCTCAAAGCTGGCGAGCAGGCTGTGAGCCGAATGGCCGGCGCGCAACTGCGCCTTAGCGCGGCGCTCGTGGAGAATGCCCAGGTAATATGAGCGCTCGTAAGCGCTGCTGAGCTTCTCAAAGCACTCCTGGGCTTCACGGAGGCGGTCAGAACCTTCGCCCGCGAACTGATCGGTGATCGCCAGGCCCAGCTGGCGCAATGCCATCTGATTTTCGGGATCGGCCGTGAGAACGTCGCGGCAGATAGACTCGGCCTCCTCGGCCTGGTTCAGGTAGCGGTAGTGCTGCACCTTCGCCAGCGCGCCGGCAATGCCGGTCTTGGATATGGTTTTAAACTGGCGTTCCATAACGCCACCATTCTAGTCCGATTTGGGCGCTCCGCGTATCTTCCGCACCAGGCGCAGGACGGGATCGTAGTATTCGTCGATCACCCGCTCCTTGAGGGGAATGATGGCGTTATCGGTGATATGAATTTCCTCAGGACAGACCTCAGTGCAGCACTTGGTGATGTTGCAGTAGCCGATGCCCAGCTGATTCTTCAGCAGCGCGGTGCGCGAGACGCCATCGAGCGGATGCATCTCCAGGCCGGCCACGCGCACGAAGAATCGCGGACCGCCGAACTCTTCCTTCTTGTGGTGGTCGCGGACCACGTGGCAGACGTTCTGGCATAGAAAGCATTCAATGCACTTGCGAAACTCCTGCACGCGATCCACGTCTTCCTGGTACATCTTCCACTCCGCGCCCGGCTTAGGGGTAAACGGCGGAATCTTGCGATTGATGCGATAGTTCCAGGAGACGTCGGTCACCAGGTCCTTGATGACAGGAAAGCTCTTCATGGGACGGACGGTGATGGGCTGGTCCGTGGGCAGCGAGTCCATGCGCGTCTTGCAGGTCAGGCGAGGCCGGCCGTTGACTTCAGCGGAACAAGAACCGCATTTGCCGGCCTTACAGTTCCAGCGCACGGCGAGATCGGGCTCGAGATGCCCCTGGATGTAGTGCAGCGCATCGAGTACCACCATTCCGGGAGCGATAGGAACGGTGTACTGTTTCGTCCCGCCTGACTCCTGATTGCCGCGAAACACTTCCAGGATCGCGTCTGCCATGAAGCCTCCGAACGACTGGGCTAAAGCCCCGCCAAAAGTTACCCACAAACGCGGCCCTGAAGGGCCGCTTACCTGTCTTGCCCTTACTTGTCTTCCGCCAAAATCTGTTTCAGCTCGTCCGGCATTTCCTTAATCGGAACCTGGCGCAGCTTCATGGTGCCGTCGGAAGCGTGCGAGATCACGTTGTTCTGCTTGCCCCAGACCTTCTCATCGAGATTGGGGTAATCGATGCGGCTGTGCGCGCCACGGCTCTCCTTGCGTGCTTGCGCGCTGCGGGCTACGGCTTCCGACACTGTCAGCATGGATTTGAGATCGCGAGACAGATGCCATCCCGGATTGAAGAGCCGCGAACCTTCCACGCGAACCTTGGCGGCGCGCTGGTTCAGTTTTTGAAGTTCTCCGAGCGCGGTAACCAGGTCTTCCTCAGTACGGAAGATTCCCACCAGGCTCTGCATGACCTTCTGCAGGTCGCGATGGACGGCGTAAGGACTCTCGCCGTCGCCGCGGTCGAAGGGCGCGAGCATCTCACGTTCAGCTTCGGCGATCTGGGTGGAATCAAACCCTGATTGCACGGTCTTGCCGGCGAACGCCGCGGCGCCCACGCCGGCACGCCGGCCAAAGACCAGCAGGTCGGAGAGCGAATTCCCGCCCAGGCGATTGCCGCCGTGCAATCCTGCCGCGGCTTCGCCGGCTGCGAAGAGGCCGGGCAGCGATGAGGCGGTGCTCTCGGCGTCAACCAGAATCCCGCCCATCATGTAGTGGCAGGTGGGGCCGACCTCCATGGGGCCCTTGGTGATGTCCACGTCCGCCAGTTCCTTGAACTGGTGGTACATGCTGGGCAGCTTGGTCTTCACATACTCCGGCGGCTTGTGAGAGATGTCGAGGTAAGCACCGCCGTGTTCGGTGCCGCGGCCCTCTTTGACTTCGGTGTAGATGGAGCGCGCGACCAGATCGCGGGTGGAAAGCTCCATGCGCTTGGGGTCGTATTTCTCCATGAAGCGCTCGCCCAGCTTGTTGCGCAGGATGCCGCCCTCGCCGCGAACGGCTTCGGTGACCAGGATTCCCTGCACGCCCGGCGGCCACACCATGCCGGTGGGATGGAACTGCACGAACTCCATGTCCAGCAGGTCAGCTCCGGCTTCGTAGGCCAGCGTCATGCCGTCGCCGGTGCACTCCCACGAATTGGAGGTCACGGGCCAGGCCTTGCCGATCCCGCCGGTGGCGATGACTACGGACTTGGCTTTGAAGATCACGAAGCGGCCGTTCTCACGCCAATATCCGAAGGCGCCGCAGACGCGATTGCCGTCCTTAAGCAAGCGCACCATGGTGCATTCCATGAAGACGTCAAAACCCATCTGCACGCCGCGGTCCTGCAGGGTGCGGATCATCTCCAGGCCGGTGCGGTCGCCCACGTGGCAGAGACGCTTGAAGGTGTGTCCACCAAACGCGCGTTGCAGGATGTTGCCGTCGGCGGTGCGGTCGAAGAGCGCGCCCCACTGTTCCAGTTCGCGGATGCGGTCGGGCGACTCCTGGGCGTGAAGCTCAGCCATGCGCCAGTTGTTGATCATCTTGCCGCCGCGCATGGTGTCGCGAAAGTGGGTCTTCCAGCTGTCGGCGCGGTCCACGTTGGCCATGGCAGCGGCGATGCCGCCCTCCGCCATCACGGTGTGCGCCTTGCCCAGAAGGGACTTGGAGACCACGGCCACGCGCGCGCCTTGTCCCAGAGCTTCAATGGCGGCGCGCAGCCCGGCGCCCCCGGCGCCGATGATCAGTACGTCATGTTCGTGAGTTTCGTACTTCCCGATATCGGTCACAGGATTCTCAGGTCCTTGATGGCGCCGGAAGCGACCAGGCGCACGTAGAGATCGGCCAGTCCCACGGAGAACAGGCTCAGCCAGGCGAACAGCATGTGGCGCTCATTGAGAAAGCTGGTTCTCTTCCACATGCCGTGGCGTGTGCGATTCATGGCGGTGCAGGAGAAGCAGTCCAGCTTGCCGCCAATCAGGTGACGCCACGAGTGGCAGGAGAATGCGTAGAGGGTCAGCAGAGCGACGTTCACCAGCAGCACCAGGGTGCCAACGCCGATAAAGAATCTTCCGTTGAACCAGAAGGCACGAATCGCGTCATGCCAGAGGAAAACCAGAAAGATGACAGCGCCAAGAAAAAAATAGCGATGGACGTTCTGCAGAACGAAAGGGAAACTGGTCTCACCGCGGTAGTTGCGGTGCGCGCTTTCGCCAACCGCACAGGCCGGCGGATCAAAAAAGAAGGCGCGATAATAAGCCTTGCGGTAGTAGTAGCAGGTAAGGCGAAAGCCAAGAGGAAAAGCGAGGATCAGCAGCGCCGGCGAGAGCGGCCACCAGTGATGCTGCGGATCGATCAGCGGGGAGTAAAAAGGGGACAGATACGGGCCCCACTCGTAAAACTTTCCTTCAAACGCGCGAAACGTCGCGTAAATACCAAAGCCACCGAGAATCACGATCACCGGAATGGCTTCCAGCCACCAGGCATCGCGGCGCAAGGTGCGCCTCAGATCGGCTTCGGCAAAAGAGGTTCTGCTCTCCGCCAAAACTCACCTCCGTCGATTAAAGAAAACCAATTAGTGTAGCAAAGCGTGCAAGCGCGATAGCGGCTGCATCCGGAAATTTGTTTTGGTTCTTCGTCATGAAACGCCAGTGCCGACTCCCCACGCCTGCCATCCGGCCGTAGGCGACGAATAGACTGCGCCTTACTGTGGCTTGCGCGCCGCAATCACTCGCGGAATGCCCTGCAGATCTGCCGTCATCTGCACGTCTGTCCACTCTTTGAGGAGATCTCGCGCGTTCTGCTCAGATGAGAAGCCGATCTCGGCCACGAACCAGCCACCCGGCTTGAGCGCTTTCCATGCCTGCGGAATTAGCCGCCGGTAGATGCCCATGCCGTCGGTGTCGCCGCAAAAGACCGCAATTCTGGGCTCAAACTCGCGCACCTGCTTCTGCACCTTATCGGCTTCGGAGTCGCCCACGTACGGCGGGTTGGAGACGACGAAGTCGAATTGCTGGCCCTGGTAAAGATCCAGCAAATCGGATTTGCGGAAGAGCACCCGCTGCCCCAGACCCAGCCGGGCAGCGTTGACGCGCGCCATCTCCAGGGCTTCTTCCGAGATGTCGCCGCCGTGGATCTCAGCCTGCGGCAGTTCGCTGGTAAGCGCCAGCGCGATGCAACCGGAGCCCGTGCCCACGTCGACAATGCGCAGCTTCTCCAGGTGGTCGCGCGAGTAATCCCTTACCAGCTCGAGGACGGTTTCGACCACATGCTCGGTTTCGGGCCGGGGAATCAACACGGCCGGAGAGACCAGCAAATCGAGTCCCCAAAACTCCTGGTGCCCGGTGATGTACTGCGTGGGACAGCCGCGGGCGCGTTCGCGAATGACTTCGTCGTAGCGCGCCTGCTCTTCGCTGGTCAGCTCGCGCTCGGGATGGGCGTAGAGATATGCGCGTTCGCGTCCCAGCACGAAGAGCATCAGGAGTTCGGCGTTGAGTCGCGGAGAAGGAACGTCGCTGGAAACAAAGAGGTCGTACGCGGCGTCAACGGCCTGCTTGAGTTGCATAAAGCGATTCACAGCTTGCAAATAGCAACTGGCGACAACCGAGCGGGGCTGAGGCGGATAAGGGTACTGTTAAACCCTACGCGGCGCAACATCTATGAAGGTGGTGCGAGCCACGTGGCCGGCGCCGAATGATAGCCGGCCGTCGCGATGAGCTGCTCGGCGAAGCCAGGGAAGATCTCTAGCCTTATTTCGGCCGAATCCCTGCCTGGCTCCATGCGCAACCAGGCAACGGGAGCCTCTGCGGTCGCCCGTGACCCTGCGGCCGTGATTGTCTCCGCCACCCTATCCCGCTCTTCATGGCTCAGGTACTGCCAGACGATGGAATGAAACACCACGGTCGCCTTGCCGGGGGCCGGCTCCTCCAAGCGGGCCCTAAGCCAGCCTGCCGCCCGCGCGCAATCGACCACGCAGGGCACCGTGCGCGCCACTTCAAGAGCCGCCTGCAGCAGCGCGCGCCGCTCAAGCTGCTCCGGCCAGATGAAAGACTGCAAGGTCAGCCGTCCGGCCGTCGAGGTGGCATCGATCGGGCTTGGATCGCAGCCTCTTCGCTCTACCACCTTCACCGCGCCGACCGGCGGCACGGCTTCGCTCGCAAACACATCCTGCAACACCACGGGGGACGCGGGATCACCCCACGCTCCGCCCTTCCAGGTGTAGCGAAAGTGATCCCAGCGCAGGTTGAGTCCGGCGCTCGACCCGATCTCGAGCAGCCGCAGCGGCAGGCCGGTGCGGTGAGCGACCAGCAGGAACCCGCCCAGCAGCGCACCGCAGCGTCCGACCTCGTTGGTCTGCACGGGCTGGCAGATCAGCTGGCGCAGCGCCGGCATCTGCTCACGCAGCGTGGCTGAGAACGTCTCCCACACATCGCCGCCCTCAAGCCTGACCGTGCCTCCGGACGAAGGATAAAATTGCGCCAGCCGAGGTGCGCGTCCTTCCAGAACCAGCCGATGCACCGCACCCATCAGCCGCAACGCCACCACCGAACCTCGCGGATCATCCTTGTGCGGCTCGAGCAGCTCCCGCACCGGCCCACCCTGCTCATAGTCCTCGGCGCAGCGATTCAGCAGGTGGTCATACAGTGAAGAACCAAGCTTTCGGCACAAATCCGCCTGAAAGCGGCACAATCCGGGGATGGTGTGAGGGACGGTCATGCTCACATCTCGAGCGAAACGAGAGATCCCTAACATCTTAAATTCTGGTGGGGGCAGGGCGGGCACTTCTCAGCCGGGATTCGCATTTACGTGCTGTCGTCCCAGACGCTGGGCCGGCGAGGCTCCTACGCCGTGACTTCCGCCTGTTGTTTGAGCTTCTCCGCCTGGTAGTGGGTGATCAGGGCGTCGATGATGGGCTGCAGCTTGCCGTCGATGACGTCGGCCAGTTGGTGGATGGTCAGCCCGATGCGGTGGTCGGTCACGCGGTTCTGGGGGAAGTTGTAGGTGCGAATCTTTTCGCTGCGATCGCCCGAGCCCACCATGGCACGGCGTTCCTTGGCCAGCGCCGCCTGCTGCTTTTCCATCTCCATCTCGTAGAGACGGGCACGCAGGACGCGCATGCCTTTTTCGCGATTCTTGATCTGCGACTTCTCGTCCTGGCAGCTGACCACAGTGTTGGTGGGTAGGTGGGTGATACGGACGGCGGAATATGTCGTGTTCACCGACTGGCCGCCGGGGCCGGAGGAGCAGAAGGTATCAATGCGCAGGTCCTTGGCCTCAATCTTGATGTCCACGTCTTCGGCTTCAGGCAACACGGCGACGGTGATGGCCGAGGTGTGCACGCGGCCCTGCTGCTCGGTCTGAGGGACGCGCTGCACGCGATGCACGCCGCTCTCATATTTCAGCCGCGAGTAAACGCCTTTGCCTTCGATGATGGCGATGACTTCTTTCAGGCCGCCGACACCGGATTCCGATGTGGAGAGCACCTCCACCTTCCAGCGCTGGGTTTCGGCGTAGCGCGTGTACATGCGGAAGACCTCTGCGGCAAAGAGGGTGGCTTCGTCGCCGCCTGTGCCGGCGCGGATTTCCAGAACCACGTTCTTCTCGTCGTTGGGATCTTTGGGGACCAGCAGCAGCTTGAGTTCGGCCTCGGTGGCGGCCAGGCGCTCTTCCAGCCGGGTCATCTCTTCCTGGGCGTAGGCCTTGAGCTCGACATCGGATTCCTCGGCGATCATGGTCTTGCTCTCATCGATGCCGCGCCGTAAGTCCTTGTATTCGCGGTACTTCTCGACGATCTCCGAGACCTCGCTGTGGGCCTTGGCGGTCTTCTGGTACTTGGACGAATCCCCGATCACCTCCGGCGATGCCAGGGCGCGGGTCAGCTCCTCGTACTTGTTCTCGATTTGGTTTAACCGCTCAAACATGACTGTTCTTATTGTAGCCGAGTCTCAGGCTGCGGCCTCTGCGGTTCCCCTCGGTCTTTTGATGAACGAAAGGTAGGTTTCGGCGCATTGGCGAGCGTTCTCCATCAGCGGCATGTGTCCGGAGCCGGGGATGATCAAGGTAGCCGAGTCCTTGATCCCTTTTCGATATAGCTCGGCGGCAGAAAAATGGATCAGCTTATCCTGATCGCCCCAGATGATCAGGGTGGGTGCCTTGATCTGGCTGATCCTTTCCACCAGCGGCGGAGGCGGGCTGAGCTGCACCTCGTCAAAAATCTTTCCCGTTTTCGCAGCGCGGCTCACCGTCTGCGCGGCTAAGGCCTTCAGGACTGGACCGGGGATGTAAGGACGCTTGGCAAAGCATTTGTCCAGCAGCCGCGTGAAGCCGGGAAGCGAGGTCACCACCAGCCAGTTGTCGCCGCGGTCGACTGACGCTGCCAACTCGCTGCGCACCGGTTCGATAACGCCGTGCGGCGCAATGAGCGCCAGGGTGATGACTTCGTCAGGGTACTTGACCGCGTAGTTCGCGGAGATGCCGCCACCCATGGAATGGCCTACCAGATGAAAGCGGCTCAGCCTTAGCTGTCGCACAAATTGATGCAGGCGCTCGACCTGCGCGGGATAACCGTAAGAGGCGGCTTCCAGCCGGGTGCTCTCGCCCCAACCGGGAAGATCGACGGCGATCAGGCGGTAATGCTTCCGCAGCCGACCGGCGATCCGGTTCCAGCTATCGGCGGAGGAGCTGAAGCCATGCACCAGAACCATGGTCTCTTCGCCTTTGCCGCCCTCGGCGTAGAACACCTTGTGATCGCCGACCTGAATGCTCTTGCGGTGCATCCCGGCGGCAAAGCGTTCGAGGCCGATCAGCAGGTTTACCAGGTTGGGCATGCGTTCCTCCGTCCCTCTCGAGCGCAGCGAGAGACCACTATTATCGTTCGCAATCTTCAGGCTTACAACGAGTACCTGGCGTGGGCAGGAGCGATCTCAACGTGTGCTTCTGATAGCAGCACCCGTTCATTCAAGGGCTTACAGCAGAAAAACCAGCGAAACTTGGCAGCATCGCAGCGATGGGATCCCTCGTTGAGCTCGGGAGAGTTTTACTAGGCGATCACCAGTTCCCCGCCATTCTTCTTCTCCAATTCCATCGCCTCGTCCAGGGCGCGGATGGCGCATTCTACCTGATCGTCAGACGGAGGCTGCGTGGTAATGCGCTGCAGCCAGAGTCCGGGCCTGGTCAGAAGCGCGAACAGAGACTTTCCATGTTTGGCGGAGAAGCGAATAATTTCGTAGGAAACGGAGGCGATCACCGGGAGAAAGGCAATTCGTAGCAGCAGTTTGCCCCAGAAGGTCTGAATGGGGAAAGCGGCATAGACAAAGATGCAGATCAGCATGATCGTCATCAGGAAGCTGGTGCCGCAGCGGGGATGATAAGTGGAGTACGTTTGTGCCCGCGAGATCGAAGGCATGCCGTGATCTTCGTAAGCGAAGACCGTTTTGTGTTCGGCGCCGTGGTAGTGGTAGATGCGCTTGATGTCGGAGAATAACGAGATGCCCCACACAAAACTCAGGAAGAGCAGGATGCGGATGGCGCCGTCCACCAGGTTGAACAGGAAATTGTTGCCCAAGGCCGACCAGTGATGTTTGAGACCAGTAGCGGCCAGCAGCGGAACGAACTTGTAGGCAAATAGGAAAAAGCCCAATGTGAAGATCGAACTGGCCACGATGGCCCAGGTGCTGAGCTCGGGCGGCTTGATCGCGATGCTTTGCGACTCGGCCTGGGGAGCCCCGGTCTCGCCGCCGCGGGCGCCGTTCTTTTTGGCTTCCTCTTCGGCCAGGCCGGCAAGGCCAACGTTGAGCGAGAACTTTGAAGCCAAAAAGCCCAGGCGCATGGCCTGTCCCAGGGTTACCAGGCCGCGGATGAAGGGCCAGCCCATCCACTTATGTCTCTCGGACGGTCGCGCGAGCGTCTCTGAGTGAACGTTCATCTCGCCCGAAGGTTTGCGGATGGCAATCCCCCATGCGTGCGGCGAGCGCATCATGACGCCTTCGAAGACCGCTTGACCGCCGACCAGGGTGGTCTCTTCCCCGCTTTCCAGGATGGGAAGCAGTTGCAGGGACACAAGAAAACGAATAATTTCGCGCCAGTATTTCATTGGTATTGCAAATTTAGATGACGAATTCAGAATCAGCGACGGGGATTGGCCGCATGGTCATTTTACGTCAGGTAGCAACCAGGCCGCCAAACAATACGGCATCTGCCCCTGTCGCGCTTTTAACCCTTTACTTTCGAGAGGCTTACCTCGTACCCTTACGCGTTTACAGTTTTCCTTCAGAGGGATTCGCATGAGGCTCAGATTTGCAATCGCTATCATCTTGCTACTGGCCGCGGCGCTGGCGGTTTCCCCGGTGGCGGGAGCGCAGACAGCCGGGACCCCACCGACCCGGCCGGATTATCTGGCGCCCTTCCCGCCGCATCATGTGATCGGCAATGTCTACTTCGTGGGCAGCAAGGAGCTTGGCATCTATCTGATCGCCAATCCTGAAGGACATATCCTCATCAATGCGGGACTGGAAGCTTCAGTTCCTCTTATCCAGCAGAGCGTGGAGAAACTGGGATTTCGCTTCAGGGACATAAAAATTCTGCTGATCAGCCATGCCCACTTCGATCACGACGCCGGTGCCGCCCGAATCAAGGAACTGACCGGAGCCAAATATATGGTCATGGATGGCGATGTTCCCGTGGTCGAGTCCGGAGGCAAGGAAGATTTCGCCTACGGCAAGTTGGCAAACTCGCTTTACCCGGCGACAAAAGTTGACCGCGTCCTGCACAACGGAGACACGGTTACGCTGGGCAAGACCGTGTTAACGGCGCACCTGACTCCCGGCCACACCAGGGGCTGCACCACCTGGACCATGAAAGCCCAGGAAGCGGGAAAGGCGTACGACGTTGTCATCGTGGGCAGTCCCAACGTGAACCCGGGCTACGAATTGACGGAGAATGCCGCCTATCCCCAGATCGCGCGGGACTACGAAAAGACGTTCACGGTGTTGGAGTCGCTGCACTGCGATATATTTCTGGGCGCGCATGGCGGCTATTACGATATGGAAAAGAAATATGCGCGCCTTTCCGGCGGATCGAATCCCTTCATTGATCCCGAAGGCTACAAGAGCTATGTAAGCGAGCGCGAACAGGCGTTTCGAAGAGAACTAGCCATCCAGGAAACGGGTTTCGGCAGATAGACCGACGACAAAACATCACGGCTGGTGAGAGGACCATGAAACTCAGAATCATACTTGCATCTTTTCTTCTAGTGGGGACAACGCTGGCCTTCGCCCAACCCAAGACCGAGATCGGCGAGATCAATCACGCCAAGTTCAGGATCGACATCCCCGAGAACTGGAACCACGGCCTGGTTGTTTACTGCCACGGCTACAACGCCGATCCAGTGAGCTACACGCAGAAAGAGCTGCCCAAAGGACTCGCAGTCTTTGTGAAGGACGGCTATGCGCTGGTGCAGTCCGGGTATTCCACCGGCGGTTGGGCGATCGAGCAGGCTATCCCCGACACCGAGGCTCTGCGCAAGTACTTCATCGACAAATACGGCAAACCCAAGGAGACGTGGATCACCGGCCACTCGATGGGCGGCTTCCTCACCATGGCCATCATTGAGAAGTTTCCCCAGTCCTACGACGGCGGCCTGGCGCTTTGTGGACCGCTGGCCCAGGCCAGCTGGTTCATGGAGCGGCCGTTCGACATCCGGGTGATGTTCGATTACTACTTCCCCGGAGCGCTGCCTTCGCCGGCCAAGGTTCCCGCGGACTACAAGATGACTGACGATTTGCGCAAGAGCATCAAGCAACAGCTTGACGCCAAGCCGGATGCCGCCGCGGTGATGCGCACCGTCACCAGCCTGCACAACAACACCGACCTGGCCAACGGGCTGGTCTTTGGAACTTACGTTCTCAAAGACCTGCAGCAGCGCGCAGGCGGCAATCCCTTTGACAACCGGTACACCATCTACACCGGCACGCCCGACGACAACACGCTGAATGACAAGGTGCAGCGTTACGCAGCCGACACCGGCACGCTCAGCTATCTGGAGCGCTACTACACGCCGACGGGGAAACTCCAGCGGCCAATTCTGGCGATTCACACCACCTACGACCCCACGGTGTCGCCGACCGTGCCTAACATGTACGTGCTGATCACCCGCGAGGCCGGCAAGGGCGACATGTTCGTGCAGCATTACGTGAAGCACGACGGCCACTGCAATATCACTCCGGAAGAGACGGATCATGGCTTCGCCGAGCTGCGAAACTGGAAGGAGAAAGGCGAGCGGCCGGTGGCCGGCGGGCAGTGATCCTGAGAGCAACGGAATTCAGACCGCTGTCCCAGGGCCAGGCGCTGCACAATTCCTTTATCCTTCTTCCATGCGCGCCTTTGCCGCGGTGGGCGATGCGGTGGCCGCCACCACCAAGAAGACCGAGAAGGTTCGCCTGGTCGCGGACTATCTTCATTCGCTGCCCGTGGACGAGGCCGCCCAGGCTGCGGTCTTCCTCTCCGGACGCGCCTTTCCCGCATGGGAGGAGCGCACGCTGCAAGTGGGTGGATCGCTCTTGTGGCGCACGGTGGCGGAGATTTCCGGCAAGGCCGACGTCGCACTGACTGCCGCCTATCGCCGGCATGGCGATCTGGGTGCCGCGGCAGCAGATATCCTGGAGGGAATCTCTCCCACTACCAGTTCGGTTTCGCTCGGCGCTCTGGCCAGGGCGCTTGATGAGCTGGCAAAAACTTCGGTCGCCGCGCAAAAAGCCGGGGTGCTGCGGGAGTTGCTGGAGCGGGCCACAGCGGCAGAAACCAAGTACATGGTCAAGATCATCGGCGGCGACCTGCGCATCGGACTGCGCGAGAGCCTGGTGGAAGAGGCGATCGCCAAAGCCTTCGATGAGAAACTAGCTGATGTGCAGCGGGCCAACATGCTGCTGGGCGACATCGGCGAAACTCTGCGGTTAGCGGCGGCGCGTGCGCTTGATCGCGCGACCATGCGGCTGTTTCATCCCATAGGCTTCATGCTGGCCAGCCCGGCGGAGAACGCCGAGGAAGCTTTCTCCTACTTCGCACGAGCGTCGGTGGAGGACAAATACGACGGCATTCGCGCGCAGGCCCACTGCGGCGGAAACGATGATCCCCGGATTCGGCTCTTTTCGCGAACCCTGGACGAGATCAGCGAGTCATTTCCCGAGCTTCCGCCGGCGCTGCGCGCCCTTCCGCAAACGGCAATTCTCGACGGCGAGATTCTGGCCTGGAGCGAGAGCCTAGCGCAGGCGCTGCCTTTCTCAGAACTGCAAAAGCGGCTGGGCCGGAAAAAGGTGTCGGCTGAGCTGGCCCGTGCGGTTCCGGTGGTGTATGTGGTCTTCGACGTACTGTTTACTGGCGGCGCGCTTCTCATCGAACAGCCGCTGGAAGAACGTAGAAAAGCTCTGGAGATGTTGTTCGCTTCGGTTCCTGCAAGCAGCTTTAACGTGGAACACTGGGAGGCTGTGGAAGGTTCGCAGAGTCAGCTGATGTTCGAGGCGGGGGTCACCGCCGGCGGGGGCATCCCTCGCGTGATTCTGGCGCCGACTGTCACCGCCAGTTCCGCAGCCCATCTGGACGAGATCTTCAATCAGGCCCGCGAGCGTGGCAATGAAGGTCTGATGATCAAAGACGTGGCTTCACCCTACACGCCGGGACGCCGGGGCAAATCATGGCTGAAGCTGAAGCGCGAGCTGGCAACACTCGACGTCGTGGTCACGGCTGTGGAGTGGGGGCACGGCAAACGTGTTCACGTGCTGAGCGATTACACCTTCGCGGTCCGCGACGGCGACCAGCTTCTGAATATCGGCAAGGCTTATTCCGGCCTGACCGACGCCGAGATCGCGGAGATGACGCAATGGTTCCTGCAACACACCATCGAAGACCAGGGCTTTCGCCGAAAAGTCGAACCCAAGATCGTTCTCGAAGTGGCCTTCAACAACATGACTCGCTCCGCCCGCCACAGCAGCGGCTTCGCGCTGCGCTTTCCCAGAATCGTGCGCATTCGTAAGGACAAGCCGGTGGAAGAGATCGACACCTTGGATTCGGCGAAAGAGATCTACGAAAAGCAGTTTCGCCGAAGCTAATCGTACAGCCCGATCCGCTCAGGCAGCTTTAGAACTGGTCTTCAGCAGGTGCAGACGCAGCAGGCTCTCCGCGGTGGCGGCGATGGCATCTTCGCCGGATCGCGGCGACCATCCCAGCAGCCGCCGCGCCTTTTCGCCAGTGGCGTTCTTCCTTTTGCCGAGCTCGGGAAGGATTTGTTTGACTGCCGGATCGCGCAACGCGGCTACGCGCACCAGCCAGTTGGGCAGCTCCCGGGTTGGAACTCTCGCGGCCGCCGCGCCCATCCGCGCCTTGAGCACTTTGGCAATCTCCACGATCGACATGAAGTCGCCGGCGATGGCCAGGAAGCGTTCGCCTTTGGCGGCAGGATGATTCATGGCCAGGATGTGCAGGCTGGCGACATCGCGCACGTCGACGATTCCAAAATAGAGACGCGGGCAGCCAGGCATAGCGCCATCCATCAGACGCTGCACCAGCAGTATGGAGGTCGCATAATCCGGCCCCAGCACCGGGCCGAACACGCCAACTGGATTGACGACCGCAAGCTCGAGCTGGCCGCCCTCTTTAGCAATGAAGTCCCATGCCACGCGCTCGGCCAGAGTCTTCGACTTGACGTAGGCGGTCAGGTGATCGCCGCTGGCATCGGTCCAATCGGTTTCGCGATACGGCGCTGTCTGTTCCTTGCGGCCATAGCCGACGGCGGCGAACGAAGAGGTCATCACTACGCGCTTGACTCCGGCATCACGCGCGGCGCGCAGCACGCGCAACGCTCCTTCGCGCGCGGGCACAATGAGTTCGTCTTCGTGTTTGGGGACGGCAGGAGGAAAGGGCGAAGCCACGTGCAACACGTAGTCGCAAGCGGTCACCGCATCCGGCCAACCGCTGTCGCTCTCCAGATTGGCAGCAACGAAGGAGAGTTGGGCACCTGGTTCCGCGCCGCCCTGCTTCAACATGGCGCGAACATCGCCCTCGCGACCCAGGTTCCGCACCGTGGTGCGCACTTTGTGGCCGGCTGCCAGCAGCTGCAGGATGCAGTGGCTGCCGATGAAGCCGGATCCGCCGGTTACCAGAACTGTGTTCATCGAGCCTCCTTGTATTTGTGCGAAGTAGTTCGGCTGAAGCTTACGACCGGCTCTTCATCGGCTCCCGCGCCGCGCTGCTTCCAATAGTGATCACGCAGCCGTGGGGGATAGTGCACAACACGTTCTCGAACTGAAAGGTCGTGTGATGAATGTGGAAGCGGGCGGCCAGCAGGTCGGTCATCTGTTTGAGAATCTGCTCGGTTTCCGAAAGCGGCATATCGGCAATGCGCACATGGCAGGAAAGCGCATGGGTCTCCGAGCCGATGCTCCAGACGTGGACGTCGTGCACGTCCTCCACTCCGGGAATGGAATTCAGGCTGAAGACAATTTCTTCCACCGAAATTCCCCGCGGCGTGCCCTCCAGGAGAATATTCAGCGTCTCGCGAATGATGCCCAGCGACGACCAGAGAATCAGGCAGGCGATCCCGATGGAGAGCGCAGGATCGATCCAGTAGCGCCCGGTCAGCAGGATGGACCAGCCGCCGACGATCACCGCCGCAGTCGATAGCGTGTCGCCCAGCTGATGGATGAAGGCGCTGCGGATGTTGACGTCGTGGGCGGCTCGGAACAGGAACCAGGAGATGGTCCCGTTCATCAGCACACCGACCACCGCAACCCAGATCATGATAGCCGGCTGGACCTGAACCGGCTTCAGCAAGCGCTCGACGGCCTCGTAGAAGATATAGAACGCTATCGCCAGCAGCGTCAGAGCGTTGAAAAACGCTGCCAGAACACCGGCGCGCTGATATCCGAAAGTCTTGGAGGCCGAGCGCGGACGGGTGTGAAGAAACACTGCTACCCAGGAGAGCAACAAAGCCAGCAGATCAGTGACGTTGTGGCCGGATTCGGAGAGCAGTGCCAGACTGTGGGCACGTATACCGGCTACCAGCGTGATCAATACGTAGATAAGGGTCGCGACCAGCGAATAGCGCAGGGCCCGCGTGCTCATGGGAGCGTGGGAATGCGAATGAGATCCGTGGTCGTGCATACACTGAGTTTAACGCTCTTCTCTCCAAGCATCCACGGGCCTGCATCAAGTTGGCAGATGCGTACCCATTGTGGGCAGAGCATTCGCCGGCAGTTAACCGAGACCCGCGCGTACGGAGATAGCGCCAATGCAAGCTGCTGGATCAAAGCGACTTAAGAGCTTAAGTCGGAGCAATGCTCGACCCCCGGCCTGGCAAGCAACGTGCAACTTGCCTCCGCGGATGAGTGTATTAGCAGCGCTGGAGGCTTCGCTGATGCAGAGATCGCGTTTCCCGTCCATTTTTGCGGCATCGGTCATTTCGCTCCTGATGCTCCTGATTCTGTCCGCCGGCTTGAGTGCCCAGGCGCCTGTCAATTCGTCGCCGGTCGCGAACTCCTCAGCCGGCGACGCCAAGGATCCTTCTCCGTCTCCAGTAGCCGCCAATGACACTTCCGATGTGCCCCAAACAACCGCTAACGTTGAACTTCAGAACCAGGTGCAGGACGCGCTGAGCCGCGTCCCTGAGCTCAGCTCTGACAGCCTGCATGTGGCCGCGCTGCCTGGCGGGCTTGAGCTTACAGGCACCGTCGTTACGGGCCGTGAACGACAGGCCGCCGTGCGCATTGCCCAATCGTTCGCGCGGGGCGGAAAAGTCGTCGATCACATCGTCGTAAGCGGGCGAAGCGCTCCGGCTACTGACGCTAGCAAGACCAGCCATCAGGCTAATGCTCAGCCTTAGGCCTATCGAACTAAGGCCCTTTCCTGTCCCATTGGCGATCAAAGATTCAACCGCGGCTGGATGGGAACGCCTTCCAATCGCAAAAGAATCTCTTTCACCCGCAAGCCGCCGCCGTAACCGGTGAGTGTGCCGTCAGCGCCAATCACGCGATGACACGGAACCACGATCGCAATCGGATTGCGATGATTGGCCTGCCCCACTGCGCGAAACGATTTCGGCGATCCCACCTCCCTTGCCAGATCGGCATACGTGCATGTACGGCCGTAAGGAATGTGGCACAAAGCCCGCCAGCACTTCTTCTGGAATTCCGTCCCCACCAGGTCAAGCGGAAAAGTAAAATCCCGCAAATCGCCGGCAAAATATGCCTGAAGCTGCCCGATGTACGGACTGAGGACCTCGCTTGATTCAATCCAATCTTCCGTTTCGGAAATCTCGTCCCACTCGCCGAAGTGAAGGCGGCGTAGTCCCCGTTCGGAAGCCGCCAAGCGCAGCAATCCTACCGGTGAAGACATCCCATATTGCCAAACGTTTTCCATTCAATCTAAAAATCTTAACAGCCGGCCCCAGTCTGAAAAAGGTCAGGGCTGACAACACCCGGCGTTGAAACCTCATCTATTCCAACACTGCAGCCAGAAATGGCGCTGGCGTCAGCGAAAAGCGCAAGAAAAGCAAAGGGTTCCAGGTTTCCCATGTGTTTCATTCCTTCAGTGGCAAGCGGCATTCAGAACATGATTCATTGCCACCATGATGTGCCTCCTTCCTCGCCTTCATCTTCCGCGGTTCGACCGAGGACTCGCGGCCGATCTCTGGACGGAGGCCAATGACGCCAATGGACATGCGCGGGCTGATCCTGGTAAGTGCCGACGATAGGGAAGACCGGCTGCCTTTCGTTGCGCCCCCGCTTCCTTTGTTTGACGTCGCCGGATATAGCCCCCTGCTGCGCATGGCCAAGCGACTGGAAAGTTCCGGGGTCTCGCCGGTGGTAGCCGTGGTCGAGGAAGGGCAGCCCGGTTTCTCCCGCGCGCAGATGCTGCCGCCGTCGATTGACTGCCGTCCTGCAACTCCCAATGGCTTCTGGCGCGCTGCCGAAAACGCCTTCAACGATCTGGCGGCGAGCGGCGCCGATCTGGTCCTGGTTGTCCGCATGGGCGCCTACGCTGAGATCGATTTTGAGAAATTCGTTCATTCTCATCTGGGGCGCAATTGCCGGGTCAGCCGCGTCATCCACGAAGCTGAAACGCTTGACATATTGTGCATCAGCGGCTCCCGCCGCAATGACGCCGCCTCCCTGTTCCGCAGCGGCCTGGCCCGTTGTCGCAGCGAGTGCGAATATTTCGTCCACCAGGGCTATATCAACCCGCTGAACGACGCGCGCGATCTGCGCCAGCTTGCTATCGATATCCTGACTCTCAAAACCGAAACGCCGACCGCCGGACGCGAAATCCGTCCCGGAGTCTGGTTCGCGCCGGGCGCATGCATCGAAAAAGGCGCGCGCATTCTGGCGCCTGCCTTCATCGGCGCTTCAGCCGTGGTGCGCAACGCGGCGGTGATAACCCGCTGCTCCACCATCGAACATCACGCGCATGTCGATTGCGGTACGGTAGTTGAGAATTGCACGGTTCTGCCTCACACCAGCATTGGCGCGTGCCTTGATCTGACCCATTCCGTGGCCGGCGCCGGACAGATTGTTCATCTTCGCCGCGGCGTGGTGGTTGACGTACACGACCAGAAGCTTTTAGGCCGCGTTTCTCTGGGCGTCGGCGCACGCCTGGCGGACGCTGCCGTAAACCTGCCGCAACGAATCTGGCGAGGTTTGTTTGGCGGGCTCGATCGCGAAGAACCTGCGGCGAGTCCCGCTTTGACCCCTTCTTCCGAACTTCTGCATGAGGCTTGTGGCGGCGAGACCTCCGCGGAACTGGCCCCCAATCTGGTGATTGCGAGACGATATGGAGACCAATAGCAGACCCGTAGTGGTAAAGCGCGCACCCGATCGCCTGAATGCGCGCGCCGCCCGCGATTTTCTTCGCGACGTTCAGGCTTTTCTCACTTCCGACCGGCCGCAGCTGGTTATCGACCTTTCCCAGGTCGAGCAGCTTGATGCCGCCGGAATCGAAATGCTCTTGCATTGCATGGCCCAGGCTCAGAAACGCGACGGCGACGTCAAACTGGCTGCTCTTTCCGATCATGCCGCGGTCATGCTGGAGCTCACGCGCATGGAGCGCCTCTTCGAGATCTACGAAACCTCCACCGATGCGGCTCGCAGTTTCAGCGGCTTTTTGCCCAATGCCATGCGGCAACAGCTTCTTCACCATAAACGTCCCGACTTTCCCGCCGCGGCCTGACCGCAGGAACGATACGCATGGCGCAACAGGACATTGCGAGTCTTTCGGTCAAACCTGGTTTCCTGCCGACTGTGGCCGCCCAGCTGCGCCGCCGCGACCCGCGGTCGCTGGTGGTCAACGGCAGCATCGTTATGCTGCTCAGCACCACGCTGGTCAGCGTTCTTAACTTTGCCTACAACGTGGTGATGGCGCGCATGCTTGGCCCTTCCATGTTCGGGCATGTCACGGCCATGGTCACCTTGCTCATGCTGGCCTCGTCCGTGACGTTGGCCTTTCAGCTGGTTTGCGCGAAATTCGTCGCGCGTAACGACCGTCCCGGAGCCAAGGCCGCGGTTTACCGCTCGCTGCGCAGCAAGGCCTGGCTGGTCAGCCTGCTGATGGGCGGCGCTCTGTTTGCAGCGCAAAGTCCGGTGGCCGCCTACCTGCACCTGCCTGACGGCAACATTCCCGCGGTTCTCGCCATTGGCATCGCGGTCTATGTGCCCCTCGGCGTGCGTCGCGGCGCCATGCAGGGGCTGTGTTCCTTCGGCCGGCTCAGTACCAGCTTCATTGTTGAAGCTATCACCCGCTTCCTTGCCGGAGTGCTGCTGGTGGCGATCGGTTATGGCGTGCTCGGCGCGGTGGGCGCGATCTCCGCCGCCGTCCTCGCCGCCTACTTCTGCCCGCCCCTCGGGCGCGAACTCAAGGTACAGAGCGAGGCCGGTCATCCGGCGTCGTTCGGCGAAGGCATGCAAGCCATCGTTTTCTTCATCGGCCAGGTCATCATCAACAACATCGACATTCTGCTGGTAAAGCACTTCTTCGCTCCCGAGCTTGCCGGACTCTACGCTGCCGTAGCCCTGGTCGGACGCCTGGTGTATTTCGCCTCCTGGCAGGTCATCAGCGCCATGTTTCCCGTCAGCGCCGCTGCCAGGCCGCAGGACGAGGATCCTCATCTCGTCTCCTGGTCGCTGCTGGCGGTGCTTGGGATTTCCGCGATCTTTGTTCTCGTTCTCAGCCTGTTCCCGCATTTAGTTATTCAAACTATTCTCGGCGTTGAGTTCCACCAGGGTGAACCCCTGCTGGCGCTCTACGCCGCAGCCACCGGGCTCTATTCGCTCAGTGTGGTTCTCATGGCCTACGAAATGTCGCGCCGCATCGCCAACACCGGCTGGATGCAGCTGCTCTTCAGCGGCGTTCTGGTGCTGGCGATCACCGCCTTCCACCACACCCTGCGCCAGGTGATCGTGGTGCAGATCGCGTTGATGGCGCTCATGCTCGTCGTTGTTCTCGTCCCTTTCCTGCGCCGCTACAAGCTGGCGCTTCGCCTGAAACCGGAGGCCCAATGAAAAAAATCAAACGGGTCACGGAAGCCGAGGTCATCGCCGAATTCTTGAAAGGCGAGTATTACCACCCCGAGTACAACCGGGATCGCGGCTTCTTTGAGGCCCTGGTGTACGATCCCCATCTCACCGATCCGGTGGAGAACGCCCTGCGCCGCGCGCTGCTGTTTCGCCGCCGCGGCACCATGTGGCGCGAGCTTCCCCCCGATACCCACTGGTGGGAGGTCGAACTCGATCCCGAAGATGTCGATCGGATCACCGTCTTTCCCCGCGCCCAGTGGCGCAGCGTAGCTCGCGGCAATTTCCGAGCGATTCACGTGGCCGAGCTGCTGCGCCGGGGCGAGGACCAGAAAAAACCCGGCGACCTGGCCTTCAAGATCACCTCGCTGCGGAACCTGATGTCGAATGATGGCCCCCGCACCACCATTCTCCTCATCGGCACGGATGAAACCCAGCCGATCACACTGCTGGAAGGCAACCACCGCTTCGTGGCCTCGTTGCTGCTTCCGCAGGAGATCATGCTGCGCCGCCTGCGCCTGGTCTGCGGCTTCTCGCCGGATATGGACCTTTGCTGCTGGTACAAGACCAACCTGCCCAATCTTGCCCACTACCTTAAAAATCGCATCAAACATTACTGGGACAGAGAAGCTGACGTTACCCAGCTGCTCCCTAAGACCGCTCGCGTCCAGAGCGTGGGCAGCTATCCGGAGCAGGCCGATTTGTCCTCTGCCAAGCCCGACTAGACCGTAATCAGAGAGAAGGTGAAACCATGGTTCCCCGAAAACTTATAGGCATTCAGAGCACCGCACTGGTTCTTATCGCCGCTATCATCATTGCCTATTGCTTGCCCACTAACGCTGCAGCTCAAGCAAGCAATCCTCAAACCGGGAACTCCGCGGCGCCGGCCGCATCGCAGAGCACGTCCACCGGTCAACCTCGCCAGCCCGATCAGGCGCCCGCACAGGACAGTTCCAGCCAGCAGAGCAATACCGCTTCCCCAGCGCCGCAACAGCCGGTGACCACCTATCCTGACGCCACAGCCGGCATCCCGCAGTCGCCGGATGCGCCCCAGCCCAAGGCGCAGAACAATGCCCAGCAGCAAAGCGAACCGCAGGGCGCTGCCACGGCCGAAAAAGTCAGCACGGCCGGCGGCGCCGCCGCCAAGCCGGCGGGCGTAGCCATCGCACCTGCAAAGCAGCATCAGGCTCGTTCCCTCCTCATCAAGATTGGCGCCTTCGTCGCTGCCGGAGCCGCCGCGGGAACGGTCTACGCGCTCAGCCGCGGAACTTCGTCCACGCCTCCCGGAGCAACCGGGCCTGGCGTGGTGCAGAAGAAGTAAATGGCGATTGTTCCCGGTCAATCCGAAATGACAGGAAATCTGCTCGCTAACAATCCGGCGGCCGCTCGCAGGCAGCCGCTGCTCATCAGCTTCTCCGGGCTCGACGGCTCGGGCAAATCCACACAGATCGAGCAGCTGCTCATCGCGCTTCACAACGCCGGCCTTCACACTCGTACCCTGGCTTTCTGGGACAACGTGGTGGTGGGAGTGAGATACCGCGAAGGCTTCGTCCACAGGGTTTACAAAAGCGAGCGCGGCATCGGCGCGCCCGGCAAGCCGGTGAACCGCCGCGACAAGAACATGCGCGGATGGCATCTCACCCTGGCCCGGCACTTCCTCTACCTGGCTGACGCCATCAACCTTCGCCGCGTGGTCGAGCACGAAAAGCGCAAAGCGGCGACTGGTGGCACAAGGACCGTTATCGTTCTCGATCGCTACATCTACGACGAACTCGCCAATCTCAATTTGAGGAATCCGCTCAGCCGCGCCTTCGTGCAGATGGTTCGCTCCCTGGCTCCCGAGCCCGACCTCGCCTTTCTCCTCGATGCCGATCCAGTCGCCGCCCACGCTCGCAAGCCCGAGTATCCCGTGGACTTCATGCAGCAGTGCCGGAAAGCCTACTTCGATCTGGCAATGGAGCTGGGAAACATCACCGTAATTCCCCCGCTCGGCCTGCCGGAAGCGATCGCGGAGGTCCACAAAACCGCCGAGCAGATGCTGGCGGCTTCTGGGAATTCCGTGGAATTGCGCCGGGAAAATAGCAAGGTGGCGTAGGACTGAACGGGCTAGCTTCCGGAACTTGCGGCCTGAAGCTGCGGCTTGCGCCGGATAGCGAAGAGAATTGACGCTGTAATCAGCGACGCCGTCACAATCAGCGAGATCAACAGGTAATGCATAGGATGGCGCAGGTAGCGCAGGAAATGCCTGCCGTAATGCGCCGTCACCGCGGTGAGCAGGCCATAACGCAGCAGGCGTCCGGCCAGGGCCGAAGCCACAAACTTCTTTAGCGGCAGGGAAAAGGCTCCCGCGCCCAGAAAAAACCACGCCGTCGGAAATGGCGGAGGCGCCACCGTGGAAACAAAGATCGAGCCCACTCCATGGTGCTCGATCGAGTTTTTCACTCTGCGCAAGCGCGCTGCGCCGATCTTCTTTTCGATCCACGCCTCGCCCATCTTCTTGCCCATGCGGTAGGTGATGTACGCTCCGATCAGCGAGCCCGCGGTGCTCATCAGCGTGTAATACCACCACAGGTCGGGATTGCCGGCAGCCAGCCACCCGGTCAGCAGGTCGAGGCTGCCGAAGGTGGGGATGATGGTGCTGTCCACAATGGCCAGCGGCACCAGCGCCACTCCGCCGAAGTGCCGCACGAAGGTGAGCGAGGGCGTCGCCGCAGCCTTCTTCGCTCTCTTGGCCGCCTGCGCCACCAGCATCAGCGCCTGCCCGTATTTTGTGATGAACACCATCGCTCCACTCGAACTTCGCGCTCTCTCGCGCGGACCACGCATTATGATGCCTGCGGCTCCCTCACCATGTCACCGCCGAAAGACAATTCTTACCACTAATTAATCCCGGGCTTTGAGTTTTGTTTAGTGCGCTCTTCTCCAGCGGGATGGTTCCGCGTGTGCACTCCCTTTCCCCATCGATGCCGGCAATTTTGGCAATCCCGCCAATCCCTTTATACTCACCCTTCACCGCAAAGGAGCATTTGCCATGGCCACCCGCATCGCGCTCGTCGTGATGTTCTCCATGATCGCCGCTCTCTCCCTGTACGGATCTGATTTTGAATCCCGCGTGAAGCAGGGCTTCGTCGATTCCAACGGCGTCAAGATTCATTACGCCACCATCGGCAGCGGGCCGCTGATCGTGATGATCCACGGCTTTCCCGATTACTGGTACACCTGGCGCAAGCAGATGGAAGGGCTCTCCGACAAACACCAGTGCGTGGCTATCGACCAGCGCGGCTACAACCTGAGCGACAAGCCGGAGGGCGTCGACAACTACGCTGTTCCTCTGCTCGTCGGCGACGTGATCGCCGTGATCAAGCACTTTGGCAAAGAGAAAGCCATCATCGTCGGGCACGACTGGGGCGGCGTGGTGGCCTGGGGACTGGCGCTGAACGCGCCGCAATACGTCGATCGCCTCATCATCCTCAACCTGCCGCACCCGCGCGGCATCGCTCGCGAGCTGGCCCACAATCCCAAACAGCAGGCGGCGTCGCAGTACGCCCGCAACTTCCAGCAGGAAGGCGCCGAAAAAGCACTCACGCCGGAGATGCTCAGCTTCTGGGTCACCGACCCCGAAGCCAAGAAGAAATACATTGAGGCCTTCCAGCGCTCCGACTTCAAGGCCATGCTCAACTACTACAAGCGCAACTATCCCCATGAGCCTTACCAGGAAGACACCTCGCCGGTGATGAAGACGCAGATGCCGGTGCTGATGATCCACGGCCTCAAAGACACCGCGCTGCTTTCCGACATGCTCAACAACACCTGGGACTGGATGGGCAAGGACCTCACCCTGGTCACCATTCCTGACGCCGGCCACTTCGTCCAGCAGGACGCCGCCGATCTGGTGACCAAAAGTATGCGCATGTGGCTCGACCGCTAGCGCTCGGATGGCTTCTTCGAGAAAGTAGCAAACGTTAATGCCGGTGTGGCATTGGCACTCTTGCCTGTGCCTCTTTCGCATAGGTTTTCCAGGAAACTGGGGATGAGAAATGCAAGTGTGGCGCCGGCACTCCGGCCGGTGCTTGCTTGGTTCAGAACGATACGCCGGGCCGGGCAGGGACGCCCGTCTCACGCACGCGGATCTGTTGGCATTCTTTCGCGGCAGCAGATTCGTTCCTATGACTTTTGCGTCATCCACTTGCCGCCGCAGGTGGGTTGCATTCCAGGATTACTCGCTTGCGCTCGTAACCCTATCCAGGTTTCTTCGTGCCCATCGCCGGAGGCAGCAACTGCTCCAGCGGCACGAATTCAGTGGGATAAATTCCCGTGTAGCACGACGTGCAGTACGTCGTCTTCTCGCCTTCTGCGCAGGCTTCGCGCAGCCCCTGTAGCGAGAGATATGCCAGCGAATCGGCGCCAATGTAATCGCGGATCTCCTCGACCGACTTGTTGGCCGCGATCAGTTGGCTCTTCACCGGCGTGTCCACGCCGTAATAGCACGGCGAAATTGTCGGCGGGCAGGAGATGCGCACGTGCACCTCCGTCGCGCCCGCGTCGCGCACCATGCGCACGATCTTGCGGCTGGTGGTGCCGCGCACGATGGAATCGTCGATCAGCACCACGCGCCTGCCCACCAGCAGGCTGCGCACCGGGTTCAGCTTCAGCTTCACGCCGAAGTCGCGCACCTTCTGCTCCGGCTCAATGAACGTCCGCCCCACGTAGTGGTTGCGGATCAGCCCAAAGCGAAACGGAAGCCCCGACTCCGCCGCGTAGCCCAGCGCCGCGGTCACGCCTGAGTCCGGCACCGGCACCACGATATCGGCCGCCACGCCCGTTTCCCTCGCCAGTTGCCGCCCCATGGCTTCGCGGCTGGTCTGCACCGCGCGCCCGAAGATCACGCTGTCGGGACGCGAAAAATACACGTGCTCGAAGATGCAGCTTGACTGCTTCATCTCCGCCGCGAAGAAGCGCGACGAAACTCCCTCCGGCCCCACCACCACCATCTCGCCCGGCTTCACGTCGCGCTCGTAAGTCGCGCCGATCAGGTCAAAGGCGCAGGTTTCCGAGGCAAACACAATCGTGTCGCGCTCCGAGCCGGCCCCGTTGCGGATGCGTCCCATCGACAGCGGGCGGAAGCCGCGCGGATCGCGCACCGCGAACACCCGGTCGCGCGTCATCAGCACCAGCGAAAACGCGCCCTCGATGCGCCGCAGCGCGTCGCACACCGCCTCCGGCATAGTCTGTTCTTTGGACTGCGCCACCAGGTGCACGATGACCTCGGTGTCGCTGGTGGTCTGGAAGATCGACCCTTGTGCCTCCAGCCGCGCGCGAATCTCCCAGGCATTCACCAGGTTGCCGTTGTGCGCCAGCGCGATCATGCCCTTGTTGCAGTCCACCATGATGGGCTGCGCGTTGAGCAGCGCCGAATCGCCGGCCGTGGAATAGCGCGTGTGCCCGATGGCCAGCGGCCCGGGCAGTTTCTCCAGCACCGGCTCGGTGAAGATCTCCGCCACCTCGCCCATGGCTTTGTGCGCGTACATCCGCGCCAGGTCTGAAGACACGATCCCCGCCGACTCCTGGCCGCGATGCTGCAGCTGATGCAGCCCCAGATAGGCCATGGTCGAAGCCTCGGGATGGTTGTGCACAGCCATCACGCCGCATTCGTCTTTAAATTTGTCGCTTCGCTCCAAACCGCTTCACCTCGCCGCTCGGATCAACCTTCTTCCGCGCCTGATGCAAGCCGCTCGCCGCGCAAGTCGGGCTCGCGGCGTCTCTCAACTGTTCTGGCCAATTGCTCGTCTTCAGCTCTTCTGCAACGTCCCCACCACCACGCGCTCTGCCGTCTCCGGATGGAGCGCGCGTGTCAGCGCGGTGTCCCACGCCTGCTTCAACTCCGCTACGGTGGCCGACACTGCGACCGCTCCATCAATCTTGATTGTCAGCTTTTCTGGAACCGTCCGCCCGATCCGGTCCGCCTTTACGCCCCATCTTAACGCTACTTGTTTGATGTCCGGGGACTTTTTCGGGTCGCAACTGATTACTACCCGCCCCGCGTCTTCGCCGAACAGCGTCGCTTCGGCAAGTACTCCCTGCGAGTTAAGGCTAATATCCGCGCCCACATAGGCCGCTCTCGTCCCGCGCCCCTGCGCGATGAAGGCCGCCTCCGCCAGGGCCACCGCCAGCCCGCCTTCGGAGCAGTCGTGCGCCGACTCCACCTGCCTGCTCTGGATCAGCTCCCGCAGGCACTTCTGCAGTGCCGACTCCTGCTGTAGATCCAACGCCGGCGGGAAGCCCCAGACCTCGCCCAGCAGTTCCTTGGCGTATTCTGACGAGCCCAGCTCTACCTCCGGCCCGTGTCCCAGCTTGCTGCGCCCGCTGAGCAGGAAGATGTCGCGCTCCGCCTGGCGGAAGTGGAAGGTCATGGCCTCATTCACGTTGTCCAGGATTCCCACCACCCCGACCACCGGGGTGGGATAGATGCCCTCGCCCAGCGTCTCGTTATACAAGCTGACGTTCCCGCCGGTAATCGGCGTCTCCAGCGCCTCGCACGCCGCCGTCAACCCGTCCACCACCTGGGAGAACTGCCACATGATCTGCGGCTTCTCCGGATTGCCGAAGTTCAGGCAGTTGGTGGCCGCCACTGGAGTAGCTCCGGTGCACGATACGTTGCGCGCGGCCTCGGCCACTGCGTGCATGGCCCCCAGCTTGGGATCCAGCCAGCACCAGCGCCCGTTGCCGTCCAGCGACATGGCCAGCGCCCGCTTGCTGTCCTTGATTCTCATCAACCCCGCGTCCGCGCCCGGACCCTGCACCGTGTTGGTCTGCACCATCGATTCGTACTGCTCGAAGATCCAGCGCTTAGAGCAGATGTTGGGCGAGCCCAGCAATCTCTTCAGGTCGCGCGTGAAATCGCCTACGCCGCGCAGAAATACCGTCGACGGCTTCATGCGCGAAACCGGCGCCTCCCATGCCGTCATCGGCCGCTGATACAGAGGAGCATCGTCGGTCAGCGCCGAGTTGGGAATGTCCGCCACCAGCTTGCCGTGCTCCAGCACCCGCAGCCGGCCTCCGCTGGTCACGCGGCCCACGATCACCGCGTCCAGCCCCCACTTTTCGAACACCTTCAGCACTTCCTGCTCGCGCCCGCTCTCCGCCACCAGCAGCATGCGCTCCTGCGACTCGCTGAGCATGATCTCGTAGGCGTTCATGCCCGTCTCGCGCTGCGGCACGCGGTCCAGCTCGATCTCAATGCCGACTCCGCCGCGCCCGCCCATCTCGCAGGTTGAGCAGGTCAGGCCCGCCGCGCCCATGTCCTGAATGCCTACCACCGCGCCCGTGTGCATGGCTTCCAGGCAGGCTTCGAGCAGCAGCTTCTCCAGGAAGGGATCGCCCACCTGCACGTTGGGCCGCTTCTGTTCCGATCCTTCGCTGAACTCCTCGCTGGCCATGGTGGCGCCGTGAATGCCGTCGCGCCCCGTCTTGGCCCCCACATAGATCACCGGATTGCCTTCGCCAGCCGCCCGCGCGTAAAAGATCTCGTCGCGCCGCACCAGCCCAAGGGCAAACGCGTTCACCAGCGGGTTCTGCGAGTAGCAGGGTTCGAACTTGGTCTCGCCACCCAGGTTGGGCACGCCAAAACAGTTGCCATAGGAGGCGATTCCGCTGACTACGCCTTCCAGGATCGAGTGGTTTTTGTGCACCGTGGCCTGGTCAGCGCGATGGCCGGTCACGATCGGCCCAAAGCGCAATGAGTCCATCACCGCCAGCGGCCGCGCGCCCATGGTGAAGATGTCGCGCAGTATCCCGCCCACTCCCGTGGCCGCGCCCTGAAACGGCTCAATGAATGAAGGATGATTGTGCGACTCGATCTTGAATGCGCACGCCCAGCCGTCGCCGATGTCGATGATCCCCGCGTTCTCTCCCGGCCCCTGCACCACCAGTTTGCTCCGCGTCGGCAGCCGCTTCAGGTGCACGCGCGAGGATTTGTAGGAGCAATGCTCGCTCCACATCACGCTGAAGATTCCGAGTTCCGTCAGCGAGGGCTCGCGGCCCAGCGCCTTTTTGATCCGCTCGTACTCTTCCGGCGTGATCCCGTGGTCGGCAATAACCTCAGGCGTGATGGCGGCGTGGGTAGAGGACATAATGCTCGTCTTTTATTCTCGCATGCTCCCTGGAGCGGTCAGTGATCGCTTTTTCTTACGCCGTCCAACTGGCTTTCCCGGACGGGCCGCAGTACGGTTCTGAATACTTGATGGTGTAGCTGTGTAACTAAATTATAAGCAGTCGATAAACAGAGTTCGACGCTTTCCGTCCCCTACCAGGCCGCACGAAGCTTCTCTACGACCTTAGCCGGTCCGCTTGTGTCTCCCCGATCACCCGATCTCCCGATCACCGGATCACCGGATCACCCGATCTTCCCGATCCCCCGATGACTCCGCTCGTATGGCTCCCATGTCATCCCATGTCATCCCAACCAGCTTGTACTGTTTCCCGGGTCAACACTGTCCCTAAGGCCATGTACCCGTCCCGATTTGGCTGATTGGTAAGTGCCGATTGCTGAGTGCTTCACTGCAAACACTGACGGCGCATCAGCAGGTCAAGGCCAATGCGCCGCCAGATCGAATTTCACTCACTACAATAACATATCCGATACGGTATTGTCAAGAAAAAACGGCGTGATCCTTGCCATTTTTTCCGCCCGTCTCCCGTCCTCCCTGCGGGGATTCAATTAGACTGGGAACGCTCATGAAATCGGTCATCATCGGCACTGCCGGGCACATTGATCACGGGAAAACCGCACTAGTTAAGGCTCTCACAGGTATCGATGCCGACCGCCTGGAAGAAGAAAAGCGCCGCGGCATCACCATCGACCTCGGCTTCGCCCACCTTGAGCTTCCGGCTCCCAACGGCCAGCGCCTGCGCCTCGGTTTCATCGACGTCCCCGGCCACGAGCGCTTTGTGCGCAACATGCTGGCCGGGGTCGGCGGCATGGACCTGGTGCTGCTGGTGATCGCCGCCGACGAAAGCATCAAGCTTCAGAGCCGCGAGCACTTTGAGATCTGCCGCCTCCTCTCCATCCCCCGCGGCATCAGCGTCATCACCAAGGCCGACCTGGTCGATGAAGATACCCTGAACGTCGTCCGCCTGGAGATCGAAGATTTCGTTCGCGGCTCGTTCCTCGATACCCAGCGCTCCCCCATCGTCGCTGTCAGCGCCCTCCAGGGCACCGGGTTTGACGATCTCAAGCGTGAGATCGTCCGCCTCGCCGCCGATATCCCCGCCCGCGACACTGAAGCCATATTCCGCCTGCCCATCGACCGCGTCTTTACCATGAAAGGCTTCGGCGCCGTGGTCACCGGCACCCTGATCTCCGGCCAGGTGGCGAAAGAGGAAGAGGTTGAGATTTTCCCCGCCGGCCAGCGGGCCCGCGTTCGCGGCGCGCAGGTGCACGGCTCCGCCACCGACCACGCCACCGCCGGCCAGCGCACCGCCCTCAACCTCGCCGGTGTGCAACTGGAAGAGCTGGCGCGGGGAATGACGCTCTCGTCTCCGGGGGTGCTCGAAAGCACGCAGCGCATCGACGTCCGGCTTTCCCTTCTGAAAGACTCCCGGCCGCTCAAGAACCGTTCCCGCGTCCATCTTCACGCCTTCACGTCGGAGACCATCGCCGAGGTCGTGCTCCACGAACAAACCGAGCTTCGTCCCGGAACTAGTGCCTTCGCCCAGCTGCGCACCGTCGATCCGGTGCTGCTGCTCCCCGGCGACCGCGCCATCCTTCGCCAGTTTTCTCCGGTCGTCACTATCGGCGGCGCCTTCGTGCTCGACGCTTTTCCCCTGCCCCGCCAGAAACCCGGCGAACGCGTCTCGTTCCTGAAAACTCTTGGCGAGGGCACGCGCGAACAAACGCTACTGGCACGCATCGCTCGCCGCGGACCGGCTGGACTGGCCCTGCCCGCCGCCGTCCGCGAAACCGGATTGAGAGCCTCTGTCCTGCTGCCGTTGATCGCCGCTCTCACCGCGCAGAAACAAATCGCCCGCGCCGGCGACTTCCTGATCACCACCCAGGCCTTCGCCCAGGCCAGGCAAGCCGCCACCGCCGCCCTCGACGCCTTCCACAAAGCCAATCCCCTGGTGGCCGGCATCAGCAAAGAGGAGTTGCGGGCCAAGCTCGGCCTGCACCAGACCGTCATGGAAGCCGTGCTGGCCGATCTTGTGCGCGAGAAAAGAACTGAAGTCGCCGCCGAGCAGGTCCGCCTGGCCGGCCGCGGCGTGGAACTCAAAGACGACGAGGCCAAAGCCAAGCAGCAGATCGAGAAAGCCTTCGCCACCGCCGGCCTCAAGGTTCCGCTGATGAAAGAAGTCCTGGCCGCGCTTCCCGTCGATAAGGTCCGCGCTCAGAAGCTGGTCACTCTTCTTCTCCGCGACCGCGTCCTGGTCAAGCTGGCCGACGAGCTGGTCTTCCACCAGAGCGCGCTCCAGGATCTGCGCCGCCTCATAGCCGACCAAAAAGCCAAGTCGCCCAAAATGGACGTCGGCAAGTTCAAAGACCTCATCGGCGTCACCCGCAAGTACGCCATCCCTCTGCTCGAATACCTCGACCGCGAGCGCATCACCCGCCGCGTCGGCGACGAGCGAATCATTCTCTAAGCTTGCTTTCTGAAATCCCGAGCGGAGCGAGGGATCTCTATAACCACCATGGTCTTCACGCCCGCCAGCGCCGACACTATCGACAATTATTGTCGCTACTGTCGCAGGTGTGCTATGATCCCCGCCATGGAACTCAAATCCAAACGCGAAGCCGCAGAATTACTGGGCCTTTCCACTCGCGGCATCGAACGCGCCGTCCGTCGCGGGCACCTGACCGTTCTCTACCGCGACAGCAAGCACGGTAGGCAGGCTTGGTTCAAAGCGCCTGAACTCGAGCGCCTGAAGCAGATCCAGCAGGGTCATGGCCCGGTGGGTTTCACCTCCGGCATTCCGCCGCGGCCCGAGGTCCCGGCAGTTCCGACCATCGGCACGCTGGTGCCCATGGTCGAGATGGGGCCCCGCCATAGAGGCGGGCGCCGCGAAGCACCGGAGGTGCTCATCGCTGACCGCCTGACCTTAACCGTCGACGACGCCGTGCAGCTCTCCGGGCTGCCACGCAGCTTCATCGTCGAAAACATTCATTCCGGCAAGCTGAAAGCCATCACTATCGGCCGGCGCCATTTCGTCAAGCGCGCCAACCTCAACGAATTCGTCGACAAGCTGTGATCCATCGGAGTCGGCTGTGAAATCCACGCAGGAAACGCTCACCGCAACATACGCGGCGTTCAACATTCGCGATATCGAATCCGTCCTGGCCATGATGCACCCGGCTGTCGACTGGCCTAACGGTATGGAGGGCGGGCGCATGCGCGGTCACAACGCCGTGCGAAGTTACTGGACGCGTCAATGGACTCTCATCGATCCCCGCGTCGAGCCGCTGAGCTTCTCTACCGACCAGTCCGGCCGGACCGTGGTGGAAGTTCATCAAGTGGTCCGCGATCTCAGCGGCCACGTGCTCGCCGACCGCACCATACGGCATGTCTATACCTTCCGCGAGGGACTTATCGAACGCATGGACATAGTGGAAACAGCAGCATTGAAAGTTTAGAGGTGAGGCAATGAAAATTCTCGCGATTGGCGCTACCGGCTTTATCGGACCTTTCGTCCTTCAACAGCTTCAACATCAGGGCCACGAAATCACCGTCTTCCATCGCGGCAAGACCGCGGCGCCTGCCGGCGTGAACGAGATCATCGGCGACCGTAATCATCTGGCCGATTATCGCGAAGCTTTCGCAAAAGAAATCTTCGATCTGGTCATCGATTTTGTCCTCAGCTCCCAGCGCCAGGCCCGCCAGCTCATGGACACCCTGCGCGGAATCACTTCGCGCGTAGTCGTCCTCAGCAGCATGGACACCTATCGCGCCTGGGGCGTCTACACTGGCTTAGAGCCGGGAGCGCTCGAACCGTTGCCGCTCACGGAAGACTCCGCCCTGCACACCCTGCCGCCCTACCCGCCCGAAGTCCTGAAGAAGCTCAGCCAGATGGTGTCGTGGGCTGACGAGGAATATGACAAAGTTCCCGCGGAGCGGGTAGTGCTGAGCGACGGCGATCTTCCGGGAACGATCCTGCGCCTGCCCATGATTTATGGCCCCGGAGATTACGTGCATCGCTTTCACCTCTTCTTGAAACGAATGGACGACGGGCGCAGCTTCATTCCTTTTGCCGCCAATGTCGCGGCGGTCCGAACGCCGCGCGGCTACGTCGAAGACGTAGCCGCGGGAATTGTGCTGGCGGCCAACTCTCCACGCGCCTCAGGCCGTGTCTACAACATCTGCGAGCGCGATACTTTCAGCGAGCTTGAGTGGGCAAAGAAAATCGCCGCCGCCGTGAACTGGCCGGGCGAATTTATTGTCCTCCCTCCGGAGAAAGCTCCCGCGCACCTGCAAGCACCCTTTAACACCGACCAGCATCTGGTTGTATCCTCCGACCGGATTCGCCAGGAGCTCGGTTATCGCGAAGTCACGCCGGAAGCGGAAGCTTTCGCCCGCACCATCCGCTGGGAACGCGCCAATCCACCGCAAGCCGTGGGAGTTCCCTTTGACTATCAGGCCGAAGACGAAGCCTTGGCCAATCTCAGGGCCACAGCTTGATGAACCAGGCAAGGATCGTCTCTGTTTTTCTCGCCGCAGTAATCTGCGCAGGCGGGCAACAGCCTCCGCCGGAGTTGACCCTCGATTCAGGAGTCTGTCGATTGGTTGGGAGGTCTGATGTTCAGCAAGACTGGCGTGGTTGACTCTCAGCTTCGTCAAGCCGCGGGATACGATCCGTTTCTTCGCGGGCCTTTCCCCGTTGGAGTGCAGACTCTTGACGCCTATCACAAATCCCGCAACCGCCTTTTTCCTTGCGAAGTCTGGTATCCGGCAGCGGCCCAACACACCGGCCGGGACATTGATCTATCCACGCAGGATCGTTTCACCCCGCGTAACTCCGCCACAGAAACCAGCCAAAGCGCAGTTCGCGATGCCGCAGCCCTCCGCGGAGTCTATCCCCTGATCGTCTTCTCCCACCACAGCGGCGGCCACCGCCGTGCTTCCAGCTTCCTCTGCACTCATCTCGCCAGCCACGGCTACATCGTTGCCGCCCTGGACCACTCGGAGGTAGTCGCCCCCGAGTTGGCCCGCCCGCAGACCGAAAGCGAAGAGGAAAAGAAGTCGCGCTGGCAAGCCGTGATCAATAGCCGCGTGCCCGATGCCCGCTTCCTGATCGACCATCTGCTGCAGCCGGCAAACTGGACTTCAGACGCAACCATCGATCCTGAACAAATCGCCATTGCCGGCCACAGCTTCGGGGCTTGGACGGCGCTGGCCACGCCCGAGGTCGATCATCGCATTCGCGCCGTCGTTGCCATGGCGCCGGGCGGTACATCCAATCCGCGCCCTGGCATACTTCCCGGCAAACTTACTTTTAATTGGGGCCGCGACGTGCCCGTCTTGTATCTGGCCGCGGAGAACGACGTCCCCCTTCCCCTTGCCGGCATGTACGAGCTCTTCGCCCGTACTCGTTCGACAAAGCAGATGGTCATCCTGCGCCGTGCTGACCACATGCACTTCGTCGACAACGTCGCGCAGCAGCACGAAACCTTTCGCACCATGCCCATGCCCATGCCTCCCGAAGTGGCCGCGATGCAGAAGGAGATGCTTCCCATGTCCCAGCTTTCCTCGGAAGAGCAGGCCCACACTTGGATTCGCGGCCTCGCTCTGGCCCACCTGGACGCATTCCTCAAGCGCCGGCGCGAAGCGGAACAGTTTCTGGCCGGCGACGTTGCCGGCGAACTGGCAAAGCGCGGCGTCGAGGTGATCCTGCACAAGCCATAAGTAAACCTGGCTTCTTGCAACTCACCAAAACCACGCCATGGCCTCAACCTGTATCATCCTGAGCGGAGCGCCTCGATGAAGTGCAGGCTAGACCAAGCCGATGGGCGCGTAGTCGAAGGACCCCGAGGATGTCTCCCTTGCCATAGCTGATTCAGAGATTTCCCGCGCCATCCGGTATGCGGGCTTTGCGAGGCCCTGGGTCAAGTGCCAACGCAAACATTTTGCGCGCCAAAATTGCCTTATGCGCGCGCATCGGCGAAAATCAGCGGTAGGACTCCCATCATGCTCTCCATCCGCCCTGCCACCGTCGCCGATGTTCCTCTGATCCTCGACTTCATCCGCGGGCTCGCCGAGTACGAGCGTGAGCCCAAGGCCGTGCTCGCCACACAGGACGACCTGCGCCGCGATGGCTTCGGCCCCGATCCCAAGTTCCGTTGCATCATCGCCGAATGGAACCGCCAGCCGGCGGGCTTCGCCTTCTTTTTTCACAACTACTCCACCTGGCGCGGACGCCCCGGCCTCTATCTTGAAGATCTTTTTGTCATCCCCGAAATGCGCGGCAAGGGCATCGGCAAGGCCCTGCTGGAAAAACTGGCGCAGATTGCCGTGGCCGAGAATTATTACGGCGTGGTCTGGCAGGTGCTGAAGTGGAATGAGCCGGCCATCAAGTTTTACGAATCGCTGGGCGCCACCACCATGGACGACTGGGAGACCATGCGCATCATGGAACCTGCGCTCTCGCGTCTGGCCCAGGGCAAGTCACTGCCGCAAGAAAATTCCGAACCTGCCAACAGATGACGCCCGCTATTCGTATCATCGGCGCCGGATTGGCTGGATGCGAGGCGGCATGGCAGTGCGCCGGCCGCGGGCTGGCTGTCGAGCTCTACGAGATGCGCCCTACCAGGTCCACTCCGGCGCATCAGACCGATAAATTTGCCGAGCTGGTCTGCTCCAACTCGCTCAAGTCGGAGAGCGAGAACACCGCGCCCTGGCTGCTGAAAGAAGAGATGCGGCGCTGCGGCTCTCTGCTGCTGGAGATCGCGCGCCAGACCGCCGTGCCCGCCGGCCATGCCCTGGCCGTCGATCGTGAAGCCTTCGCTGCCCAGGTCACTGAGACCATCTCCCGCGAGCCCGGCATCCGCATCGTCCGCAAGGAAGTCACCCGTATCGACGAGAACGACAGCAACGCCCTCACCATTATCGCCACAGGCCCGCTGACCTCTGACGCCTTGTCCCGCGAGGTCGCCCGCCTCTCCGGCAGCGCTCATCTTTATTTCTACGACTCCATCAGCCCCATCGTGGAAGCTGACTCCATCGACATGTCGCGCGTCTACTTTGCCGCCCGCTATGGGAAAGGCACCGCCGACTACATCAACTGCCCGTTTACCCGCGAAGAATATGACCGTTTTATCGACGCTCTGCTGGCTGCGCAGTCGGTCGAGGGCCACGAGTGGGAGAAGCTGAATTATTTCGAAGGCTGCCTGCCCATCGAGGAGATCTCCCGCCGCGGCCGCGACACTCTGCGCTTCGGCCCCATGAAGCCGGTGGGCCTGGCCGATCCGCGCACCGGCAAGCCGGCCTACGCCGTGGTCCAGTTGCGCCAGGAAAACTTGCGCGCCGACTCCTACAATCTCGTTGGCTTCCAGAACCATTTGAAGTTTGCCGAGCAGGCGCGCGTGCTGCACCTGATTCCCGGCCTGGAGAATGCAAATTTCCTGCGTTACGGCCAGATTCACCGCAACACTTACATCAATGCGCCGTCGCTGCTGGCGGAATCGCTGGCGTTGAAGCAGCACCCGCAGATCTTCTTCGCCGGCCAGATCTCCGGCGTCGAAGGCTATACCGAGTCCATCGCCACCGGCATGTTGGCCGGAATCCATGCGGCGCGAACCGCCGCCGGCTTCAGCCCCATCCCGCTGCCGCGCGAGACCGCGCTGGGCTCGCTGGTGCATTACATCTGCCACGCCGAGGCGAAAAACTTTCAGCCGGCCAACATCACCTTTGACCTGCTTCCCCCACTCGACGAAGCCACGCGGCGCCGCGTCCGCGATAAAAAGCTGCGCCACAAAATGGTTTGTGAGACGGCGCTGCAAAGCTTAACATCTTGGCTTCAGCAATCCGGCTGTTCGGATGCGAAAGGCAGGCCGTCGCAAACCTATGCCTCGACTCTCAGCCGTTGACGCCGTAAATCCCGCCCTGCAGCATACGAAGTTCATGCTCTTTCGCCCTTTCCGTTTCAAGACCTGCCTGAAACTCGGATTCATCGCCTGGCTTGCCGGCGCCGGCGGTGGTGGACAATTCAATTTCAGCAACGCCATTCCCAACAGGGGCGGAGACGCCGGCTCCGGCATCGAACAGCAGGTTCGTGCGTTCTTGATCGAGTATCTCTGGCTTATCATTCTGCTCGCAGTGGTCGCCGTTGTCCTCTTTCTGGTCTTCGCCTACCTCTCCTGCCGCTTCCGTTTCATCCTGTTCGATTCCGTCCTGAACCGCAATCCGCAGATTGCCCGCGGGTGGCACCTTTACCGGAATCAGGCCAACCGGTATTTCGGCTTCCTGGTGGCCTTTTTCATTGCTTGTGTGCTCGTGCTTTTTCTTGTGGTCGGCGTTCCCATCTGGCGCGCCATTGAGAGTGGCGCTTTCCACGGGGGCAACCCTTGGCCGGCGATCCTCCGCCTCATACTGCCGATGCTGCTGGCTGTTTTTATCTTCGTGATCGTCGCGGCGGTTGTGGCGACTCTCGCCAATGATTTTGTAGTGCCGTTGATGGCGGTTGAAGACCTGACTATCGGCGCCGGCTGGGCGCGGCTCCGCGAAATCGCCACGGCTGAACCGTGGGCTTTCGCCGGCTATCTGGGAATGAAGCTGGTTTTGTCGATTGCGGCCGCCTTCGCCGCGGCCATAGCGTTCATTCTCGCTATCCTGGTGCTGGCCATCCCGGCGGTCATCGCCGGTGTGTTGATAGCAGGCTTGGTCAAGGGCGCAGGCCCAGTGGCTCTGGTGGTTGGAATCGCTGCCGCCGTGGTCGGCATCATCGTGGCCGTTGCCTTGTTCTTCATCCTCAGCCTGCTGGTGGCCGCACCGATTGGCGTTTTCTTTACGTCGTACTCTCTCTATTTCTTAGGCAGTCGCTATCCTCGGCTGGGCGAGTTGCTATGGCCGCCGCTTCCCGCGCCTTATATGCCTTCTCCAACGCCGCCTCCCCCGCTCCCCGGCACTGCTCCGGCGGTGTGAGCGGATTATCTGCCCCGCTTTCTTGCCCCCAGCTCCACCTTGCTGCGCGCCCGGTTCTTGATGCGGATGGGTGTCCCCACAAACCCGAACGCCTTGCGGATCTGGTTCTGCAGAAAACGTTCGTAGGAAAAATGCAGCTTCACGTCTTTATCGGTGAACAGCACGAACGTGGGCGGGGCCACCGAGGCCTGCGTCATGTAGAAAACTTTGACCTTCTGCCGGTAAGGCACTCCGGCGCGCTCAAAGTCCACCGACTCCACAAAACGGTTCATCTGCGAGGTGGAAATGCGCTTGCGCCGCTCGACGGCAACAATCTCCAGAGTTTCAAACAGGCGGTCCAGGTTTTTGCCCTCGCTGGCGGAGACAAAAACAATCGGCGCATAATCCAGAAACTTCAGCGCTTTGCGCACCTGCTGCTCGTAGACACTGCGGTCGGCCGGCCGGGCGCCGTCCTCGTTCTTTCGCGACGGCCCCACCAGGTCCCACTTGTTCACCACGATCACCACCGAGCGCCCGCTCTCGTCCGCGTAGCCGCCGATGGCGGCGTCCAGCGCGCTCACGCCCTCCACCGCGTCCAGCACCAGCAGGGCTACGTCGGCAGCCTCAAGGTGCTTGCGCGCCATCACCACCGAGAGCTTTTCCGCCATCAGCCGCGTCTTGCCTTTGCGCCGGATTCCAGCGGTATCGATGAAGCGATAGCTCTTGCCGTCTCTCTCGATCACCTCGTCCACCGCGTCGCGCGTGGTGCCGGCAATCGGCGAAACGATGGCCCGTGATGTCCCGGTAAGCGCATTCAGCAGCGTGGACTTGCCTACGTTGGGATGACCGATGATGGCGACCTTGGTCTCACGCGGTGGCGGGACTTCTTCTGCGCTTTCGCCCTCCGGCTGCACTGCATCTGCCGCGACCGGCTCCGGGCCCGATTCCTTCGCTGCCTCGTCATCGCCCGCAGGAATCGCCTTGACCACTTCGTCCAGAAGCTCCGCCGTTCCGGTCCCGTGCTCCGCCGACACCGTATAGAGCTGCTCAATTCCCAGCGTTCGGAAATTCTCTGCCGGCGCTTCCATCTCCCGCGTGTCGACCTTGTTGACGGCCAGAAATAGTGGCTTGTTCATGCGCCGCAGCAGCCGCGCCAGATCCATGTCCGGGCTGGCCAGTTCCGTGCGCCCATCCACCACCATGATGATCGCCGCGGCCTCTTCCAGCGCCACCCAGGCCTGGCGGAAGATCTCCGCCGGGATCAGGTCTTTCTCATCGGGAACAATGCCGCCGGTATCCACCACGCGCAGCCTGCGGCCCTCCCAGGTGGTCTCGCCGTAGAGGCGGTCGCGGGTGATGCCCGGCTCGTCGCCGACAATCGCCCGCCGCGATCCCACAATCCGGTTGAAGAGCGTGGATTTCCCCACGTTCGGCCGGCCTACGATGGCCAGCAGGGGAGCACGGGTTGGAGTTGCGGAAGACACGAGGCTGCGCGGGCGAAGTGAAAACTCAGCCGCTGGTCTTAAATAACGGCTGCGCTCGTCTATTATTAGAACACGCCCTCATGAGCTCTCCCTTGCAGGCCGGAACAGGCGCACTGGATTCCCCCAAGCTGCCCACTCTTTACCAGTTCTTCGCTTCCGGCGGACTGCTCAGCCGGGCTCATCCCAGCTACGAGTTCCGCCGCGGCCAGTTGCAGATGGCGGAAGCCGTAGAAAAAGCCCTCAACGAGCGCCGCCACCTGATCGTCGAAGCCGGCACCGGGACCGGCAAGACACTCGCCTACCTGCTGCCGGTAATCCGCAGCGGCAAGCGCGTGATCATCTCCACCGGAACCAAGAACCTTCAGGAACAGCTTTTCTTCAAGGACATTCCCTTCCTCGAAGAGCACCTGGGCAAGCTGCGCGTCTGCTACATGAAGGGACGCGCCAACTATCTCTGCCGGCAGAAACTTTACGACCTGAGCGAGCAGCCGGTGCTGAGCGGCCTGCAGGAGATCGAACAGTACCGCCAGATCGCCGAGTGGGAGCCGGTCACCGAGACCGGCGACCGCGCCGAACTGAAAGAGCTCCCCGAGACCACCCAGCTGTGGGGCAAGCTCGACGCCCGCACCGAGCGCTGTACCGGACAGAAGTGCCGCCAGTGGGAGCGCTGCTTCATCACCGAGATGCACCGCCGCGCCCTGGAGAGCGACATCATCATCGTCAATCACCACCTGTTCTTTGCCGATCTGTCATTGCGCCAGAGCGGCGGGCCTGATGCCGGCATCCTGCCCGAGTTCTCGGCGGTGATTTTCGACGAAGCGCACGAACTGGAAGACGTGGCTGGGAGCTACTTCGGCGTCAGCGTGAGCAATCTGCGCTTCGAAGAGCTGGCGCGCGATGTCGAAGGCACTCTGCAGCAGAAGCAGGCCATGTCCGCCTCGCTGCTGCAGGCCCTGGCCCGGATGCGCGAAAAGTCCCGCGCGTTTTTCGGCCTTCTGCCCCGCCGCGAAGGCCGTTCTGCTTTCACCCAGCGCGAAGAATTCCTCGAAGAGCACGGCGGGCACTATGACGCGGCGATGCAATCGCTCGATCGCGTCTTCAGCGAGCTCGAGCTTCTGCCCAAAAAACCGGAAGAAGTCTTCGGCTTTGCCCGGCGCGCGCGCGAGTTGCGCACGCAGCTGGCCTTCATCATGGAGTCGGAAGACAAGAACACCGTCTTCTGGGTTGACCAGCGCGGCGAGGGCCGCAAATCACGCGGCGGCCAGACTCACATCATTCTTCAGGCCACACCCATCGACGTTTCTCAGATTCTGAAGCAGACCCTGTTCGAGCACGTGGAGACAGCCGTGCTCACCAGCGCCACGCTGGCCGTCTCCGCGCCGGAGCAGCAGAGCAGCTTCGAATACATCCGCCAGCGCCTGGGAGTCGAGCACGCTCGCGAGGAGGTTCTGCCCTCTCACTTCGACTACGCCACGCAGGCCATTCTCTACGTTCCTCCTGACCTGCCCGACCCGCGCTCGGCTGCCTTCTCCCGCCAGGCCGCGGAGAAGATCCGCCGCCTGCTCGACATCACCGGCGGCCGCGCCTTCTGCCTCTTTACCAGCTACAACCAGATGCACGAGATGTACGATCGCCTTCTCGGCGAACTGCCGTTCCCCATGCTGCTGCAGGGATCTGCGCCCAAGAGCGCGCTGCTGGAGGAATTCCGCTCCACGTCCGGCGCGGTGCTGTTTGCGACCGCTTCCTTCTGGCAGGGTGTGGACGTGCAGGGTGAGCAGCTCAGCTGCGTGATTATCGACCGCCTGCCCTTCGCCGTTCCCAACGATCCCGTGGTCGCCGCGCGCATTCGCGCCGTTAACGAAGCCGGCGGCAACGCCTTCTTTGAATATCAGGTGCCGGCCGCGGTGATCTCCCTGAAGCAGGGTTTCGGCCGTTTGATTCGGTCGGTGAAGGATCGCGGCGTGCTTGCGCTGCTCGATAATCGCGTGCTCAAGCAGCGCTATGGCCGGATTTTCGTCGACAGTCTCCCCGCCTATCGCAAGACCACCGATCTGGCTGATGTCGCGCAGTTCTTCACGACTTCCGGCTGATTCGACCGCCTCTTTTTATCCTTTAGCTTTGATCACCTGTGGCCCGCTGGAGCTTTCCTCAAGTAGCTCGATCACCACTTCGCGCACAGTGAACTCTTCGTGGGTGGCATGGATGGAGGTGCTGACGCTGTACAACGCAACCTTGCCGGAGTCTATTTCGTCGGCCAGCTTGCGCAACGCCTGGGCAGTCTTGCCTTCGTCAACACCAAAGGAATACTTCCCTACAGCATTTGCGCATTCGTTGGCATTCTTGATCATTGGGTTCCCTCCAGGGTCCTGCAAAAGTACAGCTGCCGGAGCTGTTGCTCCTTGCACGTCTTCAATGGAATACGTCTGAGCCTCTTCGCTGGTTTCTGGACAAGCTACTCCTTCCTTAGCAGGGATCCCACCGCTCCTTAAAGAGTCCTAACGTCGACTCCCGGCGATTCCCTTTCCGGGAATCACCAAATTGTCGATCAACCGCGTCACACCCACGTAGGCGGCTACCGCTACCAGGGCCCCCCGCTGGGTCGTCGAGACCGGCTCCAGGGTATTTGGATCAACCACTTCCAGATAATCCAGCCGCACCGCCGGCTCCTCCGCCATCACCTCGCGCCCGCCGGCGGCCAGCCTGGCGGAGTCGGTCTCCCCGCGGTCGGCGAGCAGCTGCATCCGCATCAGCGCCCGGTAGAGCACCGTTGCCTGCTTGCGCTGCACGGGATCGAGGTAGACATTCCGTGAACTCATCGCCAGCCCATCGGCTTCGCGCACGATGGGACAGACGACGATCTCCACATCGAAATTCAAGTCGGCCGTCATACGGCGGATAATCGCCGCCTGGGCCGCATCCTTTTGCCCGAAGAACGCCAGCTCCGGCTGCACAATGTTGAACAGCTTTGCCACCACGGTGGTCACCCCGCGGAAGTGTCCGGAACGCGACCGCCCGTCGAGCCGGTCGCTGATGCCCTCCACCTCCACCCAGGTACAGGCCCCGTCCGGATACATTTCCTCGACCGGCGGGCAAAACAGGTAGTCCATCTTCTCCGCAGCCAGCATCGCCGCATCCGCTTCCAGGTTCCGCGGATACTTCTCGAAATCCTCATTGGGACCAAACTGTTTGGGATTGACGAAGATGGAAACCACCGTGACGTCCGACCGGGCATGCGCCGCGCGCACCAGCGAGAGATGCCCTTGGTGTAGCGCGCCCATGGTGGGCACGAAGCCCACGCGCCGGCCAGATCGGCGTGCCTCGCGGCTGATGGCGGTCATCTCCGCTGCTGAAGTAACGGTGAGCATGAAGGAGTAGGCGTTGGTTTTAAGGCTTTAGCCCTTAGTTCTAAAACACGACTTCGCGTCGACTGCAGTGAGCTCAAGGGCTAAAGCCTAAGGGCAGGCGTCATCTCGCCAGCTTCATCTCTTTGCGCTTCAAGATCGCCTGCAGGTCCTCGCGCGTCTCTTTGGGAAGATGGTACGACTCCGCGTCGGAAGGATAGCCCCCCGACTCCACGTCGGTCTTGAATTGCTGGACCGCGGAGCGGATCAGCGCTGCGGCATCGCCATAGCGGCGGACGAATTTGGCCGGCGCCGCGAAGCTCAGGTTCACGATGTCGTGAAAGACCAGCACCTGGCCGTCGCAATCCGGGCCGGCGCCGATCCCGATGGTCGCCGTGGAAACCTCGCGCGTGATCATGGCCGCAACTTCGCGCGGCACGCCTTCCAGCACCAGCGAGAAAACGCCCGCCCGATCCAGCGCCGCGGCGTCTTTCATCAGGCTCTCGATCCCCGAGAGGTCTTTGCCCTGCACTCTGTACCCACCCATTTTGTGCAGCGATTGCGGCGTAAGCCCGATGTGCCCCATCACCGGAATCTCCGCGTCAAGCAGGCGCTCCACCAGTTCCATCCTCTTGCGGCCGCCCTCGATCTTCACCGCCTCGGCGCCGCCTTCCTTCACAAAGCGCAGCGCGTTGGCCACGCCAGCCTTCACGTCGTCCTGGTAAGTGCCGTAGGGCATGTCGCCAACCACCATCGCCGACTTCACTGCGCGTCGCACCGCACGTGTATGGTGCAGCATCTCCTCCATGGTGACCGGCAAGGTGCTCTCATAGCCAAGAACCACCTGGGCCAGCGAGTCGCCCACCAGGATCATGTCGATGCCGGCTTCATCCACCAGCCGCGCCGTGGCGTAGTCATACGCCGTCAGGCAGGTGACCGCCTCGTGCTGCGCTTTTTTTTGGGAAATTGTGGTGACAGTGACTTTCGATCGGGCGGATGGACCCTGCCCCTCGTTCAGGGAAGTAACGCTCATTTTGCCCTCCAGTGCAGTTCGGGAAATCCCGATACCGCCTGTATGCTGCCTATTCTAACCCTGTCCGGACTAGAGTGGCTAGCTTGAGGTTTTTAGGGATTCCAGCTTCGAAATCCCCGCCCCTTAGCCCAAAGAACCTCGAAAAGATAACAACAGGCGACACGCACTGGTTACTGCCGATGTCTTGACATGGCGATGAGGCGGGTTTACGCTTCGGCCAAATTCCCCGCTAGTTCTTGCTCTACACCAACGGCCCAGGACTGCCATAAAGGGAGGACCCGTAATGATTTACCGTCTGCTGCTGTCAGCGGTTCTTGCATCGTCATTTGTCCACGTGTGCGCCCAGGTACCCGAAGCCGGGCATACCTGCGTCTCCGGGTGTGGGGGCCAAACCAGCAACCCCGCCCAGGACGCGCGCCGTGCCCGCCAACATCGTGAATATATGAAGAGGCAGCGGGAGTGGGACGGGATCCTCAGAAGCTGGCAGGCGGCCGCGCGCAAAGGCGCTGGTTACTCCCGCCAAGGACAGAAGGAACTGGCCAAGGGGAAGTGCGCTGAAGCCCTCAACTCATTCCAGCGCGAGCTGGCCGCATTTCAAAGTGTCAGCACGGCTGACCTTAATCGAGCGGACGGGATATGGGGACTGAACAAATGCATTAAAGAAGGCGGCAAGACCCATTGTTATGGCGACATGCACCTGGCGCAGGAACAACGGGTGGGCTGGGCGCGCGACCGCATCGTCGGCGCACAGTCGCAGTGCGCCGGGCGGGGACAGACTCTGGTGGCCGGCAACACCGCCGGATCTTCATCGGCCGGATCCAAGGCTAAGAAATCGCATTCCAGTTCCCGGCCCGCGGCAGCGAATTCGCAATCAAGCGCTTTATCCCGCAAGCAGACCGAGCAGCAAAAGCGTGACGCGCGGGTGAGGGAGTGGACGGATCACGGCCGCGCCTCGGAAGCACGCAGTGACTTGCGTGACGCCATACGCGACTACAAGAAGGCCGCGGAGGCTTCGCCGGGTAACGCTGCGGCCCAGGAAAATCTTGCCCGCGCGCAGAGTGAGTATGCCGCGGAGTTTTATCGAAAGGGCGATTACAAGAACGCGGTCAAGTACTACGGCGAAGCGGCCAGAACCAGTCCCAGCAACGCCGCCATCGCTGCGAATTTGCGCGCGGCCGAGGAAGCGAAGTCTGGCCGGAAAGGTTCTTCTCCGAACGCCGCCAACGGGTCGACAGCCGCCACAGGCAACTTACAACAAGCCGGCGTTACCGCCGCGCAGCCGGTTGCCGGAGCCAACGGGCAAGCAGGCGCAGCTCCAGCCACGCAGAACAGTCTCTCGACTCCAGGACAACCGGGGGTGAACGCGCAGACTGCTGCGACCGCCGGTGGGAAGCTCTCGCCATTTCCTGCTACCGGCGCTCCTGCCGCCCCTTCGGCGGGCGCGGCCGCACCGGCATTTGAGGTCAAACCGAATGCTTCTGCCATTCAGCAGTTACAAGCCATTGCCGGAACTGCGGGGCCAGCGCCGGGCCCGGTTCAGGGGACCTGCCGCGAAAATTGCCTCCCGCCCAAGTTGATGGCTGATCCAAAGGCGTTGGGTAAATACAAAGAGATGGAAGCGCATCGCGACGACCAGCAAAAACAATATCAGGTGCTTGGCGACAAGCTGAATCAGATCAGCAACGATATGCACGCGGGGACTGGCAGCCCGGCGGAACTTGCCAGGCAGTTCTCCGAGATCTCAAGTCAGCGGACTACTGTACACGCGGATATTGCAAACACCGAAACGCAGATGAACAGCTTCCTGGTTTCTTTTCAGGAAGGGCCTGCAAAACCGAACGGGGAGCCGGACAAAAAGGAAACTAAAGACGGCCAGCCAAAGTAGCTGACGCTGGCTTTCGCCATGCGAGCTGCAGATTTCGACTCGAGAACGCTTCTTCAGCAGGGCGGGGGCGGCTCCGCGAGCCGGCCTTTACCGGGAAGCGCTGTGCCCGGCACCGTTCCCCCTGCTGGGCGGGCTACGCAGCCGCGGTTAGATTTATAGACCGCCATATCGTGACAGGCCAGGGTCGGTGTCCCTTCGCCACAAGAAAAATTGCGGACAAGAAGGTGTGAGCCTTCTTCATTGATGATCCTGTCCAGCGTCGTCAGCTTCAGGAGGGCCACGTCAGCCCGCGCGTTGAGAAAAAGATCTCCGAAGGCGATGGAAAAGGGCGGCACTGGATCGTTCTGGTTGATGTAAACATGGACCGATTCAACTTGGTGATTGCGGATCAGCTCGTCCCACATCTGGATGCTCTCGCGCGTGAGTTGTGGTCCGTAAAGCGCCACCCGTCCTGCCTTGATGTCTTTGTTGGCGAGTGCCGCCAGGCAGACCATGGCGCCGTTGCTGTGGCAGGCCAGCTCGTCGAATTGCCTGCCCTTCAGCGAGTCGTAGAGTTCCTGATGCTCTCGGGAAAACTGTCCCCGGCTGAATTCGTCAAAGACCACTCGTTTTCGCAAGTCCGTGAATTTGCCGGTTGACGCCCCAATACCGATCACGAAGTTATAACGCTCGAAATCAATGCCGGACCCGTAAGGCAGGCCGGCAAGCTCCATCTGTTGCTTCAACAACTGATGGCTCTTCGCGATCAAGGCCGGATCGGCTTTTCCGACGTTGAAACCGGCGATCCATGTGGTGCCGCCGACGAATCCGTTTCCGGATGGCTTGTACTGCCTTTCGCTGGTGCAAGAGGACTTGGCGGCTTCCACCTGACTGTTGAATTCCCTGACCGCCGCGGCGTAAGAGCTTACTTGAGAATTGAGCTCTCCCTGCTCGCCTCGGCAGGTCCCTTCGGCAGCCGATCCCGCCGGCACATTGGTGCATTTCGAGTTGTGCGCTGCGACCTGGCTCTTGAGTTGATCCCGGCGTCCCAGCAATTCTGCTCTCCGGGCGGAAAGGTTTTCCGCCGGCGGTCCAGTTAAGCAGGTGGGAATTCCGGCAATTTCTGGCACTTGTGCCGACAATCCCTCGTAAAAAAGAAGAGCAAAGCAGACCAGAAGCGTGCCTGCGAGTTCTCTTGTGGCCAGGTTCATGGCGTGGTGTTTGGAAATTGTGAACACGAGTGTGGCGGAAGAGTAGCGGACGATTTCAGAACTTTGGCCATGCTAAGCCCTTCAAATTCAAACAGAGCATTTCAGCGCACCAAGTCCGGTAAGCGTGTTCCTCCGTTTTCAGGCGCAACTTGCTCGTGGCGTAATATCTGATTCCGACAGCTATTTCCGGATGCCCGTCATTCGGAAACTATAGGTAACAGGATTTGTGACGGATGATTCCGGTCATGATAAATCGTCTGCTCAGCGATTCTCATTCCGACTGTAGTCAGGCCATTCTCCTCCGTATTCAGATTGCGAGAAAACAAGGGCATAAAACCCGAAGTGATTTCCACGCGAATGCGATGCCCTTCCAAAAACACATTTGCCAGGTCCCACAGATCAAGCGTGTACTCACGCATTGTTCCAGGAGCCAAGACCGCAAAATCTGCTCGCGACCGAGGATAGGGCGATACGCCTCGATAACCGGCCCGAACGATGGTATCGGTCAGGCGCTGCGCGAAACCGTCAGGATGCACGTCGATGAGCCGTGCAACCCAATCCGTATCTTGAGCGGAAGTTGAAGCCCACAGCTTAACGGTAATGTGGCCGCAAACCTGCAATGGAGCATCCAGTGGCTCTGTAGTGAACACCAGCATGTCATTGCGGGACTCCGGCTGCCGCTGATCGGCTGCGAGAGAATCGTTAGGCTCCATAGCCAGAGCAGGTGGATCCTGCGGATTGTACGCATACATATCCGGAGGCTCGGTTGCGGGCAAGGTGACAGTCAAAACACCATCGCCGGCCCGGCTATTGGCCTGCCCTTTACTATGAAAGTAATAAGGGACAAGAGTAGCGCCGTGGGGCGGCCAGTTCTGCTCATCTTTCCATTGATTGATTCCCATGACAAAAATTCTGACCGGCGCCTGCTTTGTTACCTCATTGCAGTCTTTATTCTCCAGATAGCAGTCGTACCACTTGAGATATACCGATTTCCTGTCGATCACGGCGTCCGGCCCGAAATCAACGTCGCCTGATTTTCGCTGATCGTAGTGGCCATGCCACCATGGGCCAATGAGAACACGTTGATTTCCGCGCGCTGCCGGCGTGGCGGCGCCTGCCGTCAAGGTGTTGTAGTTCTGCAGCGTCGCAGAAACATCACGGAGGTCATACCAGCCGTCAACATGCAGAACCGGCACGCGCACCCGTGAAAGTCGGGCCTGATAGGATTGTTTCTGCCAGAACTCGTCAAAGATGGGATGCTCAATCCAGGCGCGAAACGTCTTCTGCATCCGGCGGCCGAGCGCCTCATCCATGGTAATGACCGGCAGGTGAAAGGGTATCTGCGGGTCAGCGTACATAGAGACTTCCTGATTTACGCGTCCGTCAACAAGGGCACACCAGAACAGTTCATTGATATTGAATGCGCCACTCCACCAGGCGGTTAGAAAAATATCCGGCGGAGTAGATTGCACCACCATCGCCCGCAGATGTGGGGGTTGCTCTTCTGCGGCCAGCCACTGGTCCCAAGCCGAATACGATCCTCCAAAGGTGCCCACGCTGCCATCCGACCAGGGTTGCCGCGCCAGCCATTCGATTGTGTCATAACCGTCGTGTCCCTCATTGACCAGCACCTGAAATTCACCCTCAGAATCGAACCGCCCACGTACGTCCTGATTGACGTATACATAGCCGTGGCCGGCAAAGTACTCCGCTTGCTCGTATGCTGCCTGCGAATATTTGCCATATGGAGTACGGGCCAGAATCACGGGATATTTACCTGGTTTGTCGGGGCGGTGTATGTCTGCTGCCAACTTGATTCCGTCCCGCATCGAAATCATCACGTTGAACTCGCGTCGAACTTTCATCGGTGCATCTGATGAGACCATCGCACGCAACGAGCGTTGTTGCGCATTTGCTACAGAACTGACCAGGACGTGGTCTGCGCACAACAGAAGAATGGTGAGGACAATCGAGTGCATGGCAGTCATTCCCGCCTTACAGCAGTTTTGAAAAATGGAGTTGTGCATTCGCCAAGAGCATAAAGAGCGATGGTTCTGTTTTCAACCGGGCGGGTGGTCGGAAAGATGGAAGTAACGCGCTTCACTCCGGCCTCAAGTTGTAGTTTTCGAACCTTTCCTGACCCGCAGCAATTCAATGACTCATGTTCTGATCCGCTGAAATTCAGCGATAAGGGTTTCCCTGCAAAGCCGTGAAATTAAAAGAAGAAGTTATGGCGGAGAGGGAGGGATTCGAACCCCCGATACCCTTTCGGGTATATCGGTTTTCAAGACCGACTGTTTCAACCGCTCACACACCTCTCCGTCGTGAGCTTCTTCTCAAGAGTTTACCAGCGTGGCCGTCCCCACGGCTGGGCCAGCGTGGTTCCTAACACGTGCTAGGTGATCAACGTCACTGTTTTCCCGGGATAAAGGACTATGATCCAAGGAACGGGTAGGTAGTCTGGTCCTGTACGGTTTGTCACACCGCTGGGACAGATGTGCAGGGTTTTGCACAGGAAAATGACCTTAGTTGCAGAGAGCTGCTGCCAACTGACATCCTTTCAGCAGCTTGATTCAACTAAGACTAATACCGTAAGTGGCCAATAAGTTGCCCCTTACGCAGGCTGTCGAGCCTTTGCAGCCGACCCGGGTGGCCCTCAAATGAAGCACTTCGTCCTTCTGGCTCTTGTTCTGGCGGTTTCCAGCGCCGTTTTCGGGCAACAGATCGCTAACAATTTGCCTCCCGACCTGCTGGCTCGCGACACATCCAGCCCGGCCGCATCTCCCGCCGAATGGGCGCAGCCTCTGCCTGCCGCTAAATTTCTGACGGTCGCAGCCGAACCGCCTTCGTTGAACACGACTACGGAAGCGCTGGCGTTCACTCCCATTGCCCGTCCGGTCGAACAGAAACCGGTGTTCCACAAAAAGGTCTTTATCTCCGAGGTCGCCGCCTACACCGTCGCCAACGTTCTCGACGGCATCACCACCGTGCGCGGCGTGCGCCGCGGATTCACCGAATCGTCATGGCCGCGCGGCTCCGCCGAGCTGCTGGGCACTCGCCCCGGCATCGGCCGCTACGCCGCGACCATGGGCGCCATGGAGGTGGGAGCGGCTTTCATCTCCTACCGCCTGCAGCACAGCCAGAATCGTTACCTGCGCCTGATGGGTCACTCCTTCCTGTTGGAAGGAACGGTTGATCACAGCCTGGGCTCTGCCAACAACCTCGCTCTGCCCAGTCATCCCGCGCTGCAATAGCTTCGCTTTTTTCGGGACCTTTCGTAACGCGCCGCACCAGCGGCGCGTTTTCTCTCTTCTCACTGGCGCGGATTCTGCTTGCGTCTCCGTCGCTGAAACGTACAATGAGCGGCCATGACCCCAACGCGGAAGTACCCGTCGATCCACCGGTCTCGCGCGCTGCAGTGTCTTTTCCCGCTCTGCCTGGCCATTCTTTTTGCCGCCTCGCTCTCGGCTCAAAACAAGCCGGCGGAAGCCGCGTCGACCGCGGAGATCAGGCAGATCGCGCAGAAGGCCTACGTCTTTGCCTATCCCATGGTGGTCATGGACGTAACCCGCCGCGCCACCACGCAGGGTGGAGGCGGGTATCGGCAGCTCGCCAACCGCTTTGCTCACGCCCAGTACTTCCCTGACGATCGCTTCCGCCAGGTCATCCGTCCCAACGCCGATACGCTCTACTCCGTCTCCTGGCTGGATCTGTCCAAAGAGCCGGTGCTTCTCCATGTGCCTGACACCAAAGGCCGCTACTATCTTTTTCAGCTCCTGGATGCCTGGACGGAAACGGTCGCTTCGCTGGGCAAGCGGACGAACGGGACCGCGGAAGCATGGTTCGCCATCGCGGGACCGGGCTGGAAGGGGACTCTCCCGCCGGGCGCCGTGCGCGTCGACTGTCCCACCAACAGCGCCTGGCTGCTGGGCCGCACGCAGACTAACAGCGCTGCCGACTACGACTTCGTGCACAACATTCAACGCGGTTACAAGCTGACACCGCTGAGCTCGTATCCCGCAGAGCCGCCGGCCGCGGGCTATGATCCTGCGCAGCCTCCCCAGCGTGCCAACATCGCTCCGCCGGCGCAGGTGGCGCAGATGAGCGCCACGGAATTCTTTCAGACCTTCGCCACCGCTCTCGCCGCCAACCCTGCGCACGCTGACGATGCGCCCATGATGGCCCAACTCGCCAGGATCGGGATTGTTGCCGGCAAATCATTTCCGGCCCAGCCGCTCTCGGATGTTGAACTCAAAGCCATCGACGAAGGCGCTCATGACGCGGCGGCAGCGCTCGCCGCATTCGACGGCAGTAATCTGCCCAAGGGCAAGACGGGTTGGACGCTGCCCACCAGTTACGGACGCTACGGGACCAATTACCAGGTGCGGTCCATTGTCGCGCGCTACTTCTTCGGCGCGCTGCCGGCGGAAGACGCGGTCTATCTCTCCTGCATGCGAGATTCCAGCGGCCAGCCGTTCACCGGCGCGCAACGCTACGTGATCCACTTTGATAAAGGCGCCACGCCGCCGGTCAAGGCCTTCTGGTCGCTCACTCTGTACGACGATCAGGGCTACTTCGCCGCCAACTCCATCAAGCGTTTTGCCATCGGCGACCGCGATCAGCTCAAGCTCAACGCCGACGGCTCGCTCGATCTCTACCTGCAGCACGACTCGCCGGGCGCGGATAAAGAAAGCAACTGGCTGCCCGCCCCGTCAGCCAGTTTCAATCTCGTCCTGCGCATGTACTGGCCCGAGGACGCGGTCATCAAGGGCGCGTGGATTCCGCCCGCCGCGGTCCCAGCAAACGCAACGGCAGGACGCTAAGCGTCCTGCCGTCGCTGGGGAAACGGCTTGCGTGTTCTTAAAAGAAATCCAGCATCGGGCTGGCTGTGGCCGACGCTCCGGGATGACTGCTGATTCCCAGCGCGTCCAGCATGGTGCGCAGCAGGTTTTCGTGTTTGTACAAGGTATTCGACACCAGCTTTGGCTTGACGGTCGGGCCGATCAAGGCCGTGTACACCAATCCGGCGACGTCTGCGTCGCCATTATCAAACGTGATGATCAGCAGCCCGTCGCCTCCGGCCTGGAAGTAAGGCTTGGCCAGCATAGCGGGCAGGTTGCTCTGCAGGAAAGCGTCTGCCTGCGCGGGCGTGCCGTCATGCGCGTCGTGCAGCCCGTCGGGGACGATCATCGCGAACTGCGGCAGCGTGTTGTTCGCCAGATCAGTGGCAAACACCGAGAAGTCCACGATTTTGCTTTGCGATCCGCTGACGTTGTTCAGGATTTCCGCGTACCACGTCACACCATTATGGCGGCGATAGTAGTGGGTCCCGTTGGCCAGGTCAGGCGTGGTCACTGTCCCGCCCGCAGCCGCGTAAGACTGCGCGTAGACCTTCCATGTGATGCCCAGGCGGTCCATCTCCGCCCAGATGCTGTCATCGGTGATCGGCGAAGTGCAGTCGTTCCCGTTGCAGCCAAAATTATTGGTTCCGCTGGGCAGCGCGCAATTGGCCGAGGACTCACAGCTGCCGGAAGCCAGCCACAGGTAATCCATCAGCGAGCCGCTGGTGTCGGAGAAATAATTCGTGGTGTGCCCGAACAGCCCTCCCTGCGAAACCAGCCAGGGCATGTTGGCCACGGTGGTGTTGTACCCGGTGTTTTCGTCAACCACCAGCACTACATGCGACGAGTGCGGAACCCCGGGCGTTGCGCTCGGCGTCGGCGAGGGGCTCGGGGAAGGACTGGGATTCGGGGTCGGCGATGGGCTGCCCACCGGTGTTGGTGTCGGCGTGGGGCCACCGCTTTTCAACGAACCTGAGCCGCAGCCCGCCATGAAAACGACGAGGGAAAAAACTACTGTTAAAACTACGAGCTTGCACCGGATGCTGAGCGTAGTACCCACATAGCCCTCCAGGGTCGAATCTGGAGGGTAAGCGGCTAGCTACTCTGGTTGCACCGGGCTGTGACCTATTTTGTACAAGGAAAGCACCGTAATCCCCGCGCATCACCTAGACCACGCTTCAGGGAGAAATCTTAGATCCATCTGCGATTTTCCCCGCCGCCCAATGCCTTTTTGGATTAATGCCTCTTGCTCCCGGCTTTTCGAAATAGCTGGACATCGCGGGCCTTAGGGATATGCTGGCCTCTACCGGAAAGGACTCTCAATGCATCCCTTTGCCAAAGCTCTGCTGGCTTTGAGCCTGGGCGCCGTCTGCGTCGCGCAGTCGCCGCTCGGCTCCTCGCTCGAAGAGCTGAAGAAAAAACTGGACGCCAAGGTTGCGCCGCCCAAGTCCGGCAGCGAAGGACTTAGCGACGACCGCATCACCTCGGGACTCAAGGAAGCGTTGCGCGTGAGCACGGGGAGAGCCGTGGCTTCCACCGGCCGCCCTGACGGTTTCCTCAAGAACGAAGCCATCAAGATCCTGCTGCCGCCCCGGCTGCAGACGGCGGGCAAGACCATGCGCATGCTGGGCATGGGCGCCCAGATGGACAACCTGGAAGTCGGCATGAACCGGGCCGCCGAACAGGCCACGCCACAGGCCAGGCAGATTTTCCTGAACGCACTCACCCGGATGACTTTCAGCGACGCGCGCGCCATCTTCACCGGCGGCGACACCGCGGCCACCGACTACTTCAAGCGCCAGAGCACGGACGAGCTCACAACCGCCTTCGCGCCTATCGTCCACCGCGCGATGCTCAAGGTTGGGGTCGTCCGCCAGTACAACTCCGTGATGCAGAATCCCACCGTCTCGCGCTTTGCCGGAGAGAAGTTCTCGCTTGACGATTACGTGGTGGGCAAGACGCTTGACGGCCTTTTCTACGAACTGGGCGAGGAGGAAAAGAAGATCCGCAAAGATCCCGCTGCCCAGACCACGCAGCTTTTGAAAGATGTTTTTGGCGGAAGGCAATAGCGCCTTCTATCCTTCGCCTGATTCCCGGCTGAAGGCCAGCAGCTCATTGGCGCGGCGAATAAGCTCCTTGCGGTCGGCGTCACGCCATTGTTTCGGCAGCAGGCTCTTGCTGGTGCATTCCAAAACGGCGACGATGTTCTGCAGGTCGATCTCCGTGGGATACGAAGGCGGAATGAAATCCTCAAGAGCGGCCTTGATGTCCTCGCTCTCCACCCCCGTCTTGCCGCGCAGTGAAGCGCGCATGCGGCTGCGCACCAGCACCGCCTCAATGTCGGCCCCGGAGAGGCTGGCGGCGTTATCGAGAAAGAATTTTTCGAGATCCGGGGGAAACGCCGCCATGCCCGCCTTCTTCTGCATGGCGCGCAGCAGCGCCCGGCGCTCGTCGGGCGAGTCGGGATAGAAAAGAGCGATGTGCTCTTCGGCCCGGCCCTGGCGCTTCAGGTCCACCGGCAGCAGATCAGGCCGGCAGGTCAGCAGAAACCAGATCACCTTGCCGCGGTAATCGGTGTTGCCCATGAACTGCGCGATCTGCGCAAACACGCGGTTGCTCACGCCGCTGTCGCCCGAGCTGGCGCGGTTGCCCAGCTGCGCGTCCGCCTCGTCGACGATCACCGCGATCGGGCTCATGGCCTTCAGCAGGTTCAGCACCCGCTCCAGGTTGCCCTCGGTTACGCCCTGCCACATGCTGCGGAAATTCTTGAGCATCACTGAGGGAATGCCTACCTCGCCCGCGAAGCAGGTGGTGATGAACGTTTTGCCCGTGCCCACCGGGCCGCAGATCACGTAGCCCATGGGCAGAACGTCGGTCGCGCCCGCCCGGATCGCTGCCGCGGCGTCCTGTAGTTTTTTCTTGGCCTGATCGTTGCCGGCGACGTAGGAGAGATCGAAGCGGCTCTCCACGAACTCCAGCAGCCCACCGGATTCGGCCTCGATCAGCTCCTTCTTGCGGTCGTTGAGGAACTTCAGCGTAAACGCCTGGCGGTTCTGTACGGCGTGCGCCATCAGGCTCTGCAATTGCACGCGCTTCAGCCCGGCGCCGAGCTTGGCCAGCACCGCGTCGCTGACCTCCGAGCCCGGTGGCAGCGGATGCTCTTTCATCTGCGCGCGCACAAAATCCAGGCGCTCCTGTTCATCCGGCAGCGGCACCTGGATGGACGCCACGCCCGGGTTCTGCACGATGCCCTGGTTCAGCTCCGTCTGGTTTTCCGAGATCAGGCAGATGGTGACGTCGGCGTTGAGAAAATCCGGATTGCGTGCCCAGCGCTTGAAGATGACCAGCGCATTGCGGTCGTCCGCCGACATGCTGGAGACGTCGCCCGCGGGCGCGATGGTCTCGGCGAAATCCACCACCAGCGCGATCTTCCGTCCATCGGCAATCCGCAATCGCAGGTAGTTGTCGAGAATGTTGAGCACCGCGTCGGGATTGCGCGGCAGCCCGCCCTGGGCAAAATTGCTGCCATGAAAACTGTCGTAGCCTTCGAGCGCACGCCGGAAGTCGGCCTGCGAATCCGCGTTGCCGAAGCTCAGGCCGCCGCGATCGTAGTGCAGAACCAGATCGCGCTGCCCGAACAGGCCGTGGGATAAAAATTCGTCCAGCGACACGAAATCGGTGCCGCCGTCGCATGCGAGTGGGATCACGTCGCGCACGTTGCCGTAGAGCACGAACATGGCATAGGAGCGCGAGTAATACTTCTCGGAGAGCTCGCGCGCCCAGGCGGGCAGCGCCTCAACGTATTTTCCGGTGCTGGTTGACGGCGACGGCATCAGCTTCCAATCCGCGTCCTCTGCGCCGCGCTGCCGGAGGAAGAGGACGACGATGACGTCGACACGTCCTGCATCACTCCCTCCATGTCCGGCGTCAGATCGCTGAAGATGGCCTCCACCTGCTGCACCGTTTGCTCGGTCTGCTCCACGTCATGCACCAGGTTGGTTAGTTGGTCGCTTACCTGCTGCGGATCGCGCATGGTCACCGACTGGTCGCGCACCAACTGCAGAACGTCTTCCACAGCCGAGCACTGCGCGTCCACCACCTGCCGGTTTTCCACGATCTTCTGGTACTTCTCCGTGCGCTTGCTCAGGATTTCGATGCGACGCTTGTTGATCTCCTGGACCTTGGGCGGATCCTGGCTGAGGCGCTGCTGCAGCGTGGCGATTTCGCGCTTGATGGAATCCGGATCCGAGGTTTTCATATATTGTCTCTGCTGCCAGGCGGCGTTCAGCAGCCGCGCGTAGCCGTTGAGCAGCCCCTGCAGCCGCTGGTCCATCTGCTGCACGAAGATTTGCGAGGTTGTGGTCAGCTGGGCAAAATTCTGGCGGATGGATCCGCAGACCTGGGCCAGGTTCACGTAGCGCGTCTGCATGTCCGCGGGCAGGCTGCGCAGCATATCTCCCAGGCGCCTCTCGCGCGCCTGCTGGTCTTCCGCGAACTTCCACGAACGCACCAGCCGCTGGAACCGCCAGTTGTTGGGCACCACCGCCAGATACATCAGCTCCAATCCTCCAGCCAGGATCAGAGGCAGCGCGCTGCCGGTCAGCAGGGCGAAGGCTCCCATTCCCGCCAGGGCAATCCAGTTGTACTGAATGTTGAAAGCTTCTTTGACGAAATTCGGACCTTTCGGCGCGTCCGGCGGCGTCGCATCGGGAAGATCAGGCTGGAGGCCGCCGCTGAAACCCATCAGACGCTCACTCTCACGTGTCCGCCTATGCCCGGCGCCCGCTTCAGGCTGCCCAGCACGTAGTGCTGCAAATCGTGGAAGGCGCTGCTCTCCTTGAGTTCCAGCGAGCGCGGACGGTCGAACGGAACCTGCACGTCCTCCACGATGGTTCCGGGATGGGAGCTCATAATGAAGATCCGGTCGGCGAGATAGACGGCCTCTTCCACGTCGTGCGTGACAAAAAGAATTGTACACGCGGTTTCATCCCAGATTTGCAGCAGAAGCTGCTGCATCTCGCTGCGCGTCTGCGCGTCGAGCGCGCCGAAGGGCTCGTCCATCAGGATCACCGATGGCCGCAGCGCCAGCGTCCGGGCAATAGCCACCCTCTGCTGCATGCCGCCGGAGAGGGTCTCGGGATAGACGCCGGCAAACTCCGAGAGCCCCACCGCCTTCAGCAGGCGCTCCGAGGTCTCTTTACGCTGCTCGGCGGGGACTTTATTGATCTTCATTCCGTACTCAATGTTCTCCTGCACCGTCAGCCAGGGAAACGAAGTGTATTTCTGGAAGACCATTCCGCGGTCCTTGCTGGGCCCGGCCACGGGCTGGCCGTTCACCGCGATGTCGCCCGAGTCCGGCGTGTCCAGCCCTGCGATCAGGCGCAGGAGCGTTGACTTGCCGCACCCCGACGGTCCCAGCAGCACGCGGAACTCGCCGACGTCGCGCCCTGCCGGCGAGAATGCATCTTCCACGTCAAGGTTGATGTCCTGCAGCGCGTCGATCTTCTCGCCCGAAGGAGAATAAAAAGTGCGTGAGAGGTTGTGGATGGCGATTTTGTACTTTTTAGTCTCCATGGCTCACCGCCTTGCTGTGCTTGGCGCTCGGCACCGGCACATGGGTCTCCGACATCTGCGTCGCCTGGCGCCATGGGAACAGAACTCTCTCCAGGAGTGTGAGCGCGGAGCGGAACAGGAAGGCCGCTACTCCGATGGCGATGATGCCGGCGTACACCAGGTCAGGCCGGTGGAACTGCTCAGCGGACTGGATCATCGCCCCCACGCCGCCGTTGCGATTCACAATCTCCGCCAGGATCACGTAGGTCCAGCCAATGTCGTACAAAATACGGAAGGAAGAGAAGATTCCCGGAAACGATGCCCGGAACATCAGCCACAGCACCTGGTACTTGCGGGCGCCCAGGGTGTAGGCCGTCTCCAGCAGCGAGTTGTCGACGCGGTTCACCTCTTCCACCACCACCGCCAGCAGGTAGAAGAACATGCCGAACCAGAGGAAGGCTATCTTCATCCGCTCTTCGATCCCGAACAGCCCGATGAAGGCGGGCAGAAACGCGGTGATGGGCATGGAGCGCATGGGCGCCGCTACCGGATTCACCAAGTCGTGGACCCAGCGGAAACTGGCCATCAGCAGCCCCAGCGGGATGGCGATCACCGCGCACCAGAAAAATGCCTGGCCGATGCGCCACCAACTCGCGGCTACGTTCTTGAATAACTCGCTCTCCGTCCACAGAGCGGGGAAAGCGCGCACCGTTTCCAGCGGCGTGGGCACGGAGAAGCGGTTCACCCAGTCGAGGTGGGTGACCATGGCCCAAACCGCGACCACCACTACCCAGGCCACTACGGCCAGTGTCAGCCGCGTGGATCTAGGCAGTTCTTTGCGAATAGAGAAGATGCCGGCCATGGGGTTTTGCCCTCGTCACATTCCCGGGTTGGCGTAGAGCTTGATGTCGGTGCGCCGGTTCTTCTCCCGCCCATCGGCCGTAGCGTTGTTGTCAATGGGTTTGTCCGGGCCGTTGCCCACGGTGCGCAGCCGCGCTCCGGGAAAGCCGTACTTGTCCATCAGGTACTGGCGCACGGCATCGGCGCGCTGGCGCGAAAGCTGCATGTTGTACGGTCTGGATCCGGTGGAGTCGGTGTTGCCTTCAATGTCCACCACCGTGTTCTCATAGGCCTGCATCTGGCTGCCGATCTCATCCACCACCGCGCGTGAATCCAGGCTCATGCGCGCCGAGTTGGGATCGAAGTAAATCGACCTGTGCTGCGTGGCCAGCGGGACTGTGCCTTTGGCCGGCTGGTGATACTCGATGGGCGCTTCGCTGGAAGCGGTTGAGAATCCCGCATTGCTCAGCTGCTGGATGTAACGGCGGTCCACGCTGTCTTCGGCGTTGCTGATGCGCTTGATCATGCGCAGCTCGCGATACATGTCCTGCGCGCTGTTGAAGATGTTGGCGTAGTCTGAATTCGATCCCTGCGAACCGAGGAAAGCCACGTTGTCGGCGTAGTCCGCCAGCTTCACGCCGCCCAGCATGGTCTTGGCCAGGTCGGAGGGGATGTTGAAGTCTTTCACTGCGCCGATCAGGTTGTAGGCGCGGTCCGGATGGTTCTTGATGAACTCCACGCCCTCCAGCCAGCCCTGCGCAAATTTGAGCAGCGTCTGCGGATGCTTGGCGGCAAAACGGTCGCTGACGATGAGAATGTCGGCAATCAGGCGGCTGGCAATGCGCGTGTCATAGATCTTCTTGGCTCCCTGACGCTTGCCCACCGCGTCGCTCATATCCGGATCCCAGGCCACCGCCGCGTCAACTTTATTCTGAGCAAACAACACCGCCGGCTCGATGCCGTCTTTGGTGTGCACGGCCTTGTTGAATATCTCCTGTCGCTGCTCCGTGCTCAGGCCGGAAGCCTTCAGGCCGTTCCACAGCAGGAAGTGCGAGGGAGTGTAGGGAGCGAAGGCCACGGTCTTGCCGGCCAGATCTTCAATGCTGTTGATTCCCTGGCGGCCGATCACGCCGTCGGCGCCGCGCGACCAGTCCACCATGTAGAAGGCGTGCGAGCCGAAACCGCGCTCCTGGAACTGGCCGTAGTCCTTGGCGTAAACGTCGAGCGTGGTCAGCATGACGTCAACATTGTTGGTGGCCAGCGCCGTGGCGCCGTCCGTCCAGTCGTCAATGATCTTGAACGAAACCTTCAGGCCCTTCTGGCCAAAGATGGAATCCGGCGCCGTCTCCAGGCCGCCGTTGGCCACCAGGCCCGCCGCGCAACCTACCCAGACATTGATGCGCACGCGGATTTCGGCATCGTCACTGCTGCTCGATGACACCGGCAACGCCAGGGGCTGCCTGGTATCGATCTTGTCGCCGCTCGAAGACGAGCCTTTGCCGCCGGTCAGCTTGTCCAGATCCAGGTATCCGTACTTCTTCAGGGCATAACCCACCAGTACCGCCCCGATGAGGAAGATAAAAATCCATCCGCCCTTTTCAATTTTTACGGCCATGGCGTCATCTCCTTATGAATTGATCAGGAAGTCCGCTGCGCTTCCTTGCCGCCGATTGTCTTCTCCACCGAGGTGCCCGCGCTCTGCGGCGCCGCCAGTCCCATTTCCACCTTGAACTGCTTGACCAGTTCACTGGCCTGCAGCTTCTGGGCTTCATCTTCAATCTTGATCTTCTGCTGGTCGACGTTGCTCAGCGCCATATCCATGCGCGCCTCGTTGACCGCGGTTTCCTCTTCGATCTTCCGCACCATCTCGTCGTGCGTCTGGCTGATGCCGGCAACTTCAAACTGCTCCATGGCGTCGGCGACCTTCTTCTGCCACTGGGCGCGGCGATGATCGGCGATAGCGCTCAAAGCTTCCTGGGTCTTGCGGTCCTTCTCGCGCATGAAGGCCTGCTTGACCGTCATGGCTTTGTCGAAGGCCGCGCGCGCGGCCTGCAGTTGCCCCTGGTTGCGCGCCAGCGCCCCCTTGGTTTGCTCCAGTTGCGCGGCAAAGCTGCCGGCGATGTCGTCGCGATTGGCCTGGATGGCGGCCTTCACCTTGGCCGTCAGGTTGGCGATGTCATCCTGATACTTGGCCTGCTCGCGCTCCAGCAGGGTGACATTGGCCTTCACCATGGCAATGCTCTCGTTCATCCGCGGCACCTGGTCGTTCATGTCGCGGATGTTCTGCTGCAGAATCAGCTCGGGATCCTCGGCCACGGAGATGAAAAATCCTATAAAAGACCGGAACACTCTTGTCAGACGTTGCCACATAAAGGCTCCTTTTGCCTCAAGACTTGGGGCCGGGTTTGGGGGCGGTGGGTACGCCGCCGCTGGTCGTGATGGGGTTCTCCGTCACGAACGGCGCCACCGCGTCCGATATCTTCTTCTCTTCCTGCTGCTTCTTCAGCCGCCAGCCGAAGAAGCGTTCTTTTTCACGGGTTACTTCGTCATTGTTGGCCTGGATCTTGGCCCGTTGCTCGGAGACAAACTTGTCAATCTGCGCCTGGATCTGCGTGTTTTCCTGGCTCTTGCGCGCTTCCAGGTCGGTAACCGCTTTCTCCTGTACGCGTTCGAAGGTATCGAGCGCCCGGTCGCGGCGCACCGCATCCTGGATCACATCCTTAATATCCACTCCGGCGGCGTCCAGGGCCACCAGTACCGAGGAGCGTTTCACGTCCATGGGCATGGTGCGGATATGGTCGCTCTGCAGCATTTCGGAGACTTTCAGGATCGAGTATCCGTGGGGAGGATCGGGAATCTCCGCCGCCTGGTAGATCTCATTGAACGACGTTGGATTGGTGACCGTACCGGTGAACTTGGTTTCCGCGCTCACGCCGGAGGCGATCTCAGCCACAGTCTGCGCCGCGCTGGACGCAGCTGGACCTGGTGTGGCCTGTCGCGAAGTACCTGATCCCGTGGGAGCCGCCGGCGCGGTAGTACCGTCATCCACCGAGACAAAGTAGTTATACCACTTCTTGGTCATACGACCTCCACCCGGGCAAATCCCGCTTTGCCGACGCGGCGTGTGGACTAACTGAAATGAATTATTCGCGCTGATCTGGCATGAAACTTAATTCCGATCCCCTGTTTTGTCAAATGTTTATCAAGCAGCTGCTCTGCTTACAACTGTTTGGAGTTGACGGCCAACTACTACAACTTATACGTCTTTGCCCCATTGCGAGTTTCATTACACTCGCACCAGGGCTCTCCATCAATTCAGATACAATGTGCACTTTCACCGTTCAAAATGCCCCAGTTTTTGAACTGACAATTCCTGCAGCTTAGGACGTAATCGTGCCTGCCAAAACTTTGCCTTCGGTACTTAGCCAGGTAGTGGAAGCCAAAGCGGAATATGACATCCGGCTTCTGGCCCAGCAGTTGGGAACCAGCTATCGTTCCTTAATGTACTGGATCCGCGGCGACCGTCACCTGCCCGCTTACTTGCTGCCGCGCATTTGCGTGCTGCTAGGCAATTACGAAGCGCTGGACCTGTTGGAGAGCCAGGCAGGAAGAGTAGGTTTCAAGATTCCCGACCCGAAACAACCTTCTGAAGAACAGTTCCGCGCCATCTCCGCGCTGATCAAGGATGTGGGTGAGGCCCTGGAGAGCATCGCGAACACCATGGCCGATGGCGTTGTCGAAGAGCGTGAACTGGCCGTTACCATTCCCAAGCTCGACGCCGTCATTCAGGAGTGCGCCTCGCTGAAGTACTGGCTGGAACACGTCCGCCAGCAGGGCAAGCGGAAGGCCAGGAAATAAGCTCTTTGCCCCGGACCACGAAGCAAACCGCCTTCCGGAGCTACCCGCGTAGCAATTCATTTCCTGCGCCCGTACAATAAATTCATGAAGGCCCGCCAGCTGGCTGAATCCACGCGCGAAAGCATGGTCTTTAGCGAGATCGTGAGCATCGCCGTGGACTCAATCCGCGCCAGCAAAGTGCGCTTCGTGCTGACCGCCCTGGGCATGGTGATCGGCACCGCCTCGCTCATCGTCGTCGTGACCATCGGCCTTACCGGCAAGCAATACATCTTGAACCTGATCCAGTCCATGGGCACCAACATGATGGTTGCCTCTTATGAAGGCGGCGGCGATCTCTCGATCAACACCGGCAGCAGGGATGATCTGACGCTCGATGACATGAAAGCGGTGCAGCAGCAGATTCCCGGCATCACCGCTGCCTCGCCGATGTGGGAGGGACACGACCGTATCCCTGTGGGAGGGGGCAAGGAGCGCGACATCCTGATTCTCGGCGTCGCTCCTGAATACTCGCGGGTGCGCAATCTCCAGGTTCTTGCCGGGCGTTTTTTTGACGACGAAGATTACACCTCGCGCGCCCACGTGGCCGTGGTCACTGAGAAATTCGCGGCCAAGGTCTTCGGCAGCCAGGAAGGCGCCATGGACCAGAGTCTCAAGATCAAGGGGCTTCCCTTCGTGATCATTGGGACTTTTCGCGAGCGCGTGGAAACGTTTGGACAGTCGGAGATCGCCGACGACACGATTCTGATTCCTTACAGCGTGGCTCGCTATTTCAGCGGCAATGACCTGCTCCGCCAGATCTTCTTTTCCGTCGCCGATTCCGGCGATGTGCCTCGCGCTTCCGAGAGCATCAGGCAGCTTCTGCAGTCGCGGCACCGGCCGGAGTCGGTGTACAAGGTCGAAAACCTCACCCAACTGCTGCAGGTAGCCGCCAAGGCGGCCAACGCTCTTACCCTGGTCCTTCTCGCCATCTCCCTGGTCACGCTGATTGTGAGCGGAGTGGGCATCATGAACATCATGCTGGCTAACGTGGGAGCCAGAATCCGCGAGATCGGAATACGCAAGGCCATCGGCGCCACGCGGCGTGAAATCGCCCTGCAGTTTCTGACGGAGGCGGTTTTGATTTCGCTCGCCGGCGGATTGGTGGGGACAATCCTGGGCCTGATCGCGCCTTTTTCAGTGCGCTTGCTGACCGATATTCATATTCCCATTTCCGGCTTGTCGGCGATTATCGCCATCTCTGTGGCTTCGCTGGTGGGCGTGATCTTTGGCACGGTTCCAGCGCGTCGCGCCGCCCAGCTTGATCCGGTGGAAGCGTTGCATTACGAGTAGTTGAAATCACGGCTGTGGGATTCCAGAAGGAAAATGCGGCCAAAAACAAAACCGCCGGGCTGGTTGGCCCGGCGATTTCTTGCGTTTCAGTGATGCGTTTACATCACCAGCGCTAAGCTTTCCAGTTCTTTGTGCAGGGCTTCCACGGCGCAGCCTGCGCCTTCAATGCGCCCGGCTGCATCCAGAGCCGATTCCGGGGAAACCCCGTATCCGCGCCCTGCGAGAAACATCTTGAGCAGCTCCGCTGTCTGGAACGAATCCAAGCCACCATGCAGGAGTTCGTTCCGGAGAGCTGCTACTTCCGCCACCGAGAATTTTTCTCCCATGAACCACCTCCGACCCTATATACCGGTCACCTTTTCTTCTGCTCTATTAGACACATAATAGATCGGCTTTGTTGCAGAGAAAATTGGACGATGCCCGTACAGAAGTAACGGGACGAAGGTAATTCGGGTTGTCTCTCCCGTTTCTCCGGCATTTAACCTATTTTTTCCGTACAACCTTTACACAACTTTGTCGACCTATTACAGAACTTATCGACAAGACGCGTTATTCCGCCATTTTGCTCAGATGCACATCAAACGCCGCCTTGGGCAGCAATGACGTCAATTCAAAAGCGCGGAACCGGTCGCCCACAAGCTCTCGCTGACGGTAGAGTCCCGGCTCGCTGTCGACCGTCTCGTGCCTGGACTGCCAGTTATCGAGAAAGGCCTGGGCCTCTTTCACGCTGACGTCGCGGCGATCTCCGCTCGTGGTCAGCGCCTCCGCCGCGTAGGACTGCAGCAGCTTCGGCCAATACTTGCCCAGCAGCGACGTGCTGGCGAATAAATCGGCCCACACGATGCGCCCTTTAACCGCTACTACGACTCCAACCGCATTTTGGTTTCGCAGCTGCCTGATTAAACTTTCATAAGACTTCTGCATCGGCTCGGTGATGGCTTCTACCTGTTTTTCCACAACCGAATTCTCGCGCGCCTTGGCGTAGGAGCTGGTGCTGTCCAGTTGGCGAGTCGCCGCAGCAATTTCGGCTGTTGAACCGCCGCCGGCCACAGAAGGCGGCGCCGCCACCACACTGGCGCTCATCGCGCTCTTCGCGTTGTTGACTTCCGCCCACACCTGGCCCTGGTCTTTATCGACCATCGCTTTCTTACGTACGCTGGGCTGCGCCATCACGGATGCATGGGTATCGAATTTCGCGGAGCTTTCCACCCAGCGATGGGGCTCCACGCAGAAGACGCCGAGATCAACCGGATCGCTTTCCGCAGGCACGATGCGGTCTTTGCCCACTACGCGGTCCTGCTTCCCGCCGGTAACGATCTCGCCGGCCAGCAGGATCAGCGGCCGCTGCGAGTTGTTCACCAGCACCAGCGTGTTGACCTGGGCGCCCGTATAGCGCTGTTGCGTCGGTCGACGTTGCATGGTGGCGTGCAGATTGCCGGCTTCAGTGACCACCACTTCGCCCGAGCGGATGCCTTCATCCAGCGTCAGGAAACCAGAAGTATCGTGTGTTTTGGCCGAAACCACGGGAAACACCGTCAGGTCCCCGTGAGTGATCGGCTCAAGAAGTTTGTAATCGCTGACAGCGGAAGCCGAATCGGCCCCGGTCGTTGCTGCGAATGCCAGAAACGCGGCCAGCGGGAGCGCCAGCAAGGCAGCTCCCAAAATGAACATTTTCATAACAATCTCCTTCAACCCAGCGCCCCCACCAAACGCAGTTCTCCGGTACGGCCTTGCTGAAAGAATGCGAAAAAGCAGCCTTCTTGCGGGTAGAATTGGTTATTCGCATGAGCGCAGGACCCAGGCCGGCCGAGACACTAACTCCTGTGATCCGGGAACTGTTCGAAAAGAGCAACGGGAAACGCTACGGCCTGAGCGAAACCGACTTCTGTCGCATCCTGGATCAGGTTGCCGCCAAGTACTTGCCGGGAGCCACGCCCTCTGAAAAACAGAAATTCTGGGGAGAGTTGAAGCTCGAAGAATTGGCGTTGGCTCGCGCCTGCGCCCGGGGACTGGAACCGGCCTGGCAGGTATTCCTCACCCGCTACCGGGAGAAGCTTTACGACATAGCCCGCGGCATCACTAAGGAGGACTCGCAGGGGCGCGACCTGGCCGACTCCATCTACGGCGACCTCTACGGCACCACCGAAAAAGAAGGGTGCCGCGTTTCCCGGCTGGACTTCTATATGGGCCGGGGCTCGCTGGAAGGCTGGCTGCGCACCGTGATGGCCCAGGAGTTCATCAACCGCTATCGCAAAAAGAAGCGCCTGGTGAGCCTTGAAGAGCAGACGGAAGAAGGGGTACAGTTCTCCTCGCCCGATCCTGACCCGGTGCAGCTTCCCGACAGCCGTTTGGCTGGCGCCATTGACGAGGCTCTGGGCCGCCTGGACGCTGAAGACCGCCTGGTCCTGGCCGCTTATTACCTGGACCGGCGCACCCTTACCGAGATCGGCCGGATGGTGGGAGTGCACGAGTCCACCATCAGCCGCCGGCTGGAAAAGCTCCTTAAGGGGCTCCGCAAGCAGGTCATGGCCGGGCTGGTGGCCAGGGGCATGAACCGGGGGCAGGCTGAAGAGGCCCTGGAAGCAGATGTACGTTATTTGCACATCGATGTGAGCCGGAAGCTGCAAGAAAGTCGCCGTGCGGCGTTCCAAGAAGATAAGGGTATAGAGTGACTCCCCGTGCCTGAATTTACCGATCTCGTACGCCAGAGGCTCGCCTCCGCGGCCGCGGCCGATCCCCATCCCGACGCGGACACACTGACCGCCTATGCGGAAAAGCTTCTTTCTACGCGGGAACGGGGCCGGATTATGGATCATATTGCCGCCTGCCGGGAATGCCGCGACGTGATTGCCCTGAGCACCGGCACCGGCACGGACAGCGCAGTCACTCCTGTTGTGGTTCCCGACCGGTCTGCCCGGCGTTCATGGCGACCGCTGTTTGGGCTAGCCGCGTCCCTGGCTGTGGTTGCCGTGGCAGCGGTATTTGTAATCAGGATGCCGCAGCATAAGAATCCTGAAACGCCCAACCAGGGGCAAAACTATGAGTCCAAGCTGGCGCCGCCTGCGGCTACTCCCGGCACGACCTTGAATGACAGTGACAAGGCCGCCTCGCCGGCCAATGAGGCTGCGACCCGCGGAACAATTGCACCGGAATCCATTGCCCGGGCGCGGCAGCCTGAGTCCCGCCCCATGGCTCTCAGCGCTGGTTTCCCCGCAGGCCTGGGAGCTTCGCCGGCCCCACCTGCTGTGCTGTCGCCCAACACAGCAAGCATCGCCGCGATCACCGATTCGGTGGCAGCGAAACCCAGGCGGGACTACCTCAACGACAACTTGTTCGCCAATCAGAGTGTGCCTATGGTTGACGACATCCCCAGCTCTTCCGCTGGACGCGGCGGTTCATCTCAATTCTCGAACGGCCTGGTCTCCGGCATGCAACTGCCCGGGATGGCCGACCTGCCGCCTTCGACGAGCACTACCAGGACCATCCGCAGCTGGACGCCCTCGGCAACGGCATCCTCCCACCGCAACGTCTTTATCAATACTTTTAAGTTTGCCAGCAGAGAGTTGATCGGAAGGCGGCCGGCCATCAGCGTCAACGGTCTGGCATTCAGCGCCATGAGTAACCAGTTCAACCCTGCTACGGATGCCCAGAACACGGAAGCTATGGCGGCCGCGCCGAAAGCTGAAACCGCGGAACTGGATCAAAGCCACGCTTTTGCTCTACGCAGCTTGAGTCCGAAGGTAAGCGCGGCTGTGGATGCGCCATGGGTTGTAGAGGCGGGCAAGCTGCTGCGCACCAACGAATCCGGGGCCTGGGTCTCCGCTTACCCGGGCAGCGACATTGAGTTCTCCGCCGTCACCGCGCATGGCGCCGATGTCTGGGCAGGCGGCCACCACGCTACCCTGCTGCACTCTTCCGATGGCGGCGCCACCTGGGAGCGCGTTCACTTGGGCGACAACGCCGTCGGAAACATCAAGGCCATCTCCGTCATGGGCGCGAATATCCAGGTCACCACTTCCGAGAGCCAGACCTGGTCCAGCGAAGACGGCGGCAAAACCTGGTCGCAAAACTAACCGGCCCTCTCGCGGCGTGGCGACCATTTCCGTATATAATCCACGGCCATGCTGCTGAAGATCGCTTTGCTCTTGTGGTTTTTGGCTGCGGGTATTTCGTTTCTGGCCAAAGCAGAAGGCAGAAAATGGATGGCACGCCTGTTTCTTTGCGGTTTCTGTCTGATTCTGCTGGCGGCGTTCCTGAAACTGATTCGGCTGTGATGTGGAAGATGGCCCTTAGGCCGAGACCAGCGATCCTACCTTCTCCCCTGTCACTACTCGCTTGATATTGCCCGGTACGTTCATGTTGAAGATAACGATAGGCAGATTGTTTTCCTGGCAGAGAGAGATGGCGGTAGCGTCCATCACACGCAGCCCGCGCTTCAGCACGTCGAGGTAGCTGATGCTGGCGAACATCTTGGCATCGGTGACCAGGCGGGGATCGGCGTCGTAGATGCCGTCGACCCTGGTGGCTTTCATGATCACGTCAGCCTTGATCTCCATGGCGCGCAGGGAGGCCGCGGTGTCGGTCGAGAAATAAGGATTGCCGGTGCCGCCGCCAAAGATCACGACGCGCCCCTTCTCCAGATGGCGCAGCGCCCGGCGGCGAATAAACGGCTCGGCGATTTGATTCATTTCCAGCGCCGACATCACCCGCGTGTGCACGCCTTGCTTTTCCAGCGCGTCCTGCAGGGCGAGTGAATTGATCACGGTGGCCAGCATGCCCATGTGATCGGCGGAGACGCGGTCCATGTCGCGCGCCTGCTCGGCCACGCCACGAAAGAAATTCCCGCCTCCGACCACCAGCGCGATCTCCACGCCCAGGTCGTGCACGTCCTTGATTTCGGCGGCGATCTCGTGGATGCGCTCGGTCTCAACCCCGAAGCCTTTCGCGCCCGCCAGGGCTTCCCCGGAGAGCTTGAGCAGGATGCGTTTGAAGGCCAGCGCCATAGCGACCTCAAGTATACCTCTGGAAACAGAACTCCCGATCCGTTAGGCTAGCTCAAAATGCGAAATGCAGTATTAAAACTATGTAAAGTCGCGCAACGTCATCTGTCCTGTCACGCGGCAGTGTCGATGCTGCTCGCCCTGACGTTGGCGCTTCCGCTGTTCGGCCAAACCGCGGCCGACCGCTATCTCAATGACGTCAAGGCCCTGACCGCTCCCAGCATGGAAGGCCGCGGCGATGGCACGCGAGGGCTCACTCGCGCCGGCGACCTCATCGAGCAGCAGTACAAACATCTCGGGCTGGAACCGGCCGGAACGAACGGCTACCTGCAGCCCTTCAGCGTCATCACCGGAGCGGAAATCAAGGGCGCCAACCACTTCGCAGTCGAAGACAAAACCAGGAAGGCCGCTCTCAAGCTCAACCAGGATTACGTTCCCTTCAGCTTCTCGTCTTCCGATTCCGTTGCCGGCAATGTGGTTTTCGCCGGCTACGGCGCATCCGCCGACGAGTTCGGCTACGACGACTACGCGGGCCTCGATGTTAAGGACAAGATTGTCGTCCTGTTGCGCTACGAGCCGCCCGCTTTCGCCGCCAAAGCAGGCAACGCCGGCCTGACCCTGCATTCGCAGCTGGTGACCAAGGCCATCAACGCTCGCAACCACGGCGCGAAGGCGGTGGTTGTCGTCAACGGCAAATTAGGATCGGGCGAAGAAGACCTGCTCACGCGCTTCGGCAGCGTCAGCGGTCCGGTAAACAGCGGGATCGTGCTGGTTCAGGTGAAAAACGCTTCCGCAGACAAGTGGTTCCACGCGGCCGGGAAATCCCTGGCCGAGATCCAGGAAGCGATCAACACGTCGGGCAAGCCTTCCTCGTTTGCCTTTCCCAACGATCTGCGCTTCTCGCTCGCCGTCGGCATTGCGACCACGCGGGCCACGGTAAATAACGTCCTCGCCTATCTGCCGGGAGAAAGCGACGAGTACGTCATCCTCGGCGCTCATTACGACCACCTTGGCCGCGGGTACTTCGACTCGCTCGCCCCGTCGCAGATCGGCCAGATTCATCCCGGCGCCGACGACAACGCCTCCGGAACCGCCGGCGTGCTCGAACTCGCTCGCCGCTTCGCGCCCATGAAAGGCAAGCTGCATCGCGGCATTCTCTTCATGAATTTTGCCGGCGAAGAGCTGGGACTTCTGGGATCGGCGCACTGGGTCGAGTCGCCCACGCGGCCTCTGGACAAGGCCGTGGCCATGCTGAACATGGACATGATCGGCCGCATTAAAGACGATAAGGTTTTCATCGGCGGCGTGGGCACAGGCTCCACGTTCAAGAAGACGCTGGAGCTGGCGCAGAGCAAAGAGCCTTTCAAGATCGGGTATTCCGATAGCGGCGTCTCTTCCAGCGATCACACCTCTTTCGCGACCAAAAGAATTCCCGTGCTCTTCTTCTTCTCCGGGCTGCACTCGGATTATCACAAGCCTTCCGATACCTGGGAGAAGATCAATGCGGGGTCAGCCGTACGCCTTCTCGATCTGGTGGCCGATGTGACCGAGCAACTGGACGCCGCTGCCGGCCGCCCGCAGTTCCTGGTCGTCGCCGAGAAAAAGCCGGCTGGCGGCTCGGGTGGAGGCGGCGGCTACGGCCCGTGGTTTGGCTCCATTCCCGATTTCGGCCAGGTGGACGATGGAGTGAAATTCTCTGACGTCACGCCCGGATCGCCCGCCGCCAAAGCCGGCCTCAAAGGCGGCGACATTCTGGTTCAGTTTGGCGATAAGCCCATCAAGAACCTTTACGACTTCACTGACGCACTGCGCCGCAGCAAGATCGGCGATGTAGTGGAAGTCAAGGTTCTGCGCGACGGCAAGCCTCTCACGGCGCAGGTCAAGTTGGAACAGAGGCGATAGAAGCACTCAGCACTCAGCCAATCAAAGATCCACATTGAGGAAAGATAGTGACCAAGACGCTTACTTCTCTCGTTGCCTCAATCTTGCTCTTCACGCCGGTGGCGCACAATCAAGCGGCACAACCAGCTTCCGGCACATCGCTTGCTTATCCCGAAGAAAAGCACCTGCGCAACGTGCGTCAGCTAACCTTCGGCGGCCAGAATGCCGAAGCCTACTGGTCGCACGACGACAAATACCTGATCTTCCAGCACCAGGGCGAAGGCGTGCCCTGCGATCAGATCTACACCATTCCTGTCGATACGCCCGAAGGCAAGCCGGCAACGCCCAAACTGGTGAGCACCGGTAAAGGCCGCACTACCTGCAGCTATTTTTTTCCTGCCGGCGACCGCATTCTGTTTTCTTCAACACATGCCGCCAGTGCCGAGTGTCCCCCCAAGCCTGATTATTCCAGGGGCTACGTCTGGCCGGTCTACGACACCTACGACATCTACACCGCCAAGCCTGACGGCAGCGATCTTCGCCGCCTGACCGACGCTCACAGCTACAACGCCGAAGCCACCACCACTCGCGACGGCAGGAAGATCGTCTTCACCTCCACGCGCCACGGCGATCTCGATATTTACACCATGAATATCGACGGCACGCACGTGAAGCAGCTCACCCACGAACTCGGCTACGACGGCGGTCCCTTCTGGTCTTACGATGGAAAAAAGATCGTGTATCGCGCCGAGCATCCCAAGACGCCGCAGGAGGTCGCCGATTACAAGGACCTCCTGTCGCGCCACCTGATCCGTCCCGGGAATCTCGAGATCTGGGTCATGGACGCCGACGGCCGCAACAAGCGCCAGGTCACCCACAACGGCGCCGCCAACTTTGCTCCTTACTTCTTTCCCGACGGCAAGCGCATCATCTTCGCCTCCAACATGGCCGATCCCAAAAACGGCCGCGACTTCGATCTCTACGTCATCAACGTCGACGGCAGCGGCCTGGAGCGCGTGACCTACGCTCCCGATTTCGATTCTTTCCCCATGTTCAGCTCTGACGGCAAGCGCCTGGTATGGGCGTCGAATCGCAACGGCAAGCAGCCGCACGAAACCAACATCTTTGTGGCTGATTGGGAGTAGATCATTCAATGCGCAGCGCGGCCATGGGATCGATCTTCAGAGCGCGTCGCGCCGGAATAAGCACAGCGGCGCCACCGATGCCGATCAAAAGAACTGCGGCAGCAAGATAGCTCAACGGATCGAAGGTGCCGATGCCATACAACAGATTGCGCAATGCCATGGAAAGCGCCGACGCCAGGATAATGCCCAGGCTAAGCGCGATCGCCAACGGAAGAAGAAATCTGGAAACCATGCTTCGCACCAGACGATTCGGAGGTGCACCAAGAGCAATGCGAATTCCAATCTCGCGGGTGCTCCGTGCCACGTTGTATGACACCACGCCGTACAGGCCCACTGCCGCGAGCAACAAAGCCAGCATGCCCATCGCGGAGACAATCACGGCCACCTTTCCGCTCTCGCCTACTTTCTTTTCGTAGGCTACACGCAGCGATTGCGGTGTGGCACTCAACGCGGGATCGACCTCGTGCGCAATTTCACTGAGCAAGGGCATCATTCGCTCAGGCAGCGAAGAAACTCTTACCACTGCCACGGCGGAAGGCAGATCGGCGGCGACGATAGGAATATACATTTCCGCACCGTGGCCATTACGCGGGTCGATAGTACGCGCGTCGGCCGCGACACCAATGATCGCAAGTGTCCTGCCGCCGTAACCACTGTATGTCTGCCGCAAGGGATCTTTGCCCGGCCACATTCGGCGCGCAAAAATATCGCTCACAATGGCAGCGTCCTGGTCGTTGGGCTGAAAGTCACGCCCGCGCAGGACTGAAATGCCCATAGCGCGCAGGAAGTCGGGCGTGGTTGGGCTGAAGTACAGCGTCAGGCCAAGGTCTGGACGTTCTCCCATGCTGCGCCGATTACCCAGCGGAGGCCTGGTGCTCAAGGCCACAGCCTCTACACCTGGCACCTGCAGCAGCCGTGTTTTCAGGTCGGCGAAGTATTGGCGTGCCTTGTCTGGCGTAAAGCCGTGTTCATAGAGTTGCGGATCGAGTGTGACCACCCGCTGGTAATCGAATCCTGGATCGGCAGTGAGAGCTTTATGAAGAGCGCGAACCAGCAGGGCTCCGACCACCAGCAGCACGCAACTGGCCGCCACCTGCGCCGCCATGAAGATGATTCGGATGCGGGAGCTGCGGTGGATCAGCCGCGTAGCCTGGCGCGCAGAGGGCAATCCAAAGAGCATGCAGGAGAGCGCGCCGATCGCGAAGGCAAAGAGAAGCGTTCGCCAGTCGGGCGACCAATCCAGGTTCCCCTGGCCTCCCAAAGATAGCATCAGCGTGCGCGAAGCCAACAAGCTGACGAAAACGCCGGCAGCTATTCCCAGCATCGCCAGCAGCAGGCTCTCAGTCATGAGCTGACGAAGAATGCGATGACGCGTTGCACCCAGAGCCAGCCGGATCGACATTTCATTTTCGCGGCCTACTGCGCGCCCCAGGAGCAAGTTGCCCAGATTGCCGCAAGCTGCCGCCAGGATCAAAAGCACCAGCGCGGCTACCAGGCCAAATATAGGCAGTACGTCCGCATCTTCCGGACCCAGATTCACGACGTACCCCGCATTCCGGCCGATCAACTTCAACCCTTTAGGGATCGCATCGGGATGCTGCCGGGCCAGCTCGTCGGACAGCGGCTGCAGGGCGGCCTGCGCGGCTTTCAGAGTGGCTCCGCGCTTGAGGCGCGCCCACATGCGGACGCCGGAATCGGAATCGTCGAAGCTGGTCAGCAGCCTGGTGCCCGGCACAAAGTATTCCAACTTCGAGATCACAGCCACACGTCATCCTGTTCCCCATGTTCGGGGTCCAGCCCGGTGAAATCGTAGGCGGTCACGCCGATCACGGTGGCGGGACGCTGGTTCAGACGAATCGTCCGTCCAATCACCGAAGCGTCACTCCCAAAATGGTTGGCCCAGTAACGGTAGCCCAGGACCACGACCGCCGGCGCGTCCGGCGCATTGTCGCTCTTGGGGTCAAAGAGCCGGCCATAAGCGGCCGACGCGCCCAGCTCTCTGAAGTATTCCACGCTGACAACTCCGGCTTGCAGAGTCTCGTTCGTTACTCCAGACAAAGTAATCGTGGTCGAAGTCTGCGCCAGCACCGAGGAAAGCGCGCTGCTATTCTCGGAGTAGAACATCACCGCCGGATATGGAACGGAGGTAGAAGAACTGGCGGGTGATTCGAAACCGAACCGCACCCATGAGTGGGGATCGCGAACCGGCAGTGGCTTAAAGAACATTACATCCGCAATGTTGAACGCGGTAACGTTCACGCCGATTCCCAGAGCCAGAACCGCGACCGCAGTCAGCGAGAAGGCCGGCGATCGTCTCAACATGCGCGTACCGAAGCGAAGATCCTGGAAGAGCCTGTCCAGCCACCTCCATCCCCAGGCATCCCGCGACTGCTCCCGCAGCAGTGACGAATTGCCGAAGTCCTTGCGAGACTCGGCGCTCATCATCTCGCGGTGGACTTCCATGTCGTGCTGAAGGTCGCGCTCCAGCTGGCGCCGGTTCAGCAAATAGTGGATACGCCGGAAAAACTCGCGCATCTCGTTTCTCCTCTGCGAAGCAGACAGCCTTGCCTTACTCTGCACTACAAATCAGGAATAACCACATCGCCAAGTCATACCTGTGTCATCGCCTCCTTTACTCCGACCGCAGCGCGATCATGGGATCCACCCTGGTCACTCGCCGCGCCGGGATATAACTGGCAACCAGTGCTACAGCCAGCAGCACCAGGGCCACGCCGGCAAAGGTGGCGGGATCGGTCACCGCGGTTTTGAACAGCAGGCTCTGCATGGTGCGCGTCGCGATCAGCGCGCCCACAATGCCGATGGCCAGGCCGATCACGATCACCCGCATTCCCTGCATCACCACCATGCGCAGCACCTGCGACCGCTGGGCGCCCAGCGCCAGCCGGATTCCGATCTCGCGGGTGCGCTGGCTGACCAGCAACGAGGTCACGCCGCTCAATCCCGTCGCCGCGATGGCCAGCGCCAACATGGCAAACAGGCCCAGCAGAATGCTGGTAAGCCGCGTTGCCGCCAGCGTCTCGCCACGCAACTGGTCCAGCGTCTTGATCTCGCTGATCGGCTGTTCAGGATCGGCCGCGTACACTGCCTCCCGCACTTGTTTTGCGTAACTCATGGGATCGCCAGCGGTCCTGATGATCACCGTTCCCGCGGTCGAAGGCGACTGAGCAAAGGGTATGTACGCCGTGTCCACAGGTTCCTTGTCCAGGCCAAACTGGCGCACGTCCCCCACCACGCCCACGATCGTGGCCCAATCCTTCCCGTCACCCGAAACTCGCTTGCCCAGCGGGTCCTCGTTGGGGAAATAGTGGTGCGCGAAGCTCTGGCTGATGATGATCACGATCGGCTTGTCCGCGGCGTCCCCCGTGGTAAAGAACCGTCCGCTGATGAGCGGTATGCCCATCAGGTGAAATGAATCGGGCGTTGCCAGTTCCGTGTCTGCCACCGGCCTTGATTCGTTCTTCCCCGTCGGCCGGCCTTCGATGAAGAACGGCTGCTCGTTGGGCCGCGCCGGGGCCAGTGGCGGCCCGCTCACCATGGCCACGGCCTCGACTCCCGGAGTGCCCTTCAGCCTGGTCGTCACTCGATCGAAAAAGTTTCTGATGGCCGGCTGGTCCGCATCCATCCCGTGAGCGTATTTGCTGAAGTTGAGGGAGATAGTCGCGCTCAGGACATTCTCGCCGTTGTAGCCTGCGTCCACGCTCTGCAGCTTGATGAAGCTGCGGATCATCAGGCCGGCGCCGATCAGCAGCATGAAACTGATCGCCACCTGCCCCACGGCCAGCACGTTGCGCAGCCGATGGCTGCTGGTCCGCTCCGTGGAGGCGTTGCTGCCCTCTTTCAGAGAGTTGACCAGATTCAGCCGCTGCGAAAATGCCGGGAAAGCTCCGAAGATCAGGCCGGTCGCAACCGAGATCACCAGCGTGAACAGCAATACCGGCAGGCTGATGCTCACTTCCGCGGCGCGGGTGGTGAAGCGGCCGGCAAAGGTCACCAGCAGCTCCAGGCATCCCGATGCCAGCCAGAGTCCCAGGGCTCCGCCCACCAGGCTCAGCAGCGTGCTTTCCGTCAGCAACTGGCGCACCAGGCGAGTGCGGCTTGCGCCCATCGCGGCCCGCACTGCCAGTTCCTGCTCGCGGCGCATCATGCGCGCCAGCGCCAGGTTAGCGACGTTGGCGCACGCAATCAGCAGCACCAGCCCTGCTGTCCCCAGCAGCACCAGCAGCATGGGGCGAATGTCCTTTGTCAGTTGTGTCTGCAGGCCGTCCATGCTGGCCGTGAAGCCGCGCTCTGCCGGATAGTTCCCGGGATAACTCTGCTGCAACCGCGCCGCGATCAGCTCCATGTCTTTGCGGCCTGATTCCATCGACTGCCCGGGCAGCAGCCGGCCGAAGAGCCGCATCATGTGGTCATCGCGATCTTCAATCATCATCTGCGACGAGCGGAACGGGCAGGCCACGGTGGGCATGTACACGTCGTTTTCCCGCGGATATTGCGGGACCGGTGGAAGCACGCCGACCACGGTATGAATCTTGTCGTTCATGCGGAAGTGCCGGCCGATGATGTCGGGATCGTTCCCATAATGCTTCTTCCAGAAGGGGTAGCTCAGGATCAGCACAGCATCCGCGCCCGGCTGGTCATCGTTCGGGGTGAAGAATCGTCCCAGGTACGGCTTGATCCCCAGCAGTTCGAAGAAGTGCGCCGAGACCACGCCGGTCCGCACCTCCTGCGGTTCCTTCCCGTCCAGCAGGATGAATCCCATCTGGTGGTATTCCTCCATCTGCGACAGGGAGCGCGATTGCGCGCGGTAGTCGTTGATCTCCTTCACCGAGAAGCCCACATTGTTCCGGTCGGCTTTGGTGAAGGCCTGGCGCAGCACCACCAGCTGTCCGCCGTTGGCGTAAGGAAGCGGTTTCAACAGAACTCCGTAGACCACGCTGAACAGCGCGGTATTCACTCCGATTCCCAGGCCCAGGGCCAGCATCGCCACCAGCGTATAGCCGGGATTCTTGCGCAGCACGCGCAGACCGTAGCGCAGGTCCTGGCGCAGCCGGTCCAGCCAGGCCAGTCCCCAGGCTTCGTGCGACTGCTCCTGCAGCAACAGAGGATTGCCGAAGTCGCGGCGCCCGTCCGCGCCCAGCATCTCGCGATGCACGTCCATATCGTTTTGCAACTCGTGCTCCAGCCTGCTGCGGTTCAACAGGTAGTAGATGCGACGGAAAAAATCGCCCATGACTTCCTCCAGGATTTAGCGCCCCACTTCAGGCGCTGGGCCTAAGCCTTGGCCAGCACCGCGGCAATACCCTGCATCACGCGGTCGAAATCGGCGACCTCGGTCTGCAGCTGCTTGCGCCCTGCGGGGGTGAGCCGGTAGAAGCGCACTTTGCGGTTGGTCTCAGAGATGCCCCATCCCGCCTTCACCCAGCCCTTCAGCAGCATGCGCTGCAGCGCCGGGTAGAGCGAGCCCTCTTCCACCTGCAGCAGGTCGTTGGAGAGCTGGTGGATGCGCTGGGCAATGGCGTAGCCGTGCAGCGGCGCCGGTTGCAGAACCCGCAGGACCAGCATGCCCAGTGTGCCGGGAAGCATTTCGTTTTTAGCCATAGTTTGCCAAGGCCTAGACTAGCTATACCTAGGGACGCGGGTCAACCCGATTGGTGAGCAGGGGGGGGAATTATGGGCGCCGGCATCGGTGACTGCCGGAATCGGAAAAGGCCGGGAGATTGGAGAGACGATCATGCTCCAGACCCAGCCTTTGCTCCTCGCAAAACAAAAGCCGCGCTCCGCAAAGGATGGAGCACCTTCGGTGTGTGAGGGATTGAAGGAAGGCTGGGCCACCGGTCCGGGCAATTTTGTGGGGGCTCGCCTTCACTGCGCCAATTCAATCTGGTGAGCCTTGTAGTCAACCGTCACCCGGCGGAAGTTGGTCAGAAAATCTTCACCCAGAATGCCGTCGCACCGCACGCCTAAGCGGTCGCTCAATTCCTTCAGGCTCAGCACGGTGACATACTGGTTGAATAGGGTGTTGCCAACCTCCAGGGTGACGTTCCGGACCGCTACCTTTCCGGAGATCAACATGCTGTTTTTGTTCTTGCGGAGGTCGCCGAGTTGCGGGTTGCTGACGCCTGCTGCTTCAGCGGAAACGAAAGTGGAAACCGCGCCAGTATCGACGAGCATGCTCAAAGGCTTGTTGTTGACTTTGATGGTGACCAGCAGCAAGCCTTCAGCCTTCTTGAACGGTAGAACTACCGGTGCCCGCTGCTGGGCCACGGCGCTGGGCGACAGCAGGGCCAGGAGCACCAGGGCGAGCGAATGTGCTGTACCGCTTGGCAAATTGCTTAGCATGGCGCCCACGAACGCGCGCACGGCCCTAACAACCGCGATGCCATAGAACAAGCCCCACACCGGCGGGTGCTCCTTTAGGAAACCCGGCTTGCGGCTTGCTGCGCAGTAAACAGCCGCCGTCGTTCGAATGGGTCGGTGAATATCCTATCGATCTGACTGGGCTTGATTGCGACAGATATGCGACGATCCCCGCCAAAGTACTGTTCTACTGGCAACTCTACCAAGCACATTTTGTGGCCAAGGATCACGGAACTTCCCCGAGACATGCTCTACATAGATTCGAGTTTGAGCGGCTCCCTCAACTACCCGGGAAATGCCATGACCGCCGCTATCAAAGCACCCAGAGCAGGAGCAGCAGATTGATCGCCAGTTCGTGGCGGGAATCGTCTGATATTCGTCGGAATTGAACGAGCGATTGTCTCTAGGATTAGGTGTTCACGCACTGTCCCTATTGTGTTGAGAGCGCGTCGACTTTTGCACGAACCCCGCGTAATCGCGATGACTGAACCGTTTCATCATGCACTCGGTTTGGAGATCGAGCCATCCGGGGAATCTCGAAAGAGACAGCTAGAACATGAAGTGTGCAGCGTACTAGCTATCTCGGGATACCAGGTTGTAAGGCATTAGGGGGCGTGTAGCTGGGGTTTTGGGTCCATGCACCCTGTTTGAGAACCCGATCATTAAGAACATAGGGGAGGAAAGTGATGACCACGAGAATGAAATCGAGCGAACCGGAAAGGATGCAGACGCGACGGCAAGTAATCGTCGCTGCAGCTGCTGTCGGCCTTGGCGGCCTCAGCCTGTGCGCGATTGAAGCCTGGGCGGCAAACGAGGGAGAGATCTCTCATGCGGAGGAATCTATCCACCAGGAAACGATTTTCAAGGCGAACCGGAAGCTTATCTACGAGGCGCTCACGGAAACCAAGCAATTCGACAAGGTCATCCGGCTGAGCGCAGCGATTCAGTCCGGGATGTCGCTTGGAGCAGGTCCGACAGATATCAGTCCTCAAGTGGGTGGTGCGTTTAGCGTTTTTGGGGGACATATCGTGGGCCGGCACATCGAGCTCGTGCGGAACGAGAGAATCGTTCAGGCTTGGCGGGTGGTCAATTGGGATCCGGGCCACTACTCGATTGCGAAATTTGAACTCGTCGAACAAGGCTCCGGAACCAGACTCATCTTTAATCATACTGGCTTTCCGAAGGGGCAGGCGGAACACCTGGCGGCGGGATGGAAGGGCAACTATTGGGAACCGCTCGAGAAATACCTGGGCTAGAAGCCAGCAGCTTTTCTCATTTTCCAAACATCTGCCCGAAGAGGTCTCCCTTCCAGCTACTAGAGAAGCCCCGGCAGGGACGCGCCTTGGCGGTGGAAAGGTGACGTTCCTCTGTCACCGATTTATCCAAAAAAAAATAAAAAAAAATTGTCACCCGTGTCGATCCTGCATCTCCTCCCTCGACGTATCGGTAGAGCACAATTAAGCTCTGAACCTGGACATCAGGCCGGCATCCATCTCACCCCGAAAGGACACACAAAATGCGATTCATGGTCATAGTCAAAGCCACGAAAGACTCCGAAAAAGAAGGCGCACTCCCCGATCCCCAGATCATGGCCGAGATGAACAAATTCAACGACGAGCTCCTGAAAGCCGGAGTCCTGTTAGGCTATGACGGCCTTCACCCCTCCTCCAAGGGCGCCCGCGTCCACTTCTCCGGCAAGAACCGCATCGTCACCGACGGCCCCTTCGCCGAAACCAAGGAGCTCATCGCCGGCTTCTGGTTCTGGCAGGTCAAGTCTCTCCAGGAGGCCATCGAGTGGGTCAAACGCTGTCCCAACCCCGACGCACGAGGCGAATGCGAGATAGAGATCCGCCAGGTCTTCGAGCCCGAGGACTTCGCACCCGCCTTCTCCGAAGAAGATATTCAGCAGGAAAAAAAGTTCCGCGCTCAAATGGCAAATAGGGCAGCCAGGAAATAGGCCCACTTGCACTGACGTATCCAAACTGAGTATTGGCTTGAGTCGATGCCCAACTGTCGCAAGACAGGTCGAGCTACACTGGATCGCATGAAGCTTCTGCTCGCCGTGCTGTTTGCTTTTCCTTTGTTCCATTCTGCGCATGCGCCCGCTGTCTTCCGAACCCGGATCGACACCACCGCCGGAAGCTTCGTCATCGAGACACACCGCGATTGGTCACCGAAAGGTGCTGACCGCTTTTACGAGCTGGTCCGCGAGCATTATTACGACAACTCGCGCTTCTTCCGAGTGGTTCCCGGGCGTTGGGTTCAGTTTGGTATCGCCGGCGATCCCAGGGTCGCGCAAGCCTGGCGTCATAAAACCATTTCGGACGATACCCTCAAGGTCCACAACCAACCCGGCTACGTCGCCTTCTCCAACACCGGCCCGCGAACGCGCTCCACGCAGGTTTACATCAACCTCCGCGACAACTCGGCTCGCAATGATTCCGAGCCCGCTTTTGCTCCCTTCGGCAAGGTGGTTGAAGGCTGGGATGTTGTGGAAAAGCTCTACGGCGGCTACGGAGAAGACTCCGGCAGCGGGATGCGTGCCGGACATCAGGACAAAATATTCGAAGGCGGCAACGCCTATATGGACAAAGAATTTCCTAAACTGGACCACCTCATCCGCGCGGCGATTATTCCGGACAAATAATATCCCCGATCCGATCAAGGCCGACAGGCGGAAGTTTCCTAGAGAACTGGATCATGACGCGCTGCCACGCGCCCAGCGACGACATGAACTAGCCGCTCGACTCGACGCCACGATCGAGTTCATGCAGATCGCTTTCCTGACTGGTTACGACGTAGCCCAGGGTCACCAGCGGCCGTCGTGGAAGAAGGGAGATTTCGTTGGGCAGATGTTTGGGAAATAAAACGTCATTGCTTGGGCGGGATGCGCACCTCGCTGTGGCGGATGCGGTTCAGGTTACCCACCGCTTCGAGCGCGCCGGTTTTGACGAGGTGCTTGATGCGTTGTGAGTAGAACATATCGGGAAGAGAGAATTCACCACGGAGCTCAAACATCGTGTGGAGAATAATGCGAGCGACCTTATACCAGCGGTCCGATGCGTGTGACAGCAAGACCTGATCGATACGCTGGAGCTCCGTCGGCGTCAGCTGACGGGCGCGGGCTTCGTCTTCTGGTTCCATAGGACGGTCGGGAGCGGTCTTGTCCTTTGGCATTCGTTGCCAATATAGCGTATGGCAATTCGGAAGGGATAAAACGCCGGAGGCAGGCCACCGATTTTCCGAAAGCCTACGGCAAGGAGGTCGGTGCGTGAGGGGCCGGCTAGAAGTCTTCTCCTGGTACTTGTCTTATCAGTGGAAACAGGATGGAGGGATTGAATAGGTCTGGGGTAGAGATCATAGCGTCCCACCCTTCGCAAAAAACGCGAAGGATGGGGCACCCTCGGTCTCATGAGGGACGAAAAAAGTCGGAAAGCCTGGGGCACCCGGCGTTTTGGAGGCCCCTGGGGAGCCTCCACGCCGCGGAGCCTGCGGCAGCGGGGTTGTTGGATTGTTTTGGAGTACGTCCGTCTGTCACCGAAATTACGCCTGTCACCGAATATATGTCACCGAATTTATAAAACCGTGCGCTCTAGCCGCTCTGTCGCGCTTCCGGCATTCGGTCCGGTACTCAGGTTTTCCAGATAAATCGCGATGGGTTCCAGGTAATCGCAGCACCATCTGAATCCAGTAACAGCTCACGATACAACAGCCAGCTGATAACCCACCGCCGGCATGGTCCCAGGCCGAGGGTGCGCCATTCCCGATTCTCTTCGGCGCGACGCTCGAACGCGCGATCGATTTGTTGCACATGGATTTCCTGGCGAGCTCTGTCCTGGGGAACTCCACCCAGTCTTCTGCAGAGAGACGTCACGTGATAATACGCAGGCGTGAGATCCAGGCCTGAAACCTGCTTGCACGAACAGATGCAGCCCTTGGTCCAGGAAACCAGACGACTCAACAGGAAATAATCGCCGGGATCGTTGCCGACTTGGTTCAGCAAATCGTGCAATTTGCCGTGAATACTCTTCCTTAGGTCGACGAAACCAACTTCCCAGAAGAGTGCTCCGGTTTGGTCGAGAAAGCTCCCGAATTTAATCTTGATCTGCTGCCGCCCCGCCCGGTCGTAAAGACGCGTCAGCACATTGATGCTCACTGCGTCTTTGGTTGCCGCAGGGCTGGACAAACTGAGATTCGTTGTCACATAAGGGTACTTGGAACGGATCGGTTCGAGCAACGGCAGGAATTCACGGCGTACTTGCTCTGCGGAAGGCAGGAACTGCCGGCGGCGCTCCTTGAACTGCAGCCAGAATTCATCGATGCGCCGGCGACTGACGCTCCCGCCAGCTCGAGACATGAGCGACTTGAGCGAGCGAAGTGACTTGGCAACGTTGGATTCGTGCAGGATGCTCGCCGGATCGTAGGCATACGACTCGGCCAGCGCTACAAACCAACTGAGACTTTCCTCCGCGAGAACGCTGCTCGTCGCCATGAACTCGTTATAACGCCACGGACTTCGTCACCCCTCCCGAAACCACATTCACATGCGTGGCACATTGCTTGGGATTCGCGACGAATTTGAAATTTACTGACGCGCCCGGTTGTTCCGCCCGGGCCAGCACCTCGTCCAGTTGATTGCGCTGCGCCGGCGTCAATTTGGCCAGCGTGGCTTCCTGCTGAGGTGACAAGGAAAAGTTTGCGTGAAGGAAGTCGCTGACGTCCGTGCGTGCATGATGCGCGTGCTTGCTCAATTCGCCGCGCGATCGAGTCTCCTCGAAGAAGCGATTCAGGTTCGCTTCCGTGAGAAGCGGTTTTCCCGGTTGCTTGTAGGTCTTGATCTGAGCTCGCGTGCCCCAGTTGGCCAGGAAACCACTGCCGATCAGCAGCGCTGCGTTTTGCTTCAGAAAGGTCCGCCGATTCATGTCTCCTCCTGATCCTTGAAAAGTGTCTTCCCAGGAAGCTCTCATCAGATCGATAACGCTACTACTGTGAACACCACCGGTCAATGCCGTTTCTCCCATCTCCGGGAGAATTTCCGTTGTTCCGTAATGCGGCCGTTGTTCGTATTAAATGGGGAGTTGCGTCATCCAAACTGAGTATTGGCTAAGTCGATGCCCAACTGTTACAGCTATTCCCATGTTTATGCGGTCATCCTGGGACTGATCCAGGTTGCCGGTGGCGAGCTGCTGTTGTTCCGAAAGACGGCGCTGCTGGGCGCGGCGCTGATGCTGCCGGTGATGACGAACATCGTGATGATCAACGTGTTTTTCCGCATTGCCTGGGGCGCGTTGGGCACTTCGACATTCATCCTGGCTTCCATGCTGGCCGTTCTCTGGCACGATCGCCAGGCGCTGGTGCGCGTGTTCTGGACCGATCAACCAGAAAATCCCGTGATCCGGTGATCGGGTGACCACCCCAGCCCGCGAAAATCGCGCGGGACCCCGGGTGATCGGAAAAGCAGAAGCCCTTGCAGAAGAGCCGGAAACCGCGCGTGGAGTCCCCCTGCAGCGGCTAAAGCCCCCGGAGTCTTGTTGGTGACTTTTGCGGCACGTCTAAAGCCCTGCCCTGATACCCGCAGGGGCTGAAGCCCGGAAG
>DATGHX010000044.1:0-6369 GCA_035307585.1 Candidatus Angelobacter sp.
GATTTTCTTCTCCAGCTCGACCATATCAACGCGGCCGGTCTCCAGAAAGCGGCATTCAGAGATCGGCATTCCCTGGTGCTGAGTGTAAGTACGCATCACCTCGCGGTACTCAGGATGCACGCTGCGCGCGACCACCGCCGATTTTCTTCCTGTCACACGGACGGCCATCAGAAGCGCCTCGGCTGCGCCGGTGGAACCGTCATACATGGAGGCGTTGGCCACGTCCAAGCCGGTGAGTTCGGAGATCATGGTCTGGAATTCGAAGATGGCCTGCAGAGTGCCTTGCGCGATCTCCGGCTGGTAGGGCGTGTAGGCGGTGAAAAACTCGCCGCGCGAAATCAGCGCATCCACCACCACCGGCCGGTAGTGATGATAGGCGCCTGCGCCGAGGAACACTGCGTATCCGGCGGCGTTAGTCTCGGACCGCTGGCGGAAGTAGTCGATGATTTCCGACTCCGCCATCTGCCGCGGCACTTTCAGGTCGCGGTTGAGCCGGTAGGCTGCGGGAATGGGAGCAAACAGGTCGTCGATGGATTTGCAGCCGATCTCGCGCAGCATCAGTGCGCGGTCGGCGGGGGATTTGGGAAGATAGCGCATGAAAAGTAGCCCTTAGCCTTTAGCTCTTAGCTATCAGCCGTAAAAACTTGTGCAGGTCATGAACAGTGCGGTTGGACTGAGACTTTCGGCCCGATTATTCTCCGTGCCTCCGCGTCTCCGTGCCTCCGTGGTGGGTTTTAGCGTCATTTCTCTTCGGCGACGTACTTCTCGTAATCATCCGCCGAGAGCAGCCCGTTCACCTCCGCCGGGTTCGACAGCTCCAGCTTGATCATCCAGGCGCCGTGCGCGTCTTTGTTCACGTTCTCGGGAGAGTTGTTGAGCGAGTCGTTGACCGCCGTCACCTTGCCCGAAGCGGGAGCGAAGAGGTCGGAGACCGCTTTCACCGACTCCACCGTCCCGAAGCTCTTGCCCGCCTGCAGCTGCGCGCCGACCTTGGGCAGCTCGACGAAAACGATGTCGCCCAGCGACTCCTGGGCGTGATCGGTGATGCCGACGGTGGCGTTCTTGCCGTTGACCTGAATCCACTCGTGCTCTTTGGTGTATTTGTAGTCTTTGGGATATGCCATAGTTCCTTCGCGGAATTACGATCTCTTTGGCCGCTTGTAAAAAGGAGTTGGGACGACTTTGCACTTCACCTTCTGGCCGCGAATCTCGACAAAAACTTCGTGCCCCAGTTCCGAATGCTGCGGAGGCAAGTAGGCCAGGGCGATGTTCTTCTTGAGGAACGGCGCGTACGATCCGCTGGTCACGTAGCCGATCTCGCTGCCCGCCTGGTCGAAAACCCTGTAGCCGTCGCGGGGGATGCCGCGATCCACCGCTTCCAGTCCCACCAGCGTGCGCTTCAGTCCCGCGGCTTTGGCCCTGGCCAGCGCCGCGCGGCCGATGAAGTCCGGCTTCTCCATCTTGCAGAAGCGGTCCAGGCCGGCTTCCCACACGTTGATGGAGTCGGAAATCTCGTGCCCGTAGAGGGCCATGCGGCCTTCCAGGCGCAGCGTGTTGCGCGCTCCCAGCCCGCAGGGCACAATGCCGAATTCTTTGCCTGCTTCTGCAACTTCATTCCACACGCGCTCACTGGTGGCGACGTCAGAGGGCACGTAGATCTCGAAGCCATCTTCGGCCGTGTAACCGGTGCGGGCGATCAGGGTGTTGGGCAGGCCGCAGACCGTCGCATGCGTAAACCAGTAGTTCTTAATGGCCGGCAGGCTGGCGTTGGTAAGTTTCTGCAGCGTAGCTTCGGCCTTTGGACCTTGAATCGCGATCTGGGTGTAGTAATCGCCTACATCGTCGGCGTGGCAGTGGAAGCGCGCCACGTTCTTCTTCACCCAGCCATAATCCTTTTCGCGAGTCCCGGCGTTGATCACCAGCAGGTAGTCGTTCTGCCCCAGCTTGTGGACGATCACGTCGTCCACAAACGTTCCTTCCGGATAAAGCAGCGCCGAGTAGTGCGCCTGGCCTTCCTGCAGCCGCGAAGCATCGTTCATGCTGATCCACTGGGTGGCGTCGAGGGCCTGTGGGCCGCGGATGAGGATGTCGCCCATGTGCGAGACGTCAAACATGCCCACGCCGGTGCGCACCGCCAGGTGCTCCTTCATCAGCCCGCCGCTCGATGGATACTCCACCGGCATATCCCATCCGCCGAAATCCACCATCTTGGCCCCCAGCCGGCGATGCAGGCCGTTGAGCGCGGTCTTGCGGAGCGTTTGCGTTTCCGCGGATGATGACAAAGGCTGCTTCCCTTCCGAGAACCTGGATTCACAGGACAGATTCGGTCCGAGCGCTGTGATGAACCTTGTAGGTTATCAAACGCGTTTTGCAGGGGTCAATGAAGAGGTAGTTTGGACGCACACCTGGTGGCTCAGTCGCCCTCGCCTCGGGCGAAGCATCACAGCCGAGGGCGGTTGTGCCACACGGTTCTTCAATCGAACAAGGTGAACTACTCGCTGCGCAATGGCGCCATGGGATCCACCCGCATGGCGCGGCGCGCTGGCACGTAGCACGCCAGGACCGCGACAGAAACTGAAACCAGGGCGACGGAGATGAATGTCAATGGATCGTTGGCGCTCACTCCATACAGCATGCTGGAAAAGCTCTTGAGCACCCGGGTCAGGACAAGCGCACCCGCCGTCCCGATCACCAGCCCGATCAACGCCAGGCGAAGGCCCTGTCCCACGATCATCCGGAAAATGCTTCCCTGGCTGGCGCCGAGCACCATGCGGATTCCGATCTCGCGCACGCGTTGAGCCACCGAGTAAGCAATCACAGCGTAAGTTCCCAGCGATGCCAGCAGCAGCGCCAATTCTGCGAAGGCGCCCAGCAGCGCCATGGGGAAACGCTGGCCAGACTTGGAATCCGATATCACCTGCTGCATGGTCTCCACGTGGTAAACCGGCTGGTCCCTGGCCATCCCCTGGACGGCGGCGGTGATCGCCGGCATGATGGCCGCCTGCTCGAGTGGGGTCCGCAGCATCACCGAGAATCCAGAGTAGTTGACCTGAACCCACTGGTCGGGATCCTGGGCCAGCGGCAAGTATGCCTGCCCCATGTTGAGGTTGCCGGCCTCGTCCAGGCCCCAGTGCCGTACATGGCCCACCACACCGACGATCTCGCATGGTCCCATGCTGGCGAAGCCCATGGAGAGCGTCTGGCCGAGAGGATCGATGTTGGGCAGATACTTGCGCACAAATTCGCTGTCCACCACCATCACGCAGGGCGAGTGCGTGGTGTCGGTATCGGTGAAGAACCGCCCGCGGAGCAGAGGAATGCCCATGGTCCGCAGGTAATCCGGACCGGTCAGGAATCCCAGAAGCCGCGGCGCAGCCTGCAGCGAAGCAGGTTTCTGCGAGCCGATCCAGAAAGGCATGATGCCGCTTTGGCCGGTTAAAGGCACAACGTCAGTAAAGTCTGCTGCTTGCACTCCGGGCACGGCGCGAATGCGCTCGATCAGTTGCTGATAAGCGGCGCGAGTGCCGGCCGGCGTGGTGGTCAAAGCGTGCGAAACGCCAACGCGGAAGCTGATCAGGTGCTGGGCATCGAACCCGGGATTGACCTGGCCCAGGCTGCGCAGTGTCCTCAGCAGCAGCGCTGCCCCTACCAGCAACACCAGGGTCAGCGCCATCTGGGCTACCACCAGCGCGCTTTGCATCCGCTGCCCGCCGGAAGAAGTGCGACCGCCCTGCTTGAGTTCTCCCTGCAGATCGGCCTTGGAATTTTTCAGGGCCGGAGCCATACCGAAGAGAATTCCAACGCCAACTGCCAGCACGAAAGTAAACAGCAGCACCGGAACACTCAGTTCAATCTCCTGCGCTCGCGGCAGAGCGTCGGGTAGAGCGGCCAGGGCCGGCCGCAGAGCCCACGCGGCCAACGCCAAACCCAGGCCTCCTCCCAGCAATGACAGCAGAACACTCTCGGTGAGCAGTTGCCGAACCAGCCGGCCGCGGCCGGCGCCAAGCGCGGCGCGAATCGCGAACTCACGGCTGCGGGCTGCGGAACGGGCCAGAAGGAGATTGGCAACGTTGGCGCAGGCAATCAGCAGCACCAGCCCGACCGCTCCCAGCAGGAGCAGCAGCAGTCCTCGCGTATCGCCCACGATGTCCTGCTTAAGCGGAGTAATCACCGCGCCCAGATCGCGATCGTCTTCCGGATACAGCTCATCCAGATTCTTCTGCACGGTGCTCATCTCTGCCTGAGCCTCAGAAACGCTCACGCCCGGCTTCAATCGGCCGAGACAGGAAAGTTGATGAGCCGCGCGGTGATTCAGGTACTGGGGATCACTCTGGCCGATTGGAGTGTACACATCTACATCGCCTTCGAAACTGAACCGCGGCGCCGTGATCCCGATAACGGTGTAGCCCGTCCCATTCAGGGTCACAGTCGTGCCCAGGGCGTCAGGGCTGGCATTAAACCTGCTCTTCCACACGCGATCGCTGATGATTGCCACCGGCGCTCCGCCGCGAACGTCCTCCCGCGCCGTGAACTCGCGCCCCTGGGCCAGCTTCACGCCGAGAATATTGAAGAAGTCCGCCGAGATTTCTCTGGCATCCAGATGCTCTGGCGCACCTGGACTGGTGAGGTCGTACCCTTTGAAGTTGCTGAACGCGGCCATGTGCTCAAAGGAGCGCGCGCTCCGCTGCCAATCGAGAAAATTAGGATAGGAAATCCACACGCGGGGGTAGCGGGGATTGCTCTGGTACAGCATGACCAGCCGGTCCGGCTGCGCGTAGCCGAGTGGCTGCAGCAGGACCGCGTCGACGACGCTGAAGATCGCCGTATTCGCCCCGATCCCAAGGGCCAGGGTGAGAATCACCACCAAGCTGAAACCGGGAGCGTTGCGCAACATCCGCAGCGTGTAAAGAACATCTTGCCGAAGCTGTTCCATAACGGATGTCCTCAGGGAAGAATCGTCAAAGCGGGGCCTGTGATCGCGGAGTAATCAACCTCTGCGCTGATTATGATGCCGAACCGGCAACGGCGCCGGCCCACGCAAAAGAAATAACAAAACTACACAATCCGTTATTCCCCAAAGAAGCCTCGCCGCCGTGCTTCCGCGAGACGCGGCTCCAGATATGCCCACAGCGCCGGACAGCCGGCCTTGATCTCCGGGGCAACGCGCCGCACTACGCGGTCATAGCCGATTCCGTTCTCGCGCCAGCTCTGTCCGCGATTGGCCAGGTTGAGCAGCACCGGCATGGCGCGATCAACCGCGTGGGCAAAATGGGCCTCGGGAGTTTGGTCGCTCTCAAATTCGCGCCACAACGAAAGCAGCACCGCGCCCTGCTCTCCCGGCAAGATGCCGAAGATTCGCGTGACGGCGGCCAGTTCGGCTGCCTTGCGTGCCTCCCAGCCGCCTTCGGCGAACACCATGGTGTCGCCGGCATCAATTTCTCCGATGTCGTGCACCAGCAGCATGCGCACCACGCGATTCATGTCCAGGGGCGCATCGCTGTAGCTCGCCAGCGAAACTGCCAGAAGCGCCAGTTGCCAGCTGTGCTCGGCGGAGTTCTCGTAGCGATCGAGCCCCAGCGGCTTCACCTTTCGCGTAACTCCCTTGAGTTTGTCGAGTTCGAGTATGAAGTCAATGATCTGCTGCATGCGTCCTGAGTCCTCGCTGAAATCTTGCCGCCCTTCGGCCTGGCCGTGAAGACACCACCATACCATCTCCACGGAAGCGCCTCGTTGGGCCCGAAGTATCTGCTCCGCGCTACAAGAAATTAAATTTTCGCAAGACGCTTGACACTGACAATCGCCCGCCGATAATATTCAACGCCATGGTTGAACATCATCAACCCGGCGAGCTTGACCGCATCTTTGCTGCGCTTGCGGACCCCACCCGCCGCTCCATCATGAGCGCGCTCAAGCGCCGGCCTTCGACGATCAACGAAATCGCCCGCCCCTTCCCGGTTTCGTTGAACGCCATCTCCAAGCACGTCATGGTGCTGGAGAGGGCCGGCCTGGTGCGGCGGGAAATCCGGGGACGCGAGCACCACTGCTGGATCGAGCCGCGCCCGCTGCGCGAGGCCAATGGCTGGCTGGAGCAATACCGCCAATTCTGGGAAGTGCGCCTGGATGCCCTGGAAGTCTACGTAGCCAAGAAGTACAAAGCGGCAAAGAAGGGAGCTGTGCATGGAAAGAACCGCTGATGGGAAACACCGCATGGTGGTGCGCAGAAGAATGCCGGCGCCCCGCGAGTTCGTTTACGAGGCGTGGATCGATCCCCAGGGGCTCCGGGAATGGATGTGCCCGGGAGACGTGGTCTCCGCTGAGGCCGTTCTCGACGTCCGCGTGGGCGGATCTTTCCGCATCATCATGAGCAGC
>DATGHX010000045.1:0-134326 GCA_035307585.1 Candidatus Angelobacter sp.
GTGATCATGGCGCGAATTTCTTCGTGCGCCAGCATCTTGTCGTAGCGCGCCTTCTCGACGTTCAGAATTTTTCCCTTGAGCGGCAGAATCGCCTGAAAGCGCCGGTCACGCCCCTGCTTGGCGGTTCCGCCTGCCGATTCGCCCTCGACCAGAAACAGCTCGCAGCGATTCGGATCGCGCTCCGAGCAATCCGCCAGCTTTCCCGGCAGGCCGCCTGAATCCAGCGCTCCCTTGCGCCGTGTCAAATCGCGGGCCTTGCGCGCAGCTTCGCGCGCCCGCGCCGCATCGATTGCTTTGTTGATGATCTTCCGCGCGACCGTCGAGTTCTGCTCGAAGAACGCGCCCAGCCGCTCATTGATGAACGCCTGCACCACGCCGGCGATGTCCGAATTCAGCTTGCCCTTGGTCTGCCCTTCAAACTGAGGCTGCGGAAGCTTCACGCTGATCACCGCCACCAGGCCTTCGCGTACGTCGTCGCCCGACAGATTTTCTTTTACGTCCTTGAACAATCCCATCTGCTGCCCGGCATAGTTGATGGTGCGCGTCAGTGCCATGCGGAAGCCGGAAAGATGCGAGCCGCCGTCGACGGTATTGATGTTGTTGGCGAAGCTGAAGACCGACTCCGAATATCCGTCGTTGTACTGCAGCCCGATCTCCATGTGAACGTTGCCGCGATCGTCTTCCATGTAGATCGGCTTGTCATGCAGCACTTGCTTGCCGCGATTCAAATGCTTGATGAATTCCGCGATCCCGCCGTTGTACTTGAACTCGGAGTGTTTCGGCTCCCCGCTCTTGGGGTCGGTAGAGCGCTCGTCGGTGAGCGTGATCGAGAGTCCTTTATTCAGGAATGCCAGCTCGCGCAGGCGCTGCGCCAGCGTGTCGTAGTTGTACTCGGTTGCCGTGAAAATTTCCCGGTCGGGCAAAAAGTGAACCTTGGTGCCGCGCTTCTTGGTCGCGCCTGCCTTCTTCAGCTTGCTGGTAGGGTCACCCTTCGAATATGTCTGCTGCCAAGTTCCGCCGTCGCGCCAGATTTCCAGTTCCAGTTCGTGGCTCAGCGCGTTCACGCAGGAAACGCCCACTCCGTGCAATCCGCCGGAGACCTTGTAGCTCGAGGAATCAAATTTTCCGCCCGCATGCAGCTTGGTCATGACTACTTCGGCCGCGGAAACCTTCTCGCCATCGATCTCCATATCGTCGACGGGAATGCCGCGCCCGTCGTCGATGACAGTGATTGAATTGTCGATGTGAATCGTAACTTCAATCTTCGTTGCGAATCCCGCCAGCGCTTCGTCGACCGAGTTGTCGACGACTTCGTACACGAGATGATGCAGCCCCATCTCGCCGGTCGATCCGATATACATGGCCGGACGCTTGCGCACCGCCTCCATGCCGCCGAGCACCTTGATGGAGTCGGCCGTGTAATCGCCGTTGCCTCCGTTACTTGTGCTGATCGGAGTCACTTTTCCGTTTTTTGTTTTGGTTTCGATGATGGGAGTGTTGATCTCTTTAGTGGCCATTCCGCTCCGCGAAAATGCCGGATTGTGTTCTGAACTCGGTCCCCTGTGTGCCCTGGAAGTGGGCCGAAAAAATCACCCTGACTCGACCGCCTGAAGCCAACTGTAAATTAGACTTCAAGTTGTTGAAATTCCTGATACTTAGGGTCGTTTAACGACTGTCAGAATTATACCATACACAGGCCGAGTTTGCCGTCCCTTCGCGAGACCGGAATCGCCTCGGTAACCAGTGCTTTTCCAAGCATTTCCGCGCTCGATTTTCAACCCAAGAGAAACTCTTAAGTGTAAGGATCATTTCATCCTCCGGCACCTCATGCTCACGTACTGCCATCTAATCTCGTAAGCCTGATACCATAGACCTACCGGGGTTCAACCCATACATGCCAGTACCTGTATCTCAGATGTGGACCGTCACCTCCTACGTGCTTCGCCAGAAGCTCGCAGGACGCAAGCAGTACCCGCTCGTGCTCATGCTTGAGCCTCTGTTCCGCTGTAACCTGGCCTGCGCCGGATGCGGCAAGATCCAATACCCTGCCCACATCCTGAAAAAGGACCTGACTCCCGAAGAGTGTTTCCGCGCCGTCGACGAATGCGGCGCCCCCATGGTCTCGATTCCGGGCGGTGAGCCGCTCATGCACCCGCAGATTGGCGAGATCATTCAAGGCCTCGTCGCCCGCAAGAAATACATCTACCTGTGCACCAACGCCCTGCTTTTGAAGGAAAAGATCCACCTCTTCACGCCCAGCAAGTACCTGACCTTCAGCGTCCATCTTGACGGCCAGCGTGAAGAGCATGATCTCGCCGTCTGCCGCGAGGGTGGATACGACATCGCCGTTGACGCTGTGAAAGAAGCTCTTAAGCGCGGCTTTCGAGTGACCACCAACACCACGCTGTTCGACGGCGCCAATCCAAAATCCGTCCGCGCGTTCTTCGACGAAATGATGGACCTGGGCGTCGAAGGCATGATGCTCTCGCCCGGCTACTCCTACGACAAAGCTCCCGATCAGAAACACTTCCTCGGGCGCGCCCGTATCCGCCGCATGTTCCGCGCCATTCTTTCCAACCGTAAATCGAGTTGGCGCTTCAACATGTCACCGCTGTTTCCGGAATTCCTGATGGGCAAGCGCGACTTTGCCTGCACGCCTTGGGGCATGCCCACGTATAACATCTTCGGCTGGCAGAAGCCCTGCTACCTGCTGCAGGACGGATACGCGGACACCTTTGCCGAGCTGATGGCGGCCACCGAGTGGCAGAACTACGGCACCGAATCCGGCAATCCCAAGTGCGCCAACTGCATGGTGCATAGCGGCTACGAGGCCTCGTCGGTCGATTACGGATTTGGCTCGCTGCGCGGCTTCCTCTCCATGGTGCGCGCCTCGTTCTTTCATACCTACAAGGACGAAGAGGCCCTGAAGATGCTCCACGAGCCTTCGCGTCCGGTGCACAGCTACAACCCCCTGGTGCAGATCACGGAAAGCCCCAGCACCCTCGAGGAGAGCCGGGCATGAGCGGTTCGGCCAACGGCCGCCAGGCTCCCGGGAATCCGGCGCAGGATCCGGACACCCTGGAGGTTGTTCCCGGCTTTCAGCACGAAAAGCTGGAAGGCTGGGTCCCGCAGCTTGCCGGTGAAGAAGAGTTGCGCCAGGCGCTGGAAAAAGCCTTTGACTACCGCGGTGACGTGACGATCACCCGCAAAGATGGCAGCAAAGTGGAAGGCTACATCTTTGATCGCCGCAGCGGGAAGACTCTGACGGATTCCCTCGTGCGCGTTTATCCCAAAGACTCCAATCAGAAGATCGCAGTCGCCTACGCCGATATTGCCGCGCTCAAGTTTGCCGATCGTGATCCCGCTGCCGGCAAGAGCTGGGAGTCCTGGGTCCGCAAATACTGGGAAAAGAAGGCGGCAGGCGAAAAAAATATCGGCATTCAGGCCGATATGATCGAATAAGACTAGCTATATCATATTGACAATAAAGTACTTTAAGCCGTATAATTATTCATATTACTATAGAGGATGAGTTTCATGGCTAGGCTAAAACTCACCGCTGTTGGAACGTCCACTGGCCTCGTGATTCCTAAGGATATGCTGAAGCGCCTGAAGGTTGAACGAGGCGACAGTCTGTTTGCGATCGAAACTCCAAGCGGGTACCTGCTCACGCCGTACGATCCTGTGGTTGAAGAACAGATTAAGCTGAGCCAGCAGATCATGAGGGATTATCGCGAGACGCTGCGTGCGCTGGCCAAGTGAACCCTCCCGTGTGGATCGAAAAGAGCGCTCTGCTTTTCGTCCATGCGCAGGTATTGTCCGAACATGGCGGGCGAGAAGGAATTCGGGACGAAGGATTGTTGGACTCAGCCCTTACCCGCCCGAAGAACTTACACTTCTGTGACCACGTAACTGACCTGAGTGCGCCGGCAGCGTGTTATGCAATGGCGATAGTGCGAAATCATCCCTTTATCGATGGAAACAAGAGAGTCGCATTTGTTGCGCTTGCGTTATTCCTGGCGCTCAACGGTCTTGGTCTGGCGGCAGAGCAGGTGGATGCTTACCATCAGATCAATGGTGCGGCCGCCGGCAGCGTCGACGAGCAGCAGCTCGGGAAATGGATTAAGCAGAACATAGTTAAGGAAAAGTAGAGTCGGGCTCTATGAAGGTTCTCGTCACAGGCGCGACGGGTTTTGTTGGTAGTCATGTGGCTCGAGCGCTCGCCGATTACGGCGCCGATTTGCGGCTTCTCGTGCGGCCGACCAGCCGCACGGACAACATCGCCGACATCAGGGCGGAAGTGATGCCCGGCGACTTACGCAACGCCGAGTCTCTGCAGCGGGCCATCTCGGGTTGCGAATTCGTTTTTCACGTCGCGGCGGACTATCGGTTGTGGGTTCGCGATCCTCGGGAGATGTATCGCGCGAACGTGGACGGCACGCGTGCCATTATCGACGCCTCCCGGCAGAGCGGAGTGCGCCGGGTGGTGTACTGCAGTTCGGTGGCGACTATGGGTTTCAAAGAGACCGGGCAGATCGTTGATGAAGAGACGCCGGTTTCGCTCGCTAACATGGTGGGCGATTACAAGCGCTCCAAGTTCATGGCCGAAGAGATTGCTCTCGAAGCCGGCCGCAACGGGGCGAATGTGGTGGTCGTGAATCCAACGACCCCTATCGGCGAACGCGACATCAAGCCGACTCCTACAGGGCGCATCATTGTGGACTTCCTCAATCGCAAGTTTCCCGCCTATGTCGACACAGGGCTGAACCTCGTTGACGTCAAGGAAGTGGCCCGCGGGCACGTGCTGGCTATGGAGAAGGCGGTACCAGGACAGCGCTACATCCTGGGCGGCGAGAACCTCACGCTGAAGGAAATTCTGGACAAGCTGGCCGCGCTCACCGGACTTCCGTCACCGAGGACCAGAGTTCCGCACGCAGCGGCCCTGGGATTTGCCGTGTTTGACCAGTTGTTTACGGGGACGCTGCGCGGTAAAGAGCCGCGAGCAACCATCGATGCCGTGCGTATGGGCCGCAAGAAGATGTTTGCTTCCTCCGCCAAAGCCGAGCGGGAGCTCGGGTACCGGATCATACCGGTCGAAAGCGCGCTGCAGCGGGCGGTCGGCTGGTTCCAGGCAAAGGGTTACGCCGCGCCCGCCAAACAAACGGCCACGGTGCATGCGTGACCGCGGTAGCCATTGTCGCCGCCATGGATCGCGAAATTCTTCCCCTGGTTCGGAATTGGAAGCGAGTTCCCCTGGGCGGGTCCGAGGATGGCTTCACGTGTTTTGAAAAGGGCGACCTCGTTGCCGTGGCAGGAGGAATCGGATGTAAGCGGGCTGAGTCGGCGGCGCGAGCGGTGGTGGAGAAATACAGGCCCTCGATGCTGGTTTCAGCAGGGCTCGCCGGGGCGCTCATCCGCAGCCTGAAGGTCGGCAACATTGTTTTGCCCAGCGTCATCGTGGATGCGGCGAACGGCGACGAGTATCGCTGCGACCCCGATGACGAGGTGGTGAGCGGCGGCGTGCTGGTCAGCAGCACTGGGGTTGCCGGATCGGATTCAAAGGCCGCCCTGGTTGAAAAATTTCATGCGCTGGTGGTCGACATGGAAGCGGCTGGCGTGGCCCGCACGGCTCGACAATCTGGCGTGAAACTACGCTGCGTTAAAGCGATCTCGGATGAATCCGACTTTCGCATGCCGCCCCTGAGCCGGTTTATTGATGGCGAGGGCAGGCTGCAGGCCTCGCGCTTCGCTCTGTGGACGGCGGTGCGGCCGCAGCACTGGGCGGCAACCATAGGCTTAGCCAGGAACTCGCGTCGCGCCGCGCTGGCCCTTGCCGATTATCTGGGTAAGAACCTGGCCGGGAGGCTTCCGGCTGGGCCAGTTGTTACACTAGATGGAGCAGATCACCACAGGGCGTGATGGAGACAGCCAGCAAAGCTGAAGTCGAATCCTTGCCGCGAATTCCCGCCACCATGCAGGCGGCGGTGTACCGCGGGAAGAACGACGTTCGCCTGGAAGCCGTCCCTGTGCCCGAAATCGGTGCGGGCGAGGTGTTGATCCGCGTCCACACCTGTGGGATTTGCGGGACTGACTTGAAGAAGATCTCCACCGGTTCGCATTCCGCACCCCGGATTTTTGGCCACGAGACCTCAGGCCAGATCGCCGCAGTGGGAAAGGCAGTGAAAGGCTTTCGTGTGGGGGACCGGGTGATGGTCTTTCACCACATTCCCTGCGGAGAGTGCTATTACTGCCGCCATAAAGTGTTTGCCCAGTGCCCGGTGTACAAGCAGGTCGGCGTGACAGCGGGTTTCGAGCCCAGCGGCGGCGGCTTTGCCGAGTACGTCCGCGTGATGGATTGGATCGTGCGTCGCGGCCTGGTGAAGATTCCCGGCCACGTTTCTTACGAGCAGGCTTCATTCATCGAGCCGGTCAATACCTGCCTGAAGGCCATTGATTCACTGCGTCTGCTGAAGGACGAAACAGTCCTGGTGATCGGACAGGGGCCAATCGGAATCATGCTGGCGGTGCTGGCGCGGCGAGCGGGCGCGACCGTGGTAACTTCCGATTTGTACGCCGAGCGTCTTAAAATGAGTGAGAGTTACGGACTGCGCCACAACGTGAATGGCGCGGTGAGCGATCCTGTGCAACGCGTTCGCGAACTGACTGAAGGCCGTGGCGCGGATGCCGTCATTTTGGCCACAGCGGGGAACGGCTTGATTCGCCCGGCCATGGATGCAGCCAGACCCGGCGGGCGCGTCATGCTTTTTGCCCAGACGCAACGCGGTGAAGTAGTGATAGATCCTGCGGCGGTATGCGTTGACGAAAAGGCGCTGATGGGTTCCTACAGCGCCTCGGTCGACCTGCAGGAAGACAACGTAGGGCTGGTCTTCAGCGGAGGCATTGATTTCGCGCAGCTCATTTCCCACCGCTTTCCCCTGCGGCAGGCGGTAGAGGCGCTGCACCTGGCATCGCACCCGGGACCGGATTCAATGAAGATCGTCGTACAACCTGGTATGGATTGGGAGAAAAAGTAAGTGAAGGGACAAATGACCGCGGCGGTCCTCTACGGCAAAGAGGACATCAAGATCGAGAAAGTGCCAATCCCTACGCTGGAGCGCGGAGAAGTGCTGGTGAAGGTGAATGTCGCGCTGACGTGCGGCACCGATCTCAAAGTATTTCAGCGCGGCTACCACGCGCGCATGATCGTACCGCCGGCGTTGTTCGGACACGAACTCTCAGGCGTGATCGAAGAAGCAGGCCCGGGCGTACGCGACTTCCGGCGGGGAATGCGCGTGGTGGCACTAAACTCGGCTCCCTGCGGTTCGTGTTTCTACTGCCTCAAACACCAGGAGAACCTTTGCGAGGATCTGCTGTTCAACAACGGAGCCTATGCCGAGTACATCAAGATTCCCCGGCGCATCGTGGAAACCAACATGCTGGCGCTGCCGGATGATGTGAGTTTCGAGTCGGCGGCCATGACGGAGCCTCTGGCGTGCGCGCTGCGCGGTTTGCAGGAGACCGGCGCCGGCATTGGAGACATCATCACCATCATCGGCGCCGGACCGCTGGGATTGATGCTGATGCGCGTGGCCAAACTCAACGGATGCAAAGTGATCGCCGTGGTCAAGCGCGATGAGCAGGTGCAGGCGGCGAAGCATTTCGGGGCCGACGACGTGGTGCAGACCACGCGCGTCAACAGCCCGGTCGAAGCCGTTGTGGGAGTGACTGAAGGCCGCGGTTCCGACGTTGTGATTGAAGCTGTAGGACGGGCCCAGAGCTGGCATTGGGCCGTGGACATGGTGCGGAAGGGCGGCATCGTAAATTTCTTCGGCGGCTGCGCCAGTGGAACCCGGGTGGAGCTTGATACCGACCGGCTGCACTACTCTGAGCTCAATCTTAAAGCGACCTTCCATCACACGCCGCAGACCGTGCGCCGGGCATTTGCCCTGATCGCGGAAAAAAAGATTCAGAGCTCAGACTATGTTACCGGTGAAGCCCCGCTTTCGAAATTGAAACAAGTCTTGCAGCAAATGCTCGATCGCGGAAGCCAAATCAAGACTGCGATTATTCCCGGCCACTGAGATCATGTCCGCTTCGCCCACGAATCCGCCGTCGGTGCCGCTGCAGCCTTTGGGCTGGAATGCGCTTCCTGACTCGTATCGCATACCCAGCGTTGCCCCGTCGCTGGAAGAGGCGCGCGCGTACTGCGAGCGGCTGGCCAAGAGGCATTACGAGAACTTTTCCGTGGCCACGTGGTTTCTGCCAGCCCACCTGCGCCAGCACTTCTACAACGTCTATGCCTATTGCCGTATCTCTGACGATCTGGGCGATGAGGTGGGCGATGCGCGACAGTCGCTGGAGCTGCTGGATCACTGGGAAGCCGAGCTGAGAGCGTGTTACGCCGGTTCGCCGCGTCATCCAGTCTTCGTGGCTCTGGCTGAAACCGTGCGCACCTTCGCAATTCCGCAGCACGAGTTTTCCGATCTGCTGATCGCGTTTCGCCAGGACCAAGCGGTCACCCGGTTTGAAACGTTCGGGAACATTCTCGGCTATTGCCGATACTCGGCCAACCCTGTGGGACACCTGGTGCTGTATCTCTGCGGCTACAACGATCCCGACCGTCAACAGCTCTCCGACTACACGTGTACGGCGCTGCAATTGGCTAATTTCTGGCAGGATGTGGTGGTGGATTACGACAAAGGGCGCGTCTACCTTCCTCAGGAAGACCTGCGGCGCTTTGGCGTGTCGGAGGATGACATCGCGCAGCGGCGGGCCACTCAGCAATTCATCGACCTGATGAAGTTCGAAGTCGAGCGCGCGCGCGACTGGTTCTCGCGCGGGCTTCCCCTGGTGCAGAAGGTGAGCCGGGAACTGGCCGTCGATATCCTGCTGTTCAGCCGGGGCGGCCAGGAAATCCTGAATGCGATCGAGAGCCAGAAGTTCAACGTGCTTCGTCGGCGTCCTGTGATCTCCAAGCCGCGCAAGTTGTGGCTGGTGGCGCGGGCTGCGGCGGACAAACTCCTGTGAGCGACCAGCTCAGCCATGCTTACGCTGTCTGCCGGGGCATTGCCCGCCGCTCAGCCAAGAACTTTTACTACGGCTTTCTGGTCCTTCCCTCGGAAAAGCGAAATGCGTTGTGCGCGGTCTACGCCTTCATGCGTCATGCTGACGATATCTCCGACGACACACAGCTTAACCCCGAGCAAAAGCGCCAGAAGCTGGATGAATGGCTGCAGTCTGCGAACGCCGTGATCGGCGGCCAGGCGACGGACGATCCCGTGCTGATGGCCCTGGCCGACGCGCAGCAGCGTTTCAGCATTTCACCGCAGCTCTTCGAAAAGCTGGTTCACGGGACGAGCATGGACCTCGACATCCCGGCAGGTGAAGCAACTCCCGCTGTGGTTTGCCGGACGTTCGAGGATCTCAAGCAGTACTGCTATTACGTGGCATCGATTGTGGGACTGGTGTGCATTCGCATTTTTGGCTACGAGGACAAGAAGGCGGAATTTCTTGCCGAAGACTGTGGCCTGGCCTTTCAACTCACCAACATCATTCGCGACGTGAAAGAAGATGCCGGCATGGGGCGCATTTACATTCCAGAAGAAGATCTGGAGCGCTTTCGTTTCGGAGCTGAACGGTTTACTCCCGCGGAGTGGTCGGGACCGGCGGTTTCCGCAGATTGGCGGCCACTCCTGGAGTATGAAGCAGACCGGGCTCGGCGCTACTACGAGTCGGCCAAGTGGCTGATCGAACTGATTAATGAGGACAGCCGGGCTGCGCTGTGGGTCCTGGTGGAGATCTACAGCCGCCTTCTCAACAAAATCGCCGCGCGCAATTACGACGTGTTCACCGAGCGCGTCAGCCTGACCTTCTGGGAAAAGCTGAAGGTACTCTCGCGCGGCTTCCTGCTGCGCCTGGCATGAGCGGAACCCCGAGACAGAGAGTTGCGGTGATCGGCGGGGGCCTGGCCGGTCTGGCGGCAAGCTGCGCGCTGGCCGATGCGGGCTACACGGTAACCCTTTTCGAACGGCGGCCGTATCTGGGCGGTCGCGCCTCTTCTTACGAACATCCTGGAACCGGCGAGGTGGTGGACAATTGCCAGCATCTGCTGCTGGGTTGCTGCACGAACCTGATCAAGTTTTACGATCATCTCGGCGTCAGCGACAAAATCCGATGGTTCGACGAGATGACCTTCATCGAACCCGGCGGGCGGGTGAGCCGGGTTGAGCCTTCGTGGCTTCCGGCGCCGTTGCACAATGCGCCATCTTTCCTGCGCGCACATTATCTGTCAATGCGTGACAAAGCCGCCATCGGGCGCGCATTTGTGGCGATGTCAGGCAAATTGCCCGCCGACTCGGAAGAGAACTTCCTGCAATGGTTGCAGCGTCATGGGCAAACACCACGGGCGATCGAGCGATTCTGGAAGCCGGTGCTGACCAGCGCACTCAACGAAGATCTGGACCGCATGTCCGTCCCGCACTCCATGCAGGTGTTTCGCAAGTCGTTCCTGAAATCGGCAGCGGCGGGCCGGATTGGGTTGCCGGCCATTCCGCTCTCGCAGCTTTACGCGAGCGCCGTCGATTACATCGAACGGCGAGGCGGCCAGGTGCAGCTGCGCGCCGCGGTCACAAGCATCTGCCCGCACGGAAAAACAGTGAAGATCGGCGCGGTTTCCGGGCAGGAAGATTTTGACTACGCCATTCTGGCAGTGCCCTTTCAGCTGGTCCCCAGCCTTCTTCCGCAGGATAGCGTTGGGGAACAGCTAAGAAAAAGCTCGGAACACTTTGTGCCGTCGCCGATCACCGGAATCCATCTCTGGTTCGATCGCGAGTTCACTCCGCTACCGCACGCGGCGCTGCTGGACCGCACTATCCAGTGGATGTTCCAGAAATCAAAGTTTCAGGAAGAGCGCTACCGCGAAGGCGGAGGCAGTTACGTGGAGCTGGTAGTCAGCTCGTCGAAGTCGCTGGTGCAGAAATCACGGGAGGAGGTTCTCGATCTGGCCCAGCGGGAACTGGCGGAGTTCTTCCCCGAAGTGAAGGCAGCGAAAGTGGTGAAGGCAGCCGTCATCAAGGAAATCTATGCTACCTACTCGATCGTCCCGGGGCTGGACCAATACCGTCCCCCCGCCACCAGTCCCTGGCCGCGCCTGTTTCTCGCCGGAGACTGGACCGCGACCGAGTGGCCGGCAACGATGGAAGGCGCAGTTCGTAGCGGCTACCTGGCGGCTGAGGCGCTCGCCGATGCCAGCGGTATGCCGCTAAAGTTGATGGTCGCGGACTTACCAGCCACCGGTCTGATGAGGCTGCTCCCCAACAAATAGATGGCACAGCCGCTGCGGGCTGTGCCACTCTTTTTTCCTTTACAACCTGCAGCGTTCTTCTCAGAAAGACAGGCGCAACGCCAGCTGAATCTGCCGCGGGTTGTAAACGGCGCGGGGCGTGCCATAGGTTGGATTGGGCGACCCTTCGCGGAAGCGCTGCGTTGCGGAGCACCCCTGGGCAGTAGGGTCGAAGGGGCAGAAGTCCGCCGCCCCATAAACAGTGTTGAAGAACCTCACGTTGACGGTGTTGAAGAGGTTAAAGGCTTCGGCGATGGTCTCCACACTCATGCGCTCGGTGGCCTTGAACGTCCGGGAGAGCCGCAGGTCGATGCTCTGATAACTGTCACCCTTGAAGGTATTGCGGGGCTCGATGCCGACGCGATCGTTGTTGCCGAAGATATCGCCGTTGGCGTCAAAGCCGGCGAACTTGGTGAAGTAGTTGGGCGACTCCAGGGTGACGATGGTGCCGATGTGGAAGTTGTTGAGCAGCACGTTGCGGTTGGTCGGGCCGTCGACGGTGGCGTTCAGGACAAAGCGCTGGCCGACGTTGTCGGACGATAGGGCGCGCTCAGCCTTAAGGTCCTTGCTGTCCTGAGGAATCAGGACGAAGCTGGGGTTGGGACCGTCGTCGATTCCCTTCGACCAGGTGTAGCTGATGCCGCCGCTGAAGTGATGGCTCATGCGCTTGTTGTAGTTAACGAGCAGGCCGTTCCACTCCGAGTTCCAGCGCGATGCAGCTTCAAAGTACACAACATAGAGCGTGGGGAAGCCGGGCGCAGCGCTGCGCGATCCGGGAATACCCGGCGCGGCGAAGTAGGTGTTCTTAAGCCCGGATTGCCCTTCGGAGTTGTGGACCAGCACCTGGGCGGTGGGATCGGGCTGGTTGACGTTATAAAAACTCCCCAGATGAACGCCTTTGGATCGCAGCCCGCTGATCTCAAGCGCGGAATCGCGAGTGGGCTGGAACTCGACGCTGAAACTCATCTGGACACCGTAGGGAACCTGATGGTTCTTGTCGAAGCGGGCGATAGTGGCGTCGCCGAAAAATCCACAACCTGAAACAACACCCCCGGGACAAAAGCCAAGCGGCGCAGCGTCAGGATAGGCGCCGCCAAGAATATCGGACAGGGCGATGGAGGTAATGTTGGGCGCGCTGGCGAAGGCGAACAGGCGCGTGGCTGCGTTCTGCGCATCGCCGTTGGTGCCGGGATATGGGCCCGCGGTGCCCCCGCAGGAGGGGATCTGGCACGCAAGGAGGGGCATGGGAATCATGCCGTGAAAGATTCCGGCGCCGCCGCGCAGGACAATGTTGTACTTCGTCCCCAGGTTGTAGGCGAAGCCGCCGCGCGGGTCGAACTCCTTCATCGGGTTGTTCAGCAGTGCCGAAGGGAAAGTTTCAAACTGGTAGCGAAGGCCGTAATTCAGAGCCAGGCTGTTGGTGGCGTGCCAGTTGTCCTGAACGTAGAAACCGGTATAGGTATGGCCAATCGTTCCCTTCGCCTGGCTGCTGATGGCGCTGGGGATGCGCTGCCCGGCAAAGACCGAGGGGTTGAAGCTGGGTTCGGTAAACGTGGGCGCCTGGAAGCGCTCGAAGAACAATACCTGCGGCGCACCCGCCTGCAGGCTGAACGGACACTGGGTTGCGAACAGGCAGGCGAAATCGGCTTCGAAAGGATAGAACAGCGGAAAGGACTCGGTGGTGCTCACGTAGTTGAAGTCGCCGCCGAAGCCGATGGCGTGCTTGCCGAATTGACGGGTGGCGTTGTCGCTGAACTCGGTGCGCGCTTCCTGGTAGTAGTCGGGATTGCCGCGATTGACGCCCATGGTGAAAGTGTTCAGGACTTCCAGGTGCGGCTGCGTGGTGTCGGTAGGGAAGTTGAAGGTGCGGTGCGCGAACTGGCCCCGAACTTCGTTGGTGAGATGATCGCTGACGACGGAGTTCAGGCTTCCCACCAGAGACTGGTCGCGCAGGTAGTTGTCTTTGAAGCCGGATGGCAGATCGAATCCGTCGTTCAAAGGCGAGACGTTGTTGAAGCGGCCGTCGTTGAAGAAGTAGCGCAAGAACGCGTACTGGTGCTGGCTGAAGGAATGGTCCAGCTTCAGTAAGAAATTGTCGTAGTCGCTTTTGCGCGTCACGTTCAGGTTCTCCGGAGCCAGGCCAAAATTCTTTTTGAACTGGTTGATGCTGGAGAGATTGGCGAGGATCACGGAGTTGTAGAAAGGATTCTCGCTGCGCCGCTGGCCTTCATAGTTGCCGAAATAAAATGTGCGACCTTTCTTAATCGGGCCACCAAGAGTGACGCCAAACTGGTTCTGGTGCAGCTTGTCGAGGCCCGGCGCCGCGAGAATGCTGGTGGCGTCCATGGCGTCATTGCGGAAGTATTCGTACACGCTGCCGTGGAGATCGTTGGTGCCGCTCTTGGTGACGATGTTGACGATCCCGCCCACCGCGCGCCCGGCCTCCACGCTGTAGGTGTTGTTGATCACGCGAAATTCCCGCACGGCTTCTTCCGAAGGCGTGGTCTTCTGCACTCCGGAAGCGGTAGAGATATTGTCGGCGCCGTCGATGGCGATGAAGTTGTAGTGGATGTTCTGGCCGGCGAAAGAGAGCTTGGTGACCGGCTCGATGATCACATCGGTCGAGCCGGAGGTGGTATCACCCACGATGACGCCCGGAGCCAGCAACGCGAAGTCGATGAACTGGCGTCCATTTACCGGCAGATTACTGATCTGGCGCGCGCCAATCACCGAGTCGATCGAGGTGCTGGTGGCTTCAATCAGCGGGGCTTCCGAAGTGACGACGATCTCCTCACTACGCGTTCCGGGCGCCAGAGAGAAATCCAAGTCCGCGGCCTGACCGATGACCAGCTGCACGGTGCGCGATTGCGGCTGGAACGATGCCGCTCCCACCGTCAGCTTGTAAGTGCCGACCGGGAGCTGGCGGATTTCAAATTCTCCGCTGGAGTCAGTCTTCGCCGAGCGCGTGAGCCCGGTTTCCGTGTTCGTGGCGGTAACTGTGGCAGCGTTGATGACAGCGCCGGTCTTGTCGGATACGCGGCCTTGGAGGGATGCGGTGATTGCCTGTCCCAGGGCGAGTGAAAAAGCCAGGCCGAGCAGTACGCTGAGGGCACCAATACGAGACTTCATCCGATCCTCCCAGGCATCGTTGAAACGTGGGCCTGAATTGAAAAGAATCGCCGCATAGTATGGGGCTATGCGAGCGTTGTCAATCGTTAATGTTTGCCTATTAGTGCGAAATTGGCCCTAGATCGTTACCTGAGCAAGGCCACCCCGATACAGACCAGGATGGCCGAGATCCATCGCCTGTGGTCCACTGCTTCCTTCAGAAACACCTTGGCCATGATTGCGCTGGCCACGAAGGTCAGAGAAGCGGAAGCGGGAGCCACCAGGCTCAGATCGCCCCAGGAAAGGGCGGTGAGAAGGCTAAAGAAGCCTACGGAGAACGAGCAGAGTGCAAGCAGAAACAACTTCTCGGTGAATATACGTCCGATCACCCGGAGCAGGCCATGGCTGGCGCGGAGATGATGGAGATCGCCGATGCGCTTCATGGCCGCGGAAAGCAGAACGTCGCCACCGCTCGAGCCGAGCACGATCAGGGCAATAGCAAACCATAGCTCAAGCGATTTCATGTTGCTCCCCGTGACGGTGAATCGGCGATTCGCGCGGCTTTCGCTCCGTTAATGATGGTCCACGCGTGACCCAGCCCACGCCACAGCTTATCAGAACCACTCCCAGCCAGCGCCAGGGCGTGACATTCTCATGCATAAAGTACTTGCCGAAAAAAGTAACCAGCACGTAGCCCAGCGCAGTGGCGGGCAGGACGTAGCTCAAATCAGCCCAGGAAAGGGCGGTGAGGTACGAAGCAAAGAAAATTGTCAGGCAGGCGATGCCGATCAGAATCCAGGGATTGCCCAAAGCAGCGACCACGTGCCAAAGATGATGGGTATCGACGGGCCCGAACTCAGACATGCCTTTCTTCAGCAGGGTATCGCCCGTGCTTCCACAGCACATCACAACGAGCAGAACCAGGTACTTTTTCAGGTTCAAACGCTAATCCCCGGAAGAAACTTGGGACGATGTCTGGGCTACCGGCTCCGGCTTACTGCTGCTTCTCATTTCTTTAGCCACGCGATTGCGCTGCGCGCGCAGCTTCAGGAACGATTTGGCTTCTTTGTAAAGGCGCTTGCGCTCGCCGGAGTTGAACGCCGCCTTGCGCACGATGCGGAAGACCGCCTTGGGACGGAAATAGTACTCGTCGTAAAACTTGTGCACCATCTCCAGAACGTATTCCCGCGGCAGGCCGGGATACTGAATCTGCGCCACCTGGTGTCCGCCATCATCGACCATGCGCTCGGTGCCGACGATGAAGCCGTTCTTCTTGGCAAAATCGTACATCTCGGTACCGGGATAGGCGTGGGCGATGGAGACCTGGATGGTCTCCACGTCGAGTTCCTTGGCGAAATCGATGGTGCGTCGTATGGATTCACGGTTCTCGCCGGGCAGTCCAAGGATGAAGTCTCCGTGAACCAAGAGGCCAAGCTTCTTGGTGTCCTTGGTGAACTGGCGCGCGCGCTCTACGGTGGCGCCTTTCTTGACGTTCTTCAGGACCTGCGGGTCGCCCGACTCATAGCCGACGATCAGCAGGCGGCAGCCCGATTCGCGCTGCGCCTTCAGCGTGTCGTAGTCGGTGGTTACGCGCGAGGTGCACGACCAAGTCAGCTTCAGAGGCTTCAGCTTTTCGCACAACTCGATGGTGCGCGCCTTCTGGATGTTGAAGGTGTCATCGTCAAAGAAATACTCCTTCACCCACGGCCAGTACTCTTTGGCCTGCGCCATCTCGCGGGCTACGGCGTCAGTGGAGCGCTTGCGCCACGGATGTCCGCTGAGGGTCTGCGGCCACAGGCAGAAGGTGCACTGCGCCGGGCAGCCGCGCGTGGTATAGAGCGCGACAAAAGGATAGAGCAGGAACGGGACGTTGTAGCGGCGAACGTCGAGATCGCGGAAGTAAACCTCGGTGACGTTGGGCAGAGCGTCGAGGTCCTGCACGTCGCCGCGATCGGGATTGTGAACTACCTTCCCGTCGGCATCGCGATAGGAGATGCCGCGAATCTCAGAGAGCGGCGCGCCGTTGGCGTACTCAACCACCGAGTAATCGAACTCGCGCCGGCAGACAAAGTCGATGGCGGCGCAGTCGTTGAGCGATCGCTCTGGCAGCGTGGTGACATGCGGCCCCACAAAGGCGATCTTGAGCTTCGGATTGGCCTCCTTCATCTTGGCTGCCAGCTGGATGTCGCCAGGGAAGCCGGGCGTGGAGGTGAACAGCACCAGGAATTCGTACTGCTTGCCGATCTCAATGGTATCGGCCGCGGAAACGTGGTGCGGCGGCGCGTCAAGCAGGCGCGAGCCTTCCAGCATTCCTGCCGGATAGGCCAGCCATACCGGATACCAGTAAGACTCGATTTCGCGGGTGGCCGGCCAGCGTGAACTGGCCCCACCATCAAAGTTTTCGAATGACGGCGGATTCAGAAACAACGTTTTTAAAGGCATGGTCTTGAGGTTCTATATTACCATCCGGGCTTAGGCCTTTAAGCACACGTTAATTCAAGCGGTTAGACTGACCCGGTGAATGGCCTTCTGGTGCAGTAAGCGGGCCCGGCGGTTGGGCCTGGGCAAGCCCAGGGGGCGCCTGGGCGTGGCGCTCTGGCGCAGCGACCCCACACAAGTCTCATCACGCCAGTCATTTACAATAGCCCTTCGCCCATGCCCAATCTCATCAAATCGGTTCGCGGCACTCGTGATCTGCTGCCTCCGGATACGGAGACATGGAATTCCCTGGACGCGATCGCGCGCGAGGTTTTCGGCCTTTATAGCTTTCAGGAAATCCGCACGCCGGTGATCGAAGACCTGCAGCTCTTTCAGCGGTCGGTGGGGGAAGACACCGACGTGGTAGGCAAGGAGATGTTCGCCTGGGAAGACCGCACCCGCGCGCAGAGTGAGAAAGGCCAGTGGCTGGCCCTGCGTCCGGAGAACACAGCCGGGGTAGTGCGGGCTTATATCGAGCACAAACTCTGGGAGCGGCCCGGGCTGCAGCGCTTTTACTACATTGGGCCGCAGTTCCGGCGCGAGCGGCCGCAGAAGGGGCGGTACCGCCAGTTCTACCAGATCGGTGCGGAGGTCATCGGGCCAACTTCGGCAGGCAGCGAATCTCCGGCGGTCGATGCGGAGGTCCTGGAGATGCTGGCCATGTTACTGGAGCGGCTTGGCATTCAGGGATGGACGCTGCAGCTCAACAGCGTCGGCTGCGCAAGCGATCGTCCCAAGTACCTGGAGGTTCTGCGCGCCGCCCTCAAAGATGTTGTCGACAAAATGTGCGTGGACTGCCAGCGGCGGGCTGTCACCAATCCTCTGCGGGTGCTCGACTGCAAGGTCCCCGAAGATCAGCCCATCATCGAGAAGCTGCCACGACAGGCCGACTACCTGGATGAAGACTGCCGCAGGCACTTTGCCGAAGTTCAAAAAATACTCACGGCGGTGGACGTTCCTTTTGTTCTCAATCACCGGCTGGTACGGGGCTTCGACTACTACACGCGCACGGCCTTCGAGTTCACTCACGGTTTGCTGGGGGCACAGAATGCGATCCTCGGCGGCGGACGCTATGACGGCCTTTCCGAAGCCCTGAGCGGGCCGCCAGCGCCGGGGATCGGCTTCGCCATCGGGGAAGACCGGCTGGTGATGACACTGCAGGAAATCTCCAAAGCCGCGTCCAAGACACCCGATGTTTACGTCGCCCCGCTGGGCGCAGGGATGAATGTGGCTGCGGCGCAGTTGGCGCGGGAGCTTCGCCGAAACGGCGTGATCGTGACCATGGGCGATGAGACGTTCAAGCTGAAGAAATCTCTGGAGACGGCCAGCAAACTGGCGGCGCGATTTGCTCTCATTGTGGGCGAGAACGAGGTCAACTCCGGCCAGTTCGCGCTCAAGAATCTAGCCAGGGGCGAGCAGATCAGTGTGGCACGCGCGGAGCTGCCGTCACGGATCATCGGCAGCAGCCAGGGCGGCAGCTCACTCCGGTAGTCGGTCAGACAGCGATCACTTCTTGAGATCTGTGCCGTCTGCTCGGACCTTTCCCGCCTCAAGCCGGAATACAACTGCCATGCCGCTAGTTGTTACCCCAGCAGCCGCGAGCTATGCGGGTGCGCATTGCTTTCCAGAGGAAATTCGTGCGTATTGCCGTCAGCCTGACCTCAGCCGGCCTGTTCGTCTTCCTGGCAGGGTTCAATGTATGGAGCATGGTCACCGCGCGCGGCTCGTCGCCGCGGAGCAGCAGGCTATGGACCGAGGCTCACCGGATCGCGGGATATCTCTTCATCGCGCTTTTTGCAGTCTTCTGCTACTACATGCTGCTGAGCGTCCGGGGATGGCCGGACGAGTTGCCGCCGCGGATCATCTTTCACGCCGGGTTGGCTCTGCTGCTGGTTCCGCTACTGCTGGTGAAGGTGATGGTCGCGCGCTATCAGAAGGCGGCACGCGGGCTGCTGACAGCGTTGGGAATAGTTATCTTCACCAGCGCCTTTACCCTGGTGGCAGTGAACGTGGCTATACACTTTCTTCGCGATGCGTCCGCAAAGAAGATTCCGGGTGGGATTTCAATTGCAGTAGTGGTTGGAATCCTAGCCACGGCCTCGGTTGGATACCTTGGCAAGGTCAAGCAGACAAGATCGAAATCTGACGCGGGAAGCGCGACGGTCAATCGGACGGCGAGCCGGCCGGACGTTCTGCAGTTGACCCTGGCGCGCATCGAGCCACAAGCGCCCGATGCCAGGACGCTTCGTTTCCTCTTGCCCCGTGGCCAATCCTTGAGCGCCCGCCCCGGACAATTTCTGACCTTCGAGTGGATGATCGAGGAGAGGCCAGTCAATCGCTCGTACTCCATCTGCTCTTCGCCGCTGCAGGGCGGCTACGTCGAGATCACTCCCAAGCGAGTGGAGAACGGCTGTGTCTCAGTATTTCTGAATGACCACGCGCAAACCGGATTGACGGTCAAGGCGCGCGGTCCCTACGGCAGATTTTGCTTCGACGAGGCGGTTCACCAGCGCATCGTGCTGATCGCTGCCGGCAGCGGAATCACTCCCATGGTTTCCATGCTGCGCTATATCGACGACCTAGCGCTCTCAGTCGATACCACGCTGATCTACTGCGCGCGCAGCGAGCGGGACGAGTTCTTCAAGAACGAGCTGGCTGCAATGCAGCAGCGGCTGAAGAATTTCCATTACTGTTTGGTTCTGTCGCAGCCGGGTTTCGGCTGGGAGGGCCGGAAGGGCCGCTTGCGGCGCGAGATTCTCGAGCAAGCGGTACAGAGTCCTCACGATTCGACCTTCTTCCTGTGCGGGCCTTCAGGATTCATGGATCTCGCCCGCAGCCTGCTGAAAGAGCTGGCGATCGAGCCTTCGCGAATCCTGCGGGAGAGTTTTGGCGGCGCGGTCGCGGAAGAGACAGGCGCCAGTTTGACCTCCGGATCAATCGAAGTCAGCTTTTCGCGCTCGCCCGCCGTCTTCAAGGTTTCGCCCGCGGACACTCTGCTCGAGAGTTCAGAGCGAAACGGCGTGCTGATTCCATCCGGCTGCCGCCAGGGTGATTGCCACACCTGCATAACCAGGCTGCTGAGCGGCAGGGTGCACATGGCGAGAGAAGATGCGTTGAGCGACGATCTGAAGTCCCAGGGATTCATTCTGCCCTGCATCAGCCGGCCTCTCACGGATGTGACGCTCGATGCCTGACTGCACGAGCCGGCCGCTGAGCCGGACGCCTCAACCACCAGAAGGAGTTCGTCTTCCATGACAGCAGAAGAAAAAAGGCTCGCGGAATCGGCCGCGCACACAAAACACTGGAAGCGCTGGGGGCCATACGTGAGCGAACGCGCCTGGGGGACGGTGCGAGAAGATTACAGCCCGCAGGGAGACGCCTGGGATTTCTTTCCTCACGACCACGCACGCTCACGCGCTTACCGGTGGAACGAAGACGGCATTGCCGGCATCTGCGACCGCCATCAACTGATCTGCTTGGCGCCCGCGTTCTGGAATGAGCGGGACCCCTTTCTCAAAGAACGGCTGTTCGGGCTTTCCGGCAGCGAAGGCAATCACGGCGAAGACGTCAAAGAGTTCTACTTCTATCTCGACAACACTCCTACGCACAGCTACATGAAATATCTGTACAAATACCCGCAGGCAGAATTCCCTTACGCCAGGCTGCGGGAGGAGAGCCGCCGCCGCAGCAGGGAACAGCCTGAATTCGAGCTCATGGAAACGGGTGTTTTCGATGACGACCGCTACTTCGATATCTTGATCGAGTACGCCAAGGCCGACGTCGAAGACATTCTGGCCAGCATCACCATCAGCAATCGCGGCCCGGAGCCGGCCGGCATACGCGTGCTGCCAACGATCTGGTTTCGCAACACCTGGGCGGGGCGAAATGAAATAAAACGTCCTGTTTTGCGCCGGTCGCGAACGTCTCACACTCCGACGATCGAGGTGGCCGGTACGCCGCTGGGCAAGCGCTGGCTCCACTGTGAAGGAGCTCCCGAGCTGTTGTTTACAGAAAACGAAACCAACTCCCAGCGCCTGTTTGGCGAAGAAAATCGCTCCCGGTACGTAAAGGACGGAATCAGCGACTACATCGTGGGCGCCACTACTAACGCTGTGAATCCGGCCGGTGATGGCACGAAAGCGGTCGCGCATTACGCGTTCACGATTCCGCCGGGTGAGTCGAAAGTCGTGCGACTGCGGCTGGCTGATTCCTTGTTCTCGAAGAAGAACGCTTTCATCGGTTTTGACGCGATCATGTCGCAGCGGCGCCGCGAAGCCGACGAATTTTATGCCGGCATCATTCCCGCGGGGCTGTCAACCGATTCGCGCAATGTGATGCGCCAGGGCTTTGCCGGCATGTTGTGGTCGAAACAGTTCTACCACTACGTGATCAAGGACTGGCTGGAGGGCGACCACGGAGCAGCGCCTCCGCCGGAAGAGCGTAAGGGCGGACGTAACCGCGACTGGACGCACCTCTACAACGCCGACGTGGTTTCCATGCCGGACAAGTGGGAATTTCCCTGGTACGCCGCGTGGGACCTGGCATTTCACTGCATCCCCCTGGCGCTGGTTGATCCGGAGTTCGCCAAGGAACAACTAACTCTCATGCTGCGCGAGTGGTACATGCATCCCAACGGGCAAATTCCGGCCTGCGAGTGGGGATTGAGCGACGTAAATCCCCCGGTGCACGCCTGGGCCGCATGGCGTGTTTACAAGATCGACAAGAAACGCTCGGGTAAAGGCGATCGCGACTTCCTGAAGCGCGTCTTCCACAAACTCATGCTCAACTTTACCTGGTGGGTGAACCGCAAAGATGCGGAAGGCATGAACATCTTCCAGGGAGGTTTTCTGGGCCTGGATAATATCGGCGTGTTCGATCGCAACGCGCCCCTGCCGACGGGCGGCCACATAGAACAATCGGATGGAACCAGCTGGATGGCCATGTACACGCTGAACCTGCTGGCCATTGCCATGGAGCTGGCGAGAGAAGAGCCATGCTACGAAGATGTCGCCAGCAAATTCTGGGAACACTTCGTCTATATCGCCCATGCCGTCAGGCACCGCCATCATGGCAGCATTGGTTTGTGGAATGAAGAAGACGGTTTCTTCTATGACGTGCTGCGCCTGCCCGACCGGTCACAACTGCCGATAAGAGTCCGTTCGATGGTCGGGCTGATTCCGCTGTTTGCCGTGGAGACGCTCGATCCGGAATTGCTGGAAAGGTTGCCGGCCTTCAGGCGCCGCCTGGAGTGGTTCATCGACAACCGTCCTGACCTGACTGAAGGACTGGCTTGCATGAGAACGCCGGGCGCTGATCAACGCCGGCTGCTTTCTCTGACGACGCCGGATCAGTTGCGGCGGATTGTCAACCGCATGCTCGACGAGCGAGAGTTTCTCTCACCCTACGGAATCCGCGGACTCTCGCGATTCCATCTTGAGATCCCTTACACCCTCGGGGTAAACGGAACGGAGCATCGCGTGGATTATGAGCCCGGAGAGTCTTCTACGGGACTCTTTGGAGGAAACTCGAACTGGCGCGGCCCGATCTGGTTTCCCCTGAACTTTCTGCTGATCGAGTCGCTGCAGAAATTCGATCACTATTTCGGCGAAAGCTTCACGGTGGAACTTCCCAGTGGCTCCGGGAAGAAGGTAACTCTGCGGGAAGCCGCAGCGGAGTTATCGCGGCGGCTGGTAAGCATCTTCAGCCGCGATGCCGAGGGCTGGCGCCCGGTATTCGGCAATTCGGCAAAATTCCGGAGCGATCGGCATTGGCGAGACCTGGTTCTCTTTCACGAGTATTTTCATGGAGACACAGGGCGGGGGCTCGGCGCCAGTCATCAAACGGGATGGACAGGGCTGGTCGTAAAGCTCCTGCAGCAGGAGGGAGCCTGATAGATAGCGCGGATCCCGAAGCACAGACGTTGGATCGGACCCAAAGGTAAGTTACGAGACACAGATATTCGCGAGGATTGCAAGGACGGGCGTAACCAGAGAACCTCGCTCCAGGTCAACCATTCTCGAAGTAACCGATGGTCGTGTCCCCTCGTAAAGCTAAGCATTTCCCGTGAGATGCGATAATCCGTTCAGTTTTCGGTGAGTAGTCCATTCTGTCCGACAAAGGTTCCTGGGAAAGACCAGATTCATGAATTCCAAGTTGATGACCCTTCGCCCCCGGTTGCTGTCGTTTCTCTTCGTTTTTCTGCTGTGCCGCCCCGCGGCTTTTTGCGGCGAGCAGCCTCCGGGCAGCGCGTCACGGGGGACTTCAGATGCTGAGGCGCGGCAGAAACAGGCGCAAGCCGAACTGGTGAAGCTGGAGGGCAACGTCAACGATGCGGAGCGCAACCACGATATCCGCAGCCTGCAGCAGACCTTCGCCGATGACATGATCTACGTGGCCTACAACGGAGTCCAACTTTCGAAGCAGAAGCTGCTGGACGGACTGGGACAGCTCAAGATCAGCGGCTACAGCATGAAGAATTTCAGCGTGAAGCCGTTGGGGCCGAACAGCATGCTGCTGACCTACGACCTGGAAGTGAAAGGCAGCATCCTGGGCAGCGACCTGCCACCCAGGTCGCGGGCCACCTCGATCTGGGAGAACCGAGGCGACCACTGGATGCTGATCTACCACTCAGAGACTCCGCAGAAACACTCGCTACTCACCAAGCTCTTCTTCTAGGTTTTGATCCGGTTGTTCCGCGACGTTAGCAGTTTCATTTCGCTTCCAGCGCATCTCCGGTCTGATGTCCGGTGATCTGAAACTTCAGAAACTCATGCACGGCAGCGATGGCTGCCGGATTGTCGGAGCTGATCAGCACCCGACCGCCGTTCTCCACGGACTCATACTTGTAATGGATGTGCTCCTTCAGCTTCGTCATCTCCGGCACTCCGGGAGGCGCCTGGTCGTGGACGAACATGGGAATACTGAAGTCGCCCGACTGAAATGCCTGAGCGATGTGCCCCAGGTGCATGCGGATTGCCTCCAGACTGTCCCTGTCTTCTGCTGAATTCGCCGTTACCTGGATGGCCCCGCCGTCTTTGAACAGGAGAAAGTGGTGCGTAGTCTTTTCCTGGCTGAATCCCATGCCCTGGTCGCCGCGTTTATCGAGCTCCTGTTTTCCATGAGAATGCCCGCTCACAGCCTGGTGCTTCGCGTGCATCGGGCAGTCCTTCATGTCATCGTGCTTGTCTGCGGCGTTCTGTGCCGCGACGCCGAGGTTGATTGCCATCGTCAGGAGCATTGCTGTAACCATCCGCTTCATTTGCGTTTGTCCTCGTTCCTCTGGAATTTTCGTCTCAATCCCGGCGACATCAGCGGCGAGACCGCGGTGACGCTCTCCGGATGGTTGGCGACAAACATCTCCAGCAGCCCCGCGCGCTTTCCAGGAACCGCAGACTTGAGCCTTTTCGCCCAGCTGCGGATTGCCGCCTGTAAGGCGCGGTGCAGGGCTTCGAGCTCGCGGATCCTCCCCTGCAGGTCTCGCGCTTTCACGATGGCCAGCGCATGGACCTCACGGCAAGGCGCGAGCCCGCGGTCGCGAGCCTGCAGTATCTCGCGCAGCTCTTCCACCGTGAATCCGATGGAAAGTGCGCCGCGAATCAAACGCACCCGTACCAGAGCCTGCGGCGGATACCGGCGGTAGCCGTTTTCCGAGCGTTGCGCCGCGGGAAGAAGCCCGTTGCGTTCGTAATGCCGCAAAGCATCACGACTCACGCCGGTCAGCCGCGACAGCTCTCCGGAAAGCAATGTGCGGGCCGCTGCGTTTTTCGTCAACGATGACATTCTCAACTGTGGAATATATTCCAGGGTCAAGGGTTTTTCAGTACCCAGCACTGGTTCCTGCTGACCCTTTATAATCATAGTTTTACCAGTTACTCCAATTCTCCCCAAAGGGAGGGTATCCTTTGCCACTGGATTTTCTCGGTGATCTTCGCCGCACGCATATGTGCGGTGAGCTGAATGCCCAGCATGCCGGGCAGCAAGTTGTGCTGATGGGCTGGGTCAACCGGCGCCGCGACATGGGCAACCTGATCTTCGTCGACGTGCGCGACCGCACCGGCCTGACGCAACTGGTCTTCGACAAGAGCGATAGTCCGGCACTGCACGAGAAAGCCAGCGGCCTGCGCTCAGAGTTCGTGATCGGAGCGGTGGGCAAGGTCCGCCGCCGCGAGGAGAAGACTATCAATCGCAACCTGCCCACGGGGGAGATCGAAGTTACGGTCAGCGAACTGAAGCTGCTCAACGAGGCGAAGTCGCCGCCGTTTCTGCCCAGCGATCCGGCGCTGGCCAACGAAGAGATTCGCCTCAAGTACCGATATCTCGACCTGCGGCGCGAGCCGATGCAGTACAACGTGGAGCTGCGCCACAAGGTTGCGCTGGCCATCCGGCAGTATCTTTCCAGCCAGGGGTTCTTCGAGATCGAGACGCCGTTCATGACGCGCTCGACTCCGGAGGGCGCGCGCGACTACCTGGTGCCCAGCCGCGTCTATCCCGGCAAGTTTTACGCGCTGCCGCAGTCGCCGCAACTGTTCAAGCAGATCCTGATGATCTCCGGGTTCGACAAGTATTTCCAGATCGTGCGCTGCTTCCGCGACGAAGATCTGCGCGCCGACCGCCAACCGGAGTTTACCCAGATCGATCTGGAGATGAGCTTCCCGCAGATCGACCGCGTGTTCGCGGTGGTGGAAGGATTTCTGCAGGCGGCGTGGAAGGCAGCGGGGTACGAGATCAAGCCGCCGTTTCCGCGCATGACCTACGACGAAGCGATCCGCCATTACGGGATCGATAAGCCCGATCTGCGCCTGCCCAAGTTGACTGACGTACGCGCGGCGTTTACGGCGGATCAGCTGGGCTCGCTGCAACTCAATGCCGAGTTGCCGGTGGTGGCCATCCGCATTCCCAAGATTGGCGAGCTTTCGCGCAAGGAGCGCGAAGACAACCGCCCGCTTTTCGGCGAGCGCAAGGAGGCGCGGCTGATCGACGACATCAAGCGGCTGGATAAATCTTTTCCTGAATCTGTAGCCAAGCTGCGGGAGACGTCTGGCGCACACCCGGACGATCTGTTGGTTCTCGTGGCTGCGCCTGCCCAACTGGAAAAGCGCGCCACGCGCGCGGACTACGGCGTGTTCCAGGCTGCGGGACAGTTCCGCGTGGAGCTGGCGCGCAAGTACGCCGAGCGACACATGGCTTTTCGCGCCGGGGGCTTCCACTTCCTGTGGGTCACGGACTTCCCCATGTTCGAATATGACGAGGGGGAGAAACGGTGGAACGCTGCGCATCATCCCTTCACGTCGCCGCACGAGCAGGACATGGACAAGCTGGAGTCCGACCCCGGCGCCGTGCGCTCGCTGGCCTACGACGTAGTGCTGAACGGCATGGAACTGGGCTCGGGCTCGATCCGTATTCATCGCCAGGATATTCAGAAGCGCATCTTCCACGCGCTGGGGATGAACGACGAAGAAGCCAAGGCACGTTTTGGCTTTTTCCTGGAAGCGCTGGAGTATGGAACGCCGCCGCACGGCGGAATCGCCCTGGGACTCGACCGCATCGTTATGCTGCTGGCGGGAGCGGAGAGCCTGCGCGAAGTGATTCCATTTCCCAAAACAGCCAAGGCAGTCGATCTGATGGTGGATGCGCCAACTCCGGTGAGCGAAGCGCAGTTGAAGGAGCTCGGAATCAAAATTCGGTAAGCAGCGAGAAGTTGGCTCGCTCTACGGGCTTCACATTTCATCTCTCGATACCCAGGCGCTCCGGCCTGGGCTGACTTATTCCGCGCCCGCGGCGCTGGGAATCTGGGATCGTTGAGTGTTTTCCGGCCGGGGAAGTCATATTTAGGCACGTTTGCGGTTCTGTGTTCGCTCGCTAAGCTTTCCCGGATGCTTCTTCTCGGAAATTAACTAATCCATCCAGCGCGGATCAGCCAGAGCGATGAAACCGCTACTACGATCCAGAGCAGAATGCCCTGCAGCAAGGGGCGCCAGCCGACTTCCTTGAGTGTGGGGCGGGAGATGCCGCTGCCGATGAGAAATAGAGTCGCTGTCAGTCCCAGCCTGCCCAGATGATTCAGTGACTGGGAGACGCCTGAGTACTGCGGCAGATAAGTGTTCAGCAAAGCAGCGACGCAGAACAGGCCGATGAACCAAGGCCACTGCACGCGGGATTCGCTTTTCCTGACCGCCGCTGTTCCCAGCGAAAGAGGAACGATCCACAGCGCGCGCGCCAGTTTGACCGTGGTGGCGATGACCAGCGCCGCGGCTCCGTAGCGCGAAGCGGCGCCGACCACCGAACTGGTGTCGTGAATGGCGATCGCCGACCATAGCCCGAACTGCTGCTGCGACAAGTGCAGGCTCCAGCCGATCAGCGGGAAGATGAGCAATGCGATCGAGTTCAGAATGAAAACTGTTCCCAGCGAAACCGACATCTCTTCGTCGCTGGCCTCGGTGATGGGAGCCACGGCGGCAATGGCGCTGCCGCCGCAAATCGCGGTGCCGGCAGAGATCAGAAATGCCGGCTTGTTGCCGACCTGCAGCATGCGTCCGAGCAGAAATCCGATGACCAGTGCCACGATTACGCTGAGCGCGGTGTAGACGAAGCCGGTACGGCCGGCGCGCAGGACCTCGCGCAGATCCATGCCGAAGCCCAGCGCCACTACGGATGCCTGCAACAGGAACCGGGCCACGCGCTTGCTTTCGGACGAATAAGGATGAGTGAAGCAGAGCCCGAAGACAATTCCGCCTACCAGCGCTACCGGTGGCGATACTATGCCGGTCGCAGCCACGATCATGCTCAGAAAGAAAACAGTCTTGGCATCCATTGAGCTTGAAACGGCTCTACAGCGAAATCAAAAAATTTCCTGATTTTACCGGGCAATACTGCTGCGCGCGGGGAATTATTCCAATTGGAACATTTATATTACCGATCAGACAAACCCGCCAGTGACGCTAGTCACATGGGCTCAGACGGCCGTGGAACGCGCCTCCACGCCCTTCACCATCAACATACTTCGCGATCCCGCCCACAGAACCAGGGCCAGGGCCAGACACAATATGGGGATTACCAGCATGGCCTCCTGCAACCCGACAGCCCTGGCTGCCTCGGTCATCCCAGACGAGCCTGCGGCGATGGCAGCGCGGTGTGCCAGGTGGTCGCTGAGCTTGCCGGTCAGCTGCGGGCCAAACGACGCACCGCCCAGATACATAAACAGGAAGTAGATGGCCATGGCCGTCGCTCGCAGCGAGGGCGCAACGATGTCCTGCAGCGAGGCGTAGACCAGACCGTAATACATGTTGAGCAGGCCATACGCCGGCGTGAGCAGAACGATGGCCAGCGGCAGCATGCCCAGAGGCTGACGCAATCCCAGGAACGCCAGCGGAGCCGCGGCCGCCGCAGCCATGGCCGCAACCAGCATGCGCCCGTCCGCGCGGCGATGCACGATGGAGTCGCCCCAGAAGCCGCCGACGGTCCCGCCCAGAACTCCACCGATGAGGTAAACCACGCCGGTGGCGACTCCCGCGGCACCGACCTGCACGTGATGCACTCGCCCGAACAGCGCAGGCATGAAAGTAGCCAGAGCATAAAGGACGAAATTGACGAGTATTCCCGAAGCCACGATCCACCAGAAGGCGGGCACGCGCAAGACTTGTCTGACTGACCCTTCTTGCGGTCGGGTTGCCGTTTCAGATGTTCCGCGTTTGGGTTCGAGCACAAACAGCAATACCGGCGCCAGAAGCAGTGCGGGAATTCCGGCAGTCAGCATCGCTCTGCGCCATCCCCAGAACTGGGCGATGGGCCCGCTGAAAAAGTAGCTCAGAGCTCCACCGATGGGGACGCCCAGCATGAACAACGCCAGCGGGCGCGACCTGCGTTGGGCAGGGAAGAGATCGCCGATCCAGCTGGTGGCAGTGGGAGCGCATGCTGCCTCGCCGACGGCCAGTCCCAGGCGCGAGATCAACAAGCTGGGAAAGTTCCACGCCCAGCCGGCGAAGGTAGTAAACGCTCCCCAGATCGCCAGTCCGCCGGCAAGCAGTTTTTTCCGGCTGCCACGATCGGCCATCCTTCCCAGCGGCAAGCCGATCACCGCATATAGCAGCGTGAAGAACGTGCTCAGCAAGCCGAGTTGTGTGTCGGTGAGCGAGAACTCGCGGCGCAGCGGCTCAGCCAGCGCGCCGGCCAGATGACGATCGTAGAAATTAACCACGTTCACCAGCACCAGTACTGCCAAAGAAACCCGTGCTGCGCGAGAGGATTTGCTGGGAGCGGCCTGGACGTGCATAGACGACGAGCATAGTAACAGGAACCGGCCTTAACGTTTGAGCCCCTGGCAGGCAAGAAAAAGGGCCCGGTTTTGGGCCCCTGCAGATCGCGAACGCAAACGTAAGCAAGTCATTTTCTTTCCACGGTGCCTTTCAGGATCACCATGCCGGACGGAGTTTCTGGTTTCATGTTGTCTTCGGCAGTAACAAAGATGTCGAAGTCTTTATACGGAGTAGTGGCTTTCAGGCTGCCTTCCAGATCGTCATTCACGCGCAGCGCGCCCAGCATCTCTGCCGGCTTGCCTCGCGGCTGCACCCAGACCACATAACCCTGCTGCGCCGGCGTCAACGACTGCGGAGTGGCCATGTGCTTTACCTGGATATCTACTGAGGTATTGCCGTTGCGGTCGTTGCTGGTTGTGACTTTGCCCTCGGCTGCCGGATTGATTCCGGTGTTGGTCAAACGGTCGTCGCGCGCCCACACCAGCAGGCTGACGACCAGAAGGACTCCTGCAAACAGGAACAGCTTGCGTTGTTTCATTGTCCCCCACCCTCTTCACTGCAATTTGATCGTTAGGATGAGGCGGACCGCAGGGAATGTTGCCGGAATTCGAGAGCAGCCGCCCGGCGCGCGATCACCGGCGCCCGGAATTGTCCACCTCCAGCTTTTCCCGCGACCGCCGGGCCGGTTCAAACCCCGGATCCAGCATGCAGGCTTGTTTCATGAATCCAAGTGCCTCCTCAGCGCGTTCCAGACCCAGAGCGCAAAGCCCCAGGTTGTAGCTGGTAGACGCCGACGGCCCCAGCGCCTGCTCCGACGCCCTGAACATCTGCATCGCCTCTTCAAAGAAGCGAAGCTCCAGCAGGATCACGCCGCAATCGAAGGCCAGCACATTCTCGTCCGGAGTTACCGGATAGTGATTGGCCCAGGTTCTCAGGACTGCCGCGCGAAGGTCCTCGCGTTCCGCTCCCGCGCTCCGGAGCTGCCGCCCCAGCACCGGGAAGAGGCGAAGCAGGGCTATCGGGTCCCAGCAGGTCAGCCGCAGAGTCGAAAGAATCTGCGGTACGGAGATTTCGTTCATATGGCTGTTCAGCCAGCTCAGGAGCGCGAAAACATCGTCGGGACCAACCCTGCTCTGGGACTCCCGGTAGGCCGTTTCTGTTCGCGGAAAATGCTCTCCGGCATCTCCCTTGACGAAGCCGCAGATGTGGAGCCGGGAAGCGTGTTTATCCGGCAGCAGCGCTGCTCCGCCCTCTGCGCGAAACGCTTTGCCAATGGCATCGAAGTTGGTGATCAGCGAGAAGCAATCTGCGGTATGCCATTCGAACGCCGGAGGTCCCTGCGCCAGGGCCAGGGTATCTTCGTAAACGTCTCCTTTATCCGCCGCCAGGACCAGCATGCGCCCATTACTTAGCCGGCCAAGGTTGCTGATCGCGCTCAGCGCCCCCGACGGGAACAACACGGTCGCCTGCGTCAGGCGTTGACGATACTCCTCAAGAACCCGGTTCCACTTCGAGTCTGAATACCGGCTATCCCCGATGGGAACACTCTGAAAGGCAAGCCGGTGTTTTGCCAATGGCAGCTCAGCCGCCGCATTCTCGTCCTGATCGGCAGCCGTGGTCGTGACCAGGAACTCGTCCATCTGCCCATCGTGGAAGGAAAACGCGTCCTGCGGCAGGCTGTCGAAAACGTAATTGGCAATCACCACGACCGGGCCCGCGCCGGAGTTTCCCGACGAACCGAGCCGGCTCGCGTCCTGCCCGGCTTCAAAGGGCGCGAAATCGAGAACGCCGGTTCGCGCAAATTCCGCGAGAAAGCGGTTGCTCGGCCAGGAGCGCACCACCGCATCAGAGCAGTCGGTCATGGTGTAGCGCACTGTCCTGGGGGCGAGACCATGGCGGTCTAAGAGCGGACCGAGATGGCGCAGAAAAAGGTAGGCAAACTTGCCGGTGGCCGCGCCCAGCTCTACGATCCGCAGCGGATGCTCCGGGCTGAGTTGGCGTCCGGCCCGCTCGTGGCCCATGCAATCGCGCAGGAACTCAAAAACGATCTGGGCGTAGATCTCGGCAATCTGCGGGTTGTTGGTAATGAATTGGGGGACGTTGTCGGCGGTCCAGGCCTCCAGGCCGCGACGCGCGTAGAACTCCCGCTGCCGCGCCCAGATCAGCGACTGCGAAAGCGGCAGATCCTTTTCCAACTCGAACATCGCCGGCTGTTTCGCCTCCGTCCTGTTCATAGAGGTCTCTGGATGCGCCGCTCCGCACTGGCCCGCATCAACCGGAGTATGACCGGTCTTGGGATGTTTATCGCTCATCTAGGATTCTAAAGGCCTTACCCGACCCTATACCTCCAAGGCATATCTCCCACCCCCTAAAGCCTCATCTAGCATTCCAAAGGACTTCCGCCAACCCGTCCCAAGGTATCGCATCTGGGATGAAATCAAGCTATCTAGCATTCCAGAGGGCTTAACCATTCAACCGTCTCGCAAAACACAAACGGCACATTTGGCCGATAGAGCCAATGCGCCGTCAAGAATCAATTTACCAACCGACACTAACACAATCGATACGCAGTTGTCAAGAAAAAAATGAGATATCTTCGCCTTTCCTGCGGTCCCGGCAGCGCCGAAGATCGGCAGACCGACACTTCTGACACAAGTCCTATCCAGACGAAGGGCTCCAGGAAATGTCTCGCAGCCTGGACAGACTACCCAGCGCCGTTTGTGGGTCCTGTTCACCAGCAGGAAGAGCATCCGACTGAGGATACCTTTCAGATCCACCGATTGAATGGAGCAGTTGTTTGATCAAAGGCCCCGCCGTCATTAGCCGCGCTACCGGAAAGCCCGGAACAAAACTTCAACGATCCACGTTGGACAGATCGCCCTCCGTGGCGTAGAGCGAGCCGCTGGGACCGGCGGCAACGATTGTCCCATTTTCGCAAAGGTTCGGGCGCGGCTGCTTCCCGCGGCCCCATTCCCATGGAAAACTCTCCCGGAGACCCGCATCCCATGCCACGCGAAGCCCGGCATCAGGCCGCCTCAATTTGATAACTACCTGCCATCGCTGAAGCAGGTGAGTTGTCCTTCCCGGGTCTGCTGCAAGCGAACCGGCTGTGAACAGGGTGTGACTACGGTGTGATTATTGTCGGGCATCGTGGCTCCAGGAGTTAAGCCGTCGGAATTCATGCCCATGCCGTCAAATTCTACAAAATACACTTTTCCAGTTTGGTCGCCGGCGATGCCGCGAGATATGTCCGAGTCGATGCCGACCGCGTCGAAGCGGACATAGAACGCCCTGTGATGCTTGAATGCGCGCAGCGCGCATCGTGTTGCGTGCGATGGATTCTCTTTTAGGGCAACTCGTCCGCAGTTGGTCCGCCTCTGCCGGCAATGGCAAGAATGCGTTCGTCAAGGACTTTCGCAGAAGCTTGATCATCAGACGGATCGATTTTAAGAACGATATGCTCAGCCGTGCTTTGATCAACCGTTATGATGCGACAGCTTTTGGGAAACCAGCGAACACATATCTTGTAGGTGACAGGCGGTAGATCCACCAAAAACTCCCCCTCGTGGCTGGTTTGGAGTGTCAGCATGGGAGGACCGAACGACGTGTTGCTGTCGGAAGCAGCCTTGCGCACTTCTACATTGAAGTTCGACACAACGGCGCCGGTTGGATCAATTACGGTCCCTCGCACAGCCTCGGCCGCCTGGTCAGATTTGCTGCCTTCAGTTTCCGCGCTCTGCTCAGGGACCATAGGATGAAGCAAAAGCAGCAAAAACAGCATGGGCGCGCCGCTCACAGTAACCACCACATCCGCAGAACCGGCGGGGAGAGAATTGGGAACAGGCGCAACGATCCTGGTATCACTCCAGGAAGACGGCGAGGCGGCCACTCCGGCGAAGGTCACCACGCTGCCACCCTGTGACGTGCCAAAGCCGGACCCCTTGATGGTCACCGGGCCTCCCACGGGACTCACCGGACCTACAGAAGGGGACAGGTTACTGATCACTGGCGCCGATTGCGACCGGGCCAAAACAGAAATGAACGAGAGCAGAATGACGGCAAGGAGACGAACCCGAGCGAGCATAAGTGATCCCTTCAAACAAAGTCTTACTTCATCCCTGAAACCGGATCCTTATGGCCTGGGTTCTTTAAGATTGGCAGCCAACCTATCAGAGCTGAGGCGGGAATAGCAATGAAAAAAGTGTGGCGAGTCTTTTTTCATCCAGTAGCAACTTTAGCCAGCTTGATGAATCGCTACCGCATACTTAAAGATAATGGCTAACGATTATCTGAGATTGTCCTATACATATGTGATGGTCATCACCGAGAGGCAGTGAGATTGAGCCGGACCAGGTATGAGACCTGCCAGTAGGCGCTGGCGGCTCTCCCAACGAGACCGAGCGTGCGCCTGGATTTGGCATGAGGGCTAGAAGAAGAAAAGCCGGACGCGCCGGGCCGCAAAAAAATGAAAGACCTCGACGTTTCCGTCGAAGTCTTTTTATTCCAAACCGTACTAAAGTGAAAGGGACAAGAACTCGGGCTTCCTGTCCTCAGGTCCTTGGCGGGAAGACTCCCTGCAGGGCGATGATAAACAGCAGCCCAAGAAATGGAGGCAAATTGTTGTGGGGCAGATTGCCGCCGGCGAGCGACAAGGCAAACGGGTTCATCTGCACGTTGGTGGCCTGGGCGGAAGGCGAATAGATGCTGCCAAAGCCTTTCGCGCCAGAAGCCCAGACGTTGTTGGTGGGATCAGCCAGGCCGGTGCCCGCCGCAGCCTGAATCGTGTGAGAGTGGGCGGGCATTTCGGTTTGCAGCAGGGTTACCGTCTGCTCACCGCCTGTTTCTCCCAGGTCGCGCAGGCTGAGCCCCGGTCCCTGGCCGGCTTGCATCGGCGCCGAGCCTTGCAAGTCGGGTAGAGCAAAATTGCTCTTGCCGTCGCCGCCATACGTAGTGCCCAGAAGTGAGAACAAGGCAGTGTTTTGGCTGATGGGCATGAGCTGGCCATTGCACTGCGCCCAGCCGGTCGGCGCAAAGTTTCCTGCAAAGATCCTGATTTCCGCAACAAAAGGATTCGACATATCGCAAGGCTCGCTTTCTCAGTTTTGCGAGGGGAAGATCCCCTGCAGAGCGATGATGAAATTCAGCACCAGGTACGGACTCATGTTTTCATGCGGCTGGCTGCCCCCTGTGGGCAGCACGCATGCAGGGTTCATGGCCACATTGGCGCTGCCGGCAAAAGGCTGGGCGTTGTTGGCTGACCACAGCATCCCGGCCGCGCTGGGCGAGGTCGGCGGGTTCGTGGAGCTGCCCACAGGTGTGTGGGCGTGCGCGGGAAGTTCAGAAATGTTCAGTGTGTGTGCAGTCTCACCGCCTTGCTCTCCCAGAACGATCCCGTTCCCCACGTGAACCGGCGTGCGGCCTTGCAGGTTGGGCAACCCGAAGTTAACCCGTCCATCGCCGCCGTACGTGGTTCCCAGGATGGAAAACAGAGCCTGGTTCTGGTTGATCGGCAGCAACTGGCCGTTGCAGAAAGCCCACCCCTTGGGTGGAAAATTCCAACTAATGATCTTGATTTCGGCAAGAAATGGTTCTGACATTGATGCTTTCTCCTAAACAAACCGCCAGTTATGTCTGGCTGGGAAATATCCCAAACAGTGACAGAATAAAGTTGATGACCAGGAAGGGGACCATATTGTCATGCGGCTGCGAACCACCGCTCTGGCCGCACGCAGCAGGATCCATCGTCAAACTGGGCGCGACGTTGGAGTACTGGTTGAGGCTGGGGCTGGTGGAAGCCCACACCCCGTTTGCCGGACTCACCTGGGTGCCCGGCGCATTGTTGGCCTGAGGCACGTGGGAATGCGCTGGAATCTGACTCACGGTCAGGGTTACGCTTTCCGCTCCCGCGGCCTGCCCCAGCGCGAATCCCGGTCCCACGTGAACCGGCACTCGACTTTGCAGATCGGGAAGAGCAAACGTGCTCTGGCCATCCCCGCCATATGTGGTGCCAATCAGGTTGAACAGCGCGTCGTTCTCGCTGATCGGGATCAAGGCGCCATTGCAAAATGCCCATCCCGCCGGCGCAAAGTTCCCGGCGAACATCCGTATCTCGCCAATAAATGGACTTGACATGTTTCTCTAGCTCCTCACAGCTTTCTTGTTGAATCACTCTTGCAAGATTTCGGGCCCGATTACTTCTACTGCACGGTTAGAGTCACGGTTGTGCTCCCCGAGACCGGACCGGCCGCTGTAGCCGCCGTTCCCGTCACGGTGATGGTGGATTGTCCGGTCGGTGTCATCAGCGCGTTGCCGCCGCATCCGGCCAGGGCCGCAAGCAGCATTAGTCCCATGAGCATCATGGCCAGCCGGAAGCGAAGCTGCTTGCGCTTACGTCCGGCAAATCCGAAGCCAACGCCGACCAGTCCGGCTATAGGGAACAGCAGCGCCGCGAAGGTTGGCGGCATCCCGCCGCGGTTCTTCAAGCTCGCAGAGTGTCCGAGACTGGTTACGGTCATGGTCATCTGCGAAATCGGGTTGGTGGTGGAATAGCCGGCAGCCAGCGGGGTGAAGATGCACGCCGTGCCTGCAGGCGCTCCGGAACAGGTAAAGGAAACCACCACGGGCAACGTTGGAACGCCGGTGGTGTCTACCTGGAACTGGAAGGTGGCCGCGCCGCCGCGCGCAACGGTAGCGCTGCCGGAATCCATGGAGGTGATCAGGATCGGCGGTCCCAGTGTGATTGAATCCGTCGCCTGATGGCTGTTGGGATCGCCGCCGCCGGAGACGGTGGCCGTGTTGGTAAAGTGATTGACGATGTTTTGCGGGATGTTCACCGTCAATGTGATCGCCGGATAGCTTGCGCCCGGAGCCAGGGCATCGCTGCGCGTGCAGGTGAGCGTCGCCAGGGTGCAGGTCCAGCCCGTGCCGCTCATCGCCCTTGGCACCGGTGGGTGCGTGACCGAAGGCAAGGTGTCGACCACAGTGACCGTTCCGCCGGTAGGTCCGGCGCTGGCGCTGTCGCTCACCGTGATGATCCAGTTCGCTCCCGTTTGGCCGCGCTGGAACGTTCCCTGGTGCGTCTTGGTGATGCTCAGGTTTGCCGCCTGAACAGTTAAGATCGCGGTGGCTGTGTTGCCGGTTCCGCCGTTGGCCGAGGTGACATTGCCCGTGGTATTGGCATAACTCCCAGTCACGGAACTGGTCACGTTCACGCTGACAACGCACGAACTGCCGCCCGGAATCGACCCGCCGGTCAGGCTGATGCTGCCGGATCCGGCCACGGCGGTGAGAGTCCCGCCATTGCAGCTTCCCACCGCGCCGTTGGGCGTTGCCACCACTATGTTCACCGGCAGCGTGTCAGTGAAGGCTATACCGGTGAGCGTTGACGAACCGCCGGTGTTGGGGTTGCTGATGGTGAAGTTGAGGGTCGAAGTCCCGCCGACTCCGATCACGTTCGGGCTGAACGCCTTGGCAATCGAAGGCGGAGCCAGTGTCACAGTCAGCGTGGCGGTGTTGCTGGTTGCGCCCGGACCGCTCTCATTGGCGGAGATCGGACCGGTAGTGTTGTTGTACGTCCCCACGGCGCTCGCCACCACGCTGACCGAGACGAAGCACTGTCCGGTTGCCACAGCAGGGCCAATAGTGGTACGTGCGCGCCGCCCAGGCCGCAGGCCGACCGCCGGCGCCACCGTGCCTCCGGTCAGAGAGATGGTTCCTGAGCCGGAAACCGCGGTGAGAGTGCCGCCGCAGTCGGTGCTCGCATTGCTGGGCGAAGCCACCACCAGGCCGGCAGGCAAAGCGTCAGTAAAGCTGATTCCCGTCAGCGTGACGTCGTTGCTAGGCGGCGTCGAGTTGCTGTTCGGGTTGGTGATGGTAAAGCTCACCAGGACCGGAACATTGACCGGGGTCGTGTCCGGCAGGAACAGCTTGCTGATCGTCGGTGGGTTGGCCACCACCAGAGTTGCCGAGGCCGTACCGCCGGTGCCGCCGTTGGTCGAACTTACCGCTCCCGTCGTGTTCAGATAGGTACCGGTGAACGAAGAGGTCACGTTCACGGTCACCGTGCAGGAACTGTTGGCCGCAACCGTTCCGCCGGTGAGGGAAAGACTTCCCGATCCCGCCGTGGCCGTCGCCGTTCCGCCGCAGGTATTGGTCAGGCCGTTCGGCGTTGCCACCACCACGTTGACCGGCAGGCTGTCGGTAAAGGCCACTCCCGTTTCGGCGGTCGCATTGACCCCAGGATTAGTGATGGTGATGGTCAGAGTGCTGACGCCGTTCGGCTGAATGCCGCCAGGATTAAAGCCCTTGGCAATCTGCGGTGGCGCCACCACATTGATGCTGGCCGAGGCCGTGCCGCCGGTCCCGCCCTCGGTGGAAGTTACTTGTCCGGTGGTGTTGTTCTGCTGTCCCGCGGCCGTACCGGTCACGTTCACCGAGAAGGTGCAGGAGGTGCTCTGGGCCAGTGTCGCTCCCGACAGGCTGATCACGCTGGTTGCCTGCGTGGCGGTGATGGTCCCGCCGCCGCAGCTGCCCGACTGACCGTTGGGCGTGGAGATCACCAGGCCGGCCGGCAAAGTGTCACTGAACCCAATCCCGCTCAGCGCCACCGGGTTGTTATTTTGAATCGTGAACTGCAGGCTGGTCGTTCCGTTCAGCGGAATCGAAGCCGCGCCGAAGGCCTTGATGATCACCGGCGGAGCCACCACCGTGATGGAGTCCGTGGCCACGTTGCCGGTGCCGCCTTCAGTCGAAGTCACCTGCACGCTGTTGCTCTTAATGCCGGCGGTAGTGCCCTGGATCGTCAGCGAGATGGCGCACGACGCGCTCGCTGCCAGCGTCCCGCCCGACAGGCTAGCCGAACCCGCGCCGGCTATGGCCGTTACCGTACCGCCGCAGGTGTTGCTTACGCCCGGCGTCGGACCGACCACGATCCCGGACGGGAAATTGTCGGTAAAGGCAATCCCGGTCAGCGTTACGTTCGTGTTCGGGTTCGTGATGCTGAAGGTGAGCGTCGTGGTTCCATTCAGGGGAATCTGGTGCAGCGTGAACGCCTTGGTCATGGTCGGTGGCGAAGCTACCGTCAGGTTCGCGCTCGCCGTGTTGCCCGTCCCGCCATTGGTCGAGCTCACTGCGCCGGTGGTGTTGGTGTACTGCCCGGAGGCCGTTCCTGTTACCGTGACGCTGAACTGGCACTGGCTGTTGATGGCAATCGTCGCACCGGAGAGCGAGATGCCGGTCGGCGCCGTCGTGGTCAGCGTTCCGCCGCATACCGTGGCCGTGGCGTTGGCTACCGTGAGTCCCGTGGGCAGAGTGTCGGTAAACGCCACTCCCGCCAAGGCGGCTGTATTGGCCGCCGGGTTGGTGATCGTAAACGTCAGAGACGTCGTCCCGTTCAGCGGGATGGTTGTGGGATTGAACACCTTGGCGATCGAGGGTGGCGCTACCACCTTCAGCAGCGCCGTGTTGCTGGTTGCGCCTGTTCCACCTTCGGTCGACGTAATGGCCCCGGTCGTGTTGCTGGCATCGCCCGCCGCCGTTCCCTGCACAGCCACGCTCAACGTGCACGATCCAGCGTGGACCACGCTCCCGCCGGAAAGGCTGATCACACCCGTTCCCGCCGTCGCTGTCACTGTCCCGCCGCAGGTGTTGCTCACGTTGGGCGGGCTGGCTACCACCAGCATCCCCGTGCTGGACGGCAGCGTATCGCTGAAGGCCACACCACTGAGATCGTTGGACGCGTTGGGGTTGCTGATGGTAAAGGTCAGCGTCGCCGTTCCGTTCAGCGGAATGCTCACGGCAGGATTAAACGCCTTGCTGATGGTCGGCGGCCCAACCACCGTGATTGAGGTAGTCGACGTGTTGCCCGTCCCGCCTTCGGTCGAGGTTACCTGGACTGAATTGTTCTTCACTCCTGCCGTCGTGCCCTGAACGTTTACCGAGACCGTGCAGCTTGCGCTCGCCGCCAGGGTTCCGCCTGACAAGCTCACCGAGCCGGAGCCGGCCACCGCCGTGGCTGTTCCGCCGCAAGTATTGTTCAGGTTGTTGGGCGAGGCTACCACCAGGCCGGCCGGCAGGGTGTCCGTGAAGGCGACCCCGTTCAGCGTGACGCCGGTGTTCGGATTCTGGATCGTGAACGTGAGCGAAGTTGTTCCGTTCAGCGGAATCGTCGAAACGCCGAACACCTTGGTGATGGTCGGCGGTGAGGCTACAGTCAAATTGGCCGAGGCCGTGTTGCCCGTCCCGCCGTTGGTCGAGCTCACCGCTCCCGTGGTGTTGGTGTACTGCCCGGAGGCCGTTCCTGTTACCGTCACGCTGAACTGGCACTGGCTGTTGATGGCAATCGTCGCACCGGAGAGCGAGATGCCGGTCGGCGCCGTCGTCGTCAGCGTTCCGCCGCATACCGTGGCCGTGGCGTTGGCCACCGTGAGTCCGGTGGGCAGAGTGTCAGTAAACGCCACTCCCGTTTCACCCACCGTGTTGGCTGCCGGGTTGGTGATGGTGAAAGTCAGCGACGTGGTCGCGTTCAGGGCAATCGTCGAGGGATTGAATGCCTTGGCGATCGACGGTGGCGCTACCACGTTGAGGCTGGCTGAGGCCGTGCCGCCGGTCCCGCCTTCGGTCGAGGTCACCGCGCCGGTGGTGTTGTTCTGCTGTCCCGCGGCCGTACCCGTCACGTTGATGGTGAAGACGCACGACGTGCTCGCCGCCAGGGTGGCTCCTGTCAGGCTGACCACGTTGGTTCCCTGCGTCGCGGTGATGGTTCCGCCGCCGCAGGTGCCGGTAAGGCCGTTCGGAGTTGAGATCACCAGGCCGGCCGGCAGCGTGTCGCTGAAAGCCACGCCGCTCAGCGAGACCGTAGCGTTGTTGTTCTGGACGGTGAACTGCAGTGAGGTCGAGCCGTTCAGCGCAATCGAGATTGCACCGAAGGCCTTGATGATCACCGGCGGGGCTACCACCGTGATGCTGGCGTTGGAAGTATTTCCCGTCCCGCCGTTAGTTGAGCTTACTTGCACCGAGTTGCTCTTGACGCCTGCGGTCGTTCCGGCGATGTTCACGGAAACCGTGCACGACGCGCCGGGCGCCAGGCTGGCGCCGGACAACGAGATTGAGGACGATCCGTCTGGCGCTGTCGCCGTCCCGCTGCAAGTGCTGTTCAGATTGCCCGGCGTAGCCACCACCAGCCCTGAGGGCAGACTGTCGGTGAAGGCAACGCCGTTCAACGTCAGATTGGCGTCGCTGCTGCTCAGGGTGAAGGTGAGGCTGGTGGTGCCGTTTAGCGGAATCGTCGCCGCCCCGAACGCCTTGGTGATGCTCGGCGGATTGATGACCGTCAGATTGGCGGAGGAAGTGGATTGCGCGCCGGTGCCTGCGGCCGTGGAATTGATAGTGACGGTGTTGCTGTAAATATTATCGGTGGCGCTGGAAACTTTTACCGTAATCGTGCAAGCGCCCACCGGCAGGCTGGCGTTGGAGAAGCTGATGCTCCCCGAGCCTGCGACCGCCGTGACCGTGCCTCCGCAGGTATTGGTCACGCCCGGTGTGGCCGCAACCACAAGCCCTGCCGGCAATGTGTCAGTAAAGCTGGCATCCACGGCAATCACGTTCGGGTTGTTGACGCTGAACGTGAGCGTGCTGGAAGCGTTGACCGCAACCGGATTCGGGCTGAAGCTCTTGGTGATCTGCAGCGGCTCCAGAATCACGATGTTGGCCGTGACCGTGGCCTGGTCAACCGTGGCATCGGCGTGGCCGTTCCCGCTGGTGCCACCGGCATTGAATGTAGCCGTGGCCGTGGGCACGGGATTGCCGAGCGTTTCCGGCTGGGCCTGCGGGATTGTGCCCAGAATTGGATTATTGAAGGTGATCGGCAGCCCGACGATGACGTCAAGATTTCCGGCCAGCGCCGTTCCCACTCCGTGGTTGTCCTTGCTCATGTCGCCGGTGAGCGTTGTGCTCTGGTTGATCCGGATGGTGGACGGGCTGGCCGTGTGCGTCAGCACGATGAAAGGATCGAAGGTCGTGGTGCCGCTGTTGATACTGTTGATGGTCGTTGCCGGTGTGTTGGTGCCCCACCAGTTATTCGTCACGGTGGCCGTCGAGTGGTTGTTGTTCAGGTTACTGGCGGTAGCCGCAGTATTGCCCGCCAGACGGCTGAAGCTCATGGAGAAGGCATGCGCCAGAGTCGGTTCACCTGAATCGATGCCGCCGCCATTGCCGGTAGCCGTGTTTCCGGTGATGGTGATCTTGGACAACGTCATCACGTCCGGACTCACGGCGTGATAGTGGATTCCGCCACCGTTTCCGCCTGCGGTATTGCCGCTGATGACCGTGAGGCTGGTTGGTGTGCCGGCGTTGTCGATCAGGAGATTCGACGTATCCCAGATTCCGCCGCCATCGCCCGATGCCTTATTGCCGGTGATGGTGTTGCTGTGCAGGACCGTCTGCCTGGAGCCGGAGCCGGCGGAAAAGATGAAGAGACCGCCGCCAACGCCCCTGCCGGTACCGTTGATCTGGTTGGCATTGTTGTTGAGGATTTGTGAATTGCTCAGCGACATGCGCGCCAGATCAGCCACCCAGATGCCACCGCCGCTGCCCGCGGCATTTGTATTGACTTCTGCTACTGAACCGTTCTGGAAAATGCTGTTGGTGATCGTCGCCAAGCCAGTGCCGCCACCCGGCAGTCCAGACGAGGCATTGAAGATCGCAATGCCAGCGCCATTACCATCCGTGGTGCTGCAATCGGAGAACGTAACGTGGTCCAGTACGAGATTGGCGGTGCCGCTGCTGCCGGTATCGTATTCCATGCAGCCGCCATCGCCGTCAAAAGTCGCCACCGTACCGTGGTTCCTGCCGAACTTAAGAGTCAGATTGGAAATGCTGGCCGTGGCATTGGTAATGGGACAGTTGGCTGTAGCAAGGTCCTCGTTAACGTTCATCACCATGTCAATGCCATTGATATTGGTAGTGCCGGCCTGAATGATGGTGGTGGCCTGGCCGGCGCCCACTATGTTGACCGAGTCTTCTACAGACAAAGCGCCGTGATTGCCGGTACAGTCATTCTGAACTCTGGCCAGTGTGAGCGTATAAGTACCCGCCGGCACGGTAACCGTGTCCGTCCCGGCAGTTGCATTGGCGCGGAGAATTGCTTCACGCAAGCTGCAATCGTTGGCGACGCCGTTGCAAGCGTTGGTAATCGGCGAAGCGGGCACCGGATCATCGGTGCGGTTGACGGTGAAAGTCGGATCGGGCAGCGGCATCATCACTGCCGGAGCTAGCTGGCCAGCATGCAGCGCGACCACGCCGGGACGCCCGTCAACATTCGTGCGCATGGGCAAAGCCGCTACCGGCGAACCGGTGTACGGACGCGTCGAAACCTGCCCAGGCAGAAACGTGGTTGCTCCCGCCGTCAGGTCCGGATGCGAGATCACTGCCATCTGCCCCATCGACGGATTGAGCACCATCACGTCATCGGCGCCGTGGTCAGAGATGCGGGTGCGGAAGAGCACCGGCGGCTGTTCTGAGGCGAAAGGCGCGGCGGAGGCAATGCTCTCCACGATCTTGAAGCCGTTCTGCGGCAGAGCGCGCGGCGGGTCCAGCGGATTGCCATACCCGCGGCGCCCTGCGTGCAAACGAGCCTGAATTTCGCTGCCGGTCAGCGGGCGCGGATCAAATTCCGAGTGCGCCGCGATGTGGAGCGTTCCATCCGAAGTCAGTAACGCGATCTGCAATGCCGGCACGCGATCAAAAATGAACGAACCCAGCGCCATGGCGCTGGCGTTTAACGGCAGCGAGAGCGCTTCCATCTGGAAATTGGAAGAATGAAGAATAAAGACGTTGCCGCCGGAAAGAAAAGCCGTGTCCGTATAGGAGTCGCCAAAGTCGCCGAAGACGATGTTGCTGGCTGCGGCCTTCAGCGGAAAGACCGCGACAGAAGTCATGCCCGCGTCAGATCCGGAAAACACCAGCAATGAAGAGCTTTGCGGCGTGGCCACGCCGACAACAAGATTCGAATACGGCAGGCTGCGCAGCAGATTTTCCGCCGCCATGGCGGTTACGCCGCCGGTAAGCGCCACTACCTGCGGCGTTCCGAACGAGCCTTTGCCGTCGCCGGGGAAAACATAGAGGCTGTTGCCGCCCAGCGCGGCCACAACCAGGTCTTGCTGTCCGCCGGGCGCAAAGCGGCCCAGCGCCATGAAATCAGGCCGGACGGGAATGTTGACGACCTGCGCGTCGGGCAGGAACGGAGCGGGGAACTGGCCATGCGCAATCGCCTGAAACGAAGCGTCGCTCTGCGGAGCAAAGGCATCCACGTTGCCGCGATAAATCACAATGGCGCCGCCACCCGGGGAGCTAAAGCCCGCGACCATATCGGCCACGCCGTCGCCATCAACGTCCGCCGTCGCCATCGAGAGCGGCTGCGCCTGTCCGGCAGCCACGCTCTGCGCCAGTGTTGGCGCTCCTACCGGCGTCATCGGCAGGGCCTGATTGTCCCCCAGCCATATCTTTGGAGGACCGCCTTGCGCCGCAAGCTGAGGCGCGACCAACGATGCCATCAATCCGAAAGAGAGGGTGATAAAGGCAAGAACGGCAAAAAGGCGCACGAGGGACGAAGCAGCTGATTTGATCACGCCGGCTTTACTCCTTTTGATCCCGAACATCTGTTTTTCGAACCTGTAAGAAGGAGACACAATGTGACGGCAAGCGCAGCTATGCCTGTACGGTCCGGCAACGGCCTGGGCTCAACCTGTCTGGGGGGCTGGGAACCCACGTACTCTGCTTGAACAGCAGCTCTGTTGTCAAGCAAAAACTAGGAAAAGACGAGGGTTTGGGGCACCGTTTTGAAACCCGAAGGCCGGCCTTTAAGGAAATGCTGCGGCCATCCGTTGGAAATAAAAGAATCGCTGAATCCGGGAATCAAATATCAGCCGCGTCCTGAATTGACAAAAGATGGCATCTAAGAATTTTGCAAGATAGGTGGTTATTTGCTGGAAATTCTCTAATAGACGAAGTACACTACAGCACCTTCCCCATAAGACGCAGTTCCCAGGAAAGTCTTAAAAAACTCTTGTTTTAGCGGTTCCGCCCATGAACGGGATCGTGAGTCTTCCTGTGTTGCGGAACTCGAGGTGACCAATGGCCGTATCGAGAAGGAAGTTCTTGCAGAACAGCGCCCTCGCCGCTGTAGGCTGTGCCGTCAATCCGGTGTTTGCCGCCAGCCATAGTAAGTCTCAGGGAACGACCCAAGGCGGCGCGACCACAAACATGATCGCCGCGCCCAGCCGTCAGCAGTTCACCAATGCGATCGGCTCCAGCTTTGAAGTTACGCTGCCCAATCAGTCGCAGCCGGTGTGGCTGCGCCTGCTTTCGGTGAAAGATCTGCCGGCGCTGGCGCCGGTGAACACCGCCAGCATGGCCGTGCCTCCGCCCAAGCATGCCGGCTCCCGGACTGTCCGCGGCTTCATTCTGGCCTTCAACGGCGGACCACTGGAGAGCCTGCGCGCCGGCACGTACACGTTCCAGAGTTCGTCGCTGGGCAAGTTTTCGCTGTTTATCACGCCGGCAGGGCCGCAGCAGTATTCGGCAGTGTTCGCTCACATCTAGTTCTTCGCCAGAACGGGTGCACCCGGACGCCGGCGCGTCTCTTCATGTGGCCGCGCGCGACGACCAGCGCAGAAGCCAGTTGAATCCGTGCTCGCCGGTGCGCTGGAACCCGAGCCGCGCGAAGAGGCTCTGCGAGGGGTTGAACGACTCCACCCAGATCGTTACCGGCTTGTTCGCAGCCGCGCCCTCATCCATGAGGCGCCGCAAAAGAATGGTTCCAGCGCCGGCGTTGCGGAATTCCGGAAGCAGCGTGATGTCGAGAATGTGCAAAGCCTCACCGCTTCGATCCACGTACAGCCGGCCCGCAGGTGTTCCGTTCATGCAGATCACCTGGTGCACCGCGGCAGGGTGCTCCGCCTTGTAGTGGTTGGTCTGTGCCGTGAATTGCATCCTGAGGAAGCCCGATTTCTGCTCCGCGTTCCAGGGAACCTGCGCCAACTCGTGCTCGCGCGTACTGGAGTAGACGGCGAGCAGGAAGTCCCAGTCCTGTTCTTCGACCGGGCGCAGAGTCACCTCCGGCGCCGGGCTCACGGCTTCTTCTTGATCACGCGGTTGAAGACCACTTCGTAGGTCGTGCCCGAGGAGTCGCTGCTGATAGCCGTCATGAACAGGTCGAGCGCGCCCAGCTTACCGTGGCGAAACGACCAGATCTGCTGGCTCAGAACCGGGGACGTTGGACCAAGAAAATGGAGCGTGAACAACTCCACGTTGGGCGTGGTGGGCGGCTCGTTGACCGCGATCAACTCCAGCGTGACCGGAGCAGAATCGCCCGAGTGCACCTGAAAGTGAGTGTGCAACTGCTGTTTGAAACTCTGGCTGTTGACGCGATCCAGGGATTCGGCCATCGCCAGATTTATAGCAGAAGTGGACGAAGGACGTTGGGAAGATCTGGCCCCCAAGTCGCAAGCGGCAGAAATACAGCATGATAAAATTGAGATCAGGCCGACGTAGCTCAGTTGGTAGAGCAGTCGATTCGTAATCGACAGGTCATCGGTTCAAGTCCGATCGTCGGCTCCATCTTCCCCTCTTCCCTCAGAGAGAAAACGTCACACACCGCGGTTTTCCACAATTCGGGTACCGAGTTTGCACTTGCTATTTTTCTGCGCCTGCCGCAATAATGCCTCATAAGTCTTTGATACTGCGTACTTCTTAAGGGCAACGTGGAACGATACCATCGCGAAGACGTCCTGCGGATCCTTCGTATCACGGCGCGGCAGCTGACAGGCTGGGAAAGAGCCGGCTTGTTTCCTGTCAAAGACTTCTATTCCTTTTTCGATCTCCTGCAAATCAAAAAACTGCGCGACCTGCGCGCCAAGCGCGTGCGGTCGGCGGTGATTCGCGACTCTCTGCGCGCCATGCAGCAGCAGGTTGCGGGCATGGAGAATCCGCTGCTGGAAGCGGGAACTTTCGCCACCAGGTCGCGCGTGGTCTTCCGCCACCACGGCGCGGCGGTAGAACCGATTGCCGGCCAGTTCGTGATGGACTTTGCCGATCGCAACGTGGTGGAGAAGGCCAGGATCCACGCCTTCCGCGCCGCGGAAAGCGCGGTTGATTTCTTTACCCGCGGCGTCTCGCTGGAAGAATCGCCGGCCTCGCAGGAGGAAGCCATCGCTTCCTACCAGCGCTGCCTGGAAATCGATCCCGAGCATGCGGCGGCCTACATCAATCTGGGCACGCTTTACTACAACCGCCACGACCACGCCAAGGCGGAACATTTCTACCGCAAAGCCATCGAGGTCGATCCCAAGTATGCGCTGGCCTATTTTGACCTGGGCAACGTGCTCGACGAGACCGGCCGCCTGATGGATGCCATCCGCGCCTACCAGTCTGCGATCGCCCTGGCCCCGACCTACGCCGACGCTCACTATAACCTGGCCCTGGCCTATGAGAAGGCGCGCCAGCCTCGCGTGGCGCTCCGCCACTGGCGGGCTTACGCACGGCTGGACAACGTTGGCCCCTGGGCGGTCCATGCCAGAAACCAGATCAAGAAGATTCTGGCCGCCGACGCGCTGAAAGTGATCACCCGCCGCCAGCCCTAGCCCGGCGATTCCTCCGGCTGAAGGCCAGCCATGAACTCCGTCAATGTCGCCCGCCTGCAGCGCTGCGAATCCCAGCTGCGCGACTTTTTCGATGAAGCCCTGCGCGGCGTTCCTGCGGAGAAAATTCTCGAATCGGTAGCTGAAGGCAAGTGGTCGGCGCATGAGAACCTGGCCCACCTGGGGCGCTATCACGAGATCTTTCAGGAGCGGTTGACGCGCATCCTGAAAGAAGACAAGCCGGTCTTCGGACGCTACCGGGCAGAAGAAGATCCGCAGTGGGAGTCGTGGCGGACGCGGCCCTACAAAGAAGTGGCCGCCGACCTCGCCGCGCGCCGTGAGTTGCTGGTCACGAAGCTCAAGTCGTTGTCGGACGAAGATTACAGCCGCATCGGCGTACATTCCAGGTTCGGCGAGATGAGCCTGGCGCTGTGGTTGGAGTTCTTCCTAGTTCATGAAGCGCATCATCTATATGTGGTGCTGGGACTGGTGCGAAGCCAACGAGCGTAAAGGCCTCTCTCCGCTCGGGGCGTTTATGAGGTCAGCAACACCCGCAAATCCCGCACGTTAGTCCCTGTTGGCCCAGTCTGAATTGTGTCTCCGAGTTTCTCGAAGAAAGGGAATGAATCGAAGTTGCGGAGATGGTGCGCGGCATCGAGTCCGGCGGCGCGGGCGCGTTCCAGCGTGGTTCCGTCGGCCACGGCGCCGGCGACCGGGCTGACGCCGTCGATGCCGTCGGTACCCGCGCTGAGCACCGCCATCGATTGGCCGGCGATCTTCTCCGCACAGTAAAGCGCGAAATGCTGGTTGCGCCCGCCGATGCCTTTGGCTCCGGGCGGGACCTTGACCGTGACTTCGCCTCCCGAGATCAGGCAGACGCGGGGGATCTCGCGATGCAGAGCGCGCAGACGGTCGAGCAGGTAGTCGGCGGCGCGGGCGTAGTCCCAGTCATCGCAGGAGTGATCGATCTCGACGGCGAAGCCTTGCTGAGCCGCCGCCATGGCCGCAGCCTTCTCGGCGGTGGCGTTGGAGAGCACCGGCCACCAGCGTGAGCGAACGAACGCGGGATCGTTCTGCTTAGGCGTCTCTTCCAGCGCGCGGCGCTCGAACAGCTCGCGGACCGAAGCCGGGAAGTCGGGCAGCATGTTGTACTCGCGGACGATGCGGTAGCAATCGTCGATGGTAGAAGAATCGGGCATGGTGGGCCCGGAGGCCAGCGAGTCCAGAGCACTCTCCGGCACGTCGGAAACCAGGATCGAAACCTGCTGTGCTCCCTGCGCGGCGCGGGCCATTCTCCCTCCCTTGGTTGCGGAAAGATGCTTGCGCACGGCATTGATTTGCGCGATCGGCGCTCCGGAGTTCACCAGCGTGCGGTAGGTCGCCACCAGATCGACCAGAGAGATTTCCGGGTCCGCCGGCTTCTCCACCACCGACGACCCGCCGCCGCAGATCATGAAGATCACCAGCGACTGCGGGTTGAGCGCGCTGAGCGACGTCAGAATCGCTTCCGCGCCGCGCACCGACTCGGCGTTGGGCTGAGGATGACTGCCGGCGAAATAGCGGTAGCCGGGAAGCTGCGCGGCCGGCGGGTTGGGATCAGCCACGATGCCCTGCACGGTGGCTCCCACCTGGAGCGCGAGGCACTCGGCCATGCGATGGCCGGCCTTACCCAGCGAGACGGCCAGCACCCGCGAATAAGACTTCAGGTCGTGCAAATCGTCGCCGATGCGCAGCACGCCGCGCTCGTTCTGGACGTGGCGCCCAAAAGCCTTGTCGATGGCAGATTCGGCGAGAGCGTGAAGAAAGAACTCGCGAGCCAGCGCGCGCAACTCGCCGTCGCCGGACATCAGCGCGCTTCCGCCCGCGGCGCCGACTGTGCCTGCGGGCTCAGGGTGCGGTCGATCCAGTGACGCATCGCCGCCTGCATCTCCGCCAGATGGCCTTCAAAGAAGTGATCGCCGCCTTCCACGATCACCATTTCCTTGGGGTCGGCCGCCAACTCTACAACCCTGGCCAGACTCGGCGCCGGGCCAAACTGATCGCGCGAACCGCTGACGAACAGCTTGGGCTTGCGGCAGTCGCGCAGATAGTTGTAGGCGTAAGCGCGGCCTTCAACCGCAACCGGAGCGCCCAGAGCGATGAGCGCGTTCACGCGCGAGTCGGGACAGGCCGCACGCAAGCCGGTAGCCGCGCCAAAAGAGAACCCGCAGAAGACGATGGGCAGATGAAATTCGGAATCGAGCCAGTCGAGTGCGGCTTTTACATCATCGACCTCTCCCCGGCCCTGGTCGTGCTCACCATCGCTTATCCCCGCGCCGCGAAAGTTGAAGCGCAATACGGGAAAGCCGTACGAATGTAACGTCTTCATGGCGTGGTAGACGACCTTGTTGTGCATAGTGCCCCCATATAAAGGATGCGGGTGGCAAACCAGCGCCGAGTGCGTGGCTTCAGGACGGCCCTGATTCAGCAGGGCTTCCAGGCGTCCGGCGGGGCCGTGAAGGAAGAAGGATTTGATCCCCGGAGGCATTCTTCTTTTTATAGCAGAAACCCAAATTTCACCGCGGAGGCGCGGAGAAGGTCGGGTCATCTGGCGATCGGGTCATCGGTTCATCTGAAAAAGCGTAGTTGTCTTTCTGATGACCCGATGGCCCGATCTCCCGATTCTGCATTTTCTCCGCGTCTCCGCGTCTCCGCGGTGAAATCCATTTATCCTGTAACGGACCATGGATCCAGTCCGCCTAACCCGCAAGCTCGTCGACATTGAATCAACCACCGGCAACGAAGGCGCGGTGGGAGCGGAGTTGTACGACGAGCTGGAGCGGCTGGGCTACACCGTGCACAAGATGGCGGTGGCGCACGAGCGCTTCAACGTGGTGGCTACTATCGACGATGTTCCGCCGCAGGTAGTCTTCTCCACGCACATGGACACCGTGCCGCCGTTCATTCCTTCTTCGGAAGACGAGGCCAACATCTACGGGCGCGGCTCATGCGATGCCAAGGGCATCATCGCGGCGCAGATTGCCGCCTGCCAGCGGTTGCGCAAGGATGGAGCCGCGGTCGGCATGCTGTTCCTGGTCGGCGAGGAGCGCGACAGCCTGGGCGCCAAGGTGGCCAACGGTACGCCGCCAGGGAACCGTTATCTGATCAACGGCGAGCCCACGGAGAACAAGATGGCCGTGGCTTCGAAAGGCGCGCTGCGCGTGGAGATCGTTGCCCGGGGAAGGATGGCGCACTCCGCTTATCCCGAACTGGGGGAATCGGCGATTGAGAAGCTGTTGCTGGCGCTGGAACGCCTGCGCGCCATGAAGCTGCCGCAGAACCCTGAGGTCGGGCCGTGCACCATGAACATCGGGCTGATCGAAGGCGGTCGCGCGCCCAATGTGATCTCTGACCATGCCAAGGCCCAGCTCCTCTACCGGCTGGTGGGCCCAGCGGAAGTATTGCGCAAGCAAATCATTGAGACGGTACAGGGGCTGGCGGAGGCGGAATTTGTGCTGGAGATTCCCTTCATGAAGCTGCACACGGTCGACGGCCTGGAAACCATGGTGGCGGCTTTTACCACTGATATCCCCGCTCTCAGCCGCTGGGGACAGCCTCTACTGCTGGGACCTGGATCCATTCACGTTGCCCACACCGAACGCGAATTCCTGGCCAAGAAGGAGCTGCACCGGGCCGTTGATCTCTACTGCTCGCTCGCCCGCCGATTGCTGGGATAGACGCCGGGCATTAAACTCGAGAGGCAGCGTTCGCGGCCATGGTCTTTGTACTCGACAATTACGATTCCTTCACCTACAACCTGGTTCAATATCTGGGCGAGCTGGGGGAAACGGTGGAGGTGCGCCGCAACGACCAGATCACGCCCCAGGAAATTGAGGAGTTAAATCCCACACATATATTGATCTCGCCCGGACCGTGCACGCCGGAAGATGCGGGCATCAGCATCGAGCTGGTCCGGCACTTTGCCGGCAAGAAGCCGGTGCTGGGAGTTTGCCTGGGACACCAGGCGATCGGGGCGGCGTTCGGCGGCCAGGTGATCCGCGCGCCCAAAGTCATGCACGGAAAAGTCAGCCAGATCGAACACGACGGCCTCACCATTTTCAAGCAGATGCCGCAGCCGCTGACGGCCACGCGTTATCATTCGCTGATCGTTTCGGAAGTCGGCCTGCCCCGGGAACTGCAAATCAGCGCGGCCACCCTGGACAACGGGGAACGCGTCATCATGGGGCTTCGCCACCGCAACCTGCCGGTGGAAGGCGTGCAGTTTCATCCTGAGAGCGTCCTAACCGACTCCGGCCGCCGCCTGCTCAAGAACTTTCTCCAGCTTTAGCCGCCAATTGCGCTAGAATCGAGCGCACCAGAATCGCTCGCAAAGGATTTCCCATGGAACAGGCCCAGATGCAACCGGAGAAGCGCAGCGTCCGGCGCTTCTCGCTCAATCTGCCCGTCAAGCTGAAAAACGGCTCGAGCACGGAAGGCGAACTGACAGGCCAGACCCGCAACGTGAGTTCGCGCGGCGCGTTTGTCGAGATCGAATCTCCTCTTGAAGACGGCGCCTCTGTGGAGTTTCTGATGACGCTTCCCGAAGAGATCACGCTGGCCGAGCCCATCCGCGTGCGCTGCCAGGGTAAGGTCCTGCGCGTTGAACAAGGCGCGGCTAATCCGGGCATCGCCGTGGCCATCGAGAAATACGACTTCCTGGGTGCGGAGTAAAGCCCACGAACCTGCAATGCCGAGAACAATCTTTCTATGGCGCTGGCTGGCACTGCTTCTGATAAGTGTGCCGGCATGGCCGCAGGCGCCGCTCGGCGAACTTTTCGCGGCGGATCCCACCGCGCCTTCCGCCGTACAGACCGCTGGCACCGGGATGGTGGTGACCGCGGGATCACAACTTTCCGCCGGCGCGGCTCCGGCTACGTTGAAGTTGTACAGCGGCGGGCAGGTGCGCCTTTGTCCCGGGAGCAAGCTGAGCGTCAACAATGACGCGCGCGGTCTGATGCTGGGCATGGACACGGGAACCATCGAAGTGGATTTCCAGGTCGCGCCGAACCTGACGGCCATTGTCTTCACTCCGGATTTAAGCATTCGCCTCGCCCCTGGTGCTTATCGCTTTGCGCTGGGCGTGACCGGGCAGGGCGACACCTGCTTCAAACCACTGCCGGGAAACGCTTCGGGAATTGTGCTGTCGGAGCTATTGGGGTCTGAGGAATATGGCATCGTCGCCGACCAGACGGTGTTCGTTCCGGGAGGCAAGTTGAACGCGCGAACTGCGCTTGCGGGAGCGTGCGGCTGTCCGCCACCTCCCGCGCCCCTGCGCGCAGAAGCAACTCCCGCACCCACACCGGATTCAGCGGCACAGAAGATTCCTGCCGTGGCTGCCGCGGGCCCAGCTACGGTCGCGCCGGCTCCGGCTCCGTCAACCGAGAATCCGCCTTCGCGCGTGACCGTGGAAGCGCCGTTTGTGTTCAGCGCCAATGCGCCGCCGGCTCCGGCCCGCGTGCAATACTCGGCCTTGCCCAACGTTTTTCTGGCGCAAGAGGAGGTCGATCCGGTCGTTCTTTCAGGAAAGGAAGCCGCGCCGGTAATTCAGCCGGCCCAGCCTACATCATCGCCCGTGCCTGCCGATAACACCGGCAAGAAAGAAAAGAAAGGTTTTCTGGCTAAGCTCAAAGGATTTTTTACAGGACTTTTTCATCGATAACTTGCTGAGTGTGCTGCAATTATATAAATTAGATGTTAGTGGGTTGCATTTTGGAAACTTTCGTAACCGCTAGGCGTCTAAAGTTCAAGATATTGCGTCTATACTGGAATAATTATGTCTCCGCTCGAATCTAAGCAACCGGCGGCCCCGGACCCGAAAACGGGCGGGAGTTCACAGGAATCGCAGCAGCCGGTAGTGAAGTTTTCCAAGGAAAACCCTCCTGACGTCCTGCCCACGCTTTTCGGCGCCGGCTACGGCACGTATCAGGCCCGGCCAGAGAACTTTATCCTTTCGTTTTTTACACATACAGCGGGTTTGGCCCTGCTGCTGTGGCTCTTCCATGTGACCGTACAGCCGGTGATTACGACGCCATCGTTGGCCCACCCGGTTGAGCTTACGGATTACGTGATGAAGGTCGGCAAAGGCGGACCAAGCGGCGGCGGTGGTGGGGACGCCAGCAAGTTGAAGGCTTCCACCGGGGCCCCTCCGCGGGCGGCCAAGCAGCAATTTACGCCACCGGTTGTTCTGCAACAGCAGCAGAGCAAACTGATGATGGAACCCACCGTCGTAGCCGATCTGAAGATTCCGCAGACCACGCAGATGGGCGATCCGCTCTCCAAGCTCATGACTCCGTCGAACGGCGTTGGGGTCGGCGGCGGGATCGGCAGCGGTGATGGCGGCGGCGTAGGCTCCGGCCACGGCGGGCCCGGCGTTGGGCCGGGAATCTTCCACTTGGGAGAAAGCGGAGTGAGCGCGCCCAAGGCGCTGTACACGCCGGAACCTGAATTCTCCGAAGAAGCCAGAAAGGCAAAATATCAGGGCGTGGTGACACTGGACATCGTGGTCGGTCCCGATGGCCGCGTGCACAATGCCAAGGTCGTGCACTCGCTGGGCATGGGACTCGACGAGAAGGCGATGGAAGCCGTCCGCACCTGGAAGTTCGATCCTGCCAAGAAAGATGGCCGGCCGGTGGCATGCGCTTTCAACGTGGAAGTCGATTTCCACCTGTACTGATCGGTAATCCAATTACACAAGAAATCTAAAGGGGAGCTACCCTCAAGCAGCTCCCCTTGATTCTTTGGAAGGCAGCGGAGGATTTACTCGTGAGCTTCCTCGAGCTGGCCTTTTTCTTTCTTTTCCTGGCACTCGATGCAATAGCGGGTCCAGGGAACCGCCTCCAGACGCCGCGAATTGATCTCATTTCCGCAGCCGACGCATTCGCCAAAGCTGCCTTCGCGGATCCGCTGCAGAGCAGTCTCGACCATCTGCAACAACTGGCGTTCGTTGTTGCTCTGGGAAAAGAGGAATTCCTTGGTGTAAGAACTGGCGGCGCGATCGGCAATGTCCTGAGCTGTGTCCTGATCGGCGACGCGGCCATCCTCTTCAGTGCGGCTCACTGCCTTGCGTAGCGCCTGCTGGCGCTCTTCCAGCCGCTTCTTAAAGCTGTCCAACTTCTTTTTGTCCATGTTTCTCGATAAACCGTCAATCTTAGCTGCCATGATAATTAACCGTCAATTCCTCCGGGTCGAGGATTAGATGCTGACGGGCCTGCAATGGCTCATCGGCAAAACAAATTTTGACGTTAACTAAAAAAGCGGCTCATTTCGAGCCGCTCTCAAAGAGGCTGAGTGGGAGGAACATCCTCAGGGAAGGCCGTGCAAGACGTTGGTGTCAGGGCTCGCGCCCCGACTTACAAGGAGAAATCGAAGTTGGAAGAGGGTTGAAGTCATTTTTCTAAAGTTTTGGCCTCTTTAGTAGTTACTGGCATTAGAGCAACTCAGAAACCAAAGCTGTGGGATTAGGGCTTGTGGAAACGAGCTTTGGTATGTAATCCCTGTGTTTTGTGTTACTTAAGAGCAGTTAAGCCAAGGATTAGAGGAGGCTTATTTTAGCTATTTTTCCGCATGTGCTGGCTTTCTGTAGGGTACCCGTATACCGCACGTGAGGTTTTCAGTGCTCAATCTGTCCCTTGTTGTGCTCCTCGATGGCTTTTAGCTTGTTCAGGAGAGCTTTGTAGCTGACTTTAAGCAGCTTGGCTGCCTGACGCCGGTTCCAGCGCGTCTGAGCCAGGACTCGCTCGATAGCTTCGCGCTCCGCCTGCATTGCCGCGCGCTTACCGATCTCCAGCAAGGACGGCATCTCCATTTCGCTCTGGCCACTATTGTTGCCGTGCTGGTTTTGCGGCGGCGGGGAATTCGGGGGAGCGGCGGTGACGGCCGGCGTGGAGAATGACGAGACGATCGGCTTGTGCGTAGACAGTTCGCGGATGATTTGCGCTTCATTGCCGACAATCACGTAGCGCTTGACCAGATTCTCCAACTCGCGGATGTTGCCCGGCCAGGCATAATCCATAATGCGGCTGATCGCGTAATCACTGAACATGGCCGGATGCTTGCGATAGTGCTCGCTATAGCGCTCGAGGAAGAATTCAAGGAAGATGGGGATCTCCTCGCGGCGCTCGCGCAGCGGAGGAATGTGGATGGTCACCACGTTGAGCCGGTAGAACAGATCTTCGCGAAACACGCCCTCTTCCACCGCGCGTTCCAACGGCTTGTTGGTGGCGGCCAGCACGCGGACGTCAACCTGAATGTCGCGCTTGCCGCCCAGCCGCGAGAATTCGTGGTCCTGCAGCACGTGCAGAAGCTTAGCCTGAAGGGCAGGATGCATCTCGCTGATTTCATCGAGGAAAATGGTGCCGCCGTTAGCCTGCTCGAACTTGCCCAGCTTTTGCCGGTTGGCACCGGTAAAAGCGCCGGCCTCGTAGCCGAAGAGTTCGCTCTCCAGCAGTTCATGCGGGATGGCCGCGCAGTTGACTTTCACGAAAGGCTTGTCGCAGCGCGAAGACTCCGAATACACCATGCGCGCGACCACTTCTTTTCCGGTGCCGCTCTCCCCGCGGATCAGGACCGTTGCGGTGGTATCGGCCACCTGCTCGATGGTCATCTTTACTTCCATCATTTTTGGGCTGGTGCCGAACAGCATGGTGAAGTCGGTCTGGCGCCGCACCTGCTCGCGCAAATGCGTGACCTCGCTGTAGAGCTGGCGGTTGTCGAGCACCCGGGTGATGCGGAGGTCAAGTTCCTTGAGATCCACCGGCTTGTTCAGGTAGTCATCGGCGCCCAGCTTGGATACCATGAAGATGGATTGCGGGTCCTTGTTGGCCGATATGACGATAACTCCCGTCGTGGGCTTAGCGTGCTTCAGCTTCTCCAGCAATGTGCTTTCGGCTGCAGCGACCGCGGTGTCCAACAGAACCAGCATTGGATCGAGGGTGCGAAACAGCCGCATGGCCTCCTGCTCGCTGGAAGCCAGGGAGACCTCGAAATTCCGCCGTGAAAGATGTCCGGCCAGAAACCTGGATGTTTCCAAATCATCGTCCACAATGAGCACGCGGGTCTTTTGATGATTCATGCAATAGTCTCTGGGTAAGTCAACGACGACCGAGAGATCCTTCCTTTTCCAGCTCTGCTATTTCAATGCCGGTAGGGCAGAAAAAAGCCATACATATTGTACTCCGATTCCATTTTCGGGTATTTGGATGCCTACATTTTTGTGGGCAGAGCTGTTCAGGGCACTAAATTACTGACTCAAGCTGTGGAAAACAGGGCTAAGAGCGCTTTCCAGGGATGAAGTGGTAAGGCGGCCAGGGACCGCTCATAACGACCTCAATTCCGGGCAGATGCCTGGTGGCCATCTGGTAGCGGTTCTGGTATTTCTGTACCTTCTTGTGGTCGATGAGGTGGGCGATATCGATGAGCATGCCGCCGGAATCGATCTTGCGGCAGCAAACATCCTGTTCCAGAGGATCGAAAATCTTGTGGACCTGGACGGAGAGGGCGCGGGCCTTGGTCTGACGCTCGCGCTGCCGGACCGCCTTCTCGCGCAGCTTGCTCAGGTATTCGCTGCCCACCGTTGCCGGCAGCTCGATCTCTTCCAGCGCCTGGCGCAGGGAGCCGTCTTTAATCAGCAGCTTCAGGTGCATTTCGGCCTTACCCTTCAGGCGGACTACGCTCTCCAGGAAGGCGCGGCGGTTCAGGCGGACGGCGCGGCGCAGAGCCTCATCGGTATCGAAGACGGTTCCGAAACGGAAAGGAAGAACGGTGGTGCGGCGGAAACACTCGCTGACCACGTGCGCATGCTGCAACAGAGCGGTCTGGCCCAGCTCGGCGGTCGATATGTACTCGCTGACGATGACCGCGAATTCCCCGCTGGGATAAGCGAATGTCTGAGCATCGCCAATGCCTTTCAGGTTTTCAACGGGAACAGGCCTGCGGGCTCGAACACCATTCTGGAAGGACTGCTGCTCAACGATGCAGTACGCGTACCATGCCATGGGGAAGGTTCTCCTTATCGGAAAAACACAATGACCGGCTTTGATTTTTGTCTACGGGCGAAATCTGCGAAGAGCTATCAGTGACGAACCATTAAACGGTGTTCATCAAGCAACCGGGGAGTTTTCCAGCCGCCAAAACCTATCCTATGCTGAGGTGAGAAGATTTGCAACACATAGTGTGCAGGACTTTCTGAAAAACTTAACAGATCCTGCTCTCCTTCGGACAAGAACTCGTTCAGGGGCCCTGGCTTTCTTCAAAGGTCAGGGATTAAAGCCATTGTATTCATTGTGTTGGTCCGGAAAGCCACAAGCGGCCCAGTGTTGTGTACTGCCTGCTGATTTTTGACGCATTGTAAGCTGCAGGCTGAACCAAGTCGGCGAGGTACCAACAGACAGGTCCGCAAATCCAGTTTCCCTGAACCATTTAGAGGCATCTCAAGAAGGGCGGCTACATTGCTATTCGTTCCGTTTCTGTGGAGGAAGTTTTCCCCATGGCGTCTATTCTCTCGGCCCAAACCGAGCCCTATCCCCCGGAACGATTCGTAACCGAGGTATTCCCCGAGCTTGCGCCCGAGACCATTCAGAAGCGTTGGCGGGAGATCAACGTAATTCTCCGCCTGAGCATGCTTACCGGTCAGCAGATGCAACTGGACGCCACGCTGAACCTGGTTTGTGACATGGCCGCGCAAATCGCGCCGCATGAGAAAGCCGTCATCTGCTTCTGGGATGAACACCAGGACCAGATGCGGCTGCGCATAGCCCGCGGCTTCGGCTCGCCTAAGCCGTGGGGCACAGAGTTCGTCAACTGCAACTTGTTCAACCAGTGGGCAGCCAAGTTCCGGCGGCCGCTGCTGGTGCAGGCGGACAAGAATGCCCAGGCTGACAGCCTGCTGCATACGCTCGGATGTGCCGCTGCCCTGGCGGTGCCGTTGTTTGTCAGCAACCGCGTGATGGGATCGCTGCAGCTGCTTTCCGCCCAGGCGGATCGCTTTACCCCGGAAGACGCGCAGTTGTTGTGGACCATGTCGCTGGTAGCGGAGAACCTTCTCACTCGCGAGTACGCCAGCGAGGGGTTGCTGCGCTTTGCCTTTACCGATTACCTGACCGGGTTGCGCAGTCGCGGCTACTTCGAGCAGCAACTGGACCTGGAGATCAAACGCGCCGAGCGCCGCGAGCAGTCCTTCGCGCTGCTGATGATTGACGTGGACCAGTTCAAGCAGCTCAATGACACGCACGGGCACCACGTCGGCGACCAGGTGCTGCGCGATCTCGCTTCCATCCTGGCCAAGGACATGCGCGAGGTCGACACAGTGGCGCGCTACGGCGGCGACGAGTTCATGATCATCCTGCCGGAGACCACTGAAGCCGGCGCGTTGCAGGTAGCCGAACGCCTGCACCGCGCGGTGGAGCAGGCCAAGTTCGTGGTTGGCTCGGCGCAGATGCCGGTGCGGCTCACCATCAGCATCGGGCTCTCGGTCTATGACGGGACGGTGCGCCTCAAGCGCGAGCTGATCGAGCGGTCTGACTCGGCGCTGTACCTGGCGAAGCATGAAGGACGCAACCGCGTGGCGCGATATTCCAATCCTCCACAGCAGAAACAGGCTTCCTGAATCCCAGACGAGGGCGCCTGCGTTCCCCCGCAATACCGACTTCCTCACAATACCCATATCTGGTCAGCCGCCGGGCTCAGGCGGCAGCTCTTTGGGCGTAGTGGGCTCGGCGGAACTCAGGTGTTCGTGAATGATAACCATCTTTCCGTCGCTGCCGCGCTGGAAGACCTGGGTAGCGCGGCTGAAAGGGACCTCAACCTGGACGCGGTTGCCGTTGGGCAGCACGCGGATGATCGAAAAGTGAAAGGGATAGCAGGCCACGCCAAGGTTCGGACCAAGCAGCTGCACAGTTACTGCCCCGACTTTGGCGGCGACTGATGACTTGGGGCCGAAGAACTCGCGCTCGCGGCGCACCCACATCAACCGGGCCGGCTCGCTGCGGCGTCCGTCGGCGGCAAAGCAGCTGGCCGTAGGCGAGTAGAACTCCTGGAAGCGGCTCTTCGAACGCGTGATAAAAGCGTCCCAGAAGTCGCGAACCTGGCTGCGCACTTGTTCCGCGGTTATGGCTTCCATGTCGTCCTTCTCCAGACGAGCGGGCCCCGGGCAAAACATCTCAACCAACAGCATGAACCATCACGAAGCGGCAGTCTTCTCGACCTCGGGATTGGTGGCCGCGCTCAAATGCTCGTGCACAATGCGCAGTCTTCCTGCAGAGTCCTGCTGGAAGATCTGCGTAGCGCGCCCGAAGAGCGTGTGCCGCTTCAACACCGCGCCGGCCTGGTCCGGACGTTTCTGATGAAACTTGTAGGTGTAAGAAGCAATGGCCACATCCTGGTCGGGGAGCAGGATCTCGATCGCTCCCAGCTCGGCGACAGCTTCCGCCGATGGAGCGCTGATCTGCTGCGCCCTGCGCACCAGTGCCGCCTGCGCCGGCTCGGGCTTGCGCGCTTTGCCGGTCAGCACCAGGGCGTTGGACGTGTAGAGATCGTCCAGCCTTTCGCGAGACTTGCCGCACATGATCCGCCAGAATTTCTCCACCTCGGCACGCACCTGTTCCGGCGAGATGCTGCTGCTCATGAGCGCAGCATAACACCGGACGAGAATTTTTCAATTGACGGAATGGGTTACAACCGTAATTTCGTCTGAAATCCGGGCCCGAAGGCGAGAGTCGGACCATAACCTGCATTCTCCCTGTCTCCGCCGTGGTGGATTTCATTTCCCGGCCGAGTGCTTTTTCTCCACCTTGGCCCAGGTGTCTTTGAGCGCCACAGTGCGGTTGAAGACCAGTCGCCCGGGCGCGGAGTCAAGATCGACGCAGAAGTAGCCCAGGCGCTCGAACTGGCAGCGGTCGCCGGCCTTGGCGCCGGCCAGCGAGGGCTCAAGCTTGGCGCCGCGCACCACCTCCAGCGAGTTGGGGTTCAGGTTGGCGGTGAAGTCCTGGCCTTCGGCGACGTCGCCGGGATCAGGGTTGGAGAACAGGTTGTCGTAAAGCCGGACCTCGGCCTCAATGGCGTGTGCCGCCGAAACCCAGTGGATGGTCGACTTCACCTTGCGCCCGTCCGGCGCATTGCCGCCGCGCGTGGCCGGATCGTAGGTGCAGTGGACTTCCACCACCTCGCCGGCAGCGTTCTTGACCACCGTTCGCGCGGTGATGAAGTAGGCATAGCGCAGCCGCACTTCTTTCCCGGGAGAAAGGCGGAAGTATCCCTTGGGCGGGACTTCACGGAAATCGTCCTGCTCGATGTACAGCACCTTGCTGAAAGGAACCTTGCGCGTGCCCGCCGACGGATCCTCAGGATTGTTGACCGCGTCCATCTCTTCACTCTGGCCCTCGGGATAGTTGTCGACGACCACTTTCAGCGGCCTGAGCACGGCCATCACCCGCGGCGCGCGACGATTCAGGTCCTCGCGCACGAAGTGTTCCAGCATGGCCAGCTCCAGCGTGCCCTGAGTCTTGGAGACCCCGATCGAGCCCACGAAATTGCGGATCGCCTCCGGCGTGTAGCCGCGGCGGCGGATGCCGGAGAGCGTAGGCATGCGCGGATCGTCCCAGCCGCTCACGCGTTTCTCCTGCACCAGCTGCAGCAGCTTGCGTTTGCTGAGCAGGGTGTAGGTCAGGTTGAGCCGGTCAAACTCGATCTGCTGCGTGGGAAAGATGCCCAGCTCCCGGATGAACCAGTTGTAGAGCGGGCGATGGTCCTCAAACTCCAGCGTGCACATGGAGTGGGTGATTTTTTCCAGCGAGTCCGACTGCCCGTGGGCGTAGTCGTACAGCGGGTAGATGCACCACGTGTCGCCGGTGCGGTGATGCGGCTTGTGCAGAATGCGGTACATCACCGGGTCGCGCAGGTTCAGGTTGGGCGAGGCCATGTCGATCTTGGCCCGCAGGCAGCGCGAGCCGTCAGGGAACTCGCCCGCCTTCATGCGCTCGAACAGGTTGAGGTTTTCCTCCACCGGGCGGTTGCGGTGCGGGCTCTCTTTGCCGGGCTCGGTCAGCGTGCCGCGATACTTGCGGATCTCGTCGGCCGTGAGATCGTCAACGTACGCTTTGCCTTTCTTGATCAGTACCATCGCCCAGTCGTAGAGCTGCTGGAAGTAATCGGAGGCGTAGTAGAGGTTCTCCCACTCGAAGCCCAGCCAGCGCACGTCCTCCTGGATCGACTCCACGTATTCGGTCTCTTCTTTCTCTGGATTAGTGTCGTCAAAGCGCAGGTTGGTGCCGCCTTTGAACTCGTCGGCCAGCCCGAAGTCGAGACAGATGGCCTTGGCATGCCCGATATGCAGGTAGCCGTTGGGCTCCGGCGGAAAGCGCGTCCAGACCCGCCCGCCGTACTTGTTGGTCTTGAGGTCGTCGACGATGATGTCGCGGATAAAATTCGACTGAGTGGGCGAGCCGGACGGACTGGGCGCTTCCGCGGAAGCGGCCGGCGCGGCTTTCATGTTGGTATTGGCGTCACTCATGTTTTCTCGGGGCCCAGGCTTCAATTCTCTATATTAGCAATCGCGCCCGTGGCCCGATCACTCGGGGGCCCCACGACCCCGATCCCTCCGTGGTTCTCCGTGTCCTCTGTGGTTAACGGGTTACTGCCTTTCCGATCCCTGCCTCTGTTCGGGTATTGGCTCTTATTTAAACTACTAAGTACCAGGTACTACGCCTTCCCCGATCACGCGCGATCACGGCGATCTCCCACCCCTGGCCCCCCTAACTTCCTCCCATGGTGTCCCAAGCGGCACTGTACTTCCGCCGTCCCGATCCTGTCCCAACGGCCGATGCCTTGCCTAAGCGAAGCAAGGCCGTCGCAGTTTTCGGTTTTGGCTAATTACTAACTACTGAATACTAAATACTGTTTTAGCGCGTCCGTTTGGCGGGTAGGCTCGCGACGCTTCCGAACCACGATCCGGGCTCCCCGGACCAGCGCGGAGGTCGCGCCGCTGGGGTGGGACTCAGCTTCGAATCGTATATGCACCATAGCAAAAGAACGACGAAATGTCAAGCACTTTTTTTGACCGAAGCAACGTGCGTTAGCACGTGATGGTGTCCCCTTGATAAGCACAGAGATTTCCGCAAAGGGCCGGGCGCCTCACATCCCGGTCCACACTCGACTGCGCGGGCTTTAGCCCCTGAAGGTAACAGGGCACGGATTTATCCGTCCCATAAAGGAAATGAAAATCCAGGGGGGCTTTAGCCCCTGGATTTCCCTCCCAGCGCTTACTTCGAGCATCTCAGATGGCCGTCATCATTGATGATGTCACTGCGGCACTTCTGGTAATCATCGAGCTTGGCGTGGCGGGTATCGCCGCCCCGGGTTTGGCACTCGCCTTCCAGATCGTCGCCCTTGACCTGGACATTCGAGCAACTCGCGGTGTAAGAGCCGCCCGGCGCGTTGGTCGGAACCCCCGAAATGCCCAGGGGAGCGGCCACGCAGCGCAAAGCGCCGTCCTGATTCACGATTTGCCCGTGGCACTTTCTGTAGTCGTCCAGCTTGGTGTTCTGCCAGTCGCCGTTGACATTCTTGCAGCGCGCTTCCAGATCGTCACCGTGGCTCCTGATGTCCTTGCAGGTCTGGGTGTACGGCGTTCCGATCGGCGCTCCCTGATAAGCTCCGCGATAGGCGCCCGTATATCCCGGCGCGTAGGCGCCCGTCACGCAGCGCAGCTTGCCGTTGTCGTTGACCACGTCGCCGCGGCACTTCTGGTAATCGTCCAGCTTGGTGCCGTGCCAGTTCCCGTCTGATCCCTGGCAGCGCGCCTTCAGATCGTCGCCGTCAATGCGAATCTCCTGGCACGATCCGGTATAGGAACCGTTCGGGACCCCGGCCTGGTAGCCGGGCTGATAACCCGATACCGGCCTGTTGCCGCCGCAGCGCAGCGCGCCATTGTCGTTCATGATGTCGCTGCCGCAGCTCTGATAATCGCGCAGCTGCGTGGCCTCCCACTTGCCGTCCGAATCCTGGCAATTCGCCAGCAGAACCTGGTCGCGCACGCTGACGTTCTTGCAGCTCTGCTGGTACGACCCCGAAGGAATCGACTGCGCCCGGCCAAACCCCTGGACCGCAATGCACACCAGCGCAATCGCCCAACTCAACATTAATCCGCGCATGTTTGCCCCCATTTCCCTGACCGCTTGAGGTCGGGAATCAACGATTTGTGCATGTATTTAGATTCCGGCCGCGTCGCCGGTGTTGGGTGTAGCGGCCATTTTCGCCAGGACCGCTCCGCGATTTCGCCAGAGCGGGAGCGACACTCTGGGGCCCCGAAAACTCCAGCTAGAGGCGCGATACTCCGGGCCATCGAGAATGCCAACGTAGAGACGCGGCCCCGGGGTCCCCGACGCGCGCGGTTTTCGCGCGTTGGGGTGGGGCATTGCCGCGTCTCCAGACCGTGCGTGAGAGCTGGGGCGGCGCAGACCTTCAGTCCTGCGGTAAGGACCGGCAAAATGTACCCGGGCTTCAGCCCCTGAAGGTAACAGGGCACGGATTTATCCGTGCCGTAAAGGAAATGAAAAATCCCTGGGCTTTAGCCCCTGCGATTTTGTTGTTGCGCTTCGCCCGTTCTGCGGACTCCGCGCTAGCCTTCGGCTTTCCTACGGCCTTGTAGTTTCCCGCTCGGCATCGGCAACGATCACCCGCGCCAGTTCCTCGTCTCCCCGTCCCAGTCGCACCGAGAACGGTCAGGCCGCTGTCCGGGCCATAAGTGGCGCCGGTGACGCAGTTGATGGCGTTGCGGTTGTCGACGGCCGAGATATCGCGGCCGGCGGAATCGGGCGTATAGGTAATCACCGCGCCGCTGGGATTGGCAAGGGTCTTGAGTCGGTCGGACAAACTGAGAGATTGACGGGGGAACATCCCGCCCGTTCCCCGTGGCCCTGTCCCCGGTTTACTAAAAATAAGCGAGTCATTGTAATTGACTTTCAGCAAATCGGTGCTATCTTTAACTTCAGTGGCCACCGTTAACGGTGGTTCGAGGTCTTTGAAAACTTCCTCTGCTGTTCAGTTCTTCCCAAGGCCGAAAGGCAACCTCTGGCCGGCGAAAGCCGGTGCAGAGCCTTTTGACTCATTCGGACAATGAGTCGCGGGCTAACCGGCCCGCTCTGTTTAGGCACGGATGCAAGTAATACAACCAAGGTTAGGTTCGTTGGGAGAATCGCTGCTCCTTTGCGGGAAGAACACTGACTGCACCCGGTGTGTTACTGCCGGAAAGGAGGAAGTAATGCGTAAAACCAAAGACCTCAACGCCTGCATCTCTTTGCTTGAAGACTTGCAGCGTGGAGGCAGCGTTAACCCAGAGCAAAAACGATCGGTCGAACGCGTAGTCGGAGAATTGAAACGGATTCGACGAAAGCCGAATCCAAGCCGTACGGAGCAACATGAATCGATCCGAAAGATCGTGGAAGAGTTACTTCAGGTGTTTCAAGCGCGCGACTAGCAGCGACAGGCACAACTCTTAAAAGGCGAACCAAACCCAAGGAGAAAATGGATTACGGAAAAGCATTACGAATTTCCCGAGCCGTAGCCGGGCTAGCGCAAAACCAGCTCGCATCTGCCGCTGGACTTGACGCCAGCCATATTTCGCTGATGGAGAAAGGTACCCGGAAGCCGAGCGTCCGGGCGATTGCCAAGCTGTGCCGCGCATTGCACATACCAGAGCCGTTATTCAATATGCTCGCGGCGGAGTCAGGCGATCTGCAAGGAATTGAAGAAGAGGAATTTCAACAAATTGGTGTCTACCTTGCGAGATTCTTAATACGCAGTGAGCACACGCGGCGGCAAACAAGACGAAAGCGCAACGCTTGATCTGTACTCAATGAGGCAGCTGGAGATTCTGCTCGGACGATCCCGGACAGAGTTGAAAGATCTGGCATCTAAAGCAATACATTTCTACAAGCCCTTCCCACTGAAAACAAAGCCGCGCAAGTTTGCTAAGATAGTGGATCCGGTCAAGAAGCGCTGGATCGACAACCCGACAGACCCTCTTAAAGCCATCCAATCACGCGTGCACGAGCGCATTTTGAGCCCCCTTCTCCTACCCGAGCACCTTCTGGGAGGAGTGAAGGGCAAGAGCATCATGGACAACGCGCGATTGCACCTGGGTGCACGATGCCTGGTTACCATAGACATCAAGAATTTCTATCCCTCGATTACACCCTCACAAGTTCGAAACGTATTCCAAAAAACCTTAAACTGTTCGACCTCTGTTGCGTTCCTGCTCACAGGTCTGACGACTTGCCGCAATCGTCTTCCACAAGGAGCGCCAACCAGCCCGCTTCTCGCTAACTTGGTGATAGGTAGTTTTGACAGTGAGATCCGATCTGTTTGTGACGAACACGAAATCCGTTACTCGAGTTGGGTGGACGACCTTGCGTTTTCAGGACATTCACCTACGCAAGTAATCGGGCCCGTCATTGCAACATTGGTCAGAGCCGGATTCCGAGTGTCTCATCGAAAAATTAAAAGAATGGGCGGTCCGGACAGGAAAATCCTGAACAATCTCGTGCTAGGCAAATTCATTACAGTCCAGAGGCAATACCGAGCGCGGATTCGAGCTGGGATTCACAACTTCAGATGCGGGAAGGTGCCGGCCGCAGACCGGGGCGCCTACGTCGAAGGGTTGAAGGGCAATATTGGTTACCTTCGGCTTTTCGATCCGAGAAAAGCGGCGACTATAGAACAGCGCTTGCGGGAGACCTGCGCTGAAATGGGCTATCGCTACGCTTAGAAAGTGAAAAACCTGCCCAGGCCGACGCAGACCAAAAGCCTGGGCCACTGAACCTTAGACGTGTCGGATACAATGCGTGCAGGTGAACGCCCCCATCTCTAGTGATTACTTGCAACTCCAGATCGGGACGTCAGCCAACGGATGTTTTATCTGTCCCCGTACGGAGCAGAGACATGGTTCAACTTAACGATTTAGAGATTCTCCAGCGGATTGTTTCTGGCGACGTCGAGGTCGACCGAGGATTAGCAGATCTCGTGGATCGAGGTTCTGGTTTGTTCAGCCCGCCCGAAGGTGAACTAATCGATTACAAACGAAGTGTAGACGCTGAGAACGTGGGAGAGCTCGCTCGTGACATTCTGGGGTTTTCAAATACAAATGGTGGCTTACTCATCTGCGGAGTGGCCGACGTGGATAGATCCATCGTTGGGCACAAGGCTGTTGATTTCCAGCGGGTGCGCGAAAATCTTGGATTGTTGTTAGGAACTCGCGTGGATTTTGAGCTGGAGCAGTGCAGGCTCTCGATTCGTGGAACCGTTCAGCCAGTGCTTACAGTTGTCGTCCGTCGCTCATCCGCTGTCTACCCGAACCTTCTAAGAAAGGACATCGTACTCAGGCCAGGACTGGTTAGGAAGCTGAAATATGTAAAAGGTACACTCTTTTACAGACAAGACAGCAACACGATCGCTGAGTCCCCGTATGCTGACATTGAGTCTCGCGCACGCGACCTAGGGTTTACCGGCGCAGCACCAAGAACCCGCACCTCTTTCCTGCTGCAAGAAGACAAGCCCGGACTGCGACTGTATGCTCCAATAAATGATCGTTTTTTTGGGCGAGAAGGCGAACTCGCGGAACTGCTTGCGAAATTCGATGACCCCCGCGGCCGGGGCGTCTCGATCGCGGGATTCGGCGGGGTTGGCAAAACCGAGCTGGCTATTCAACTTGTTGCGCAACTGCACCGAAGAGGAAAATTTGGGACGATCTATTCAGGTTCTGCAAAGCAGACTCTGCTGGGGCCGGCGGGGTCTCAACAGACCGACCCTGTGTTTATTGATCTCCACTCATTTTTAGCCGATTTAGCCGGGTGGCTAGGTTTGAACCTTCCCCACGACGCACCCGTTGATGTACTCAGTAAGGCCTGCCTGAGCGAATTACAGAAATACAAAAGAGTTCTGCTGTTTGTGGACAATCTGGAGACCGTTACCGATCGGCCTCTATTTAGTTTCTTGGATGAGGCGTTACCCGACAATACGTGGATCGTGGCGACATCGCGCGTTCATAAGATACGGAATTTTGTCTATCCCAAGGAACTCCGCGAGATGGAAGGAGATGATGCAGCCCGGCTCCTTCGGCACGAACTCAAACGGCAAGGCCTCCGTGAACTCGCTTCCATCCATATAAGTGACCTTCGCGAAAAGGTGCGAAGTCTCTACTGCCACCCTCTCGCCATTCGCTGGTTTGCTTGGGCCTGCAAGAAGGACAGTAAGGTTTGGCAGACTGGTATTGGCGATATTGATCAGCGCGAGTTGGAGTCTTTTTGCGTCGCCCATACTCTCGGTAGTTTGGATACGGATACGCAGAAGGTCTTGGCAGCGGTGGTTTCTATCTCAGGTATCACCGACACGAACCCTGAGTGCATCCGCCACACGAGCGGATTGCCCGAAAGCATAGTTGAAAGGAGCTTATGGGACCTGGAGTGCTCTGGGCTGGTCTCAGCCGCAACGGACGATGATGGTGTCACTACATACTCTGTCTCCCCCCTGGCTGAAAAACCTGCTTCTGATCTGGCGCGCAACAACGATTGGGAAGCTGAATACGTCCGAAATCTCCGCTCATTTCTACGCTTACGCGCCGACACTCCTCCCGAATCACCTCTCATTAGAGATTTGCTTAACCTTGAACCAAAGCGCATTCAGTTTTATACGCCTGAAGAATTAAGAGAATTGGACGCCCGGCTTTCAAGAGCCCTACCGCATTGTCCGGATAAGCACGTCCGTAAGCTCAAATGGCTTATGGCGGAGACCCAGAGACATTTAGAAAGACCCGTTTCCGCCGACGACTTATACCGAGAGTGTGCCGATTCGATTCTTTCCGAAGGACCAGTAACTGCGGATCAAACTGAGACTGTCCGCTTGTTGCTGGAGGCCGCTACGGTAGCAAAGGCGAGGGCTCAGACTCGTCCACAGATTGAGAGGGCGATTTCGTATCTGTTGGCAATTCGGGAAACGGAGATCGCAGCCCCACGAGTGATCGGGATGCTCGCCGAGATGTTCGCGCTGCTCGGTGACGAAGCTCACTACGCGGAGTATTTTCAGCGCGGTGAAGAATATCTTGATAGCCATCCCTACGGCGAGACCACCGGCCTACAAGAGGCGCTGGAACGCGCCCGAGCCCAAGTGGAACGCCGACGGGCCCAACCGCGAAGGAACTAATAAAAGGCCTACGCCGCGATATTTGAGGCGCTAAGTCATGAGGAGTTTAATCATTTGCCAACGAATCTTCGACTGTACCTCACATTCCTAAACGGCATTGACCAAATCGAGGTTGTTGCCGCAACAAATCGTAGGGACCCTCCACTTCGGCCTTTAGGCGTAGTCCAAGGCAAAGCCCAACTTCTCGAGTTGCTAGAAAAAGCTGGCATTACCCACTATGTCGTCCGTGAGGGCGATCTCCTCCGTTCCACTTTCCGGTCCACGGCTGTCCCAAGGACACCTACCCTCATCGCGGACGCCCTTGAAGAGTTGTTTAAGAAGGACCGCAGCCTTAGTCTCAAGATTCTTGAGGGTGGTTATTTAACCGATGAAGAGCGGTCTTTCATGCCACCAATAGATTTGCAGGTTTATGCTGATTCGGTGACAACAGAGGAGGGGATAAAGAGCCTCGAGACTTGGTTTCGAGCTAGGAGGGAAACAGCTTAGGGGAAGGGAAGCTTTCTTCTCAACTAACGAGCCGTTTAGTGGGTATCGCTCTTTTCGTCACTGCGATCAACACTTCTGCGAATTACCCCTCTCGGCAGAAGCGGCCCCGTCGTTCACGGCCCTGGTTCTTGCGAATGGCGGGGTTCAAGCAAGCATTCACAATTCGCACTCGCAGCAAGGGGCGTCCGTCGCGATTGGATGAACCAAGAACAAAGACTGTTGACAACGAAACGATACTGTGATACATACAATACTGTGTAGTTGGTGATTGATTGATGTTTGATGACGAAACAGCGGGGCCGCCCCAGGGCGGCTTTGGGTGTGCTGGAAGGCAGCATCTCAGCTAGCTCTTTGAAAACCTAGAAAAAAGCGGGCGACCACAAGATGTTGAGGTTGGGCTGGTTACTCCCGGATAGACATTCCAAGATATTGAGTCGGCTGGAATGGCAGGAGCTAACTCTTTTGGAATGCTAGTGACCCGGGGGGAGAGGGGGCATCCCCCGGCAGGACGTCCCCGGGGATCATCGCGGATGATGTGGGATCCATCCCAAGGGGGCCAGGGGTCAGGGAGATCGGGTGATCTGGTGATCGGGAGATCGGGAGATCGGGTGATCGCAAAGGCGGGACAATGGCCGTTCACGAGGAATCGGGTGCCCTGGTGATCGGCCCCACAGCCGGGGCGGCTGTGCCACACGGGTCTGAGGCAAACCGGACTTCCCGAACGACATCTATTCTGCTGTGAGCTGGTGGCCGAACCCTGGGCATAAGAGCGTCACCTTCACGAGGGCTGATCCATCACTGAGGGCTGATCCATGCGAAGAGTGCGCCACTGTGCCGTGCTGCTGTCTCTGCTTGTTCTGATCTCTGCAACTGTTGCTTACTCGCAAACTACGCCTCCGCTCGGGCACGTGGTGGTGATTGCGCTCGAAAACCACAGCTATGGCGACGTGGTCGGCAACTCCGCCATGCCGTACTACAACAGCCTGATCAGCCAGGGCGGGCTGGCGCAGAATTTCTTCGCCAACGTTCACGGCTCGTTCCCGGACTACGCCATGTTGACCTCGGGAGAGCTGATCACCGCCAACGGCGCGGGGCTGCCCTCTGATTTCCCGCTGAGCATCGACAACGTCGAGCGCGAACTGATCGCCGCCGGCAAGACCTGGAAGGTGTACGCCGAGGGACTGCCTTCGGTGGGATACCTGGGCGGCGACACCGGCCTGTACGTGAAGCGCCACAACCCATTCGCCTACATGAGCGATAACCTCAACGGCTCAGCGCAGGCCAACAACATTGTGCCGTTCTCGCAGTTCGCGACCGACGTAGCCAACAATGCGCTGCCGAATTTCTCCTTCATCGTTCCCAACATCTCGGACGATGCTGAGGACTGTCCCGGCGGCGGCACCGGCTGTTCCGACTCCACCATTCTTTCCACTGCCGATCAGTGGCTGCAGGCCAACGTGCCGCAGATTCTCAACAATGCGGCCTTCCAGCAGGACGGCGTGCTGATCCTGTGGTGGGACGAGGGCAACGCCAGCGACACGGCGCAGGGCGGAGGTCAGGTCCCGGTCACGCTCGTTGGCCCGACCGTCAAGCCGGGCTTTCGCTCGACTACCTTCTATCGCCATGAGCACGTGCTGCGCACCATCGTCGAAGGTCTCGGCCTGGGTCACCCCGGGGCCTCGGTCTATGTGGGCAGCATGGCCGAGTTCTTTGGACCGAAGAACGTGCAGCCGGGAAGCATCACCGGGCACGTCTCGGATAGTTCGAGCGGCGCGGCCATTGCCGGAGCGACGGTCAGCTATTCCGGCGGGTCGACTTCGACAGACTCGAGCGGCAATTACACGTTGAGCAATGTCGCGCCGGGAAGCTATACGGTGACCGCTTCGGCGGCAGGGCACAGCAACGCGAGCGCCCCGGTTTCGGTCACGTCGAACCAGGCGTCGACCCTGAACTTCCAGCTCGCGCCGGTGACCAACTCGCCGGGCGCGATCAGCGGACGCGTGACCAACATCACCACCGGCGGAGCCGTCTCCGGCGCCACGGTGAGCTTCAGCGGAGGGTCAGCGACTGCGGATTCGAACGGCAACTACAGCTTCTCCGGCGTTACTCCCGGGAGCTACAGCGTGACCGCCGCGCACAGCGGATTTTTCAACGTCACCCACTCGGTGACGGTGAACTCCGGCCAGACCTCGACCCTGAACTTCGCCATGGCCACTGGAGGCAAGATCGCCGGGACGGTGACGAACACGAGCGGCGGCGTGATCGCGGGCGCGAGCGTCACGCTCACGGGAGGCTCGATCAGCACGACGGTTCACACCACTACGAACTCCAGCGGGGTCTACAACTCCAACTGGATGCCGGTCGGAACCTACACGGTGACCGTCTCGGCCAGCGGCCAGACCACCCAGAGCAAGACCGCGAGTTGCAATACGGGAGTGACTACAACGCTGAATTTTGCGTTGCAGTAGAAGTTGGAAGGCAAAACCTCTGTTGGTTCAGCCTGCAATGAACCGGGGGAAAAGCGGCCAGCTGAACTGGGCGATTTTCGGAAATCGTGTGGCACCGGCGCCCTCGCCGGTGTCTTCCTTAAACAAAAGCCCCACAGCCGGGGCGGCTGTGCCACACTATCCGGCGAGAACTGTTATGACGTCGCATGCTTCTCGGTGCTTCGCCCTACTGACGATCGCGTGGCTGATCGCCGGACCGGCGGTGGCGCAAACGCCGAGTTCGACGCCGCGGGTGATCTCGCCGCGCGGCCAGGCGCGCATCATGCGCGAGGTGCGCCACCAGATCCTGATGCTGCCCGAGTTCGGCGTCTTCGACAACATCAGTTTCAAGCTGAACGGCTACGACGTCACCCTGCTCGGGCAGGTCAGGGACGCCACTCTGCGCGACGATGCCGCCCGCGTGATCAAAAAGATTGAAGGCGTGGAGCGCGTCGACAACCGCATTGAGGTGCTGCCTCCCTCCATCAATGACGACCGGCTGCGCCGCGCCTTGTTCCGCGCGATTTACGGTTATGCCCCGCTCCAGTACTACGGCGTGGGATCGAACCGGCCCATCCGCATCATCGTGAACCGCGGCCACGCTGCGCTGGAAGGAGTGGTAGACAGCCAGGGCGACAAGAACCTGGCCGGCATCCGCGCCAACGGCGTGCCCGGCGTCTTCTCCGTGGAGAACAATCTGCAAGTCCCGGGCGGGCGCGGCAGGTAAGAGGCCGGCTCACCGGATGCGCCTGAACGGGCGCTAGCGAACCGTTAGCGTCAACAAGGCTTACTTCGGTCATCTATCCCCCGGCAATGGCGCGATTAGAATCGGCAGGATGATTTCCACGCTGTCCATTCCCGCGCACGTATCCCAGGAAGTCCTCCGCGGTCGAGTGCGTTTCCTGGAGCACGCCGGCGAGCGCGTGCTGCTGATCGATTACAGCCATTGCGACATCAACATGCTGAAGGAGGTCGCGGCGGAAGGGCACCGCGTGATCGCCACCCAGCTTTTGAACTCCGTGCTGACGCTGAGCGACGTGACCGGCACCGCATTCGACAGCGAAGCGGTGGCGCTGCTCAAGACCAAGGTCGCGGCCAACGCGCCCTACGTGAAGCGCGCTGCCATCGTGGGCATCAGCGGCCTGCAGGCGCTGATCTATGAGGGTGTGCAGGCTTTCGCGCAGCGGCGGATACCGCTATTTCGCAGTCGACAGGAAGCCCTGGACTGGCTGGTCAAAGACTGAAGCAGTCAGCAATCAGCAGTCAGCACTCAGCTTTTCAGATCACGGCGATCACGGCGATTATGCGCGATCACGGCGATTATGCGCGATCACGGCGATCCGGTCATTTCTTTTGAAATGTCCCTCTACCGTGCTAAAGTTGCTCTGAAATCCCCCCGGTTCACTTCCGTAGAAAGCTCAAAAGGAGACTCGAATTATGACGCGGGTAATGCGTGTGTTTTGCGCTCTCGTTCTCATGGCGGCTTTCGCCAGTGCCCAGAAGGCGCCGCACAAGAAGCGCGTAGCGGTGATGGATTTTGAATATGGAACGGTGCGCACCTCAGTGGTGGAACTTTTTGGCGGCGATCAGGACGTGGGCAAAGGCATCTCCGACCTCCTGGTGCAGCAGCTGGTCAACGACGGCCAGTATTCGGTGATCGAGCGCAAGGTGCTGGACAAGATTCTGGCCGAGCAGAACTTTTCCAACAGCGACCGCGCCGACCCGACCAGCGCGGCCAAGATCGGCAAGGTGCTGGGCGTGGACGCCATCATTATCGGCTCGATCACGCGTTTCGGGCGCGACGATAAATCGAAGGCCATCGGCGGCGGCGGGATCGGCTACCGCGGCTTTGGCATCGGCGGCGTGAAACATAACGAAGCCAAAGCCGTATGCAGCATCAGCGCGCGCATGATTGACACCAGCACCGCGGAAATCCTGGCCGCGGTGACCGGCGACGGCGAGTCGAAGCGCAGCGGAACGTCGTTGATTGGCGCCGGTGGTGGACGCGGCGGCGCCGGTGGCGGCGGCTTTGATACCCACGCTTCGAACTTTGGACAGACCATCCTGGGTGAAGCCGTGATGGCGGCGGTGAGTTCCACCGGCCAGCAGCTCGATTCCAAGGCCGGCTCCATGCCTACCGTGAAGTCCCAGTACTCCGGCGTGGTGGCCGACGTGACCGGCAATACCCTGATCCTGAATATCGGGAGCAAGAACGGCGTGCACGTGGGCGACACGGTGGACATCAGCCGCGCGGTGCGCACGGTGAAGGATCCCACCACAGGCAAGGTCCTCAAGACCATCACCGATAAGATCGGCACCGGTACTGTGACGGAAGTGGATACCGACTCTTCGACCGTGAACTTCAGCGGCGGCGGAGCAGCCAAGGTAGGAGACGTGGCCAAGACACCGTAGTCCAATGTTGTTGGCGTAGTCTGAAATCTGGGTGGTCGGGCGATTCTGCGAGTCCGATCACCCAATGTTTTTTTGCAGATTTGTTTCTCCCCGATCTTTCCTGTCCCCAAGACCAGCACTAGAATCGGCGAGAGCGACCTCTCCGCCGCTTCGAGCCGGGGTGAGTGCCGACCGTAAGGCATTGTCCGAACGACATGGTTCGGAATCCGCTGAACCGTCTTATACTGAACGGGATCAACCAGGGTGCGGACTATTACGCACCCGGAGATTCCCCATGAACGTCTTCGGCCGCCATCAGTAAGGATCGGCCTCTGCTGACGTTGAGACTCCAGAAGCCCGAATAAAGGTTTTGCGCAGGCTTCGGGAGTGCGAACCTACTACTTCTGTTTGGAAACTGGAGGATTGAGAATGCGCAATGTACTCAGGCTTAGCTTGCTTGTTTTGACGGTTGCGGTGTACCTCGGCAGCGCGCGGGCGCAGGGACCTCCGCCGGGAAGCTACCGGCAGAGCTGTGTGAACATTCAAATGCGGAACTGGACGCTATTCGCCAACTGCCAGGATATGGATGGCCGGTGGCGTTCCGCGGTGCTGCCCGACGTGCGAGGATGCGTCGGCGATGTGACCAACATCAATGGGGAGCTGCGCTGCAATCGTGGCGAAGGCTGGCGCGGAGGCGACAACTTTCCCCGCGGCTCTTACCGTGAAACCTGCCGCGATCTGCGCATGCGCGGCGACATGCTGTTTGCCCGTTGCGAGACCATCAGCGGGCGCTGGGCGCGGAGCTCGCTCGACGATGTGCAGCACTGCGTGGGAGAAATCGTCAACGATGACGGCCAGCTGCAATGCAGCCGCGCTCCCTGGCAGGCCAGCGGGCCTTACATGCAGACCTGCTCGCCGGTTTATGTCCGCGGTGACGATCTGCGCGCCCGTTGCGCCACTCGCGACGGACGCTGGGTCTGGACTTCGCTGGACCACTATGAGGCTTGCCGTGCTCCCATCGTGAACTGGGATGGCCAGCTGCGCTGCGGTGGCGGCGACCGGGATGCTGACCACGACCGCGACCGGGATCGGGATCAAGGTCGGGATCGGGATCACGATGAAGACCGGGACCGAGACCGCCCTCGTTTGCCCGGCGGCACGTGGTCCCAGAGCTGCCGTGATGTTGAGATGCAGGGTGACCGTCTCCATGCCCGCTGCCAGACCCGGGACGGCGATTGGCGCTGGACCGATCTGGACGATGCCTGGCGTTGCCGCCAAGGCGTCGTCAATATCGACGGGCATCTGGTTTGCGCGCAGTAGGGGCCTGATATAACTCCGGCGGCGCGGTCGCACTCTCGGGCCGCGCCGCTTGGTTGTCGCACGCGACCGCGTTCTCGTCCGCACGGTTGGCAGTTCGCTGCGGTAGCGGCTCGCTCCTGTACAGCCGCGCCGTATTACGCGCCACTGAGATCAGGAGAATCAAAAGCATGCCGCAGATTCCAATGATTCCACCCACGTCGAAGAGCCGGTAAGCGTGGCCGGCGATGTGCGCCATCGGCTTCCAGAACAAGGCAATGTTCCCCACGCTCAACAGCAGGCGCAGCTCCGTAGGTCCCATGCCGAAGTAGGAGATCTTGAAGTCGCCTAAAGTGTGGCTGGCAAGATAAACCTCGATGCTGAGCATCAGATAGGCGATCAGCAGTCCCAGCCCGACCGCCGGCGACATGTAACCCGACAGAGCCAGCCCGCCCAGGAGAAACACGGCGCTGAAGGCATCGACCACATGATCAACGTAGAAGCCGTAGCGCGGCCGCGGGCATTTGCGAAAGCGCGCCAGGGTGCCGTCCAGGCTGTCGCCCAACCAGTTGACGGCAAGACAAACGATCACCAGGACCAACCCCAGGCGGTTGGTGGCTGACCACCAGTACGCCGCTCCCGCCCCAGCCATGGCCACCAGCCCGAGAACGGTGAGGTGGTCAGAGTTGATGGCCGCGGGTGTGCGCTCCGCCAGCCACAGTAGTGCCCGCTTCTCGGCCTTAGCCAGAAGGCTTTCTTGGATTCGCCTGGCTTCGCGAAACCGGCCTCCTTGAGTGATGTTCATGGATTGCCTCCATTCGACGACGAGATCCACAATGGAATACCTTTGCCGATAGTCGCAATGCACCGGAAGCCATCTGGAGGTAAACCCGAGGTAAACACGTAAGCCATTAAGAGTGTAGAGGATGAAGATCTTTTGAAGGTATCCAAACCCAATTTACGTTCTTTGTAAAGTTGCAGGGGATTGCGAGCCCTATGCAATTTGATGCACACGCTCAAGGGTTTCTGGGAGGTTGGATGCCTTTGGTGCACCGGTTGCGCTGCACATTTCCCGATCTAAGCAATTCTCTTGACAGGCGGTAGGGGCAAGCAGAAAATCTGGTGTCCCATCCAGCCCGGGGGAAGTTTCGGCGCGACGTTTTGATGTTTTGAGCGCGCGACATTGAGGCAGTCGGCACCAGACAAAGTGGAAAGGACGCAACCGATCTTGGCCGGAGAGGCTCGTCACACGCCCCTAGTGGAGCGCGCAGAGCGCCACCAACTGCGCATCCCTCTGCGCTTCCGCCCGGAAGGGACAGAAGAGTGGTTCCCCGGGGAAACCATCAACATGAGCGAAACCGGAGTGCTCTTTTGCTCAGAAGAGATGATTGAAATCGAAGCCCGCCTGGAGATCACCTTTCAGACCACAGGCATTCCCATGCTTCAATCCAGCACCCGGCGCGCGTTCATCGTTCGCCGCACCCTCGCCAATTGGCCGGACACACGCCTGATGTTCGGCGCCCGTTTTCGCTCCTGACCTGCGAACACTGAGCCAGCAGGCAGCCTTGCCGCTCGCATCCAACCCAGCAGCTCCTCTTGTGCCTGGGAATTGGCCAAGGCAATTGACCGCCCGGCCACGTCACGCCATAATCAAAGCTCTGGCCAGCATGGATTCATGATGGGGAAAGAAGACGAACATGAGCCCAGAAAGCGATACCAAGAAGAAGACCACGGATTTTGGGCAAAAGTTGAACGAGCGCATCGACGACGCTGCTTCGCGATTGGAGCAGGAGAGCGATCGCGTGATCGCGTATCTCAACGACGAAGTCGTTCCGGCGATTCGCCAGGGTTCGAGCAAGGCCCTGCGTGTTGCCGCCGACAAGCTCCACCGGTTAGCCGAATACATGGATCAAAATCGCTCCAGGTAGTCTGGCTTCTGCTGCTGGTTGCGCTGTTGGCGGGATGCGGCCACCATCACCCTGCGCAGACCCAGGTTCCGCCTCCCCCTGAGGCCACGCCTGTTCCCTCGCCGCTGCCATCGCCAATTCCCGAACATCACGCGGGCAAGCCGCCGTCTCCGTCGCCTGTCCCCGCGCGTCCGGCGCCCGAGCCGGAGATTACCGTTCCTGGCGATGCCAAGGTTCTGTATAAGGAGGTTGGCTGGGCCAGTTGGTATGGTCCCGGTTTTCAGAACCGCCACGCCGCCAACGGCGAAATCTTCGATACCGAGCGCATGACCGCGGCTCACCGCACGCTTCCGCTCAACTCCATCGCCCGCGTGACTAACGTGAAGACCAGCGAGTCAGTGCTGGTGCGCATCACCGACCGCGGGCCGTTCGTCGGCGATCGCATCCTTGATCTCTCCCGCGCCGCAGCCCGCAAGCTCAGCGTCTACCAGCACGGCACCGCGCTGGTGCGGATTGAAGTGCTGGAAACGCCGTCGCCGATCGCCACCGGCGGCCGCTGGTGCGTGCAGATCGGGGCCTTCGCCGATCATGCCGCGGCTGCCAGCTTGAAGGAGAAGCTGGCGCGCCGTTATCACACTGCCAAAGTGCTGCAGTTTTCAAGTCCAACGGGAGAAGCCTGGCTGCGCATCCGCGTGGCGGAAGATCTCAAGAGCCGCGCCCAGGCCCTGATGCGTGAAACCCACACCGACGCAGGAATGTTTCTGGTCAGGATCGATTGAAGAAATCGGGCTGGTTACGGAATTACGTTCGAGAAAATAAAGTCGTGCGGCCAGTCCTGGGCATAACCCTGATGGCGCAGGAACGTGGCCAATTGCGCCCAGTGGCGGACCCCATGCAGCAGCGCGTGCACGAAGATTTTTCGCCGGCTCGCGGTTAGCGTGCCTGCACTGCGAGTGGGGAAGGTAAGTGTCCCGTCCCAGTCGACGTCGTTGGCGGAGACGGCAAAACTGCGCAGGTCTTCTGCGCTCTTTTCGGCGATCATGAACAGCTCAGCGGCGCTCTTCGATCCCAGTTCCGCGTACTCGGTCACCGGCTGGTTGAGCAGCCGTTGCGCGTAACGCAGCTGCACGATGACGATATGCAAAACCAGCTCACGAACGTTCTTGGTGCCGGCGATATCGCAGGGGACATCCAGCGCCGGCGCGTTCTTGGTAAACCAGTCGCGCCAGTGGTTGGTCTCTTCGCTGGCGTAGTCCAGCAACTCGCCAAAACTCAATCCTCGCATCAGTGCTCCTCGGAAATTTCATTCTAAATTGCCAACTAAACTATGGGAGAGGTTTTCAATCCCCCAGTCACCCGGTCGCGGCGGTGGTTCTGAATGAGTGTTCGTTCGTGTGTCGAAATCGGATTCCTCTCCGGCGAATTGCGGTATCTTTGAAGCCATGAGTGACTGCCTGTTCTGCAAGATCATCGCCGGCGACATTCCGTCAAAAAAAGTCTACGAAGACGAGCGCGCCCTTGCTTTCGAAGATATCCGTCCGCAGGCGCCCACGCACGTTCTGATCGTTCCCAGGAAGCACATCGTCGACATCAAAGAAGCTACGGAAGCCGACGCCGAACTGATCGGCTACTGCAACATTGTGGCGGCAAAGATCGCTCGCGAACGCGGCATCGAAAAGGGCTATCGCACCGTCTACAACGTCGGTCCTGACTCCGGCCAGTCGGTATTCCACCTGCATTTGCATCTGCTCGGCGGAAGGAAGCTTAGTTGGCCGCCCGGATGAGAAGCACTCCGCAGGCAGCTTCAGCATTGAGCCAGAGTCGCTGATTTCAGAGTCCGAGATCCTGAAATGAAACCGTATCTCAGACAACAGGGAATCTCTCCCGCTGCTCGGGATTCCAGAAAAGAAGCCTTGCTTGGCTGAGTGCTCAACGCCGAGTGCTTGAGCGCTCGCGCTTACACCCGGTTGAAATTATCTTCCGTCTCTTCCTCCGCGCCGTGGCGGCGGAGAATGTTAGGCAGATTTTGCGAGAATGCCGACCGCGGCATCACCACGTCGCATCCTGCCTCCTGGGCTTTCACTTTGAGATCGCCCTGCACGTGGGAGACAAAGCCGACGATAGAAGTCGACTTCTTGAACTTCGCCCGCAGTTTGGAAATGGTGGGGATGGGCTTGATACTGTTGCTGTTCAGGTCCACGATGATCAGCGACGGCTTATCGTCGCTGTGATTGCCGTTGGCGGTTTCGCCTTCCGGCGCTGCATCGCTTGCGCCTTCGCTCTTGCCCGCGTCAACTTTCTCGCCCAGGTCCTTCTCGCTCTTGATGAACTCCACTTTCACGTTCAGCTTGCGCGAGACTTCCTGGATCTTGGCCAGGAAGAACAGATCGTCTACCAGAGCGAATATGCGGGTTGGAGCGTCTTCCCGCGGCGGCAGAGGCTCCAGCTCGCCTGAGGCCCCGCCGTTAAAGCGGCCCTGCGCCGAGCCGTTCTGGTTGCGATAGCTGTGGTCCATGGGGCCGACGAAGGCTGCGTTCCGGCGCGGGCCGCGATTGCTGCGGTTACGCCGGTTCTGGCGGTTCTGCCCGCCGCCCCCGCCTCCGGGATGTCCCTGTTGCTGGTTTTGTGATTGATGTGGGCCAAAATTGCGCTTGCGACGCCGATGTTTCCGGTTCCCCGGGCCATGCGGCTGGTTGGGTGCTTCATTCATTTTCAGTTTTACCTATGAGCTTCTGAGCTTTTGCCTCGGCCGTGACGTCCCACAAACTATCTTTAGATTCGCGATTCACCTTAGATGAGGGTGTAATCTCAACGGCCAATCTTTTTTCGTGAAATCTTCGTCATGCCAGCGCCTTGGGGCGCGTTCCAGCCGCACCGGAACGGGCGGCTTTCCAGAAGACTCCGCGATGTTATCACGAACCAGCCAGCCTGCAATCCAAAAATTGCTGCCATCGCCGTTTGCCAAGGTCAAGATTCCGCTCGGATGCGGCCGGAGCGTATGAAAACCTGGAAATCGGGGATGGTGGGCGCTATAGGATTCGAACCTATGACTTCCACCGTGTGAAGATGGCACTCTACCGCTGAGTTAAGCGCCCACTGTGCTCGTCACTTACAAACGTACAGTGGGTAAACCCCATTTTAACAGAATCGCCGCCCCGGCACCCTCCCGGTGGCCTGTTAACTTTACAACTCTACACAGAATTTGCATCATAGGGTACAGTCTATCCGGGGGTCTGCTGGCCATTTCCGAGGGGGCAACTTTTTGCCCCAGATTGGGTTTATCGGGGTGTGAGCAGCGTGGCCCTAAAACCGGGATTCTTCATGCCCACAGCTACCGGCAGGACGCAGGGTATTGCGAACATGGCGGCAGGCCAGATGCTTTATGACTCGTTGAGCGACGCTGAGATCATGCTCCGCGTCGGTTCTGACGATGACGCTGCTTACGAGTACCTGGTCACCAAGTTCCACCGGCCCATGATTGCTTTCATGTACCGCATGTGCCGGAACCAGGCGCTGGCGGAAGAGCTCGCCCAGGAAGTTTTCCTGCGCGTCTACCGCTCGCGCAAAAGCTATGCCGCGGAAGCCAAGTTCACGACCTGGCTTTACCGCATCGCCACCAACCTGGCCGTCAACAACGCGCGCGACAACAAGGTCGAGCGCAGCGGGCGGGTGGTCAGCCTGGACGAACCTGACGAGGAAACCGGAACCACTTTAGACGTGGCCGATACCCAGCTCAACGTGGAACAGCAAATACTGCGCCGCGAGCGGCTGGCGGCCATCAAAAAACAGGTCATGGCGCTGCCTGAAAAGCAACGCGCTGCCGTCCTGATGCACAAGTATCAGGGGATGGATTACCGCGAGATCGCTGCGGTTTTAAAGTTGAGCGAATCAGCCACTAAGTCTCTGCTCTTCCGCGCTTACGAGGCGCTGCGCGAGCGGTTGAAGGATTTCGTATGAACTGCAATGACGTGCGTGAAAACCTGATCGAGTTGCTGGGTGATGGCGCTCCGCAGGAAGCCCTGGCCGGCTCCCCGGTTGCCCTCCATGTCCGCGAGTGCGTTGGCTGCGCCCGCGAGCTGGAGTCGCTCCGCCAGACCCTGGCCGTACTCGATGAATGGGAGGCTCCGGAGCCTTCTCCTTACTTTCTTACGCGTCTTCGGGCGAACGTAAGAGAGGAACGCGAAAAGGCCCCGACTCATTCCGGTGTTTTTAGCTGGCTGCGCCGCCCCGCGATGGCCCTGACCATGGCTACGGTTCTGGCCGCCGGAGGCGCAATTTATACCGTCATCAAGCAAGCCGAGCCGCCTGTTCAGGAAACCCGAAACGCGGTTGACGACGTGGAGAGCCTGGAACGCAACCATGATGTCCTGATCAACAGCGATCTGATTGACGAACTCGCCGGCGCTCCCTCGCAGGATGTGACCGAGGAGTAAGCCGAACCAGCGCTCCCGAAACAAGGATCTGGGCAGATTTTGCAGTTGGTTTGCGCGGCGTCTTAGAGTTGCTTTTTTTACTACGGACTAACGGCTAAGTACTAAGTACTGCTTTGTTTTGGGGGAATCGTGACTTGGGCCAGGGGAACCTTGATTCTCTTTTTCTGCGGGGTACTCTGTCTAGTAGTCGCTGTAGCCGGACAGAATCCCGGTAGCTCCCCGTCCGCCCCTGCAGTCCAGCCCAGGAACTTCCAGCCACAAGGCAATCCCCAGAATTCTTCTAAGCCCGGCAGCCCGCAGCCCAAAAACAGCGCCCATAAGAACGGCCCGCCGGTGTACCGCATGGGCGACTGGCTTCGCGCCCACCAGAACATGCCGCCCGACCAGCAGGAAAAGCTGCTTGAGAACGATCCCAGCTTCAAGCGCCAGACTCCGCAGCGCCAGGCAGAATTGAAGGAGCGCCTGCGCAAGTTCAACAGCCTGACTCCTACGCAGCGCAAGCTGGCTCTCGACCGCATGCAATGGATGGCCAGCCTGAGCCCGCAGCAGCGCCAGGACATCCGCGACTCCAACAAGACCCTGGAGACCCTTCCCAAGGACCGCCAGGTAATGGTCCACCGGGCGCTTCGCCACCTGCGCCAGATGGATCCCCAGGAACGCCAGCAGGAGCTGGAGTCTGATCGCTTCAAGAGCACATTCTCCGAGCAAGAGCAGGGAATCCTGTCTAAACTGGCCTCCATCTCTCCGCCCGAACCCGGCCTCAATGGTGGCGGCACTCAGTCGCCCAGCGAAAGCCCCAAGTAGACCCGGTCCTTGTCATTCTTAGCGCAAAATGATCGTTGAGCCCTGGATTCAGAAGGCCAATCCACCAAGCGCGAAGTAATCTCCATGCGAGACGCAAGTCCAACGGGGATTCATGCGCCATGAAGGCACCAGTCCCGGCTCCGCCGGGACGAATGAAAATAGCCCGCCGTTTCAACGGCGGGTAGAGGTGAAAAAGTAATCAAGTCCCCGCAGGGGACGGCTGAGCTGTCTAGAAACCGTCCAGCTTTGGCGTCCATCTTTTCGTGACCGAATCTTTCACTCGCTTGTCGGCTTGCCCGCTCTTCTCTGCTTTGCCCAGCCCTGTTTTACCGCCTGTCGTCCTCGTCCCAGCGCCAGCGCGTCTGCGGGAACATCGTCGGTGATGGTCGACCCGGCGGCGATGTAGGCGCCTTTGCCCACGCGCACCGGGGCCACCAGCGTGGAGTCGCTGCCGATGAACGCGCCCTCCTCGATCACCGTCACGTGTTTCTTCTCCCCGTCGTAGTTGCAGGTAATGGTGCCCGCGCCCACGTTCACGTCCGCGCCCACCTCGGCGTCGCCCAGGTAGCTCAGGTGATTGGCCTTGACCCGGCGGCCCAGGCGCGCCTTCTTGGTCTCCACAAAGTTGCCCACGTGCGCGCCCTCGCCGATCTCGCTTCCCGGACGCAGGTGCGCGTATGGCCCGATAATCGCCCCCTCGCTGATCTCCGCGCCGTCGATGACGCACCCCGGACGCACCAGCACGTTGCCGGTAAGACGCGAATCGCTGATCACGCTGTAGGACCGTATGCGGCAGTCCGATCCGATGCGCGTCGCTCCCAGGACCTGCACGAACGGCTCCAGGATCGTGTCCGCGCCGATCTGCACTCCCGCGTCGATGGTGCAGGTCTCCGGACGATAGATGGTCACGCCCGCCGCCATCAGCTCCGCGCATTTGCGCGCGCGCAACGTGGCGTCGAGCGCCGAGAGCTCGGCGATGGTGTTCGCCCCCACGACCTCCGAGGAATCTTTCGCCTTCATCGCCAGCACTGTGGCCTTCGCGCCCACCAGTAGCGCCGCCATGTCGGTGAGATAGAGCTCGCCCTGCGCGTTGTTGGCTTTGAGCTTGTCGATGTGCGCAAACAGCGGCTTGGTGGCGAAGGCGTAGATTCCGGAGTTGATCTCGCGGATCTTCTCCTGGCTCTTCGACAGATCTTTTTGCTCCACGATGGCCTTCACCTTGTCGCCGCCGGCGCGCACCATGCGGCCGTAGCCCGCGGGATCGCGCGGCTCAGCGGTCAGAATCGTCATCGCCGCCTTGCGCGCCAGGTGAAAGTCGCGCACGCTGCGCACCGTCTCCGGGCGAATCAGGGGCACGTCGCCGGAGAGCACCAGGATGTCGTCATATCTCTCGACCTGGCTGCGCGCCGACATGATGGCGTGTCCGGTGCCTCGCTGCTCGCGCTGCTCCACGAACTGCACGCCTATTGGTCCCAGCGCCGCGCGCACCGCCTCTGCCTGGTGGCCGATGATCACGAAGATGTCCTGCGGCCTGGCCACTTCCAGCGCTGCCGCCACCACGTGTGCCAGCAGCGGCCGTCCGCCGATCTCGTGCAGCACCTTGGCCCGCCGCGACTTCAGCCGCGTGCCTTTGCCTGCCGCCATGATCACGATGGCGAACGAGGGCGCCTTGTTCATTTTCTGCTGAGCCATGAAAGCATCATCTTAATGCCTGAGGGCTTCGCGTGACATAGCCGCATGGTGATCGCGGGCCAGCTTGAGCAGTTCGCGGCACAGGCGGTCGGTGGCGTGGCGGGCAAACTGGCTCTCTTCCATGAAATTTCCCGCAATGCACTTCACGCCCAGTTTTTCGATGGCCGCCGTGTCGCACACCACCTGCTCGGCCCGCTCGTCGGCGTAGCGGCTTTTCATGTCTTCTGAAACCGGCGCGGTATTGACCAGCGCGTAGTCGAACAGGCGGCGCCCGGAGTGAGCGTAGATGGCCTGGATGTGCTGGGAGGCGCTCATGTGCAGGCTCTCATTGGCCTCGGTCATCAGGTTGCAGATGAACACCTTGATCGCCGGCGACGCGGCCACGGCTTCCGCCACCCCGCGCACAAGCAGGTTGGGAATCAGGCTGGTGAAGAGCGAACCCGGCCCCATGGTGATCATGTCGGCATCGGCGATCGCCTCCAGCGTCTGCGGCAACGGCTGCGAATCGGCCGGGACCATGCGCAGCTCCACGATGCGCTTCTCGCTGGCCGTAATCCTGGTCTCGCCCGCGACCCGTGAGCCGTCGTCCATCTCCGCTTCCAGTTGCACGTTGGCCGTAGTAGCGGGAAGGATGTGCCCGCGCGTGGCCAGAATTTCTGAAGCCTTCTTCACCGCCACCGCGAAGTCTCCGGTGGTTGCCGTCAGCGCCGCCAGAAAAAGATTGCCGAAGCTGTGGCCCTCCAGATCGCCGGAACTCGAGAAGCGGTGCTGAAATAGTTTGGAGATCAGGTTCTCATCCGCCGCTACCGCCACCAGGCAGTTGCGCACGTCGCCCGGAGGCAGCATGTTCAGTTCGCGGCGCAATCGCCCGCTCGATCCGCCATCGTCGCTCACCGTGACCACTGCCGTCAGGTCGGCAACGTAAGCTTCCACCGGCACAGGCTCGCCCGCCTGCACGGTGTAACGCTTCAGTCCTTTGAGGATGGTTGACAGTCCGGTGCCGCCGCCGACGGCTACTACACGGAATCCTCGGTTCCCGGCGTTGCGGTTCGCTTCTTGGTGAGAAGACATCAGGGATTAGATGCTCGGTTCTAGCGTCGCTTAAAGTCGGACCCGGAAGGCGGCGGGTCCGTAGGCTCCGGATACAGCAACTCGGTGAAGCGCGGGTCGTCCGCCATGTTCTGGAAGTCGGAATCGTTGCGCGCTTGAAAACGGTTCTGCGGGTTCAGCCGGATGGCTTCGCTCAGGTTCTTCAACGAGCTTTCCACCTGCCCGGCCAGGCACTCCACAATCGCCATGCCGTAGTAAGCGAAATCGGCCTGCGGACTCTGCTTCATGATTTTTTCCATGTGTCCGCGCGCCTGCTCGTACTGGCCGGCGTTCATCAACGAGACGGCAAAATCGAAGTGCTCTTCATGGGTCTTGAAGCTCGAGGAAGTCTCCCGCAGCTGCTGGTTGCAGCTGTTCAGGTAGAGGCGCGCCCGGTCGGCTAGCTCGCGCGGCCCGCTGGCCACAATCTTCTCCAGCAAGCCCTTGGCCTTCTCAAATTTGTGTTCCTGCATGGCCTTGATGCCGGCCTCGTAATTTTGCACAGCTTGTGCAAAAACGGGATCTTCCCGGGGGGCGGGCTTCTGCTGTGGGGGAGGCATTTTCTTCGCAGACATCGCGCTTGGCTTCCTAACCGGTTGTGTTTTCTGTGGTTTGGCAGTCGAACGTTTAACGTTTGCTGCCACTTTCTTCTTCATTCCGTTGTGTCCTTGCGCCCCACACAGGATGAGCGGCAGATCAAGGGCTGTGGAAAATCGACAAGATCAGCTATCCGGTGCTACCAGGGCTGCCTCGGGGTGTAGCCCTTTATACGCAGAAACTTAGCTTGCGTCAACTGCACCAGAATAGGTGCAAAATCACATTACCGGCGCCGGGTTCTGCAAGTCCACCAGCTTCCAGTCGCCGCGCACGATGCCGTCGCGGATCATCTTCGGCGTCCACCCCTTCTTGGACTGCTGGTAGGCATACAACGCTTCCGCCATGCAGGTCCCGCAGTTCGCGCCATGCGTGCTCTCGAAGCAGCTGTGCAGGCTGGTGTGGCCGTGGTTGCGATCGCAATAACAGTAGCAGGGCATCTGGTACATCAGCGCAGCCTTCTTGGCTACCGCCTTGTACGAGGCCATCTGTGCCGGCTGCGTGAAGCCGGCATTCGCCAGCTCCTTTTCGGTCAGTACCGGAGGCAATGCAGCGGTGGTTGGCGGATTCGCATGAAAGGCCGGAACTTCGGCGACGGACGTGAACTGGCCATGCGTCATGCCTGAGGCGAAAGCAATCACTAGCAAGCCGGCAAAGTATTTCATACAATGTATTCTACTCGGGATTTATGGCGCTCCTCAATGGCTACTGCGAGGAGCCCGATCGCAAACGAATGGAGCCGTCTCTGGAAAAAGCTCCCGAAGCTGGCAAAGCCTCCGGGCCGGAAACTTCCGATCCCGCGAAGAAGTACGGACCCTCGCGGGTACTTAATTCCTGGGCCCGCGATCTGGTTTTTTCCATCATCGTCTCCTCGTTCATCATCCTGTTCGTTTACCAGCCTGTGAAAGTTGAAGGCGGAAGCATGGAGCCCGGCCTGGAAGACCAGGAAAGGATCTTCATTAACAAGCTGGTCTACCGCTGGGAGGACATCGGGCGAGGCGACATCGTGGTGTTTCGCTACCCCCGCGATCCCCGCAAGAGCTTTATCAAGCGCGTGATCGGACTCCCCGGCGATCGCGTCCGCATCTCCTTTGGCCACGTCTATGTGAACGGCAAGCTGGTCGCGGAGCCCTACGTTCCTGATGAGTTCCTCGACACCAAGTCTTACCCGGAAAGCGTGATCCCCGCCAACGGCTACTTCGTGCTGGGGGATCATCGCTCTATGTCCAACGATAGCCGCGACTTCGGCGCAGTGACCCGCAGCTACATTTATGGCAAAGCCGTCTTCGGCTACTGGCCCATGGAAAAAGTCGGCATCCTTCGCTGAAAGCGATAATCTAGTAAGTTATGTTCACTCGCTTGAAGGTAGCTCTCATCCGCAAGTACACCCGTAAGCGCCTGGGCAAAGATATTGCTCCGCTGGCAACCCTGGCCACGCATCCCGGCGTGCTGATCCCTTACGCGCACTTCAATCGGGCGCTGGCGAAGACGCGCCTGGTTTCTGCCAGGCTCAAAAGGCTGGGCCAGATCCGCGCCGCCAAGCTGGTGGAATGCCCTTTTTGAATCGACATCAACTCTGCCGGAGGCAGAGCTGTTGGAATCAGCGACGAGCAGATCCGCAATATGAACTGGTATCAGGAAAACGATCTCTTCAGCCCCGATGAAAAGCTGGTGCTGGAACTGGCTGACGCTTTGACCGCCACGCCCGCGCGCGTGACTCCTGAATTGCGTGAGCGCCTCATGCAGCGCTTCACCACCGCGGAATTGGTGGAGCTGAGCGCCGATATCGCCTGGGAAAACTATCGCGCCCGCGCCAATCGCGTTTTCGGCTTCGGCAGCGAGAACTTCTACAAACCAGACAAGACTGGCGACGAACTAAAACGCGAGGTAAAGCAGTCCGCCTGACGATCTTAGCCACTTACTCGATCAAGTGTCGGCCGGCGAAATCAACGAACTCGCGCGCGCCTATTATTTTTGTGCTCTTCCAGTATTTTGGGAAGTGCCGCTCATTGCCGGTGATCAGATAGTCGGCTCGCGCTGCATCCGCACATTCGAGAAACTTGTCGTCTTCGGGGTCGTGTGCAGAGTTGATGCGCTTCTTAGGAGTAACCATGTGCGCCCTGTTTCGAATGAGTTGAAGAAATTGTTGCCGTAAGCCTTTGCGGATTCCTAGCTCTTTTCGCGACAGCACTTCCTTGTACTCCTCCAGGACCGGCGCAGAGACATACAGGCGGGCAGGTTTGGTAATAGCAAGCAGAAAAACCGTGCGTGGCAGCCCCTCTGCATTCAACGCTGCTGACACCAGAATGTTGGTATCCAGCACCAGTCGTAAAGGAACCATTTAGCCGCGCCGTTTCTTGGCGCGCGCGGCTTTGATGATGCGATCGATCTGACGTGAGGTTAGGTTGTGAGTTCCTTTACGCCTTGATTCTTCGCCAATTACGCGCAATACCTCGGGCTCCGGCGCGGCCAGCTTCACATAATCGCGAATGCCGATGAGAATAGCTCGGGGAGCACCCCTCTTCTCGATGACCAGGGAGCGCCGTTCTGCCTCGACTCTGCGGAGAAGCTTCCCAAAATTAGAGCGTGCGCGCAACGCTGAGACAACGATGCTTCTTCCGGGATTAGTCTTGACGCTTCCCATACACTCTACAGTTCACCTAAACGAACTGTACAGTTCACGAATCGTCGATGTCAATCCCGATCTGCTGCCTCCCGCATTATTCCGGATTGTCCGGATCCACCGCACAAGTCTGCTCGTTTCGCCCATTCCGCTCGCAGTGCCGGTCGATGAACGCATCGAACGGACGCAGGAACGGCGCCGAGTGAAACTCAATGAACGAAGGCGGAGCGATGTTCAGCGGCCCCAGCGTCGCCGCCTCCCCATTCAGGGTCGACGGCATCAGGTTCGGCCAGTGACCGGTGTCCAGCTTGTCGATCAGGTTGGAGAGCGCCGTCACCGTTTCCGCAGGCGTAAAAGTGCAGTGCCCGGCGCGATGCACGAAGATCTGGCGCAGCGAATGCCTGTCGCCCGCCACGCGCACGCTGTTGCGATAAGCGCTCTCGTTCTGGTTGGAAACCAGGCCGTCGCCCGTGGTGTGCATGGTTAGCACCGGCATGTCGATATCGCCGTTGAAAATGATATTCTGCTCCAGATAATCAACTGACTTCGGATTCGCGGAGATGCGGGCTGCATGGTTCAGCATCTCCAGATCGTCCTCCAGGTTGAGCCCGGCTGCCTGGTAGAGGGCAATGGCTTCCGCCTTGTTGACGGAATTCTCGAATTGCTCGAAGTAATTCACGCCGGTATTCCAGGAAGGATTGCCTCCGGCCCGGAACTCCAGTTCGGCGCGCAACGCGAAAATAAATGGGAAGTCGACGTCGGCCGACCACAGAAACTGGTTGGCCTCCCGGGCGGCGAAGTCGTTGGCCGCCGGCTCAGGTGAGGCCGGATCGAACCATCCCGGAGTGTCGCCCAGCGCGGATACCAGCGCCAGCCGCGCCCGGCCCTGGGGAGTGCTTTGCGCCGCAGCCAGAAGGCTTTCGGCGAGTGCCAGGTTGCCGAGCGGGTTGGTGATGTTTACCAGCTGCAGCGGGCCGCCGGCGTTGAAAAACGTCTTAAACGCGAAGGCTGCGTCCAGCGCCTGGTTCCACGTGCCCACGCCGCCCGAAAGCACCCCGCACATCGGCAACGCGCCGTTGAAACGTTCCGGGTGGCGCTGGATCAGGCCGGCGGTGATGATGCCGCCCAGCGAATGTCCCCAGGCGATCGTCCGCGTCGGCGGCCCGAACATCGCCGCGAAAATGTCGAGCACGTCAATCTGGTCGACCAGGGCTTCTTCGATTGCCCATCCCGTGTGCGCGTAGGACGAGCCTGACAACGCAAAGCCGTTGGCCAGCAGCACCGCACGTGTCGCCGGGTCGCCCACATCGTGGGCCGGATTGGAAGAGCCGGGAGTGACATAACCGTGGCTGTAGAGCAACAGCGTGCCGTTCCACGGCGATGGCACCTCGATGAGATATGTGGCGCCGTCAGGAAGAGTTCCTGTGTTGGTGGTGACCGCCGCGCGGGCGGCCGGAGTAAATGACAGAGCCATCGCCGAGACGACGGCCAGGACAAGAATCGGACGAATGCGTTGCGCGATGAGCCGCATGAGCCATCTCCTATGAATGTCGAAAAGGGAACTTGAACCGCGGGGAACGATCATTCGACCGTTGCAGAGCCGCCGCTGGGAAACTGCAGTGCGGAACACGACCGAGGGGCACTGCTTATCCGAAAAATCTCACACCGGTCGCATGCTTTAGACGTCCTGCTGCTCCCGGCAAAACAGCGCAGCAAATTGTATTCAGAGCTGGAAGAGAAGTAAATATGCACAGCTTTTCAGCTCTCGCCAGCAACTTTGGATGCCGCCTCGAGCACAAAGTTTGCAGATTGTTCCCTGGTTATCCACAGTTCCTGGGTTCATGCGCCTCATCTCCGGCGGGGCTGATGATAGAATCTATGAAATCCACTCCTCGGAGATTCCATGGAGGCAATTCTCGCGCTGGAAGATGGAAGGATCTTCAGCGGCAGAAGCCACGGCGCCAAAGGCGAATGTTACGGCGAAGTCGTTTTTAATACCTCACTTACCGGCTACCAGGAAATCTTCACCGATCCTTCTTACGCGGGCCAGATCGTTGTCCTGACCAACCCTGAGATCGGCAATTACGGCACCAATCCCGAAGACAACGAGGCCACGCATCCTTATATTGAGGGACTGGTGGTGCGCGAATTCTCCGCCGTCAGCTCCAACTGGCGCTCCCAGCAGGTCACCGACGAGTACCTGGAAAAGTTCACCATCCCGGTGATCGCCGATATCGACACCCGCGCCCTGGTGCGCCATCTGCGCACGCACGGCGTGATGCGCGGCGTAATCTCCTCGATTGAGAGCGATCGCGAAAAGCTGGTGGCCAAGGCCCGCTCCATTCCCAAGATGGATGGCACCGACCTGGCCAAGGTAGTCACCACCACGCAGCGGTACCAGTGGGAGACCGGCACGCGCCCGCATCAGCTGGAGGAGATCCCCGGCGTAAAAGCTCAGTCGGCGCTGAAGCACGTGGTCGCCTACGACTACGGCATCAAACACAACATCCTGCGCATGCTGGTGGACCGAGGTTGTCGCGTCACCGTGGTTCCGGCAACGACCTCGGCCGAAGACGTGATGGCGCTCAATCCGGACGGCGTCTTTCTTTCCAACGGCCCCGGCGATCCCGAGCCCTGCACTTACGCTTATGAGAACATTCGCAAGCTCATGGGCCGGACGCCAATCTTCGGCATCTGTCTCGGCCACCAGTTGATCGGCCTGGCGCTGGGCGGCAAGACCTACAAGCTCAAGTTCGGCCATCACGGTGGCAACCATCCGGTAAAGCAGCTGCAGTCGGGCAAGATCGAGATTACGGCCCACAACCACAACTTCGCCGTCGATCCCGATTCTCTGAAAGAGTCCGAGGTCGTCAAGACGCACATCGACCTCAATGACAACACGCTGGAAGGCCTGCGCCACCGCACGCTGCCGCTGTTCAGCGTCCAGTATCACCCCGAAGCCTCCCCGGGACCCCATGACTCGCACTATCTGTTTGGTGATTTCATGAAATTGATGGACGAATGGAAGAAATGAAAACCGATCACCGAGGCGCGGGGACGCATAGAAAGTGCCGCGGGATACGTTTTGTGGCGTTGCAAGGCGTTCTTTGTGTGCTCTTCGCAGCTTCGGCCTTTGCGGCCGAAATCGAGATTCGCCTGCAGCATGATGATGAAGCGGAACAGAAGACTCGGGATCAGCTGCAGCGCATATTGCACCAATACGACCTGAAGAAGTGGACTTTTACCGAGAAGGTGCTGATCGACGATCAAACGATCCCGCACAGCCATCCGGTGCTCACGCTGCACACGCGCCACCTGAGGTCCGACGATCAGTTGCTTTCCACCTATGTTCATGAGCAGTTGCACTGGTGGCTGGATCAGAAGATCGATCACACCCGGGCCGCCGAAGACGAATTACGCAGGCTCTATCCCAAAGTTCCTGTCGGCGGATCGGACGGAGCGCGCGACGAGGAATCGACGTATCTGCACCTGATCGACTGCTACCTCGAGATGCAGGCGGACCGCGAGCTCATGGGGAACGATCGTACCGCGCAAGTCATGAAGTTCTGGGCGGGCGATCACTATAAATGGATTTACAAAACTGTGATGCAGGATGAGGTAATGATCGGCGAAGTCGTGAAGAAGAACGGGCTGGAGGTGAAATAGCCGCGAATGCCACGCCGCAATGACATCGCGAAGATTCTGATCATCGGCTCCGGGCCGATCGTGATCGGCCAGTCGGCCGAGTTCGATTACTCGGGCACGCAGGCCTGCAAGGCCCTCAAGTCCGAGGGCTACGAAGTGGTGCTGGCTAACTCCAACCCGGCCACCATCATGACCGATCCCGAGATGGCTGACCGCACCTACATCGAGCCGCTGAACCGAACCTATCTTGAAGAGATCATCCGCCGGGAAGTGGAGATGCTCCACCATTCCGGGCAACAAGGTAAATTCGCCATCCTGCCCACCGTCGGTGGACAGACAGCGCTGAACCTTGCGGTCGAACTGGCCGATTCCGGGGTGCTCGAAAAGTACAACGTGGAGCTGATCGGCGCGCAACTGCGCGCCATTAAGAAAGCCGAAGACCGGCTGCTTTTCAAGGACGCCATGACCCGCATCGGGCTCGACGTTCCGCGCTCGGCGCTGGTCAACAACCTGAAAGACGGCCTCGACTTCTCCGGCAAGATCGGCTTTCCCGTCATTATTCGCCCGTCATTCACGCTGGGCGGCAGCGGCGGCGGCATTGCCTACAACCGTGAAGAGCTGCTGGAAATCCTCGCCCGCGGCCTTGATCTTTCTCCCGTACACGAAGTCCTGATCGAAGAATCGGTCCTGGGATGGAAAGAGTACGAGCTGGAGGTGATGCGCGATCTCGCCGACAACGTGATCATCATCTGCTCTATCGAAAACTTCGATCCCATGGGCGTGCACACCGGTGATTCCATTACCGTGGCTCCGGCGCAGACGCTCACCGACCGCGAGTACCAGCACATGCGCGACGCCGCCATCAAGGTCATCCGCGAGATCGGCGTGGAGACTGGCGGATCGAACATTCAGTTCGCCGTGGATCCCTCCAACGGACGAATGGTCGTGATCGAGATGAACCCGCGCGTTTCGCGCTCGTCAGCTCTGGCGTCCAAAGCTACTGGCTTCCCGATCGCCAAGATCGCCGCTAAGCTGGCCGTGGGCTACACTCTCGACGAGATCCCCAATGACATCACACTAAAGACGCCGGCCTGTTTTGAGCCGACCATCGACTACGTTGTCGCCAAGATCCCCAAGTGGCAGTTCGAAAAATTTCCCGGCGCCGACGAGGGCCTGGGTCCGCAGATGAAGTCGGTAGGCGAGGCCATGGCCATCGGCCGCACCTTCAAAGAAGCGCTGATGAAAGGCGTCCGGTCGCTGGAGACCGGCAAGAAAGTCGGCGCGGAGAGGATCGAGCCGCGCATCCTCACTCAGCGTCTGGTCACGCCCCATCCTGAGCGCCTGAGCTACATCCGCTACGCCCTGCAGCAGGGCATGAGCGTAAAAGAACTGCACAAGATGACCAGCATTGATCCCTGGTTCCTGTGGCAGCTCAAAGAGATCATGGCGACAGAAACTGAGTGCGCGAGGCATTCTCTTGAATCGCTGACCCCGGCGCTCCTGCGCGAAGCCAAGCGCAACGGAGCTTCCGACGAGCGCCTGGCGCTCAGCTTGAAGACCACTGCACAGGCCGTCAGCCGGCTGCGCGAACAGCACGGCCTGCAACCTGTCTATAAGCTGGTGGACACCTGCGCGGCCGAGTTCGAGAGCTACACGCCCTACCTCTACTCCACCTACGAAGACGAGGACGAGTCGCCGCCTACTGCGAAGAAGAAAGTCATCATTCTGGGTTCAGGGCCGAACCGCATCGGACAGGGAATTGAGTTCGACTACTGCTGCTGCCACGCGGCGTTCGCGCTGCGCGAAGACGGCTACGAGACCATCATGGTCAACTGCAACCCGGAGACCGTTTCCACCGATTACGACACCAGCGACCGCCTTTACTTCGAGCCGTTGACTCTCGAAGACGTTCTCGCTGTGTATCGCCATGAGGCCCAGGGCGGCGCGCCCATCGGGGTGATCGTCCAGCTGGGCGGCCAGACGCCGCTGAATCTGGCTCTCCCGCTGAAAGCCGCGGGCGTGGAGATCATCGGCACCTCGCCGGAGTCGATTGATCTGGCTGAAGACCGCAAGCGCTTCGGCAAGCTTCTTGAGGAGCTTGATATTCCGCAGCCTCCGGGTGCGATTGTCACCAGCGTGGAAGAAGCAGTTGCCGGCGCGCGCCGCGTGACCTACCCGGTGCTGGTGCGGCCTTCCTACGTGCTGGGCGGACGCGCCATGGTCATCGCCTACGATGACGAAAGCGTGATCCGCTACATGAAGGAAGCCGTCGAGTACTCGCAGGAGCGCCCGGTGCTGGTGGACCACTTTCTCGAAGCCGCAACCGAAATCGACGTCGACGCGCTCTCTGACGGTGAATCGGTAGTCATCGGCGGCATTATGCAGCACATCGAAGAGGCCGGCATACACTCCGGCGACTCCTCCTGCGTGCTCCCCGCCGTCAGCATTCCGCCGCACGTGCTCGAGAGAATTCGCCAATACACTTTCAAACTGGCGCGTGCGCTGAAGGTCGTTGGCCTGATGAACATCCAGTTCGCCATCCAGGGCGAGAAGGTCTTCGTGATTGAGGTCAACCCGCGCGCCTCGCGCACCGTGCCCTTTGTCTCTAAAGCCACCGGTGTGCCCCTGGCGAAGATCGCGGCGCGGTTGATGAGCGGCCGCAAGCTCCATGAATTCCTGCCAGAGCACGCCGCCTCCGGCGCGGACCTCGCCACCGGCGCAGGATTCTTCGTGAAGTCCCCGGTGTTCCCGTGGAACAAGTTCCCGGGTGTGGATACGGTGTTGGGTCCGGAGATGAAATCCACTGGAGAAGTTATGGGCTCAGCCGAGACCTTCGGCGAAGCCTTTGCCAAGGCCCAGCTCTCCGCCGGCCAGACGCTGCCCACCAGCGGGACAGTCTTTATCAGCGTGACTGACCACGATAAAGAGGAGTCCATCGACCTGGCGCGGCGCTTCATCGATCTCGGCTTCAGCCTGGTGGCCACGCACGGCACCGCCGAGCGCCTGGAGCGCGCCGGACTCTCCGTCGACCGCGTCTTCAAGGTCAAGGAAGGCCGGCCCAACGTGGTTGATCTCATCAAGGGCGAGCGCGTCCACCTGATCGTGAACACGCCTCACGGGCAGGACCCATGGTTTGACGAGAAGGCCATCCGCCGCGCCGCTGTCACGCAGCGCATCCCCACCATCACGACGCTTTCCGCAGCTAAAGCCGCAGCCGAGGGCATCGCCGCCCTGCAGCACAACCAGGTCAATGTGCGCTCGCTGCAGGATTGGCATGGCACCAAGCGCCCTGATAAGCAAATAGCGCTTAGCAAGTAGTCCAATTGCTTCTTCCCGGGGGCCACGCTGCAGTTACTGGGATATCCTTTTTTCTTCAGGATTTAGCGGCAATTTGACCTAAAATCTTGGCGTGTTCATCTACAAGGGTGTCGATCACATCGCGCTGGTCACGAAGAAGCTGGCGGAGATGAAGCGCTTCTACACTGATAGTCTCGGACTCGCTGTGGAGCAGGAAGGAAAGGCCAAGGCGGGATACAACGTGATCACCCTGCGCGCCGGCGACGCCGTAATCGACTTGTATGAGGCCAGCCCCACCAACCCCGCTCCGTCGGCTAATTTGAGCGAAGAACACTTTTGCCTATGTGCTACCGGATCAAGCATTTACGATGTTATCGCCACGCTAAAACGGCGCGGACTGGAGCCCACCCAGGCGGAGGTCAACAACGGCGCCCGGGGTAAGGGTCTTTCCACCTTTGTCCGCGATCCCGACGGCAACAAGGTGGAGATCAAAGTTGACTGAAAAACATTATCCGGAGCGTCGCGCTTCAAGGTACATGTCCTTAAACGACCTTGCGCATGTACCTCAAAAAGCTTTAAATCATGGAGCCTTAAGTCGATCTACCTAGTAGGAACCGGCGAATTCCTCCCTCCCCCCGAATTTGCCCTTGGGAGAGCGCAATGCAAATCGGTGTGTATGGGTGTGGATATTTAGGCACGGTGGTCGCAGCCTGCCTGGCGGATTTCGGCGTTCCTGTAACCGCATACGGCAGCGATTCCGTGAATACCACGCTGCTTGCCAGTGGCATCCTGCCCTTCCACGAAAAGAACCTCAGTGACATTGTGCGCCGGGGCGTCCGCGCCGGCCGGCTAATGTACTCCACCCACCTTCAGTCCATGGTGCAGCGCGCTGAGATCATCTATCTTGCCGAAGATTCAAACCGGGACATCGAAAGCATCTCCACAGAAATCGCCGGTTACTGCGATCACGGACAGATTCTGGTGTTGATTACTCCCGTTCCCGTGGGGACGGCCAGCCGCATTGAGAACCGGCTGAAAGAGTCGGGGAAGCCGGTCACCGTAGTCTCTCACCCGGTTTTTCTCTCCGAAGGCTGCGCGGTAGAAGACTTCAACTGGCCCGACCGCATCGTTCTCGGCACGCACTCCACCAACGCCGTGCAGGTTCTCAAGGCTCTCTATCGTCCGCTGGTCATGCGCGGCGTGCCCATGATCGTCACCACGCATGAGACGGCGGAGCTGGTGCGCGAGGCATCCACCGCTTTCCTGGCCACAAAAGTTTCCTTTATCAACGAACTCTCCAATCTTTGCGAGCGCATCAGCGCCGACGCGGTCGATCTGGCCCTGGCTCTCGGGCTCGACAAGCGGATTGCTCCGCGCTGCCTGCAACCCGGCTCGCTGGGCGGCACGTTTACTGAATCCGACATGGATTCCCTCGCCAACCTGGCCGCCAGCTCCGGTATTTCTCTCAAGATTCTGACCGCCGCGCGCGAAGTCAACCGCGAGTTCTGCAACCGCATCCTGCAAAAGATCGATAACGTTCTGGAAACCGTGGCCGGCAAACAGGTGGGAATCCTGGGACTCGCCTTCAAACCCAATACCAACTCCGTGGCCCACTCCGGCTCCATCCGCCTGGCCCGCGCGCTGGTGGAGCGCGGCGCTCATGTCCGCGCCTACGATCCCATCGCCATGCCCGACGCTCAACTGGAGCTGAACGGCACGGTAAGGTATTGCGATTCGGCTTACTCGGTGGCCGAAGGCGCCGACGCCCTGGTGCTCTCCACTGGCTGGCCGGAATTCCGCTCCCTGGACTTCGACCGCATCCGCCGCATCATCAAGCGCCCTCTGGTGGTCGACACCAAGAACCTGCTCGACGGCCCGCGCATGAAAGCGTTGGGCTTTGAATATTTTGGGGTGGGCAGAGCGTGAGCTCCAACATAGAATCACAAAGAAAGAGCGGCGCACTCAACGCCGCTCTTTTTCGTTTGAGGTTGTGAAACCAGTCCTATGCCGCCGGCATGGCTTTCTTCATGCGCTCTTTCATATCCTGGGGCGACACGTCCTCGATGTGCGTCGCGATCCCCCAGAGGTGCCCGAACGGATCCTGGATGAAACCGGAGCGGTCGCCGTAGAACTGGTCTTCCGCCGGCTTCAGAACTTTAGCTCCCTCAGTCTTCGCGCGCTCGATTACCTGGTCGACGTTGGGGAGGTAGACGTACAGACTCACCGGACTGGAACCGATGGTGGTTGCGCTGGTGTATCCCGGGCCCATCTTGGGATTTTCGTCGGCCAGCATGATTCTTGAAGTACCGATCTGCAGTTCAGCATGGCCTATCTTGCCGTCGGGGCCGTTCATGCGGACCAGTTCCGTGGCGCCGAACACCTTCTTGTAGTATTCGATGGCTTGAGCTGCGCCTTTAACGACGATATAGGGTGTGATGGTGTTGTAACCCTGAGGGATATGGGAAACTTTACTCATAGTTCTTCTCCTGTTCTGAAATTCACGTGCGGAGTTGACGTTTCGCGGAGTGCACTCTCGCGCCGCCGCGCCTCAAGCATCTGACCATGGAAACACAATTTGTAAGCAGGCTCAAGGGGGCACTGCCGGGTGCCTTGTGGATTGCGAACTTCTGTTCCGGGGGTTGTGTTTCCGTGAAAGTTTGTTGCCCGGCTACTCGCTGCGCAATGCCTGCAGCGGATCCACTGTCGTTGCTCGCCGCGCGGGAATGAAGCAGGCAAAAGCGGAAGTCAGGATTAAGACAATCGATACCGCTGCCAGCATGAGCGGGTTTTGTGGATGCACGTCGTAGAGCAGCCCTCCTATAAAGCGCACCAGGATCAAGGTTGCTGCCAAGCCGGAGCATATTCCGGCGAACACGGTTGTGAAGGCCTGAAGAAGGATGACGCGGACAACATTCTGCCGGCTGGCCCCCAGCGCCATGCGGATCCCGATTTCTTTCGTGCGCCGTACCACCGATTGCATCAGCAGCCCGTAAATGCCCAGAGCGGCCAGCACCAGCGCCAGTCCGGCAAACGAGCTGAGCAGAATAGTGCGGAACCTGGGTTCGGCGCGGAGGTCGCGCAGCCTTTCTTCCATGGTCTTGAGATCGGACAGCGTGATTTCATCGTCAAGTCCGCGAACTGCATTTTGCACCGGCTTCGCCAGCGCGTTCGGATCCCCATTCGTTCGCAGCAGCAAAGCAACAGACGCGGGGGGTAGCTGCGCTAAGGGCCTGTACACGGCGGGCGAAACTACGTAGCCCATCTCCTGGAAGACAGTCGTGGTCTTCACATTACCCGCCACCCCGACGATGGTCAGCCACGGCTGTTTGCTCTCCGGCTTGCCCAGCTTGATCTGCCGCCCGATGGGATTCTGTCGCGGGAAATAGGCGTCGGCCAGGGCCTGGTTGACGATCGCCACCGCCTGCGTATTGTCGCGGTCCCTAGTCTCGAACTCCCGGCCGTGGAGTAGAGGAATATCCATGTTTCGCAGATAGCCGGGATCAATGGTCTGTTGAGCCACGTTATGCGCAGCCCGATCCAGCGAGAATGGTTGCCCCTCAACCGCCAACACATTGCTTCCCGCCAGATAGATGCTCGAGGAAAGCGATGCCTGCTCAACTCCGGGAATCGACCGTGCAAATCCCTTCAGCTTGTCGAAAAATTGAAGTTTCTGATCGGGAGTAGCGTACTTTTGGTCGGGCAGATCGAGAGCGGCCGTGAGCAGATGATCGGTGCGGAAACCGAGCGGCGTTGAGGCCAGTCTGCCCAGGCTCTCCAGCAGCAACCCCGCTCCGGCCAGCAGAACCAGCGAGAGTCCCACCTCACCCGCCACCAGCACCGATCGCGTTCGGAGCGCTTCCCGTCCGGCGAGACTCCGGCCTCCGTCTTTCAACGCCTCGTTGATATCCGGCCGGGACGATCGCCATGCCGGAACCAGCCCAAACAGCAGCGCGGTCACACCCGCCAGGATGGCGGTGAAGGCCATCACTTGCCAGTTCACCTTCACCGTGTTTCCCGGTGGCAGTTCTACCGGGCTGTGCGCGGCAAAGACTCGCACCGCTGTGACAGCCATCGCAATTCCAGCGCCGGCGCCGGCCACAGCTAGAATCATGCTTTCCACCAGCAATTGGCGAATCAAACGTCCGCGGCCGCACCCCAGCGAGGCGCGAATCGCCAGCTCGCGTTGCCGGTCCGCAGCCTGCGCCAGGAGCAGGTTGGCCACATTCACGCACGCGATCAGGAGGACAAAGAAGACTGCCGCCAGCAGGACGATCAGCGCCAGGCGCAGGTTGCGCCCTGCCAGCCATGTGAATTCAGTTTGCAGGTCGAGAACCACCGGCAGGGCATTGCGCGGCAGGGCGAGATCGGAGGGAGCTTCACCAAGAACATTCTTTTCCAGCACCTCCAGTTCAGATTGCGCTGCCTCGCGGCTGATGCCCGGCTGCAATCTTCCGAATACACCTGTAACCGATCTCCAGGGATCTTTCCCATAAGGACTGTCTGGAGTCATCAGCATCCAAAGCGACGTCTGGCTGGGATAGAAGGAGAAGCCTTTCGGCATCACGCCCACCACGCGGCATTCCTTGTCATCGAGAGGAAGATCGCGGCCAACCAGGTCCGCGGGTGCGCCGAGCTCATTCTGCCAGAAGGCATGAGCAAGAACAGCCGTACAACCTTGCTGGAGATCCGCCTGCTCGAAAGTGCGGCCCTGCGCCGCGGCCACTCCCAGCATGGAGAAGAAGTCCAAGCTCGTGGGGATCGCTAGAATCTTTTGCTTCTTGCCCCGCCAGGCCAGTGATTTGGGGCCGGTAGCCCAACTCAGCGCCGCCAGTTTTTCAAAGCTTCGGCTTTTCTCGCGCCACTGCTGAAATTCCCGGTAGGTGTTGAACCACTCGCCGGTGTTGCGATGCGCGCTGGTGCTCTGCCACACCAGCACCAGGCGCTCGCTGTCTTTGTAGGGCAGGGGCTTGAGCAGGACAGCACTGACAATGCTGAACATCGCGGCATTGGCGCCGATTCCCAAACCCAGAACAAGAATGATGACGAGAGAGGCTGCCGGCCGGCGCGAAAGATAACGGAGTCCAAATCGTAAGTCTTGCAGGAAGCCTTCAAGAGACATGGATCGAATCTCCTGGCGCGAAAGCAATCATATCTCAGTTGCGACTGGCTCGGTCAAAGCGACCAGACAGGCGGAGATTACCTGCCAATCACTTCCTGGGTGCGGCTGATTTCCTGCGAACCGGCTGCGCGGCAGGCAATTCTGCCGTGGGCACGCATCGGTTCGTCGTCTCTTCCCAATCCGGCGTCTGTGCGTGCGAGTTCTTCGCGTAGCACCAGGAGATCAGGCTCGAAGGATATTGTTTACGGACCTCTGCGGGCACGTCAGTCTCCTTGACTTCCTCGAAGGCGAAGGCCACCGTGCCCTCGGGATGGACCGTACCCACAAGGTAGCCGTAGGTGTCTTTGATGGCGTCCGGCCCCGGATCCACGCCATCTGGCAGGGGATAGCGAACCGCGCCTGCCGTGCCCACAATCCATCCTTCGAGCCGGTCCGAGGGCTTACGATTGTCGAAGATCCCGCGCATATAAAAATGAGAGTGGCTGGCCAGCACGTAAACGTTCTTGATCTTCTGCAGCTCGACGAGCGCGTCGTAAACGTGTTTGCCGCTGTCGCAACTCGCCTGCTTTTCTTTGGGGTCGCGAATGGCCTGGTCGCACATAGCGTGTCCCGCGGCCCTGCTGTCGGGCAGCGCCTCGTGCATGCCGACGATCACCGTGCGCACTTTTTCCTTGCGGCGCGCCCGCTCCAGCGTGCAATCGAACCAGTCCAGCTGGTCTTTGTCGAAGGCGCCTGTCGAATTGTCCAGGTAAAGGAAGTCCACGCTGCCCCGAATCCAGTGATAGTAAGCCGTCGGCGATATATAGGGCCGCGCTGCCGCCACTCTCCCGCAAGGGCCCGTGGTGGCAGCGGCGATTTCATCTTTGTCTGCTGCCCACATCTGGCGTCGCGGCGTCATCAGCCAGTCTTCAAACTGCGTCAGAAATTCTTCCTTGGGCCTGAACAGCGTTCCCTTTTCTATCGGAATAGTTTCATGGTTGCCGATGCCCAGGTAAAACCGCGTTGTACCGAAAGGAACGATCTGGTGGTCAATGAAGTCGTCCCAGGCAATCCTGATGTAATTTTGGCAGCTTAGATACTGACCGGCGAGTTGGGCTGCGCCAGCCATGTCTTCATCGACCTTGTAGATCGCGCGCAGGTCGCCCAGGTGCCAATAGAACGCCGGTGCGAAGCGCTCAGCGCTGTGCGCGGCGATCGCCGGCATCACCACATCGCCGCAGTTGCGCGAGTCGCCGGAGACGATAAATCTCCATACGCCTTCCTCGAGAGGCGCGGCTTTCGAAGCGGGTGACTGCTCTCCCGCATAAGCATTCGGCGACAGTGAAGGGTGGGTGATCATCGCCGTCAGAACGGCCGCGCCGGCAAGAAACTGCCGGATTCTTGAAATGCAACTGCCTGACTTCTGTTTGGCCATTTGTTTTGTCTTCTTCTTAAATCGAAGGGGCGGAGTGAGGGACACCGCTATCTCGGGAGATCGCAGAGACTCTACCACATCGCCAGTGCGCACTGTCGATGCGCGAGAATCGGGGATGAGATCTGCGCTATTCCGTCCGCAGCGCCTGCACCGGCTCGATTCTGCACGCGCGCAACGACGGCACGGCGCAGGCGACGATGGCGGTGAACAAGAGACTGGCAAGCATGCCGGCAAAGACCAGAGGATCGACCGGGCGCGTGCCATACAAAAGCGATTTGATCAGCAGCCCTGCGGCGACGGCTCCTGCCGAGCCTAGCAGCCCGCCGATGAAAACCGGCCGCATGCCATCGAGAAGAACCAGCCGCAAGACCTCGCTACGCTGGGCTCCCAGGGCCATGCGAATTCCAATTTCGGGCACGCGCTGCGAGACCAGGTAGGAAAGCACGCCGTATAGCCCCACCGCCGCCAGCAGCAGAGACAACGCCGCGAAGGCGAGCACCAGGGTAGCGCTGAAGCTCTGGCTGGCGGTCGCGTTTCCGATCGTCTGCTGCATGGTCAGAACCTTGTAAACGGGCAGGAAGGGATCGAGTGCTGAAATCTCCTTCTGCACGGGAACCGAAAGCGCCAGCGGATCGCCGGCGGTGCGAACTACCACCGTCGGGTTACTGCTGCGGGCGAAATCCCCCATGAGGATTGGAAAATACATGGTGGGCTTCAAAGGCTCGCCAACGTCGTGCAGCGTGTCTCCGACAACGCCAACGATTTCGTAGGTCTCGGCCTTATCCTCCACAAAGCGCATGGTGACGTGTTTGCCCAGCGGGCTCTCGCCAGGGAAAAACTTGTCCGCAGCTTGCTTGCTGATGATCACGTAGCTGGCGTGATCCAGCCTGTCATGGTCGGTGAAGACGCGCCCGTTGAGCAGCGGAATTCCGATGGCATTGAAATAACCTGGATCGGCGGTGCGAAACAAAGCGTCCTGATCGAGGATGGCGCCCTGACTCGGGTGCTCGGGGATGGTGAATACAAAATCTCCGCCGTAACCGGCGCCGGGAGCCGTTGAAACCAGCCCCGCGGCAGCCACGCCCGGCAGCCGGCGGACGCGCTCCAGCACGGCTTCATTAAACGTATTAACCATTCCCGGCTTGTCGTATTGCTTCTCCGGCAGCCCATACTTCATGGTCAGGACATTTTCCGTGAGGCAGCCCAGATCGGATGTGCGCAGGTGGATGAAGCTCTTGAAGAGCAGTCCGGCGCTTACCAGAAGAATGACGGTCAGGGCGATTTCCGCCGTCAGCAGCATTCGCCGCAAGCCCGCGCGCGAGGTGCTGGCGCCGAGCGACCGCGAAGAATCCTGCAGCATTGCCAGCAGCCCCTTCCCGGTCGAGGAGATGGCGGGCAGCAGTCCGGCAAGAGCCGCGCAGAGAAAGACCAGTGCGATGGAGAACGCCAGAACCATGCCGTCCGTATGAATGGCATCGGATCGCGGCAGGTCTTTCCAGTTGTGCCCCAGCCATTGCGTCGCCCAGAAGGAGAGCAGCACTCCCAGAGTTCCGCCTATCAGGCAGATCAGAAGACTCTCTGTCATCTGCTCGCGAATGAGAGTAAAGCGGCTTCCGCCCAGGGCGCCGCGGATGGCCACTTCCTTGCGCCGGGCCGCGCCACGGGCCACCAGCAGGTTGGAAACGTTGAGGCAGGCGATCAGCAGCATGCAGGCAACTGCCCCGAGAAGCACCAGAATGGGTGTCTTCCCGTCTTTTACTACGTCGTCGATCATCGGCCGGTAAAGAACGTCCTCGGCGACCGGCTTTTGCAAGTTCTCCATGTGAATCTGATACTGCAGGGCACGTACTGGCTTGACGGCGGCTTCGGCACTAACGTCGTTCCTGAGCCGGGCGACCACGTAGCTCAGGTGGTAGTCGTAGACCGCCAGTTGCTCGCGCTTGAATGTGCTCGCATAGGGCAGCCAGAGCTGGATACGGGGATTGGGGTAGGTAAACCAGTCGGGCAATACGCCAATCACGGTATAAAGATTTGAATCCAGACGAATGTGCTTTCCCACGATCGACCGGTCTCCGGCAAAGCGTCTCTGGAACAGGCTCCAGGAGAGAAGCACGACGCGGTCAGCATCGGGCCGATCTTCGTCAGGAGTAAATGTACGGCCCACCACGGGCTGCACGCCCAGCAGAGGAAAGAGATTCCATGAACCTGCAGCGTCAGCCACCACCTCCGGCAACTCGGAATTTTCGCCCGCAAGAATGGAGCCATAAAAACGCCAGGCGGCCATGTCCTGGAAGCTATGCATTTGATCACGCCAGGCGTAAAAGTCTCCCGCAGCCACAGTGTTGTAGCCGTTGGTGTCGCTAGAGTTAATGAAGTGTTCATAGACCATCACCAGCTTGTCGGGATCCTGGAAGGGCAAGGGCTTGAGCAGCACGGAGCGGACGATGGTGAACAGCGAGGTGGTTGCACCGATCCCCAGTGCCATTACGGCAATGGCGAGCAGGGTAAATCCCGGAGCGCGGCGCAGTGTGCGCAGGCCGTAACCGAGATCCCGCCATATCCTTTCCAGGATGCTCCAGCTCCAGGTGATGCGCGTTTCCTCGTTGAGAAGAGTGGGATTGCCGAAGCGGCGCATGGCGGCAAAATGCGCTTCTTCCGTAGACATGCCGCGCGCAACGTTTTCCGCGACTTGTTGCTCCAGGTGGAACTCCAGCTCCTGCCGCAGCCGCGCGGCTTCACTCCGCCGGCGGAACAGCATCAGGCTCTTCATGCGAAGTTGTTGTGCCCAGCGCACGTTTGCCTCCTTACGCGCCCTCCACCACCAGATCGATGGCGCTGGAAAGACGTTTCCAGTTCTCTTTTTCCTTTTCCAGCTGCGCCCGGCCGGCTGCCGTCAACGAGTAGAACTTAGCCTCGCGTCCGGTCTCGCTCTCCATCCACTTGGCGCGAATCCAGCCTTGCTGCTCCAGGCGATGCAGCGCCGGGTAGAGCGATCCCTGCTGGACCTGGAGCACGTCTTGCGAGATCTGCTCAATGCGCTTGGCGATCGCCCAGCCGTGCTTCGGCTCCAGCGAGATGGTCTTCAGGATCAGGAGGTCGAGCGTGCCCTGCACCAGATCATTCGGTTTAGCCATACTATGATTATCTACAATGCCGATTGTAGATTGTCAAGGTATGTAGACGCTATCGCCTTTCCCTCGAGAACTCGATTTCCTTCCGTTGTTCTGCTCTCAGTCCGCAAATTTTTTTGCAGCGTACCGGTGGCGCAGGGAGTCTATGGACTCACGGTAGAATAAAGATTCGCTATGGCGCAGGAAGAAGAGGTACTTGGAAAAGCGTATGACAGCCGGCTGATGAAGCGGCTGCTGACCTATCTCCGCCCGTATCGCTGGCAGAGCATCAGCGCGATCGCGGCCATCCTGCTGCGCGTCTTCCTTGGGCCGGAGGTGATCGGGCCTCTGCTGACGGCTACCGCAATCGACAAGTACCTGGCGGCCACCCGCGGCACGCACCTGCCGATTCTCGATCGCTGGCTCAGTCAGCGGCCACTCACCGGCATCGCCCAGATTGCTGGCATCTACCTGGTGGCGCTGATCTTCAGCTTCGTTCTCGAGTACACCCAGGTTTACATGATGCAGTGGACGGGACAGAAGGTGATGTTCGATCTGCGCAGCCAGATCTTCCGCCACCTGCAGCGCATGCACGTGGGCTTTTACGACAAGAACCCCGTCGGCCGCCTGGTCACGCGCGTGACCAGCGACGTGGATGCTCTCAACGAGATGTTCACTGCCGGCGTGGTTTCGATCTTCGAAGACGTCTTTATCCTCACCGGCATAGTGGTAGTCATGCTGAAGCTGGAATGGAAGCTGGCGCTGATCACCTTTGCCGTGCTGCCCCTGATCTTCTGGGTGACCATGATCTTCCGCAAGTCGGTGCGCGAGTCTTACCGGCGCATCCGCATCGCCATCGCCCGGATCAACGCTTACCTGCAGGAGCACGTGACCGGCATGGTAGTGCTGCAGCTCTTCAATCGCGAGAAGCGCGCCCACGCCAGCTTTAAGAAGATCAACGCCCAGCACATGGACGCCTTCAAAGACGCGATCCTGGCCTATGCCATCTACTACCCGGTGGTTGAATTCCTTTCGATCGCCGCGATCGCCGCAGTGGTATGGCTCGGCGGGATGATGGCGCTGCGCACCACCGGCGTCAACGTGATCAACGGGGCAATCACTGTGGGCATTGTGACCGCTTTCATCCAATACGCCCAGCGCTTCTTCCGGCCTATTCAGGACCTGAGCGAGAAGTACAACATCCTGCAATCGGCCATGGCGGCCAGCGAGCGCATTTTCAAGTTGCTGGATACGCCTGTGGAAGTCGTTTCACCCGAGGCTCCGGTGCGCGCCGAAGGCCGGGGACGGATCGAGTTTGACCACGTCTGGTTTGCCTACCGCAAGCTCGAAACCGCGAGTGACGCTGGAGAGAATGGCGGCGCGCAGGCTCTGGCCGCGGGCGAGAGCAACGGCCACGGCGAGCAACCTGCACATCACGATGGCGGCGTCTACGACTGGATTCTCCGCGATGTCTCGTTCGTTATCGAACCGGGCGAAACGGCGGCCATCGTCGGCCATACCGGCGCCGGCAAGACCACCATCATCTCCCTGGTGATGCGCTTCTACGACATCCAGAAGGGCGCCATCCGCATTGACGGCGTGGACATCCGCACGCTCGATCTGGCCGATTTGCGCCGGCGCTTCGGCGTGGTTTTGCAGGATCCGTTCCTGTTCAGCGGGACCATTGAGAACAATATCCGCCTGGGCTCGGAATGGATTTCCGATGCGCAGGTCGCGGCCGCGGCCGAGAGCGTGAACGCCAGCGATTTTATCCGCGCTCTGCCCCTGAGCTTCAAGGAGCCGGTATTGGAGCGGGGAAGCACGCTCTCCACCGGCCAGAAGCAGCTCATCTCTTTTGCCCGTGCGCTGGCCCACGATCCCCGGATCCTGATCCTCGACGAAGCCACCTCCAGCGTGGACACCGAGACCGAGCTCCGCGTGCGTGACGCGCTGGCCCGCATGGTGGAGGGGCGCACTTCGGTGATCATCGCCCACCGGCTCTCGACCATCCAGCGCGCCGACAAGATCATCGTGATGCACAAAGGCCAGCTGCGTGAATTCGGCTCGCACCAGGAACTGCTTGCTCGTCGCGGAATCTACTGGAAGCTCTACCAGCTGCAGTACAAGGATCAGGAGATCGGTGTGGGGCCGACGCAGGTAGGGGCGGACGACTAGTCTGCATTCCCTGCGAAGCGAGAGATCTCTATCGTCTTTCACAGCGCCTGGTATTAGCGCGGCTTGATTGGTCGATTCCCGCGAGAGTTTCCGGTTTATAAAACCAAGTCTTCGCGTTTCTAAGTGGTATCGTGAGCCATAAGGGTCCCTCGCTGCGCTCGGGATTTCAAAAATGCAAATTCTTCTTTCCGCCGGCGAAGCCTCCGGCGACAACTACGGCGCGCAGCTTATCGACGAGATGAAGAAGCTCGCGCCGGAAGCAAAGTTCTTCGGTATGGGTGGAGAGATGATGGGGGCTTCGGGTTGCCAGCTGCTGGTTCATGCCAATGATGTTGCCGTGGTGGGCCTGGTGGAGGTGTTGAAACACCTGCCTGAGATTCGGAAGCACTTCCGGCGGATGGTGGCCGAAGCCGCGTGGCGTAAACCCGATGCCGCTGTCCTCATCGACTTCCCGGATTTCAACTTGCGCCTGGCACGCGAGCTTCATCGGTTGGGCGTTCCCGTCTTCTACTTCATCAGCCCTCAGCTCTGGGCCTGGCGCACCGGCCGCGTGGAGCAGATCCGGAAATACGTGCGCAAGATGATCGTGATCTTTCCCTTCGAGCAGGAGTTCTACAAGCAGCACGGGGTCGATGTCGTTTATGTCGGCCACCCGCTGGCCTATGCCGAGCCGCCGCAAGTTTCGCGCGACGAGTTCGCGCGCGCATACAATCTCGATCCCGCGAAGACCTGGATCGCCCTGCTGCCCGGGAGCCGTCAAAAAGAAGTAGGGCTGAATCTGCCGGCCATGCTCGAAGCTGCCGCGATGTTGGCTCGACGAGGCGGACGCTTTGAGTTTGTGTTGCCGGTGGCTTCTACACTGACTCAAAGCTGGGTCGAGCAAGGGCTGGCGGCAGCCAAAGTCCGGGTCACTCTGACCAAAGACGCCCGGTTAACGCTCGCGGTCTCACGCGCAGCCGTGGTGGCCAGTGGAACGGCAACTGTCGAAGCAGCGCTGGCAGGCACGCCCTTTGTGGTCGTCTACCGGCTGGCTCCGATGACCTGGATACTGGGCCGCCCACTGGTCAAGCTCGACACTTTTGCTATGCCCAACCTGATTGCCGGCCGCAAAATCGTGCCGGAATTGATTCAAAATGGTTTTACGGCGGAAGCTGTGGTTCGCGAGCTGAGCGCTATCCTTCCCGATAGTCCGGCCCGCCAACAGATGCTCGCCGGACTGGACGAAGTACGAAATAAACTTCGTGACGGCACCCATTTGCAAGCTCCAGCGGCGCGGGCGGCGCAGGAGATACTGCAAATTCTGGGGCAGATCTCCGCGGGTCGAGCATAGAGGCTAAGGGAAGACTGTAAAGAAAGATTGTCCTTTCCCACCACATTGTTGGCACGAAAGCACCTTTTTTGGGAAAATTTACATCTAAGCCCAATATCGCCAGCAGCTCTGGAGAGTTTCATGCGAATTGCACGGCGTCCTCTGCGGCGTGCCACCCTCGTTCTTGTCTTCGGCTTGTCCCTGCTTGCCCCGGCGCTGGGAGCCGAAAAGTCGCGGGTCAAGGCCACCGACTACGTTATCGACGCGGAGATCGCGCCCAAGTCCCACCATCTGACCGCGCGCGCCAAGGTTACCTTTGTCGCCCTGGAAGACACCAACTTTGGGACCTTTGAGCTGCACAACGCTTTGCGTGTGAGCAAGATATTGGACGCCAGCGGCAAGCCCCTTAGCGGCGAGCGCATCAGCCAGGACAACGCCATTCGGGTGAGCTTCCCGGCCCAGATGAATAAAGGTGCAACCGGCACGCTGACTTTCGACTATGAAGGTCCGCTGGGCAGCGCCGATGACAGCCCAGTGGAAGGGCTGAAGCTGGCCTACGTTGGCGAAGACGAGACCTATCTTCTATATGCCGGGCGCTGGTTCCCCATCACCAACTACGGCATTGACCGCTTCACCGCGGCCATCAACATCACGGCGCCCGCCGGCACGGTGATCGTGGGCAGCGGCAACACCTCGCCGGCGCGCCCTGCGCCGTCGGGCAAGGTGGTCGCATCGTTTGACTGGAAGAAACCAAGTTTCCCGGGAACCATCATTGCCGGCCCGTTCACCGACAACGTTTTCGCCGGCGGCGGGATACATGTGTATGTCCTACCCGACAAAAAGCAATTCGCCCCGCCCTATGCCGACTACGCCGGCAAAGAGCTGGAATACTTCTCCAGCCTCTACGGACCGGCGTTCTCGCCGCTAATGAAAGTAGTGCAGCTTCCCGATGACACGGTGCCTTCGGCCTGGGCGCCGGAGATCGCGGCCTTGGCGGCGCGGGACATTACCGAGAAAACCAATTACCGGCTGCTGGCCGATACGATTTCCCACCAGTGGTGGGGCGGTGTAGTGAGCGCCGCCAGCAAAGACGACTGGTGGCTGATCGATGGCGGAGCCCGCGCTTCGGAGATGCGCTACGTGCAATCGACGGTGAGCCAGGGGGCGTTTGAAGAGGCTTCGCGCGATATGGCCGTTGGCGCTCTGGCCTATGACACCACGCCGCTTTCCAGCATCAACAAGCTCGACACCTACTCGCCGCAGTTCCAGAGCCTGGTCGTGGACAAAGGCGGAATGATCTTCCACATGCTGCGCTGGGTGATCGGGGATGCCGCCTTCGACAAGACCATGAAGGACTTCATGGCGTCATTTGCGGGCAAATCTGCCTCGGTGGCCGACCTGCAGGCCATTGCGGAAAAAAATTCCGGGCAGAAGCTCACCGCCTTCTTTTCCCAGTGGGTGGACGGCACGGGCGCGCCCGAATTCAAGATGAAGTACACCGTCTACCGCATCAAGAAGGGCTTCCGGGTGGTAGGCGAGGTCGCCCAGGATCTGGACCTCTTTCATATGCCGCTGGAGCTGAAGGTGGATACCGACGGCCAGACAGAGATGAAGCGCATCGACGTGGTGGGAACCGAATCGCCGTTTTCGGTGGAGACCTTCGGCAAACCGCGCAAGCTCACGCTCGATCCCAATAACTGGGTGCTCAAGAACTCGCCTGACCTCAAAGTGCGCGTGGCCATCCGCCGCGGGCAGGAGCTCACGGCCATGGGCAATCTGGCCGAGGCGCTAACGGAGTTCAACAAGGCGCTGGAAAGCAACCGCAACAGCTCGCTGGCGCACTATCGCATTGCCGAGGTCTTTTACGTGCAACGCAATTACCAGTCGGCCGCCAACGAGTACCGCGAAGCTTTGAATGGCGACCAGGAGCCGAAGTGGACCGAAGTCTGGAGCCACATCGGTCTGGGCAAGATTTTCGACATCACCGGCCAGAGAGAACGCGCGGTCAACGAATATCGCCAGGCCATCCAGACCCAGGACAACACCCAGGGCGCCCTGGACGAAGCCCGGCGCTACCTGGAAAAGCCGTACCAGAGAGAGCGGACCACGAACGGGGCGTAAGAAGCGCTCAGCAATCAGAGCCCGGCAATCGGCGCTCAGCATTCAGTCGCAGACACCATGCGCTCACCCATTTGCTTCGAGTTCGAGCAAGCTGTAGCGGCTTCCGCTCAGGGGATATTCACCACGCTCCCAAGGCCGGCGTAGATGTAATGATCGCCAAAGGCCTTTTGCAAAACGGCGAAGGTTGGTTCTCCAGTGCAGTGACCAGGCGCGATGTAGTCCAATTTCCATTGCTCATGCAGCGCCGTGGCAATGCGTTGAATATCGGCGTCGGATGCTTTTACTAAATGGAGCCCGCCAAACAAAATATGGGTGTGCGGGTCGATCTTGGCGGCGGCTTCGAGTATTTTTTCCACACCCGCATGAGAGCAGCCGTCAACGACGACCAATCCATTTGTGGTGCGAATGGCGAGCGAGAGCTCGCGCATTTCCAGAGTCCCTGGAGTCTGCGAGATGGTCGGAATCAGGTAAATCCCCGGGACAACTTCGGTGGGCGAACCCACCGGGATGAAAGTGGCTTGGGGCCAGGGAGTACCCGCAGCTAGCGTCTGGGGCGGATTTCCGCCGAAGTAGCGCATGTCGCCGGCGAGAGTTTCGTCCTTGCGATAGAACTCATTGGGCACGCCTCGTGCGAACGACCCAAATGGCTCGTCGGGAGTATAGATCTTCACCCCGGGATTGACACTCAAAAGGTAATTGAGGCCGCTGGTATGGTCGGCATGGCGATGGGAAATCACCACAAAATCCAACCTGCGTAAATCCACTTTCAGAGTTTTGACGTTGCTCTCAAAGATGCGGGCATTGTTTCCGGTATCGAAGAGGATGCGTTTGCCGCCGTACTCGATCAGCGCGGAGAATCCCCAATCCTTGGTGAGTTGTGGAGACTTACCAAATGCGTCGTATAAGACGGTGACGCGGTTGACCGGCTGGGCTTCACAGAGCCCGCAGAACAGGAAAAGGAAAATCACACTCCTGGAAAAGACCGAGAACATATCAAGCTCCTTTCTGGTGGAGCTGCTGACGGCACCTTGTGCCCCTCGGCCGGATGAGAGACAGACCGAAGCCTCTGCCATATCTCTCCAAGGCGACGTGATGTGCCGCTATTCCGTGATGATTCGGTCCGCCCACTCCACCAGCGACACGAAGATCGCCGGGCTGCCGAATTTTGCTCCCCATGCGCTCAGATCTGCCTCCGTGACCCCACGGGCCCGGGAGCAGGCGCCTCAAGAGAAGACTTTGATCTGCTTGGCGATAATCTTTTCGCGCGTTTCCTTCAACGACGGCCAGCCTACCGGTTGAATCGCATCCGCTGTGGCTTGGCGCATCAGATAGGTAGCTTCACCTGTGAGGAAAATCTGGACTTCGTGGCCGGCATCGGCCAATGCCAGCCCATGCAGGAAAGCAAAGGAAGCCCGAGTTGGGTCATCCGATCCCCACGCGCTCTTCATCATGATCTTCAGTGGTTTATGAGCTTGCGCTGATCCCTGGCCGCCAAGGCCAAACAAGGGTAGCACTGCCAGCTTAGAGAGAAACGATCGGCGTATCATATGGTCCCTCCTGTATTCCGATCAGGAGTCAAACTGCGGGCCCAAGCGAGAAACACGCGAACGAGACGGTTTTGATTGTGAGAAGAATAGCTGCGATGAGGGATCAAAGCAAGCGCTATTAAGCCCAGTGAACTTTCCCCATTTTTGGTCAACACTACTCGTACCGCAAAGCCTCAATCGGATCCAGGCGCGAAGCCTTGATTGCCGGCAGCATGCCGCTGAAGATTCCCACGACTACCAATATTCCTGTTGAGATCAGGAGGTTGACGGGCGAGATGATCAGCCGGATGTCCCCGGCCTCGGCGTTCTGGGCCATCAGGCTGTAGAGCGGGATTCTTCCCACGGCGAAAGAGATCCCGTAGGCGCCGATGATGCCGAAGAGGCCGCCGGCAAAGGTAATGGCCAGGGCTTCCGCGAGAAATTGCAGGAGAATGTCGCGGCGTCGCGCGCCGAGAGCCTTCTCCACGCCGATTTCGCGCGTGCGTTGGGTGACGGACACCAGCATGATATTCATCAGCCCCACACCGCCGATCCCCAGGGTGAGCGTTCCGATAAATGCCAGCAGCACCTGCAGGGCCACGGTGATGATCTCCCACTGGTTCACGTTCTTCATGGCGTTCCAGATGAAGACCGCGCGCGGATCTTTGGGATTGAAGCCATGAACGCCGGCCAGCACGGAGCGAATGTTGCCTTCAATCTTGTCGTACTCCATGCTCTCGTATCCCACCCAGATGCCGTCGAGGTAGTGCGTGTCTTTTACATCGCCGGCCGTGCTAAAGGGGATATAGACGATGCGGTTGATGTTGTCGTCGCCCTCCTGCATCTTGGGCGCGAGCACCCCGATGACCTCAAAGCTCACGCCGTTGATCCGGATCTTCTCGCCCAGAGCGAGCGTACCGGAAAAGAGCTTATTCTTCGCGTCCGAACCAATCACCGCCACGCGTGCGCGCTCGAGCTCGTCTTCAGGGTTGAAGAAACGGCCGGCATCCAGGTCGAGAGCGCGAATGTATTGGATCTGCGAATAAAAGCCGCTGACGGAAAAAGTAAAAGACCGGTTCTCATAGCCGACCGTAGCGTCAAGGTTGGCCTCAGGGCTGATGTGGCGTATAAGAGGTACGCCGTCCTGAATGTGCGGGATATCGTCGAGCGTGAAGCGGGTCTGCGTGCCGGCTTTCATGCCGCCAGCCTGTAGCGAGCTGCGCCCGGGGAAGACGCCCATCATCTGCAGGCCGAAGTTGGAGAAGATGGCGTGCAGCGCGCGCCCGAAGCCTGCGCCGTATGCCAGAAGGATCACTACAGTGGCGATGCCCCAGGCCATGCCCAGCATAGTCAGCGCGGTGCGCCGGCGATTGTGGCGCATGGCTTCGTAAGCTTGTCCGACCAGATCGTGGACCACGGTTATTCCTTCCTAAGCGCTTCCACCGGCGCGAGCATGGCGGCCTTGCGCGCCGGATAAAGCCCGGCAACGATTCCCGCGATCGAGAGCGCGCCCAGGGCCAGCGCCGCCGAGGCCGGCACCATGTGCGGCGGATCGAAGAACGGCGGCAAGGGAAACAGCTTCATTCCGGACATCAGCGCCTGCGTGGCGCCGATGCCCACACCTCCGCTCAACGCCGTCAGAAACGCGCCTTCCAGGAAAAACTGCCAGAGGATGCTGCGGTTGGTGGCGCCCACGGCTTTCATCAGGCCGATCTCGCGGGTCCGCTCGGTGACCGAGACGAGCATGATGTTGATGATGCCGATGGCGCCCAGGGCCAGGGTTACGATGCCCACGCCACCGAGAAAGACGTCCATGGTGGTGAAGATCCGGCCTACGCGTTCGGCGTTTTCCACGGTGTCCCAGCCTTCGAAAGCATCCGTATTCTCGGGATCGAAACCGTGGTTCCGGGCGATGATGCGGTGCACCTGGGCCAGCGCCGCTTTGTGCTGATCGCGGCTTGCCGGCTGCAGGTTCATCACGCTGATGTCGTCGATGGTGCGCTCGGTCTTCATGGGGAAGAACTCGTGCATGGTGGAAAAGGGCATATACAGGCGCACGTTGTTCATATTGTTTTCCTGGCGCCCGATGTTCTTGAGCACGCCCACCACTTCAAAGCGTACGCCGTTGATGAGAATGAAACTGCCGATGGCCGGCCGCCCGGGAAAGAGGTTTTTCATCATCTGGAAACCGAGCACGCAGACGGTTCGGCGCTGGGCTTCGTCAGCGTCATTCAGCCAGCGGCCTTCGCCCAGCGGCAGGTAGCGAATGTCGGCGAAGTTGGGCAGAGAGCCGGTGACGGTGCTGCTGGAGCTGGCAAACTCGCTCACCGCACGCAGGTCGCCGCGGTTGAGCAGTGGAACCACGTCTTTGACCAGCGTGGCTTCTTTCTTAATGTCCAGATAATCCTGGTAGGTCAGGTAGTAGCGGCGCATGTCCTGGTGCTGGCCGGAGACGTTGGGCACCTGGCCGCCCCAGATGAAAATGATGTCCTGGCCGATGTCGGCCATATTGCGCCGCTGCCCGGAACGAAAGCCTTCGCCCAGCCCCACCAGCATCAGCAATGAGCCTACGCCCCAGGCGATCCCAAACATGGTGAGAAAGGAGCGCAGCTTGTGCGCCCACAGGGTGCGTATCACCTGAGCGAAGATGTCCAGGGCCATTCTCATGGAGTTGGAGGGCGCGTGCCCGGAACCAGTCGATGACGTACATTACGCAGGACAAGTGCCTCCGGTTCCAATAGTTAGACGCCATGCGGAAAAGAACAGTTAGCGGCATCGCACAGCAGCGCCAATCGGTAAAAAACGGAGATCCACTCAATGCGGGATGCTAAAATCGCGTTTTTCGCCGGAGGCCCGCATGCTAAGAAACTTGCCACGTCTAATTTTACCGCTGGTTGTGCTCGGCGCTTGCCTGGCAACGTTTGCCAAGACCGCCAAGCAGCCGTCATCCGTCACCCTGACTGGCTGTTTGAGCCCGGGCAATTTGGCTGAGCGGTTCACGCTGAAAAGCGGGGACGGAAAGACTTACGCCCTGCGCAGCTCTACGGTGGATTTGGCCGGCCACGTGGGGCAAAGCGTGACCGTCAAGGGCGTACTCAGGCGCGATGCCAAGCGCGACGATTTCGACTTTGAGGGTTCGGAAGTGAATGAAGCGTACGGAGACAAGATTCTGAACTCTACCGACGTGGAAGTAATCGGCCTTAAGGTCCGTGCTGCCGCCTGCAGGTAAAATCTGATTGCCTGAAATCTGATTCCCCGGGAGGAACAAACAAATGCCAGCTCCTGACATTCGGCAGTATGAAGCGCGAGCGGCGTCCACTAATACTTTTGGCCGCGTTCTATGCAGTGCGCGCAACCATCATTTTGTGGTCGACGGTCCGGAGCAGAACGGCTGCCCGGGCGAAGAGGTCACGCCCGGCGAGATTTTCCTGGCGGCGGTAGCGTCCTGCGGAGTGGAACTGGTGCAGGTGCTGGCGAAATCCGAAGGTGTGGCGCTCAAGGGAATCGAGGTCAAGATCCAGGGCACCATGGATCGTTCGCGCCCGCCGCGACCCGACGTCTCCCTGTTCAACTCCGTTCGGCTGCAGTTCCGCATGAAGGGAGTGGACGATGCGGGCGCCAAACATCTGGTAGAGAAATTCAAAGGCCGCTGACCACTCTACGGCACGGTCGCGGTCGCGACCCCGGAAGTGAAGGTGGAGTACGAGGTGGTGAGCGGTAGTTAGCACTTTGCACCTGGTAAATTGGCATCTGGCGCCAGGAAGCACACAGCCGACAAATCAGAGTTCTGAGAGAGCCGACCGCTTTCGAATTGCGGGGAAGAACGCAGATCCAGCCGTGTAGCAAATGCTTTTGTAAAATGATCTTCGTGGACCATCGCATTGAGAAAGCGCGGGAGTGGATGGAGCGATCGCGACGCGTGGTGGCGCTGACGGGCGCGGGTATCTCCACGGAATCGGGGATCCCGGATTTTCGCGGACCGCAGGGCCTGTGGACGAAGAACCCGAAGGCGGAGAAACTCTCAGACATCCGCTACTACATGACCGATCCCGAAGTGCGCCGGCTGGCCTGGCAGCAGCGGCTGACGCATCCTGCCTGGCAGGCGAAGCCCAATCGCGGACACATTGCCCTGGTGGAGCTGGAGCAGAGCGGGCGCCTGCACGCTGTGGTCACGCAGAACATCGACGGGCTGCACCAGGCGGCCGGCAATTCTTCAGACAAAGTTGTGGAGGTGCACGGCACCATGCGCGAGGTGATGTGCATGGCCTGCGCGTGGCGTGGCCCGATGACGGCTACGCTGGAGAGAGTTCGCGCCGGTGAAGAAGATCCGGAGTGCAAGAGCTGCGGCGGCATCCTCAAGAGCGCGACTATTTCCTTTGGGCAAGCGCTGGTGCCGGAGGTGATCGATCGTGCTATGCAAGCGGCGACGGAAGCCGATCTGCTGATCGCCATCGGCACCAGCCTGAATGTTTACCCGATTGCTAACGCCGTTCCACTGGCAAAGTCTGCAAAGGCGCGCGTGATCATCGTGAACGCCGAACCTACACCCATGGACGCAATGGCCGACGCGGTGCTGCGCGGCAAAATCGGCGATGTGCTTCCGACGCTGGTGGAGCGCGGGGAAAGTGGTGTTTCAGCCATCAGCGGCTAAGCCCGTTTTCGCTGCGCTCGGGCAAGGCAGGGCTCTATCCGCGGATCAAGTGGCGCTCCAATCATGCCGTCGAGCATAGAAGTATGCCGCCATGCAGAAGTCGAAGACTGCACAAAAGACTCCGTAGGCGAGGGGGATCGCCGTCAGCCGGCCCTGCCCAAAGGCGGAGTAGGCGCCGTGCGCTTGAAATTCGTGCAGCAAGTCCCACATCCCATGGAGCGAGTACCCGACAACCAGGGCGAAGGGCAGGCGCGTGCCCAGCAGAGCCATCGCCACAAAGGCCGCAACGGCGATCGTTTCCACCCTCCAGGCGGTAGCCACTCCGAAGTAGGCGGTGAAGGCCAGGTAGAACGCGGCGATCATGACAAGAAAGGCGGCGTAGAAGATCTGCTCTCCTTTGGGGGCGAGGACTTTCTTTGCGATGAAGACGGTACCCGCGGCCGCCATGAGCCCGATCACGGCGTAAAGAATCACGATCACGACAAATCCAACAATGTTGTATCCGTTCATCGGGCGGTCTCCGTTTCCTAAGCTATCGGATCAACTACAGGAATGATTCCACCGATCAAACCCGCCTGTCCACAGGTTCTCTATTGCTATAGAATCTCCGAGCGAGATCCAGTCTCACTGATCATCATCGCTTAGCGGGAGGTTACGATGAACCACTCTACACGCAAAGCTTCCAGCGCCCCGGCGCCTCTTGGGCGAAGCTTTCTGGCGGGGGCCATTCTCGGCGGCCTGTTGCTCCTGGTTTCGTGCTCGAACAAAGCTGCTTCCGGGCCGCATGCGACGGTGTTTATGCGCGACGGCACCACGCTTACGGGAATGGTCACGGCGACTTCACCTTCAGAGATCACCCTGGCCGGCGACGACAAGACCAACCACACGGTCCCGATGGCACAGGTGAAGTCCATTGAGTATGACGATGCCGCGGCGGCGCAAGCTTCTCCGGCACAGACCGCAGGCACACAACCGGGAGCCGCGCAAGGCCCAGCCACGCCGCCAGCGCGCTCGACGGCCCGCGCGGCGTCCGACGCGGTGCACGAACACCACTACCATCCCACGCAAGCAGAAATTAAGACCAAGACCTACGTGCTGCCGGCGGGCACGCACGTATCCGTGCGCACGGAAGACACGATAAGTTCAGCGTCGGCAGTCGAAGGGCAGACCTATGCCGCCGAAGCAGTGGAAGACGTTCCCGACGCCAACGGCGACGTGGTCATTCCCCGAGGATCGAACGCGCAGATCGTGATCCGGTCGGCGTCGAAGGGAGGGCACTTCCGCGGCACCTCTGACCTGGTGCTGGACCTGCAATCGATCTCGGTGGAAGGCCAGCAATACAACATCAGCACCACCGATGTGAAAGAGGCGGGCAAGCCGGGCCTGGGCGCCAACAAGCGGACGGCTATCTACACCGGCGGCGGAGCAGCATTGGGGGCGATTATCGGGGCGATCGCGGGCGGCGGGAAAGGCGCGGCCATCGGAGCCGGCGCCGGCGCGGGTGGAGGCGTCCTGACCCAGGTGCTGACCAAAGGCAGCTCGATCAAAGTCCCCTCAGAGACAGTGCTGACCTTCCAGCTGGATAAGGACGTGCGGATCGTGGAGGCTAAGTAGGAGGAGATCCAGTGATCGCCGTGATCGGGTGATCTGGTGACCGGAAATCACGGTTCGGACTAGCGCTTGTCCTGACGCTACGCCTTCGCCTTGGAGCGCATTCCCGCCCGATCTTCGAGCAGTGTGATGGTCGAAGCATAGTCCAGATCGTCATAGCCGGCTTTGCTGGCTTCTTCGTAAATCTCGTCGATCTTGGTGAGGCCCGGAAGGTCGACGCCGTTTTCCTTGCCGGCGTCGAGCATGAGATGGATGTCCTTGTGCATGAGCTTGAGGGGGAAGTTGGGCGAGTAGTCGCGGCTGAGGATGAAAGGCTGTTTATATTCGGCGACGCCGGAGCGGATCATGGAAGCGCCGATCAGTTCGAACATTTTTTCCGCGGGTACGCCCATCTTGCGGGCCAGAGTGAGGCTCTCGCACAGGCCTTCGTAGATGAAAGCGATGTTCATGTTCTGCGCCAGCTTGGCGGCCAGTCCTTTGCCGTTTTCCCCCATGTGAATGACTTTCTTGGCCATGGCGCGGAACAGGGGCTCAGTCTTTTCGATGTTGACGGGATTGCCGCCGACCATGAAGATGAGCTGGCCGGCTTCAGCGCCGGCTTTGGAACCGGTGACGGGCGCGTCGAGGAACTCGCAGCCTTTTTCCTGCACGCCTGCCATGAAGCGCACGCTGGCCGAAGGCGAGATGGTGCTGGAGTCAACGATGATGGTGCCGCTCTCCAGGGCTTCAAAGGCGCCGTCGGGACCAAACAAAACCTGTTCGACGGCCTTGGTGTCAGCTACGCAGATCCATACGGCTTCTTTGCCCTTGACGGCTTCGGCGGGCGTTGCAGCCATGGTGGCGCCGGGAATGGGCTCGCGCGGCGTGCGGTTCCAGACAGTGACATCGTGGCCGGCCTTGGCCAGGTTCGCCGCCATCGGCCTTCCCATGATTCCCAAACCTAAAAAGGCAACTTTCATAACCGGGACATTTGAAATTCTTAGGAGGGAAAGAGTCAAGTAGCTGGACGCGAGAACGCGAGTTCGGGTGATCGAGCCATGGTGGATTTGGTAATTTGGCAAATTGAAGATCAAAAAAGGTATAGGGATGCGAATGGGATAAGCTGGGAGGATTGAGACAGGGCAAGCCATCGGGTGATCGGGTGACATTCTCATCCAGAGATCAGCGGGCTTCTGCTTTGATGGGGCGCATATTGAAATGTGACAGAGCGATATCTCGGGCGCGGCTGAATTTGGGTGTTAAAATTTTGGGTTTGGTCTTTGAGCTTTAGATTACGGCGATTGCGCGCGATTTCGACGATTTTTGCAACTGAGGATTCATCGTATGTCTCAAGTATCCATTCCCGTGGCTCCTGTTCCGCAGCCTTTAACCATGCTCAGTGAAGACGAGGTTCTGTTTCGCGATAACGTGCGCCAGTTCGCCGACCAGAGCCTGCGCCCGAAGGTCCGCGAGATGGACGAAAAAGGCGTCTTCGATCACGAGCTGATCGAGGAGTTTTTCCGCCTGGGGCTGATGGGAATTGAGGTGCCGGAGCAGTACGGCGGCGCCGGCGGGAAGTTCTTTGACGCCATCCTGGCGGTGGAAGAGATCTCGCGCGTGGACGCTTCGGCGGGCGTGATTGTGGACGTGCAGAACACGCTGGTCAACAACGCGCTGCTGCACTGGACTACCGAGGAGCAGAAACGCCGTTACCTGCCGCGCATGTGCGCCGACACGGTGGGCGCGTACGCGCTGAGCGAGGCGGGTTCAGGATCGGACGCGTTTGCGCTGCAGACGCGGGCGCAGCTCAAGGGCAGCGAGTACGTGCTCAACGGCCGCAAGCTGTGGATCACCAACGGCAAGGAGGCCGGCATCTTCATTCTGCTGGCCACCGTGGATCCCGCCGCGGGTTACAAAGGCGTGACCGCGTTCATCGTGGAGAAGTCGTTCTCCGGCTTCAGCGTGGGGAAAAAAGAAGACAAACTGGGGATCCGGGCTTCTTCAACCTGCGAGCTGATCCTGGAAGATTGCCGCGTGCCCAAGGAGAACGTGCTGGGCGAGGCAGGCAAGGGATACAAGATCGCCATTGAAACTCTGAACGAAGGGCGGATCGGGATTGGCGCGCAGATGCTGGGGCTGGCGCGCGGCGCGTGGGAGGCGGCGCTCAAGTACTCGCAGGAGCGCAAGCAGTTCGGCAAGAGCATCTCCGAATTTCAGGGCATACAGTTCCAGCTGGCGCAGATGGCGACGGAGATCGAAGCGGTGCGCATGATGGTCTACAACGCGGCACGCATGAAGGATGCGGGCATGAATTTCGTGAAAGAGGCGGCCATGACCAAACTTTTTGCCTCGCAAGTGGCGGAGCGCGTGGCCTCGCTGGGATTGGAGATCTTCGGCGGCGTGGGCTTTACCAAGGACTATCCCGCGGAAAAGTATTATCGCGACGCCAAGATCGGCAAGATCTACGAAGGAACTTCGAATATGCAGCTGCAAACCATCGCCAAAATGCTGCTGGGAGGAAAGTAGGGTCCTGAGCTTTCGTTTCTTCGCCGTAAGCTATTAAAAATGAAAGAGTTGCCTGCCTTGGCCCCTTTTAATCAACAGTTCCTGATTGTTTAGTTCCCAAAAGCTGGTTAAACTACCGCCAAAACGCGGCATTCCCCACCTAAGTTCAGGGCAATACAGGAGTTTGTGAAAGTGGGTCGAGACTCCCAACTGGAGCTGCAAGACCTCAGCAGCGTACAAAAGTTTTATGTCGAGCTCTTGGAAAAGAGCATGGGGCACCGTGTGCCGGTTCCGGCGGAAATTCAAAAGGCGGAGCAGGCTACCGGGACAGACCAGGCGCAGGCGGTGACGCTTCTGCGCGACTGGCTCGACGTGCTGGACCTGGCCACCACGCCTCCCGTGGTGCGGGACGCACTCAAAGGACTGCCCGGCTTCGAGACCGCGCATGCGCTCCTGCGCTATTTTGCTCACAAAGCTTCGCCCCGCGCGGGAGACCGCGACAAGACAGACTGCATTGTCACTCACCTGTTTCGCCAACCGACAGGGCCAACGGCGTGGCACCGCCCGGAAGTCGACAGCCTGTACATCGTAATCACGCAATCGGCGCTGGCATTTGAAGCCGAACTCTATCGGGCGCTGGGCGACGTGCAGCAGGAGTCGATGGCCCCGGAACATCTGCAGCACCTGAAAGAATTTGAATACCTGTACGAGGAGCTGGAAGAATTCCGCCACTTCGATCAAATCATGGACTCCGGCATCGTGCAGCGAGTCCGGGAACTGAAGCAGTCCCTGGGGCAGTCGTTTTATCACCCTGATTCGCTGGCGGCGGTAGCGGTGTGGAACGATATGTTCGGGCGCAAGTTCGATTTGCTCTTCCACGATGCGACCAAGCAGATCAAGACCTTCGCGGAAAAAGTGCAGAAGGAAGGCGGCAGCATTCTCTCGCGCGTAGAAGGCGATATCACCGTGCAGCATCTCAGCGAGGTTCCCGAAGGCGAGTTGCTGGCGGAAGACTACCAGTACGCGCAGGACGAATTCAGAAAAGTATCGCGCTACAAGAAGGCGGTGGATAAGCGTCCGCAGCGTCCGCCGGCGGCAGTAGCGCCGCGGTTCCCGGCGGAGCCAGGAGATCCGCTTCCGCCCGCAGCCAACGCCCGGCCGGCGGCGCCACCTGCCCGCCCTGCAATTCCACCTGCGCCGTCAACAGCGCCGATTCCCGAAGCCGCGCCGGCAGCGCCGGCGATGGCGCGCGCGCATCAGGAGCAGGCGCCTGCCCCGGCCAAGGGAGTAGAGGTACTCGCTGTCCCGCCGTCACAAGCGGTACAGAATGCGGTTCAGGAAGGCAAGATTCACAGCGCGCGGCAGCAGATCAAAGAGATGGTGCGCGCCGCCGATCCGCGGGTCGCGCACGTGATTCCCATCAAGAAGATCAAACTTACGCTGTCGCCCACGGAGGTCGAGGCCTTCCGCGCCGACTACGACGGCGAAAAGAGTTTCCGCGCCAGCTATTCCGCGGTGATGATGACCATTGTGGCTTATCTCTCGCGCATGATCGTGGAAGTGGACGAATACAATCAGAAAGCAGCGTCAGCTTACTTGTGGAAGCCGCACGCGGACGCGCTGGCGTACCTGCTGGCCACACTCGAGCGGCTCAACATGGAAGCGGAACAGCTGATGGCTGTGGCGCGCGCGCGCGGCCTGGCGGAAAAAGCCACAGCATTGCGCTCTTCAGTAGACAAGCTCAAAGAATATGCCAAGACAGTTTCGCAGACCCTGCAAGCGGCCGAGCAAAGTTCGGGAGCTTAGATACGGGAGTCAGGCAGTGCGCGCGGTCTTCGCCGCGTAAGGTTCGCCGGGGCTTTCCAGAAAGGCCTCAATTGAAGCTTTCAACTGTCCCTGCAGCATGGCGTGAACCAGGCTCCAATCCGGGAACAGTTCGCTGATATCGATGGCCAGCAGATTCTCTTCGATGGTCCTGACAATCGCGGTATCGACGCAACGCGTGTCTTCCACGATCATGGGAGCGGTGTAACCCTGCTCCCGGCGCGAGCGGCCGTGGGCGTAGGCGGGACGCAACAGATCCTGACGGTTGTGCCTGGTGCCACTTTCCAAGGCCCGCACCAGAGCGTGCAGCATGGGGCCAAGATCGTTCAAGCGCTCAGCGTCGGTCAGCGGGAACTGTGCCAGCTCCGGTGTGGACTTCATTCCCTGCAGAACGTAGTCGAGCATGGATTCCAGGTTGTCGCGGAAAATGGAGGCGAGCCTGCGGATGGGCATAGCCGGCGCGGGACGCGGCCCAGTCAGCTTGGAACGAATGGTACGCAGCAGGTATTCGATGTCGGCAGGCTTGGTCAGATAATCGTCGACATGGCTGCGGATGGCCTGCAGCGCGGTTTCAAACGCCGGATAGCCGGTAAGAATGAGGGTCACGCAGTCCGGCTGCACGCTGCGCATGGCGCCGACAACAGTGAAGCCGTCAGCGGGATGGCTGATGTTCAGGTCGGACAGCAACACGTCAAACTTCTGCGAGTGAATTGCCGTTAAGGCTTCCGCGACCGTGGCTGCCACCGTGACATGATAGCCGCGCATCTCCAGGATTGCAGGCAGCGTGAGCCGGATGTTCGGCTCGTCATCAACAAAGAGTACCCGTACCGGTTCGGTTGTGTCGTCTCGTAACATCTCGTGTGTCTTGGATGTGCTTAGACCAGGAAATGGTTTCTTCAGGAGGAGCTCGGGTCGAGGCCAAAAGCCCCAAATTCCAGGTGTCACCTGTGCGGGAGAGCTCCTGGCCAGAAAACCTGCATGGGGGCGGTTGCCATTACAATGATCAGATCGTCGTGGAACCGGGAGAAAGCATGTCCTTGTCACTCAGCCAGCGCGCGGCGCGCACCGTACAATCCGAGATCCGGGTGATGACCCTGGAGTGCGAACGGATCAAAGGCGTCAACCTGGCCCAGGGCGTCTGCGACACTGAGGTTCCTCAAGAGGTGCAGCAGGGCGCCAAACGCGCGATCGAGAGCGGTATCAACAGCTATACCCGCGCCGAAGGACTGGCGCCGATCCGCCGCGCTATAGCCGAGAAGATGCGCCGTTTCAACGGCTTGGAGTGCGATTCGGAAACCGAGGTCATCGTTCACTCGGGATCGACGGGGGCGTTCTACACGGCGTGCATGGCGCTGCTCGATCCCGGCGACGAGGTCATCCTGTTCGAACCTTATTATGGCTACCACCTGAACACGCTGGTGGCGGCGGAGGTCACGCCGGCCTTTGTCACGCTGCACGCGCCCGACTGGAAGTTCGCGGCCGCCGACCTGGAGCGGGCGGTCAGGCCGCGGACGCGCGGCATCATGATCAATTCCCCGGCCAATCCCTCGGGGAAAGTCTTCACCGGCGAAGAGCTGCAGTGGATCGCCGATTTTGCCCAGCGCCACGATCTCTTCGTCTTCACCGACGAAATCTACGAATACTTCATCTACGAAGGCCGGCACATCAGCCCGGCCACGCTGCCCGGCATGCGGGAGCGGACCATCACCATCTCGGGCTATTCCAAGACCTTCAGCATCACCGGCTGGCGGGTAGGCTACAGCGTTTGCGATGCCAAGTGGGCCCAGGCCATCGCTTACTTCCATGACCTGGTATATGTATGCGCGCCGGCGCCGCTGCAGATCGGCGTGGCCGAAGGCATTGCCAGGCTGCCGGAGAGCTTTTATTCGGAAATCGCGCGCGAGTACCTGCGCAAACGCGATCTGCTGTGCGACACGCTGAAGGAAGTAGGCCTGACGCCTTCGGTGCCCAAGGGCGCTTACTACGTGCTGGCCGATGCTTCACGGCTTCCCGGGCGCAACAGCAAAGAAAAATCCATGTCTTTGCTGCATACAACGGGAGTCGCCACCGTTGCAGGCAGCGCTTTCTATCACGCTGGCGGAGGCGAGAACCTGGTGCGCTTCTGCTTCGCCAAGAACGATGCCGATCTGGAAGAAGCGTGCAGGAGGCTGCTCGCGCTAAAGAAACCGCAAGCACAGCGAGGGGCTCCTGTAGCCTCCAAAACCTGATTCAAAGATCCTCCTAGTTGGTCGGGATTGGCCAGCGGAGTGGCTGCATCGACAGCTGCACGCCATCTGCAAAGATCTATTAGCCGATAGGGATCTCTCGCTTCGCTCGAGATTTCACAAATATAATTGCCTCCAATGTACTTCTCTGAACTGTTGCGCGGAACCGGCGTTGCGCTCGCGGGCGGCGATCCCGCGATCGGCGGAGTGGACTACGACTCGCGCCGCATCGAGCCGGGATGGCTGTTCGTGGCCATGCAGGGCGAGAGCACCAATGGCAACCGGTACATCGACACCGCGCTGGAAAATGGCGCGGCGGCGGTGGTGACCGATTCCAAGCATGAACGGCATCGCCGGGGAGTTCCGTGGGCGGTGGTCCCGCATGGCCGGCGAGCGCTGGCAGTCATCAGCGCTAACTTTTACGGACGTCCGGCCGAGCAACTGCACATCGTGGGCATCACCGGAACCAATGGCAAGACGACCACCAGTTTTCTTTGCGACTACATCCTGCGCCACTGCGGCAAGAAGACGGCGCTGGTCGGCACTATTGAATATCGCGTGGGCGGAGTGGTGCTGCCGGCGCCGCACACCACGCCGGAAGCGCTGGAGCTGAACCAGATTTTTGCCCAGGCGCTGGACGCCGGGGTCAGCCACGCGGTCATGGAAGTCTCGTCGCACGCGCTGGAGCAGGAGCGGGTGTGGGGCGTGCCTTATCGGGTGGGCGTGTTCACCAACCTGACCCGCGATCATCTCGACTACCACAAAGACATGCAGCGCTATTTCGAGGCCAAGAGCGCGCTGTTTGCGGGATGCGGCGCGGCCCCGCCACGCTTCGCGGTAATCAACGCGGACGACGAGTACGGGCGCAACCTGGCGCAGAATCGGGCGCGCGCCACGCAACAGGTGATTCGCTACGGAATTCAGGATGGAGACTTTCGCGCCGCCAACGTCGACCTGCGGCCCGACGGCAGCTCATTCGAACTAGTTACGCCCGAAAACAGCGTGAAAATCTCGACCGCGTTGATCGGCGCGGTGAACGTCTACAACATCCTGGCGGCGGCGGGCGCGACGGCCGCGCTGGGCTGCACGCTGGAGCAGATTGCCGCGGCCATCTCCGGCTTCCAGCAGGTGCCGGGACGCTTCGAGCGGGTGGACTGCGGCCAGCCGTTTACCGTGGTGGTGGACTACGCGCACACCGACGACGCGCTGCGCAACCTGACCAAGATTGCCCGCGACTTCGTGCATCGGGGACTGGGAATCGGGCGGGTGATCACGGTGTTCGGGTGCGGCGGCGACCGCGATCGCACCAAGCGTCCGCTGATGGGCGAGGCCGCCGGCCAGGGCAGCGACTTTGTGGTCCTGACTTCCGACAATCCGCGCAGCGAGGACCCGGCGCGGATCATCGACGACGCGCTGGCAGGCCTGGCCAAGACCCGCACGCGCCATACTGTGGACATCAACCGCCGGCACGCCATCCGCACCGCGCTGATTGAGGCCATGCCCGGGGACATGGTGCTGATCGCCGGCAAAGGGCATGAGAAAGTACAAATCACCCGCGAAGGTACATTCCCCTTCGATGATGTTCAGGTGGTGCGAAAGGAATTAGAACAGTTGGGATACATGGCCTGCGCGGGCGAGGCAGAGAGACAGAAGAGATGAAACTTCCATTGTGGCGCATTGCCGAGTATGCCGGGGCCCGCGGAGACTTCGATCAGAACCAGGTGGCCACGGGGTATTCGATCGATTCGCGCACGCTGAACCAGGGCGATCTGTTCATTGCCCTGCGCGGCGACCGCTTCGACGGGCGGGATTTCGTCGAGGCGGCACTGAAAAAAGGAGCGGTAGCGGCGCTGCTGGAGCCGGGCCAGGACGGGGCCAAGGCCGCCGATCCCAGCCGGCTGCTCTACGTCGACGACGCGCTGCACGCGCTGCAGGCGCTGGGAGCGGCCGCCCGGCGCGTGTGGGGCAAGCCGCTGATGGCGGTGACCGGATCGGCGGGCAAGACCACGACCAAGGAGATCCTGGCGCACCTGCTGGCGACCCGTTACCGGGTGATGAAAAGCACCGGCAATCTCAACAACCACATCGGACTGCCGCTGCAGCTGCTGAAGCTGGAGATGGAGCACGACCTGGCGGTAGTGGAGATGGGCATGAACCACGCCGGCGAGATCCGCGCGCTGGGCACGCTGGCCGCGCACGACCTGGCGGTGGTGACAGCCGTGGCTCCGGTGCACCTGGAGTTCTTTGAATCGCTGGGCGCGATCGCCCGCGCCAAGTACGAGATCATTGAGACGCTGCATCCAGGCGGGGCGGCGGTGCTCAACGCCGACGACGATTACGTCAGCCAATTCGGGCGCGACTTCCATGGGAAGGTGGTGACCTTCGGCATCCGGCGCGCCGCCGATGTTTCGGCACAGAACGTGAAGCTCAAGGGCGTGGAGGGTTCGGAATTTGAGCTGGTTTCAGGCAGCGTGCGCGAGCGGGTGCGCCTGCCGCTGGTGGGCGAGCACAACATCTACAACGCGCTGGCGGGCGCGGCGGCGGCGCTGAAGCATGGAGTCATGCCCTCGCAGATCGCGGCGGCTCTGGCTACGCTGCGGCCCAGCGAAAAGCGCGGCCAGGTGCTGGAGCTGCGCGGCGCCACGATTATTAATGATTGCTACAACTCCAATCCGCGGGCGCTGAAGGCCATGATCGATACGCTGGCCAGCATCCCCGCGCGCCGCCACATCCTGGTGGCGGGCGAGATGCTGGAGCTAGGACCAACGGCGGAGGCGCTGCACCGCGAGGCGGGCGAGCACGCCGGGGAAAAGAAGATCGATATCGTCATCGGCGTGCGCGGGCTGGCGCGGGCGCTGGCCGAAGGCGCCTGCGGAGGCGGCTCGCAGTCGCAATTCGTGGAAACACCGGAAGAAGCCGGCGAATGGCTGGCGCGGGAGCTGCGTCAGGGAGACGCGGTGCTGCTCAAGGCGTCGCGGGGGGTGAAGCTGGAGAGAGCGCTGGAGGCGTTGCGTTCGGAGATACCTGCGGAAAAGTAAGTAGTACTTAGTACCTAGTATTTAGTATTTAGCCAAGACAGGGGACTGCTGGAGGGTACGTGCGAAATTATCGAGATCTGCAGGTTTGGAACAACGCACATCGTTTGACATTGGAATTGTACCGACTCTCGCGCGGTTTCCCTCGCGACGAGGTTTATGGGCTTACGAGCCAGTTAAGAAGGGCGGTAGTTTCAATCGGTTCCAACTTGGCAGAAGGCTGCGGGCGACGCACTAGCGCCGAACTTGCCAGATGTGTTCGAATCGCGATGGGGTCGGCGAGCGAGCTCGATTACCAACTTCTTTTTTGTCGTGATCTGGGATTCATGAAGGATGATGATTTCAAGAATGCAACATCTGGCCTGACGGAGGTTCGCAAGATGCTCACATCTTTCCTGATCAGCGTTGAGGAGCAAATCGATTCAAAACCAGCGCAGCTAAACAGTAAACACCAACGACAGACGGCTGAATACTAAATACTAAATACTAAGTACTAAGTACTACGCACTAAATACCGAACAGAATGCTTTACTGGCTCCTCTATCAACGACTATTCGCATCGTTCCCGCCGTTTCGTATTTTTCGTTACGTCACGTTTCGCACCACGTTTGCCAGCCTGACGGCGCTGTTCATGGGGCTGGTGATCGGGCCGGCGATCATCCGGCAGCTGCGAGAGTTTCAGATCGGGCAATATATCCGCGAGGAAGGGCCGGCGGGACATCAGAAGAAAGCGGGCACGCCCACCATGGGCGGGGTGTTGATCGCCGTTGCCATCATCGTTCCTACCGTGCTCTGGGCCGATCTTTCCAATCCTTATATATGGCTGTGCCTTTTTTCGACCATCGCCTTCGGGGCCATCGGCTTTGCCGACGACTATATAAAGGTGGTGCACCGGCGCAATCTGGGGCTGACCGGACGCACCAAGCTGTTGCTGCAGTTTGCCGCCGCCGCGTTCGTAGGCGTGGTGCTGGTCATGTTGACAGCGACGCGCCAGTACTCCACGCACCTGATGGTGCCGTTCCTCAAGAACTTCCGTCCCGACCTGGTGATTGAATCGCTGCGGCATTATCCGCACATCTGGTTCCTGGCGTTTACGCCGTTCATCCTGTTCGTGATGCTGGTGCTGGTGGGTTCGAGCAACGCGGTCAACCTGACCGACGGGCTGGACGGGCTGGCCATCGGGTGCACGGTGATCGCAGCCGGCGGACTGACGGTGCTGACCTACGTCAGCGGGCACGCCCGATTCGCCGAGTATCTGACGCTGCAGCACATGCCGCAGGTCGCTGAAGTAACTGTCTTCTGCGGGGCCATGGTGGGCTCGAGCCTGGGATTCCTCTGGTACAACGCCCATCCGGCGGAGATCTTCATGGGCGACGTGGGCTCGCTGGCGCTAGGCGGGGCCATCGGCACGGTGGCGGTCATCATCAAGCAGGAGCTGCTGCTGCCCTTTATCGGCGGCATCTTCGTGATTGAGGCGATTTCGGTGATCCTGCAGGTGGGATCGTACAAGCTGCGCAAGAAACGCATCTTCCGCATGGCGCCGATCCACCATCATTTCGAGCTGATCGGGTGGTCGGAATCCAAGATCATCGCCAGGTTCTGGATTCTGGCTCTCATCTTCGCACTGTTCGCGCTGACGACGTTGAAGTTGAGGTAGGGCGACGGTGCTGGTCGAGTGTCCCATCCCGAATGGTGTGGTTGTGTATTGAAATCTAAGAAATCGAGAAATGCCCCAGCGCCGATAGGCGCGGATGAAAATAGCCCGGCAGGAACTGCCGGGTTCAATTAAAGAGGACGGAAGAGTCCCGGCAGGGACGGTTGAAGTTAGAATGTCCACCCTATGTCTTATCATTCGCGGACGAGCTTGCTTTTTCATTGTGTGTTTTCGACGAAGAACAGACTCCCTACTATTCCAGTAAAAATTCAGGATCGTTTGTGGTCATACATCGGGGGCATCGCGCGAATGAACGATATGAAGGCCTTGGCCGTTGGAGGCATGGCGGAACATGCTCATGCGTTGTTGTCCCTGCCGCCCACGATGCCAGTGAGCAAAGCGATACAACTCATCAAAGCGGGGTCTTCCACATGGATGCACGAACAGTGCGGGACCCGGTTCGAGTGGCAAGTGGGTTATGGTGCGTTCACGATAGGAATTGCGCAGATAAGGGCGACCACCAATTACATCCGCAATCAGGAGAAACACCATGCCAAGCAGAGCTTTGCGGACGAATGGAAGATGTTTCTCAAGCGACATGGAATAGAAGAAGAATAAGCTCAGCCGTCCCTGCCGGGACTCGCCGGCTTATTTGCTTCCCCCCGGCAGTTCCTGCCGGGCTATTTTCATTCGCGCCTGGCGGCGCTGGACCTATCTGGATTTTACAGAATCCTCAACCCGGGTCATCTGCTTCACGTAATCATGTCATTCGTGCCCCAGCCGTTATTGTCCTGTGGCCGGGATTCACTTACACAATCTGATGGGCAGACCGTTCTCGAAACATGAGGTAGTTTCCGCGCGATTCGTGGCACAATGGAGCTGCATGGAGTTGAAGAACAAACGGGCGCTGGTGGTGGGACTGGGACGGTCGGGAGTGGCTTCGGCATTTTTCCTGCAGGAGCACGGCGCCAAGGTCACGGTTTCCGACGCCAAGAGCGAGACGCAGCTGCAGGATGAGATTGCCGCCCTGCTCGACCGCGGAGTTTCCATTGAGACCGGACGCCACGGCGAGCGCACCTTTCGCGACCAGGACCTGATCGTGGTCTCACCCGGCGTTCCCTCCGACCAGCCGCAGCTGCAGCACGCTCGCTCGCTGGGCATACCCGTAATCGGGGAAGTGGAGCTGGCGTTCCGGTTTCTCAAGGGCAAGGTCATCGCCATTACCGGCTCCAACGGGAAGACCACCACGACCACGCTGGTGGGCGAGATTCTGGCCAAGAGCGGGAAGAAGACGCTGGTGGGCGGCAATATCGGCACGCCGGTGATCTCGCTGGTCAGCCAGTCGGCGGCCGACAGCATGGTGGTGCTGGAGATTTCCAGTTTTCAACTGGAGACGATCCAGCAATTCCGTCCGTGGATCGCGGCGGTTCTCAACATCACGCCCGACCACCTGGACCGCCATCACACGTTTCAGGCTTACGTCGACGCCAAGGAGCGGATCTTCGAAAATCAGCGCCCGGCGGGCGTTGGGAAAAATCAACAGTCCGGCGATTACGGCGTGCTCAACGCCGACGATGCTGCCGCCGCCGGGCTCAAAGGCAAAGTCAAAAGCGGACTGTGCTGGTTCAGCCGCCGGCATCCGGTGGATTGCGGAGCCTATGTGGCCGGCGATCAGATTGTGTTTCAGCAGAACGGGCTGGAGCAGAAAGTTCTGGGCCGCAGCGACATTCAGCTCAAAGGCGCGCACAATCTGGAAAACGTGCTGGCGGCGGTGACCATCGCCATGCTCGCGGGGTGCCAGCCGGAGCAGATTCGCAAAGCGGTTGCCGAATTTCGAGCCGTCGAACACCGGCTGGAGCTGGTAGCCACGGTCAACGGCGTCGCCTTCTACAACGATTCCAAGGCCACCAACGTGGACGCGACGGTGAAGGCGCTGGAGTCTTTTCCGGGGAAGATCCACATTATTCTCGGCGGAAAGGACAAGGGCAGCGATTACACGGCGCTGAATGCGCTGCTGCGGGAGCGGGCGCGCGCGGCGTACCTGATCGGCGCGGCGGCGGAGAAGATCGGCTCGCAGATTCAGGGGACGACGCCGCTGGTGCGCTCGGGGACGCTGGAGCGCGCGGTGCGCCAGGCCTTTGAAGCCTCGGCGCCGGGCGACATCGTGCTGCTGGCTCCGGCCTGCGCCAGCTTCGACCAGTTCGAAAATTACGAGCACCGGGGGCGCGCTTTCAAGGAACTGGTGCACTCGCTGACCCCGGTCACGCTGGGGGACCGCGCCTAGTGGCCAAACGCGTCGGCATCGACAAGTGGCTGTTTGCCTCTGTCCTGCTTTTGGTGGTCACCGGCGTGGTCATGGTGTTCAGCGCATCGGCGGTGATGGCCGGGGAAAAATTCGGCTCTCCTTATTATTTCCTGTGGCGGCAACTGGGCTGGGCCCTGGCCGGACTGGCGGCGATGGCGGCGATCATGCGCGTCGATTACCGCCGCTGGAAGCACCCGGGAGTGGTCTTTACCCTGCTGGGCGTGACCACGCTGCTGCTGGTGGCGGTCTTTTTTGTCGACCGCTCGCATAATACCCACCGGTGGATCCGGCTGGGCAGCCTGATGTCACTGCAGCCATCGGAACTGGCCAAGCCGGCGCTCATCCTCTTTATGGCGTTTTTTCTGGAGCAGCGCATGCGCTCCATCGACGACTGGCGGCACACTTTGCTGCCGGCGGTGCTGCCTTCGGCGCTGTTCGCGGTCCTGATCGTGAAGCAGCCCGACCTGGGGACGGCGCTGGTCTGCCTGGCGATCACGGCGGCCATCCTTTATATAGCGGGCATGCGCCTGCGCTACTTCGCCTACGGGCTGGTGCCGATTGTGCCGGCAGTCTGCTACCTGGTGTTTTTCGTTCCCTGGCGATGGGCGCGCATCATGGCGTTTCTGTTTCCCAGCCGCGATCCCCAGGGCGTGGGCTTTCACATCAACCAGTCGCTGATCGCGGTTGGCACCGGCGGCGTGACGGGCATGGGGCTGATGGAAGGCAAGCAGAAGCTGTTTTATCTGCCCGAACCGCACACCGATTTCATTTTCGCCAACATATCGGAAGAACTGGGGCTGGTGGGCGCGGTTTTGGTGGCGGGACTGTTTTTCATCTTCGCGTGGCGCGGGCTGCGCACGGTGCTGCGCGCGCGAGATAATTTCGCGAAGCTGCTGGCCGCCGGCGTCACGGCGATGATCATCGTGCAGGCATTCTTCAACATCAGCGTGGTGCTGGCCCTGCTCCCGACTAAGGGAATTCCGCTGCCGTTTATCTCGTACGGCGGGTCGTCACTGTTTGTCATGCTGGCGAGTATTGGGGCGCTGCTGAATATTTCGCAGCAAGTGGAGTAGGAAAAACCTACCACGGAGACAGAGGAAAACCCACCACGGAGGCACGGAGACGCGGAGGCACGGAGAAAGACAACGCTTACCATTGAGTACACTGATGCCAATGATTTGATTCCCGTCATCGCTGGGATCGGGTCGGGTTTGCCGCGATCTCGAAGAGGTCTTGTCCAACATGTCCAAAGAACTGCCCGCCTGCCCCATGGATGCATACAAAGCGATCATTGACCAACTCGTGAGAGAGACAACTCGCGGGATTTCCGAAAGACTTGTCATCGAACAGGGCATCTTTTCCAAGGGGCCCGATGATCGAGCCTTGAATTCGTTGGTTCAATCTCTTTCGGTCGAGCAGCGGCGCCTATTGTCTCAAATGCTTCATGTGGAACGCATTTCCGCCATCAGCGGCGTCCTGGCCACTTTGGAGTGGTGGGTGCTGACTCGCTGGGTCGGACTCACGTACCGGGGCGAGGTTATGGATGTGCAGTTCGCCGAGGGGCTTCTCGGTGACTATGTTGGCCGCCTGGGAGATTGGGAATGGCCAGACTCTAAAAAGTCCGCCACGTGACAGTGGCACGCAAATTCGACATTACACTCACATTCGAAGGGTGAAGAATCCGAAGCTTTCCTGGCTCACGCCGGTCAGCGGCGGGGCTGATCCCCCACGCCTCCGGCTCGCTCCACTCGCCTTCGGGCTCGGGATGATGTAGCGCGGGGGTGGGAGAGTGTTGAGGATAAATGGCGGAGACGTGGCAGTGCCACGTCTCTACGGCGAGGTTCTGGTGAGCATCGGGCTCTTTCTCGCCCCAACTCACGGTCATGCGGCGAGTGGATGCGACGTAATCGTGTGCTGGGCGCACAACTGGCCGGAGTGCCCGCTGGAAGTGGTGGATCTGAGCAAGGTGATGGGCAGGACGGGGTAGGCCCGGTCCCGACCGGTCTTCAGTCCAGGAAAGGGGGAGATGATGATCAGGACTTAGAATTCTGTCGTGAGTGTAAACGCCTGTTTACATTATCTCCGTCAACTTCCACACGGACTTCTTGACTGATAGAGTACGGTCTACAGCGCCAATGCCTTTCTATCGCTTTCACGTCGATGCCAATGTGCCGCCGAAAATTGTGGCTGAGCGGATTGGAGCGGTGGTGGGTAAAGGATCATTCTTGGAATTTACATCTTGGTGGTCACCCGATCCTGCTGGGCGTCCGTTTAAGGGCACTTCAAACAGCAACTCTTTCAAGGTGCGTAGGTATATCTCTTATCGTAACTCGTTCTTACCCGTGGTCTGGGGTCGCCTGATACCAACTTCCACGGGCACCCGCGTCAACGTGACGATGATCGTTCATCCATTCGTTGCTCTCTTTATGGGGTTTTGGCTCGTCGGGGTAGGTTGGTTAGCAATTGCCAGACCGAGCTTGCCCATGCCATGGGGTGTTTTGCCGTGGGGGTTTTTGGTGTTCGGGATTGTACTAACCGCTGGAGGATTCTTCCCCGAAGCCATAAAAGCCAAGCGACTGATTGCCGAGGTTGTCCAGAACGTGACCAGCTCGACACTGCAGCAGCAATCTCGGTTGTGAGATAACTGTTGAAAAATCGCGATTACACTCACCGACCCGGTTCTGAGTGAAATCGCTTGTTCTCGATAGTTGGTTTTGCGTGTGCTTGCAGGGTAAAGTACGGGCTGCAATGGATAGCAAGCTGGTCAGCCGAGAACTGTGGAAGCTGGTTCGCCCTGTTCTCAAGAACGCGGGTTGGACTTCCTTTTCCAGCCGGACGGCCAGACGATTCAGCAATGCTCGTATTGATGTGGTCAATTGGGAGATTTGTGAACATGCTTGTCGACCCCAATCTGTCATCGCAGACCATGAACGATTCACCGTTGCGTGAGATCTACGTCAGCACGGATATAGAAACCGACGGAC
>DATGHX010000046.1:0-2870 GCA_035307585.1 Candidatus Angelobacter sp.
CATATAGCCGCTGCCCACCATCACCTTGCCGAAAACAAAGACGAAGAGCAGCGGCTGCAGGAAGGTTTGCATCAGGAGTTGAATCGCATTTCGCCGCGCCACATGGGCGTCGCGCGCCAGCATTGCGCCAAACGTTTTCCAGTTCAATCGCGCAGGCTCCTTCCGGTGTGATGTAGGAAAAGATTTTCCAGACTCGGTTCAGAAATGTGAACGTCGGACAATTCAGCGCCGGAATTCGCGGCCAAGGTCGCGATCTCAGGAATGAGAGAACCGCCGCGATCCGCATAAACGTCGGCACCGGTGCCGTCGGCGGCGCGCACCTCGCGGACTCCCGCCAGCGCCTGCAACTTCTGGAGCAACTCCCGAGTCTGTTTCCCGAAGCGGAGGCGCAGCAGGAATCCGCCGGGAATCGAGGCTTTCAGTTCACCCGGCGTACCCACGGCAATCACATGGCCGTGGTCAACGATGGCGAGGCGCTGGCACAGCGCATCGGCCTCTTCCATGTTGTGGGTAGTCAGCAAGACGGTCCGCCCCGCCTGGTGATATTCGCGAATGATATCCCACAATAGAATGCGGGTCTGAGGATCGAGTCCGGCGCTGGGTTCGTCGAGAAACAGAACTTGCGGATCGTGCATCATGGCGCGGGCAATGGAAAGCCGCTGCATCATGCCGCCGGAAAAGCCACGCACCATCTGGTTGGCGCGCTCGGTAAGTTTGAATTTTTCGAGTAAGCTGTCGGCGCGATCGTTTCTTAGCTTGGCTCCGATTCCGAAGTAGGCAGCGTGAAAGACCAGAATCTCGCGGGCGGTCAGAGAAAAATCCAGGTTGGGACGCTGCGGCACAACCCCGATCAAGCGCTTGACCAGGGCCTGTTCCTTCCAGACCTCGTGTTCGCCGATCCAGGCTTGGCCCGAAGTTGGCCGCACACGCGTGGTCAGCACTCCAACCGTGGTGGACTTGCCAGCGCCATTGGGGCCGAGTAGGCCGAAGATTTCTCCCGGAAGAATCTCCAGGGAAAGGCCGTCGAGCGCCGGAATTTGAACCTTCGGCGGTTTGCCGCCCTTGGCATCGCCGCGCGCGATAAGGCCCCCGGCAGCCAATGGAGGCGAGGAGTTATACGTCTTGCGGAGGTCCTGCGTGCGAACGCCAACGGCCATGCAAAGCGGTCCCCCATCTGGAAGAAGGTAAGGTCTCGGAAGTATATCGCAGGGAATTGTTACAAACGAGCTTGGCGCGGAAATCACGTGAGAACTATACGGCCATCGAAATCTCGGGCTGCGCGAGGGCGGGGCGTCTCTTCGACAGGCTCCAGGGCAGGCCCTCGCGACAGCCGTTAGAGCCTGCCCTGAGCGAAGTCGAAGGGATGCCAGGCGCTAAGGGGGCAGGGACTTGCGTCATCTGGGAATGGGCCTATTGCGTAACTACACTGACGCGAGGTGTACAGAGTTTTGGCCTGGCCGAAATTCTGCCTGCAAGAAAGGCGCGGGGCGATGTTGATTCCCATTAAGCACGAGAATATGGCGGCCCGGCGCTGGCCCGTAGTTACACTCGCATTGATTGCCATCAATGCAGCCGTCTTCCTGTTCACCAACTCAGCGATCCATGATGACGCGCACCGAATGGGCGAAGTCAAATGGCACATCCTGGACCTGGCGGCGCTGCATCCAGAGTTAAAGATGCAGCCTGAGTCGCAGCAATTTGTCGACGGATTTAAGCAGAACTATCCCAAACAGTGGAAGCAGCTACAAAATCCGAATCGCGACGTCATTGACGACTACGACGCCAAGATCAAGATGAGTGAGGATACGCCGCAGCTACAGAGCGAAATGGATTCGCTCAATCCTCAGTTTGTAAACCTGTCAAAGTCTTCGATTGTCGAGCAGTACGCCTTCATCCCAGCGTACAAGCGGCCCATCAGCTATCTGACGGCAAATTTTCTGCATGGCGGGTGGATGCACTTGATTGGCAACATGTGGTTTTTGTGGCTGGCGGGATTTGTGCTCGAAGACGTTTGGGGACGCTGGGTGTATTCGGTGTTTTATCTGATCGCGGGAGCCGCGGCCCTGCAGTTTTGGGCGTGGTCCAATCCGGGGAGCATCACACCAACGCTCGGAGCATCGGGGGCGGTGGCGGCATTGATGGGAGCGTTCCTGGTGCGCTTCCCGAAAATGAAGATTGAAATGATGTGGCTGTTCTTCCTTAAACCGTACCGCTTTAAGGCCGCGGCCTTCTGGTTGCTGCCCCTTTGGCTGTTCAGCGAAATTTTCTACGGATCCCTGTCCGGATCATCAGGCGGGGTCGCACATTGGGCCCACGTCGGCGGATTTCTATTCGGCGCGCTAGCCGCGGTGGCGATCCAGCACTCGGGGATAGAGCAAAAGGCCAACAAAGCGATTGAGGAAAAAGTTGGCTGGACGAATGATCCGGAACTCGAACAAGCCAGCGGCATGATGGAGCACAGTCAATTCGCGGAAGCGCAGGTTGTTCTCGCGAATTACGTCACGGTCAAACCGAACTCGCTCGACGCATGGAGTTTGCTGCGGCAGATCTACACTCGGCAAAACGATACCAGGAACTATCTGGACGCGACTGTGAAGACCTGCGCGCTGCACTTGCGAGCGCACGAAGTTGAAGCCGCATTTCAGGACTACGCGGAGTTCTTGAATTCCGGCGGAAGCAAGATGCCAGCCGTGACCTGGCTGGAATTGTGCAAGGGCGCGGAAGAAATGCAAGATTTCGAACGTGCCTTTACCGAGTATCAGCAACTCGCCCAGGCCTATCCCACCGAGCGACAATCGCTGACTGCCCAACTCAGTGCTGCGCGACTTTGCCTGAAGCGGCTGAAGCGTCCGCAAGATGCGCTGGCTTTG
>DATGHX010000047.1:0-61330 GCA_035307585.1 Candidatus Angelobacter sp.
CCGCGCTCGATTGTGGGAGCGCAGGAAACGCTATCAAGGGTCAAGATAAACGCCCACAGCGGGCGCCCTTGACAGCGTTTCCCGCGCCGATGCCCCCGTCCGCTTTTTTGGGGCTTGACTCAAGCCGTTGTCGTCATAGACGAGGCGACAGAGCAGCGGAACCTGCTGGAACAGTCGGAGCGTCCTGAGGGTCCCTACATCGTTGCCGACGACCAGATCGACGAGCGGCGCGATCTTGCTCACGCCAACTGGAAACAGACCGTACGGATTCATGTGGCCATGCAGCGCGAGTTCGTCAGCAGCGTGGTTGTTTCCGGCCAAGCGGCTTCGCGCAGCTTCGGCGCACAAATCGGGCCCGGTTCCTCAGAACAGCTGCAGGCTGCCGCAGAGGCCCTAGCGCTCAGCCCGGAGCGCGTGATGATCACAGCGCTGGCCGGCCCCGGCCTGCGCCGCATGCCCGATCTGGTTCTGCAATCAGTGCCGCATCAGTGCGTGGAATTTACCTGGAACGGATCTCCGGTGCGCATCTTCCTGAACAGTGAGACTCATTTGCCCACGGCCGTCGAGTGGGTAAGCGCATATCCTTTCGGCGGATTCTGGAGCATCTGGGGGGACGTGACCACGCGTGTCTACTATTCGTTCTGGTGGTTGCAGAACGGTATCCATTACCCGCTGCAGGCCGACGTTATACGCAACGGCCTTCCTGACCGGACTATCACCATTACCAGGCTCGATTTCAATCAGCCTGTTGCGGCAACAGATTTTGACATTGCAGAAGTTACGCGCGCAGCCTTTGCGGCAAGGGCCGGAAAAACCGTCGATGACCGGCCGCTGGGAATACCCAATCAGCCCGCCAGCGAGCTTGCGCCGGGCATCGTATTCATTCCCGGTCCCTGGAATACCACTCTGGTTCGCCAGGACGACGGGATTGTGGTTGTCGAGGCGCCGATTTCTTCCGGCTATTCAGCCAGAGCAATTGAAGAAGCCCAAAAAAGATTTCCTGGAGTACCGCTCAAGGCCGTCATCACCACGTCCGATTCCTGGCCGCACATTGGCGGCTTGCGCGAGTACGTCGCGCGCGGCGTTCCCGTGTATGTTCTGGACCGGACTGTACCGCTGATCGAACGCTTCCTGCGGGTGCCACGCACCCGATATCCCGACGCGCTGGCTAAACAACCTCGCGTGGCAGATCTGCGGCCCGTTTCCTCCAAAACCGTGATCGGCTCAGGCGCGAACCGCTTGGAGCTGTATCCCATCCATGGAGAAACCAGCGAGCGCCAGATAATGGTGTACTTCCCCGAATACAAATTGCTCTACGGAAGCGATCCCTTTCAGCAGCGAGAAGACGGCACGTTCTTCTACCCGCAAACCGTCGACGAATTGCAGGCGGCTGTCCAGCGCGAGCATCTTGCTGTGGAGCGATTTTTCATGATGCACATCGGTCCCAGCCCGTGGTCCCTGGTTGCGAAGACTGTCCAGGATGCTTCCTAAGGCCGGGACTCTGTATGTCACGCGCGTCACGTAGAATGTTGGGCCATGGAGCTGCAGATCAACGGCGAAAAGCGCGACTTCCCTGACGGGCTCACGGTTACGACTCTGGTTGCGCACTTGGGCATGAAGACCGATCGCGTGGCCGTGGAACTCAACCGGGAGATCGTGCCGCGGAGCAATTGGGAAACAACGGCTCTAAAAAGCGGAGATGAGCTCGAGATCGTCCACTTTGTGGGCGGCGGGAGCCCAATCTCTCCAGGCGCGTCGCGGCGACATTAACCAGATCTTCATGATCCACTGGGGATTTGACTTTCCCGCTCACCGATCTACAATATTTTTTCCCGGCGGGTAGATCGAAACGACATCTGCTTCGCGCGGTTTCTGAATCGTTATGGCCACCGATGAAGAAATCCGGCTGCTGTGTGCCCGCGTTGTGAAGGCTAGCGGCAAGGAGTTCGATGCCGCCATCGCCGAGCTTCTGTCCGCTATCGAAAAACGCCTTTCCGAGCGGCAAGACGCCCGCGCCAAAAGAGGCAGTTAGCTCCCGGTCCCTTTATTCCCTGCTTTCCCACTCTTTCCCGGGCGCATCATAGATAGTGATCACACCTGCAAGCGGAAGGGGCGCCACACCAGCATTGTGATGAACTGCAAAGTTTCGTGAATATTTTTGCGGCCTGCGCTTGCGCCAAAACTAAGCCCGGGCGAGGGTGTTTTTAGCGGTAAGGCAACTTCCATTTATGGCACAGGAATATTCCAGAAGGAGAGTGGCCCGTGACGACTTTTTTGGCTCGCAAGCTCTGTGTTCCAGCAATGCTTCTTTTTGTGCTGGGGCTGGCATCGCCCATGTTCGCCGATCAGGATGATCCGCCGGGACGGGTGGCGCGGCTCAGCTACATCAGCGGTAATGTATCGTTTCAGCCCTCGGGCGAAGACCAGTGGAGCCAGGCCACGCTGAACTACCCGCTGACCACCGGCGACCGCATCTTCACCGACCAGAATAGCCGCGCCGAACTGGAAACCGGCAACATCGCCGTGCGGCTTTCCGCCAGCACCGATCTGACCACCTCGACCCTGAACGATCAGCTGGTGCAGCTCGGAGTGGCAGAGGGTACGCTCCGCGTACGCGCCTATGACATTCGCGACGGAAACTCCATCGAAATAGATACTCCCAGCGCCGCGCTCACGCTGCTGCGCCCGGGAAGCTATCGCGTGGAGATCTACCCCGACGATGCCACCACGCTGGTGACCGTCGATAGCGGCGATCTCCAGATCGACGGCAACGGCTTTTCGCAGACCGTGCATTCCGGTCAATCGATAAAACTTACTGGATCGAATGACGTGCAGGTAGATTTTGTCTCGCCGCCATATGCTGACGATTTCGACAACTGGTGCGGAAACCGTGACCGCCGCGTCCTCGCGTCCCGTTCGCGTGAATACGTTGGCGACTACGTTCCTGGATACTCCGACCTGGACGATTACGGCGCCTGGGAGAGCGTTCCCGAGTACGGACAGATCTGGTTCCCGCGCAGCGTTGCCGTCGGCTGGGTTCCTTATCGTTACGGGCACTGGGCCTGGGTGGAACCATGGGGATGGACCTGGGTGGAAGATGAGCCCTGGGGCTTCGCTCCTTTCCATTACGGCCGCTGGGTCGCCATCGGCCCGCGCTGGGGATGGATCCCCGGGCCAGTCGTAGTCCGGCCGGTGTACGCTCCCGCGCTGGTCGCTTTCGTGGGCGGTGGCGGCGTCTCCTTTGGAGTCGGCGTGCAGTGCTGGTTCCCGCTGGGACCGCGCGATCCGTACTTCCCGTGGTATCACCACAGCGACGGTTACCTGCGCCAGGTGAACATCACCAATGTGACGGTTCGCAATGTGACCATCGTGAACAACTACATCAATGTGCGGAACGCGGGTGAAGTCCGCTACGCTTACCAGCGCGTGGGCGCAACCGCCGTGTCCACGGAAGCATTCCGCAGCTCGCAACCGGTGGCTCGCCAGATAGTGCGCGTGAACGATGCCGATCTGGCTCGCGCGCGCGTTATTCCCCATCCCCAGATTGTGCCCGATAAGCGCGCCATTGTGGCCGGCGCGCCCGTGGTGCATCCTCCGGTCGAAAACACTCGGCCTTTTGTGGAGCATCGTCCGTTGAATCCTCCGGGACAGCAGGGACGTGTGTTTACTCAGGACCGTGGAAACGCCAATCGTGGCGGCAACCCGCCCCAAGGTGGACAGAACCAGCCTGGCGGCGATGATCGCACGTTCCGCGGCTCCGGAGACCGCCGCACCGTGCAGGTTCCGAATGCAACGCCGAATCCGACGCCCAATACGCCGGAAGAGCAACACGGACGTCCTGTGATACCGGACCGCGGAACCTACAATCCTTCCGGTGGAAATCCCACGCCTAATCCGACGCCCGAACAGCATGGGCGGGCAGTGGTACCGGATCGCGGAACCTACAATCCTCCCGGTGGAAATCCCACGCCTAATCCGACACCCGAACAGCATGGGCGGGCAGTAGTACCGGATCGCGGAACCTTCAATCCTCCGCCAGCCAATCCCACTCCCAACCCGCAAGAAGAACAGCACGGGCGTCCGGTGATACCGGATCGTGGGACCTTCAACCGTCCTGGCAATCCGCCGTTCAACCCGAACCAGCCTGGTCCGGCACAAGGCAACAACGGCGGCCAGGGAAATTCCGGTGGTCAGACCAAGCCGGTTTCTTCCGGACCTCCGCCGCAGCGTCCGCTGGTAACCAACGCGCCGCCGCCGCCGCCGCATCCGTCCTTCGTACAGCGGCAGCCGGCGTTGCAGGATCATCCTGGACGTCCGCTGGAGCCTCGGCAGATAGACAACATTCGCCAGGGTCAGCCCGCGGGGCAGTCGCACGACCGCGAGTACTCTCCGCATCAGAACAACCCCGCGCCTAAACCGACCCCGCACTCCGATGATCACGGGAAGAAAGGGCACTGAACTAACCCCTTCTGGAGGGAGCAGAGGGTGGCCGCAAGGCCACCCTTTCCGTTTTGCGCGCATTACCGCCAGATGATTCAATTGATTCTCGATTCAGCCGGAGACAACAAGACCGCACGCCAGGCCTGCGCTGCCCGCGTGCGGTCTGATCTCTCTCAAAAAGACGGCTGCGCCGGTTAGCACAGCCGCTTACAGAAGCTCCGGACGCGACCCTCGAGGAAGGAGTCACAAATGGCCCAGAGGGCCGGCCCGAAGTACCTGCTCTGAGAACATCCCTCGTATCGATGATCGTCGCCGTGAGGATTTCTTGCGGGATTTTTTTCGCGAACACGCAGGAGGCGAGGCCGACTCTTTCTACCGATTTCACTTGCGCGGTCTCGACAACCGTTTTTCCGCTCTCAGCACCTGGGCCATGAAATCCACCAGCGCCCACTCTTCCATCATCGGCACGCCGCGCTGGCCATCAACATGGATCAGATTCATCGCCGGGCTGATGAGCACGGCCCGGAGCTGAGGAGGAGGAACTTCCTTGGCCAGCCACAGCGTCTCCGATGCGGGAATCACGCTGTCGCTCGAGCCGTGAAGCAGGTAGACGCGCGTCTGCAGATCGCCGATGCGGCCGTGTGGTGACACCGCCTGCATCTCGTCGCGATGGCGGTCGATCTCGCGAAAAAAAGTCTGCTGCAGCAGCTCGCGATGGTGGAGAAGCGTATCGAACGTCTGCCGCCCCGCGCGACTCATCAGCGCGGCTTTCTGCGCCGCATCGGGCTGCTCCCACAGCTGTGCGTGCAGGGCATCGCGCGCCAGAGGCACGTCGCGCGGCGAAAAGAAATGTTCCAGATGCGAGTAGGCCAGGACCAGCACGCCGTATTCGTGCGCGCGGAAAGCCACCGACGAGCCATCCGGCTTTTCGATCATGTTGGCGGCGAAGAAATGAGCGACGCGCGTCATGTCGTCATGCGCACCCACCGCCAGCACCAGCCCGATGTTGTCGCGATACTCCGGCCGGGCCGCCGCCAGCAAAGCCAGGCCTCCGGCAAAGCTCACGCCCGCCACGCCCACCGCCGGCTGCTTCATCTTCGTGCACAGCGCCTGCGCCGCCAGCCCGATCGTGTCGATGGTTCGCGGGCTCACGCGGTAGTCGGCCAGGTCGGCCAGCTCCGGCGTCATGACTTCAATCCCCGCGTCGGCCAGAGTGCGCCCGAAGTTGATCAGGCGCGGCTCATCGATTCCCGCGCGGTGAATTCCGTGCAGCAGCACCACGCCCGGCGGATGCGCCACGTCCACCGGCAGGTACATGCGGTATCGCAGCGTTCCCTGCGCCGTCTCAACCGTGCCTTCTTCTTCTTTTACAGGATGGTTGGCAAAGCGGGTCAGGAAGCCGGTTGCTCCGGGCTTCGACAGCCGGACCAGCACCGAGACTGCGCGGAGATGACTGTCGGCCACAATCCGAAGGCCGGCGAGTAGAGCAGCCACCACCAGCACGATCACCGACCAGCGGATGACGCGGCTCCTCGTGTGCGCCTTCGGCTTGTCCGCGATCACCGGCCGCAAAGGTTCGGCCTGGGTGGATGAACTCTGGCCCTTGGGCGCTGCAGGCCGGCTCGAAGTGGCCACTCAGATCTCCAGAATCACCGGCATAATCAACGGCCGCCGGGAAGTGGTCTTAACGATAAACCTTTTCAGGTCGGCGCGGATTTTTTCTTTAATCACTCCGTAATCCGCTTTTTCTTCAGGCGTCGACGAGTCCAGCGTGTTGGTGATCAGCCGCCGCGCCTCGCTCAGAAACCCGTCTTCGCTGCCCGCGGCAAATCCGCGCATCACGATCTCGGGAATGGATTCCACCGTGCCCGTTAATTTGTTGATGGCGATGATCGGCAGCACGAAGCCGTCTTCGCTCAGGTGCCGGCGGTCTTTGATGATCAGGTCTTCCACCACCTCGCTGCGCGAGCCGGAATCGATGCACACCCGGCCGACCGGAACCTTTTCGATCTTGCGCGCGCCCAGTTCGTCGAACTCCAGCACGTCGCCGCTCTCCATCATGATTACCTGGCCCACGGCTCCGTGCATGGAGCGCGCCAGGTCGGCGTGGATCCGCAGCTGGCGATACTCGCCGTGAATAGGAATGAAGTAGCGCGGCTTCACCAGGTTCATCAGCAGCTTCAGCTCTTCCTGGCTGGCGTGACCGCTCACGTGCACCGGCGGCGAAGAGCCATCCTCGTAGATCACGTCGGCTTCGCGCCGGAAGAGGTGGTCGATCATGCGGTAGATGCCCTTCTCGTTTCCGGGAATGATGCGCGAAGAGAGCACCACCGTGTCGCCGCGTTCGATCTTGGCGTGTTTGTGATTGTCGACCGCCGCGCGTGACAGCGCCGACATCGGTTCGCCCTGCGTGCCGCTGATCAGCACGCAGACCTGCTGCGGCGAGTGCTCTTTGATCTGTCCGGGATGGATCATCAAGCCTTCCGGTATGTCCAGGTAGCCCAGGTCCAGCGCGATCTCCGTCGATTCGGAGATCGACCGTCCCACCAGCGCTACCTTGCGCCGGTATTCGCGCGCCAGATCGATCGCCAGCTTGATGCGGTGAATTGACGACGAGAAGCACGAGATAAACAGCCTGCGATCGGCGCGGGCAAAGATTTCGTCGAAGCGCTCGCGCACCGCTCGTTCGCTGGGCGTGTAGCCGCGGCGCTCCGCATTGGTGGAATCCTGCAGCAGCGCCAGCACGTTCTGCTCTTTGCCGTACTCGGCGAAAGTATGCAGATCGAACAGCCGGTTATCGGTGGGCGTGGGATCGACCTTGAAGTCGCCGGTGTGAATGACTACGCCCAGCGGCGTATGAATGGCCAGGGCCACGCAATCCACCAGGCTGTGCGTCACCTGAATGGGATTGATGGTGAACGGCCCAATGTTGAATCTTGTCCCCGCGCGTATCTCGCGCAGATCGGAGTCGTCCAGCAGCTCGTGCTCGTCGAGCTTATTTTCCACCAGCGCCAGTGTGAACTCGGTGCCGAACACCGGAACGTTGATTTCGGAAAGAACCCAGGGCAGTCCGCCGATGTGGTCTTCGTGGCCGTGCGTGAGCACGATCCCGCGCAGTTTGTCGCGATTCTGCTGCAGGTACGTGATGTCGGGGACGACAATGTCCACGCCCAGCAGTTCCGACTCGGGAAACATCAATCCCGCGTCGATGACAATGATGTCATCGCCCCAGCGCACGGCCATGCAGTTCATCCCGAACTCGCCCAGCCCGCCCAGCGGCACCAGATGTAATTTTCCCGACGGCATAGATTAACTTCTGATGCTAACAGACAATTTCACCCATAGGTTTTGCGGCTAAGCCGGCTGAGAATTGAAACGCTATTGCGCCACCGCATCCAGAACAGTGGGTGAAGGACTCTCTTTCCCCAGCAGGCCTTCCCAGCGCGCGATCACCGCCGTCGCCAGGCAGTTGCCGAGCACGTTGGTGGCGGTGCGCGCCATGTCCATGAACTGGTCCACGCCCACGATCACCAGAACCGGCCACATCGGCAAGTGAAAAGAATCAACCGTCCCGGAAAGGATCACGATCATCGCCCGCGGCACTCCCGCCACTCCTTTGCTGGTGAGCATCAGCGTCAGCATCATGATGAGCTGCTGGCCGAATGAGAGATGGATCCCCGCAGCCTGGGCCACAAAAACTGAAGCCAGTGACAGGTAAAGCGTGCTGCCGTCCAGATTGAAGCTGTATCCCGTAGGCAGCACGAAAGCCACCACCTGACGCGGCGCGCCGAACGCTTCCATGGTTTCCATGGCTCGCGGCAGCGCCGCCTCCGAGCTGGCCGTGGAGAAGGCGATTGACACCGGCTCGGCAACCGCGTTGAAGAGTCGCTTCACCGGCAATCGCGCCAGCAACGCCACCGGCAGCAGCACGCCAAAGATAAAGACCGCCAGCGCTGCGTAGAGCGTCGCCAGCAGCTTGAGCAGGTTCACCAACACGCCAAAGCCCATAGTCCCGACCGTGTACGCCATGGCTCCGGCCACGCCGATCGGCGCGAACCACATCACGATGTTGGTGAACTTGAACATCGTCTCCGCCAGGCTCTCGCAGAAAACCAGCATGGGCCGGCGCTTGTCGTCCGGAAGCAACGCCAGCGCGATGGCGAAGATGATGCTGAAGACCACCACCTGCAGCACCTGTCCTTCCGCCACCGACTTGGCGATGTTCTCCGGAAAAATGTGCAGGATGATGTCCGACGCTTTCTGCGGCGCCGCGGCTGCTGCCGCCGTCGCCATTTCCGCAGGCACATGAACTCCCGCGCCCGCCTGCGAAAGGTTGATCGCCGCCAGCCCGATGAACAGCGCCAGCGTAGTGATCGACTCAAAGTAGACCAGGGCTTTGATGCCCATGCGCCCCACCTGTTTCAGGTTGGCGTGGCCGGCAATGCCGACTACCAGCGTTCCAAAAACCAGCGGCGCCACGATGGTCCGGATCAGGCGCAGAAAGATGGTGCTGAGGATCTGAAGATGCGCCCCGGCGTGCGGCCAGTCGTAACCGGTCTCCGCCCCCACCATCATCCCCGCAAAGATCCATGAGGTCAGCGATCGCCGGAACAGGGCGTGGCCGCAGAACGCAACCAGCGCCGCCCAGCGCAGGGTAACCAGCACCGCCGGGGAAAGAGTAGAGCGGCCGGCCACCCAGGCCACAGCAGCTACCCCGGCCAAAAACAGAAAAGCCATTAAAAACCGGCCCTGCCGGGTTCCTCTCGGCGCCTCCGTATCTCCGTGCCTGCGCGGAAGGTTTTGGTTTTGATTCACCGCAGCATGTCCTCGAGCTCCACCGAGCCTTGCGTTTTCGCGTCGCGGTACTTCACGATCACCGGCGCATAGAGCGAGAGTCCCCACTCCGCGGCCTTCCCACGCTTAATCGACCGCGCACCGGGAACCACCACCGCGTTCTCGGGGACGATCAGCGGCTGGTCTGGCGCGGAGCGAATCACCTGCTCGTGCAGCACGTCATAGAGCGGCGTCGACCGTGTAAGAATCACCCCCGCCGCCAGCACCGCTCCCTGGCGCACCTGCGTGCCTTCATAAACGCCGCAGTTGCCGCCCACCAGAACGTCGTCTTCAATGATCACCGGCGATGCGTTCACCGGCTCCAGCACCCCGCCGATCTGCGCCGCCGCGCTCAGGTGCACGCGCTTGCCAACCTGCGCGCATGATCCCACCAGGGCGTGGGAGTCGATCATGGTGCCTTCGTCCACGTAGGCGCCGGCGTTGACATACATCGGCGGCATGCAGACCACGCCCGGAGCCAGGTAAGCGCCGCTCCTCACCGACGATCCTCCCGGCACCACCCGCGCCTTGTCGTCGATTCTGAACCGCCGCGCCGGGAATGTGTTCTTATCCACGAACGAAAGCGGGCCCGCCCCGCTCATGTCTTCCAGTTCGCCCAGCCTGAATCCCAGCAGGATTCCCTGCTTCACCCAGGCATTCACGCGCCACCGGCCATCGTGCTTTTCCGCGGCGCGGACCTGGCCGCGCGTCAAAGCCTCGCGCAGCTCCAGAAAAGCGCTCTTCGCCTGCGCGGCGTCGGCTCCTTGAAGCGCGCCCGCAGCGTAGTAGCGCTCGATCTCCGCCTGCAAATTCGGCATTAGGACTCCATCCCCGGAGCGGAGTATACCAGCAGCCTTCCCGTCATTTTTCCGGCCCTCTCACGTTCCAATCGCCTGATTGGCCCGATCTCGCGTTCTTCCGCGTTCGCCCCATCCCGAGCCCCGATGTTGGCGAGGGATCGGCTCCGCTGCCGCGTCGCGTGAACCTCGAAGCCTTGAATCCGAAATTCCGGCGACCACCGGCTTTGGCTTGCCAAATTACCAAATCCACATGGCCCGATCCCCCGGGGCCCCCGAATCGCGCCGGTTTTGCGCGGGCTGGGGTGGTCATCCGATCACCGGATCACCCGATTCCCCGATTTCTCAGCGATCTTCAGTTCTTGCCTTTCCGATCACCCGATCACCGGATCACCCGATCTTGTGCACCCCCCCAAGCCCCCCTTACTTCCTCCCATGGTGTCCCAAGCGGACTGTACTTCCGGGCGCTTCAGCCCCTGTAGGTAACATGGCACGTCTTCCAGCCGTGCCGTTTAACCAACACTTCGAGCGTTGGGCTTCCAGCCCTGCTGTCTTGGGTAGCTAGAAGCTAGAGGCCAGCAGCTTCCTGCCAATCCAACTATCACGCCCCCGCTTTCCTCGGTGTCTCTGTGTCTCCGTGGTGAGGTGTTGCCTTCCCGATCACGCGCGAATTTACAACGACCGCGGGTCCCGGCTTGCCGTGGATCACGTGCGATTGCGGCGATTACTCCAGCTTCCCCCCAAGTCAGAATTCCTGTCCACATATTTCTCCCAACCACCCCTAAACGGCTGTTTCTAAAATCCTCGTAACCTATAGATTCGCATCAACATAGACGAGTGAAGACGATTGAAGACAAGTGAAGACTGTGGCAGACAAATGAAGACGGTCGCAGAAACCTCGATGAAGCGGGATACGATGCCAAGGCAATCAGCATTCCGGCGCAGTAGTTCGTCCGCCAAATACTAATACTAAATGGTTAAGGTGCATCACAATACAGGCATGGATCCGCTGCAGCCCCTCCTGGGGACCACCCTCATGCTCATGGCGCACCCCGACGACGAGATCATCATCTGCGGCGCGCTCATGCAGCACATGCAAACGGCCGTCGTGGTCTTCGCCACGGACGGCGCCCCGCGCCACCAGAACTTCTGGAAGCAATACCCCTCGCGCCAGGCTTATGCCGATGTCCGCCGCGAAGAAGCCAGGCAAGCCTTGGCCCTGGCCGGAGCGCAGCCGTTGTTCCTTGCTGACCGCGTTCCCGGCGGCATCGCCGACCAGGAGCTGTTCCGCAACCTTCCCGCGGCCGTTGCCGCTGTGGAGCAGATCGTAGACGAGGTCCAGCCCCAGGCCATCCTCGCGCCCGCCTATGAAGGCGGCCATCCCGATCATGACGCTGCCTGCTTCATCGCCTCCGTGGTCGGCCGCCGCCGCAGAGTCGCGGTGTGGGAGAGTCCGCTCTACCACCGCCGCGCCGACGGCACCTTCGCCATGCAGACATTCCCCCATCTCTCCGGAGCCGAAGTAGACCTGGCTGTCCCGGGCGAAGCACTCGCCATCAAAACCAGGATGTTTGCCGCCTACCGCTCGCAGAACCTGGTCCTCGAACAGTTTCATCCCGAGCGCGAAACCTTCCGGCCCGTCTTCGCTTACGACTTCACCCGCCCGCCTCTCCCCGGCAAGCTGAATTACGAGCTGTGGCAATGGACCATGACCGGCCTTGAGGTCTCCGCCGCTTTCGCTGCCTACCTCGAAACCGCCGCCCGGGGGGCAAGTCCAAGTCAATGACCTCGCCTCTGCGCATTCTCTACGTGGCTTATCCGCTGCTGACTGTCTCTGAAGAAAGCGCCGGCGGCGCCGAGCAGGTGTTGTGGACGCTGGAACGCGAGATGGCTGTCCACGGCGCCACCACCTTCGTCGCCGCCTCGGCCGGTTCCAGGGCCTCTGGGGAGCTGGTGATAACCGGCGACCCCTGCCGCCTGCCCGACGATTTCGACCGCCGCAACCTTGAGCACCAGGACCGCATTGTCCAATGGATCGGCCGCCACGCCCAGTCCCTCGATTTGGTCCACGACATGTCGGGCAGCTTCTGGCCGCGCGCGGCTGAGATCGGACTGCCATTGCTCGCTACCTTGCATCTTCCCCGGCATTTCTATGCGCCGCAGCTTTTTGAAAATGTTCCTGCCAACGTGCGCTTCAATTGCGTCTCCCATTCCCAGGCACGCACCTTCGCCGATGTTCCCGCCGTCGCCGGCGTAGTGCCCAACGGTATCGCGCTGGACAGATTCTCTTTCGGCGTCGCCTCCGGCCGGCGCCGGGGATTGCTGTGGTTGGGGCGCATCTGCGAAGAGAAAGCTCCGCATCTGGCCATCGAGATCGCCCAGCGTTCCGGCCTGCCGCTCACCATCGCCGGGCAGCTCTATCCTTTTTCCTATCACCGACGCTACTTCGAACGCCAGGTCGAGCCCTTGCTGCAGCGGCCCGGGGTGAGCTACATCGACTCCCCTTGCGCCGAAGAAAAACACCGCCTGCTGCGCGAAGCTGAAGCCGTCCTGATCACCAGCCAGGTGGATGAAACCAGCTCCCTGGTGGCCATGGAGGCCGCGGCCTCGGGTACGCCGGTGGTCGCCTTCCGTCGCGGCGCGCTGCCTGAGGTCGTGCGTGATGGCTTGAGCGGCTTCCTCGTGGATTCGGTCGCTGACGCCGCCGCCCGCCTGCAGCGGATCGGCGAAATCGGCCGCGATGCGTGTGTGCAATACGCCGAGCAGTACTTCAGCAGCTCCGCCATGTACGCCGGCTACGCTACGCTCTATCGGCGCATGATCCAGTCGTCCGCGGCCGGCCATGCAGTGCTGCGGGATGACAAATCCCCGATTCCAGCGGTTTAATAGAAAGTCGCACTTATAACTGGAGCCCATGGTCACACTCAACCACATACAGCACGCCCGCGCCCTGCTGCGCGGAGTCGCCGTACGCACGCCGCTGGTAAATTGCCCCATCGCCAACGGCACGCGCATTCTGGTCAAGCCGGAGAACCTGCAGCCCATTGGCTCGTTCAAGCTGCGCGGCGCTTACAACAAGATTTCTTCATTGACGCCGGAGGAGCGGAAGCGCGGCGTGGTGGCCCACTCCAGCGGCAACCACGCCCAGGGCGTCGCCTACGCCGCCCGCGCGCTGGGAGTGAAGGCCACCATCGTCATGCCCCGCGGCGCGCCCGCCGTGAAGCTCGATGCCACCCGTGAAATGGGCGCCGAACTGGTTCTGGTCGGTCCCACCAGCGAAGAACGCATCCGCGTTGCCGAAGATATGGAAAGAGAGCTCGGCCTCGTCCCCGTGCCTCCTTACAACGACGAGAAGATCATCGCCGGCCAGGGCACCATCGGCCTCGAGATCCTTGACGACATTGACGGCCCGCTGACCGTCGTTGTGCCCATCGGCGGCGGCGGATTGAGCAGCGGCGTGGCCACCGCAATCAAGGAATCGCGGCGCGGCATGAAAGTCATCGGCGTGGAGCCCGAGGTTGCCGCTGACGCTCAGGCCAGCCTGCGCACGGGCAAGATCCAGTCTGTTTCCGGCGAGAGCGCGGCGCGCACCCTGGCCGATGGCCTGCGCTCGCAGAGCATCGGCCCCATCAACTTCGAGCACATTCGCAAGTATGTCGACGCCATCGTTACCGTGAACGAAGACGAGATCAAGAAAGCCATGCGCCATCTGCTGTTCTCCGCGCGCATCCTGGCCGAGCCCAGCGGCGCCGTGACCACCGCCGCCGTAATGTTCCATGCCGCTGAGATCGCCCCCAGCGGCACAATCGTGGCTGTGGTGAGCGGGGGCAACATCGAGCCCAAACTCTTTTCGGAAATCATCAACGCTCAGGGAGCAGCATGAAGCTCCGCGTCGTCCTCTTTCTGGCCGCCGCTATCGCCGTTGCCCGCGCTGCCGGCCAGCACGGCACGCTGATCCGGCCGGAGGCTTTGCACGTCACCCCTGGCGCAAGTTCGCAAACGCTGCTCACCGTGGAGCGCGGGCGCGATATGGTCCTGCTCGAGGCAGCCCGCAACGACGAGCAAGGTTGGTCCAAGGTGTTTGTCACGCTCGCGGAAGGCGAGAGCCGGCGCGAAGTGACGGGATGGTTGCTGTCCAAGGGTTTGGTTGTGGCTTCCACTCCCAACGCCGACCAGATTATTTTTGGCGAGGCCGTGGACTCCGAAGCCCAGGCCGAGCAGCGTGGCGGGCGTAAAGGTGCGGCCACCGATGCCATGCGGCTCTACTACCGCGTGTGGGATATTTTTCCGCAGTCGCCTCTGGCGCCCGAAGCCTTATGGCGTTCCGCCGACATCCGCTGGCAGCTCGAGAAAGCTGACCTCCGGTCCAGGCCCTCGTCGCCGGGAGCGGATCCCGATCTTCGTCCGCCTATGGATGACAGCCTGATGAAGCAAATCATCAGCAAGTTTCCCGGAACAAGATGGGCTGACCTTGCCGCCTACGAGATGATTGACAACAAGCTGTGCCGGGAGTGGAACGGCCTGGCCAGGTGCCCTGAGAGCGAGGCGGAGCTGTATGCGAACTACGCTCGCGACCACCCGGCTTCGCCCAAGAGCGCTGAGGCCTTGTACAACGCCGCATGGCGGCAGGCCGTGTTGGCCGACATCTACCGCATTAGCAACGTTCCCGAGCGCAGCAGCAAAGCGCGGCAGGAGGCGCTGGCTCTTGCCCGGAAGATCGTGGCGCTGTCGCCGGACCCCGGAGATTGGAAGCCGCGTGCGTTGGATTTGATTTATGTGATCGAGCAGGGCATTCATGTGTACGGCGCTCAGACGGATTGATATGAGGTGCACCATGTTCCTTCGTTCCTGGCAATTTTTGCTCGTCGCCGCCCTGGCGGCCTTCATAAGCAGTTCGCTCTTTGCGGCTGACACCGAGCGCGGCACGGTGATCCGCGAAGCCCAGCTCTACGTCACGCCCGATCCCACCGCGCAAAAGGTGGGCACCGTCACGCGCGGCCGCGACATTTATTTCGTCATGGGGCGCTCAAACATCGACGGCAAGGAATGGGCCCACGTGGTAGCTCGGGTCGAGGCCGGGTTGATGTCCGCCAAGGACATCAGCGGCTGGATCGACAACAAGCTGCTGATCACCCCCAACACTCCCAACGGCGACCAGATCATTTACGGCGAAGCCGCCGATTCCGAAAACCAGGCTGAGCAGCGCGGCGGGCGCAAGCATGCGGCCGAAGACGCCATGCGCCTCTACTACCGGCTCTCTGAATATTTCCCCAACTCTCCTCTGGCCGGCGAGGCCCTGTGGCGCGCTGCCGATATCCGCTGGCAGTTGGAGAAAGAGGGAATTCTCATTCGCCCTTCTGCCCGTGAGCTGAGCCCGGACATGCGCACCCAGATCGACGATGAGACTATGAAGCAGGTCCTCAAGAAGTTCCCGCACACTAAATGGGCCGACCTCGCCGCCTATGACATGCTGGACAACAAGCTGTGTTTCGACTGGAAGGGTGAGGCCCACTGTCCCGAGAAAGAATCGGATATTTACGAGCATTATGCCCACGAGCACCCGCAGTCTCCCAAGGCGCCGGAGGCACTTTATAATGCCGCATGGCGTCAGGCCGCTCTGGTGGACATCTATAAGAGCAATCGCGAGAACGACAAGGCCGAACACGCGCGCAAGAAAGGCCTGGCTCTGGCCCAGGAACTCCAGGCCCAGCATCCGGACGGCGACTGGAAGGCTCGCGCTACCAACCTGTCCTACGCGCTGGAGCAGAGCCTTACCGTCTACGGCAGCGGTGCGGCCAACGCTCAATAGGGAATTCGCGGAGGGAGATTGAACCAGTACCTGCTTTCTGTCCTGCTGGGAATCATTGAAGGCTTAACCGAGTTCCTCCCTGTCAGCTCTACCGCGCATCTTCGCCTGTCAGAAGCTGTGCTGGGGATTCACCTCGACGATCCCTTCTGGAAGATGTACTCCATCGTCATCCAGTTGGGCGCGATTCTCTGCCTTCCCATCTACTTCCGCTCCCGTATCGCCAGATTTCTCTCCACCTTTCCCCGCGGCGAGCGCGGCGACCGCACCTGGCTCAACCACCCGCTCACCTTGGTGATGATTGCCTTTGTCGTCACCGCCGGCCCTGCCTGGCTGCTGCACAAGAAGATCGGAGAAAACCTGGAAAGCCTGCTGGTGATCGGATGGGCGCTCTTGATCGGTGGGATCGTGATGTGGGTGATAGACGCCCGTTACGGCCATCCGCCCGCCGGCGGACATTTCAAGACCGAGCACATGGAAGAGATGTCGATGGGGCAGGCCATCTGGATCGGCATCTGCCAGATCGCGTCGGCGCTCTTTCCCGGAACCTCCCGTTCCATGTCCACCATCGCCGCCGGGCAGTTGGCGGGCATGTCGCGCGCCTCGGCCCTGGAGTTTTCCTTCTTCCTCTCCATGCCTACTATGGCCGCCGCTACGCTTTATGATCTTTTCAAGACTCTCCGCGCCCACGCCGGCCAGACCGCCCTGGGGCGGATGCCGGTCAACTTCCAGGAATGGGTAACGCTGGTCATCGGCTTTGTCATTTCATTCTTCGTCGCCTGGGGAGTCGTCGCCTGGTTCATGCATTGGGTTCGACGGCGCGGCTTTGCCCCCTTCGCCATCTACCGCATTGTCCTGGGCGCCGCCGTGCTGGTGTGGGTCTTCCGCGGACACGCCGGCTGAACCCCGCGGCCGGGCAGCGTGAACTCAATCGATCCAGGCAGCTGAGGAGCGCAAAATCAAAAAGGGTGTTCGTTGGAACACCCCCGTGACTACTATTTTCCCTTGATGCGGATAGTGATGCGGATAGTGATGCGGATGGCTGTGGATCGCCAAGGCGAGCCCACAGCTCCGGTTATTTCTTCTTCTTGAGCGGCTTGGGTTTTGCCGCCTTTTTCTTGGCTGCCATTGGTCTTGGATCGCCTCGTTGAATTTACTTCTTCTTCTTCTTCTTCAGGGATGTATCCTTCGCGGCCTTCTTCTTTGCTGCCATGTCGAATGACCTCCTTTGCTGGCGTGCAATGTGTCGCCTGTTTCTTCCTCAGGGGCGCGGTCATCGCTGCCGGTTGTTAGCTGCTATGACCCCGTGAACATCTTCTACGGAATTAGTTTCAAGAGCGCATATTGAGCCACCTCTATGGCGGTGTCAATCAAAAAAACGAGCCCGCGCCCTTCTCTAAAAAGCTGTTCGGTGCTGGCGCGCGGTGCTGGTAACATCGGGACAGTCTCGGAATGCCACCATCCAATCGTCGCGACAAAATGAGGACGCTGCGGGCGCTGATCACAGCGGCGCGGCCCTTCAAGAACCGCTTCATCGTGATCGCCGTTCTCGCTCTTGTGGGAACCGCCGCCGATCTCATGGAGCCCCTGATCTACCGGATCGCGATCAACGACGTAGCCGGCCTCTTCGTCAATCGCGTCGAACACCCGGCGGCATCGTCTGCCCAGCCTGGTCAGGGAGCGCACAAATCTGCGTCATCAACCGCGGCAAAAGAACCAGCCGGCGCTTCGGAGAAGAGGCCGGCAGCCTCTGCGGAGAACACGCCTGCAGCCGCGGCCGAGCCGGTTCCGCCAGTCGCCGCGGAGAAAACTCCGGCAGTCGCGTCGGAGAAGAAGTCCGCAAAAACCGCAAAGAGTGAGCCGGCGCGTGCGCCTGCGCGCCAGAAGCATCGCCGCGGCTATGTGGCTCCCCGCACCCCCAAACAGACGCTGACCACCTTGTTATGGGCCGTGGTCGCGCTCTTCGTCATCGGTGTCAGCGGATATTTCTTTTCCATGGCCAGCGAGTATCAGAGCACTGTCGTGGCCTCGCGCATTGAAGCCAACCTGATCCAGTCGACCTTCGGCCACGTCCTCCGCCTGCCTCTGGCATTCTTCAGCCGGCGCGCCAGCGGCGGGCTGGCCAAACGGATCGACCAGGCCGACCAGGTCGCGCCTGTAATCTCCGCCTTCTCGCAGCAGATCGCTCCCGAGGTAGTGCGGCTGGTCGGCATCTGCGGAATCATGTTCTACCAGAGCTGGCGGCTGGCCCTGGCTTCGCTCGCGGTTCTTCCTCTTTATTTCCTGATCACGCGCCAGGGCACGCGGCGTCTGGAAACCGGCATGAACGAGTACTACATGATGTGGGAAGACGTCTCCGCCCGCATCCAGGACGCGCTGGCCGCGGTCAAGACCGTGAAGCTCTCCGGCTCCGAGCCGCGCGAGACCAGCCGCCTCAAGAGCACCGCCGAGCACGCCTATGACGATTATCTGGAACGCACGAAAGTCGGCAACCGCTATCGCATCGTGCAGCGGACGCTCACCCAATTCGGGCAGGCGCTGGTGCTGGGCTATGGCGGCTGGCTGGTCCTCGCCCACCAGCTCACGCCCGGCGACGTGGTCATGTTCGTCGCTTACCTCGACCGTCTCTTCGATCCCATTGATTCGCTCAGCAGTCTGGCCGTGAGCCTGCAGCAGAACCTGGCTTCCTTGCAGCGCGCGGTGCGCCTGCTGCAGACCGGACCCGAAGAAGCGCGCGGCGTACCCCTCCGGCCAGGCCAGGGCAAGGTGGAATTTCGCGATGTGCGTTTCGCCTACACGCAGCAACGCGAAGTCCTGCACGACATCAGCTTCACCGTGGAACCCGGGCGCGTCACCGCCCTCGCCGGACCATCCGGCGCGGGCAAGACCACCACCGCCGACCTGCTGCTGAAGCTGTGGGAGCCGACCGGCGGAGCCATCCTGATTGACGGCCAGCCGCTGAAAGAAATCGATCCCTCTTCCCTGCGCCAGGCCATCGGGTTGGTTGCCGCCGATGGCGCGATTTTCCGCGGCACGCTGGCCGATAACATCCGCTACAAGCGTCCCGACGCCACCGATGAGGAAGTGCATGCCGCCGCCATCGCCGCCGGACTGGCCCCGACTTTAGAGCGCCTGCCCGACGGTCTGGAAACTGAAATCGGCGAGCGCGGCGTGGGCTTGTCGGTGGGTGAACGCCAGCGCCTGCAGCTGGCGCGCATCCTCGCCGATCGTCCGCGGATCCTGGTGCTCGACGAGGCCACCGCCAATCTCGATTACGCCACCGAACGCGAGGTGAAGGACGCTCTGTCCAAACTCCAGAACCGTCCCACCATGCTGGTGATCGCGCACCGCTATTCAATGATCCGCGACGCCGACTACGTGATCGTGCTTGACGAAGGCCGCATCATCGAGCAGGGCCCGCCCGCCGACCTGATCGCAGCCGGAGGATGGTTCGCGCGGCTGGCCGCTCCCTTCGCCTCCGCGCCTGCCGACGTCTGATCGTTTATCATGTCTCGCTTTCCGGCTAACAACATGTTCATGCTGCGCAAGGGCAAAAGCGCCATCGACGGCACCGGCCTGTTCACTGACGCGCCCATTCCCGCCCGCACCAAGCTGGGTGAGTGCACCGGCGAGCGCATCTCTCTGCGCGAAGCGCGGCGGCGCGTCAAGAACCTGAAGAAGATCGCCATTGTAGAGATGACTACCGAAGCCATCGACGAAAGCGGCCCGGGCGGCGGAGTTTTTCGCTACATCAATCACTCCTGCGATTCCAACTCCTACATCCGCATTGCCTACAACCGGGTGGAGTTCTACACCCGGCGCGCGATCCGGGCCGGCGAAGAGCTGACCTGCGACTACGGCGCCACCCAGCACAACGGAACCTTGCCCTGCCGCTGCCAGTCGCAAAAGTGCCGCAAGTTCTTGTAGCGCTTCACTTTTCCCAAGCCGTTAAGTCTAAAGACCTTGCGAAGTTACATCCCGTAGACCCGCAGTTGATCTGCGCTTTACCCGCAGTGCATTGTCTGGATTTCGCACTGCCAACATTCTGGGACGGCCAAGGAGGACTGTATGCATCTTCGCCGTCTCGTTCGCTTCAAACCAGTTCAATCGGCTTTGTTCGCTCTCACAACTCTCTTAGCACCGCTGCCTTCCATCGCTCAGACTCCCTACTCGCCGCAGCGGCCCGAAGTAAGGTTCTGCCCGGCGCAGAACCGCGAATGCGCCACCCCGGCCTACTACATTACGGCGCCGCCCGCGCTGCCCACCTTTGATTCCATGGATCACGACGCTGCTATCACCCGCTGGGAGTCCCGCGAAGAGCAGCCACGCCGCGCTCGCTATGCTGCGCAGTCGGATTATCAATACGAGCACGAGCGGCCGCCGCGCGCTATGCCTGACGCTCGCGACCAGTCCGACCTTCTAAAAAACTCCAGGGATCCGGATTTCATTCTGCGCAACTTCAAAACCATGTACGTGGAGACGCGCAACATCGAATTCTTCCAGGCTGACCAGATGAAGGCCGCGCTGCGCCGCAATCCCGATTTTTCGCAGCTGCACATCTCCATCGTGGAGGACCGCTCTGTTGCCGACGTGGTGCTGGTGGTCAGCTACACCTTTGCCTGGGACTATCCCTTCGTGCTGCGCCACCAGAACACCACCGTTGTGCTGCTGGCCGGGAAGGGCGAGGGACCGCTTTCCGGGCCGCTGGGCGCCGCCGACGTTGCCCGGGAATTCGTTGAGCTGGCGAAACCCTGGCGCACTTCGCAAGCCAAGAGTCCGCCCGGGCATTAGCGCCTTCCGATTTTGTGCGGAAACCGGAGGCAGGTATATTGTCGGCTGGCAGCTAATACCGCCTCTATCTCGACCGAACCGACAATGCACCCTCTACCTCTGGTTTCCGTATGGCCCTACGCTCTGGTGTTCTGGGTGGTGTTTGTCGGCGTCTTCGCTCCGGAAGGAGTGCTGACTGCCCGCACCAGCCAATCCAGGAAGCAGGATGCCGGATCCCTGCAGCTGGTCCTGGGTGCGCAGTTTCTGGCGATGTTCGCCGCCTTCTCCCTCGCCTTTACTGTCCGCTCCACCTCATTGCAGCGCCCGCTCCTGTGCTTCTGGATCGGACTGGTCGTGATGGTGGCCGGAAGCGCGCTGCGGCACCATTGCTTCCGCATGCTGGGTTCTTCTTTCACCACCGCGGTGGTGGTCGTCGCCGACCAGGCCATCATCCAGCGCGGCGCCTACCGCTGGATCCGTCATCCGTCCTATACCGGAGGCATGCTGATCTTCGCCGGTATCGGCCTGGCCTTAGGGAACTGGGTAAGCCTGCTGGTCCTGGCTGTCATCGTGCCGGCTTCCTACATGTATCGCGTGGTCATTGAGGAGCGGGCCTTGCTGGAAACTCTGGGCGAACCCTACCGCGATTACATGCGCCGCACCCGGCGCTTTGTGCCGCTGCTGATCTGACTTCCTTTCGCGGTAATCCGCCTTCAGGTGGCAGGATGCAACTAAGCAACCTTAGTTCGAACGAACTACGTTTTTCGCCGCAATTTTGGCCTGCTTTTTGGCATAATAGTCCTCGCTCTGGTGTACTCTGAAACCTTAGATAGAGCATCTTTCTTCATTAGCGTTTTTGCGCTTCTATCGAAGGACGGAACACCTTTTCATGACGTTCATTCTGCGTGCTTTCACGCCTGGTAAGAGCCGCCGGCTCAACGAGCTGGTCGGCTTCCTGATGTTGGTCTTCGCGGCCCTCCTTTTTCTGGCGCTCGCGAGTTACTCTCCCCTCGATCCTTCGTTGAACACCGCCAGCTCTCTGGGAGCCGGCCGGGCCAGCAACTGGATCGGCCTCTTCGGCGCCGTGATCAGTGACCTGCTGCTGCAAAGCGTGGGCGTGTGTGTCTTTCTGATTCCGGTAGCTGTCGGCCTGCTCGGCCTGCGCTGGTTCCGCTCGCGCGAAGTTCCTTCGCCCGGCGCGAAAAGCCTGGGCGCGGCCATCCTGGTGATCTTCACGCCTGCCCTGCTGGCCCTGCTGCCCTGGCACCTGCGTTGGAAACATGCAGTGCCGGTGGAAGGCCTGCTCGGCCGCATCGTGGGCGACCAGCTGTTGCGCTACTTCAACCTGGTTGGCGCTTACATTGTCTGCGCGGCGGTGATCGCCGTGGCTCTGTATCTCTCGACCGCCTTCTCGTTTTCCGAAGCCCGCATCTGGTTTGAGACGCGCTTCGCGTTTGCTCTGGCTTTGTGGCAGAGATTTCAGGATTGGCGTGCTGCGCGCGCCGCCAAACGTGCGCAAAAGCAGCTCGATCGTCGCAGCGGCGCCGATCGCCGCACCCCTCCGCAGGTAACGCCCTATGCCGAGCCCGCGCCTGTGCCGCAGCAGGTGCCGGCGAATGCCAACGGCATGCAGCGCGCGTTCGCCGCAGAAGATGAGATGGCTGGCGAAGGACTGCCCGCCAGTGTGTCGTCCGATGCGCGGGGAGAGGCCGAGCCCGCTATCGGCACGCGCGCCGATCTGGCTCGCAAAAACAAAACCACTTTGCCGCGGATCGCGGCCGGCGGCTACAAGCTGCCCTCCACCTCGCTCCTGCAGCGGCCTGAGAATCCGCACGCCATCAACGACACGGAACTCAAGAACCTGGCCGAAGTTTTGACCGAGAAGTGCGCCGAGTTCGACGTGCTCGGCACGGTCACGCAGATCAATCCCGGCCCGGTGGTCACCACCTTCGAATTCAAGCCCGAAGCCGGCGTGAAGTACAGCCGAATCACCAGCCTGTCTGACGATCTCTGCCTGGCTATGCGCGCCGAGAGCATCCTGATCGAGCGCATGCCGGGGAAATCCACGGTCGGCATTCAGGTTCCCAACCACGAGCGCGAGACCATCTGGCTGCGTGAAGTGGTGGAGGCGCAGGAGTTCACTGCGGTCAAGAGCAAGCTCACTTTGGCCATGGGCAAGGACCTCAACGGGCGCATCATCACCGCCGACCTCGCGGCCATGCCCCACCTGCTCATCGCCGGCTCCACCGGATCGGGCAAGAGCGTGGCCATCAACGCCATGATCATGTCCATCCTTTATAAGGCGACTCCGGAGCAGGTGCGCCTGATCCTGGTCGATCCCAAGCGGCTGGAACTGGGCGTATACGAGGGCGTGCCGCATCTTTATGTCCCCATCATCACCGAGCCCAAGCTGGCGGCCAACGCGCTGCGCAATGCTGTGCGCGAGATGGAGCGCCGCCTGAAAGCGCTGGCGGAAAAAGGCGTGCGCAACATCGAGCAATACAACAAGCTGTTCGAGCGCGAGACGCCCAACCTGTTTGACGCCGAAGGCAGCGAGCACAGGCCTCTGCCCTACATCGTGATCATTATCGACGAACTCGCCGACCTGATGATGCTCGACCAGTCCAACGTGGAAGAATCGATTACCCGCCTGGCCCAGATGGCGCGCGCCGTAGGCATTCACCTGGTGCTGGCCACGCAGCGGCCTTCGGTGGACGTAATCACCGGGCTGATCAAGGCCAACTTCCCGTCGCGTATCTCTTTCCGCGTGGCCACCAAGATCGATTCGCGCACCATCCTCGACTGCAACGGCTCCGAGTCCCTGCTGGGCAAGGGCGACATGCTCTACCTTCCGTCAGGCTCGGCGCGTGTGCATCGCCTGCATGCGCCGTTTACGACGGAAAAGGAAATCGCCGCGGTGGTTGAGTTCTGGCGCTCCCAAGCCCAGGCCGAGTACGAGCAGAAGTTCCTCGAACCTCCGAAAGACGAAAAGGCTGTGGCCGCGGGATCTGCGGAAGACGACGACCTCGAGGGCGAAAACGACGAACTCTACCACGATGCAGTACGCCTGGTGATCGAGTTCGGCAAAGCCTCCACTTCGCTGCTGCAGCGGCGGCTGCGCATCGGCTACGGCCGCGCCGCGCACCTCATCGACCTCATGGAAAAAGACGGGATCGTAGGCGCCGCCGATGGTCCCAAGCCCCGGGAGGTACTTAAGAAACCGGGCTGGCTGAGTGAAGTAGAAGAGGCCCTTCGCTAAACAAACAGGAACTCAAAGGCCAGTTTCGCCCGTCAAATGCCGGCCAGGTCGGCATTCGGGCGGACATGGTCCTTCTGTGATTGCGACTAAAGTAATGCTACTGCTGTACCCGGAAAGTGCCACAATTCTGCTAATTGCCCCCGGTTTTTAGCAGGAGTATTTATGGCAACGGAATATGCAGAAAAGCGCAGGTTTCCCCGTTATCCCTGCGACACAGGCGTGCTTATTCATCTGGATGAGGGCAGTGGCGGCGGCTTCTGGGGTACGCTCTCCGACATTTGCGTCGGCGGCTGTTACATCTACACCTTCTCGCCCCTGCCGGTGGGAAAGCCGGTGCAACTGGGCATCAAAGCCAACGGAAAAGAGATCGACGTGAAGGGTACCACGGTGAGCTGCCATCCCGGTGTCGGCATGGGCGTCTCGTTCACCAGCTTCATCAACCTGGATTGCGAACAGACTTTGAAATCGTACATCGCGGAACTGGCCAGCCGCCCGCAAGACAACAACCAGGTGAGCGGCATCTTTCACTGAGCTCTTGTCCTCCAGCCGGCGCGCGCCGCAGGTCACGCCCGCAGTGCGTCTCCACCACTGCCGCTCAGTTCCACTTCAAATTCTTGAGCTGATCGAGATTGACGTTTCCGCCGCTCAGCACGGCTACCACTTTCGATCCCGCGGGCGCCTTGATCAGTCCGTGCAACAGCGCCGCCACCGGCGCGGCCGCCGCGCCTTCCACTACCAGCTTGCAATGCGACATGATCCAGATCATGGCGTCAAAGATGTCGCGGTCGGGCAGAGCCACGATGTCATCCACAAAGCGCTGAACCACGGAGAACGTATGTTCGCCCACGCGCTTCACGCGCAGGCCGTCGATGATGGTGTCGATCTTGTCGAGCGTGATCAGCCGGCCCGCCTCCACGCTCTTCTTCATCGCCGGGCCATCGGATGACTCCACGCCGATGATTTTGATCTTGGGATTGGATGCTTTCAGCGCCATGGAGACGCCCGAGATCAATCCCCCGCCGCCGATGGGAACCACGGCGACGTCGATCTGGGGAAAATCCTGAAAAACTTCCAGCCCCAGCGTGCCCTGGCCGGTGATGAGCTGCATATCGTCGAAGGGATGAATATAGGTGAGGCCGCGCTCCTGCGCCAGTTGCCGCGACTTCTCATTGGCTTCGTCCCAGATGTTGCCGTACTGCACCACTTCGGCGCCGTAGGCGCGCGTGGCATCGACTTTGGACTGCGTGGCATTGCTGGCCATCACCACCACCGCGCGCATTTTGTATACCGACGCGGCAATGGCCACGCCCTGCGCGTGGTTGCCGGCCGAAGAACAGATCACGCCTCGCTGGCGCTGCTCGGGAGTGAGGTGGCGGAACTTGTTGAGCGGCCCGCGCACCTTGTACGATCCGCCGCGCTGGAACATCTCCGCTTTCAGGCGAATGTCGAACCCGGTGCGTTCGCTCAGCAGCCGCGAGGTCAACAGCGGCGTGTGATAGGCGTGGGCCGAGACATACCTGGCGGCTTCCTGAAATTCGCTGAGAGTTACTACTTCGGGCTGGCTGGCTACTTGGGTGCTCATGGTCGATCCTCGCGGTATGGCCTGAGTTAGTGAGTTTATCAGAGCCCTGCCGGATGCGCAGGAGCAGCGGCGAAAGCGCTATCCCGTTGCCTGTTTGCCCCGGCGGTGTTAACGTCTTCCGATCCGGGGGTACATATGAGGAGAAGCTTATTCATTCTGTTGTTGGTTCCCGTTCTCGCGGCCTACGCGCAGCACGATCACGCGGCGCCGGAGAAGCTGGGTACGGTATCGTTTCCTGTCTCGTGCGCACCTCAGGTGCAGAGCAGCTTTAATCGCGCTGTCGCCCTGCTGCACTCGTTCACCTACGCGCCCGCCGCGGATGCCTTCCGGGCGGCTGCCGTGCAGGATCCGCATTGCGCGATGGCTCATTGGGGAATCGCCATGACCTACTACCACCAGCTCTGGCCGCCGACGACACCGGAGCAGATCGCTAAAGGACGCGAAGAAATTGAGCGCGCGCAGCACATCGGCGGCGGCAATGCGCGCGAGAACGAATATATCTCCGCGGCTTCTCAATTCTTCGCGACCGACACCGGCTTGCCGGTTCGAGCGGCAAAGTATTCCGACGCCATGGCTTTGGTCGCCCAGCACAATCCCGACGATGTTGAGGCACAAGTCTTCTATGCTCTGACCTTGCTGGCTACCCTCGACCCACAGGACAAGACCCACGCCAACCAGAAGAAGGCTGCGGCGATCCTGGAGCCTCTTTACAAGAAGTACCCGCAACATCCCGGCCTGAGTCACTACCTGATTCACGCTTACGATAACGCCGAACTGGCATCGCGCGGCCTGTCCGAAGCCCGCGAGTACTCACAAATCGCGCCCTCAGCACCGCACGCTCTGCACATGCCGTCGCACATCTTCACGCGCCTGGGCATGTGGAGCGACTCGGTGCGTTCCAACCAGGCAGCCCGCGTAGCGGCACATCAGCAGGGCGATCTTGGAGAAGAACTGCACACTATGGACTACCAGGTCTACGCCCTCCTGCAGGAGGGCCGCGACACGGACGCTGCCGCGGTGCTTCATGACCTGGAGCAGATGGATAAAGGGCCGGGAACGGAGTTCAAGGTTGCTTACGCGTCCACCGCCATGCCCGTCCGCTACGCCGTGGAACGGAAGCAGTGGAACGACGCCACGCACTGCGTAGCGCCATCCGGAGCGCCGCCGCACGTGGCCGCCCTCGCTGCCTGGTCGCGCGCGCTGGGGCAGGCCCGCAACGGAAACACCGCAGCCGCCACCGCCGAGATGCAATCGATCCAACACCTGGCCGATCAGCTGAGCGCTGCCGGCAATCAGTATTGGGCCGGCCAAGTCCGGATCCAGGCGGAGGAAGCGGGAGCGTGGATCGCATGGGCCGGCCACAAGCCCGACGAAGCCTTGGCACTGTTGAAGAAGGCCGCGGACGAAGAAGATGCCGTGGAGAAGCTGCCGGTCACGCCCGGGCCGGTGGTGCCGGCGCGGGAACAGCTCGGCGAACTGCTGGAGCAGATGGGACAGCACGAGGCCGCGCTGGCCGCGTACGAGAAATCGTTGCAGGACGCGCCGGGAAGACGTGGCGCGCTTCGCGGCGCACTGGCTAGCGCTCGCGCCGCCGGATTGAAATCCAAGAGCACCTATTACGAGGCTGCATTAGCGAAAAAGGAATAGATTAGTCTTCCCAAAAAAGCCGAAGGTACTCGTGTCGGTTAACGAAGATTGTGCGGCACGGGCACTCCCGCCTGTGCCTGCCGGCGTCAGCAAAGATTTCTCATTGGCGTTAGATCGCTCTTAAGCCGCACGCATCTCGCCCATCACCTCATCTACATAACACCAGGTCCAGGTTTCACCCGGCTCAAGGGAGCGGATCACCGGATGTTTGCTCCTGTGGAAGTGTTTGGTGGCGTGCTTGTTCTTTGATGAATCGCAGCAGCCGACGTGGCCGCATTCGGTGCACAGCCGCAGGTGGACCCAGGTATCGCCCATCCTGACGCATTCTTCGCATACGTCCACGTCGCTCTCGGTGATTTTAAGATCCTTGCGCAGGTGCTCGCAGTTTTCGGGCATTTCTGGCTCCCTTCATTCAGTTGGTGTTGCGGCTTGATCGATCAGGCGGCTCCCTCGGTCGGTGAGGGCCTCTCTGCGCTGCTCTGGCCGGATGATGGAAGCCGCTCCAGCGCTGCGCGGTCCCACTTGGCCAGGCTGGCTGCCGCGGCATAAGTGCTCTCCAGGAACTCCATCAGAGCCTGCGTGGGTGAAGCCGCCCGGCGCACGTCTTCGTAATTCAAAAGAAACTCTCCCAGGCCCTGATTATAAAAAGCCTGCTCCGGCCGCACCTGCTGCTGGGCCAGCCCTTCGGGAACCGGCGCCGCATATGCGTAGAACGCGGCGTCCTGCTCGCCTGCGCCCGGCCACCAGCCGGCGCTGATAACTTCGTGCGAGTAGGCTTCGCGCATGATCTTGCGCAGGACAGGATCTGCATCGTTGCGCTCCGGCGCCCGGCGTCCCGAGAATCGCGTGAGCGCCAGGTCGAAGCTTCCCCAGAAAAAATGCACCGGGCTGGTCTTGCCGATGAAGCCGGAACGGAAAACCTGCAGGACATCGGTTGCCGACACCAGCACGCGCCAGAAACGCTGCGCGTACTCGCGATCATAAGCGGCGTGCTTCCGGTCCTGGTCAAAGGGAATGGGGTCGGCGACCTCTACCGGCATCTTCCAGATGTGGACTTCGATAGCCAGGGACTTCAACGCCGCCATGTACTCCGCATAAAAATCGGCCACCGAGCGCGAAGCCAGGAGAAGCTGGCGCGAGCCGCCGTCGCTGCAACGAATATCGAGGATGTGGCTGAGGAAGTCGAACTCAATTTCGAAGACGCGCTCGCCGTAAGGAATGGATGAGGTGGTAAGCCCGCGTGAACTCACGTACAGCGGCACGTTCCACCAGTGGTTGATCAGCGGCGTGAGCGCCATGCGCGTCTTGCCCACGATCTGCGTCCACATGTGCAGCGTTGCACAGGTGTCCTTCCACTCGGCCAGCGGCAGCGGCGGCCAGCATTCTGGCGTGTCGGAAACGGCTGTTGGACGGGAGGGCATGCTTCACTCCAAAGAGCCAGTATAGCGGTTTTGCGAGAAGCTGAACGCCGGTTACTCGATCTCCCGCACCGCCTTCTGGAAGACTGCCAGCACGGAGACAAAAAGCATGGCCGTGCCGGCGATAAGGAAGGTCCATTCCAGGCTCCACGCTACCAGGACGCCGGCCAGCGCCAGCGAAACCGGCATGAGCCCCACGTTGGCGGTCATCATCACGCTCATGATGCGCCCGCGTATCGAGGGATCGATGCGTTGCTGCAGCCAGGAAATAATGTGCACGTTGCTCAGGCCCGCGGTGATGCCAATGAGGAACATCAAAACTGCAACCTCCCATAACCGCCACATCAGCCCCATGGGCCCCATGCACAGGCCGATGATCACGCCCACCGCGGGAAGGATGAAGCCGCGACGGCGTACCTTGATCATTCCTGCCGATAGCGTTCCCAGCAGCGCGCCCACCGCCAGCGCGGAGAGCGTGGTGCCGTAGGCTGCCGGCGACCCAAATCGGATTTTGGCCAGATAGGCCAGCCCCACGCCCACCGGGCCGGTGATGCAGAAATTGATGACCGTGGCCAGCAGGATCAGTGATCGCATCTGCACGTCCCGGGCGACAAACTGAATTCCTTCAAGGATCGAATGCCAGACTGCTTTCCTGGGACCGCGGTGGGAGGCAGGAGGATCGGGCAGGGCCCACAGCGCGGCGATGATGAACAGGAAGCTGATGGCGTCGAGGAAGAAAGCCCAGGCCATGCCCAGGGCTTTAATCAGAAGACCAGCCGGGGCGGGGCCGGCGATCATGGTCAGTTGCACCGCGCTCTGCAGAGTTGAGTTTCCCGCGAGCAGTTGCTCGCGTTTGACCAGCGAAGGCATGTAAGCCGACATGGCGGGCAAGGCAAACGCATCGGCCACGCCGAACGCGAAAGCCAGGCCATAAAGCTCCCACATGCGCAGCATCTTGAGCCACACCAGCACGCCGATGGCGGCCACGAACAGGGTACGCGTGGATGCCGTCATGATCATGATTTTGCGCGGCGACATGCGGTCGCTGACCGCCCCGCCCAGCAGCATGAGAATGGCGCGGGGAATCGCTGCTGCCATCAGGATGGTGCCCATGGCGACGGCCGATCCGGTCATCTGCAACACCAGCCACGGCAGGGCCACGATGTAACACTGGTCACCCAGCAGCGAGATGGTCGAGCCCGTCAGCAGCAGGCGGAAATTGCGCTCGCGCAGCGGGTGCTGAGGCTTGGGCGTCAGGGATGGTTCGGGAACAGGGCTGGCAGCCATGCGAAAGTTACTCCTTCTCCTTCAAAACTGCTCAGGGACGTGCGGTTAATTCATTGCTCTTTGTTTTCCGGCGGCAGCCGATCGGCCTGCGCATGCATGCGCCTGAGCCACTCGGCGACATTGGACCAGGGCTGAGGCGGCCGTTCGTCATTGTTCGTGGCCGCCGGCTCGCCTGTGGAGGGAGAAGGCGGCGTGCCCCGTCCCCGGAACCAGGAATATTTGCCCACGCGACCGATCAGGCCGGCCACGGCCGGCTTGCGCAGGGTCAGGAAGTTCTCAGGCATGGCTCACCTCGCAACGTATGTAAATGTAAATTCACATTTACATAATTGTCAAGTACAATCTTCAGGTCATGAAGAAAAAGGCGGAACGCCCCAAAAAGAAAACCTTGGAACCGCAGCAGGAACGAAGCCGGGAATCGCTGGAGAAGCTGCTGCGGGCTGCCATCGAAGTTCTGGGACAGCACGGGATAGAGGGCGCGACCATTCCCCGCATCGCCCATCACGCCGGCCTGACTCCGGGATCGGTGTACCGCCGTTTTGCCGATAAGGACGCCCTGCTGGAAACCGCCATCCTTCGCCTGCTGGAACGCCAGGACAAGTCTTTGCGAGGGATGACGCCGGACCTGGCGCGAGAGATTTCGCTGCGGGCGTTCGCCGAAACCACCATTAACAACCTCATTATCGGCTACCGTTCGCGTGCGCCCATGTTGCGCGCCATCCGGCAATTTGTCAGGTCGCGGAGAGGCACTCCGTTTAGCAGGAAGGCCAGTCGCCTTGAGATCAGTACTTATCAACAGTTGGTTGGTCTTTTTGCGGCGCATGCGGACCGCATTAAACATCCCGATCCGCGGCGGGCCATCGCCACCGGCCTGATGATGGTCATCAGCACGGTTGTAGAGTTGATCGTCATGGGTGACGATCTGAGCGCCTGGAAAGACCTGCTGCCCATAGAGGACCAGGCTCTTCGGCGCGAGCTGGTGCGCGCTTTTCTGAACTATCTGGGCGTCGAAGACGCCCCCGGCGCGGCTGGTAAAATGGAAGCCGAGCAAGTGGCGGCGATGAATCGCTGGCGCGAAAGATCCTCCCAAAATGTTTGAGAATCTTCAGGAAAAACTGCAACGGGCGTTCAAGAACCTGCGCGGACAGGGCACGCTGACCGAGGAGAACATCCAGGAAGCGCTGAAAGAAATCCGCATGGCGCTGCTGGAAGCCGACGTCAACTTCCAAGTGGTCAAGCTGTTCATCGACCGGGTAGCGGCCAAAGCCGTGGGCACGGAAGTGATGACCGCGCTCTCGCCGGCGCAGCAGGTCGTCAAACTGGTTCACGACGAACTGGTCGAGATCCTGGGCAAGGATACGGCCAAGCTGAAATTCGCCTCGCAGCCGCCCACGGTCATTCTCATGGCCGGCCTGCAGGGTTCGGGCAAAACCACCACCTCGGGCAAACTGGCTTCGTGGCTCAAAAAAGGCGGCCACCGCCCCATGCTGGTTTCCGTTGACGTCTACCGCCCGGCTGCGCGCGAGCAGTTGAAGGTCGTGGCTGACGCCATCAAGGCCCACATCTATGAAGGCACGGTCACACAGGCCGACACCCCGACGGTCGAGCGCCTGGCCAAAGAGGCGCGCAAAGAGGCCATGAACAGCGGCTGCAACTTCCTGATCGTGGACACCGCCGGCCGCCTGCATATCGACGACGAGATGATGGCGGAGATGCAGTCGCTCAAGAAGCTGCTCAACCCGTCCGAGATCCTGTTCGTGGCCGACGCCATGACCGGCCAGGACGCGGTGCGCTCCGCCGAGGAATTCCATCACAAGCTCTCGCTCACCGGCGTGGTGCTGACCAAAATGGATGGCGATGCCCGCGGCGGCGCTGCACTATCGATCCGCCACGTCACCGGACAGCCCATCAAGTTCATCGGCGTGGGCGAAAAGTACGACGCCCTGGAACCCTTCCATCCCGACCGCATCGTGGGCCGCATCCTGGGCATGGGCGACGTGATGACGCTGATCGAACAGGCGCAGGACAAGATCGATCAGAAAAAAGCCCAGGAGTTTGCCAGCAAGGCCCTGACCGGCGGCGGCTTTTCGCTGGAAGATTTTCGCGATCAGCTGCGCCAGGTCAAGAAGCTGGGCTCGCTGCAGAACGTGATCAAGATGCTGCCCAGCATCGGGCCCTTCGCCAACATGCAGAAGGCCGCCGACAAAGTCGACGATTCGCAGCTCACGCGGGTGGAAGCCATCATCAACTCCATGACCCAGCACGAGCGCGAGCACCATGAGGTGATCAACGGCAGCCGCCGGAAGCGCATCGCGCGCGGATCCGGCACCACTGTGCAGGAAGTCAACCAGCTTCTGCGCCAGTATGCCCAGATGAGGAAGATGTTCAAGGACATGGGCAAGGCCAGCTTCGGACGAAAGCTGGCGGGAATGAAGTTCCCGGGAATGTAACGCCGAACCGTACGTATTCCTTCTGTGTGTGAGCGACGAAGTTCCGGACCTGCGCGGCTGACTGCACGCCCTCACTCATACCGCAGCGCCACCGTGGGATCCACGCGCGTGGCCCGGCGCGCGGGAATGTAACAGGCCACCAGCGCCACCGCCATCAGCAGCGCGGTCATCGCCACCACCGTCAGCGGATCCAGGAAGTTGACCTGGAACAGGAAGCTGGAGAGCGATCGCGCGACGGCCGCCGCAGCGATCAGGCCCAGCACGGTTCCGATCACCGTGAGGACCATCCCTTCGCGGATCACCAGGCGGAAGACCTGCATGGGCGTGGAACCTAGGGCCATGCGCGTGCCGATCTCACGCGTGCGCTGGGTGACGGAAAAGGCCATCACGCCGTAGATCCCGACCGCGGCGATGATCAGCGCCAGCACCGCCAGGATGGCCAGCAGCACCGTGCGGAATCGCGGCTGGGCGACTGAGGTGGCAACGTTGTCTTCCATGGTGCGCAGGTTAATCAACGGCTGGTTGGCGTCGATCTCGTGGACGGCGGCGATGAGCGAACGCGAGAGAGCGCGCGGATCGCCGGCGGTGCGCAACACCAGCGAGGTGGTGAACACCGGCAGCAACTGGTTCCCCTGGCGCACCGGGACATACATTTCCGTGGGCGCGTCGCTTGAGAGCGACTGCTTTACGTCCGCCACCACGCCTACAACTTCCATCCAGGGAACGCTGTTCTCCGGCAGAGCACCAAGTTGAAGGTGCTTGCCCAGCGGCGATTCGTTAGGAAAGAAAGTCTTAGCCATGGTGGAATTGATCACCACTACGGCAGGCGCGCCATCGCGGTCGTCCTCATTGAGCAAGCGGCCGGAGAGTAGCGGCAGGCCAAGCGTCTGCAGATAGGCAGGGCTGACCGGGCGATAGTTGGCCATCACGTAATCGTGCGGGCTCTTGGGCGGACGGCCCTGGATGTTGAAATGAATCACGGCGGCTGCGCCGCTTACCGGTAGAAACGGCGCCGCTCCCACATACTTTACTCCGGGCAGGGCGCGCGCCCGCTCCAGTATGCGATCGAAGTACCCCATGCGCTCGGCGGCGTTGGCGTGGGCAACAGGGGAAACCGGCAGATCGGCGATCAGAATGTGGTCCACAGCAAATCCCGGGGCCACGCTGATCAGTCGATCAAAGCTGCGGACGAGCAGGCCGGCGCCCATCAGCAGCAGCGTAGCCAGCATGACTTCGCTGACCACCAGCACTGCACGCAGGCGGCGAATCCCGCTGCCCATGGCGCCACGCTCGGCCTGGCTAAGCGCTGTGCGCACGTCCAGCCCTGACATATGCAGGGCCGGCGCCAGTCCGAAGATCACACCGGCCAGCACCGCCAGCAACGTGGTGAAGGCCAGCACCACGCCGTCCACATGAATGTCGGCCGTCTTGGGAAGCGATGTTCCTCCCAGCTGCAGCAGCGCCGGTACGGCAGCCGTCGCCAGCAATAGCCCCACGCCAGCTCCCACAATCGAAAGCACCAGGCTCTCGGTCAGCGCAAGACGGATCACGCGCCAGCGGCTCGCGCCCAGAGCGGAACGAACGGCGATCTCGCGCTGACGGGCGGTGGTCCGGGCCAGCAGCAGATTGGCCACGTTGGTGCATGCAATGAGCAGCACAAAGCCCACCGCGCCCAGAATCACCAGCAGGGCCGGTCGGATGTTCTCCACCAGCTTCTCCTGCATGGGATTCACCAGCGCTTCCACGTTGGTGTCATACACCGGATACTGCTGTTCCAGCCGCTTGGCGATGGTGGTCATATCGGCGCGGGCTTCTTCAAGTCTCACGCCGGGCTTGAGGCGGGCGATGGGAAGAATGCCGGGGTGCCACGAGCGGTCGTCGGGCAGCGTCCTGGCCCAGGGCTCGAACGGCAGAAGCGCGTCCGGATTCTGCTGCAGAACCTCGAACCCGGGAGGAAGTATGCCCACGACGCTGTAGGGCTTGTTATCGAGTGTGATCGATTTGCCGATGATGTTCTCGGCGCCGCCGAAGCGCCGTTGCCAGAGTCCGTAGCTGATCATGGCCACATCGGGAGCGCCCGCTTTGTCTTCCTCGGGGACAAAGGTGCGGCCGCGAACTGCGCTCACGCCCAGCAGATCAAAAAGGCTCGCCGTGGCGTTCTGCACTACCAGCCGTTCCGGATCGCCGGAGCCGGTCAGCGTCATGCCCGTGCTGCGCACCGCCCCGACCGAAGAAAACGAGTGGTTCTGGTTGCGCCAGTCCATGTAATTCTCATAGGAGACCGAGAGGTTGGGGAACGTTGGCCAGCGCTCGGCCAGCAACACCAGGCGTCCGGGATCGCGATAGGGCAGGGGGCGCAGGAGCACGGCATCGATCACGGTGAAGATGGCGGTGTTGGCGCCGATGCCCAGGGCCAGCGTGATAATGGCGACTGCGCTGAATCCGGGGGTCTTTTGCAAACGTCGCAGAGCGTAGCGGAAATCCTGAAACATGGTGTTCATGATATCGCCTGGAAGGTGAGCGCAGTACGTCCGTTAGACGTTACGCGACAGCCCGCGTTACCCGGGTGAAGTCCCGGGCGCCGGCCGGCTACATGTAGATCACGTACGAGCATTCCCAGATCGAGTTGGGAATGCTGCCGGGCCGTCGGGAGGTGACAATCACGTTGAAGTCCGAAGACACCGGCATGGTCTCCAGCACCCACTCGCTGGGCCGCGGCTGGATCAGCGCCAGGTAGCGCAGGAAGTCGTCAAGATGCGGGCCTTCGTCGTAATCGGCGCCATCGAAGGCCAGGTCCACGTTCTCCCCGGCAAAGTGGCAGGCCAGCGTGGCTGCCAGTGAGACTCCGCGCTCATAGGCTTCAGCCGAGACCTTGCCCGGCTCGGGATTATCGAACACCAGGCGCAGGCGGCGCTCGTCTTCGCGCGTGAACTCGCGGACCTTGAGTCTCCCTGTCTTGGCGCTGGCTTTCCAGTCGATGTGCCGAACCATGTCGTCCGAGGTGTATTCGCGAATGCGGTAGAGATCGGTGCCGCGGCCCCGCATGTAGGAGATGAAGTCGCCGGTGATGCGCGGCAGCACGTCCAGCAAATCTTCCTGCTCGATCATCGCCGGGTAAACCAGCAGCTCGCTCTCCAGCTCTACCATCCGGCTCTTGGTGAGGAAGGAGAATGGGAAGCGCGTGGACAGGCTGAATCCCTGCTGCGCGTACTGGCCGCGGCGCGGAAAGGACAGTTCCACTTCGGCGGATGCGCTGCTGCCCACCGGAATAAACGTAAAGTACACCGGATCGGCCAGAATCTTCGGTGGCGGCGGCGGCAACATTTTGCGCCGCAGAGTGTAGTCGGGGACCTTGAACCACTGCCGCCGCTTGGGAAAGATGAAGCGCGTCTTCTGCCACTCCCATCCCGCCTTCTTTTTCTTTTGCTGTGGAGTCTTCACGCTGATGGAGAAAGCCGGGATCCAGCGGCGCGGATTCTCCAGGCGCACTCGCACGGATACCGGTCGACCGGCAAAAGCATTCTGGGGAAGCGCAACGTCCAGTTCCAGGCCGCGCAGGTCGGCCGCCGAAGCCGCGCCCGAGACCGCGATGGCGGAGAGCATGGCGGCCAGCACGATGAACAGAAGGTTATTGCCGGTGTTCAGTGCCGCGATCACGATCACCAGAGTCACCACCAGGTAAGCCGTTCCCTCGCGCGTGAGCTCGAAATGCAGCGCGGCGCGGACCCTCTCGGCGGCAACGCGGCGAAACAGGTAAGGAATCGCCAGAATTCCTACCAGACCGGAGAGCAGAAGCGCTACCGAGGCGAAGATCACCGTGGCCAGCACATTGCCGCTCTCGCTGGCCGCGGCGGAAAAGATCGCAGCGGCGAAGGCCAACGCCAGCCCAGCCAGGGCCAGAAAAAAGCGCAGCCACGCTTCCCGGTCAATGCCGGCCAGCGCGGCTTTCAGGGGATTCAACGATCCACTCTGGTTGGCCACTGGAGTTAGTCTGGCACAAGTCACGGTGCAGCAACCAGCAACAATAGGGAGGCAGCCTTCGTCACGGTCATTGCAACAGAGAGCAGCCCTGTCCGCTCTGTCCTGCCGGGCTCAACGAACGGGCTTTTCTCCCGGGTGATTCCCGTTCTTTTTCACTCGCCTGTCACTCCCTGACTCTTTTCTGGCTGCGACTGGAGCCTATTTCAAGCTGTAGCCTCTCTGTACAAAATTCAAGACTGAAATTCCATTTTTTGTATCTTTTCTAATCGGCACGGCATATAATTGCGTAAGCCTCGGTAAACAATACACTTACATTAAATCCGTGAGTGCAAATCATGGCTATTGAGTTGCTTAAATCCGAACGCAAGACAATCGTTACCGCCCGGGATGCGAACCGGCAGTCTGTCGAACAGCGGATGCGTAAGGATTATCTAATTCGGTTTTCGGCGATTGCGCTCGCCATTCTCACTGCGGCCTCGGTTGTGTTCGCCGCCATTAACTTTCAGAAAGAACGACACTTCCCCAGGCCATTTGATGGCGTGCGCTGGCTGGAAAACGCCAACGGCACAAGGATCGAAGCCCGCGGCATAACTCCCGGCGGCCCGGGGGACAACGCGGGGATCAAGCTGGGCGACCGCCTGCTGGCCATCAACGATCAGCCGATTCGCCACGACGCCGACATTCAGCGCGAACTGTTCCGCGCCGGTGCTCTCTCGCGGGCCAAGTACCAGCTGGAGCGCAACGGCATACAACTGGAGGTTCCGTCCGTCATCCTTATGGACGCAGACAGCAGCCTGAACCAGGGGCTGCGGCTGATCGCGCTTATCTATCTGGGAATCGGACTGTACGTCTTGTTCCGCCGCTGGACGGCTCCCAAGTCCACTCATTTTTACGTTTTTTGCCTGGTTTCATTCATTCTTTATTCGTTCCACTACACCGGCAAACTGAATACGTTTGACTGGACGGTGCTGTGGGCCAACATCGTGGCCGGATTATTGCAGCCGGCGCTGTTTCTGCACTTCTCTCTGACTTTCCCGCACCGGCGCAAGGCGCTGGCCCGGCAGCCCTGGCTGGCCGCGCTGGTCTATCTGCCGGGAGCCATCCTGCTCGCCATTCGCGCGATCGTCCGCATTCAGTACGAAGCCAGCCAGCGTACGTGGTGGAACATGGACCGGCTGGACATGATGTATCTGGCGCTGTACTTCGCCGTAGCCGCCACCATTCTGTGGGACAGCTATCGCAAAGCCAACACGCCGCTGGAACAACAGCAGATGAAGTGGATCTCGCAGGGAACGATCCTGGCTATCGCCCCCTTCACCCTCTTCTACGTGCTGCCTTTCCTGATTGGGATTGTTGCCACCGGCTGGATGAAGGCTTCGGTACTCTCGCTGGTGTTTCTGCCGCTGACTTTCGGCTACGCCATCGTCCGCTACCGGCTGATGGACGTAGATATCATTTTCAAGCGGGGCGTCTCCTACACGCTGGCTACGGCAGCCATCGTGGGCGCTTACTTCGTGATCGTGGCCACCATGGCCGATGCCGTGCGCAGCAAGCTGCCGAATTTCGGAACCTACGGCCTGATCGCCGCGGTCATCGTCACCGCGCTGGCCTTTGAGCCGCTGAAGAACTGGTTCCAGGAGCGCGTGGACCGCTTCTTCTACCGCACGCGCTACGACTACCGCCGTACCTTGATCGAGTTTGGCCGCGAACTCAGTTCTGAAGTCGACCTGGGCGCCATGCTCACCTCGGTCATCGACCGCCTGTCGCGCACTCTGCTGGTGGACCGCATAGCCATCTTTCTCGCTACCGATGAAAGAGCCAAACAGTTCACCATGTTGAAGTCGTTCGGCATTTCCTACGCCGGTCCACTGGATCTGAGCTTCCTGGTGGTGGAGCGCCCCGAGCACTATGCTGGTCACATCTTTTTCGACAACACGCGCAAGGCGCTGCAGGAAAGCGCGGCCGCCCGTGAGACCATCGCCAAGCTGAACCTGAATTACTACATTCCCTGCACCTTGCAGAGCCGCACGGTCGCTGTGCTGGGGCTGGGGCGGACGGTGGCCGGCGACTTCCTATCGAGCGAAGACGTGGAGTTGCTGGAGACGCTGGCCGGTTACATCGCCATTGCCATTCAGAACGCCCGCCTGTACGCCTCGCTGGAGCAGAAAGCGAGCCAATATGAGCGCCTGAAGGACTTTGCAGAGAACATCGTCGAATCGATCAGCGTCGGCGTGCTGGCCGTGGACCTGGAAGACCGCATCGAGTCCTGGAATTCCCAGATGGAGGTCATGTACGCCCTGCCGCGGTCTGAGGTAATCGGCCACAAGCTCAACGAGGTCTTTCCCGCGGCCTTCATGGAAGATTTCTGGCGAGTGCGCCAGAATCCCGGCATTCACAACCTCTATAAATTCCGCCTCAATACTCCTGACGGCGAATCCCGCATTGCCAACGTTGCCATCGCGCCGCTGGTAACGCGCAAGTTCAGCGTGATCGGCCGCCTGATCATCGTGGACGACATCACTGGCCGCGTGGAGTTGGAATCGCAGCTCTCGCAGGCGGAGAAGATGTCGTCCATCGGGCTGCTGGCCGCGGGCGTCGCCCACGAAGTCAACACGCCCCTGGCCGTCATCTCCAGTTACACCCAGCTGCTGAGCAAGCATGTGGACGGCGACGCCAAGATCGCCGACCTGCTCGACAAGATCACGCGCCAGACCTTCCGCGCCTCGGAGATTGTCAACAATCTTCTGAATTTCTCGCGCACCAGCGCCACCGAATTCAGCGACGTTGACGTCAACAAAATCATTCGCGAAACGCTCACGCTGCTGGAACACCAGTTCAAGCTCGCGCGCATCAAGGTCGAAAGCGACTTGTATAAGGACCTGCCATTGATCCATGGCAACAGCGGCAAACTGCAGCAGGTCTTTCTCAACCTGTTCATGAACGCCAAAGACGCTATGGCGGGACACGCCGGAACCCTGCGCATCGCCACCTCCAACGGCGCCGGCGTACAGGTCAGCATCAGCGATACCGGGGCCGGGATCGCGCCCGAGCACATCAACAAAATTTACGATCCGTTCTTCACCACCAAGAACGCGCCCCGCGAAGGCCAGTCGCGAGGCACCGGCCTGGGACTGTCCGTAACCTACGGGATCATCCAGGAGCACGCCGGAAAGATTCGGGTGGAAAGCCTGCCTGGCCGCGGTACCACCTTTCGCCTTGAATTTCCCCTGATCAGGAAGGCCGTCAATGTCTGAAGCAGCCGTATTAAGCCGTCAACCTGTAACCAACGCTCGCACGGGTTCCGTGCTCATCATTGACGATGAAGCCGCGATCCGCGAGTCGCTGGAGACCCTGCTGGAGTTTGAAGGATTCGCCGTGGAATCCGCTGAGACCGGCGAGGACGGCCTGGCCAAGCTTGCCGACCGCCCGTTTGACCTGGTCCTGCTGGACTTCGCCTTGCCTGACCGCAACGGCCTGGAGATCCTGGCCGAAATCCGCGCTCGCGACCCGCATCTGGCGGTGATCATGATTACCGCTTACGGCACCGTTGACAACGCGGTCCGCGCCATGCAGAACGGCGCCACCAACTTCATCCAGAAGCCCTGGGATAACGAAAAACTTCTGGCCGACGTTCGCATCGCCGTCGCCCGCCGCCGTGCTGAAGAGGAGAATCAGCAGTTGAAGCGCGCGTTGAGGCAGCGGGGCAGCTTCGAAAACATCATCGGCAAGAGCGAGTCCATGCTGCGCATCTTTGACCTGGTGGGACAGGTGGCTTCCAGCCGCTCCACGGTTCTGATCCAGGGCGAGAGCGGCACCGGCAAGGAACTGATCGCTAAAGCCATCCACGCCAACTCGCCGCGCAAGAACCATCCCTTCGTTCCCGTCAACACCGGCTCCATGCCCACGGACCTGCTGGAGTCCACGCTGTTCGGCCACGTCAAGGGTGCCTTCACCAGCGCTATCTCGTCCAAGAAAGGCCTGTTCGAGGTCGCCGACAGCGGCACTATCTTCCTCGATGAAATCGGCACCATGAGCCTGGAGACGCAGTCGAAAATCCTGCGCGTGCTCCAGGACAGGAAGTTCATGCATCTGGGAGGCGTTCAGGAAATCCAGGTTGACGTCCGCGTCATCGCCGCCACCAACATCGACTTGAAGATCCTCACTCGCGAAGGCAAATTCCGTGAAGACCTCTTCTACCGCCTGAACGTCATCACCGTCGACCTGCCGCCGCTGCGCAACCGCAACGAAGATATTCCTCTTCTCGTCACCCACTTCCTGGCGCGATTCTCGGCGGAGAACGCCAAGCCCGTCCGCCAGATCTCGCCGGAAGCGCTGCGCCCGCTCATGGATTACTCCTGGCCGGGCAACGTGCGCGAACTGGAAAATGCCATGGAGCGCGCGGTAGTTCTCTCCAACGGCGTGGTGGTGGGACCGGAGCTGTTGCCCGACACCATCGTCGGCCGGGGCGCGCCCTCGCGCATCCTGGAACACCGCTCTGACGCTTCGCTGTTTGAGATCATCGAAGATTGCGAGCGCCGCCTGATCGTCGACATGCTGGAGAAGTGCAGCTGGAACCAGACTGAGGCCGCCGAACGGTTCCACGTTCCGCTCTCCACTCTGAACCAGAAGATCAAGCGGCTGAACATCGAGATCCGGAAAAAGGGACTTGCCGCCCGCGAAGCGTAGGTCAGCGCTTCAGGCAGGGCTTTTGACTTTGCCATGAGACGCCAGGCTTGTGTGCGCCGGTTTTCTGCCGGTGCCTGGCGGGCTCCAGGGTCTGCTATATTGGCCTTCATAGAATGCGGTCAGGCATCCCAGACGCCCTTAGACGGCTCCTCAACGCCAGGCGGCGCGGCTCCTGCTCCAATCGCGCGTCCATACTGAGCTCAGGGACAAGGTTGAGGTTCGCATGACTGCGCCCGCCACTCCGCTCCCTGACACCGTCCACAAGACCATCATCTTCGAAGACGTTTCCATCGGCTTCGAAGATCTCAACGTCCTCAACGGCATCTCCTTCGAACTGAAGCGCGGCGAGACCAAGGTCATCCTCGGTATTGCCGGATCGGGCAAGAGCACCATCCTCAAGCTGGCGCTCGGGCTGATCAAGCCTGACGCCGGCCACATCTACGTGCTCGGGCGCGACGTCACCGCGATGAAAGAAGGCGAGCTCGCTGACCTGCGCAGCCAGGTGGGGATCGTCTTTCAGGAAAGCGCGCTCTTCGACTCTCTCACCGTGCGCGAAAACGTGGCCTTCCGCCTGATGGAAGAACATCTTCCCGAGCCGGAAGTGGAGGCCCGCGTGCGCGAGGTCCTGCGCTTTGTGGAGTTGGAGCACGCCATCGACAAATTACCCTCCGAACTCTCCGGCGGCATGCGCCGCCGCGTAGGCATCGCCCGCGCCATCATTACCCACCCTGAAGTCCTGCTTTACGACTCGCCCACCGGCGGCCTTGACCCGATCACCTCCACCACCATCATCGAGCTCATCATGAAGCAGCGCGACGTGGCCCACACCAGCGCGCTTCTCGTCAGCCACCGCCTCCAGGACGGCTTCATGCTGGCCAGCCACTACTACGATCCGCGGACCAACGGCATGCAGCCGGTCAACGGCCGCCCCATGCGCGACGTCCACACCAGCTTCCTGGTCCTGCGTGACGGCAAAGTGATCTTTGACGGCAGCGCCCGCGAACTGAGCCAGGTGCAGGACGAATACATCCGCGAATATATCTCGTGATCTGAAATCGTGATCTGAAATCGTGATCTGAAATCGTGATCTGGAATCGGTGATAGGGTGATGGGAAAGTCAAGATTTCAAACCTTAGGGTGGAGCAGGCCTTCAGGCCTGCGGTAGCCGCTTCACCAGCACTCTGGCTTTAGCCACTGCAGGTAACAGGGCACGGCTTCCAGCCGTGGCCGCAACATCAGTAATAAGAGTGCCCGGCTTCAGCCGCTGTGAGCTCTTGAGGGTGCAACAGGCCCCAGATCGCGCCTACCGCCTCCGACTCAACCACTTCTCGATCATCGCCGCATGCGCGCGCGCCCGCGGGCTCTCCTCCACCAGCCGCTCGATGTTCTTCATGAAACTAGGCAGCCACATCGCCTCGCGTATCGGCTTCAGGAACGGCTTCATCAACACGTAGAAGCCTATGTATTCGTTGACCGAATCCTCCAGCAGGTCCCGGTCGAGAACGCCGCGGTGGACCAGCGAAGCCACCATCTCGTAGTAGCTCATGAACTGGCGCAGCCAGCGGTTCTGCTCCGTCTTGCCGGCATCGCGTAAAACCGCCAGCACGTCGTCCACCGACGCCGGCCGGAACTGGAACGCCACCCAGTCACGCGCTTTGCGCAGCTCCGTCTCCCGCCGCAGTTCGTAGAGCCTGAGCAGGATCTCAGCGTCGTGGTGGTCGGGCCCCTGACCGCCCTTCTTGCCGCCGGATTTCTTCTTGCTCATGGCTTCGCCGCCTTGGCCGCAACCGCGGCCGCGCGGCGGGCTTCCAGGCGCTCCCGCAGGGCCTTGATGCGCGCCTTGGCTTTCGGTCTGCTCGCCAGCTTGTCGAGATTGGCGCCCAGCGCCGTATTGACATTATCCTTCCGTGCCTGGGGCAGATAGTTGCCAAATTTCGCATACAGAAAAAACGGCTCGCTGTTGCCGTCGATAAAAAGGTCCTCGTGCACCGCGCCGTGCAGCACCATGGCCGCCGCCATGTCCCAGTAGGTGAGCACCTGGCGCAGCCAGGCATTCTGCTCCGTGCCGTAGCCGGTCAGCACCGCTTTGAACTCTTCGTAATTCTGCGGCCAGAATTCTGATGTCATGTACTTGCGCGCCGTGCGCATGACCGGATCGCGGCGGAGATCGTAGAGTTGTATCAGAACCTGGGCGTCTTGGGCTGTGGCCTTCTTGGACATAGGCGCTCCTTTTAGAACGATCGTGCTTTTTTGACCGCCCATTCTACCTGAAAGCCGGAGCCAAAGGGAAATCCAGCCACCGCCAACGTGGCCTGCCTTCACCGCGTGAACGGTGGGTAAGCTTCGTCAGATTCGACACAGCCCCGACCTACGAGTCCCAGCCCCGGCAGGGGCGGTATGTTGTAGCCCACCGCGTAAGCGGTGGGTAAGGAAGGGAAGGAAACTGAGCCCCGGTCAGGGGCGGAAGATTCCCTTCAATCGAAGACAAAGCGTGGATCGAATTCGATGCCATGTTTCCGAAGAAGCCCAGGTACTCATCTTCGAAAGACATCTTTTGATGATGCGCTTCCTGATTGTGGATGTAGCTGACCACCTTGGACTGGTTGGAAGCGCTGACGGCGAAGGCGCCATAGCCTTCTTGCCATGCGAAACTGCTTTTGTGGTCGTTCATCCACTTCGATGAGTTTGTCTTGACAAGACGCATGGCATCGGCCAGTGTCCGGCTGGGAGGCAGATGAAAGAGCAAGTGGAGGTGGTTGTCCAGGCCGCCTGCCGGCTCCAGCCGCTGAGGCAACCAGGATTTGTCAGTGAACTTTGTCTACCGCGCCACTGATCCCGCCGCAGCCGGCGTTGCCAGGCTGCGCGTTCTGCCTTGAAAATTCTTGAGCGCGTCCACTTCAGCCGCGGAGATCAGAAGATGGCTCGCCAGTTCCTTGTTGTTCTTCGGCTGGTGGACAATCACACTCAGCGTGTTCAACGTGCCGCAGCTGGTGCAGCTATGCCACGTCAGCGTGTAATGCGGCTGCTTGCGTTCAGCCGGCGATGCCTCCGCCAAAAATCCCAGCCCTTCCTGATTCACTCGCGTCATCAGTTCGGCCGGTACCAGCTTCGCCGCAATGAGCACCTGTCCCGCTTTCCGGCACCAGTGATCGCAGTTCTCGCAGAAAGGCAATGCTTTCATGACCAGATAAGCCCCACCCAGCCCGCAAATCAGGACGGTGAGCGCTTCCAGCATCCAGATAATCCACAGCTCCGTGCCCTTGGTCGGCGATCCGCTCGTGGACCAGGTGCCGTTCTCATTCACCACCCGGGCCAGGTGCCATATCGCCGCCGGGCGCAGCAGCACGCGGGGCAGCCACGAATATGGTTTCTCAAAAACCATGATCAGCCACGTCGCCCAGCTGATATAAAGCGCCGCCGCGGAGGTCATGATCCCCACCACTCCGGCAATGCGCGAATTGCGCACCTTGCCCAGCATCAGCCCCCATCCCGCGGCCATTCCCGCCAGCGCTCCAAAGATCATGGTGAACAGGAATCGCAGTTTTACTGATGGCACATTGATGATGCCGTAATCGTATAGGTAGGCAAGCGGCACGGAAGCCGCCAGCCCCAAGCCCAGCCCTAGAGCCAAACCCAGGGGCGGAACGCGGCCGGAATGCTGATAACGCTGTCTCATAGAAGCCTCGCAGAAGGGGATGAGGGCAGCCTATCCCAGGCTGCGAAAACCGCAAATTACTTTGGTGCGGCCTGGCTACAAGCTGGAGCACAGGAAACTGAGGTCAAACAACCAGGAGCCAAATGCCAAGAGCAAAGAGCGAACTCAAAAACTTAAGTATCGTTCACCACGGATTTTTTGCTGTCACCTTTCCCCGGCAAGCACCATAATCCCACCATGACGCCACGGGTTCTTGTCTATGCCCTCCTCCTGTTTATGGCCGCCATCTCCCTGGCCCAGCCCAAAAAATCCGCTGCGCCGCCTGCGGTATCGCCGGCAGCAAAAATTTGCGACGATCCCTACCAGGTCACCGGTTCGGCGGATGGCTGGCCGGAAGGGCCGGTCTATATCCTGTATCACCGCGACAAGAGCAAGCTGCCGTGGGCGAAGAATCCCGCTATCCGTGTCCCCGGTCTTGAGGCTCCTACTGCTTCTGCAGCGCGCACTCTGGTGTGTATCGAGGAGACGCTTCTCGAAGCAGGGCGCTACGACTCCGGCGCGCCGGCCTACTCACCTTCGTGGGACATCACCCTGGTGCGAATGTCAGATCGTAAGGTCTTCTTCGGCCGCGTCGGCTTTTACGGCAAGGAGCCGCCGGGAGTGAAGTATCACCGGGGCGCCGGAATTGGCGCGGCCCCCGTCAAGCTGTTTACTGACTGGTTATCGCTCGTGGTCGGCCAGAAGGTCGCCCGCCTGAAGATGCGGATCAGCCGCAAAGACCTGGAAATGCACGAGGTCTCCCGCCTGGTCTTCTCCGCCGACGGCAGCCGCCTGGCGGTCGCGCAGGAGCCGCGCAGCTCGCTCGGCGGCACGCCGCCTTCGCCGGTCACCGTCTTCAACGTGGCCACCGGCAACAAGGTGGCTTCGTGGCACGTCGATTACCTCGTCGGCCCTATGGCTCTCTCTGCGTCCGGAACCATGGTGGCTCTCGGCCGTTACGGCCATCCCGAAGTATGGGACGTTGCCTCGGCACGACTGGTCCACAAGCTCGACACCGGCAAAGCGGAATCGCTGCTATTCGGACCCAACGATGCGCTGGGCGTCGCCGGCAACTACACGCTGGGTTCTCCAAGCAATGAAGCTGATGCCAAAGCCGCGGCCTGGGACGTCACCGGCGAACGCGTCATCCAATCCGGCGCCGGCGCCCGCATCTTGCTCTCGCCCGCCGGCGAATGGGTGACCGTGGGCATCGCCCGCAGCGGTGTGACCGTGCGAACCCTGAACGGCGAACGCTTACTGGCGACATTTCCCGCCATCGCCGACAACGACAAGCTGGCCATCGCCGGCGATCTGCAATCCATGGCTGCTGGCAGCCTGCTCAACACGCGCATCGCTGCTGCCGGCGCCAAGCCGGCCGATCAGCACTCCGTGAGCTTGCCCAATCTGGGCGTAGACATGATTTATGACTTCGCTCCTGCGCCTGACGGCTTTGTCTTCGCCAACAGCGATGGGATCGTCGGCGTGGCTTCAGCGGCAAGCCCCCAGCCGCGCGCCTTCGCCACCGATCTGACCGCTATCCACGCGGTTGCCGTCTCGCGTGACGGCAAGCTCGTTGCGGTGGGCGACAGCAGCGGCAATGTCTCAGTGTGGGATCTGCTCTGACAAAGGCGCTGGCTCTTCCTTCTAATCGCGGAAGTCGCCATCCAGCACTAACTCAAGAGCCCAAATGCGTGGCGCCTTCATAGAGGTGCTCTCGCGCCGTTCTGCTGTGCCACGTCCGCCGGCGGCGGAATCGCTTTGGAGTAGTCGCACTTCACCGTCTCCGGCGCCGCTTCAGTCGCCGCTGTCGCCTTGCCCTTTTTGCCCCGCTTGGGCTTTGGCTTCTCTTCCTCTTCCTCGGCGGCCCTACCTTTATTATTGGGGCAAATCAGGAATGACCCCGACTTCAGGTGCTTCTCCAGCAGGTACGGGCTCTCGCATTTGGGGCAGGCTTCCGCCACCGGCTTGTACGCCGAAGTGAAGTCGCACTTGGGATAGTTGGAACATCCGTAGAAAGTGTTGCCGCGGCGCCGCGCCTTCTTTTCCACCAGCTCGCCGTCTTTGCATTGCGGGCACTTCACCCCGATGTAGTTCTGCTTGATGTACTTGCACTCGGGATAGCCGCTGCAGGAGATGAACTCCCCGTAGCGCCCGTGGCGCAGGATCATATTGCGCCCGCACTTGGGGCAGATCTCTTCCAGCGGGACGTCGGGCACGCGCTTGCCCTGGTCCAGCCGCCGCGTAGTCTTGCAGTCCGGATAACCGGTGCAGGCCATGAACTGCCCGAAGCGCCCGCGCTTCAACACCATCACCCGCCCGCAGTTCTCGCAATACTCTTCCTGCGCCGTCTCCGGCATCTCCGCCGTGTCCAGGTCGGGGAGATTGATGGGATTTTCCTTGGTGAAGGTGCAGCTCGCGGGATCATCCTTTTTATAAGCGCTGCAGGCGTAAAACGACCCGTGTTTGCCCCACTTGAGCACCAGCGGCGAACCGCAGCGCTCGCATTTCTCCTCCGTGGGCTTCTCCATCCGCTTGATGTTCTCCATGTGTTTCTGGGCATAGCGGAGGTCCTTCTCGAACTTCTTGTAAAACTCGCCGAGCGCGTTGGTCCAGGTCTCTTTGCCTTCTTCGATCTCGTCCAGTTCCTCTTCCAGGCGCGCGGTGTATTGCGGGTCGAAGATGTCGGCGAAGTTTTCCACCAGCAGGTCCGTCACCACCAGTCCGATCTCCGTGGGCACGAACTTTCCGCCCAGCTTCTGCACGTACTGGCGCTCCTGGATGGTGGAAAGAATGGTGGCGTAAGTCGACGGCCGTCCGATGCCGCGCTCTTCCAGCTCTTTCACCAGCGAAGCTTCGTTGAATCGCGGCGGCGGCTCGGTGAAATGCTGCTCCGGCTTCAGCTCGCGCAGTGTCAGCCGCTGGCCGATCTCCAGCGCCGGCAGCTTGTGCTTGAGCGCTTCGTCCTCTTCGTCCTTGCCCTCTTTCGACTCTTCATAGACTTTGAGGAAGCCTTCGAACTTGAGCACCGATCCGGTCACGCGGAAGGCGAACGACTCGTTGGCCGTCTTGGCCTCGATGTCCACGCCGGTCTGGTCGAAGACCGCCGGCGTCATCTGCGAAGCCACAAAGCGCTGCCAGATCAGCTTGTAAACCTTGTATTCATCTTCGCAGAGATACTTTTTGATCTCGTCGGGATGGCGCGCCACCGAGGACGGCCGTATGGCTTCGTGGGCCTCCTGCGCGGCTTTGCGCGATTTGTAGGTGTTGGGCTGCTCGGGCAGAAAATCTTTTCCAAAAGTTGAATCGATCATCTGGCGGACTTCAGTGACGGCGTCGGCCGAGACCTGGACCGAGTCGGTGCGCATATAGGTAATCAGGCCGACCGAGCCTTCTTCGCCGATCTCGATGCCTTCATACAGGCGCTGCGCGATCATCATGGCGCGCTTCACGCTGAAGCGCAGCTTGCGCGAGGCGTCCTGCTGCAGCTTGCTGGTGGTGAAGGGCGGCGCGGGACTGCGGCGCCGTTCTTTCTTCTCGATATTGCGCACCGACCACTGCGCCTGCTCCAGCGCGGAAACAATCTTCTTGGACTCTTCCTCGTTGGGGACCTCGGTCTTTTCCTCGCCGCGTCCTACAAAGCGGGCATCGAAGGCCGGCGGCTTGGCGGCCGCCAGGTGGGCGTCGATGGTCCAGTATTCCTTCTTGTCGAAGGCCTTGATCTCGCGCTCGCGCTCCACGATCAGCCGCAGCGCCACCGTCTGCACGCGTCCCGCGGAGAGCCCGCGGCGCACTTTGTCCCACAGCAGCGGAGAAACCTGGTAGCCCACAATGCGGTCGAGCACGCGGCGCGTCTGCTGCGCGTCCACTAAATTGCGGTCGATCTCCCGCGGATGCTGGAAGGCCGCCTGCACCGCTTTCTTGGTGATTTCGTTGAAGGTGACGCGGTGGACCGGCGTACCGCCCTTTTTCTTCTTCTTGCCCTGGCCGTCGCTCAGCTCTTCAGCCAAATGGTATGCGATGGCCTCGCCCTCGCGGTCCGGGTCGGGCGCCAGGTAGATGGCAACGGCGTTCTTGGCCAGCCGCTTCAGCTTCTCGACAACTTTTTCTTTTCCCGGGATGACGACGTATTCGGTCGAAAAATCACCGTCGATGTCCACGCCCAGTTTGCTCTTGGGCAGGTCCTTGATGTGCCCCAGCGAGGCCTCGACCTCATAATCCTTTCCCAGGTACTTGTTGATGGTCTTGGCCTTGGTAGGCGATTCGACGATGACTAATGATTTGGCCAAAGTGTCTTAATTCCTGTCCGAAGCTAACATATTGTGAAAGCTGCTAGCCACTAGCTGCTAGCTCCTGGTCCACCCTTCGTAACTGCAGCGCGCGGCTCTCGAGCGGGTTTGTCCTGGACCGCACTGACGAACGAAGTCATGCGCTGCACTTCCAGCAAATCTTTTTCGAGGTCTTGATGGGCCTTCAACGGCAAAAATTTGAGGTCCTTTGCCAGCATCAGATGATGTTCCACTTCCGACGCTGAACCACGAGCAATCTGCAGGAATCTGACCAGCTCTCCGTCAGACCGCCGCCCGCAGCCTTCGGCGATATTAGCACCGATGGAAACAACAGCGCGCCTAAGCTGTCCAGTCAAGCCATAAATCTCTTCGCGAGGAGAGCCTCGCGAAGCCTCATAAATGGCCAGCGATAACGCGTAAGCCTTATGCCAGACCTTCAACTCTTTAAAATCTTTTATGACCTCCCCGAACGCACTGTTTTGCTAGAAGCCAGCAGCTAGCGGCTAGAAGCTTCTTACAAAATTCTTCCCCGGCATCTGCTTGATCTTCCCGCTCAGCTCCAGCTCAAACAGCACCGCAAACACCTCCGATGACGAGAGATCCGGCTCGGCCCGTTCCATGATCTGGTCGATGTGAGTGGCTTCGTCCTGGCGCAGCAGCGCCAGCACCTTGCGCTCTTTCGGCGAGAGCTGGTCATCAAACAGGCTTGACGATGAGGGCCCGGGCTCTCCCTCTGATGCCGCCGGGCCTCGCTCGGATTCAAGCTGGCGCTGGACGTCGGCCGGCAATTCCTCCCAAACGTCCTCCCATGTTGCAGTTAGCTTGGCTCCCTGCTTGATCAGGGTGTTCGGTCCCCAGGAGTTGCGCGAGGTCACGTTGCCCGGCACGGCGAACAGTTCGCGGCTCTGTTCCAAAGCGCAACGCGCGGTGATGCGCGTGCCGCTGTACTCTCCCGCTTCCACCACCAGCACGCCCAGCGAGAGTCCGCTGATGATGCGGTTGCGGATGGGAAAATTCTGCGGCGCGGCGAACGTTCCCAGCGGAAACTCGCTCGCCAGCGCGCCGCTGCTTTCCAGAATTCCGTCGGCGATTTTCTTGTTTTCGCGCGGATAGATCACGTCCACGCCGGTGCCGAACACGGCCACAGTGCAGCCTTTCGATTTCAGCGCTCCGCGATGTCCGGCCGTATCCACTCCGCGCGCCATGCCGCTGAAGATGGCAAGACCGCGTGCCGCCAGATCGCCCGCCAGCCGCTCCGCCATGCCGATGCCGTAGGGCGTGGGATGACGCGTGCCGACGATGGCGATCCCCGGCCGCGCCAGCGCTTCCACATTTCCGCGAATGTAGAGCACCAGCGGCGGATCGTAGATCTCGCCCAGGCGCGACGGCCAGCCCGGATCGTCGCGGGAAATAATGTGGACGCCCGCCGCCCGCGCCCTGCCCGACTCCTCGTGCGCCAGCTCCAGGGACTTGCCCAGAGCCAGGTGCTGCGCCGATTGGGCCTGCAGATTCAGCGCCTCCAGCTCCGTCAGCGAAGCCTGGAACACGTCTTCGATTTTGCCGAAATGCTCGGCCAGCTTGCGTCCGCGCGTCGGACCAAGTCCGGGCGTAAGAGCGAGGGCCAGCCAATAGAGAGAGTTTTGGGCGCCTGTGCTTGCTGTCACCATCTTGCACTTTCCTGATCCAGAAAACCTGGCGGACTGTACACGGATTTGGAAAGGCCTGTCAATCCTCGCGATATTCAGAGTGTCCTGCCAAATACATCGCGGGCACGACACATGATCCCGAACTGAAGGTGAGTGAACCGCCCCGCTGCAATCGAGCGTCGGCCCATGGAAGCCCCATTCTTCGTCGGTAGGGGCCGTTCACCGGAACCACGATGCAGAGCTCCGGCCGTCGTTTTCATGTCAAAAGTACCGCCAAAAATTCCTAAAAATTCCCTTGACATCCCCACCCCGGAACGGGCGGAATCGAAATCTGGGTTCCGATCAAACAAAGATCTGGACCATGTTTTACGACGATTCAAAAGCAGCCATCCTTACTCAGGAGAAATGATTATGCCGAAACTGGCGGTCTTCAATTCGATATCAATGGATGGTTACTTTACCGGCGTAAACGGTGACTTGAGGTGGGCTTATGGTGGTACTCCGGATCCAGAGTGGGATGCTTTCGTCGTGGGCAACGCGCAGGGCGGAGGGCGGCTGGTGTTCGGCCGCATCACCTACGACCTCATGACCCGTTACTGGCCCACGCCGCTGGCCATGCAACAGAACCCCGTGGTCGCCGAACGCATGAACAATCTGCCCAAGATCGTCTTCTCGCGCACCATGGACAAGGCTTCCTGGAACAACACCCGGCTGATCAAGACCAACATGGTTGATGAGGTCCGCAGGATGAAGCAGAAGCCCGGCGAAGACATGGTCATTCTGGGCAGCGGCAGCATCATCTCCCAGCTAGCCGAGGCGGGCCTGGTCGATGAGTTCCAGATGGCGATGCTGCCCCTGATCTTAGGCAATGGCAAGACGATGTTTGAAGGCATGAGCACAAAACTCAACCTAAAGCTCGGTCACACGCGGGCTTTCAAGAACGGGAACGTGGTGCTGTCGTACACGCCGCGGGCCTGAACCGGCAACAGGGAGATCAAGTAATGAAAATGAATACTTATGTGAATTTCCGTGGCAGCTGCGCGGAGGCCTTCCGGTACTACGAGCGGCATCTGGGAGCGAAACCCGGCATGATGATGACGCACGCACAGTCGCCCGACCAGGGCCGGGTCAACCCGGAATGGAAGAATGCGGTCCTGCACGCGCGCATTTCCATTGGCGACCAAGAGTTGATGGCGGCCGACATCCCGAACGCCGAGCCGATGCGCAGCGCCTACCTGACGCTGCGAACAGACAGCGATATTGAGGCGGAGCGTGTTTTCTCTGCTCTTGCCGACGGCGGCCGTGTCCTGATGCCGATCGAGGAGACATTTTTTGCCTTCCGCTTCGGACAGGTGCAAGATCGGTTCGGCATCAATTGGATGATTCTGCACGAGCGCCCGATGCCGGTGCAGCCGTCGAACGGATGAGCACGGGTTCTGAGCCTAAGGTCGAGCCAACGTGCCGTGCAGACCCGGCGCTGCTAGAATGGGCCTTTCATGCCCCCACTGCGCATCTCGGCCATCAGTTTTTTGAACACCGCTCCGTTGATGTGGGATTTTGAGCACGGCGATACCGCCTCCGACCTGGCTCGACACTTCGATCTCGGCTACACCGTGCCCTCGCGCTGCGCCGAGCAGCTAAAAGAAGGAGCGGCCGATATCGGAATCATCCCCGTCGCTGCCTACGCTTCCATTCCCGACCTCACCATCGTGCCGGATGTAGCAATCGCCGCGAAAAACGCGGTGCGTTCGATTCTCCTGATCAGCAAAGTTTCCGCGGAGAAGATTCGCAGCGTGGCCACCGACGATTCTTCGCGCACCTCGGCGGCGCTGGTGGAGGTTTTTCTGCGCAAGTTTGTCGGCATCAATCCCGGCTTCAGCCGGCAGGCCCCGCAGATGAAAGAGATGCTGCGCTGGCACGATGCCGCCCTGCTGATCGGCGACGTTGCCTTGCAGGCGGCGACGGAGGGTTACTTTGTCTACGATCTCGCTGAACAGTGGCGCCGCTGGACGGGACGGCCCTTCGTATTTGCCTTCTGGGCCGTGCGCAAGCAGGCGCTGGCCGGCGTTCCGGGCGACATCAACATCACCAGGATTTTTCAGCAGTCGCGCGACCACGGCCTGCAGCACATCCCGGAGATCGTCCAAGATTGGGCAACCCGCCTGAGCCTGCCGCCGCAAGTGGTAGGCGACTACCTGACTAACAGCGTGGACTACTTCCTCGACTCGGAAAACCTGGAGGGCCTGCGGCTGTTCTATCGCTACGCGGCAGAATGCGAGGTTCTGCCCGCTGCGCCCGAGCTTCACTTTCTCAGCCCGCGCCTGGCTGCCCGCACTTAATTCGGTTCCCGCTGCCGCCCGTTTCCCACTGCGTAACTCGCATCCAACTACCTGTGCTCTTCCCGCTACTCACAATGCTGGCCTGGCTGGAGCGCCTGGGCGGTCTGGGGCTGATCTTGCTCGGGCTGGCCGACAACTCTCCCATTCCTCTGCCCGGGAGCATGGATGTGCTCACGGTGATTCTTTCGCGCACCAGAGACGCTGGTGGCCCTACTACGCTGGCATGGCTATCATCGGCTCACTGATCGGCGGTTATCTGAGCTACGCCCTGGGGCGAGAAGGCGGCAGGGAAGCCCTGGAAAAAAGACTTTCACCGCAGAGAGCCGTGAAACTCTATGCCAGCTTTGACCGCCACGCCTTCTGGACCCTGTTCTTGCCCGCGTTGGTCCCTCCGCCTTTTCCGTACTCGCCTTTCCTGCTTGCCGCCGGCGCGCTGAATTATGCCCGTCACAAATTTCTCTTGGCCGTCGGGCTGGGGCGCGCCATCCGTTACACCGCACTGGCTTACCTGGGATCGCTCTACAGCCGGCAGATATTCGGCTTTTTTCACCGCTATTACTCCCCGGTCTTGTGGTCGCTCATTGGCCTGGCGGCAGCCGGCGGAATCGCTGCCCTCATCTGGACGATCATTCGCAAGCGACAACACAAGCCGGTGATTCCCAAAGGGAAGGTCGATCAACAAAAGGCTGCCTGATCCTCGCCAAGGGGACCACTTAGGGCCAAGCTCCCGTGAAACGACCAGCGAGTCCGGATCACCACGTCTTTGTGGGTTCATTCGGACATAGGGAGATTCCCGCTAGGACGCGATGGGCCGATCTCTCGTGCGTCTCCTCTTTTTTTGCCCTTGCGCCCAATGAGAAAGCGCCATGTTGATCAACTATCAGAACACCACCAATTTTTCGGTCTGGTATGACAGCACGTTTACCGGCGGAACGCAGCCCGATGGACCGGGGCTGTCGCAAGCGGTTGTCGATTATTGCGAATACGACCTGGTGCGGCTGAGCATGCTGTTCGGGCACATTCTGCCTGCGCCGGCGTCGTTGCCGATCACCATTAACCTGGTTCCCGGCGGTGGTGGCGGCAATAACAATGGCCTCAACATCATCAACTGCAACTGCAATATCAATACCGACCCGCGGTCGATGCCTACGATTGTGGTGGCGGAACTGGCAGAGATTTTCATGGCGCTGCAAGCCAAGGGATGGATCGCCGGCTGGAGCAACGGTGAAGCGCTCTCCCGAGTCTGCGCCGGGCTTCTTTATCCCTACCGCGCCTGGCTGTTTCAGACCGGGCAGCAGTGGCTGAACAGCGCGCGGCCTGACTGGGTGGACACCTCCGAACAGACCGACCAGGATTCTGTCTCGACCGGATGCGGAACCTTGTTCCTGAACTACCTTGCCAACCAGCTCAACCTGCACTGGCCGGACATCATCGTGGCCGGCGCGCCGGCGACCAACGGCCTGGCCGAGACCGCCGGGCTGCTGGGCGTCGCTAATCCGTGGACGAACTTTTCCAACCTGATAACAGCCAATTTGCCGCCGGGCAGCAGCCTTCCGGCTGAACCAACCAGTTTCGGCCAGCCTCCGGAACCCACCGACGATCCTTTTCCCTTCGGAACGGTGGCACAGATCCCTGCACTCTATACGCGCCACAATCTTGCCGACGACGGCACCTCGCACACAGGATCGCTCTCCGATAGTCCAGACATCATTGTGAAGAACAATCCCGTGGCCAATCCCCAGGCGACATATTCGACGCCAGCCTCGATCAACAGCGATACCGAGAGCGACCCTGACGTCCTGACCGGGCAGGCCAACTACGTCTATCTGCGGGTTTGGAACCGCGGCGCTGACGCTGCAAACGTTTTTGCCTCGGTCTATTGGTCACCGCCCGCGACTCTGGTGAGCCCGAATCTATGGAACCTCATCGGCTCAGCCTATTACCCTGACGTTCCCCCGGGGCAGATGGTGATGGTCTCCAATCCCGGCATTACCTGGCCGGCCGACAAGATTCCTGTTCCGGGGCACTACTGCTTCGTCTCCGCAGTAGGCAATGGCGCGGCCCCGGGACCGAACCCCGGCAGTTTTGCCACTTTCAACGACTTTGTGAATTACATTTACACCAACAACAACATCACCTGGCGGAACTTCAACGTAGTCACTCACCCCCTGTTGCGCAGGCCGCCGTGGGGCGATTTCATCCCGCTGCGCTTCCTGATTGCCGGAGCCTGGGACAAGCCGCGGCCCTTTGTCCTGGAGACGCAGGCTGACCTGCCCGAGGGCAGCCGCCTGGCCTTGCAAGTTCCGTACTGGATTGGAGAAGGCCTGAAGCCGCCACCCTCTCGGCTAGAGAAATTTGAGGATGCTGAAACCGATCCCGACCATCCGCAACGGTCGCGTATCCATCTGCCCCCGGGTGCTCGCCACCAGTTGGGTGGAATCCAGTTGCCCGCAGGGACTGCTGCTGCCAGCCACATGCTGGTGCATATTCCGGAAGAGCACCAGCGCAAAACTCACAAGGTGCTGATTCGCCAGCTGTTTGAAAATCGCGAAGTTGGGCGTATCACCTGGCTGTTAAAGCCCAGCCGTCGGGATTAACACAAAATAGGACCGGTCGAGACCGGGCACCCGCGGCAGTAACCAACTCGCCTGAGGGCCGTCTTTTTCGTTAGAATCTAGGGTTCTAATGTCCCTGACCAAACAACAGGCCCTGGAGCTGTTTCGCTCTGACGATCTGATCGGGATCGGCATGGAGGCTGATGCGGTGCGCCGCCGGCTGCACCCAGAAGGCGTAGCCACGTACATCATCGACCGCAACATTAATTACACCAACTTTTGCACCGAGTACTGCACATTTTGCGCCTTTTACGCGCCGGTCAAGGGCCCCGGCCGGGCCAAGGGATATGTTCTGGATTTCGACACCATCTACCAGAAGATTCGCGAGACCGTGGAACTCGGCGGCACAGGCGTGCTGATGCAGGGGGGGCTGCATCCCGATCTGAAGATCGAGTGGTATGAAGAGATGCTGCGCGGCATCAAGCAGCGCTTTCCCAAGATCCACCTGCACTGTTTCTCCGCCAGCGAGATCATCCACTTCGCCGAGGTGAGCGGCCTGACCATTGAAGACACCATCCGCCGCCTCCGCGATGCCGGCCTGGACTCGATTCCCGGCGGTGGCGCCGAGATTCTGGACGACGAGGTCCGCTACAAGATCGCCCGCCTTAAATGCCTGACGGAAGACTGGATCAACGTGCATCGCACGGCGCACAAGCTTGGCATGCGCACTACCGCCACCATGATGTTCGGCGTGGGCGAGACCGTGGAGCACCGCATCAACCACTTCCAGCGAATCTACGACCTGCAGGAAGAGACCGGCGGCTTCACTGCCTTCATCCCCTGGAGCTTCCAGCCCAAGAACACCGCGCTCGGCGGGCGCCACTGGGACGAAGCCACGGCTGTCGAGTACCTGAAGGTGCTTGCCATCTCGCGCCTCTATCTTTCCAATTTCCTCAACGTGCAGTCGAGCTGGGTCACCCAGGGACTCAAGGTCTGCCAGCTTGGGCTGCGTTTTGGCGGCAACGATGTGGGCTCAGTGATGCTGGAAGAAAACGTGGTCCGCTCTGCCGGCGTGACCAACTGCACCACCGAAGAGGAACTCCGGCGCATGATCCGTGACGCCGGCTTCGTTCCCAGGCAGCGGGATACGCTCTACCGGCAACTCTTCCTGAACTGATTCCCGCGAGCTAAGGGCCTCTGTGGAAATGCAGACATTTCGAGTTAGGGCAAACCCCTGACCGTTCATGTACAATCCTAAAGAAGTTGCCTGGGAGCCCTCGCCCTGTATAACCCTTACTCCATCTTCGGCCTGCTGCTCCTCCTTAATCAAAAGGGCCTAGTGCAGTATTTGCGGGCACAGTTCCTGGATAAGACCTTTAAGGGCCTGTATTCCCCCAACGGCTTCGATCTGATGCTGCTGGTGCCGTATTTCATCGTGATGGGCATTCTGGCTATTTACGGCCTGCACCGCTACGCGCTGGTGTACATGTATTACCGCAACCGCAAGAACCGCACCACGGAGCCGGCATCAAGCTTCGCCGAACTGCCGCGCATCACCGTGCAACTGCCCATCTACAACGAGCAGTTCGTGGTTGACCGGCTGGTGGATGCCATCTGCAAGCTCGAATATCCGCGCGAGAAGCTGGATATCCAGGTCCTGGACGACTCGACCGATGAAACGGTGAGCGTCGCCGCGGCCGTGGTCGAACGCTATGCCGCGCTGGGGCAGCCGATCACTTACATTCACCGCAACAACCGCGAAGGCTTTAAGGCCGGAGCGCTGGCCAACGGTTTGCTGACTGCCCAGGGCGAGTTGGTTGCCATCTTCGATGCCGACTTCATTCCCCCTGAGGACTGGCTGCTGCGCGTGGTGCATTACTTCAGCGATCCCAAAATCGGCATGGTGCAGACGCGCTGGACGCACCTGAACCGCGACTACTCGTTCCTGACCGAAGTCGAGGCTATTCTGCTGGACGGCCACTTCGTGCTGGAGCATGGAAGCCGCGCCCGCACCGGCGTGTTCTTCAACTTCAACGGCACCGCCGGCATCTGGCGGCGCCAGGCGATCGAAGACGCCGGCGGCTGGCAGCACGACACGCTGACCGAAGACACCGACCTCTCTTATCGCGCGCAGCTCAAGGGATGGAAGTTCAAGTATGTTCCGGACATCGAGTGCCCGGCGGAGCTGCCCATCGAGATGACAGCCTTCAAAGTCCAGCAGGCCCGCTGGGCCAAGGGGCTCATACAGACGGGCAAAAAAGTATTGCCCATGATCTTCCGGAGCGATGTCCCGATCCGGGTGAAAATCGAAGCCTGGTATCACCTGACGGCCAACATCAGCTACCCGCTGATGATTGTCTTTTCCACGCTGCTGCTTCCGGCGATGATCATCCGCTCGTTCGGCGGGTGGTTCCAGATGCTGGTGATCGACCTGCCGCTGTTCATGGCGTCGACGTTCTCCATTTCCAGCTTCTACCTGGTGTCGCAGAAGGAGCTGTTTCCGCAGCGCTGGTATCGCACTTTTCTCTTCTTGCCGTTCTTAATGTCGTTCGGCATCGGCTTAACGTTGACTAATACTCGCGCGGTGCTGGAAGCGTTGTTCGGGGTGAAGTCGGCGTTCAAACGCACGCCGAAATATCGCGTGCAATCCAAGGCCGACAGGGCCCTGGGCCAGAAATATCGCCGCCGTCTCGGGCTCGTTCCCTGGCTGGAACTCGTGGTGGGCTGCTACTTTGCGGTCATGTGCTGGTACGCCTACAGCAGCGGCAATTACTGGACCATTCCCTTCCTGCTGCTGTTCGTTATCGGGTACTGGTGCACGGGTCTCATGTCGTTGCTGCAGGGCCGATGGGAGCGCCGTTCATTAAAGCAGGAAGCGCACACTAAGCCATTCCCGGTGGGAATCTAGGACATTTACTGGCCATCGCTCTACTCCGGTCTGTTATCCTTAGCCCTTAATGATGAAGATCCTGTTCATCATCCTGTTGCTATCCGTTGGGGCAACTCTGGTGACGTTGGCGGCAATGTGGTTGCGGTTGCGCTGGCACCTCCGTCGTTCAGACCATGCCTTAAAGAACGCCCTTGCGGACATTCAGCAGGAGCACGAGCCGATGGACAAGACCTAAGCGACCTGGCCTCAGGACAAGCCCGTTGATCTTCAGGCTGCTCCGCTTTGCAATCGTTTGCGCGCCAATGGGAGTCGAATCATGTCAGTATCGTCCGTTGTTCCTCAGGTCCGGGAAATCACCGTTGCCCACAGCCCGGACTCTGACGACGCCTTCATGTTTTACGGTCTGGCCACGAACAAGGTGCGAGTCGCCGGCCTCAAATTCAGCCACACTTTGACCGACATTGAGACTCTGAACCGCAAAGCCATGGAAGGCGTTTACGATGTTTCCGCAATTTCCTTCCACGCCTACCCGTACGTTCAGGACAAATACGCGCTGATGTCGTGCGGCGGCAGCGTGGGGGAGCAATACGGCCCAATGATCGTGGCCCAGCGGCCGCTGGGGCTGGAAGAGCTGGCGCACGTGAAAGTGGCCGTGCCGGGAACGCTGACCACGGCCTATTTGGCGCTTAAGCTGTTTTCGCCGAAGATCGAAACCGCCGTGGTTCCTTTCGACCAGATCATCCCTGAGGTACTGGCGGGAAAATACGAGGCCGGCCTGATTATCCACGAAGGCCAGCTGACTTACGACAGCGCCGGGCTCTGCAAGATCCTGGACCTGGGCAAGTGGTGGCACGACATGACCGGCCTGCCTTTGCCGCTGGGAGGGAACGCCATCCGGCGCAGCCTGGGCCGCGAGCTGATGTCGACTGTCTGCCAGGCGCTGCACGACAGCATTCAGTACGGGCTCGATCATCGCGAAGAAGCCCTGGCTTACGCCATGCAGTTTGCCCGCGATCTGGACCAGCAGAAGGCTGACCGCTTCGTCGGCATGTATGTGAACCAGCGGACGCTCGACTACGGAGCTGACGGCAAGGAAGCCGTGGTTCGCTTGCTGGGCATGGGGCATCGCGCAGGAATCATTCCCAACCCGCCGAACGTAGAGTTCGTGTGAGGCTGGAAAAAGCGCCTTCGTCGCAATTAGTACCCAGAGTTGGAGACCGCTAGCTTAGTAGCGGTTTCCATAGCCGCCACCGCCGCCGTAGCCTCCGCCGCGCCCGCCACGGCCGCCTCCGCGGCCTCCCCCGCCGCCAAACCCGGCCTTGCTGGTCTTGGGACGAGCTTCATTCACGTTGAGCGCGCGGGCGCCGAGCTGCGCACCGTTCATGCCGTTGATGGCCTTTTCCGCTTCTTCGTCGTTCGTCATCTCGACGAATCCGAAGCCTCGCGGCTGGCCGGTATCGCGGTCTTTGAGAATAGTGACTTTATCGACCTGCCCGTAAGCTGCAAAAGCCTGCCGAAGTTCATCTTCAGTGATCTTGAAATCGAGGTTGCCTACATAGATGTTCTTCATGGGTTCCTTCTTCAGATAAGCTACAGAGCGCCTTGTGGCGTAGCTGTAATGTGGGGGCCGTTAATGCTGGAGAACTTGCAGCAGACTGCCTTGTTTGCGGTCAGCCGACGGCATCAAGCTTACGCCCGCTCCGGCTAAGATGCAAACGAGCAGGGGCTGGCTTGCACTAAATATTTGTCCAGATGCCCTTTAAACTATAATTGCCCAGGGAGGGTCTGCCGTGTCGCTCCTCAGCTTACTACTCCTGATCAGCATGGGTCCGCCCCAGGACTATCAAATCCAACCCTTAACCAACGACCAGGTGACGCAGGGGATGATGTTGTCCCAGGCGCAGCATGCCGCGCAACTGGACCGCAACCAGATTCGGAAACTCGAATCCGGCGACAACACCTGTTTCGCAATTCGCAGTTATATCTTCAGGCGGGAAGACGGCGATGCGCCGGAGCTGATCGGTTCCACGACGTGCACACCGGCCAGCGCGTTTCGCTCGCGACGGATCGGCCATCCCCGAGGCAGGTTGGTGCCGCTGGGCTTTGTTCCTTCAAACTGAGTCTGGTCGACCCGGCGGCGTGATAGTCGTTGAAGAGTCCGGCCGCCATTCCATCTGCAGATACAAAGCGTCTTCGCCGGTCTTGCGGAAGCCCAGCCGGGCGTAGAGCCGCTGGGCCGGATTGGTGCGGAGGACCTGCAGGCGGAACGGAACTCCATAACGGCGGCATTGTTCAAGCAGCTCGCGCAAAACAGTGGTTCCAATGCCCTGGCCGCGATTCTCCGGAAGCAAAGAGATATCAACGAGGATGGCGGCTTCCATCTGCCGATCCACGATAGTCCGGCCGATGGCCCTGCTCTCGAGCAATAGCACGCGTTGCTCAGCGCTCGGATAAGCGTTCTCATACCAGCGCTGCTGCGCAGTGAACTGGAGCGTAAGAAAGGCTTGTTTCTGCGCCTCATTCCAGCCGAAGCCTGCAATTTCCGCCATGCGTGTACCGGCGTAGAGCTGGAAAAGAAAATCCTTGTCGGCGGGCGTTGCAGGTCGCGAAGCTAGCTGAAAAACCATTTGCCATTCGCCTCCCTTAAGAAACAGATTGCTCTACAAGCCCATGATTCCGTGCCACTTATATGACGAGGCTATTTGGGTAAATTTTAATTAGCAAAGCTGAAGCATTCTGTTAATATCTTACATTACCCCCAAGGAGTTACAGGAAAAGCCCCAGGCCCCAGCCTGAAGGTTCTCAGCTACGGGTTTGTCTAAGCCCGCAATGTAATCGTACGGAAAGAAGAAGAAGAAAAAGGAGCGTCAGTTATTTCCATGAGAAAACACATTAGTTTGTTAGCGCTTTTGATCCTCGGCGCGGCTTCACTGTACGGGCAAGCCTCCCGCACCTGGGTTTCGG
>DATGHX010000048.1:0-2175 GCA_035307585.1 Candidatus Angelobacter sp.
GATCTCCAGCTTGATGGCGGCGGGCGCGGTGTTGGGGGCGGTGCGCATCTATTACAGGAAGTCAGCGCTGGAGAGAGCGACCTGGCTTTCGAGCCTGTACTCGAAGTTTTACGAGGCGCCGGATTTGAAGAGAATCCGCAAAATTCTGGATGATAATCCGCCCGACGCTCCGGAAGTTGTAGACCTGGTACGAAACGAAGATTCCGATTTAACCGACTACCTGAATTTCTTCGAGTTCATGGCTTATCTCGAGGCGTGCGGTCAACTCACTAAGAACGACGTGGCAGCGCTCTTCGACTATTACCTGCGGCTTCTCTCCAAACACAAAGACGTGCGAGAATACGTAGTTGAGAGCAGAAACGGATACGGCTATCTGAAGAAACTTCTGCCGCGTTTTCCTGCTGCTGACGAACGGATCAAGAAATGACTCATCATCTTTTTGTATATGGCACCCTCTCACCGCGGCATGCGCCGCCGGAGATTGCCTCCACGGTCCGCCGTCTCCGTCCGGTGGGGCAGGCCTCGGTGCGCGGCCGCCTTTACGACCTTGGGGAATATCCCGGAGCGGTATTAAGTGAGAAGTCGCGGACGGTGATTCGCGGGGAAGTTTTCGAACTTCCGGGCGACCAGAGCACTCTGACCTCACTGGACAACTATGAGGGCTTTGAACCGAACAAGCGGAGTTCCAGCCTCTTTCTTCGCAGGACCTGGCCAGTCACCATGGACGACGGCAAGCGCCTGCGGTGCTGGGTCTACGTTTATAACGGAACCATGAAAGATGCCCAGCCGGTCAGAACCGGCAGGTATTCCCAGCGGCGAGTCTCGCGCCGCTCGACGGGCGCGCGCCCTGCAACGAAGTAAAACCATCCCTTATGAGGTCTGCTTGGTCTCCAAAGTACTGGGGGCAGCGACTGTCGTTGGGCCCGGTGGGTTGAGAGGCACCGGTGCTGCCGAGACCGGCGCTGCCTGGCGGCTGTAGGCGGCGCGCTCGTCCCACTTGCCGAAAATCATTTTTCCAGCGGTGGTCTGAAGCACCGACGTGACCGAGACGTCGATGGTCTTGCCAATCATCTTCCTGGCGTTGTCCACGACGACCATCGTCCCATCATCCAGATAAGCAACGCCCTGGTTGTATTCCTTGCCTTCTTTGAGGATGAAGACCCGCATGGTCTCGCCGGGAAGCACGATCGGCTTCAGGGAGTTGGCCAGTTCGTTGATGTTCAGGACCTCGACGCCCTGGAGCTGCGCGACTTTGTTCAGGTTGAAGTCGTTGGTGATGATCTTGCCCTCGTAGACCTTGGCCAGTTCGATCAGCTTGAGGTCGACTTCGCGGACCGCGGGGAAATCGTCTTCCACAATCTGAATCTGCAGGTTAGCAACCTTCTGCAGGCGCTGCAGGATATCGAGACCACGGCGTCCGCGATTGCGTTTGAGGGAATCGGCTGAATCGGCGACCAGTTGCAATTCGCGCAGCACGAATTGCGGCGTTACGATGATGCCGTCGAGGAACCCGGTCTCAGCGATGTCGGCGATGCGGCCGTCGATGATGACGCTGGTGTCGAGAATCTTGTAGCTCTTCTTGCCCTGCTTCTCGCCGCCGAAAATGCCGCCCAGCGCCGCCAGGTTCAGCAGATCGCCCTTGTTGGCGCCGACGATCAGGCCCACGTAGGCCATCAGCAGCATTACCAGAATCTGCAGAAAGCTCTGGGTATTGCCGGGAGGAATGCTGTTGCGGATGACGAGCGCGAACAGGTAGGCGCCACAAATCCCGAGGAAACTTCCGATGGCGGCGCCGATCAGACGCTTGAGGCTGACCATGCGCAGCTTCCATTCGAACAGAACTATTGCAGCGCCGATCGCTGCGCCCAAGCCCGCGTCAATGTAGCGGGTCTGTCCGAACGGCTCGATCAGGAAGCAGGTGATGGCTACAACGACGATAAAAAGAAGACGTACAAAAATGATATCCACGGTAAACCTCCCCGCGGATGCAGCTTGCCCATATGCCCATACAACCAGGCGATGCACCCGTGCCAATTCGTCGTGCCCCCGGCGGGAATCGGCCCTTCGCTTCGCATGCGGGGCGCGCATGAATTAGGGATGAATGTTCGCCCCGTCCCGGCTGGTTGGGGCTCAGCCGGGGAAACAGTAAGCCAACGCCAAGAGTATATACCTGCG
>DATGHX010000049.1:0-119712 GCA_035307585.1 Candidatus Angelobacter sp.
TGCAGTGGATGACGGCCGGCAGCGGCATCCTGCACCAGGAGATGCCCAAGGGCGACGCTCGCGGGCGCATGCATGGCTTTCAACTTTGGGCGAACCTGCCGGCATCGCTGAAGATGACCGATCCCCGTTACCAGGACATCCCGTCGAGTCAGATTCCTGAGGTGACGGACGACGATGGGACTCGCATCCGCGTAATCTGCGGCGAGTTCTGGGGCAAGCGAGGGCCCGTGGAAGGCGTAGCTGCCGATCCTAACTACTTTGACGTTGCCGTCCCGGCAGGTCAGCGGAAGCATTTGAAGATCGAAACCACGCGGAATGCCTTTGCCTACGTCTTCGAGGGCTCAGGGACTTTTCGTGACGCTTCCGACCCGCGCGCGGTCTTGACCGAGCAGGTAGCTAAGCCTGACGCACCGCCGGTGTACGATGCCCGCAATCATTCACTCGTGCTGTTCGATCGTGGTGATGAGATCGCGGTGCAGGCGGGGCCGGAAGGCATTCGCTTTCTGCTGGTCTCGGGCAAGCCGATCGAAGAGCCTGTGGCCTGGTACGGTCCTATCGTGATGAATACCCAGGCACAGCTCCATCAAGCCATCAGCGAGCTGCAAGACGGCACGTTCATCAAGCATCGGTAAACAGCGTTTGGAATCGAGACAGCCATGGCCTCGCCCCGTAGGGCGAGGCGCTGATGACTACTTTCCGAGATCGATTCACCTGCAGCACCTATAAGACCGCGGACCGGCTAACCTCATTGAGGAGTTCGTGCCAGCTTTCACGTTCCCGCCGGGGATCGACCAAGAACCTGAGTTCGTCAATGCGCCGCTTGAGCTCGCCGTAAAACGCGGGGTCGGTTTCTGCGCGCAGCATCAAGAGGGACAGCGCGCGGGTGTCACCGGCGGGAAAATAACCAGGATACCCGTCGCCGAGGATGCCTAAAGAGCCGGGTATGGAGGTCGACAAAACGGGCACGCCGGCAGCAATGGCCTCGCTGACCACGTTGGCGCCACCTTCCAGTTGCGACGTCAAGGCCAGCACATGGGAGCCGGCCAATAGACGTAGCGCGCAGTCGCGAGGAAGATCCCCGAACCAGCAATATCGGGAATTACGGCGTTGCTCGGCCTCGGCTTCGCCCGCCAGTTCTGCGTCGAGAACGCCACCAGCATGGGCAACTTGAATGCGCGAATCAGGAGGCAGATCGCGGGCGGCATAAGCAGCACGCAACGGATCCTTCACTGCCCGCAAGTGGGCCAGAACGCAGACCCGGAACACATTCTCAGGAGGCTTTTCGGGCGGTCCGGCGGTCTCGGCCGACTGGTAAATGACCTGGCATGCGCCGCGGAAACGGGTGGGGAGGGCCTCTACGGCCCTGGGTTGAAGGACAACCAGGCGAGAAGCTACCTCTAGTGACTGCCTGGCTTCCGGACTTGTCTGGATATCCTGATAGAGATCGGTACCGGTGAGGGCGACTACCACTGGCACGCCGGGTCGCGCGCGATGGAAGCGCTCAAGCGTCGGGAAGCTGCGACGGGCATGCAGCGTCACCAGCAGGTCGCAATCTTTCGCCTGTGTCGGTCCCGTCCAGTCATGGGCTACTTCGACGTGATGGCCCAGGTCACGCATGAGTCGGGCCCAACGCTCTGACGTGGTGCGGTTACCGGTGTGGGGCTGCGTCCGCGCCGGGTTGATAATGAGTATGTTCATGCGGGGTCCCGCCGGCAGGTGCGGAAGCCCGCCCAGACATCACGCCGATCGGGAGTATAGAAGTTGCGCCAGGTGTTGCGCAGAAGCCGCGGCTGCGTAATCCAAGCGCCACCGCGCAGAACCTTGTGCGTGCCGAACCAGGGCTGTGAATACTCGCGATACGGATCCACCTCGAAACCCGGGTAAGGCTCAAAGTTGTCGGCAACCCACTCCCACACGTTCCCAATCAACTGCCGGCATCCGAATGCGCTGTCGCCGGCGGGAAGCGCTGCCACGTCAACAGTACCCCCGGAGGCGCCGCCAAGGTTGGCTTGTCCGGCGCTGGGGAAGGAATCGCCCCAGGGAAAAAGACGCTTAGTCTGGGCAAGTCCATGGCCGGCCGGCTCGGAGGACGCGGCAACCTCCCACTCGGCTTCCGTGGGCAGCCGCCGCCCGGCCCAATTGCAATAGGCCTCCGCTTCCCACCAGTTGACGTGCAATACTGCCCGATGCGGCTCAAGCGGCAGCCAGCGATCGAAGTCGCGCCGCAGCCAGCGCCCGGCCGCTTCGCGATGCCAGTAAAGAGGATGTTCAGCGCCTGCACCGCGCAACCATTTCAATCCGGATTCGCCCCAGAACTCGGGACGCCGGTAACCGCCTGCTTCTACAAAGTCCAGGAACTCGCCTTGCGTGACCGCCGCCCGTGCCATGGCAAATGGACGAACTTCAACTGCGTGGGCCCATTTTTCATTGTCGAAGACGAAGGAAAGTTCCGGAAATGCTCCAAGCATAAAGCGGCCGCCGGGAATCTCCGCGTCGCCGCGCAGCGGACCCGCTTCACCAGCGACAGATGACGTCTGCCGACGACACGAGCCAGGGGCACGATAGCCGTGCGTCTGGCGGGTATAGGCGAAGGCCTCGTTGTGCATGTCCTCGTGGAAAATGCTCAGCTGGATAAAGTACCGGTGGTTCTCAGAGAGATTGCCGGCCTCGATTCTCTCCAGGACTGCGTCGCGCACCGTCGTCAGATAATCCAGAGTTTCGCGCCGGGAAGGCAGCTTCAGGTCCCAACGAGTGTCATGTGCGACAGCAGCTGAATCGTAAAGCCCGTCCACCCCAGAACGGACCGGGGATTCTCCGGCGGCATGACGGAGAACCCATTTTTCCTGGAACCAGGCCACGTGTCCGATCTCCCATAGCGGCGGGTTGACGATAGACAACTGCGGCCCCATCATTTGTTCGTCAGAGAGATCGGCAACCAGGTCAAGAGTGCGCGCGCGTGCATCTCGGACCCATGCCGCAAGATCGGCATCGGCGGGGGCTTGTACATTCACGAGTGTGTTCTGCGGGTTCACTGTCTCTTCCGTGGTTTTCCCCAGTGTGACCAATTCTAGCCAACTAACTGTCCACCCGGCAATTTGGGCTCTGCCCGCCCTCCGCCCCTTGGGATCTTGGCACAGCAGCACGGATATAGCGCTCTGTACACACGCGGGAACTCTGGGATGGTGGAGCTAGTCGGGATCGAACCGACGACCTCATCGTTGCGAACGATGCGCTCTCCCAGCTGAGCTATAGCCCCGTAACTGTGGGAAGAAACAACCTTGATTCTACCAGCGTCCGCCAGTCCGGCAAAAGACCCGCGAGTAACTCAGAGATATTCAGATCCGGCGCGACACCATGCGGGCAAGAAGCCCGGGAACGAAGCGTTTCATATAAACCAGCGCCCTCTCGCGGGGCGCACCGACGCATATTTCCTGTTTTCGGCCGGCGACGCCGGTGAGAATCTGCCGGGCGCATTCCTCTGCAGGCATTCCCTGCGCCAATTCGGGATCCATTACCGCATGCTTGCTGCCGTCACCTTTGAGCGCGGAAAGGCTGATACCGGTGCGGATGAAGCCGGGACAGACCATGGTCACGCGGATTCCGTTGCGTGATTCTTCGGCGCGCAGGGCTTCAAAGAAGCCGTGAAGAGCGAACTTGGTGGCCGAATATCCCGAGCGCAGAGGCACGCCGAACTTGCCGGCGATACTGGATATCACCACAAAGTGCCCGGATTTTCTCTCCAGCATGGATGGCAGGACGGCGCGAGCCAGAGTCTCCGGGCCAAAAAAATTAGTCTCCATCAGCTGGCGGTAGACGTTCTCTTCTGAGTTTCGCGTAAGAGCGCGCTGGGAGATGCCGGCGTTGAGCACCAGGAAATCAATGGCGCCAAACATCGCCAGAGCGGCACGGGCCTTTTCCGCCAGCTCAGCGTTCTGGCTGACATCCACAGGAAGTACCCAGGTATTCAGCTCACCGCCGCACTTGGCCTGAACGCGCCGCAGCTCGTCTTCACGCCGCGCAGAAAGGATCAGGCGGGCGCCGGCTTTGTGAAAAGCTTCTGCCACGGCCTCGCCGATTCCCGAGGACGCTCCCGTGATCCAGACGACACGATCTCTAAAGCTCATTTGGCGCCTGCAAGGTCAACGGTGGCGCAGTAAACAAACTGCACGAACTTGCCGAATCCGGAGATTTCAAGGCGCTCGTCGTTGCCGTGAACTCGTTTGCGGTCTTCGGGGCTCATCACCGAGCCTATGTCGTAGGCCTGCACGCCCTTGATTCTCAGCTCGGCCGAGTCAGTAGCGCCGACCTGCATGAGCGGGATGGTAGGAACGCCGGGAAACACTTTCTGCTGCGCGCGCTCGAGAGCGTGGAATCCCTCAGTGTCCAGGCCCGAAGGCGGAGTGGCCGGGCGCTGGCCGGCATTCTCCGCATCCACGATCCGGATAGCAGGATCATTGATCAGTTTGGCCAGCGAAGCTTTGAGCGCGTCCATGTTTTCATCGGGCAGCGCGCGGACGTCAAAGCGGGCTTCGGCTTCGGCTGGAATCACGTTGGAGCGGAAACCACCTTTGATGATGGTCGGAACCAGTGAGGTCCGCAGCATGGAGTAATACGGCGGTTCCGTCTCAAGCAGCTTTCGCTGCGCGGCCGGGTCTTCGATGTGTGAATAGGTTTGAGCTTTCTCGGCAGGGCTGATCCCGGCCATCTGCTGGAAGAACCGCCGCGTGGTCTCGTTCAGGCGCATGGGAGCTTCCCACCGAGCGACTTTATCGACCGCGGCCGCAAGGTGAGCAATGGGGTTGTCGAGTCTGGGAGCCGAGCCTTGGCCGCTGGTGCCGCGCGCCACCAGGGTGAATCCGCGCGGAACTTTTTGCGTGGTGGAGACGCCCACGTATTCAACTTTTCCGTTTTCTTCCGGGATGGCGCCGCCTTCGTTCAACGCGTACTCGCAAGCAATGTCGTCCCAGTGCTTCTCAACCATGAAGTCAATGCCGAATTGAGTGGTGCCTTCTTCGCCGGCCTCCGACATCAGGATCACGTCGCGATCCAGCGGAACCTTCAGGCGATGGAGCAGCAGAAAGACTTCCAGGTTGGCGGCGTCCATGCTCTTGTCGTCGATGGAACCGCGACCGTAGAGGTAGCCGTCTTTAATAATTCCGGCGAAGGGGTCGACCGTCCATTTATCGCGCTCCACGCCCACGACATCGAGGTGCGCCATCAGCAGCAGCGGCTTCTTTTTGCCGTTGCCCTTCAGCCGAGCAACCAGGTTGCCTCGTCCCGGCGCGGACTCGTAGATCTGCGCGGAGATGCCTTCGCCGGCCAGCACGCCCTTGATGTACTCGGCCGCCCTGGTTTCATTGCCGGGAGGATTGCTGGTGTCGATCCTCACCAATTCGGCCAGAAACTTGACAGCTTCGTCAGAAGCCTTGGCGAAATCCGGTGATGGTTGCTGGGCGCAAATCGAGCCCGCGAGAAGAACCGGTGGAAATACAGCCCGCAAGAGTTGTCGGAGCATAAGCGGAAAGGTTAGAGCCTGGACGCCAGATCGCGCAACAGCTTTTCGATTCGGGCCAGGTCGACCGTGCCGGCGGGGAGTCCGCCCTGGGCCAGATCGGCAGTGCCGCCGCCGCGACCGCCCAACTGCACCATGGCATCTTTCATGAGCTGGCCCATGTTGTGTTTCTGGCCGGGACTCTGCGCGAAGACCAACGCGGGCTGACCGGCTCCGACAGCAAGCAGGGCGATTACACCGGGTGCGCCTGCGGTAAGCTTCTGAGCCAGCAGCTTGGCGAAGACCGCGTCGCGCTCGGGAAGAACGCGAGCGACGATTCTGGGCGACCCTGATGCTTCAGCCAGCAGCCGCTCCGCCTGCAGGCCGGCGATTTCCTCAAGCAGCTTCTGTTGTACCTTGCCCGAGACTTTGGATTCCTCCACAGTTTTGCGCACCTGCTGAGGCAGATCATGGATGTGAGCGGAAAAGACCCCGGCAGCTTCAGTGAGAGTGGAGTAATCCTTACGGGCCGTGGACACAGCGCGCAGGCCACAGACAAATTCCACGCGAACGCCCTGCTTGACCTTTTCTATCTTGCGCAGCAGGATGGCGCCTATCTGGCCAGTGGAGCGCACGTGCGTTCCACCGCAGGCGGTTAAATCGAAGTCCTGAATGTCGATCAGCCGCAGATCGCCCGTCTGTTTCTGCGGAAGCTTGCGCAAGCCGAGGGTGCGGGCTTCATCCAGAGAAACAAAACGGATGCTGGCCGGGCGGTCCTCAAGAACGATTTCGTTGGCCAGGCGCTCAACCTGTTCCGCCTGAGCGGGGGTTACTCCGTTAGTCTGCAGGTCGATGGTGCAGCTCTCTACGCCCATGTGGAAGCTGACCGTGGGCATGTTAAAGAGTCGGATAAACGCTGCTGAAAGCACATGCTGGCCGGAGTGCTGCTGTATGTGATCGCGGCGGCGCGCAGCGTTAATGCTGCCGTGAACGGCTGTGCCCGGCGGGAGCGCTTCCGGCACAAAATGAAAGATGCGGCCAGCGTCTTCATCGCCAACTTCCGTAACTGCAACTTCCCTTCCCCCGTTAAATAAAAGCCTTCCGGTATCGAAAACCTGGCCGCCGCTGGTGGGATAGAAGGCGGTTCGATCCAGGACGACGGCTTGCTTGCCGTCAAGCGTGAGCGATTCGACGACTTGAGCATCGAAGTCGTAGAGGAAGGAGTCGTGGTAGTAGAGGCGATCTGTCATCATTCAGATGCGGGAACAACTGCCACTTCCTGGCAAAAGTCACCGGAGTAGTTAACTCGAAGTGTAGTAGCTTTGTGTAATAGGTCAGAATGAGAGAAAAGGATGATGTCAACTCTTTCCCAAGATGGCTTAAGCATCCTCAAGCGATATTTCCCCGGCTTGATCGCTGGAAACACAAACGATCCATCCGCATTGGTTCGTCCATTGGCGATCACTTTTCCCGCAGCGTCCTCCAGTCTCAGGGTGGCTTGCAGAGGTTTATGCTCGTAGCTAAAGACACCACGGATATCGCTGTTTTCGATGAGAGACGGCTTCTGTTTCGCCTGCCAACAAGCGGAAACACAAACCGGAGTGAATACCAGACATACGGACAGAATAGTGCGCATTTTTCCAATTCCCTGCATGACCCTCTCGCGGATATAGAGATCCCTCGCTGGGCTCGGGATGTAGCTAATACGGCTGAATGATCCCACCAATATTTCTTGTTGCGGGAACACCTTTCCCATCTGCCTCAGCAGCACAGATATTCAGCGCTTCAGCCACCACATCAATGTATTTCAAGCCTGAGCCGGTGTTGAACAGGACAACCGTATCCTTCGGCTTCAGGAAACCCTGGGCCAAGAGAATCTTGTAAGCAGCCTGGCAGGCGGCGCCCTCAGGAGCGGCGAACACACCCTCATGGCTGGCCCACTCCTCGACGGCAGCGAAGATCTGCTCATCGGAGACGGCAATCGCTGTCCCACCGCTCTGCTTGAGGATGTCGAGAATGATGTAATCAGCGTAGGGCTTAGGGACGCGAAGTCCTGCGGCGTGGGTATGCGCGTTCTGCCACATCTCGGCGACCGGCTTATGTTCCTGCCACGCCTTGGCCACGGGCGCGCAACCCGCGGCCTGCACGGAAACCATCTTCGGGCGCTTCTTACCTTTCAGCCAGCCCAGCTGCTCCATTTCTTCGAAGGCTTTCCACATGCCGATCAGGCCGACGCCGCCGCCAGTGGGATAGAAGATGGCGTCAGGGAGTTCCCAGTTGAGTTGCTCGGCGACCTCGAAGCCCATGGTTTTCTTGCCTTCCACGCGGAACGGCTCCTTGAGTGTGGAGATATCAAACCAACCTTCGGCTTGCTTGCGCTCGTTGACCATGCGGGCACAGTCGGAGATCAGCCCGTCGACCAGCGTAACCTTGGCGCCGTAAGCTTTGCACTCCACCAGGTTAGCCATGGGGACGTCCTGGGGCATGAAGATGTGTGCTTCTATTGCGGCGGCGGCGCAGTACGCGGCCAGAGCGCTGGCAGCGTTGCCGGCCGAGGGGACAGCCAGCTTTTTCAGTTTGTACTCGCGAGCCATGGTCACGGCCGCACACAGGCCGCGTGCCTTGAAGGAGCCCGTGGGGTTCAGGCCTTCATCCTTTATATAGACGTTGGCATTCTCGCGGCTGGGCAGGAGCGGCGTGAACCCTTCTCCCAGGCTTACCGGCTTCTCGCCGGGAAGCACCTCGCGGTAACGCCACATGGTGGCGGGACGTCCGCGCAGCGAATCGGGAGTGAATTTGCCTTTGAGTGCCGCCAGGTCATAGCGAACATACAGGGAGCCGCCGTCCTTGGGGCAGATAGTTTGCGGAACTGTGGCGTTCAGATGGTCTCCACACTTCGAGCATTCCAGATATGTGATTTGGGCCATGAATAAAAGTGTAACTGAAAGCGAACCGCCTCCGATGAGGCTGATAACACCGATGCTCGAAGATCTTCCAATTGCGAGCCGAGCCAGCAGCGGCCACAGCGTCATCAGGGTGGAGAGGTTACGGTAGAAGCTGCAGATCAGTGCATGTGCTCTTCCTGACCGTCTTTGGAGGTCTTGGCTTCCATCTTGATGTTTTCAATCTTGTCGACCTTAAGCACGCCATTGTCGACTTTTCCATCGACCGAGACTCTGTGGCCAAGGTGCTCGGTGGCGGTCTTGAGCGAGTCGGAATCGAACTTCAGCACCTTGTTGTCTTCGGTAACAAAGACTACCGGTGAACCGTTCTTGGCGCACTTCTGGGCGCAGGATTCGAACATCTTGGGATCAACCCAATCGGTAGCCTTGGCAGCCTTGGACTGGTGGCTGGCGCACTGCTCGTCAGAGACATAGCCGGTCATCTTTTCGGCATAGGCCGCGAGGGAGAAAAGCGAGAGGAGAGATACCAGAACGAGAGTCTTCTTCATGCCATACCTCCTTGCATTCGCCGGATTTCGGCGCGGCACCATTATAGAATCAGGAGATCGACACACTCAAAGGCAGCGGAGCTGGGAGGCGTTTATGAGAGCGGACCGTCACGACGGAACCAGACTCACTCGGCAGACGTTAGTGATGGCACTGGGCCTTATAGCCTGCCTGTTCGCTGCGGAACTTTCTGCCTTTTCGGCGATCGCCCAAGCCGTCAGGGCGACCCAACCGATTTATGAGACCCGCACCGATCACGATCCGAACGGAACCGGGAAGTTCTACATGGGCCGGGAGATCGCGCAGGTCATGGGAGCCGGAGGCATTACATGGCTTAACCGTCCGCAGCGCGAGGATGAAGAGAAGCCAGCACTGGTTATCGCCGCTCTTAATCTCAAAGGCGGCGAGACCGTAGCCGATATAGGCGCCGGATCGGGCTTCTACACATTCAAGATCGCACCTAAGGTTGGTCCCTCAGGGAAAGTTCTGGCCGTCGATATCCAGGATGAGATGGTCGCTGCTTTGCGTCGAGGCGCCGCCGATCGAAATGCGATGAACGTGGAAGTTACCAAGGGATCGGAGCGCGACCCGCATCTTCCGGCGAACAGCGTGGACCTGGTTCTGATGGTGGACGTCTACCATGAACTCTCTTTCCCATACGAAATGATGACGGCCATTCGCAACGCCCTCAAGCCGGGCGGGCGCATGGTTTTCGTGGAATACCGCAAGGAAGACCCGGCGGTAGCCATCAAAGAGGTTCACAAGATGGCGGTCGATCAGCTGAAGAAGGAAATGGGAGCGGTGAGACTGACTTACATCAGAACTGTGGAGACCCTGCCTTTGCAGCACATCGTGATCTTTGAAAAGCGCGATTGACTCGTCCCCCCAGAATAACCTTACCTGGCCTGCTCACTCTTATCGGCATCCTTCTGCAACCGCTGCTTTAGATCATCAAGGCTCGAAACAAACCAGAGGCTATGACCGCGATTCGACTCGCGCACAAAGGCTTGCAAGGCGTGGCCCTGGTTGAGGAATGCAGAGAGGTCGCCGACGATGGCCACGCGCACGCCATAAATCACGAACTTCTGCAAAAACTCGCCCGCCAGCCGTGTTTTGAGATGGAAGAAGTCGGGGTCGAATCGTTCCACAGGGACGGCAACCAGACCGGCGCGATGCGCGCCTGCCTCGCCGATCAGTTCGAGGGCATCGCGATCACGGCGCAGTTTGGGGCCTTCCGCGGAACAGACAAGAAGCCTGACTCCGTGGCATTCCTGGAGGCCCACTGCCGCCGATTCTTACTTCGGCTCCGGCTGCAGAGATTTCGCGTCAGACAAGTTGCGCGGCGAAGCCTTCTGCAGAGTGGAAACCATGAGCTGACCAGAAGCGGGTGTGCTTACCTTGTGCTCGATGACGATTTCTTTGGCGGTAACATCGCGGCCGTAGAGATGATTGTTGGCGCTGCCGTCGGGACGCAGCGTGGAGCCTTCGAGCGAGACGCCGGCGAACAGTCCGCGAGCGCGAGAGTAGGTCAGAATCTCCGCGTGCATGGTGATATCGGTGGCGGCTTCGGCATCGCGGCCTTTAGGCCCGGCAGCAGCAGAAGCATCTCCGCCGAGTTTTACCTTGCTGCGCAGCAGCGAGCGCGCTCCGTGGGGGTTCACTACCAGTAAAACAAAATCAGTGGCTTCGCCGCCGATCTGAAAACCGATGCTCGCTCCCTCCAGCGCGTACATGGCCGGCGGTCCCCAGGGCCCCTGGAAGGTCGGGCCACTGCGGCAGGACATGGCTCCGCGTCCGAAGTTTCCACCGACACCCAGCGCCAGTTTCTTCACCGAGGGGACCACGATGACGCATTCAGCGCGATCCAGGAGCGGCTTAGGCAGGTTATCGGGGATATTCAGGATCTCCATCAATACCTCGCCGGCATGTTTCAACCGGTCCTGTTCGTGCTTCTGTCCATGGAGAGGGGCAGCCAGCAGAGCGGCAGCAAAAATCAACAAGAAGACTTTCTTCACAGGAATGACTCCTAGAGAGAAAATTCGGCGACACATTTAACGCGAATGTCCTATTCGATTTATACACAAGACTGGAAAAGTGCAACAGCTTTTTTGCTTTCCCGGCATGCAGAAGAGCAACGGCCGCTTGTACAGACGGCGGGCATTTGCGTTATGATTCGCTTCTTCCTTTGTGCTGGAGAACCCCTATGAAAACAATCGCGAAGGCAGCTTCCGTTCTCGTTGTTCTCTTGTTCAGTCTTTCCACCCAGTGGCTGGCCGCCCAGGAGAAAGAGTCGGCCGGAAGGGCGAAGGCGGATGAGAAATCCGAAAGAGCGGCGCAGAAGCCAGACGCCACAAAAGATCCCCTGGAGAACATGAAGTTTCGCAACCTTGGACCGGCGGTCGGAGGCGGCCGCATTACGTCAGTTGTGGGGATCCCCGGCAAGCCGAACATCTACTATGCCGGCGCGGGCGGAGGCGGCGTCTTCCTGACCCAGGACGGCGGCCTCTCCTGGAAGCCAATTTTCGAGAAGGAATCGACGGCTTCGATCGGAGCCATCGCGCTGGCGCCCTCCAACCCCAACCTGGTGTGGGTAGGAACGGGCGAAAAGAACATCCGCAACGATGTGATCACCGGCAAAGGAGTTTTCTTTTCTCCCGATGCCGGGACGACCTGGAAATTCATGGGATTGAGGGACGCGGGACAGATTTCCGACATCGTGATCGATCCTCGCGATCCGAACTCGGTTTTTGTCGGCGTGCTGGGACATGCCTGGGGGCCGAATGCGGAGCGCGGCGTCTTCCGCACTACTGACGGCGGCAAGAACTGGCAGAAGGTCCTTTACGTGGACGAAGACACCGGCGTCAGCTCTTTGATCATGGATCCCGGCAATCCAATGGTGCTGTTTGCGGGACTGTGGCAGGTGCGCCGCTACCCGTGGATGCTGGAAGACGGCGGGACGAGCGGCGGCATCTTCCGCTCGATCGACGGCGGCAACACCTGGAAGAAGCTGACCGAGGGTCTGCCCGACGAAGCCACCGGACGCATCGGGCTGGCGGCAGCCACCAGCAATCCTCACCACGTCTACGCGCTGGTGGAAAACAAAAAGGGCGTCCTCTACGACACCAACGACCTGGGCGACCACTGGAGGATGGTCAGCAATAACCACAATCTGGCGGCACGCGGATTCTATTTCAGCGAGCTGCGTGTGGCGCCGAACGACGAGAACAAGATCTACTTTCTCTCATTCAACATCATGCTCTCCGAAGACGGAGGCAAGACGGCGCGAGCAACCTCGCCGCGGGTCCATGTAGACCATCACGCGATGTGGATCGATCCCCAGGATCCCAACCGCATCATTAACGGGAATGACGGCGGCGCCTACATCAGCTCCGATGGGGCCAAAACCTGGCGATACCTGGACAACCTGCCCATCGAGCAGTTCTATTCGGTGGCTGACGACGATGAGACGCCCTACAACCTGTGCGGCGGCCTGCAGGACAACAACGGCTGGTGCGGACCCTCGAATAGCCTGAGCCGCGGCGGCATCACCGGCTTTGAGTGGTATACGGTGACCGGCGGCGACGGCGAATACGTGGTCCCGGCCCGGGGCAAAGGTACCCATGTTGTCTACACGGATTCGCAAAATGGTTCGATCCAGCGGGTAAGCAACGAGAGCGGCCGCTCCAGTTTTGTCCGGCCCTATCTGCAAGGCGTGCAGTCGATGAAGCCGGCGGATCTGAAATACCGGTTCAACTGGACGTCGCCAATTGCAGTTTCGGCGACCAATCCCGACGAGGTCTATCTCGGCGGCAACGTGCTTTTCCATTCCACCGACGGCGGGCAGCACTGGACGCCGATCAGTCCCGACCTCACGCGCAATGACAAGTCAAAACAGCAGAGCAGCGGCGGTCCGATCTACCTGGACCTGAGCGGAGCCGAAACGGTGGGCGCGATTCTTTCCATGTCGATCTCGCCGGTCGACCCCAAGACCATCTGGGTGGGTACCGATGACGGGGTGGCGCAGGTCACGCGCGACGGCGGCCAGCACTGGACCAACGCAACCACTGCCATCTCTAATCTGCCGCAGTGGGGACGCATCCAGCAGATCGAAGCCTCACCACACGACGCCAACACGGCTTACGTGGCGGTCGATTTCCACGAGGTGGACAACAACAAGCCATATGTCTTCAAGACCCACGACGGGGGAAAAACCTGGACTTCGATCGCGCCGGGACTGCCGCAGGACGATCCGGCGCGCGTGGTGCGCGAAGATCCCAACCTGAAGGGCTTCCTGGTGCTCGGCACCGACACCGGGCTCTTCTACTCCAGCGACGATGGAGCTCACTGGACTGCCTTGAAGAGCAACTTTCCCACCGTACCGATCTACGACCTCAAGATCCTTAAGAAGACGCATGACCTGGTGGTTGCCACGCACGGGCGCGGCCTGTTCGTGCTTGACGACATCACACCGCTGGAACAGAGCGGCGCCGACCTGGCCAGGAGCGACTTCCGTCTTTTCCCGATGCAGCCGGCGATCAACTGGCACAACTGGAACAAGCACGGCTTCGCTTCCGGCGGCTACGTTGCGCCGAATCCAATGACGGGTGCTGTGATTACGTACTACCTGCCAACGGAAATCAAACCCATTCCCGAAGGGGAACGCGGTGGGCGAGGCCGGCAGCAGTCGCCGGTCAAGATCACCATTTCGGACAGTTCCGGGCAGGTGATTCGCAAGATGAACGGGACATCGAGGTATGGGATTAATCGCGTGTCCTGGAATCTGCGCTACGACGGTCCCAAGCGGCTGAACTTCCTGCCGACTCCGGAACGCGGGCAGGAGGAGGAAGAGTTCTTTTTCGATCCCAACACGGGTCCGACGGCGCTCCCAGGAACTTACAAGGTCGCGGTCACAGTCAACGGCAAGACCGAGACTCAAACCGTGGAAGTCGAGACCGATCCTCGCTTCAAATTTGACGACAGCGCCCTACGCGCGCAGTTCAAGCTGGGCGTGGAGTTGCGCGACGAGATTTCCGCGTTGCATGAAGCTCTCAACCGTCTGAGCAGCCTGCATAAGCAGATCACGGGGATGCAAGACGTGCTTGCCGGAGACGAGAGCCAGGACGGGCAGACAAATGCTTCCTATAAGCCGGTGCTGGAAGAAGCGCGCGCGCTGGACAAGAAGATCACCGCGATGGAATCACCGCTTTACAACACCGATGTTCAACCCGGAAGCCAGGATGACATCCACTACCTGCAGCGTTTTGACAGCCGCCTGCAGAGTGTGATGCGCGGCGTGATGGGCTCTTTCGGCGAGGCGCCTCGGGATATCGTGGTGGAGGAAGCAGCCGAGGTGCGCAAGGAACTCGATTTGCAACTGCAGGCTTTCAATGCGTTCCTCAACACCGAAGTAGCCGCATTCAACAAGAAGGCGCTGCAGGCGGGATCGAGCACCTTGTTCGCCGGCGATCCGGTGCAGATCAAAGGAGCATCGTCAGCCGGAGCGGGCGCAGGACAGGAAGACGAGGACGATCCGGAATAGACCGCAACGGTTTTCCTGAGCGTGGTCCGCAAGGGCCACGCTTTTTATTGCTTCGCTATTGCCTCGGCATCGCAATTGACGGCTCCCACGCCGAGGAACCTGGCGGAGTCGCCGAGCTCTTCTTCGATGCGGAGCAGCTGATTGTATTTGGCGATGCGGTCGGTTCGCGAAGCTGAACCGGTCTTGATCTGGCCGGCTCCGGTGGCGACCGCCAGGTCGGCAATGAAAGTATCTTCAGTCTCGCCGGAGCGGTGCGAGATGACTGAGGTGTAACCGTTGCGCCGGGCCAGGTCGATGGCATCCAGCGTTTCGCTGACAGTCCCGATCTGGTTGACCTTGATGAGGATGGAATTGGCGCACTTTTCTTCGATGCCGCGAGCCAGGCGTTCGGTGTTGGTGACGAACAGGTCGTCGCCTACAAGCTGGATCTTGCCGCCCAGTTCGTCGGTCATCAGGCGCCAGCCTTCCCAATCGTCTTCCGCCAGGCCGTCTTCGATGGAGACAATGGGATATTTCCGAACCCAATCCGACCAGAAGCGCACCATCTCCTGCGAGGACTTCACCGATTTATCCGACCTCTTGAAGACGTACTTGCCTGTCTCTTTATCGAAGAACTCGCTGGCGGCGGGATCGAGAGCCAGGGCGACGTCGACTCCGGGCCGAAAGCCTGCCTTCTGAATCGCCTCCAGGATCAGGTCAATGGCTTCGACATTGGCTTTGAGTGATGGCGCGAAGCCGCCTTCATCGCCGACGGCAGTGTTGTACCCGCGTTTCTTCAGCACTGCCTTGAGATTGTGAAAGACTTCCACGCCCCACTGCAGCGCTTGCGAAAAGGTTTCGGCGCCGATAGGCATGGCCATGAACTCCTGGAAATCGACGTTGCTGTCGGCGTGCGCGCCACCGTTGAGGATGTTCATCATAGGCACGGGGAGAACGTTAGCCGCGGAGCCGCCCAGGTAGCGATAAAGCGGCGTCTTCATCGAGGCAGCAGCGGCGCGGGCGCAGGCCATGGAGACGGCCAGAATTGCGTTGGCGCCAAGGCTTGATTTATTGGGCGTGCAATCGAGCCGCAGCATGGCTTCATCGATCTCACGCTGCGAAGCTGCATCGGTCCCGGCGAGAGCTTCAGCCAGCGCCAGATTCACGTGCTCAACTGCCTTGAGAACACCTTTTCCCATGTAGCGGTGCGGATCGCCGTCACGAAGCTCCACGGCTTCGTGTTCGCCGGTGGAGGCGCCGCTGGGCACGGCCGCGCGGCCCAACGAGCCGTCTCCCAGTACAACGTCGGCTTCTACAGTAGGATTTCCGCGGGAATCCAGGATCTCCCGCGCATGGATTTGAATAATACTGGTGTTCATTAATTACCGCCGATCGATGATGCGAATGCAAAATTATAAATGAGCTTGTCGCAGGCACAGGGAAGCTGGCACAAGGTTTCCGCACAGGGGCTACTTCTGTTATGTTGAAATTCGCTAATCAGGAGAGCATCCAGTGTCTATGCAGCAACAACCCAAGGTTCGGCTCATCAACACGCCAGACTACCGGGAAGGATATGCCAATTCGGTACAGGTGAGGGTAAGCGTGTGGGACTTCCTGCTGGCCTTCGGGCGGCTTCAGGCGCAAAGCGCGCAGGAAGTTGAGGTTCACAATTTCCAGGCGATCTACCTGAGTCCGCAGCAGGCCAAGGCGCTGCTGTCGATCCTGGAGCAAAACGTCGCGCAGTATGAGAAGACATTTGGCGAGATCAAGCTGGACGTCAGCGTTGCTTCCGCGCCGGGGCAAATCAACTGAACCAGCTCACCAGGCCGCCGGAGATGCTCTCGGTTGAATCGCGCCGAAACGACCGGCGCGCGCAGCGATGACGCCGACCTCGAGCAGATTCCGTCTTCCCGCGGCGCTGCAAGTTTACTCCGTCATCTTTATCTCAATCCTGGCTTTGCACGCTCCCCTGCTGCGCCTGCCATTTTTCTGGGACGAGGCTGGATTTTACGTGCCTGCAGCTTACGACCTGGTGCACTCGCACTCGCTGATTCCCAAGACAACACTCGATACCAGCCATCCGCCGCTCTCGGCCGCGTACCTGGCGCTGTGGTTCAGCCTGAGCGGCTGGAAGCCGGCGGTAGCTCGCGTCGCCATGCTGCTGGTGGCGGCCTTCGCTCTGACCAATGTCTTTCTTCTGGCCCGGAGGCTGGCAGGCACGGGCGTTGCGTTTGCTTCTACGGTCGCTACCGCGGTTTATCCCATCTTCTTTGTGCAGAGCTCGCTGACGCATGCAGACCTTTCCGCAGCCGCGCTGACGTTGTGGGGCATCCGCACGGCAATTGAGAAGCGCTTATGGACCAGCCAGCTTGCGTTCTCGCTGGCGGTGCTGGCCAAAGAAACTGCCATCATCACGCCGCTGGCACTCGCAGGATGGGAATGGTTCGCCGATCGATCGGGATCCTCGAAACGTCGTATTGGCCGAACTGCTGTGTGGTTTACCCCGTTAGTCCCGCTGCTGCTGTGGCTGTTTTATCACTACGAGCAAACCGGCAGATTGTTTGGTGGAACGGAATTCTTTCAGTACAACGTTACGCACGCAATCTCGCCGCTGCGGTTCCTGCTCGCCCTGGCGATGAGATTGTGGCATCTGCTGGGCGTTATGAACATGCTGGCACTTACGGGGGCCATGGCTGTAGCTATGCGCTTTCCTGCTGTCGTGGATGAAGAAGGAGAGCGGAAACGGATCGACATACCGGTGCAACTGCAGTTTGCGCTGATTATGCTCGCGTACGTGTTGACTTTTTCACTGGTGGGCGGCGCCCTGCTGACCCGCTACTTGCTGCCGGTTTATCCGCTGGTGATCATGATCGCGATGTCCACCTTGCATCGACGCATCCAGCGCTGGGAGTGGCCGGCAGCTGTCATCGTTATATTTTTCGTCCTGGGATTGTTCTTCGATCCACCCTACCGATTCGCTCCCGAAGACAACCTGACGTACCGCGACTTCGTTCAGCTTCATGCTACCGCAGCGCGATTTCTCGAGCAGCATGAGCAAGGCGCAACCGTCCTGGCGGCGTGGCCGGCAAAAGATGAAATATCGAAGCCTTATCTGGGATACGTAAACCGGCCGTTTGAAATCTTGCCGGCCGCCGACTACACCCTGGAAGAGTTGTATCGCGCGAGAGAGAGGCGTGGTCAATACCAGGCGGCGTATTTGTTCTCCACCAAGTACGAGTCAGGCGTGTGGTTCCGTTCGCCGCTCTGGAACCGGCTCAACCGGAGGTTTTTCGACTACCATCAGGATGTGCCGCCGGAGACGGCAGCGGAGATCCTGGGTGGACGTATCGTTTTTCTGGCGAGAAGGAAAGCCGAGTGGGTCGCCATTGTTGAGATGGAACAACATCCGGAACTGGCGCTGACGGCGACCCACCCGCAGGCTTCGCCTTCCCCTTAGCGACAGCCCTACCCCAGAACACGTGCAGCCGCTATCTGAATGATGGGGTTGTACCACAGATAGCAGGCAAAGAACGTGGCCCAACCCCGGGACTGAACATGCACACGCTGAATACTCATAAACTGCCTTAGCTGGCCTGCGCCTCCACTTGTGCGCGAGCGTACGTCTTCTCCTCACGGGCGGTCATGATGCGCATTTTCTGCCAGTCGTAAGCGAACTCTTTGCCGCACTCCAGACAGACCAGATACGTACCGGTTCGACCTGCAGCCTGGGTTTTGCGAGTTCCCCGCTTGCTGATGGGGAATGTGGTCCGCTTGTGCAAGCATCCGAACAGAACGTCAAAGATTCTCACCTTCTCCTCCACCTGAATGACCGCGGTTGATCCGCTAAAAAAGCTATCGACGAGGGCGGCCGAATTCTTCACTGGTCGTACCATCACTTTAGTTACCAACTTAGTGCTCTAAAACCCGCAATTGTTACATTCGTTTTGCCTACTTATGTCCCGTATTCAGACCGACCCTGCGGCGAACTCTCCTGTTTTCAATACTAGGAACGCACAACGGCTGGCTCTCTCTATTAAGAAATTTTTAAGGAGGCAACGAGCTTGATTTTGCACAGATGGGAGCTGTGCAAAATCTTGCACAATGGACCGAGGCAATTTGCCGCCCGCAATCGACTGGAATGGAAGCTTCTTCAACGCCCCCGACACACCACAAGGTGACGCCGGTTACGAATGGTACGAGGAAACTTCCGGAAGATCAAAGCAAAAGCTAACCACGAAGGAAAAGTTTTCTTGCAGCAGTTGACGGCGCATTCTGTTCCGCGCCTGGCAGCTTGTCTCACAGGTGTCCTGGCGACGCTTGGATTGGCCGGGTGGCTGTTTCACGCCCACGTTCTCACCAACCTGGCGCCGGGATTGGTCACAATGAAGGCCAACACCTCGGTCTCATTCCTGATGCTCGCGGGTGCTTTGTACCACGACTTTTTTGAGTCTGCCTCTCATGCGAGATCCTGTGCTAACCTCATTTCAAGGGGCCGTAGCTCAGCTGGATAGAGCAAGAGTTTCCTAAACTCTAGGTCGGCGGTTCGACTCCGCCCGGCCCCTCCACTCCGGTTATTGGATTCTGGTTTGTAACCGGCCAGCGTAAGGTGCGTCGCTCAATCACAGCCTTTTGATCCCTGCAAATCCCCTCTCGTTCAGTGCCTCCTGTAAAACCTTTTGGGTATGTTCATGAATGCTTCTGTTGATCTTCCTCACGTGGCGTTGTGCGGCATCCGGCAGGCGATTTCTTCCGCGAGTAGGAATCTGGTCGCCGAGATCATGAAGCATAGCCTCGACGAGCAGCTTGGCAATCAATTTATCGACACGTTTCGACTGCTGGTCGAGACGCCGCATGTGCTGGCCTTTTGCTCTTCTAAGCTGCGCGAGCGACATTGCCAAACCTATCGTCGCTGGAAATCTGTCATTGAATGCCTCAACCATGCGCTCCAGTTTGTGAATCTGAATGTCAGTTTCCCTCCTTAGCGGAGTTGTTTGTGGCACATTCTGTAGTATGTTTTTCCAAACCAACGCCTTAATCGCGAAATCAAACTGATCTTCCGCCACCGAACCCTCCCAGTTCTTGAACTTCTCCCCCGTTACCTCAGCGCCAGCTAGGTCTGGTCCAGCCCTACCAAGACCCAATGCTTTGGATTGCCGTCTGGATGTGGCGCGAAGTGTTCTAACGGAATTGGCGCTACGTTTCTGTTTGGGCTAATGTCAACCGCGCCTTCCGCGACCGCGTATATCGTTCCCGGCTTGCCGTTCCTGTAAAAATAGGTATCACCTGCCTTGGGGCGCGGGACTACTCGCTCAATCTCAAAGGTGCCCGTCGCCCCGAACGATGCTGTGTACGCAATCTTCACACAGCCCTTACGGTCTAATTCTGCTAACCCGGCACGTGCGTCTTCGGAATCGGTGCGATTGACCACGTATGGATAGAGCTCCGCGCCGCTCATCGGTCCAAGATTGTTACGCTGGCCGCCTTCAATCTGCACAATATGAAAAACTTTTTCCTCGAACTCTATGTCGGGAATGCTGTCCATATATTCCTGTAAGCTATCGCCTTGCGGGGTTTTTTCACCGTACCAAGTTCCATCGGGAAAAAGCCAGACCAGTCCTCTACCGGGATTGTGATAGTAGCAATCCCCGTTCACGCTCGTGGCCTGCTGGAAGCCTTTCTTTTGGAGCGTCTGCTCTTCCTCTTCGCTTCCCGCGACGCCTCTGGCGTGCTTCCGCCTTCCATCGGGGCTTATGTTGTCAGTCCATTGTCTGTCCATGGAGATTGTTTTTCACCTTTCTCCCGTGGTTGCTGCGGCATCCTCAACTTGAGCCTGCTCGTCTGCCACAAGACACACGGCAACCTCGACGCGAGGCCCGGTTCCAAATTCCTGTAAGTCAACTAACGGGAAGCCGAGTATTTCGGTGCGCTTGCGGGCAGCATCTCCGACCACCGATACCGTGAAAACGAGGCCGCCATCCGGGTTCAGGTCTTGAGCGTCCACGATCATCGCAGGTGTTCCTTGCAGCGGCGTAAGAGCATGGTCAAGTGTGGACACTTGCCAGCCAATGACGAACCATTCCGCACGACCTTCGACTTCACTCGGGCGGGGCAGGCGCTGCTTCATTGGCTCCCATTCGCCGGTCGGGCCTCCGTTCCAGTAAACGTACTTACCGCCGATCTTTATGTGCTTCTGGCCCGAAGCGTGGTAGGAACCATGAGCTTCCGGCGTAGTGGAATCGCAATAGTTCACATAGGAATCGGCACCTTTGATGCACAGGTCAAACGCCTGCACAAGCGTTCCGCTTGGAGTCTTTACCGCTATTTTGAAGTTGTTGCCCTGCGCCATAACTATAAGAATTCGCGTTCCCTACATTGTAATTCAGCACTGCAATGTTGCCGCGGTTCGGCCAACCTTATCGGGTCGTGGCACGCGGCCCTTTTGCTTATTGCAAATGTGAAATGGTCGGCGCGCAACACAAAAGCTCGTGACTAGTCTCCCGCGAAGAAACATAGATGAGGCGTTGCAACTCCATCCGCTGATTTCCTAGATCCACGCTTTGTATTCTGCTGTGATGGGCGCGAGGCGTTTTAGCACGCGGCGGCGGCACGGCTCCCCATTTAATAATGACCGTTTCCCAATACCGCAAAACCCAAGACGCGCCCCGCTTCTTGATCTGGCCTTTTTGCATGCCGAAATGGAAGAATCGGCACTTGTGCTAACGGGGAAAAGACTGCAGCACCAGCGAGGCAAGCATTGCCAGAATAACGGCGCAATAGACGAAGGCTCCGGCCAGGCCAGCGTAATCAACGATCCGTGAAAAACCGCCAGGCCCATTTCCTGCCGGCAGGCATTGTCGGCCTTGGGACTTGGTGCGGAGTAAGACTCTCCGAACCCGATGGCTGGTTCGAGTGAGCCGAATTTCCGTCGTGCACAGTTTCGGATGGGATGTGTCAATCGTCACCAACGCCGAGCCGCGAGAGTTGTGCCCACGGTATCCGACCGGCACCCGGGCCGCGAAGCGTCAGAATCGGGGCTCTATCGGAAAGATCGGCCAAAGAGGGTGATTACTTTAGATGGCGGTCGGCTGGCGGCGATCAAGGTACTTCTGCGGCTCTTTGTCGAAGGCCTGCTTGCATCCGCCGCAGCAGAAATAAAAATATTCACCGCGGTATTCAGACCGATATTTGGCTTTCGTCCGGTCAACGGTCATGCCGCAGACGAGATCACGGGCTTCGGCGACAACGACTTGCAGCGTTTGCGGCGGTTTAGGCTGGACCCCGGTGTGCTTTTCCGCAGATGCGGCGCGAGTCTGGATGATTTCGGCAAGAATGCTGACGGCGATCTCCGGAGGCGAGGCGGCGCGGATATTCACTCCGGCGGGAGCGCGGAGCTGCTGGAGACGAGTGGCCGGCATACCCTTTTCGCGCAGATAGTCCATTATCTTGGCGGCCTTGGTGGCGCTGGCTACGAAGGCGACGTAGGCGGCATCAGAGCGCAAGGCATTCTCCAGAGCTTCTTCGTCGCCTTCGCCCTGGGTAGAAACGACGACGAAGCTTTGCGGGGAGGGTTTGATCTGGTCGAGGTTGAAGTCGGGCTGCTCGCGCAAAGTCGCGTCAGCAAAGCCCTCAGCGCTGAGCTTCTCAGCAACAACGGAAACCGAATAGTCGATGGTTCGCGCGAGGCGGGCTAGAGCCTGGGCGACGGGCGAACGTCCCAGAATAAGGATCTGCGGCCGAGGCATCACGGGTTCAATGTAAATGTCGAGCGCCCCGCCGCTGTGGCAGGTCATGGTGTAATCCACAATTCCCTCTCCGGAGTCGCCCTCGGTGGGGCTGATGCGCACCATGATTGCGCGCCCGCGGGAGAGAGCCTGCAGAGCCTCTTTGATCACCACGGGCTGGGCACAGCCGCCACCGATCCATCCCCAGAGGGAGCCGTCGGCGCGAATGATGGCCTTGTCGCCGGGTTTGCCCGAGGTGGGAGGCTGGCAGCGCACCACAGTGGCGACGACAAAGCTCTCGCCGCGTCCCACCAACTCCGCCGACTTCTTAAGAAACTGCTCAAACATAGTCGTCTTTCCGCGTGACTGCGGCTACCATTCTACATTTACGACCCGACCAGATTCACGCGGTTCTAGCCACGGGCCAAATGCGCTTCCAGCGCCAGCAGACTCTCCAGATTATGAGCGGGAGCGAATATATCGATCCAGGGCAGCGCAGCGCTCATGCCGCGCGTCACGGGCTGGTAGTCGGTCATGCCCAGCAGCGGGTTCAGCCAGATCAGCTTGCGCACGCGGCGCTTGATGAATGACAGCTCAGCGGCCAGTACTTCCGGCTCGCCCGTATCCCAGCCATCGCTCAGGATGATGAACAGAGTGTCGCGGGTAAGAAGCTTGCGGGCGTGGGTCATGTTGAAGTCGCGCAGCGATTCGCCGATCCTGGTACCGCCCGACCATCCGCCAGCTTTCTCCGACAGGACTTCCAGCGCCCGGCTGAGATGACGGCTGCGTAGAGCAACACTGATGTCTTCCAACTGCGTGCTGAAGACAAAAGTGTTCGCCTGGCGGAAATTCCTTTGCAGCACCCATGCGAATTTCAAAAGGAAGATGCTGTACGCATTCATGGATCCGCTGATGTCGAGCAGGATCACCAGACGGCTACGCTGGAGCTTCTTGGCTTTGAATTCCAGCTCGAGCAGTTCGCCTCCGCGAGTGACGCTGCGGCGCAAGCTGCGGCGAATGTCGACCAGACCTGATGGAGCGAGGGCCTTCAGGCGGCGCGAGAGCCTCAGACTCATTTGGCGAACCAGCCGCGTTGAGAGCTGTTCAAGGTCGGCCAGATCGTCCCGGGGGATCTCAGAAAAATCAACTTTCTTCAGACGCTCGACGGCGGTCGCTCCCAGCACAGCGCTGCCTTCATCAGTCTCAGCAGGGATGGCTGCCTGCCCAAGCAAGGAGGCGTCGCGAGCGGGGAGACGCGCGGCGGCGTCTTTCTTTGTTCGCGTCTCTTCGGAAGCACTCTGCCACGGCTGCGGTGCATGGTCACAGGCCCAGAAGCTTTCAAAGATCTGGTCGAAGAGATCCCACTCTTCTTTTGTGGAGCAGAGCACCGCACGCAGCACAATCTTCACGGTTTCGCGATCGGATATTCCAGCGAGATGTAGCGCGGCCAGAGCATCCAAGCTCTCCTTCACCGCGGAGGTCAGGCCGTGATCACGCGCGAATCGGCAGAATTCGATCACGCGAGCGGCGAAACTGGCGGGAGATAAAGCCATGCTATCCGGCCTGAGAAATGAGCTTTTCAAGGCCGGCGGCACGGATGCGCGCGGTGTCTTCCATGGACTTCGAAAGGCAGCCGATGGTCTGTTCCACCGACTCCTGATCGAGCGAGTGCCGGCCCAGCGACACGAGGGCTTGCGCCCAGTCAAGAGTTTCAGCAACCCCGGGAGCCTTGGCCAGATGCAGGGTGCGCAGCGCCTGGACGAAACTCACCACGTGCCGGCTCAGCGCCTGCTCGATCCCAGGCAAACGGACGGAGACGATCTGCAGCTCTTTTTCCAGGCTGGGGTAATCGATCCAGTGATAAAGGCAGCGGCGCTTGAGCGCGTCGCCCAGTTCGCGGCTGCGATTGGAGGTGAGAATGACGATGGGGACATGGCGGGCGCGAATGGTGCCCAGCTCAGGAATAGTGATCTGAAAGTCGGAGAGCAGTTCGAGCAGGAAGGCCTCAAAAGCTTCGTCGGCACGGTCAACTTCGTCGATCAGCAAGACCGGCGAGCGGTCGGCGGCCTGGACGGCCTGGAGCAGCGGGCGCTCCAGCAGGAATTCGCGGCCGAAGATGTGCTTCTCCTTTTCCTCGACCGACTGTCCTGTAGCCTCTTCAATCTTGATGGCCAGCAACTGCTTCTGGTAATTCCACTCGTAGACAGCGGAGTTGATGTCGAGACCTTCGTAACACTGCAGGCGGATCAGGGGCGCTCCGAGAGATGTTGCCAGGACTTTGGCGACCTCGGTTTTGCCCAGCCCGGCGTGGCCTTCGAGCAGGACGGGCTTCCCCAGCCTGATGCCGAGAAAGATGACGGTGGAGAGAGCGGAGTCGGCGATGTAGCCGTGCTGCTCGAAGGCGCGAGCCACATCTTTGGCGTTGGCGATCTCTTTTCCCTGACCGAGAGTTGGAGTGGCCATGGCTGCGGCGGGTGCTATGCCTTCTCGCGCGAATCTTTGGGAGATTTGCCGGCTTTGGGCTTGGCGTCAGAGCCGGCCGATTTGCCCTTGACCGTCGCCTTGATGGCCGAGAAGGCAAGGCCAACGGCGCTGATGGGTTTTGGTTCGCCGGAAGCGGGAGCTGCTCCGCTGTTTTGCAGCTTCTCGCGAAAATTCTTCGTGAACTGCTCAAACATGATATTGGAGACTTCCTGCATGACGCGTCCTCCCATTTGAGCCAGGATGCCGGCCACATTCAACTCGGCGACGGTGACCACTTCAGTGCCGCCGCCATCGAGCACGCGAAGGCTGCCCGTCATCTTCATGGATGCGCTGCCGCGGCCGCGGATGTCCTGTCCCTTGCCCAGGATTTCGATTACGTGAGCCTGGCCGTCGAGCTTGAGAATCTGCACTTCACCTTTAAAGTCGGTAACGCTGGGGCCGACCTTCACGCTGATGGCGCCTTTGTAATGAGTGTCGTCCACCTGCTCGGTGATCTTGGCGCCGGGCACGCAGGTGACGACTTTGCGGGGGTCGCTCAGGAAATTCCAGACCACATCGGCCGGAAACTGAACCTGAAAATTCTTCTCAATTTTTACTCCCATGAGGTTACCCGGCGATTCCTTTTTCGTTGAGGATATTCCAAACCTTCCACGGCGTGATGGGCATGTCGATGTGCTTCACGCCGAGGTGGGAGAGCGCATCGACCACGGCGTTGACGAAGGCGGCCGGCGAGCCGACGTTGGGCGATTCGCCGACTCCCTTGGCGCCAAACGGATGATGGGGGGACGGCGTGGTGGTTTTGTCGGTCTCCCAGTTGGGCGTCTCCACCGCCGTGGGCAGCAGGTAGTCCATGAAGGTTCCGCCTTGAACGTTGCCGTTCTCGTCGTAATCAATCTGCTGCATGAAGGCGATCGCCAGGCCTTCGGTCAGACCGCCGTGAATCTGGCCTTCCACGATCATGGGGTTGATGATGTTGCCGCAATCGTCGACGGCCACGAAGCGCCGCACTTTGACCTCGCCCGTGCCCTTGTCGATGTCCACCACGGCGATGTAGGCGCCGAACGGGAAGGTGAGGTTGGGCGGATCGTAGTAATCCACGGCTTCGAGTCCGGCTTCAAGACCAGGCGGAATGTTGGTGTAGGCGGCGAAGGCAATGTCCTGGATGGTCTTGGCTTTTTGTGGAGCGCCCTTCACGTAGAACTTACCTGGCTCCCATTCGAGATCTTCTTCGCTGGCTTCGAGCAGGAAGGCAGCGATCTTTTTTGCCTTGGCGAGGATCTTGCGCGCGGCCACGGCGGTGGCGGCGCCGGAGGTTGGCGTGCTGCGGCTGGCGTAAGTTCCCAGGCCATACGGAGCGGTATCGGTGTCGCCTTCTTCCACGGTCACATCGGCGGCAGGTATGCCCAGCTCCTGGGCGACGATCTGCGCGTAGGTGGTCTCGTGTCCCTGTCCCTGGCTTTTGGTGCCCATGCGGCAGATGGCTTTGCCGGTGGGATGAATGCGGATCTCGGCGCTGTCAAACATCTTGATGCCGGCAATGTCGAAGGTGTGTGCGGGACCGGCGCCCACGATCTCAACGAAGGTGGAGATGCCGATGCCCATCAGCGCGCCCTTTTTGCGCTTCTCTTCCTGTTCTTTGCGCAGCGCCGCGTAGCCAATCTTGTCGAGCGCTTTCTTCAGATTGGGTTCGTAGTTGCCGCTATCGTAGGTCCAGCCGAGCGGCGATTTGTAAGGGAACTTATCGGGCTGCACGAAATTCTTGCGACGCAGCTCGGCCGGATCCATCTTCAGCTCCTGCGCGAGCACGTCGACAACGCGCTCGATCAGATAGGAGGCTTCGGTGACGCGGAAAGAGCAGCGGTAGGCGATGCCGCCCGGAGCCTTGTTGGTATAGGCGCCATCGACCTCGCAGAAAGCTTTCTGAAAATCGTAGTTGCCGGTGCAGATGCTGAAGAGGCCCGCGGGAAACTTGGTGGGCTGGGCCGCGGCGTTGAAGGCGCCGTGATCGGCCAGCGTCTTCACGCGCAGGGCCTTCATGGTGCCATCTTTTTCGGCAGCGATCTCCGCAGTCATGTGGTAATCGCGGGCGAAGCCTGTGGACATGAGGTTTTCAGAACGCGTCTCGATCCACTTTACCGGAATACCAGTGGTGAGGGACGCAACCACGGCGCAGACGTAACCGGGATAGATAGGGACCTTGTTGCCGAATCCGCCGCCGATGTCGGGCGAGACCACGCGGATGTTGTTCTCAGGGATGCCGCCGACGAGGGCAAATAACGTGCGGTGGACGTGCGGCGCCTGCGAGGTCATATAAACGGTGAGGCGGCCGGTGGCGCGGTTGAAGTCGGCGACGCAGCCACAGGTTTCGAGCGGCGCAGGATGGCAGCGCTGAAAAAAGGCGTCGAGCCTGGCCTTCACCGGCGCACTCTTGAAAACACCCTCAGTTCCGGACTTGTCCCCAACTTCCCAGTGAAAGATATGATTGTTCTTCTGCTCGCGATCGTCGCGGAGAACCGGCGCGCTGGGCTCGAGCGCCTTCCTGGGATCGACCAGCACGGGGAGCTCTTCGTATTCCACTTCCACAAGCTCGGCAGCGTCGGCGGCGGTGTAGCGGTCTTCAGCGACCACGAAGGCCACTTCTTGCGATTGAAAGAGAACTTTGCCGGTGGCCAGGACCATCTGTTTGTCGCCGGACAGCGTGGGCATCCAGGCCAGACCGGCTTTGGCCAGGTCTTCCCCGGTGATGACGGCCAGCACGCCGGGCAGCTTCTTCGCCTTCTCAGTGTTCACGCTCACCAGGCGGGCGTGGGCATAGGGGCTGCGCACCAGGTGGCCGTAGACCATGCCGGGAAGATTCACGTCATCGACGTAATTGCCGCGTCCCTGGATGAAACGCAGGTCTTCTTTGCGCTTGATGGAGTGGCCCATGCCGCCGACTTCGGGTGATGTCTTATGCATTGGAACCTCCCTGGGTCTTGGCCTCGCTCATCTTCTTCGCGGCATATTGCACGGCTTTGACGATGTTCTGGTAACCCGTGCAGCGGCAGAGATTGCCGGAGATTCCCCAGCGAATGTCTTCTTCGCTGGGATTGGGATTCTTCCTGAGCAGCACCAGCGAGGACATCAGCATGCCGGGCGTGCAGAAACCGCACTGCAGACCGTGTTCCTGGCGGAACCCCTCTTGCAGGGGATGGAGCTGGCCTCCATCTTTGATCAGACCTTCCACGGTGGTGATGTCTCCGCCGTCAGCCTGAACGGCGAACATGGTGCAGGACTTCACGGTCTTGCCGTTGAGGATCACGGTGCAGGCGCCACAGTTGCTGGTATCGCAGCCCACATGCGTGCCGGTGAGGGCCAGCGACTCGCGAATGAAATGAACCAGCAACAGACGAGGCTCGACCGCGGCCTCACGATGGCGCCCGTTGATGGTGACTTTCACCAGTTGTTTGTTAGCCATAATGTCCTCCGCCGCTAGTTCGCCGCGCGCTCGAGCGCGCGCACCATGGCCCGCCGAGTTAACTCTTTGACCAGGCCGCGCTTGTATTGCTCGGGGCCGCGCAGGTCCGAGCTGGGCTGCGCCTCATTGGCTGCGAGTTGCGCCGCCTGCGCAATGGCGGCGGCGTCCGGCTTTTTGCCGCGCAAAGAATCTTCGGCTTTGCGGGCTTTGATGGGAGTGGCGCCCACGTTAGTGAGCGCGATGCCGATCTTCTGGATGGCTCCGGCGCCGTCGAGAGTCAACTGGACAGCAACGGCCGCGGTAGCGAAGTCGCCGACTTTCCGCTCCAGTTTGAAATAAGCTCCGCCGCTTTTCGCAGGAGGAATCGGGATGCGAATCCCGGTCAGGATCTCATCGGCCTGTAGCGCGGTGGTGAACAGCGACACGAAGAAATCCTCGATGGGGATGGTCCTCTCGCCTTTGGCTCCGGTGGCCACCACCTGCGCGCCGAGAGCGATCATGGTGGCAGGATGATCGTTGGCGGGATCACCATGGGCCAAGTTGCCGCCGACCGTGGCCATGTTGCGCACCTGGGGATCGGCGATGACCCGCGCCGTATCCATCAGCAACGGATATTTGGAGTGAACGATGGGCGAGGCTTCGATCTCGGCTTCGCGGGTGAGGCCGCCGATCTTGAGAAAGCCGCCCTCTTCCTTTATATAGGCGATCCCGGAAATGCGGTTGATGTCGATAAGGTAAGCGGGCCGGGCCAGGCGCAGCTTCATCATCGGAATCAGGCTCTGGCCACCGCTGAGAATCTTGGCTTCGTCGCCGTGTTGCTGCAGGAGAGCGATGGCTTCAGGAATGGTCGAAGGACGCAGATACTCGAAGGCTGGGGGAATCATGCTCCACCTTTGATCTTGCGCACGGCGGCTGCGAGAGCTGGTGACGCCGGGCAAGAGGAAGTCCCTTATATCACATTGGAGACGCCGCGCGAAAGTTGGTGGACGAGCCACTCAGGTATTTTGATATTTAAGTATCTAGTGTTTCGTCCGTTGAACCGCGAGAATGGCAGGGCTATGATAGCGGGAGATGTCCACTGAGATTTACAGACTGGCGGGAACGCTCGCGGCCGCAGGCCGGCCGTTTGCCATCGCGACGGTGGTGCGCGTGGAAGGTTCTTCGTCGGCGAAGCAGGGCTCGAAGGCGCTGATCGACCACCAGGGCAAGATGGTTGAAGGCTGGGTGGGCGGCGGATGCGCGGAGAGCGCGGTTCGCGCCGAGGCAATCGCATGCATCAAGACGGAAGCGCCGCGCCTGATCACTCTGGACATGCAAGACGAGGTGCTGGGTGTGGGCATGCCCTGCGGGGGCAGAATGGAAGTCTACATTGAGCCGGTGCTGCCGCGGCCGGAACTGGTGATCGCCGGGCATGGACGCATTGCCGAGACGCTGGCCGGCCTCGGTCACCTGATGAATTTCTCCGTCACGGTTCACGATCCAGCGGCGGAGCGGGAAAGGTTTCCGCATGCGGAGAAAATCGTCAACCAGGATTTCGGCCTGACAGAGATCTCGTTTGGCCCACAGACGTTTGTAGTGATCGCCACGCTGCACAAGAACGATCACCTGTGGCTGCAGCGGGCGCTGGAGGGCCACGCCGCGTATGTGGCGCTGGTGGCCAGCGCGCATCGCGCGCGGCTGGTGCTGGACTACCTGCTTGCCGAAGGCATGCCGGCGGAGAAGGTTGAGAGCGTGTGGGCACCGGCGGGACTCGATCTGGGCGCGGCCAGCCCGGAAGAGATTGCGCTCAGCATCATGAGCCAGATCGTCGCTGCCCGTCGGCGCGCCAATCCGGGCACGCTTAAAGGAAAGGTGCAACATCCGACTTCGACAGAAGTCTCAGGAACTCCCGACGCCAAGCACGTCATACGCCATTGCGAGGCAGGCAAGACGGACTGAAGCTCAAGCTTTGGCCGGCGTTCTCCGCTGCAAAGCCACAATCTCTGCCATGATGCTCAGCGCGATCTCCTGAGGACCCTCGGCGCCGATATGCAGACCAGCGGGCGCGCGCAGGAAGGAAAGTTTATCTTCGGGCATACCTCGATGACGCAGAGCGTTGAGGATTTCTTCGGCTCGCTTGCGGTTGGCAAGCAGCCCGGTATAGATCGCTCCCGACTGCAGGGCCGCCTCGACGCCCTCCTCATCCCACTGGCCACGGCTGGCGACAACGACATAACACTCGCCAGTGACCAGGCGCGAAAAATCCAGCGCGTGCAGAACGCGGTCGGCATCGGGAAAGTCGGGCAGGCGAAGCAAAGGATCGACGATAGTGACGGTGAAGTTCATTACCCGGGCCAAGGCGGAGAGGGCATGAGCCACGGCGTCGCGGCCGAGGATGACAATCTCACGACGGTTCCCTTCCACCCTCTGGCGCTCTTCGACATCGGGTAGTTGTCGCACGTTTGAAGTAGGGTCGCCGGCAGAGTCCAGAGCTTTCCAGTCGTGCTGGCTATCGATATCGAGCAGGATGCCGGGATCGTCGACGGGGAGCCTGTGTATGCCCTGGGTGTGATGGCCAAAGACGGCGCGGCAGCCGACGTCGCCGGCGAGATTCATGAGCTCGGGGAAAAGGGAGCGGTCGAGCAAAACGGGATTGCCACGAAAGCCGCGGTAGAGAGGAATCAAGACTTGCGGAGCGCTCCGGCTGTAGGAAGCGATCATCCGGTCGAGAGTGGCGGGGCGGACGAAAGGCTGATCGGCCAGGACGACGAAGGCGGCCTTAGCGGACGAGCTAAGAGCAGAAACTCCCGAACGCAGTGACGTACCCATTCCCTGCTGGTAATCAGGGTTTTCGACAAGGGTGAGGCCATCCATTGAAACCTGGCGGCGGATTTCGTCAGCCGCTGCGCCGAGAACCAGGACAATTTCGTCCACAGCCGATCCACGAACATTCTCCAGAGCGTGCTCCAGCAGAGGTTTAGAGTTCCAACACAGAAGCTGTTTAGGCGTTCCCATCCGCCGCGACATTCCGGCGGCGAGCACGATGGCGGCAACCCCTGAAGCAGGCTTATTCCCAGTCATTTTGTGACCTATCTTAAACAAGGTTGGCGGCGAAGGGGAGAGCGGGAGCGCGCGTTGCCTTATGCGGCGCCGCGGATGTTTTAGAATGCCAAGGAAAGTCTTAAAGGAGTGCAACGATCTTATGGGCGCGTTTACCAAGCGATGGCTTATCCGCAAACGGCGTACGCGGAAGCTCAAGATCAACCTGCTGCGCAGGCGGTATGCGGCGGCGCGCACCGACGCAGAGCGCACAGCAATTATCAAGAAAGCCCAGCAGGTTTCGCCGCAAATCACAGCGGAGCAATTCCTGGCTTCCTCGCCGGCGGGGGTTAAGAAAGACTGAGTTTTGTAAGGTAGTCCTCACGTCCCTGTAGCGGACGACTGTTTGCCCTGCTGTCCGCGGCTTGCTGGAATCGGCCCTCGGCGCCAATTCAAGCGCAAACGCAATCAGTTTCGTCGCCGCCCGCGCCGGTTCACTCTGTCACACAAAACTTAAACAATCAAAACACGTCGCTTAGCGGCCGCTCGGGTCAAATGAAGCAGACCACGATTGCCTTACGTGGCCTGAACAAAGCGGCGGGAGACCTCCAGAGATCCCGCCGCTCCGAAAAAGGGGGACCCGATGATGGCCGCATCGCCCTTGGTTCATGCTTCGTTCGGCGCGGGAGGCGAGCTATGTCTCCAGCGCTGATCTGGCTCATCCTGGCACTTTGTCTCGCGATCTCGGTGATCAAGTACACGCTGGCCATGATCCTGAAATGGTCGGCGCCGGGAGCGGAGGTCAAGAAGGACTACTCCGCCGAGCCCACCGTCAGCATCCTGATGCCCTGCTACAACGAAGGGCAGGCAGTTTACGAAACCATCCACAGCATCAGCCAGAGCAACTATCCCAACGACAAGTTCGAGGTGATCGCGCAGGATGACTGCTCGGTGGATGACAGCTATCAGTGGATGCTGAAAGCACAGCAGGATTTCAGCAACATCCGGGTGAGCGTAGGGCGCAATCAGGAAAACAGCGGCAAAGCGCGGACGGTATGCAACGCTCTCCAGCAATCGAAGGCGGAGATCATCATCTCCATCGATTCCGATTGCACCTTTCATCCCGATGCGATCCGCGAGTTGACGGCGTGCTTTGCAGAGCCGGGAATCGGAGCGGTGGGCGGGCGGGTGGGAATCAGGAATCCCAACGCCAGCGTTCTCACAGCTATCCAGACTTTGATCTATTACGCGGCGTTTGAGCTCTACAAGGTTCCGGAAAACTGGACGCGAAGCGTAGGTTGCATCAGCGGCTGCCTGTTCGCTATCCGGCGCGAGTTGCTGCTGGAGATTGAACCGCGAATCCGCAGCCGTCACTGGTTCGGCATTCCCGTGAACCAGGGCGAAGACAGGTTTCTTACGCACCAGACGCTGCTGCACGGCTACGGCACCTACATCAACAACGACGCCATCTGCTGGACCACGGCGCCGGAAACAATGGGCGAGCTTTTCAAGCAGCAGCTGCGGTGGCGGCGCAGCGTGGTGCGCGATCTTTTCTTCACGCTGCGAACGCTGCCGCGGCATGTATGGACGCAGCACCCCAACACGGTGATCACGCTCATCCTCACGCCACTCGCCACCATCCTGGGGCTGCTGGTGGTGGTGAGCACGCTAATCAATGATCCCATGGCCTGGGCCAGCCCGCTGCCGCTGGTGGGCTATCTCGCCATCGCGGCGGGACTGTGGTGGTTCATCCGCAGGTACAGCACGCGCGAGGCAGTCAAAAATCCGCTGGCTTTCGGTGCGTACGTTGCATGGTCGTTCGTCAGCAGTCTGTTCATCACACCGCTTGCCCTCTGCACGCTGGATTCGCGGGACTGGGGCACGCGCGCCAAGGCTCTCCCCCGACTGGAGGATTCACATGAGCTCGATCATGCTGAAGAAAGCGCAAGCTAGCGCGGCGGGAAGACCCATCATCCAGCCGCTGCTCTACAAGTCGGTAGTAACCATCTACCGCGTGGTGGGAATCTTCACTCTGTACCTGGTGCTTGCGGGAGTGCTTTCCTACGGGTTTGTCATGGGCTTTTACGCGATCAGCACCTCTTGGGCGGCTCCGGTAATCCTCTCTCCGTCGGACGACAAGAGCCTGGACTTCACGGAAAAAATTGTGACCAGCAAACAGACGCTGGAGAGCCTGAAGGTGGACAAGAAGCGGCTGGAGAGCAGCATCTCGGAGATGGAGGGACATCGGGCATCGCTGCTGGCGCTGGAGCCGGAGTTGCAGCGGGCGATCTCGCGGGAGACGGCGCACAACCGGACCGCCGGCCCTCAGCTGCTGCAACTCGACCAGCAGAAACAGGCGGACAACGTGAAAACGCAGGCCGTGCTGATTCAGGTAAAAGAAGTGGAAGCCAGCATCGATAAAGACCTGACGGCAGGACTGATCACGAAAGGCGACGCGGCGACGCAGCGCGCGGCGCTAAACCAGTCGCAGTCGGCCTACACCGACAGCCGCATCAACGAGATTCTGCTGACCGACAACATTCTGGAGAAGACCACGACAGATACCAAGTCGCTGGACGTCCTGGATAAGCAGGCGGAGCTGAAGTCGGAGATCGCGCAACTGGACATCGCGCTGAATATCGCGGCGGAGCAGGTGCGGGAGGAGACGCAGCAGATCGACCGGCTGCGGCAGGCGATTGCCACGGCAAAGCAGACACCGTACTACGTCAGCACCTCGAGCACCGGCCCGTTGTACTTCGCGTTTGTGCCTTACGACAACCAGGCCAACGTTTCCCCGGGCGCCGCGGTCTACGACTGCTACCTCAACATGGTGGCGTGCCGCAAGGTGGGCACGGTGAAGCAGATCTTCAACGGCGAGGAGCACGCTATCCATCCTCTGTTCCGGACGGACGTGCGCGGGTTCCTGGTGCAGCTCAGCCTGGACCATCCGGAATCGGCAAAATCCAAAACCGTATTTCTAAACCGCAAGCCGCTGTTCTTCTAGGAGATGACCTATGACAAGAAGCAGCGCTCTACACAAAACGACAATCGTCTTCGCTGCACTGTTCGTATCGGTGTTCGCTGCGGCGCAGAGCACTACTGGTGCGACCGGCGCGACACCATCAGGCTCGCTGGAGATCGACCAGCAGGCGTATTGCCAATACATCACCGAGCAAGCCGCTGCGCAGCGCGATCTCCTGCGGACACCGAGCGCCGTTTCCGGATTCACGCAGCCGAACACCGGACTTCCGGCGCAAGCGGTCTTTGGAGTGACCGGCAGCCTTTCCAATATCCGCAAAGCGGGGCTGACCATGGACGTGGCGCAGAGGAACTGCGATCTTTACTCGGCCACGACCGACGCCCAGCAAAAGATCCAGTATGCGGTGCCCAGCCTGGAGAAGGCAGCACTGGGGCACCGGCTGGACCTGATTGCCGACGCCTCGGACCAGCTCGACGCCACGATTGCCGCGACGGCGAAGATGGTGGAGAGCCAGAACGCAACGCGGCCCATGCTCTTCGCCCTCCAAACCACCAAGATCAAGCTGGAGGCGGACAAGGCCGACACACAGTCGAAGATCGCGACACTATACGTTCCCGACCTGAGCACTGCACCGCTGAAGCAACTGGTGGCGCTGCAGCAGAGCACGCAGTCCGACACTCAGGCAGCGCTCGACAAATTGAACAGGCAGAACAACTGGGACGTGGCGCTGGCGGTGGGCGCACACCAACAGCTTAGCCCGGTGGATAGCACGGGGGCGTACGGTGAAGTTACCGTCAGCTACAACCTTGGGAGCCACGCCATCAACAAACATCTGGACCAGGCGGCCAAGGCTTACAGCGGGTGGAAGAACGTCCAGGAGAACGATGTGGTGCGCAATGCCGAAGTTCTGCGCCGTCAGATTACGGACGGAATCGCGGCGCAGACCACGCGGCTGAAATCACTCGAAGATCAGGCAAAGCAGATCGAGAGCAACCAGCAACTGGTGGCGGATGCACAGACCTCGGCGGCCCTGGATTTCCAGAACCAACTGACCAGCGCGCGATTGCTGCTGGGAATCGAGATAGGCGACGCCACTTTCCGGCTGGCAGAGCTGCAGGCGTTCGAACGGGACAATTATTAAGGGATACTCAGGGAGTGCCTGACCGCCGTGATCGGTTGGCCCGGTGATCGGGCGATCAGAAACACAGAATACGGACAGATCGCCAGCGCAGATCGCCGTGATGTCCGAAGGTGACAGGAGATTCAACCGGACGGGAGACATTGACGAGGGAAGGCTCGCCGTAGTGTAATGTGCGGCACCGGCTGGCGTGTCCCCCATGTTGTTTTTCACGCGGCAACCCTCAAATCCGACCACAGCATTGCGACAGCATAGCCGCGCCCAGCGGGCTTTCACTACAGCACACATCTGTACTGATTCGACAGATCGCGCATCTGTACTCTTACAACGGTCATTCCGAATTCTTCTAAGGGCAGCAGAGGGAGTCGGGGCAGGCCGATATATTCAATGGATTTCCAGGTTGTTCAGGATTATGAACTCAACTCTTCATGCGTTCCCCCGGGTCGGAAGCCAGCTTTCTCCGCGCGCAGCATGTTTCTTCGCGATATCGATCCTGATGGCCACAGCAGCATTGCCCGTGCAGGCGCAAGCCAACGGCGGCAATCGCGCCCAGGCTAACCTGCGGATCCAGGTCAATGTTGTGGCGGTGGCGGCTACGCCCTCGCGTCCTTACCAACGCGCTGCCAACGACGACATTGTCTTCAACGTCTCAGCCGATGGATTGAAGATGAGCGTGGTGGAAGAAACACGCGAACTCACTCCGCGGGAAAGCATGGCCTTGCAACCGGCGATAACAGGTCCGGCGATTCTGCAGACACGAACGGTCGTTCTACCCTAAGCCCGAGGAATTGTCAGGAACCTAGAAGGCGCCACCGCCAGCAGGCCTGGTCGTGTCGACGGCGGGCGCAGGTTGGGGCGCCGGCTTGGCGTTCAATTCCGCCTGACCCGCATCGCCATTCTTCACCACGGCGCGCAGAGCTTCATCACGAACCTGGCCAGCGCTCTTGCCTAGCAGGAAGGGCACCAGTTCGGGATTGCCGATCACGATGGTGGCTCCCTGTATCTGTACGGGATCGGCGGGCATCCGAACCGTCCCGCTGGGAACCTTCATGCCGTCGGGAAGCGGGCGAAGCGGAACGAGAGAAATAGTGACGTCGCCGGCGGGCAGATCGCGCAACAGGAAGTTTCCGTCCTCGTCCGTCTTCACCACGCCGAAGCCGGCAGTGATCTGGATTCCCGCCATAGGCACGAGCTTTGCCTCGCCGGCGTTGGCTCCGGCCCAAGTTTGTTCTCCGCCAGCCTGGCCGGCAGCCTGACCCGCGCGACGCCCGTTCGACTGACGATTCGATTGGGGAACGCCGTTAACCTTGAGTTTGCCGGAGCCGGCGGGATCGCCGGCAACCTTGAGCATGACACGACCGGCAACAGAGCGCAGGGCGCGGACAGAAATGTCCTGCACCACCGTTGAAACCGGAGTGACGTGCACGTGCGCGGGATCACCCGCGACAACGTAGTTAGCGGGCAGGGACGCAGGATCGATGGTAAGGGTGTAATAGCCGGGAGGCACGTCGGCAGCCTCGAAGTCGCCGCTTCCGTTGGTGGTGATTACGCGTTTCTCGCGCGAGTTTTCCAGCGTCAGGCGCACCTCGGGCAGACCTTTGGCATCAGGCTGGCGGCGGCCTTCAAAGCGCAGATCGTTGTAGATGTTTCCCATCAAGCGGGCAAAGTTCACCACGCCGAAATCGGCGATGGCGACGCGGTCGCGGATCAGGTCCACGGTGACGCGGCTGCGCGTGGTCATGCGGACGGGCTCGCGGAACTGGGTCAGATCCAGAGTGACTTCATGCTCGCCCGGCTCAACGTCCAAAAACCTGTAGCGTCCCAGCTCGTCGGTGACATCCACTTCACCGGTATCGAGGCGAACGCGAAGGCCCTCGAAGCCTTTGTCGCCGGCGCTAAAGACGCCTTTGATTTTGTTGTCGCGAAAAACGCGGCCCTGGATCATGCGCCGGCCGCGGCCGGGTACGAACGTAGCCGGCATGGTGATGAAGCGCTTGACGAAGCCCGCAGAAAAAATAGTGGTGCGCTGGGGCTGGGTGAGCGAACTGGTGTAGACCCAAACGCTGTTCAGGCCGGAGTTGAGCTGGAATGACGGCGTGACCTGATAGTTGAGGCCGTAGCCCACGAACGGGGTCCAGGATTCGGTGGTGCCGTTGGAGATTCTCGCAAAGGAGGCGCTGGGATTCAGGCTTAAACGGTTGGCGAGGCGTAATTGTCCGGTGCAGGAAACCGCCATGCTTATCGGCTGCTGCGCATTCAGCAGGGCGCGGATTTCCGGGGGCAAGTTTGAAGAGTTGACGAAGGAGACCGGATCGCTCAAAAAGAGATTCTGGAGGGCCGGCGAGAGCAGCACCAGTTCGGCGTTGAGCTTTTCCACCAGCGAGGGGTTGGTGCGGTCCCAGGCAAACGACGCGGTCAGGCTGCCGCCGATCACGGGGAAAGAGAGCGAGTCGCGCAAGGAAAACTGGTCCTGGGAATTCAACTGCAGCGGGTCCTGCAGCGAACCGGCGGTTATCTGCGCGGAGTTGGAGACGCGCGGGCTGAGCTGCGAATGCCAGTTGAAGTCGGCGCGATTTCCGGTGGACGGCACGCTGCTGAAAGCGCCGCTGTTGCGGCTGTAAATGTAGCTGAAGCTGAAGTCTTCACTGCCGGAAACCCGGGCGGAGACGCCGGGGCTGAGGTAGTCAGAGCTGCCGTCACGAAGAATTCCGGTCAAGGCCTTGGTGATGGTGTGCTGGTAGCTGAGATATTCCGTGATGCGGTCAGAGCTGCGGTAGGTGAAGCCGCCCTTGAAGGACGAGGTTCCGGAGAGGATGGACTCGATCTGGTTCAGAGGAAACAGCGCGGAGGACATGGCGCCGGAAGCATAGAACGAAGCTCGATGACCGTTGTAGGCGAGTTCCGCGCGTCCCATGCCGCCGCGATTACTGACTCCACCGATCATCTGCGCCGCCCATGCCTGGTTGGGCATGAAGGTCAGACCCGCGGTCTGCATGACGTTGTTGCGCCGTCCGAACCCGAGTCCAAGAAAATCCAGGGGAGCGTTGATGTAGGCGGTGTTGGTAAAGATCCCGATGGCCGCCGTTTCCTTGCGCTGAAAGGAAAAGCCGGCGACGTCGCGAGTGGAGCCCAGGGTCAGGAAGTAATAAGGAATGGTGGTACCGGCGTAAAGCGAGTACTGGTTATCGCCGTCGCGAAGAGCGAGGCCGCCGCCGCGAATCTGCAGCATGTCAGAGGTAGCGAAAGGGCTGGTGAAGTGCTGCACACCGTCGCCGGTGAGGCTCACGTTGAAATCGAGGCCGCGAACATCCAAATCGGGAGAATGGTAGAGAGCGGTGGCCTGGCGGACGTTGAAGACGTGGCCGCCGGTGACGGTGTTGTCTTCCATCTGGCTGTTGAATTCAAAGCGACTGTCGCGATCGATGGGCTGCGCCCAGGAGAAGCCATTCACCACGGCGATAGTGCGGGTTCCGCCCACGTCGGCGACCTGCACGTTGGAGCTGAAGCTTCCCTGCACCATCTCATCGCGACGGCGCAACAAAGACGGCGAGACAGGAATGGTGGGCCGCTCCATAACGCGAACGCGTATGCTCACCGGGTTGTCGCCGATGTAGCCCAGGGCAACGGTCTCGCCGCGGGCAAGGCCGAAGAACTCAACGGTATCAGCTCCAGTTTCGGCGCGGGCTATTTCCTGGTCGAGCACGATGATGTTGCTGATCCCGGGAACCGCGACGGTGCGCGAGCTCTTCCAGTAGATCTCGACCAGCGAGGGGACCTCGCTCGACGCAGCCTGGCCCCAGCCGCGCGGGCCGGACAGGAAGAGGCAGAACAGCACGGCGGCTGCAACTCTGCTTCTCGCGAATTTGGCTGCGAACGTCATCTCTGCAACTATTGCGCTCCCACGGTGAAGGGGAGTTGCTGGGTTTCAATCCTGTCCTCGCCATAAGCCACGGTCAGTAGCGCAGTGTACTTCCCGGGCGGCAAGCTGCCCGACCAGCCCACGTGCATGAGATCACGCTGCCCGGGGAGGAATCTTTTCTCCTCGCTTTCGGCTTTGGCCACGAGCTTGTGGGTGGAATCGAGGATGGCCAGCCGGGGCAAGGGGAAGATATGCACGTTGCTGTCGTTGACGACTTCGAAACTCAGATCGAGACCGTGGCCGGCGGTGGGAGGAACCAGCTTGAGGTTATCCACCTGCACCTTGTACCGCTCGCTCTTCTCCGCAGTCAGCAGGACGAGGCAACCCAGGCGCATGTTGGTGAAGACGGTCTTGCCGTCTTTGGTGTGATCGAAGCTCAGCTGCGGCTTGGACTGCACGAACAAGACAGCGTAGTAGCCGCCCTTGGCGTCAGGCGGCGGAGTGACGACGGCCTTCATCTTCTGCGTGCCGCCGGAGGGAACGTCGAAGTGCTCAGGCACAAACTGAATCCAATTGGCGGCGGAACGCGGCGAGCTTCCAGGAGTGCCGAAGGTCTTTTCATTTTTCTCGTCGTACCAGAGGTCGGTGATCTGGACGCTCATCTCAACCGGTGTGCCGCCATTGTTGACGGTGGAGAGTTCGAACTCAAAAGGCACGCCCGGCTTGAAGGTCTGCACCACCTGCGCCGGCGCCAAGCCCAGGGACTGGGCGTTGAGCGCGGACGAACAGGTCATCAGGACCACGAGCAGCATTGCGAATTGGAGATTGCGGGTTTTCATTTCCTAGGGCACCGTCATGGTGAAAGTGAGTGTGGCCGAATCAGTTCCGGCAAACGAAGTTGGACCACTGGTATTGGCTACATACAAGCCGAGATAGCGGGTAATGGAGTTGCGATCGCCGGCGGCGGCGGTGATCTGCGTTGGAGCGCTGAAGTTGGTGGAGATCGCGGTGTACGGCCCGGCATTTGCCGCCGCATCTTCCGGCTTAAGAATGGCGGGGTGAGCAAAGTTGGAGCTGACATAGACGCTGATGGTGGCCGTGGTGGAAGTGAAATCGTTAAAGGCCGGATTCAGAAGGTATGGCGTGCGGTAGACGATGCCGCCGGGGGCAGCCAAAGTGGGCAGAGTTGCGCCGATGCCCAAGCCGTTGACGTTACCGAAAGCCATGGAATAGTCGGTCGCCGTAGTCACAGTCAGGCCCCCGGGCGCGGTGCCGAGCGTAAGTTGGACGGCTGTCTGAAGCGTTTCGTTGGGATTGTTCAGCGAGAGCGTGTCAACCTCGAGGACCAGATTGGTGGTGACGTCGATCAGGGTGAGGGTGACGGTTGCAGTATCAGTGCCGGAGAACGCAGTTGCGCCATTGTTGTCAGGCACAAAGATTGCGAGGCCGGCAGTCGAAGTCGTGCCCTTGGCCACGCCGGGCGCGGGAATGACCGCAGTTTGCGCGGCTAAGCTGGTGGACATGACCGAGAACTGCCCAGAGGCGTTGCAGGATGAAGTGCTGGGGCAGCTCTCAACAATCAGGGCGGAGGGATGGGCAAAATTGGTGCTTACATAGCCGGTGACGCGGACGTTGTGGTTACCGGGAATACCGCCGTGAACCAACAGACTGTAGGTGGTCAGGTACAGGGTGCCATTGCTGAGGGGAACGGCGGTGACGCCGGTCGCCGGAGTGCCGATGGCGAGGGCGTTCATGGTCCCGAAGGAAGTGGCGTACACATTCAGGGCGCCACCGCTAATGGTTACACCGGTGGGCGCCGTGGTGAGATCAAAAAAAATGCTTGCCCGGGCGGGGCAAGCGAGGGCGGCCAGAATCAGGATGACGAGGGCGGCCCGAACAGACGCGTGTTTCCCCTCACACACTGCGCCCCGACGTCGAGCATCGGGGCGGAATGTGAGCGAAGCGCATTCGATCCGGTCCTTCCTCATCATCACAGCGATCCATGGCCTTCCCTTACGTGCAGGGAGAGGTAACGCCTTCGAGTTAGTTGATTGTCATCGTGAAGGTGACCGTCGCCGAGGTCGCACCGGCCAGACCGGCGCCGTTGGTGGGGGCCACGGAGACGCCGATGAAGCGGGTCAGCGTGCCGCCGTTTCCGGCAGCCGTCATGTCAGCCGCGTTGGCGATGGTGTCCTGCGCGCCGACAGCGGTGGACATATTGGCAAAAGAAGCCACGCCGGCGGGAATCGCACTGGAGTTCGCCGTGGACGAGCGAACGATGCCGATGTTGCCGTTGGCGAAATTCGTCGACACGTAAGCCGTGATCGAAGAAGCCGACGTGCCCGACTGGCTGGTGTAGATCGGAGTCAGGTTATAGTCCGACCAGTAAACAGCGTTGCTGGTGCCGGGCGTGGCCGGAGCAAACTTGTTGCAGTTGCCGGCGTTGATGCCCAGGGCGTCGACGTTGCCGAAGTCCATGGTGTAGTCCGGCGGATTGCCTCCGGGAGCAACGGCGCAATGCGACGCGATGGCCGCGGTGCCGGTGCTCAGAGTCAGCTGCACGGCTTTCTGAATGGTCGCCGAGATCTGCAGTGTGGGTGAAACGGTGTTGGTGTTGGTGGCTTGCGTTCCCGCAAAAGCCGCGGTAGAGAGCGCGCATATCGCGATCACCACCACTAGGGTGTTCAAGAGCCTCTTCATTATCGTCCTCTCCTCTGGGTTGCTTTAGTTCCGTCCGGGTTACCTAGGGCCATCGTCCGGATCGATTAGTACGATTTTCGGAGAAGAGGGGCGGCGCCCACAACTTACGTTAGTCACAAACCCTTGATTATGAAGTTCTAATGGACCCATAACTGGGTACTGGAGTACTCATGCGAGGGGGGCCGGACTTCTTAATGTTTTTATTCTCTTGACATTATCGTTTAGTTATCTCAACGTGATAGTATACTTTTATAGTTCTAAAATTGGGCCAACTGGACTCATGACGACACGGAGCGCTGCATTTTGAAAGTGATTATGCATTTCTGGCTTGACTTGGATTGAAGTGGATTGAAATGGATTGAAACCGGGGGGTGGGGGGTGGTGCGCAGGGGTGTTTTGGTGTGTGGTGATCGCATTATCTGACAACAAAGGAGTTAACGCTGATGCGCGGACGGAATCGAGCAGAAAAATCGAGCCAGTTTGGGGCGAGTTTTCAGTGAAAAAAGCGACAAACCGACGAGGGCTTTGGGTTTTAGCCCGGCTATTTCGCGCGCGGATGAGTGCGGTCATAGACTTCCATCACCTGAGTCATAGAAAGCTGGGTGTACTTCTGGGTGGTGGAGAGGCGTTCGTGGCCGAGAAGCTCCTGGATGGCGCGGAGGTCGGCGCCTTCGCTGAGCATGTGAGTGCCGAAGGCGTGGCGCAAGGTGTGGGGATGAAGGTCAGGGGGGAGTCCGCAGGCGATGGCAATGTGCTTGACGATGCGGCCCACGCTGCGCGTGGTCAGGGAACCGCCACGGCGGTTGATGAACAGCCGTTGGGTATTCTTTCCGGCTTCTGCGAGGAGCAGGCGCCGCGCCTGACGGTAAGCCTGCAGGGCGTCCAGAGCGGCGCCTTCCAGGGGAACGTAGCGCTGCTTCTTTCCCTTGCCGCGAACCAGTATGACACCGTTGGCATCCTCGATGTCGCCGAGTTCGATGCCCACCAGTTCGGAGTTGCGCAGGCCGCAGCCATAGAGGAGCTCGAAGATGGCGCGATCGCGCTCGGGAAAGGCCGCGGTATCGGGCATTCTGGCGTCGAGGAGAGTGTTGATCTCTTCCACCGTGGGCACGCGAGGGAGCTTTTTGGGCAGCCTGGGCGTCGCCACCAGCTTGGCCGGATTCTGGCGCACGATGCCCTCACGCGCCAGCCACTTGAAGAGGGAACGAATAGCAGCCAAAGCGCGCGCGACCGAGACCTTGCTCAGGTCTCCCGAATGAAGATGCGAAAGAAAGCCGCGGATCGAGACGTGATCGACATCGCGCCAGCGGAGCTCGGGTCCGAGATATTCGGCAAAGCGCGTGAGTTCGTTGCTGTAGGCGCGAAGGGTGTGGGGTGAGGCGTGGCGTTCGGCGGAGAGGGATTGCAGGAACTTTTTAACACCTCTGGCGACTTCAGGATTGACGGCTTGCGGCTCGGACTTCATGACTCGCTCCGCACCGGGGCTTTCCTGCTCTTGCCGCGGGGATGGAAGTTGCGATGCACGGTCTTGAGGCGATCGAGAGCGACATGGGTGTAAACCTGGGTGGTCGAGATGTCGGCATGGCCGAGGATGGTCTGCACGGTACGCAGGTCGGCGCCGTTTTCCACCATGTGCGTGGCCAGGCTGTGACGGAGCATGTGCGGACTGGCATGACGTCCGGAAGCAGAGGCTGCGCTCACAAGCTGCCAGACGCGCTGGCGGGTCAGGCGCGAACCGTGGCGTCCGACGAAGAGCAAGGGAGAGATTTTGCCGCGGAGAAGGCGCGGGCGGCCTTGTTCCATGTAGCCGCGCAATGCCTGTTGAGCTTCGCGGCCCAGCGGAACCAGGCGTTCTTTGTCGCCCTTGCCGCGGACCAGCATATGTCCGAGTTCCAGCTTCAGGTCTTCCAACCTGACGTTGACGATCTCAGAAACGCGCAGGCCGGCGGCGTACAGGACTTCGATCAGCGCGCGATCGCGCAGGTTCATGGCCGCGGCGGTTTCCGGATCCACAGCCGGCGAGTGAGTCTTAGGCTGCAGCATTTCGGCGATCTCGCTCGAGGCCAGGGCCTTGGGGAGGACCTTCCATTGCCGGGGAGAATCGATCTCAAGCGTCGGATCGTGTTTGAGGACGCGGTCGACGAGAAGATGCTTGTAGAAATGGCGCAGAGCGGAAAGCTTGCGCGCCACCGAGCGGTCGCGAACGCCGTTAGCAAACAGCTGGCTGAGAAAGCCGCGGACATCTTCGCGGCGGGCGTCGAGCAGCTCCCGGCGCCGGCCATGCAGGAATTCGCTGAATTGCACCAGGTCAGACTGATAGGCCGCCACGGTCAATGGAGCAAGGCCCTTTTCGACCTTCAGGTAGTCGAGAAAGTTGCCGACCAGGCGCTGGGACCCATCGTTCATGATCCCAGTATGCCTCTTGTCGCGGGCAAGAGGAATAGCCGTGAGGATTCCAGAACGAGCGGCCAATGGCGCGGGAGGTTAAGCGAACTAAGAAACTCCCTGTTTGGCAACGGGGGAGACGTCACGCTTGGCGCGGGTTCGCTTCCACCACATCACGAGGCCACTGCACGCCTGCAGCACCAGCATGAGACTGGCCAGCGACATGACGGCCTTGCTGGGAAGGCCGAAGATGTCGCCGGTATGGATCGCGCGGTTGGCGATGGTGACACGAGCACCGCCTGGAGCCGTGCGGGAGCCTTCGGCGAACAGAACTTGTCCGGTGTACTGGTCGACGAGCACGCGGCTGCGTCCGCCCGGCGTGCGGTCTTCGGGAAAGCGCATGAGAACGCGATAAGCACCCGTCGGGTTGGGGACAATCAGGGCAAAGGCCGCAGCGCCGGGCACCGCCTTGCGCGCGATTTCAACTGCCTGGCCCATGGGGATCGGCGTGGCCGCTGGAGGTGGAGATGGAATTCGGGGTTGGGGCGAAGGTTGGGAGCCGGTCAGCTTGTAGAAGAGCGGATTGCTGGTTTGCTCAAATCCGATCGAGATTCCGGTGATCGTCAAAACCAGCAGAAAGACAAACGAAAAGATGCCGACACTATTATGCAGGTCAAACCACCAGCGCCGGCCGGCAGCGCCTTTGGTGATGACAAAGCGCTTCACGGGCCACCACAGGTAAAGACCGGAGAGGAGCAGAAGCAGCATGGCCACAGCGGCCCAGCTCATGATCCTTTTGCCGGGATCGCCGTCGTGACGCCAGGCAAGACGAATGTGCAACTGGTGTACGAGGTCGAGAAACTCGAGCTGGTCAGGGCGGACGCCGAGAATCTTTCCGGTGTGTTGGTTGATGTAGACCGTCCCGCTGTTCTCCAGGACAACTTGACAGGAAAGATTTGGGGACGGCGACAGGTAGTAGGCGAAAATTCTATCCCCGGGAAAAGCTCCGTTAACGATAGCTCCGATCTCCGCCAGAGAAAGATCTCCGGGTTCCGGCTGAACATAGGCGATCCGGCGGTGCAGAAAGCGGTCGATCTCCGGCTCAAAAGCCATGATACTGCCGGTGAGGCCCATCAAAAGCACGAAGGCCGCGGCCGCCAAAGCAGTGTAGAGGTGGAGATTGAAGATCAGCCGGCGCATACGAGGCCGGATTTTAGACTGCGAAGGCGCTCGCTCGTCAACCTTATTTTGCCGGTAGTTGGCGAGCGGCAGAAAGACGCCTGGCGATGGCCAAGCGTCCCTGCTCGGCGAAGCATGGGCGGAATTACGCTGAAGTGGCTACCAGATAGCGTACTCGCGTTCGTGCATGCGGTTGCACTCCTGGCAAAAGCGGCTGTACCAGAGCTCGATGAAGTTTTTGAGCATCTCTCCGAAGTTCTGCCCGCCGATGAGGGAAGTAGCGCCCGTCACCTCGGCCCAAGTGTGGACGCAGGTAGTGCCGTCCGGCTGAGGGCTGAAGGTAACCCACTGCTCCATGGTATTGCCCAGAAAATGATCGATCCACGCGACACATTCGCCGGGACGGCTCACGGTAATGACGTGGTCAACGCTGGTCTTGACGGGGCGAACGAGATCGATGCGCATGCGGCTGCCGGCTTTCCAGGGCTTGCCGGTGAACCAGCGAATCTCACCGTAGATGTCGGAGAACTTGCGCCAGCGCCGGAAGTCGGAGAAGACTCTCCAGGCCAGGCTGCGGTCGGCCAGGGTTACGTCGGTATATTCCACGCGGACGATTTGCGACTGCTCACGAACTTGGGGATTACTGCCTTTCTTCACTGCTCAACTCCTTTATCAGTTTCCTTCCAGTTTTTTCGCGCTCGTACACATAAAACGTCTTGCTCTTCCTTGCTGTCAGCCGGCGTGCCCGGCCGGTCAGACAATCTGCAGAACCGCCTTCCGGGGGCCCTGCGCAATGGCTTCCTTAACTCGCTGAACCAGCAGGTCGGGGGAAAAAGGCTTCTGCAGCAAAGCGGCGGTCTGCTCGGCGATGCCATGATTAACGATGGTGTCGCCGGCATGCCCGGACATGAAGAGAACGGGGACGGTGGGGCGGACGGAATGAACGCGGCGCGCGGCCTCACGGCCACCACCGCCGGGCATGATGACATCAGCCAGCAGCAAATCGATGGCGGTGGGATGGCCGGCAGCAACACGTTCTGCTTCCTGCGGCCCACAGGCCTGCAGCACGGTGTAGCCGGCTTTGCTGAGAATAGTGACCGCCAGCCGGCAGACCTGCTGGTCATCATCGACAACCAGAACAGTTCGTCCCGCAGTTCTCCCGATCGTCCTGGGCAACATTTGCATTGTGAGATCCAGAGGCTGGTGAACACGGGGAAGATAAATGCGGAAGGTGGTTCCGACCTCGGGATGGCTCTCGACGCTGATATGACCGCCGCTCTGTTTGACGATGCCATAGACGGTAGCCAGACCCAGGCCGGTTCCCTTGCCTGCCGGTTTGGTGGTGAAAAACGGCTCGAAGATGCGCGCCTGGGTTTGCGCATCCATGCCGGCTCCGTTGTCGCTGACGCGGAGCACAACGTAGTCGCCCGCCGGGAGGACATACGAACCGGCCAGATCGCTATGCAGCAGAACATTGGCCGTCTCCACCACCAGCTTGCCGCCCGACGGCATGGCATCGCGAGCATTCGCAGCCAGATTCATCAAAATCTGTTCCATCTGCCCGGGATCGGCTTTCACAGCGCCCAGATCGCCGGCGAGACGGGTTTCGATCTCGATGTCCCGCCCGATCAGCCGGGAGAGCATGGCCTGAATGTTGGCCACCGTCTGGTTGAGGCTGATGACCCGCGGCTTGAGAACCTGGCGGCGGCTGAAGGCCAGCAACTGGCTGATCAGGGAGGCAGCGCGGCCGGTGGCCTTTTCAATCTGTTCAACGTACTCGCGCGTCTCCTGGACCAGTGCCCGAGGCTCGGCCAACGCAAGCTGGCTATAGCCTTTGATCACGGTAAGCAGATTGTTAAAGTCGTGCGCAATTCCGCCGGAGAAGGTACCGATGGACTCCATGCGCTGCGCGCGGCGCAACTGCTCTTCCATGACGCGGTGATGAGTGATATCGACGGCCACACCGAGCACGCCGCCCAACCGTCCCTGGGGATCGCGATACGGGTTCTTGGTGGAAAGAATAGTGCGCGTCTTGCCGGCCGCTTCGAGGGTTTCTTCAACCTTGACCGGACGGCCGGAGCGAAGCATCTCCTGGTCACTGCGGCGGATAAAGGCTACGGTGGCCGGAGAAAACAGATCGGCATCGGTCTTGCCGATGACGTCTTCAGGCTTAAGTCCGAGATAGGAGGCACCGGCGGAATTGATCAATTGATAATGGCCGTCGGCGTCTTTGAGATAGATGGCGTCACTGATGCCTTCAATCACGGAATGAAGCAGGTTGTTGCTGGCGTGGGCCTGCTCCAGGGCCTGTCCCTGCCGAAACTGAGTGATCAGGAGCCGCATGGCGGCGATAACAAAGGAAATCACAAGCAGCGCTACCCAATCGCTGGTTGCAAAGGAGCGTGCATTGGCGGCGAGCCCAAGCACTCCCAGAGGCACAACCACCGGCGCCCAATAAAGAACCATGCAGCGACGACGCCAATTAGGGACGGCGCGAACCTGATCCTGAGCAGGCTGGCCCTTCCAGCTGAGCGCCAGCACCACCAGGAGAACCCGCGGGGCGGACCACAACAGATCCATCGTCGTGCCCGGCCGGATGTGACGGCTGGCTTCACTGTAGAGGTACAAGATGTCGGCGAGGCTGTAAGCCAGGTAAAACACGCCGAGGCGAAGAAAGAGGCCGCGCGTCATCTGGCGGTTGGAGACATAAGCTCGTCCGTACAGGCAGGCCAGAATCACCAAATCGCGCAGAGCGCGGCCTTTCCACTTGAGAAGCAGCATCTGCTCGGTCGGCGAGTGCCAGCCCGCGGCATCGCCAAAGACGGACAAATGAAGAGCAACTGCCAGCAGCGCCAGTTGAAAGAAATCGAGGACGCTGGCCCAGTCAAAACCGGCTGGGGTCTCGGAGGAATCAATCACCGCCGAGGCCAGTATGGGGAGCATCCAGAAGAAGAAGATGATATCGGTGCTGAACGGGCCGGCGGAAGGGGCGTGGACGGCGATTCTATACGTCAGAATTGCCTGGCCAGCGGAATAAATGGCGATAGCCAGGGCAGCGCGCAGCCAGACTCGTCGGGCAAAAGGGTTGGACAGCCGGGCTGCTTCCAGAGCCGCCAACGAGGCCAGGCTGCCCAGAAAGACCTGCGCCACATTGGAGAGAAGCGCAGAGCGACCAGATAGAGAGCGGAGGGCTAGAAAGATGATTTGGCCGCAGCACAGGGCGAGCGTCGCCAACAGAATTGAACGCCTATACAGCCTGTTTCCGGACGGCGCCGACGAGGGCAGCGTGGCGGAAAAAGGCGCAACCGTGCGCCGCAAATAATACCGCATGTTTCTCTTACTCCAGGCTTGGTTTGCTCAGGACGAGGCAGGGGGAACGTGCGTGTTTTTTACTGCCGGGGACGTCCTTCCAGGGCCCTACTTCGAGCCGGGGAAACCGCTCGAAAGCTGACAACGTACCGCATTTGTTAACAGGAGATTAATACTACACTGTTAGTCTTACAATGTACAATAAAAAAATCGGGAATTAATTGCCATGCCTCGGACCGCCGATCAACACCTGCAGGAGCGCATCCTGGACGCCGCCCACAACTTGTGGCGGACCCGGGGCGAAAAGGGCCTGACTTTGCGCGGAGTGGCCCAGCAGGCGGGGACGACCACCACCACGGTTTACAAGAAGTTCCGCGACCGCGAAGCCCTGTGCCTGGCGATCGCGCAGCGCGTAGAAGAACGGCTGGTGAAATTGGTGACCTCGAGCGAGAGCCTGGAGGAATTCGTCCGCCGCTATCTCCATTTTGCGGAGACTCACCCCCAGGAGTACCGGTTGCTTTATGGCGCAGCATGGCCGGAGATTTTCGGCAAAGGGCGTCCGCGCCAGATTCAAAGCTGGGCACTCAACCAGTTCGCGCATCGATTCGGCGGGCAACCGCAGGATTATGTGCAGGCCAATTTTGCATTGTTCCTGGCAGCGCATGGGGCGGCATCACTCATTACGGCCGCGCCCCGCAACCCGGCCAACATTACCGCACGCGATTCGTGTCTGGCCATCTGCGACGTTCTGCTGAAGAACATCCGCATCTTTGGCCCAAGCGCAGGACTCACGGAATCAAAAACCGGCGAGACCGATCAAAGCTAACCAGTTTTTTCCTGCTTCGCGGCGCGCTTCTTTTCCGGCATGACAAACGGCTTCTGTTCGATGCCGCACATGCGGGCGACGCTGACGGCGTTCAGCGCGCTCTCCGGTTCTTCTTCGTGCTTGAAGAATGCGAAGACTTCACTGTCCTTGGCGTGGGTCGAGACTTCCCCGGCCAGGGCGCGCAGTTGCTCCGGCGTGTATTCGGGACAACGAAGACGGTAGTAGACAAAGCCGGCGGTCGAGGCGCGCGGCGCCGTGATCTTCTCGCTCTCCGCCCAGCAAAGAGCCACGTTTTTCTTCCTGAGAATCTCGTAGACAGAGTCGTTAAACCAGGTCTCATGGCGAAACTCGAAAGCAAAGCGGTAGGCCTGAGGCAACAACTGGACGAAGTCCTGGAGCAGGGCCGTGTCCGCCTTGAGATTCGGCGGCACCTGCAGGAGGACGGCGCCCAGTTTGCCGGACTGGCGCATAGGTTCCAGACTGCGCAGGAAAAAACGCAAGGATTCGTCGGCGTTCTTAAGCCGCTTGATGTGAGTGATGGACTGGTGCGCCTTGGCGGCGAAGCGGAAGTCGGGCGGAGTGGCGGCCAGCCATCCAGCGACAGCGCCGGCCGTCGGCATGCGACGAAATGTCGCGTTCAGTTCGACGGAGTTGAGCTGAGTCGCGTAGAACTCAAGAAAGCGTTTCGACGGCAGCTTCTCCGGATAGAAGGCGGGCTTCCACGTGGGATACGACCATCCCGAAGTGCCGACGTGTATTTCCATACATCATCTATACAACAAATACCGCGACCGCGTTTCCCGGAACTTGTTGAGATCTTCCTGCCAAGATTGAGCGATGTTGCGAGGATCGTCGCCGTTGGAGATGGCATCGAAGATGCGCTGGTTGGCCAGGAGGCCGGCGATGAACTTGAGCTTCCAGTTATCGGGATAAAGCTTTTTGAGCGCCGCGGCCAGCTCGACGCCCATTTCCGGCGAATCGAGCAGGTTACGGTCCGTCACGATCAGGTTTACGCCGCCGCACACTTGCCCCGAGTAGGCCGCGCTGGTGGGCGTGAAGGTAACTGGAACGAAGCGCACCCCGGCGATCAGGCGCGAATTCAGGTAGTCGGCGAATTCGCGTGGCTTGATCCAGGGCGCTCCCACCACTTCAAACGGAGTATCGGTGCCGCGGCCGACGGAGACGTTGGCTCCCTCGATCATGGCTACGCCGGGGTAGAGCGCGGCTTCGTTCACCGAGCGCAGATTAGGAGAGGGATTGACCCAGACGATTCCGGTGGAGTCGAACCAGTCGCCGCGCAGCCAGCCCTGCATGGGAATCACACGCAGGCGGGCGCCGATCTTTTTTTCGCCGTTGAAAAACTGGGCCAGCTCGCCCAGGGTCATGCCGTGGCGCACGGGTACGGGATAGTAGTTGTTGAAATTTTCTTTGTCGGGGTCGGAGAGCGGTCCCTGGACAACCGAACCGGTAACGGGGTCGGGGCGGTCGAGCACGATGATCTCGACGTTGGCTTCAGCAGCGGCTTCCAGCATGTAGCCGACGGTGGTTTCGTAAGTGTAAAAGCGGGCCCCGGCGTCCTGCATATCGATCAGCACGGCGTCGAGGGTCTTGAGGACATCCATGGGCGGACGCTTCTTGGCGTCAGTGCCGCCGTAGATGCTGTAGATGGGAATGCCGGTCACGGTGTCGACACCGTTGTCGACTTTGAGAGTATCCAGGGTGCCGAAGATTCCGTGCTCGGGGCTGAAGATGGCGGCCAGCTTGATTCCCGGGGCTGCAGCCAGCGCGTCAATGGTCCGATTGCCCTTGCCATCAATACCGGTCTGGTTGGTAAGCAGGCCAAAAGTGGGAACGTGATCCGGCGTGGGCGTCTGCGGCTGGAGCGCGGCAAAGCTGGCCTGCTCGAGCACATCGATGCCGGTAAGCACATGACCGTTGCGCGAGCCGAGGTGGTGGCCGGCAGCGGCAAGCTCGCTATAGCCGGTGATGGAAAGAAATTTCTCGGTGCTGGGCGAGGTGACGTCAAGATTCAATGCGGCGGCCACAGCGGTGGCCACACGCGAGCGCAACGAGACCATGGGCAGCGGCCCGGAGCGCTGATGCACGGAGTTGGTCAGCAGAATGATGTAAGTGTTGGTGTAGGGATCGATCCACATGGAGGTGCCGGTAAATCCGGTGTGGCCGAACGATCCCACGGGCAGAAGCGCGCCGCGATTGGAAGAGAAAGGGGAGTCGATGTCCCAGCCCAGGCCGCGAACCTCCACGGCGCTGGGCGGCTGCTGCGGCGTAGTCATTTTCTCAATGATGTCGGGAGCGAGAATGCGCTTGCGATCGATCAGCGCCTGGGCGTACAGCGCGAGGTCGCCGGCGGTGGAGAACACGCCGGCATCGCCGGCCACGCCTCCCATGCGCTGCGCGGTGGGATCCTGGACGGTGCCTCGCAGAAGCTGGTGACTGTTGATGCCCAGGGTTTCGGCGATCTTCGCGCGCCATGCGGCCGGCGGCACGAAGCGCGTGTGCTTCATTCCCAGGGGCTCAAAGATGTGGGCGTCAGCGTATTTGTCGAGCGTCATTCCGGAGAGACGCTCCACGAGTTCACCCAGCACGATGAAGTTGATGTCGCTGTATACGAACTGCGATCCCTGCGGCGCCTGCAGCTTCTCGTTGTTGGCCATGTGGAAGGCGGCTTCGCGGCCTTCCCAGGGAACGGAAAGATCGAGATCAGGCTTGAGTCCGGAGAAATGAGTCAGGAGCTGGCGGATGTTAATGGTGTCTTTGCCGTTGGCGGCGAACTCGGGGATGAGGCGCGCGACCGGATCTTCGAGACGAACCTGGCCGTACTGCACCAGGCGCATGACACTCGGCGCGGTGGCTACGACTTTGGTCAGAGAGGCGAGATCGAAGACGGTATCGAGCGTCATCGGCTCCCGGCGCGGCGACACCGCGCGGTAGCCGAAGGCCTTCTGGTGGACGAGATGGCCGTCATGTCCGACGGCCAACACAGCGCCGGTAATGACCTCGCTGTTGATCTGCTCCTGGATGAGCGCGTCGACAACGGGCATGTTGACGGTCTCTTTTGGAATAGCGGGCTTAGGCTTGGGTTTTGTCTTGGCCGCGGACGCGTGCGCCGATCCGAAAAGAATGAGGCTAAGGATCAGGAAAAGATTTTGAAGGAGTGTCGCCCGCGGAAATTTCATCTCTGGATTGAGTGTGTTATAAACCAACAACAAAAGCAACCCGAGGTTTATCTGAGCCAGGTTACCAACAGTCTGCTTCCCCGTGACCTTTCCGGCCAGGACCAGCGATTCAAAGCAGCATTTGCCGTCGTGCAAAGAGGGATCGACGAGCGGGCATTCCCGGGAGCTTCCGTTGCGGTTGCATACCGCGGAAAGCTGGTAGCGCTCAAGGGGCTGGGACGCTTTACCTACGAGAGCAGCTCTGCCGTTGTCACTCCGGAGACGGTTTACGATCTGGCTTCGCTGACCAAGGTGGTCTCCACCACGGCGATCTGCATGGTGCTCTACGAACGAGGGACCTTTCATCTGGAGCAAAAGTTAATGGATTTGCTGCCCGGGTTCCGCAACAGCGACTCTCGCAAAGAACACATCACGCTGCGCATGCTGCTCACCCATTCTTCGGGGCTGCCGGGTTACGTACGTTTGTTTGAAACTGCGGCCAAGCGCGAGGAATTGATTCGTCAAGCCATGGAGACGCCGCTCGAGGCCGATCCGGGAAGCCGCGCCGAGTACAGCGATATAGGCTTCATCCTGCTGGGTGAAGCCCTGGAGAAACTGGCAGGCGCATCTCTCGACCAGCTTGCGGCACGCGAGATCTTTGCGCCCCTGGGCCTGAAGACGATCGGCTTCAGTCCACCGCAATCCTGGCAAGCGATGATCCCGCCCACGGAGGACGACCGGACGTTTCGCAAGAGGATTATCCGCGGCGAGGTCAATGACGAGAACGCCTGGGTAATGGGCGGAGTGGCCGGACATGCCGGTGTCTTTGCCGCCACGGCTGAGGTCGCCGGCTACGCGCAATGCATGCTGAACGGAGGAGCGCCGTTGCTGAAGGCACACACTGTCGATCTTTTTACGCACCGCGAGAACTCTCCTTCGGGCACGTCGCGTGCGCTGGGATGGGACACACCCTCAGCGCCGTCTCAATCAGGTAGACATTTTTCTGCACGATCGTACGGGCACCTCGGTTTTACCGGAACTTCATTATGGATCGACCCGGAACGGCAACTCTCTGTTACGCTGCTAACAAATCGCACCTGGCCGGACCGAAGCCCGCAAGGCATTAAAACAATTCGCCCTGCGTTTCACGATGCAGTGGTCGAGGCGCTGGGGTGAAGATGGCCGGCTGCACTACCGGGACGGGCATGGCGGTGAGCTGCCAGGGCAAGAGCCAGGGGCCAGCGGCTTGCATATGAAGATCGCAGAACTCGGAACCGAGCGCCGGAATCCGGCTTCGCAGGAGCTGGACACGAAGCCAGCTCTTGAAATCGCGCGCATCATTAATGATGAGGACAAAAAAGTTGCCGCCGCCGTGGAAAAGGCGTTGCCCCAGATTGCAATGGCCATCGACGCGATTGCCGAGGCCCTTCTCAACGGAGGCCGATTGATCTACGTGGGGGCGGGAACGAGCGGGCGCATTGCCGCGCTGGACGCTTCAGAGTGTCCGCCGACCTTCAATACTGATCCAAAAATTGTGCAGTATGTGATGGCCGGCGGCGAGAAGGCGCTCACGCGGGCTACAGAAGGCAGTGAAGATTCGCGCGCCATGGGCCGAAAGGACATGGCCAAGCGGCGGCCGGGAAAGAAGGACGTTGTCGTCGGAGTGGCGGCCAGCGGACGCACGCCGTACACGATCGCGGCGGTCGAGTATGCGCGGAAAAAGGGTGCCCGGACGGTTGCCGTTACGGCCAACGCCGCATCTGAACTTGGACGTACGGCGGAAATCGAGATTGTGACCGAAGTTGGGCCGGAAGCTCTTGCGGGATCCACGCGTATGAAAGCGGGGACGGCGCAAAAGATGGTACTTAACATGCTTACCACCGGGGCGATGGCGCGTTTGGGGTACGTTTACGGCAATCTCATGGTGAATGTACACACTCGCAATGAAAAACTGCGCATTCGCGGCCGCAGCATTGTGGAACAGGCGGCGGGGGTCGCGCCGGAAGTGTCCGAGAGCGCTCTGAAGTCTGCCGGCGGCCAGGTTCCAGTGGCGCTCATCATGTTGAAGACCGGCGTGAGCAGGCGGCAGGCGGAAGAAAGATTGAAGAAGGCTAAGGGAAACATCCGAAGAGCAATGGCGAGCGTGTGATCTAGAATATCCTTTCGCACGGAGGGAACGCAGTGGGCACGGCGCGTCATCTGAGAAAACTCACTCCGGCGCAGGTGGTCTGGGGCCACAATGGACAGGTATCATTTGGTGAGAGTCGCATGGATAAATTCGTAATTCGCGGCGGCAATCCCCTGGTGGGGACCATTCGCGTGAGCGGAGCCAAGAATGCCGCGCTGCCGGCGATGGCGGCGGCCATCCTCACCGACGAGCCGGTCGTACTGGAGAACATACCCGACGTGCGCGACATTCAAACCGAGCGCAACCTGCTGGTTTCCATGGGCGCCGAAGTGGAGCTGGGCTACGGGCGAGCGCACCATCGCACCAGCATCTGCTGCCGGCAACTGGTGAATCCCGAGGCGGCCTACGAACTGGTGAAGACCATGCGCGCGTCCACACTGGTGCTGGGTCCGCTGGTTGCGCGCATGAAGCGCGCGCGAGTTTCCCTGCCCGGCGGGTGCGCCATCGGCGCGCGGCCGATCGATCTGCACATCAAAGGCCTGGAGAAACTGGGCGCTACCATCATCCAGGAGCACGGGTACATTGAGGCCGCGGCGGAGAGGCTGCGCGGAGCGCATATCGTTTTTGAAAAGATCACGGTCACCGGCACTGAAGACCTGATGATGGCGGCGGCGCTGGCCGAGGGCGAGACGGTGATGGAAAACTGCGCTCGCGAACCTGAGGTCGCCGACCTGGCGTCGCTGCTCAACAAGATGGGCGCGAAGATTCAGGGCGCGGGCCAGTCCACGATTCGCATCCAGGGCGTGAGCAAGCTGCGCGGCGCCAAGCACAAGATCATTCCTGACCGCATTGAGGCGGGCACATTTGTCATAGCCGGGGCGCTGGCGGGAGGCGATCTGATTGTCAACAACTGCGATCCCAACCACATGGGAGCGTTGCTGGAGAAGCTGCGCGAGTGCGGCGTGAAGATCGCCAGCAACGGCGAGTCGGTACGCGTGGTGAGCCCGGGTTCGTTACGGGCGGCCGACGTCAGCACCGAGGAATATCCCGGCTTCCCCACCGACATGCAGGCCCAGTACATGACGCTGGCCACGCAGGCTGAAGGAACGTCGTCGGTCACGGAAAACATTTTTGAAAACCGCTTCATGCACGCGCAGGAACTGGTGCGCATGGGGGCCAACATCAAGGTGGAGGGCAGCTGCGCGGTGATTCACGGGAAGACGCCGCTGAGCGGAGCAGCCGTGCAGTGCTCCGACCTGCGGGCGTCAGCCTCACTGGTGATCGCGGCGCTGGTAGCGGACGGCGAGACCATCCTTGACCGCGTGTACCACATCGATCGCGGCTACGAGCGAATCGAGGAAAAATTGCGCGGCGTAGGCGCACAGATTCGCCGCATGGGAGAAATCCTGCCCAAGAAGAACGCAGCGCCGGTCGGCGTGGCTTAGGTTCGAACGACTTGCTCCAGAACCGCCCCTGCTGTAAAACAACCTTGCCATGAAGATTGGCAAGAAAACCAGCAAACTCGCCGACGTTTTCCGCGTGGAACACGGAAAATCGTTTCGCCTGAGGGATTTTGATCCTGCCGATACCAAGAACCTTCTGGCCAAGGATAAGGCGACTGAATTCATCGACAAGCACATTGTTGCCATGGCGGAGCTGCAGGACAAGCTCTACGCGCAGGATCAATGGGCGCTGCTGCTCATCTTTCAGGCCATGGATGCCGCGGGCAAAGACGGTGTCATCAAACACGTGTTTTCAGGCGTGAACCCCACCGGCTGCGAGGTCACCAGCTTTAAACAGCCATCGACGGAGGAACTGGACCACGACTACCTGTGGCGCACGACCAGGCGCTTGCCGCCGCGAGGAAAAATCGGCATCTTCAACCGGTCTTATTATGAAGAGGTGCTGGTGGTGCGCGTGCATCAGGACTTTCTGGCAAAACAACACTTACCCTCCAAACTGGTTACGAAGGACATCTGGAAGGAACGGTTCGACGACATTTGCAACCTGGAGAGCTACCTGACGCGCAACGGGGTCGTGGTGCGAAAGTTCTTTCTCAACGTTTCCAGGGCCGAGCAGCGTGAGCGTTTCCTCGCGCGCCTGGAAGAACCGGAGAAGAACTGGAAGTTCTCCGAGGCTGACGTTCGCGAGCGCGAGTGCTGGGACGACTACATGTCAGCCTACGAAGATATGATCCGGAATACGGCAACGCCGGAAGCGCCCTGGTTCGTGGTTCCTGCCGATCACAAATGGTTCATGCATGCCGCGGTCAGCGCGGTGATTATCGAGACGCTCAAGGAACTCAAGCTCTCGTATCCCAGCGTGGGCCCTGACCGGCAGAAAGAACTGGCGAGCGCAAGAAAAGCGCTGGAAAAGAAAAAAGACTGATCATGAGGCGAAAGCAGCTGACCTCAACGAAGAGACGCAGCACTGCCGCGGCTTACGTTTGGGTCTACGACCGGCTCGGCGCCCGAAAGTGTCTGCCAGCCGCGATGCGACAGGTCGCGAAAGATCAGCCACCCCGCAGCAGCAGCAATCAGCAGCAGGAGCGCGCCGCTGGTCCAATCCCCGAACACCATTTTGCCAATGCCGAACAAGGTGCAGTAAACCATCGCGCAGCCCATGATCCAGTTCAGAGTATTGCTTCCCAGGTCGCGAATCTGCCGAACCTCCGGCGCCAGCTCGGCGATTTTCTTCCAGCCGTAAACCGAAGGACGCACCCGCCGGTAGAACGCCAGCAGTTTCTCCTCCGATTCCGCGGGAGTCAGGAAGGTCGCCAGCAACCAGGCCACCGTCGTGCAGCCCGCCGTAGTGAGTGCGGTCTTGGCGAAAACCACAGGGTCGTTTCCGGAAAAGGTAATGAATCTCAAAATGATGGTGACGCCCGCAGCCACAGCCATGGCCACAATCTCACTCCAGGCATTGATGCGCCACCAGTACCAGCGCAGTATGTAGACAGCGCCGGTGCCCATGCCGAGGTTGAGAACGATCTGCCAGCCCTGGCCGACAGAACTCAACTGGCCGGCGACATAACCGCTGACCAGAACCAGCAGGATGGTGAGCCAGCGTCCGGCGGCCACGTAGTGGCGCTCCGTCTTGCTGCGCACCAGGAAGCGCCGGTAGAAGTCGTTGACCAGATACGAGACGCCCCAGTTCAGCTGTGTTCCCAGAGTGGACATGAAGGCTGCCAGAAATGCAGCGATCATCAAGCCGCGCAGCGCGGGTGGCAGATAATCGCGAAGCACCATCACGTAGCCTTGTTGCGGGTTGGCGGCGAATGCCGGATCGGGATGCAGCCCTCCGGCGGGCGAGTACACCGCCAGCGCTACCAGCCCGGTAATGATCCACGGCCAGGGACGAAGCGCGTAATGGGCGATGTTGAACCAGAGAGTCGCGCCGAGAGAGTTCTTCTCATCACGCGCACAGAACATGCGCTGGGCCACGTAGCCGCCGCCGCCGGGCTCGGCGCCCGGATACCACGCCGACCACCACTGCACGCCCAGATAGGTCACGAAAGTCAGCAGCGGCAAAGTCCAGATGGCGCTGCTGGTCCAGCCGAGGTTGAAGTCAGGGAAGAAGGCGAGCGGATTGGCAGTGTTCAGCCCATTGCGATGTGCGGTTTCGCCGACCATGCGCAAACGCAGGTTCAAGGCCGCCATTCCGCCGATTTTCGCTACTGCTACCCAGGCGAGCACGATCACCATGCCCATCTTGAGGATGAACTGGAAGAGATCAGTCACCAGCACGCCCCACAAGCCGCCGATCGAGGTGTAGATTCCCGTGAAAGGCACCAGAACCAGAATGCAGATCAGCAAAGCAGTGTGGCTGGGCGGGCCGAGCGTGTAGTGCAGCAGCGTGGTGCTGCCCAGCGTCAGTTCCACCACCTTGCCTTCGGGCATGATAGGTCCGAGCAGCACAGCGATAATCGACACCATGGCGTTGGTGACCCAGCCCAAGATCAGGCAGTTCATCACCAGGCCGAGGTAAACAGCTTTGAATCCACGCAGAAATGCCGCCGGCCGGCCACCGTAGCGGATTTCTGTGAGTTCGACGTCGGTCAAGACTTCAGAACGGCGCCAGTAGCGGGCGAAGAAGAAGACGGTCATCAGCCCGCTGAGGCAGGAGCTCCACCAGATCCAGTTACCCGCGATTCCCTGCGTGGCAATAACTCCGCTGACAAAGAGCGGAGTGTCGGCGGCAAAGGTGGTCGCCACCATCGAGGTTCCCGCAAGCCACCAGGAGACGTTGCGCCCGGAGACAAAGAATTCTTCGGTGTTGCCGCCGGAGCGCCGCCGATAGTAGATGCCGACGGCAAGGTTGATCGCGAGGTAGGCCGCAATCACGATCCAGTCTGTCCAAGTGAGTGGCATGGGCGCGTGCGGCCCGCAGGCCGCGAGTTCGAGCCAAGAGTATCAGATCAAAACCTCGGGGAATGCCGGGGAAACCGCTTAGCAACGACTCTCAAAGGTCAATGGCCGTTCCTGCACCGCCGGCTGAACGATCGTGCTGGATTGTTGGCGGGATTTCGCGGCCTTCTGCTATCGTGCTGTCATGTTGCAAAAGTTCGCGTTGGCCGGTATCTTTCTGCTGGCATTTTCGGCTCCCCTGGCCCCCAGCGAGTTTCAGCATCCCGGGCCTGTTCACCTGGATCGCAACGGCGAAAAGTGGGCGCAGTCGACGCTCAAGAAGCTATCGCTCGAAGAAAAGATCGGGCAGATGATCATGATCCGGATCATCATGCCCCAGTTCGTAAATCTCAAGAATCCCGACTACCTCAAGTGGCTGGATGAGATCAACCGTTACCATCTGGGCTCAGTACTGCTGACGGTGGCCGCCGACGGGCCTTCCCTTTCCAAGAGCGAGCCTTATGAAGCGGCGGCGCTGATCAACGATCTGCAGCGCACGTGCAAGGTTCCCCTGCTGGTTGCGGCCGACTACGAACGCGGACTCTCCATGCGGCTGAACGGCGCCACCATGTTCCCACACAGCATGGCTTTCGGAGCTGCGGGCAAGGCGGAGTTCGCGGAAGAGTTCGGGCGCGTGGTGGGAGAAGAGTCGCGGGCCATCGGAGTGGAGTGGAACCTGATGCCGATTGGCGACGTGAATTCCAACCCGGCGAATCCGGTCATCAACACGCGCTCTTTTGGTGAGGATCCGGCACAGGTTTCTGAACTGGTGACCGCCTACATTCGCGGCGCGCACAGTGCGGGACTGCTGACGGCGGTGAAGCATTTCCCCGGTCACGGAGACACGTCCACCGATTCGCACCTGGGCCTGGCTGCCGTGAATCGTACTCGCGAGGAGATCGAGCGGCAGGACTTTCCTCCGTTCCGCGCCGCGATCGCCGCCGGCACCGACGCTGTCATGGTCGCTCATATAACCGTGCCCTCGCTGGATTCCAACCCCGGCAAGGTCGCAGTCAACTCTGCGCCGGTGGTAACCGGATTGCTGAAACAGGAACTCGGCTTTCGCGGACTGGTGGTCACCGACGCCATGGACATGGGCGGGCTTACCGGCGTCTATCCGGAAGGCGGTGACGCCGCCGCGCGGCGAGCCGCTGTGGAGACGGTCAAGGCCGGCAACGACGTGCTGCTGCTCTTTGCCGATCTCGACGGCGCTTACAAGGGCCTGCTCGATGGCGTGAGGAAAGGCGATATTCCGGAAAAGCAGATCGACGAATCGGTGCTCAAGATTCTGCGCGCGAAAGCCAGCGTGGGATTGAACCGCTCCAGCCAGGTGGACATCAGCAAGCTGTCGACGATCATCTCCAGCCCGGAGAACCTGGCCGCGGCCCAGCAGGTGGCCGACTCCGCGATGACCCTGGTACGCGACAACGGCCACATGCTGCCATTGAAGCCGCAACGAGTGCCCGGCCCTTCTGCAGCTTACGGCACAGTACAGAAAGAGAGCAGCAAATTGCTGTGCGTGGTCTTCGCCAACGACGTAAGAAGTGACGACGGCCGCCATCTACAACGCGAGCTTCGCGCGCGCTATCCGGAAGCACGCTTCGTCTTTATTGATCCGCGGATCGCTGAAGGCAGCACGCCGGAGATCCAGAGCGCTGTCAGCTCCGCGGAGAATGTCATCGCCGCCATCTACCTGATTCCGGTCCCGGGGCGCGCGGTGCGGCGAGAAGGCGCCATCGGCGTGAACACCATCTCCATGCCGGAATCGACCGCGGTGCTGCTGCAATCCATTCTGCAGGCGAAGCCGGACAAGACGGTGGTGATCAGCTTTGGCTCGCCTTACCTTCTGGGTGATTTTCCGGCGATTGAGAATTACATGTGCGCTTATTCGAACGCCGCACCGTCGGAAGCCGCGGCAGTGAAGACGCTGTTCGGAGAGATTCCTTTTCACGGACGCCTTCCGGTCACGATTCCCGGGCAGGCCCAGCGCGGAGCGGGCATGGACCAGTCTGCGCAATCCAGCGCAAAGACACAGCTGAAGTAAGCCGGCCTCTGGTCTCAGCTATCCTGGAGAGTCTTGATGTGGGCTTCCAGCGAACGCGAGTATTCGCGTTCGGCTTCCAGTTCGGACTGCAATTTCTTCACCAGGTTTTCCAGCCGCGTGACTTCGAATTTCAACCTGGAATCGTGCCCATTTGTACCGACCTTGCCGGCAGGGTGCGCCACTGGCGCGGATGAGGCCAGAGGAGCAACGGGCGCGGGTGGAGCAGCCACGGCTGCGGACGCTGATGGCGGCGGAGCCGTCGCCACCTGCGTGGATTGCCCTGCGGGCGGATGGCCGCCGTTGACTGCCGGAGGCGGCGTGTTTACCACGGGTCGCGGCGGCATGGGCGCGGCGGCGCGCGGGGTTGACGGCGTTCCACCGAAGATGCTGCTCAACGCCGCGGCGGCGCTCGCTGCGGCGGCGGGAGTCGCGGCCGGAGCTCCAACGGGTTTGAGCAAGTGCTTAACGCGCGCGATCAGATCCTGGGGCTGAAAAGGTTTGCGCAGCAGTTCGTCGGCCTTCACAGCGAAGGCACGCTCGGCGACAGCGCGGTTGACGACGCCCGACATCAGCACCACCGGCGTCTTGGCCAGGTCGGGATGGCTCTTGATGTACTGGCACACATCGTAGCCGTCTTTGTCGGGCATGATCACGTCAGTGATAACAATGTCCGGCCGCGTCTTTTCGATCTCGCTCAGGGCCGTGGCCGCATCATGGCAGGCGACCACGTTGATGTTCTCCCGCCGGAAGGCGATCTTGATCACTTCGCGCATGGTCGCGCTGTCGTCAATGAAATAAACAGTAGGGGTGGAGCTCATCGCGCAAAACCTCCATCGGCCCCGTCTTGGGCGGCCTCATCCACTTCACGCAGGGCCTCCAGCATGAGTTCCGTGGCTGAGCGCAGGACCGTGCGCGTACCCGCGCTCTCGCCGGGAAGAAACTTGTAGGAGCCAGCCTCAACGGTATTGCAATACTTGACGATGGCAACAACCGCCTCATCGCCAATCAGATCACCGCACTCAGCGTGGGTGACAATTCCATCCTCGAAAAACACAATGCCATCGATCGAGCCGGCGTTGATGTACAACGAACCCGACTGCCGCGAGTGGGCCAACATCTGCAGCACGCCGGGAAGATCCATGTGAGAGAGGCTGCCGCTCATCGCTGTAACGGACGATCCCAGCATCTGCACCGGCTGGAACCCTTCGGAGCTGCTGCGCAGGAAGGTCTTCACCTGCGAGGCAATCAGCTCCGGTCCCAGGCGCTTGTCGATGTAGTCGGCGCATCCGGAGCGGAAAGCTTCCATCAGCGCCTGGTCGCCGCCCTCGCCCATGGCGATCACGGGAATGTGCGCCGTCTTGGGGTCGGCGTTTACGAGGGCCGGCAGTTCATGAGCGCTGATCTCGCGCAGGCTAGTCGAGCACAGGATCACCGACGGCGTGTCGTACTCCAGCATGGTGAGCGCGTAGCCGGTCTGGGTGCTGTGCACTACCTCGAAGCCTTCCAACTTCAGGGCCTCGGTAATGCGGCGAGCGAAAAACACGTTGGCGTCGATCACCAGGATCTTGGCCGGAGTGGCGACGGAGGAACTCATACGGTCGCCTCCTGCGCCACCAGCTTCTCCAGATCCACGATCTCCACCGGCTCGTCGCCCGCCATCAGCAATCCGGTCACGTAATCCGGATGCGGCTCTTGCGCCGCAACCGGCGACAGATTGGCGAGTTCGCACTCTCCGGTCACCGGGATGGCAGTCCATTCACGGCCGGCATCGAGTTTGCGCTTGGTGATCAGATAGAACTTCCGCGACGGAGCCTGCGGCCCCACCAGGAGCCGGGCAACGTCGAGCACGGGGACGATCTTGCCGCGCTTCACCAGAACTCCGGCGAGCAGCGGCGTGCGATGGGGAAAGGTCTGCAGGCGGTCGGGACGAGCCAGCTCCTCGACCATCGATGCATGAAAAGCGAAACGCTTTTCACCCATCGGAAACAGCACGTACGTGTTGTCCTGCTCAACCGTCACAACGTACCCACTCCCTGCAGCCGCTCGAACCCGCGGCGCACGATCTCCTGCTCCGCCTTGCTCAAAAACGCTCCCGCATTCACTACCGGGATTACTTCGTCCTCAATCACCGTGAGCCCGCGATACCACACCCGCTCTTCCCCAGTGAAGGCGCGGGGCAGCCCGTGCAATGCGTAAATGTCCACCATGCGGTCGGTGGAATCCACCAGCACCGCAGCCGCAGAGTTGCGCAGGATCAGCACGCGCCCCGCGGTCGACGGCGACAGCCGGAAATGCCGGCCGGCGTCGACCACAAAGTAAGTCGTGCCATTGCGCTCCAGCGTGTAGCGCAGCTTCTCCACCTGTTCCGACACGCCGCTGAGGCTGAAGTCGTGCATGCCGTCACAGCTGCGAATCTCGTTCACGCTGCCGGCGGCGATGGCGAACTTCTGCCCGCCCACGTGGAACAAGATCACGCCTTCGTGCGCTCCCGGCCGTGTTGGCAGGCGTTGATCTCTCACACCGCACCCACTTTGGCGGCGCCGAAGATGAAGAGAATCCTCTTCTCAATAGCCTGGTACACCGACTCAATTGCCAGCACCTGGTCGATGGCGCCGGTCTTGATTGCTTCCTGGGGCATGCCGAAAATCACCGCGGTGGCTTCGTCCTGGGCGATGGTGTGCCCGCCGGCGCTGCGGACAGCCTGCGCGCCCCGGGAGCCGTCATTGCCCATGCCTGTCAGAATCACGCCGATGGTCATGGCGCCGGCATATTCGGCGGCACTCTCCATGGTGAGATCGGCGCAGGGACGATAGCCGCTGATGCGCGGACCATCGTCAAGAGATATTCTTCCGGTCGGCGATACCCGCATGTGGTGCGATCCGGGGCAGACATAGATCTGTCCGGGAACGATGATCTCGCCGGATTCTGCTTCCTTCACCTTCATCTGCGAGACTTCGGAAAGCTGCTTGCCGAACTGGTCGGTGAAGTTGCCGGGCATGTGCTGGATCAGCAGCACGGCGCCGGGGAAATCTTTGGGGAAGTACGGCACAAACTTCATCAGTGTGGCCGGGCCGCCGGTGGATGAAGCGATCACCACGATGGGGAACTTCGTCGCTCCCTTGGGCACGGCGGCAGCCAGCGACGAACGGCCGTTTTGGCCGTTCTGTCTTTCGTCCGAGGACCGCGGCGACGGTTCGGAGCGCGGCAACGACGAAGCCACATCATGCTGAACTTTGGACCGGGTGGCGGTGCGCACCACGCGAACTTTGGCGGCGACCTTGAGTTTGCGGCAAATTTCTTCCTTCACCGAGCTCATGTCCAGGTCCACGCCGCCGCTGGGCTTGGCCACGAAATCAATGGCGCCGAGTTGCAGCGCCTTGAGCGTGATTTCAGCGCCTTCGCGCGATTCCGAGCTCACGATCAGGATGGGGTGCGGATTGCTGGACATGATCACTTCCGTGGCCTGCAACCCGTCCATGTGCGGCATGTTGATGTCCATGCTGATGACGTCGGGTTTCAGCATCTCGGTCTGGGTGACGGCGTCGCGGCCGTCGCGAGCTTCACCGCACACTTCGAGCTGAGGATCGGACGTGACGATGCCCTGCAGGACCTTGCGCATGAAGGCCGAGTCATCCACGATCAGCACCCGAGTTTTCTTTCCAGCCAGCTTGCTCATGGAATTACTGCACTGCTCCCGCCGGCACATCTGCCAGAGATCCCTTTCCCGGGCCTACCAGGCGCGCTACCGCGGCTATGAACGGTTCTTCCTGAACCGGCTTGGTCATGAAGGCAATCGCGCCTTCTTTCATGGCGCGATCGCGATGCTTGGCGCCGGCGCGCGAGGTCACCACCATGACCGGAATGCGACGCAACTTTTCGTCCTGGCGAAGGTGCGCGAGCAACTCGTAACCGTTGGTGCGTGGCATCTCCAGGTCGGTGATAATGAGGTCGCACCTGGTCTGGGAGGCGATCTCCAGCGCTTCCAGTCCGTCGGCGGCCAGGCGTACGCGATAGCCGGCCTTTTCCAGCATGCGTCCGACAAACTTGCGCACGCTGATGGAGTCGTCGGCCAGAACCACGACTTTTTCTTCGGCGACAAAATCGATAGCGCCCTGCGGAATGGAGCCGCGGGCGATGGCTTCCGAGCCAGGTGCAAACACGTGGGCCGCGTTGGCGCTGGTCATCAGCGGACGATGCTCGATGGCTTCGCCGGCCACGAGGCGATTAACATCGATGAGGAGAATCAGGCTGCCGTCGGGGGCGATAGTCGCGCCCGGGAACAGCTTCAAATTGCGCAGGTACTCGCCCAGGCTCTTGATCACGATTTCGTCTTTGCGCACCACGTCCTCCACCACGACGCCAACCTGGCGCCCGGCGACGTTCACGATCACCATGCGGAAGTAGCCGTTGATGGGCTGAATCTCTTCCAGTCCCATGGCCTTGTCGAGGCGGACGACCTCGGTGACCATGTCGCGAACCTTGGTCAGCAGCTTGCCGCCAACTTCCTCGACCTCACCGACCTTCAGGCGGCGAATCTCCTCCACAAAGGACAGCGGCAGGGCGAACATGGTCTTGCCGCAGCGGACAAAGAGCGCCTGCGAGATGATCAGGGTGAGCGGAACTTTTAGCGTAAAGCGTGTTCCGCGATTCTTTTCGGTCTCGACCTCGATCTCGCCGTTGAGCAGTGCCAGGTTGGACCGGACCACGTCCAGTCCCACGCCGCGCCCAGCCAGTTCGGTCTTGCGCGGGGCGGTGGAAAAGCCGGGCTGGAAGAGCAGGTCGAGCAGGTCGCCGTCGGTCATGGCGGCCGCGCCCTCGGGGCTGGTCACGCCGATTTCAACCGCGGTCCTGCGCACTTTCTCGTAATCGATGCCGCGCCCGTCGTCTTCGACCTCGATATAAATATGGTTGCCGCGATGGTAGGCGCGCACGGCAACGTTGCCGTGGTCGCTCTTGCCGGTCTGGTATCTCTCGTCTTCGCGTTCCAGGCCGTGGGCCACCGCGTTGCGCACCAGGTGGATCAGAGGATCGGAGATCTGCTGGATGATGTTGTTGTCCAGTTCAGTATCGGCGCCGGAGAGAGCCAGCTCCACTTTTTTGCCGACAGCTTTGGCCGCGTCGCGCGCCGTGCGCGACAGGCGCGTGTACAGGTTGCCGATGGGCACCATGCGCGCCTGCGTGATTTCGTCCTGCAGACGGTGGGCCAGCTTGGTGAACTCGTCGATGTCGGAATCCACGCGGCGCACAAAACCATCGAGTTGGGTGAGCACCTCGCTGATGTCGGCGGAAATTTCCGTCAGCGACCGCGAGAGGATGTTGAAATCGTCATAGCGGTCCATCTCCAGCTCGCTGAACTCGGCCAGCGAGTGGTCGAAGCTGTGCGAGTAGCTGGAGTAACCGCCGCGCAGCGGGAAAGCTTCGCCGGTGGCCGGGTTCTGCGCCGGCGCGATCTCGATGCGGCTGAATTCGTATTTTTCCTGGAACTCGCCGACCTTGTCCTGCATGCGCGCCTTGGAGAAGTTCAGCACGTCGGCCAGGCGCTCGAGTTCGGCCACGCGGCCGAGCATGCGAGTACGGTTGATGACCAGCTCGCCTACCGCGTTCATCATCCGGTCCAGGCGGTCCAGCGCGATGCGCACCGACTTCGACTGCGGCATGGCCGCGGGTTCTTTGCGTGTGTCGTCTTCGCTCTTGTCGGTCTTGTCGAGGATGGAGGGCTTCTCGGCGTGCTCCGGCTTTTTGGCTTCGAGGACAGCAGGCGGTGGAGCGACGACAGAGGCGGCGCTCTTGTCTTCCAGTTCGAGTTCCAGCAGGTGGCCCGGGCCTTCGGCGTGAGCTGCCATGGACGCCGGAGCAACTGGAGCGGGCGGAGCAGCGAGTACTTCGGGCGCAAGAGCAGTAGCCGGATTCGCAGCTGCCGGCGGCTCGGCAGGCGAGGCCGGCACGGTCGCGACTTCGTCTTCTTCTTTCTCCGCGGGCGCGAGACGTCCGATGCGGGCCAGCAACGCCTGCACGGCCTTCTGCATTTCGCCATCGTCGGCCCACTGGCGGTAGAGGAATTTCTTGAGAACGTCAACCGCCTCCAGGCAGATGTCGATGATCTCGGCGCTGGGCTCCAATTCGCCGTTGCGCAGCCGGCCGATCAGATCTTCGGCACGGTGGGCTACATGCGAGATGCGGTGCAGGCCAACCTGCGCAGCCGACCCCTTGATGGTGTGCATGGCGCGCAGCAGGCGGTGAATCTGCTCAGGGCCGGGATTGGTCTCAAGCGAGAGCAGGCAGTGCGTGACCACTTGCAGGTGCTCTTCGGCTTCGGGAACAAAGAACTCCAGCACCTCCGCCGGCACCTGGTCATCCTGAGGCATGGGCTCGGGAGCCGGTTCGGGCGCAACCGCGGCAGGCTTCTTTTCCACGACAACCGGCGCCGCTTCTCCGGCGCCCGCAGCTTCCGGAACTTCCCTAGATTCCCCGGCTTCGGCTTTGGCTTCAGCCTGCGCCGGCGCGCGGGCTGGCGGCTCTTCCGGCTGCGCGGGCCGCGAAGCCTGGAAGGCGAACGGGAAACGCTGCTTGAAGGTGCTGATATCGTCAACGGCTTCGGCGCCGCTGTCGCTGATCATGATCAGATCAGACTCCAGCATAGCCACGGCTTCCGAGATGAACTCCACCAGCGGCCCCGCGGCTTCAGCGGAGATGCCGGCATTCATCGCGTACTGGAAGATGTGGGCCAGCTTGCCGGCCACTTCCGAGAACAAGGGGAATCCGTAGGAAGCCGAGGTACCGGCCAGGGCGTGGCCGGCGATATGCAGGCGCTCCACATCTTCGGGGCGCGGATAGGCGTCCTGAAGAATGCCGGCGTACTCCCGCAGGAACTGAAGGCGTTCCGACGCCTCCTGCAGGAAAACACCAACGAACTCTGAGCCGTTCTGGTTCAAACTTTCTCCTCGACTACGGCGCCGGCGCGCGAAGCGGCCGGCTTCTGGTAAATCTGCGTATCGCGAAAGACGTGGGTATCAAACTTGACGTCGGCCTTGCTGATGGACTCGGCATGTCCCAGAAACAGATAGCCGCCCGGCTCCAGGTACTCATAAAAGCGCTGCATCAGCTGCGCCTGGCGTTCCGGCGAAAAATAAATAAGTACGTTCATGCAAAAAATGCAGTCGAACCTGCCCATGTACACCACTTGCGCCAGGTTCATGGGCGCGAAGGTGACCATGTTGCGAATGCGCGGCTTGACCACGTAGTGGCCGTTGGACCGTGAAAAATACTGCTCGCGCTGGCGCGGCGGCATGGCTTCCACTTCGCGCGCGTCGTACACTCCGTGCTCGGCGTGTTCCAGCGCCTGGCGGCTGATGTCGGTGGCAAGGATATGGATGTTCCAGGCGTCGGCGAATTCCAGGGCATCGGCCACGGTCATGGCGATGGAGAAAGCTTCTTCTCCGGTGGCGCAGCCGGCGCTCCAGATGCGCAGCGACCGCGGGCTCTCCCAGAACTTCTTCATGTGCATCTCCGGCAGGACCCGTTTTTCCAGCGCTTCGAAGGCCGCGGGATAGCGGAAGAACGAGGTCTCCTGGGTGAGCAGGCGCTGCAGCAGAGAATCAAACTCGACGTTGGAATTCTTGATGAGGCGGATCAGATCGGTTCCGTGCGACAATCTTCGCGCCTCCGCGTGCTCGCGCACACGGGTCACGAAGAAGCGTTCGCGGGAATCGTCGAACAGGATTCCCGAGCGCGTTTCAATCAGGCCGCGAATCTCGCTTAACTCGTGATCGCTGACTGTCACTTCCATGCCACCCATCCCTAGGTTCTCCTAAACCGGCCGGTCTAGCGCCGTGCTGCCGCAGTAGCGGAAACAAGTTCCGGCCGCGGTTCCGGGGGAGCTGCATTGGAAACGCGGAATTGAGAGAGAGCTTCGTTGAGCTGTTCCGACATATGCACCATCTGCTCGACGGTGCGCGCGGTCTGGCGCGCGCCCTGCGAGGTCTGGCGGGTAATGTTGGAGATGATCTGCATGGCGTTGGCCACGCCTTCCGTGCCGCGCACCTGCTGCTTGGAGGCCAGCGAGATTTCCTGCACCAGTTCGGCCGACTGGCGGACGACGGTGGAGATGGCGTCGAGGGCGCGGCCGGCGGAATCGGCCAGCTTGGCGCCGATTTCCACTTCCTTGGTGCCTTCTTCCATGACCACCACAGCGTCATTCGTTTCCGCCTGGATGGCCTTGATCAGCGCGGCAATGTCCTTGGTGGCGTTGCGCGAGTGTTCAGCCAGCTTGCGGACTTCGTCGGCAACCACGGCAAAACCGCGGCCGGCTTCACCGGCGCGGGCGGCTTCGATGGCTGCGTTCAGAGCCAGCAGGTTCGTCTGCTCGGTGATGTCGTTAATCACGTTGACGATTTCGGAAATTTCCAGCGAGCGGTCACCGAGCGCCTTGATGCGCTTCGCGGTGGCCTGCACCGAAGAGCGGATGCGCTGCATGCCTTCCAGCGTGTCGCGCACGGCGCGGTTGCCCTGCTCGGCGGCGTCGAGAGCGCGGCGCGCGGCTTCAGCGCTGGCTTCAGCGTTGTTCGACACCTGCTTCATCGAAACCGTGAGCTGTTCCACGGCCGACGAGGTATTGGTGATTTCCTGGTCCTGCTGGATGGCGCCGGTGGACATCTCTTCCGACGCGATCAGAATCTCGTTGGCGCTGGACTGCACGTCGACCGCGCCTTTGCGCACGCGCTCCAGCACCTTGACGAAGTTATCGAGCATGTAGTTGACGGAGTCCACCACGTTGCCCAGCGCGTCATTGGTGACGCGGCCGCGCAGCGTAAGGTCGCCGCGGGCGATCTGGCTGACGATGGTCAGGAACTCGGTCACGCTCTTCTGCAGGCTTTCCTGCGTCTCCTGGTTGAAGACGGCGCGAGACGAGCTCTCCGCGGCGCGGTTCAGGCTCTCGGCGATGAATCCGAAATCGTCGTTTGATTCGACGGCAGCGCGCGCCCGGTAATCGCCTGCCGCGAAACGTTCGGCGAACGACGTCAGGTTCTTCACCGGCGCGACCACGCCGTTGGTGATCTTGAACCACGTGTACAGGCTCGCCCCGGCCGCGACCACGGCGGCAAACAGGATGGACAAGTTGAGCCCGCTGAGATCCGTGATTCCGGCAGCCGTGTGCGCCTGCTGGCCGCCCTTAAAGGCCAGGATCAGCACCGCCAGGAAGGCGGCTGCATCGATCACGATTAACAAGAACAGGGCCGAACCCAATCGACCTTTCATAACTTCCTCCAAGAATCAAATCACCGGGACAGGAAATGTCTCCGTCAGTTTCTTCAAATCCAAAGCCAGCGCCAGCCGGTCGTGCTGATGGCGCAGCATGCCGCAGCAGTGCGGCACGTCTTGCGGGGCCTCATCCACCAGCAACGGTTGGCTGCTGGCGCACGTTCCAATCACTTCGTCGGCAGCGATGCCGATACGCAGGTCGTTCTCCTCACCCTGCGCCTTCAGCCGCGCCACCACCACATGCTTGGGGGGAAGATCGGGGCGCCGTCCTTCGGTAAAGGCGATGTCCACCACGGGGACGATGGAACCGCGAAGGTTGAAGATCCCCATCAGGAAGGCCGGCGACAGCGGCACGCGGGTGAGCGACGGCCACTCCACAACTTCGTCTACGTCGAGCACCGAGAAGCAGAAGCGCTCGCGCCCGGTGCGGAAGACGCAGTATTGCCGTTCCGGCTCCGCCTTGGGCAGAAGCTCCAGTTGCTCGGCTTCCGGAGACATCGGTTCGAGTTCTTGTGGTTCGTCGGGCATTCTTCCTCGTTGCCGCTGGTCAGGCATTATTGCTTCTTGACCAACTTCCTCACTGTTCCCACCAGATCGTCGCCGGTAAACGGCTTGGCGACGTAGCCATCGGCTCCCTGCTGCTTTCCCCAGAAACGGTCACTCTCGCTGTTCTTGGAGGTGACCAGAACCACTGGAATCTGCGCGTAGTCGGCGTTGCCCTTGAGGTCGCGGCATGCCTGAAAGCCATTGCGCTGCGGCATGACCACGTCCAGCAAAATCAGGCAGGGCTGCTCGGCGGCGATTGTCTGCTCCAAACGAGTGGGATCATGAATCGCCACAGAAGCGAATCCGGCCTTGTCGAGGAGTGCTTGCATCAGCCTCACTTCGGCGGGTGAATCGTCGACGATAAGTATCTTGTGCAAGCAGACAGACCTCGGCGCGCAAAAATCCACTCTTAGTAATGCAATTGGCAAGCCAGCTTTTGAGCCAGCCTGGGCGGATTATGATTTCTAGTAAACCTTTTCCTTTGATTGGGTTAGATGGATGGCAGTGATCCGGACACGGTCTTATTTGGGTGAGACAGGCTCTATATCCATCTCATCTTGAGACGCCGATTTGGGACGTATTGAGGGGAACGCTGCCGGCGGGGAGGTCACTTTTGCAGCTTACGACCCTCTTCGACCAGGGCCAGCAGGCGCTTGGCGGTGGCAGCCAGGTTTACGGCGGAATCGATGTTGTTCGCCTCTTTCGCTGCCGCCACCTGTTCCTTGATTTCCTCCGCCTGGCGCTGAGCCAGGTCCATGGCTGCGGACAGGTCGGTGGGTTCGTTTTTCTTGTGACGTTCCATGCAGACGTGAAGGATGGTGCGGGCGCCGACGGCGCGTTGCAGCGCGTGAGACGCAGCGGTATCTTCCCTGAAAGCCTCGGCCTCCCAGCTGGCGATCAGCAGTTTGCATCCGCCAAGATGAATGGGAGTGACGGTGGGAGCGTGTTTGGCCGGCATAGCCGCTAACTGATCCGATAGATCGGCGACGCAGCGCTGCAGATAGTCCTGATCATCGCTGGCGGCGGGACTTGATGCCGGGACGGGTTTGGGAGCTGCGGCCGGCGGAGCAGGGGCAGCAAGCTTGGGGGGCGGAGGAAAAGCAGCAGTTTTGGCCGGTGCGCTCTTTGCCGATGGTGCCGGCGCATCCGCGGGAATAACTTTCACCGGAATCGGCGGCGGTTCGACCTTGCCTGCCGCGGCCGGCTTCTTTGCGGAAGCATCGGCAACAGCAGCATTGGGCTTTGCGCTTTTGGGTTTGCCCTGAGCTTTATCCAGCGTGTTCTGCAGAGCCAGGCGCAAGTGAATCAGCTGCTGGAATGACGAACCTCCGGTGTAGGGAGCGCGAAACGGCGTCTTCCACTGGTGAATCACGTGGCGCACCTGCTCCAGAGACTCGTTGGCCGACAGGCCGGCTACGCTGCAATCCAGCGAGGAAAAGCCCATCTTTTCCAGCTCATTGACCAGAGCGCGTATGGCGTGCAGATCAAGGTGCATGGCGCGGAAGAAGGCGCGGCGCGCCAAGAAATTGAATCGAGTAAAGGCCACCAGCAGCGAAGGCTCAAAGTAGTGCTCGCCGGAACCGATTTTCAGCTCGCGAGCTTCAAGCAGCCCGCCGGAATCCTGCAACTCTTCCAGGCTGCGGCAGGCATTCATCCTGGTCAGCTTTTCGTCCAGGCTCGCCGACCAATCGGGGAAGGTGGAAGGCCGGGCACCTAACGCGGGCTCCAGAACCTTGGCCACGCTGTCCAGAGCAATGTCGCTTTCCGTGACGATGTGGGGCGCGCAGTGGGCGAAATACTGGACCAGGAGGAAATCGATTTTTTCTTTATCGGCTTCGCCTTTGGGTTCCTTGGCCAGGTGGCGAATGATCAGGTAGCGCAGGTTTTCCTCGGTCTGAAGGTTAGTGCTTTGCAGGAGCTGGCGCAGCTGCCACACCTGGACCTTGGCGTCGATGCCCTGAAACCATTTCCGGACCCGATCGAGCACCTCCTGCTCAGAGCGGTCGACGTTCTGCTGGAGTTCGGGGCAAGAAGGCATGCCGAGTTCAAAGGTTCGATCCAGCTCGGCGTAAATGGTGTACAGGCGCCGGGCGACACGCCAGAATTCGGCGATACCCGCGGAAATTTGCGCCGTTGTCGTTGTCGTCATCGCTTGAGAAAAGCCGGCCGGGACTCGCGTCACCGGGCCCTTGGCTCCCGTCACTCCGGAGGGCGGATCACCACCCAGCGGATTTGATTCCCTTTTTGAAAATCCCCCGGCCCGCCCGGAACACAAGTTGAGCGGCTGGTTCGCGCGCACACCTTAGCGGAAAACCTTAATGCACGGGGGTCGCCAAAGCTGTTCCTGCTAAGTCTTTGATTTCCTTAACAAAAATCCTGGCTCTTCACTAAACCTGGGGGATGACCGTCTCACCCTGAAACCCTGTCTCACGGCCAAGCTACGCAACACAGACCTTACTGTGCGGCGGAAACGTCGCGGGCCGTGGCGATGTTGTAGCGCTTCAGCTTGCGGTAGAGCGTAGCGCGGCTGATGCCGAGCATCTTCCTCGCCAGCGCTTTGTCGCCATTCACCTGCTCGAAGACCCGCTGAATGGTGGTGCGCTCCAGTTCTTCCAGATCGGTGTCGGCCAAAGAACCGCCCGATAAGGGCGCAAGGGGAAGGGGCTCCTGATCCGATGTCCAGCCCGGCTGCTCGCGCAGCGCCGGCGGCAGGTCGTTGATGTCGATGGTGTCTTGCGATCCCAAGGCTACGGCGCGCTCGATGCAGTTCTCCAGTTCGCGCACATTCCCCGGCCAATCGTATTGCATCATGCACTTGGTGGCGGCGGGAGAGACGTTGAAGATGCGCTCCGGCACGAACTTGTCCAGGAAATAGTGAATCAGCGGAGAAATGTCTGACTTGCGCTCGCGCAGCGGCGGCAGATGCAGAGTGACCACGTTGAGCCGGAAGTAGAGGTCTTTGCGGAAGCGCCCTTCCTTGTAGGCGGTATCGAGATCGCGATTGGTGGCGGCGATGACGCGGACATCCACCTTGGTCTTCTGGTTGCTACCCACGGGACGCACTTCTTTTTCCTGAAGCACGCGCAGCAGTTTGGCCTGCATCTCCATGGAGAGCTCGCCGATCTCGTCGAGAAAGATGGTGCCGCCGTGGGCTGCCTGAAAGAGCCCGTCCTTGGATTTGATCGCTCCGGTGAATGCGCCTCTTTCGTAGCCGAAGAGCTCGCTCTCGATCAGAGTGGGGACCAGGGATCCGCAGTCGACGGCCACAAACGGTCGCTTGGCGAACGAGCCGCGATAATGAATAGCGCGCGCCACCAACTCCTTGCCGGTGCCGCTTTCACCGGAGATCAGCACCGGAGTCCGCGTGTCTTTGAGGCGCGCCACCATGCGCATGACTTCTCGAATCTTGGAGGAGGAGCCGACAATGCCGCTGAGCTCCATCTCGGCGTTGACCTGGTCGCGCAGGAACTGGTTCTCGGCGATCAGGCGCGACTTCTCTTCCATGCGCTGCAGCAATAATTTGAGTTCTTCGACGCGGAAAGGTTTGGTGATGTAGTCGCACGCGCCCAGCTTCATGGCCTGCACCGCGGTTTCGATGGAGCCGTGGCCGGTCATAATGGCGATCTCGCAGCGCGGCAACATCTCTTTCACGCGGGGCAGGAACTCCAGGCCGCTCATCTTGGGCATCATCAGGTCGGCAAGAACGATGTCGGGAGACTCGGCTTCCAGGCACTCCAGGGCGACTTCGGCGCTTTCCGCTTCCACGCAGGCAAATCCCAGCGAGGCGCCGACACTCAGGCACAGCTTCCGGATGCTCTGGTGGTCGTCGACAATCAGGAATTTGACCTGTTGTTCCTGGGTCACGGGTTTATTTTGCCCTTCCAAAGATTTTCTCCACGGTAGCCATCAGTTCCTGAACCCGAAACGGCTTCTCAATGTAGGGCACGCCGGTGGAAACCAGCGCCTTCATGGTGTCTTCATTCACAGTATCGCCGGTGATAAACAGGATCCGGTTGCGCAGCTGGGGGCGATGTGAAACGACCCAGGCGTGCACGTCAGCCCCGCTGGCGCCGCCGGGCGTGCGCATATCGGAGATGATGCCGCTGAAACCCTTGCTTTCCAGCAGACGAATGCCGTCGGCGGCGGAACTGGCGGCGGTGCAGGCGTAGCCGTGGCGCTCCAGGGCCAGGCGGACAAAATTCAGCACCGAGCGCTCATCCTCGATCAAGAGCAGAGGCAATGCCTCGACCTGGCCGGCTGCGGTCATGACTAAGCTCCTGCCGCCGTAACCAGTTTGAGTTCGGCCCGGGCGCGAAGCGGCAGTCGAACGCTGAAGGTGGCGCCGGGGGTGTCCTGGTTATTGGCGCAGAGGATCTCGCCTTCGTGCTCGCGGACGATTCCGTAGCAGATGCTCAGCCCCAGGCCCGTGCCCTGCCCGACTTCCTTGGTGGTAAAGAAGGGATCGAAGATGCGCTCGGGATGCTGAATGCCTTCGCCGTTGTCGCGGAAAAGGACTTCAAGCCAGCCGCCATCCTGGATGGTTTCAATCTCGATCTTGCCGGGGCGGCCGGTGGCGCGCACGGCGTCGTAAGCATTGTTGATGATGTTGAGAAACACCTGCTGCAACTGGTGCGAGTCGCCGATCAGCTCGGGGAGGCGCTCATCAAACTTCTCCACGATCTGCACTCCGTGATTGGAGAAATCGTAAGAACGCAGGGCGATGGTCTTGCGCAGAATGTCATTGATCTGCAGGCTCTGGCGCTGCGGCGGACGCTGGCGGGCAAAGCTGAGCAGGTTCTGAACAATTTCCTTGGTGCGCTGGGCCTCTTCCAGGATGACCTGGAGGTCTTTGCGCGCGCTGCCCGGGACTTCAGGGTTCTCCATGAGCAGGTCGGAGAATCCCATGATGGCGGTGAGAGGATTGTTGACTTCGTGGGCCACGCCGGAGACAAGCTGGCCGACCGCAGCCATTTTCTCGGTGTGCATCAGCTTGGCCTGGATCATGGAGGAGTCGGTGATGTCAGTCATCAGCGCGACCACGCTGGTGACGTCGCCACTTTCGTCGCGCATGGGGCTCAGGTTGATGGAGAATTTTCCCTGCGAGCCGTTGGCGCGTACGACCATGACTTCCAGATTGTCCACCTGCTGCCCGCACAGGCTGGAGTCGAAAGCATCTTCAAAAGCTCTCTTGTGGCCGGGAGCAACGATCTTGTCCAGGCGATTTCCCACCAGCTCGCTGGGATCGTAGCCGCCGGCCTCATAGGAGCGGCGGTTGGCGTAACTCACCAGCCCGGCGGTATCCGCCACCATGATGACGGTCTGCGTATTGTTGAGAATCTTGCCGGTGAAATCGCGCTCGCGCTGCAGCTGCGCCTGGAAGTTCTTGACCTCAGTGATGTCGAGAAAGACGCCCCGGTACTGCAGTATCTTCCCCTGGCCGTCGCGGACCACGAAGGCGTTTTCCAGGGCGTGGATCATGGAGCCGTCGCGGCGGCAGAGAGTGACTTCGAAATTGCGTACCGCGCCTTCTTCGTGGAGCTGGCGGCGAATCTCGTCGCGCTGCTCGCCGGAAACGTAAACCTGGTTCTGGAGATCGAGCTTGAGGACTTCTTCGCGCGACTGGTAGCCGAGCATGCGCACCAGAGCGTCATTCACCTCGATGAAGTGCCCTTCGGGCGAGGCGAAGAAGACGCCTTCCTGCACGTTGTCGAAAAGTTCGCGATAGCGGCGCTCAGCCTCGCGGCGGTCGGTGATGTCCTTGAGGACGTGCACGGTCTGCAAGCCTTCGTCGAGCGCGCCATGAATGCGCGAGCTGGAAACCAGGTAGGTGCGCTCGAGCACGGGGTGGAGAAACTCGTCAGACTCATCTTTATCGCGGCAAAAGGGGCATGCATGCGGCGTGTCGCTGGCGATTGAAATCAGGGCGCGCATGCTGAGGCCGATCAGCTCCGCGGGGCGGACGCCAATGAATTCGGCCAGCGAGCGGTTGACGCGCAGTACCTGGTATTGCTCGTCGTGCACGACGATGAAATCGGAAATGGAATCGAAAATTTCAGCCCACTGGCGGCTGGACTGCGTGATGCGCGTGAACAGCCGGGAATTCTCCAGGGCCACCGAGGCATGAACGATCAGAGCCTGCAGCAGGTTGAGGTCTTCGGGGAGGAGTTCGCGGCTGAAATCAGCCAGCGCGAGAACTCCCAGCAGATCGCCCTCAGTGCCTTCCAGGCGAACCAGCGTCAGGTTCTGCCAGCCGAGGAGCGAGGCGAGATCGCCGCCGATGGCCTGGATCCCGTTGGTTCCGACCTTCAGCTCGCGGTGGCGCTCCGCGTACTCGGAGATCGCAGCGTTCAGGCGGCGCAGCAGCTCGCGCTCCGGCTTGACGCCGAAAAAGCCGACAATCTCCACCATGCTTCCCTGCGCCAGCCCCAGCAGAGCGCTCTTGGCGCCCATCATGCCCGCCACACGCTCGGTGAAGTTCTTAACGAAGTCGGGAAGGCGGAGCGCCGAACCCAGGTGCAGCGACATCTCCATGAGGTCTTCGGCGCGCTTCTTGTGGTGACTGGAAAGGCTGAGGTTGCGGGAGACTTCGAGGGCGGCGGCGAGTTCCGCAGTGAGCGCCTGGGCGCGGCGAATGTCGTCGTCAGTCAGGCGGCCGGGAAGTTTCTTGTCGCAGAGCCCAAGGATTCCCAGGGGCCGCCGATCGCTGCCAAAGAGCGGAATGCCCAGGAACTGCTTCATGGCCGGCGTCCAGCGCAGGAGCTGGGTTTTCTCCGTGAGCGGAAGCTGAGTGGCGTCTTCGATCACGCAGACCTGGCCGTTTTCGAGAATGCGGCGGCTGATGGCAGAAATATCGAGATCGGCAACGCCGGCTTTTCCGTCTTTGGCGCCCCAGCGAATGCGGCACTCGCCGGCCTCGACCAGGGCGGTGAAGGCGGAGGAATATCCCAGGAACTCTGACGCTCGTACGACAAATTGCGGAACAAAACTCTCCATGCGATCGCTAATCCCGAGATGCGACGAAACTTCCAGCAGCTCATCCACACTCTTCTGCTGGCCGGAATAAAGACCGGCGAGTTCGGCGTTTTCAAGAGTGAGGCGGGCGAATGTGCCGAGGATGCGAAAGGCCGAGACTTCGGCTGGAGAAAAGGCGCTCCGCCGAACGGCGAGCAGGGCCGATGCCGAGCGCGCGGTGATCAGCGGAAACGCCAGGCCGCAATACAATTTGTCGCTTTCGGCGTCTCGGTAGGTGAAGTGAAAATTAAGAAGGCGCTTGCTTTGAATGGCCTGGCTGGCGAATGACTTCACATGAGGCAACAAGCCGTCCTCGCCGACGGGCTCGGGAGCGGGGAGTGTGCCCAGGCTATAGCCGCCTTCGCGCTGAAGCAGCACGGCGGAAAAGACAGCATGAAAGACCTTCCGGGCAGTCTCCGAGAAATGACCGCGCAGGGTCTGGATGTCAGAGCCGGGCAACTGGGAGCAGGCTGCCAGGACGTGGTCGAGCATGGCTCCGGTTTTTGCGGCGGAGGGCTGCCGGCCTTGTCCCGCTTTCTGCCTTGGTCTCATTAAGATGGAAACGAAGTCTGCTGGGGGCTCGCCTGAAAGTACCCCGGAATCTCATTTTGAGTCAATAAGTAGTCTGGTTACGGTTGCGGGAAGGCGTGTCTCACCCTGACACATGAGCGGCCGCCGAGCCAGGCGGAGTTATGAGACGAAGTCCCACCGTGGTTCTTCCTGGGGGTTGAACCAGCACATATCGCGATTGCACGGATCCATTGGTTTCAAGTACTTGAAGCCGGGAGTATGCCGAAAGTACTACGTCCTCCAGGTACTGGCAGTGACATTGCTTTTTATTCGGTGGGCCAGTCCCTGCTCACCCGAGGGCGTAGCACCTCGGTGTGAGGTTTGGTAGACGGCCCAGGCAAGCTGAGATGGGCAAAGCGCGGCCGGACAACGGCACGCGGAAGGTTGGAAACATGCAAATGGGCAAAACCATCGCCGGAAAACTTAACTGGGGCTTTGGCCTGATCCTGGGAGGCGTACTGCTCCTGTGCGTTGTGGACATCATCGCGGTGATACACGAGCAGAGCACCAAGGAGACCTACAACACGGCGCTCCAGATGGGCAAGCAGATGTCGGACCTGAAGCAGGCCATGATGAACAACCGCCTGCACCTGCGTAACTTCCTGCTGAACGGCGACAGCCGCGAGTCCGACCTGCTGGCCAAGGGCGTGGACGAAGTTGACCTGACGATCAGCAAGATTGAAAGCACGCTCTCCCACCTTGAGCAGCACGAACGGGCCAAGCAACTGCTGGAAGAGGTGCGGGGGATGGAGAAGGAGTGGTCGGGGAATTTCGCAGCACCGCTGATGGACAAGCGACGCCAGGTTGACGGCGGCAGTGCCACAGTAGCCGAGTTGCAGATCACGTACCTGCAGGCCAATCCCGGCCAGGAACAAAAGAAAGAAGACGAGCCGATCAGCGAGCTGACGGAGATGATGAATACAGCCGTCAAAGCGGCCGATCGATCGGACCAGTTGGCGAGCACGGCCATTTTGATCTTTACGATCGCGGGCATGATTGTGATGGGGTTGGTCGGCTTTGTGATCGCCCGCCGCGTGAGCCAATCCATCACCCAGCCTTTAGCCCAGCTGATCGCGGTATCCACCCAGATTGCCGATGCCGGCGACCTGGACCAGCGCGTCGATATCAAGGGTGAAGACGAAGTAGCCAGGCTGTCGCTGACTTTCAATAACATGGTTCTCTACCTCCGCGAGATGGCTGCGCTGTCACAGTCGATCGCCGGCGGCGATCTCTCGGTGGAAATCCATCCGCGGTCCAGCCGCGATACGCTAGGCAACGCCTTCCGGGAGATGACGCTGGGCCTGCGCAACCTGGTGAAGAGCGTGCGCGACAGCGCCTCGCAGGTAGCCAGCGGGTCGAACCAGGTGGCCAGCGCGTCCGACGAATCGGCCAAAATCAGCGTGCAGGCGGCGTCGGCGATTGACGAAGTTACCAGCACCATGCACGAGATGAGCATCAACGTGCAGAACATGGTGAAGAGCACGCAGCTGCAGGCCTCCAACGTCAGCGAGACCTCGGCCTCGATCGACGAGATGGTGGCCTCAATCCAGCGCGTGGCGGATACGGCCAAGGTGCTGCTCGACATCTCACAGCGTTCGCGCGACGAGGTGCACAGCGGCATCAGCACGATGGAGAAAGCTACGGACGGCTTGAGCCGCATCAACAACGCCATCAGTTCCTCAGCGGAGATCATTGCCGCACTGGGACAGCGGGCGGACGACATCGGCAAGATCATCGAGGTCATCGACGACCTGGCGGAGCAGACCAACCTGCTGGCCCTCAACGCGGCCATCGAAGCGGCGCGCGCCGGAGAACACGGCCTCGGCTTTGCCGTGGTGGCCGACGAAGTCCGCAAGCTGGCGGAAAAGTCGGCGCAGTCCACGCGGGAAATTTCCGAACTTATCCAGAGCATTCAGAAGGAAGCCCGCAAGGCGGTCGAGAACATGGAGAAGTCGACCAGCATCGTCAACGAAGGCATCACGCTGGGCAGCGATCTGAGCAGCGCGCTGCGCAAGATTTCAAGCGTGGTGGCGGAGGTTTACAAGTTCGCGCAGGAGATCGGCGCGGCCACCAACGAGCAGTCGCACGGATCGTCGCAGATCGCCAAGGCCACCACACGGCTGAACGAAATCACGCACGAAATCAACTCTTCGGTGGAAGAACAAGCTTCGGGCGCGCAGGCGGTAGTCCGCGCGATGGAAAAGATGCGCGAACTGGTGCAGCGTTCGTCTTCGGGCTCAACGGAACTGGCAGCTTCGGCGGAACAGATGTCGAAGATGTCGCGCTCCATGCTGGAATCCATGGACCGCTTCGTTCTGGATGCAACCATGAACAGCGAAGGGCGCAACGGCAACGCGCGACGGGAAGAGCGCGGCAAGCAGCAGCCGGCTCAATACGCGGGCGCGGGAGCGCATTACAACTAGTCCCCAAGAAGGAGAGCGGGTATGGCCAAAGACTTACATATCGTCGGCTTCCGCGTGGGGCGCGAAACCTTCGGCGTTCCGATCAAGCTGGTGCACGAGATCGTGCGCGTACCGGACATCACCGCAGTCCCCGACGCGCCGGATTACGTTGAGGGAGTTATCAACCTGCGCGGCAAAATCGTCTCCGTGGTGGATCTACGCAAACGCTTCGGAGAAAAAGAAATCACAGCACACAAGAAGAACCGCATTCTGGTCACCGAGGTCGAAGGCAAGATGGTGGGCCTGATCGTGGACTCAGCGTCGGAGGTCCTGAAAATTCCCGAGGGAGAGATCGACGTTCCGCCGGGCGTCTTCGAGGAAGGCGACCTGCACTACGTCACCGGAGTGGGGAAGCTCGGCGGACGACTGGTGATCCTGATCGATCTGAACAAGATCCTGCAGAGAGGCGAGCTGCGCAGGCTGGGTGAAATGCCCGCGCCCGCAGCCGCTGCTTCTGCCTGACCTAAAACCAGCGGCAAACGGAAACGCAAGCGGGGAGTGATGGGCACACCAAGCATTCAAGTACAGATCACTGAAGCCGAATACAAACTGCTGCAGAGCCTCGTGTACCAGGAGTGCGGCATGTACTTCGACGAGCGCCGCGCGCACTTCCTTCAGGACCGGCTGCAGCGCCGCCTGAAAGCCTGCGGCCTGGACACGTTTTACGCCTACTACCGTCTGCTCACCAGCCATCAGGGCAAGAAGGAAATGGCGTCGCTGGTGGAGAACCTGACGGTCAACGAGACCAGCTTCTTCCGCAACAAGCCGCAGCTGGATCTCTTCCAGAAGAAGGTGCTGGAAGAGCTGCTGCACCGCAAACAGGAGCGCCGCGACTGGACGCTGCGGTTCTGGAGCGCGGGCTGCTCGACCGGGCAGGAACCGTACACCATGGCCATGCAGGTGTGCGACGCGCTGGCGTACTACTACCTGCGCAACCCGCTGCCGTTCGAGATGCCGAGTCCCAAACCGCTGATTCCTCCGCCGTGGAAGGTGGAGATTCTGGCCTCTGACATCAATTACACGGTGCTGCGGACGGCGCAGGAAGCCATCTACTCGGAAAACCAGATGGAAGCGGTGGATTACGCCTTCCGCCTGCGTTACTTCGACAAGGCCGGGGACCGATACGCGGTCAAGCAGAGCCTGAAAGATCTGATCCACTTCGATTTTCACAATCTCAAAACCGAATTTCTTCCGCAGCGCAACGACGTGATCTTCTGCCGCAACGTCATGATCTATTTCGATGAAGCCGAGCAAAAGCGGCTGATCGACAAGTTCTACCGCTGCCTGAATCCGGAAGGCTACCTCTTTATCGGGCACGCGGAGAGCCTCTTCGGTCTTTCCGACCGCTACCGCATGCTTCACGAGAACAACGGCACCGCATACCAGCGGATCGAGGTGACGGTTTGACCCTGTTCCCTGACGACCACGCTTCCGAACTCCGCGAACTCTTCTTCGACAGCGCCATGGAGTTGCTGCAGACGCTCAACGAAGACGGGCTGGAGCTGGAGAAGCGTCCGGAAGACGAGGAGCTTTTGCGCAAGGTGCGGCGCACCGTGCACACGCTGAAAGGCGATGCCGCGGCCTGCGGATACACCGATCTGAGCGAACTTGCCCACCAGCTGGAAGATGCGCTGCGGCCGGAAGTCGCCCGGAACGCGCAGCAGGGGCTGGCCGAGGCCGTGCTGGTAGCGGCGGATACATTTGGTTCCATGATCTCGGCTTACCGCGGCAAGCTGCAGCCGCCGGCCGGCGAGGAACTGCGCCAGCATATCGTCGCGCTCACCCGCAAGCAGTCCAAAAGCGTGCCTTACAAGCTGCAGGCGCGCTTCGTGTGGAGCGAATACGAGCAGATGGTAGTCGCCGACGCGCTGAGCCGCAGCGAAAACGTTTACTACCTGGCCTTCAGCATCGATCCGCACTGCCCGATGCGCGGCGCCGCGATGCAGCTGATCCGCAACACCCTGCAGGAGTGCGGACGGCTGCTGGCGATCGCGCCCGACCAGAGCACGCTCACGCAAGATCTCGACGTAGTGGAAGCGGCGCTGGCCAGCGAACATACCGCCGACTGGGTAGAGAAAAAGTGCCGCATCCCCTCGGTGATCTCGGAACTTCTCGTACAGCGCGCCCAGGAACAACACGAACAGTCGGAGGACGTTCTCGACATCGTGCAGCACGTTACCGATTCCAGCGAGGAACTGCCTGAGCCGGCACGCGTGGTAGAAGAAATTGTCAACCGGCAGGCTGCGCCGCAGCCTCCGGCAGCGCCTGCGCCAAGCACGCCGGCGGAAGCACCCGCGATTTCGGCGATGACCGAGAACCTGCTGCGCGTGGACGCGGAGCGCATCGATTCGGTGATGAACCTGGTGGGCGAACTCATCATCGCCAAGAGCATGATGCATCAAGCCATCAACGACTTCGACAAACGTTTTCCCAAGGATGCGCTGAAGGGCCGTTTCGCCGACGCCATGGCTTTCCAGGCGCGGATCATGAACGACCTGCAGAAGTCGGTGATGAAGATCCGCATGGTGCCGGTCGAACACCTGTTCCGGCGCTTCCCGCGCGTGGTGCGCGACGTAGCCAAGTCGTGCGGAAAAGAAGTGAGCCTGGTGATGACCGGCCAGGATACGGACCTGGACAAAAGTATTCTCGACATGCTGGCCGAGCCGCTGGCGCACCTGGTCAGAAACTGCGTGGATCATGGAATTGAATCTCCTGCCGATCGGATCAATGCCGGCAAGCCATCGCAAGGCATGGTGCAGCTCAAGGCCTATCACCAGGGCAACCAGATCGTGATCGAAGTGGAAGACGACGGCCGCGGCATCGACCGCGAAAAACTGGTGGCGCGGGCTATCGAATGCGGAATCATCTCGCCCGCCGATGCGGGATCGTTGAGCGACCAGGAGGCATTGAACCTTGCCTTTCATCCCGGACTGAGCACGGCGGAGCAGGTAACGGCGATCTCCGGCCGCGGGGTAGGCATGGACGTGGTGAAAACCGTTCTCGACCGCCTGAAAGGCACGGTCAGCATCCGCAGCACGCCGGGCAAAGGCACGTCGTTCCTGATGAAAGTACCGCTGACGCTGGCCATCATCAAGGCCCTGCTGTTTCGCGTGGACGACCGCATCTACGCCATCCCGCTGGCTTCGGTAGCGGAGATCACGCGCGCCGGACGGGCGGAAATTCACAGCGTGGACAACCACGATGTGGTCCAGTTGCGCGGCGAAGTGCTGGCGCTGGTACATCTGCGGGGGCTGACGACGCAGCCAGCGCGCTCGCAAAAAATGTTTGTCATCGTCACCGCCGTCGGCGACCGCAAGTTCGGGCTGGTGGTGGATCAACTGGTCGGCGAAGAAGAGCTGGTGATTAAGGCCCTCGACGATCATCTGGTGGCGACCGATCTGGTCAGCGGCGCCTCTATTCTGGGCGACGGTACGGTGGTTCTGATCCTCAATATCGCCAGCGTCGTCGCCAAACTAGGACGTTTGCAGTCGACCATGGGAGCCACAGCATGAGCGGTAACCGGGTTCGAGTATTGGTGGTGGACGATTCCGCGCTGATGCGCAAACTGATTCCGCAGATCCTCGCGCGGGACAGCGATATTGAAGTCGTCGGTACGGCAATGGACGGCCAATTTGGACTGAAGAAACTCGATGACCTCCGGCCCGACGTGGTCACGCTGGACCTGGAGATGCCGCGCATGGACGGCATGGAAGCCTTGCGCCAGATTACGCGCAAGTCCACGGTCCCGGTGATCATTGTGAGCGCGCTGAGCACGGAAGGCGCTTCGGCGACATTCAAAGCCCTGGCGCTGGGCGCATTCGACTTTGTGGCCAAGCCGCGCGACGCCGCCTCCAGCCACATGGACGAGATCGCGCAAGACCTGATCATCAAGATCAAGGTAGCGGCCACCACCAAGGTGCGCACGCCGCACACACAGCTCGCCGATCATCCCAAGCCCGCCAAGCCGGCCTTCCGCGCGCGCCAGGAACCGACCAAAATTGCCGCCATTGGAATCTCTACCGGCGGGCCGAACGCATTGCAGTACCTGCTGGCGAAACTGCCTGGGGACTTCCCCGGCAGCATCGTGGTTGTGCAACATATGCCTGAGGGCTTCACGCACATGTTCGCGCAGCGGCTGCACGAGAGCTGCGCCATCGACGTGAAGGAAGCGCAATCGGGCGACCTGCTGGTGGCGGGACGGGCACTGATCTGTCCCGGCAATCGCCACATCAAAGTTCGGCGCATGCCGCTGGGGAACACCGTGGTCCTCTCCGACGACGTGCGCGTCAACGGACACCGCCCGTCGGTGGACGTGCTGTTTCGCTCGGTGGCCGCGGAGTTCGGCAGCCGCGCGATCGGCGTGTTGATGACGGGAATGGGCGAAGACGGCGCAGCCGGTCTGGGATTGATCAAGAATTCCGGCGGGCTGACTATCGCCCAGAGCGAAGAGTCTTGCGTGGTCTACGGCATGCCGAAGGCCGCGATTGAAAGAGGGTACGCGTTGCGAGTGATTCCGCTGGACATGATGGCCAGCACGCTGGTCAGCCAGTGCAGTCCGGAACGCATCGCGCGCGGAATCAAGGTTCACATGGAGTTGTGAGGAGAAAAGCGTATGGACCAGTTTCCAGTATTGCTTCGTAAAGACCACCATCCGATCCGCTATCTGGTTGTGGATGACTCGGTTTTCGCACGCAAGAACGTCGCCAAAATGGTGGAGTCGTTCGGCGGGGAAATCGTGGGTGAAGCCGGCGACGGCTGCACCGCCATCACCGAATACGATCGGACCACACCCGACCTGGTGCTGATGGACATCACCATGCCGCAGATGGAGGGCATTGAAGCGGCCGAGCGCATCGTGCGCTCGCACCCGCAGGCCCGCATCGTGATGGTGTCCTCCGTGGGATACCAGGAGAACATCGTAGCCGCGCTCCAGAAAGGCGCGCGCCACTTCGTGCAGAAGCCGGTCAAGGCGGAAATCCTGTACGAAGTCATCAAGTACGTCATGGGCGACGACGCCGTCGTGGGCACGCCAACTGTCCAGGGGAGCTGATAGCGCATGAGGATGGAACTGATTCAACCCTTCATCAACGCGGCTGACGCCGTGCTGGCGGAAACGCTCAAGGGCCCCACTCGCATCGGCGACGTGGCCATGGAAGAAGAAGCCTACCGTCGTAAAGGCGTGGCTTCCCTGGTCACCATCAAGGGCGAGATCGAAGGCCGTATCATCTTCGATATCGATTCGCCGACCGCAGCGAAAGTCGCGACCTATCTCGCCGGCAGTCCGGTACCGGAAAGCGAAGAGGTGGCGCGCGAAACCGTGTGCGAGCTGGCCAACATGGTGATCGGCAGCGCGGTCACCGCGCTCAACGACCAGGGCTTCCGCTTCAAGATCAGCCCGCCGGTGGTGCACATGGAAGAGCTCGGCGAAAAGAGCAGCGAGGACCAGGAAGCGCTGGTCATGTGCTTCGATACCGACAGCGGCAACGTATTTATGAACATTGCCATGCGGTACGGACGCCGGCGCCGCACCGATGCCAAGCCAGTTTAAGAAACGACTCCTTTTTCTCCTACAACTCCAAGAGAACCGGGCGGCTGCAGGCCGCCCCTTCTTTTCCCGCCAATTCTCTTTCATCGTCCGGAATCAGGGAATGATGCGGACCATAAACGGAATCTGCTCTGCGCAGGGCATGGGCACATCGTCATTGAAATTAGGGTCGATCGCCGGCACGCAGTTCGGATCCTGCGTGGGAGCGTGAAAAGTGGGAATGGGAAAGCTGACGATCGAAGGACTGGTCGGAGGCACGAACACCTGGTCCTGGCTGGTCCTGATTACATATACGGACGGCGTGGTGAAAGTCCGGTCGGGCAGCGGCGATCCTGAAAGGCAATTGTTGTCGGTGCAGTTCGGCGCGTGAACGTCGTCCCTGATAATAGTAGTGTCATGCGCGCTCACCACGTAGACGCGCGATGCGTCGCCCGAAGAATCAATGGAGACGGCGCCCGGCCCAACCTGAATGGCCCTGACCTGGCGAAGCGCGGTGGCGTCAATCACGCTCACCCAGCTCCCGTTGCAGCTGGCCAGGTTTCCCGTAGTCGGATCCGGCAGCACCAGGTTGGTATGGTTGGTTCCCGCCGGACAATCCCCTAACGCCGCATAGACCTTTGATCCGTCGCTCAGGGCGGTCACTGACGTGGGCAGATGCGGATTCCCGGCAGCGTCTTTCACGCTGATGTTGGCCAGCAGCTGCGGTACGATCTGCGGATTCACGCCCAGGTTCAGGCCGTCAGCCTTGATCACGCTGATGGTGTTCTCCCCGGTGTTGTTCACGTAGAGGCGCTGGCGGTTGGTGTCGTAAAAAGCGAAGTTGGGCGACGACGTCGCCGGACTGTTGCCCACGCTGATGGCGTGGGTCACCGGGTCGCACGACGGCCCCGGGGTGCAGGGGATCACGATGTCCAGCGTGGTATCGATCACGCTGATGCTTCCCGGGTTGGCCGCGGTGCCATCACCCTGGTTCACGACAAATACATCCACGCCGTCCGCGCTCATCACCGCCCAGATAGGACGCGATCCCACCGGAATGGTCTTGGGAAAGACAAAATTATCGACCGTGGAAATCACCGTGACATCGCCGCTGCCCTGGTTGATCACGTACATCTTGCTGTTGGCGGCGTTGCCCGCCACTGCCACCGGCCCGGTTCCCACGGTAAGAATCTGGTCCACGGCCGCGATACCTGAAGCAAAAACACTCAGATTGTTGGAAGTGCTGTTGGTAATAAAGAAATTGCCGCTGCTGCTGGTGCCTCCGGCAACCGACCCGGTGACGCCTGCCGGCATGACCGAGGTATGAATCGTGGTACTCAGCGCCAGCAGCCCCAGGTAACTGGTCACGGTACCGTCACCGTTGATCACCACGGCTGTAGAACCTGTCTTGCCCAGGAAAATGGGGTTCGCACCCAGCGACACGATCGCAGCCACGTCGTCCCCGGAAACATCGATATGCAGGTTGCTGCCGTTGCCGGTGGGATTGGTCGAGAGGACCACCGCGTTGGCCTGGGTTGCCGGCGTACCGCCGGGCTTGGGCACGGTGATGATGAACTGGCGCAAGGTATCGTTGCAGCCAGCAAGGATCGCCACCCCGGCCAGGGTAAGCACCATAACTGATACAAACTTAAGCTTGGGAATCATTACTCTCCACTTAATCGGGTAAGGCGCACTTCCCCATCCACTTGAACGCCTCTCGCAGCCATTATTGCGAAAGAAATCATTCTATCGGCAGCGGCGCGTTTTATGCCACCCGGAGACTCTAAATCGGGCGATCACCCGATCTCGTCTGGCCGCTCCAACCTTGGTACTTATGTCCAACTCTCAGTAAAAACTACCTCTTTAGTTTTGCCTTTCGATCACCCGGTCACCCGATCATGGCGGTCAGCAAATCCGTGCCCTCTCGTTGTACCATTCACCTTCGGCCCAGCATGCTGCATCCCGGAAAACGCGCATTCCGTCCCTCTGACGCCGCCGCCATTCTGTTTACCGCGGCTTTAGCTGCGGTATTCGTGGCGGCGCCGCTGCCGCGCCCCGCGCCGGCTCCGGCGCGCATGCTGCTGCCGCTGGTGGTGACAGCCGTTTTCGCTCTGTTGGCGGCGCTGGCTCGCGGCGTGGACCTTAGCGGAGCTCTCGCCGGATACGCCATCGCTTTCATCCTGGCCGCGCGCGATCTCAAACTGTTCTATGTGCTCCTGATCGTTTTTGCCGTGACTTTCGCCGCCACGCGCCTGGGCCGCGAGCGCAAGCAGGAGATGCGCAAGGCCGAAGCACGCGGTGGACGTTCAGCCTCCCAGGTGGCCGCCAACCTGGGGGCGGCCGCCCTGGTGGTCATGTTGGCTCCGGCGCACTGGCCGGTCATGGCCCTGGCCGCGCTGGCCGAAGCCGCTGCCGATACCTCGTCGAGCGAGATCGGCTTGGCCTTTCCCGGCAAGACCGTGCTGATCACCAACTGGAAAGCCGTCACTCCGGGCATGGACGGAGCCGTCAGCCTGCTGGGAACGGTCGCTGCCATCCTGGCCGCGGCCCTTATAGCCGCCAGCGGCAGATTCCTGGGCCTGATCTCGTCGCGGCAGGCGGTGGTGGTGCTCTTCGCCGGCTTCCTGGGGACATTAATCGATAGCCTGCTGGGCGCAATCCTGGAGCGACGCGGCTATCTGAATAATGACCTGGTGAATCTGCTGTCCACGGCAGCCAGCGTGGGGATAGCGGCGGTCAGCCTGTAGCCCGGCGGAAACCCGGTCTAATCTGTCAGGGATCCGCCCGGTCTCTTCCCATCCGAGGCCTCCTACCCCCTAAAGCCTCATCTAGGACTCCAAAGGACTTCTGCGAACCCATCCCACCCTCATCCCAGATCGATCATCCTGCGATGAAAACTCGCCATCTAGCATTCCAAAGAGCTTGCAGTTTTGCCTGGCTGAGTCCTTGTTTCCCGGGATGAATTCCTGCCATCTAGCATTCCAAAGCACTTGGCCGTTTTCTGGCTGAATGCTGAGTGCTTTTTTGTCAAAGACCGCAAAGACCGCCCTGGGGCAGCCTGAAACCAGTGATTTGTAACCATTGTTCGTTACGACTATATCACGATACAGTTTGATGTCAAGCACGATCTCGGCCAGCCCGCGGGCTCGTACTACTTCCTGCGCGCTATGGTCCTGCTTCGCGAGAGCACCGCGAGCCAGTTACATAAGCCAGTTATATATAGGTTCGAAGCCGTCAGAATTCGCCTGCCTCTCAAGGGCAAAACCTGAGTGTTGATGACACTGTCTTCCTCTGAGTTCCTTCGTGTCCTTCGTTGTGGATGGGTTTTGCTTCGGCTATTTGCCAATTGCCATTTCCGAATTGCGCGCTCAGGACAGATGCAGCAGCCACAGCGTATAACTTCCGATCTCGTGGAAGACCGCTTCCTGGCGCTTCCAGAAGGTCGGTGGGCGGGAGTTGGGCCGGGGAGCGGTGTACACGGTGACGTCTTCGCGGCCCAGCATGCGCCGGATGCGGAACATGTGGTAACCGTCGCTCACCGCCAGGCAGGAATGCATGCCGTTGGTGTGCATGATCTTGGCCACGCGGCGCGCCGACTCGGCCGTGTCCGGGCTCTGCGTCTCGGCCACCAGCCGGTGGTCGGGGATGCCTGCATGCGCCAAGTAGTCGCGGCCTACGCCGCCTTCGCTGAACCGCCGGTCCAGACCGGAGCCGCCGGTGGTGATCACGATTGGCGCCAGCCCCTGGCGGTAGAGATCGGCCGCGTGCTCGAGGCGCGCGCGGTAGATGGGCGAAGGACGCCCGTCATACTCGGCGGCGCCGAAGACGACGATGGCGTCGGCGGAGTGCAGCGCGTCGCCGGCCGCGGCCGCCACCACCTGGCGGTAGACCGCCGCCACGTAGCCGAGAATCGCCAGCACCAGCCACAGCAGCCAGGTTTTACGAAGGGAGCGCAAAGGAACAGTATTTAGTACTTGGTATTTAGTAGTTAGCGAACGCCACCGTGACCACCATTCGCCGCGGGAATCGCGTACGTCGGGCGATCGCCGTGATCGTTCCCCCTCTGTGGTCAATCGCTTTCGTTTTTTAACTAACTACTAAATACTAAGTACTGACCCCAGCTTCAATTCAAAAACCCCGCCAGCTCGCTCTCCGGGATCGCGCCGTGGCGCAGGATCGTGATCTTGTCGGGCACGCTCATGTCGATGATGGTGGAGGCCACGTCGCGCGGGCTGGTGCCGCCGTCCACGATCAGGCTCAGGCGGCCGCCCAGCTGTTCGCGGACGCCGGCGGCGGTTGTGCACTCGCTGGCTCCGCTGATGTTGGCCGAAGTCGCGGTGATTGGCACGCCGGCGGCGCGAATCACCTCCACCGGAATTTTCGCTGCGGGAAGGCGCAGGGCTACGTTGCCGGTGTTGGCCGTCACCTTCAGCGGCAGCCGCGACGAGGCCTTCACAATGATGGTCAGCGGGCCCGGCCAGTATTTCTCGGTGATGTCATAGAAGGCGTCGGGCAGCGGGCGGGCGAGGTACTCGGCCTGCTCCACGCTTTCGATCAGCAGTGACAGCGGCTTGTGGCGGCTGCGCGACTTGACGTCATAGATCAGATCGACCGCGCGCAGGTTCAGCGGGTCGGCCGCCAGGCCGTAAAACGTGTCCGTAGGCATGCCTACCACATGACCGGCTTTGAGACGGTCGGCCACATAGGACACCAGGCGCATGTCCGGGGATTCCGCGTTGATCTTTACGATTTCCGCAGCCAAAGCAGCTCCTTCGCGTCCTTTTCACTCGGTTCGCGTTCGGGTACGTATGAGTAGCAGGGAGAAACTATAAAGCATAAACCAGCATTGCCCCAAAAACCTAGCAGAAGAACCCACAGGTTATGATGGCATACCATGACCGGCAACGATGAGACCCGGCTGCGCCGCGTCGCCAGCCGCCAGAACAACTCGGTGAAAGAGCTGCGCAAGGCCTTCGCTCGCGGCGAGACCACCAGCGACGGCTGCCTGGCCATCGAAGGCGTGCGCATTATTGAAGAGGCTGTCCGCAGCGGGCTGCGCTTCCAGGCGATCTTCTTCAGCGAAAAGGGCGCGGCCCTCGCGGAGCGCCTGTTGCCGCAGATTTCGCAGCACACTGAAGCCCTGCTGCTGCCCGACGATGTCTTCTCCAGTGCCGTCACCACCGAGACTCCGCAGGGCGTAGCCGCGCTGGTGAAGCTGAAGCCGGCGCGCCTAGAAGACTTGCTGGATGACGCCGGCGGCTCTTCCCTGCTGGTCGGCGTGGTGGGATTGCAGGACCCCGGCAACCTGGGGACCATCATCCGCTCCGCCGAGGCTTTCGGCGCTCGCGCCCTCCTGCTGGGCGAGAACACGGTCAGCAGCGCCAATCCCAAAGTCGTGCGCGCCTCTGCCGGTTCGCTGTTCCGCCAGCCGCTGGTCACGGTGAAGATGAACGATGCTCTGGCGCTGGCCAAGCAGCATCAGTACCGGGTTGTCGCCACCTCTTCGCACAAAGGCCGGCCGCTCACGGAGGCCGATCTCACCGGCGCGGTGGTCCTGCTGGTGGGCAACGAAGGCGCGGGACTGCCGGCCGCCATCCTGCGGCAGGCCGACGAGCTGGTCACCATCCCGCACTCGCCGCGCGTGGAGTCGCTGAACGCCGGCATCGCCGCCTCGATCCTGTTGTATGAAGCCGCAAGACAAAGGAGATCGGGTGATCGCCGTGATCGGGTGATCGGGTGATCTGGTGATCCGAAAAGCAAAAGAAGCATATGGGTATTGACAGACACCAGGAGTTGCGAGATCGGACTAAGATGTTTGCAGTGAGAGTTATTAAGATGTCGGATGATCTTCTCTGCGTCCCGAAGGACAGCACGCTCATGATCGCGATCCGCAAGCTCCTCTGGGTTTTCCGATCACCGGATCACCCGATCACGGCGATCTGAAGATTCCCCGTGAGCTTATTTCAGCCATTACCGAACTCACCGCAGTCCAAAGGCGGCCGCCCGCTGGCCGACCGCATGCGTCCGCGGACGCTGGACGAGTTCGTCGGCCAGGAACACATTCTGGCTCCGGGCAAGCCGCTGCGCCTGCAGATCGAGCGCGACGATCCCGGCTCCATCATCTTCTGGGGACCACCGGGCTCGGGCAAGACCACGTTGGCCAAGATCATCGCGAATGTGACGCAGGCCGAGTTCATCGAGTTCTCCGCCGTGCTCTCCGGGATCAAGGAGATCAAGCAGGTGATGGCGGAGGCGGAGAAGGCCCGCCAGTACGGCACGCGCACCATTCTCTTCGTCGACGAGATCCACCGCTTCAACCGCGCCCAGCAGGACGCCTTTCTCCCCCACGTGGAGCACGGCAACATCCGCCTGATCGGCGCCACCACGGAAAATCCGTCGTTCGAGATCAACGGCGCTCTGCTCTCGCGCTGCCGCGTCTACATCCTGAAGCCGCTGACGGAAGAGCAGATCGTGCTCCTGCTCCGCCGCGCGCTCGAAGACAGCGAGCGCGGGCTGGGAAAAATGAAGGTGCGCGCAGGCGACGAGATTTTTGAGCAGATCGCCGCCTACTCCAGCGGCGACGCCCGCGTGGCCTACAACGTGATTGAAGTCGCCGCAGTGGCCGCCGGTGACAACGGCGAGATCACCGACCAGCTCCTTCGCGACACCCTGCAGAAGAAGGTCCTGCTCTACGACAAATCGGGCGAAGAGCACTACAACCTGATCTCGGCGCTGCACAAGTCGGTGCGCAACAGCGACGTCGACGCTTCGCTCTACTGGCTGGGACGCATGCTGGAGTCGGGCGAAGATCCGCTGTACATCGCCCGCCGCGTGGTGCGCATGGCGTCGGAAGACATCGGCCTGGCCGCGCCCGAGGCGCTTAACCTTTGTCTTTCAGCCAAGGACGCCATCGATTTTCTGGGCATGCCCGAAGGCGCGCTGGCCCTGGCCCAGGCCGTCGCCTACTTGGCGCTCGCGCCCAAATCCAACGCGCTCTATACGGCTTACGGAGCAGTTCTCGAGGATGTGCAGCAGACCGCGGCCGAGCCCGTGCCTCTGCACATCCGCAATGCTGTTACCGCGCTGATGAAGCAGGTTGGCTATGGCAAGGGCTACCAGTACGCACACGACCTGGAATCCAAGGTCGCCAACATGGATTGCCTGCCCGACAACCTGCGCGGCCGGCAGTACTACCATCCCACCGGCGAGGGCCGGGAGAAGCTGCTGGCGGAGCGACTGGAAGAGATTCGCCGTCTGCGCGAAGAAGCGCGCAAGAACCGTTCCACCTCAGAGGACGCGAAGGAACGTAAGGGCAAGAGCAAGAAGTAGCCGCTGCGGCGCTCCCGAAGGGCACTGTGGTGACGCGCAACCAGCGCTTCTCCAAACCAAACTAGCTTCGGATTCCGTATCAGTGAGATGAAAAGGGGCATTTAAACTCAGAACCCGTCAATGAGTGTAATGGGGATTTTACGTCAACTCGTACTCGGCTCGGCATTCTTGGGTGACCAAGTCCACGCCTGCCAGATGATGACCGAGGTGGCCACAGTTTCGATCGTCGCGAAGAACAAGTACTCAGGAAGAGCGGGCGGCCTGCCCCATCCGGCCAGAGGCGGAACGAAGGTCAGGAAACCGTTTACAAGGGTCAAAATTGCACCGGCGATGATATTCGCCAGCCGGTTCGCTCTAAACGGAAGCAGTCGACACGCCACAATCATGGCGATGGGTATTTCCATCAAGACCGCTGAACCCAGCAGAGCCCATGGTGAGAGATGTGGGGCGTCGGCTAGATTTGGCGAGCCAACAATAGCAAACAGGGCAACAACGTCCGCATACAGGTAGTTCAATAACGCGAAGATCCACAATAGAGACAACCGCTCCTTTGTGTCATGCATGTCAACCTCCTGCGGACCTGTATACGGTCCCGCGGCAGAATAGGTTTCAGATTCTTCGCAGAATTTTCCAGTTCTCCCAAAGAGCGAGAGAGAAAACCCCTGGAGGACAGGTGGTCTTGCGAGTACGCGGGTCAACAGGCCCGTGCTCCCCTAGGGCCGGCTCCGCAACATTATTTGATGAATCTGGCGCGGTGTTCTTTCAAAATGCAGCGGTCCATGACCACGAAGATGCCGGCTTCGCGGGCTTTTTCCGCCGCTGCTTCGTGGATCACATCTTCCTGCAGCCAGATAGCCGGAAGCTTCAGCCGGATGGCTTCGTCCACGATGTCGGGCACATACTCTGAGCGGCGGAAAACATCCACGATGTCGACCTTCTCTTTTATGTCCGACAACGCGGCTACAGCCTTCTCGCCCAGCGCGCCTTTAATCGTGGGGTTCACAGGAATGATCCTGTAGCCGTGGGTTTGCATGTAGGCTGCCACGCCATAGCTGGGCCGCATGGGGCTGTTGGACAGGCCTACGACGGCGATGGTCCTGGCATGCTCAAGAAGTTTGCCGATGTCGTCATTCGCGGCAGGGCCCATGAGATTGAGGTCCTCGCTTTCATCCGCCATTGTAAGGGAAAGGTTGCGGCGGCTGAATAACGAGGTGCTGCGCCTCGACCTATTCGCGCTTGCCTTCGCGGGACGGCCCTGCTTTCTCGCGATAGAGCTTGGCGGCAACGTTGCGTATGGTCTCAGGAACACCCTTGTTGAAGCGCAGGCTCTTCAGGTCGTAGACCATCAGGTTCTTGATGAGGTGAAGAGAAAGATCGAGCGGGCATTTGGCGTTGTTCACCAGGTTGCGGCCGACGTTGTAATTCTTCATGAAGCGGCGCGTCCGGGCGATCTCGCGCAGCACGTTCTCGCTCACGTTCTTAGCCGCGGCAAAGGTTTCGATTTCCGGATCGGTCAGTTTCGGCGATGCCAGCACCGCCATCTGCACCACTCGGGCGCCGTCGCGAATCAGGATGGCACGCTCTTCGCGGCCGCCCGTGAACGCGGCTTTCACTCGCTCTGAGGCATTCATCCTCCCCAGCCTCTGCAGCACGGTGAGCCGGTCTTTTTCGTCCTGATGCGCGTGCGCACGAGCCTGGAGTCCCAGGGCAGCGGCAGCCATCGCAGAGGCAGCATCCTGCGCGGGAGCCGGCGCGGCAGCTTCGGGATGATCCGCGGCCACGGCGGACGCGTGCGGCGGCGCTTCGCTCTTTTCGTCCTCGCCGACCAGTTGGAACGGCTTGCCTTCTTCGGCCGCGATCTCCTCCGCGTGCTCCTGGTGCCACTCCTGATGCGCAGTATGCGCTTCGTGATCGGGATGTCCGGGCTCCGGAGCTTCCTCCGGCTTGGCTTCACCTTTCAGCTCCGCCAGCTCTTTCGGATACAGCGACGGGTTTACCGACAGCGCTTCGATCACCGCGGGCGATTTCCGCGCCCGCGGGCTGGCCATCAGGAAGCCGATGGTTTCGCGGCGGCTCTCCCCCGCTAGCTCCATGAGCATGCCTTCGGAAATCGCGGGATTCTCAATCAGCGCCGGCATCAGCGAGGGCCGTCGGTTGCCCTCCATCCAGTAGTAACTCAGCACCTCCGCCGGCGCGTTTGGATCGGAGAGGATCTTGACCGCCGATTCCGCGTCCCATCGGGCCAGCGTCATACGGGCTTCCTGGGCGAAGACGGCATTGTGCGTGAGGTAGACCAGAATCTCCAGCATCTCGCCCGGCTCCAGCGGCAGCGCGCCCTTGGCCGCCGAATGCATCACTGCTGCCGGCACTTCGTTGCGCTTGATCTGGTCGAGAATCTTGGACATTTTTCCGCTGTTACTTCTGGTTCCTCCGCGCCAGCAGATAGGCACGGATGAATGGAGTCAAATCGCCGTCCAGGACGCGGTCCACGTCTCCCACCTCCAGCTTTGTGCGATGGTCCTTCACCAGCCGGTAAGGATGGAGAACGTAAGAACGTATCTGCGAGCCGAAATCAATACCCAGTTTGGAGTCTTCGACCTTCTGCGTGGCTTCCCGCTTCTTCTCCAGTTCGTATTCGTAAAGCTTGGAGCGAAGAATCTTCATGGCCTTGTCGCGGTTCTTGTGCTGCGAGCGCTCGTTCTGGCAGGCGACCACGATCCCGGTCGGAAAGTGGGTGATGCGCACCGCCGAGTCCGTGGTGTTTACGTGCTGGCCGCCCTTGCCGCCGGAGCGGTAAGTATCCACGCGAATCTCTTCCGGCTTGATCTCGATGGCGATGGAGTCGTCGATTTCCGGCGAGACGAAGACGCTGGCAAACGAAGTATGGCGGCGGCTCTGCTGATCGAAGGGCGAGATGCGCACCAGTCGGTGCACGCCGATCTCGCTGGTCAGCAGCCCGTAAGCGTAATCGCCGGTCACGGTGAAGGTGGCTGACTTGATGCCCGCCTCCTCCGCTGCCTGGTATTCGTTCATCTCCACCGGGAAGCCCTGGCGTTCCGCCCAGCGCAGGTACATGCGCAGCAGCATGTCTGCCCAGTCCTGCGACTCGGTCCCGCCGGCGCCGGGATGGATGGTCACGATGGCATTGCGCGCATCGTTCTCGCCGGAAAGCATGGTTTCGGTTTCCAGCTTCTCCGCCAGGTCGCGCAGGCCGTCGATCTCTTTCTTCAGGTCGTCGCCCACCGCCTCGCCTTCGCGCGCCAGCTCGAAATAGGCGCCGATGTCGCCGGCGCGACGCGCCAGTTCGGTATCTTTTGCCAGCTCGGATTCCAGCCGGCGGCGCTGGCGCATGAGCTGCTGCGAGCGCGTCTGGTCCGACCACACGCTCGGATCGGCAATCCTGGTTTCGATTTCGGCTAGTTGGTTGCGCAGCGAGGCGGCGTCAAAGATAGCTCCGCAGGTCCGCAACTTTGTTGCGGACGGCGGCGTATTCGCGTTCCAGTTCTTCTACCATAAGTCACGATGCCGTTGGGGCTTCAATCAGGGTGCGCCCGCGAAAACGGAAGCGCACAAACACGACTAACAATGAGATTACCACACATGCCCAGGCAAAAATATCGCCGTACCGGCTGTAGAAAGTGACTTCGGTCTGTGCCGCAAAGGACGCTACCATCGCTGTACGGACGTTACGTTCCGCCTTCTTCACGATGCGCCCAACCGGATCGATGGCCGAGGTCACCCCATTGTTGGTGGCTAGCAGGATCCAGCGATGGTTCTCGATGGCCCGCATCCGCGCCATCTCCAGGTGCTGAAACGGCGCGGCCGTCTCGCCGTACCAGGCGTCGTCGGAGATGTTGATCAGCACCTGGCCGCCGTTGGCGGTAAACTGCCGGATCTCGTTGGGAAAGATCGACTCGTAGCAGATAAAAACACCCGCCCGCAGTCCGTTCAGGTCGAAGGCTCGGCGCTCGGTGCCGCGGGCAAAGTCGCCGACTTCGCGCGTGAGCTTGCTGGCGAAAAACAGCCAGCGCTGCATAGGAACATATTCGCCGAACGGAACCAGGTGGATCTTGTCATAGCGCCCGAGTGTGCCACCGGAGGGATCGACTACCAGCGCGGAGTTAAAAAGTGAGACCTGCCCGGCTCCCGGCCCAGCGGTCTCCGCGGTGCTGCCGACCACAACGAAGGAATCCGTCTGCCGGGCCACCGTCGCCAGCTGCTGCTGGAACCTTGGTTCGCCGACGTAAAACGGGGCCGGCGACTCCGGCCATATGATCAGCCCGGGATCGGCGGGATTCTTGCTGATCTCCTTTGACATAGCTAATTGGCCCAGTTCGTCGAGCGTCTGATTGAAGAACGTGGCCGTCACCTGCCCGCGATCGGGCACGGGGACGTTGGGCTGCACCAGGACAGCCTCGCGGTTTGTGGGAAAAGGCGGCGGTCCGGCAAATACTCCCATCTGCAGCGCGATGGCCGCAGCGGCCGCGGAAATCAGAAGATTGATGCGGCGGCGGCCCACCAGCAGCAGCGCCGCAGCAAAGGCGCAGTTCACCAGCATCACTGCGAAGGAGAGACCGTAGACACCCGTCAGCTGGCTGATCGCAGAGAAAGGAATGTTGTCCACCTGCGAGCCGCCCAGAGGCTGCCAGGGAACTCCGGTCACGCGATCGCGGAAGAATTCGATCGCCACCCAGAAGAATGGCGCCATGAACAAGGGGAGGCGGTTGCCCAGCGTCGAACGCCGCGCCATCAATACCACCACCAGGCCAAACGCGCCGTGGTGCATGCCCATGATCAGGCAGTAGCCCGCCGTGATCAGGAGCGCCGCCGGCGCGGCCAGGTTGCCATAGCCGTGCATGACCGGATAAATCCAGTAGCACGTGCCCACATACCAGACCACCCCGCTGACCCAGGCAATGAGGAATCCTTGATTCAGGGTAAAGGGACGCAAAGAACGCCCTTCCGAGTCCACCAGCTCGCCTTCTCCTCCGCGGCCGCGAAGCAAAGCATAAAGAAGAGGCAGCATGGCCACCCAGCAAAGGTAGAAAAGGCCGGCCTTGGGGAAAATCACGATCTGCAGCCCGCTGGACAAAAGGGCCAGAGCCCAGGTTTTGGCGGGTATCTTGTGCACTGAGGGGATTCTAACAAAGCCCGGCGCTGCCTACTGATCCGGCTGGCCTGGGCCTGGTTTCCGCGCTCCCCGTGGGTGAGATCAGTCAAAATGGCTTTTGCCGCAGGCCGCCCGGCAGTCTAAAATCGCTCCTATGGATGCAATCATGCCTGTGCTGGCCGCGGTCCTGGAATTCATGTTTTTCGTTGGTATGGCCGGCTCCGTACTGGTAATTGCGATCAGCGCAGTTGAGGACGTGCTCACAATCCTGGAGAAAGATTAGGTAGAAATTGGCGCCGGCCTCCCGGGGGCAGGCCCGCGCTCGATCGAGAGGTCGCGATGACCCGCAACGGGGCGGGTGTAACGCGGCCTCATTTTGCGATGGCATCAGGCTCACAATTTCCTCCGCAATCGAACCGGGTCCGCCTGGTGGTGGCCACCACGGTCATGCTGACGTTCATCTCCTACTGGCGCGCCGCCGCCGTGGTGCTGAACGATCTGGGCTCCTCGGCTTTCTACGCCGGAGGGATTGCCGAGCAGGCTGTGGGCAAGGCCGCGCCCTGGTTCATCCTGGGCGTGATGCTGTTCTCCTTCGCGGTCCGCGCAGTGTACGTGGAGAGTTGCTCCATGTTCACCCGCGGCGGCGTCTACCGCGTGGTCAAGGAAGCCCTGGGCGGGACCTTTGCCAAGTTCAGCGTCTCCGCGCTGATGTTCGACTACATTCTTACCGGGCCGATCTCCGGCGTTTCCGCCGGACAGTACATTGCCGGTCTGATCAACGAGCTTTTCGTCGCCGCCAATGCCCACGGCTGGCTGCCGCACGCCTTTCTCTCGCTCTTCCACGGCACGCCCCACGTCAACGAAAACATCACCGCGGCTGCCTTTGCCGCTCTGGTCACCGGCTACTACTGGTGGCAGAACATCATGGGCATTGAGGAATCGAGCGACAAGGCGCTGCGCGTCATGCAGATCACCACCGTCATGGTGGTAATCCTGCTGGGCTGGTCGGCAATCACGCTGTTCAAGGTCGGGATCCACCTGCCGCCGCTGCCCAGCCCCGGCAACCTGCACTTCAGTGACGAAGCCCTGGGCTTCCTGAAGGGCACACATTTCGCCCGCACCCTCGGCCTCTTCGGCATCATGATCGCGTTCGGCCATTCCGTGCTGGCCATGAGCGGAGAAGAGTCGCTGGCCCAGGTGAATCGCGAACTGGCCAGCCCCAAGCTTAAAAACCTGAAGCGCGCCGCGGTCATCATCGCCATCTATAGCACGGTGTTCACCGGCCTCTCTTCCCTGCTGGCGGTCATGCTGATCCCCGACGCCGTCCGCGTTCCGGTGTATAAGGACAACCTGATCTCCGGCCTGGCCATGTACATGACCGGCCCGCTGGTGGCGCGGCTGATCTTCCGCGTCTTCGTGGTGGTGGTGGGATTCCTGATTCTCTCCGGCGCCATCAACACCTCGATCATCGGCTCCAACGGCGTGCTGAACCGCGTCTCAGAAGACGGCGTGCTGACCGACTGGTTCCGCCGTCCGCACCGCAAGTACGGCACCAGCTACCGCATCGTGAACCTGGTGGCCGGGTTGCAGATGGTCACCATCATCGCCAGCATGGGCGACGTCTACGCCCTGGGCGAGGCCTACGCTTTCGGCGTGATCTGGAGCTTCACCTTCAATTCCGTGGCCATGCTGGTGTTGCGCTTAAAGTACCGAGGCGAACGCGGCTGGAAGGTGCCGCCCAACATCCGCATCGGAAAGTATGAGTTTCCTCTGGGACTGCTCTCGGTCCATCTGGTGCTGCTGGCCACGGCGCTCACCAACCTGTTCACCAAGTCGGTGGCCACCAAGGCCGGCATCGTCTTCTCCCTGGCTTTCTTCCTGATCTTCAGCGTCTCCGAGCGCGTGAACAAGCGCAAGTTCGCCCACGTGGAACAGCAAATGAAGGAGCACTTCCAGCTGGTGCAGCAGGAGACCATAGGCCGCGAAGAGGTGCAGGTGCGGCCGGGCAACGTGCTGGTCACGGTGCGCGACTACAACACGCTTTATCACCTGCGCTGGGCGCTGGAGGCCACCGACACGCACGAGCAGGACATCGTGGTCATGGAGGCGCGCCTCACCGGTTACGGCAGTGCCGAATACAACCTGGCCATGGAACAGATCTTCAGCGACTACGAGCAGACGCTCTTCACCAAAGCCGTCTCTATCGCCGAAGGCTACGGCAAGACCATTTCCCTGCTGGTGGTTCCCGCGCGCGACGTCTTCTCCGCCATCGCCCAGATGGCGAATTCGCTGGAGTCTTCCGCCGTGGTCTCCGGGCTCTCCAGCAAGATGGCCGGTGAAGAACAGGCCTTCCGCATGGGCCAGGCCTGGGAGGCCATGCCCGAACCCAAGCGCCAGTTCGTCTTCCAGGTGGTGCATCCCGATAATGCGGTCGAAACCTACCGCATCGGCCCGCACACTCCGACCATGAAGAGCGAGGACGTACGCCTGGTGCACAAGCTATGGCTGGAGGTGAAGCGGCAGCAGGGCACCGACGACATTCATCACTCCGACATCGTCACCCTGGCGCTTACCCGCCTGGCGCGCGACTATAACCTGGATAAAGAAGACGTTCTGAAGCACCTCAAGAAAGGCGCTCGCGGGCCCATGCCCAAGCCCTCAGCTTTTCTGCGTGAGACTGACACCGAGCAGCCTGCCAAAGATGGCGAAGACGGCCATCGCGACCGTCCTATGCCCCCGATGACCGGGCCAAGATAAGCTAGTTTTTCGCCTCTGCTACCAGCGCACTCAAGCGTTCTCTTACAAACTCCACGATCTCCGGCGTGACATACGGCGGCGGCTGGATCAGGAACCGCGGCTTGCCGGCGATGCGGTCGAGCGAGACCGCGTCCCACTTCGGCGTGGAGCCGTTTTGGTGGAGGATGATGGCGTCGGCGCGATCCAGAAACTCGTTGGCTGAAACCTTGAAGTCTTGCTGCCCGGCATCGAGCACGCTGAGATAGAGGTCCGGCTTCAGGAATCCCATGATGCTGTTGGATTCCATGATCACGTTGTCGGCGGCGGCGATGCGGCGCTCAATATCGTTCATGGCCTGGCCCAGCATGCCCTGGCGGGTGCGCACCCAGATGGAGCGCTCGGCGCCGGCCACCAGGAAGCGCGAAGTATCGGATTCGCCGCTGAGATCGCGCTCATCGCTGAGGGCTTTGAAGTGGTCGTCGGTAGTAGCGCAGTCGCAGGGCTTGCCGTCAGCCGAGCAGATGCCGTGGCCGAACTGGGTAATCTTGAGGGCGGTCCAGCGATATTCCGGCAGAGCCGCGATCAGCCCCGCTACCACGCTGGTCTTGCCAACGCTTCGCGAATGCCCGCCAATGACCACCATGGCCATAGCTCTATTTTCGCAGGTCTGGAAAGGTGCGGGAAGGTTATTTCTTCAACGGATACCTCTCGTCCAGCGCCAGGTTTAGCTCCAGCACGTTGACCCTGGGCTCCCCCAGAAAGCCAAATTGCCGCGGCAGAGTGTGTTCGTCGACCAGCCGGGCCAGTTCGTCTTCGCTGATGCCGCGCGCTTTGGCGACTCGCGGAATCTGAAACTCCGCGGCGGCGGGAGTGATATCAGGATCCAGTCCCGATCCTGACGTTGTAACCAGGTCTACCGGAACTGGCCGCGCAGGGTTATCGGCATGGAGAGTAGCCACGTCGGCTTTCACGCGGTCCACCAGTTTCCGATTCGTCGGGCCGTAGTTGGTGCCGCCGGAGTTGGTGGGATCGTAGCCGCTGTTGCCCGCCGCCGACGGCCGGGGATGGAAATAAGCCGCGCCGGTAAACGGCTGGGCCAGGATGCGCGAGCCGACTACCACGCTGTGCCTGGTGATGAGCTGGCCGTTGGCCTTGTCCGGCCACAGGCGCGCCAGCGCCGTCACCAGCATTGGATAACCGATGCCCAGGAGAACAGTGGTGACCACCGTCATCAGAATCGAAGTAATCAGGTTTTTCTTCATACATGATCTCCGCTTACGCCAGTCCGATGGCGCGAACAATCAGGTCGATGATCTTGATGCCGATGAAGGGCACGATCACTCCGCCCACGCCGTAAATCAGCAGATTGCGCCGCAGCAGCGACTCCGCGCTCATGGGCACGTATTTCACCCCGCGCAGCGCCAGGGGAATGAGCGCGATAATGATGAGCGCGTTGAAAATCACCGCCGAGAGAATCGCCGATTGCCGCGTGGCCAGGTGCATGATGTTCAGCGCGTTGAGCACCGGGAAAGTTTCGGCGAACATCGCCGGGATGATGGCGAAGTACTTGGCCACGTCGTTGGCGATCGAAAAAGTGGTCAGCGAGCCGCGCGTCATCAGAAGCTGTTTGCCGATCTCCACGATCTCCAGCAGCTTGGTCGGGTTGGAGTCCAGGTCCACCATGTTGCCCGCCTCTTTCGCGGCCTGCGTGCCGGTGTTCATGGCCACACCGACATCGGACTGCGCCAGCGCCGGCGCGTCGTTGGTGCCGTCGCCGGTCATGGCCACCAGCTTCCCCTGCGACTGCTCCTTCTTGATCAAATCCATCTTCTCTTTGGGAGTGGCCTGAGCCAGGAAATCGTCGACTCCGGCCTCGCGCGCGATGGCCGCCGCGGTAAGCGGATTGTCGCCGGTAATCATCACCGTGCGGATGCCCATGGCGCGCAGCTGCGCGAAACGCTCCTTGATTCCACCTTTTACGATGTCCTTAAGGTGAATCACACCCAGCGCGCGGTGGTTTTCCGCCACCACCAGCGGGGTCCCGCCGGAGCGCGCCACGGTTTCCACCGCGGTGAGAACTTCGCGCGGCAGGACGGCCCCGCTTTCGGCAAGGTATTTCTGGATGGCGTCGACCGCGCCCTTGCGGATCACCCGGCCGTCAAAGTTCACGCCTGACATGCGGGTCTGCGCCGTGAAGGGCACAAACTCGGCCTGGGCCGCCGCCAGATCGCGCCCGCGCAGTCCGTATTTCTCTTTGGCCAGCACCACGATCGACCGTCCCTCGGGCGTCTCATCAGGAAGAGAAGAGAGCTGCGCGGAGTCGGCGAGCTGATCGTTGCTCACGCCGGGCGCGGCGATGAACTCTGTCGCCTGGCGATTGCCTAGCGTAATGGTGCCGGTCTTGTCGAGCAGAAGCGTATCCACGTCGCCGGCGGCCTCCACCGCGCGCCCCGACATGGCCAGCACGTTGTGCTGCACCAGGCGGTCCATGCCGGCGATGCCGATGGCCGAGAGCAGCCCGCCGATAGTGGTCGGGATCAGGCACACCAGCAGCGAGACCAGCACGAACACGCTCTGCGGAGCGTGAGAGTAAATCGCGTATGGTTGCAGCGTTACCACGGCCAGCAGAAACACTACGGTCAGTCCGGCAAGAAGTATGTTGAGCGCGATCTCGTTGGGCGTCTTCTGCCGCTCCGCGCCTTCCACCAGCGCGATCATGCGGTCGAGAAACGTTTCGCCGGGATTCGAAGTGATCTTGACCTTGATCTGGTCGGAGAGCACGCGCGTTCCCCCGGTGACTGCCGAGCGGTCGCCGCCGGCTTCGCGGATCACGGGCGCCGATTCTCCGGTGATCGCCGATTCGTCAACCGAGGCCACTCCCTCCACGATCTCGCCATCGCCGGGAATCACCTCGCTGGCCGAGACCAGCACCATGTCTCCGGATCGCAGCTTGGATCCGGGAACGGTTTCCGACTTCCCGCCCGGTAAGAGCCGGTGAGCGACGGCCTCCGATTTCGCCTTGCGCAGCGTTTCGGCTTGGGCTTTGCCGCGGCCCTCGGCCATGGCCTCGGCAAAGTTGGCAAACAGTACGGTGAACCACAGCCACAGGGTGATCTGCAGGTCGAATCCGAAGCCGGTGGAGTGCTTCACCAGGTCGCGCACCAGCAGGACGCTGGTGATTACGCTGCCTACCTCCACCACGAACATCACCGGGTTCTTCATCATGGTGCGTGGGTGGAGCTTGACCAGCGAATCGATCAACGCCTGGCGCACGATCTTTCCGTCCCACAACGATCTGGTTTTTGTCGCCATTGCGATTCCTTAAAAAGTCTTGCCCGCATTCATGAGCAGGTGCTCAAGAATCGGGCCCAGGCTGAGCGCCGGGAAAAAGGTCAGGGCGCCGACGATGATGATCACGCTTACCACCAGCGCGGTGAACAGGGGCGTGGTCACGGGAAACGTCCCCGGCGAGGGCGGAACAATCTTCTTTCGCGCCAGGCTCCCGGCTACCGCCAGCATGGGCACGATCATCAGAAAGCGCCCGATCAGGGTGGCGAAGCCCACGCTCAGGTTGTAGTAGCGGTTCGCGCCCAGGCCGCCGAAGGCCGAGCCGTTGTTCCCCGTCGCCGAACTGAAGGCGTAGATGATCTCCGACAATCCGTGCGGGCCGGTATTGGTCAGAGTCGAGAGCCCGAAATTCGGCGAAAGCGAAGAAACGGCCGCGAACACCAGGATCGACAACGGAAAGATCAGCACGTAGAGCATGGCCATCTTCACGTCGTACGATTCGATCTTCTTGCCCAGGTACTCCGGCGTGCGGCCGACCATCAGCCCGGCAATAAAAACTGAGAGCACCACAAAGATCAGCATGCCGTATATGCCCGCGCCCACGCCGCCGAAAACGATCTCGCCCAGCATGATGTTCACCAGCGGAACCATTCCGCCCAGCGGCGTGAACGAGTCATGCTGGCTGTTGACGGCGCCGCAGCTGGCGTCGGTGGTCACGGTGGCGAATAGAGCTGAGTTGGCGATGCCGAAGCGGACTTCTTTACCCTCAAAGTTTCCGCCCGATTGCTTCATTGAGACGCTCTGGTCGACTCCGGTCAGCAATGGATTGCCTTTTGACTCTGCCCAGTAGGCAGTGATGACGCCGGCAAAGAACAGCACCGCCATAGCCGCGAATACGGCCCAGCCGTGGCGCGGCGATCCTGTCATCCGGCCCAGCGTATAAGTAAAGCCGGCCGGGACCAGGAAGATGGAAAGCATCTCCAGAAAATTGCTGAACGGCGTGGGATTCTCGAACGGATGGGCGCTGTTGCCGCCGAGAAAGCCGCCGCCGTTGGTGCCCAGCATTTTGATGGCTTCCTGCGAGGCGATCGGGCCCTGGGCGATCACCTGGTCGGTGACCGTATCCGTCACCGGCTTGCCGGCGGCATCCACCACCGGCTTGCCGTCCTGCCCGACCCGCTGCACCTGCTGCGGCTCCGTGATCTTGGCCGTGTCATAGGGCCGGAAATTCTGGATCACGCCCTGCGAAATCAGCAGCATGGCGTAGATCACGCAACCGGGAAGCAGGATCCACAGGTTGGCGCGAGTCATGTCCACCCAGAAGTTGCCTAGCGTTTCTTTCTCGCGGCGGGCGATGCCGCGAATGAAGGCGATGGCCAGGGCCATCCCCACCGCAGCAGAGACAAAGTTGTGGAAAGCCAGCCCGGCCATCTGGGTGAAATAGCTCATGGTGTTCTCGCCGCTGTAGAACTGCCAATTGGTGTTGGTGGTGAACGAAGCGGCGGTGTTGAACGCCAGGTCGGGTGCCACGTTGGCGAATCCCTGCGGATTCACCACGTGGGGAAACATGTGCTGCACGCGCATCAGCAGGTAGAGCACCAGCATGGAGACGGCGCTAAACAACAGCATGGCGATCGAGTACTCCGTCCACCGCATCTCGCGCTCTTCGTCCACGCCCGTGAGCTTGTAGATCAGGCGCTCCAGCGGGCGCATCAGCGGGTCGAGCCACGTTTTCTGGCGCTCGAACACGCGCGCCAAATAGATGCCCACCGGCTTGGTAACCAGCACCACCACTGCGAAAAAAAGCAATATTTGAAACCAGCCGTTACGCGTCATCAGAATTTCTCCGGCCGGAGGAGCGCGTAGATCAGGTAGACCATCAGCAGCACGCTCACAACCAACATCAAGACATTTTCCAGGTTCATTGCAGCCTCTATTTCAGCTTGTCGCACGCCACGGTGTAGGCGATGGCGATCAGGAAGAAAACGATCGTGCCTAAAATCATCAGCAGATCCATGAGAGTCCTCGCTTCATTTCGTGCTCGCTACCACGTTCCCTGCTTCCTGCCGAACCACCAGATCAGTCCCAGGCTGGCCGTGTTCTGCTGGTGGCTGCGCTTGGCGGCGGTGTCGGTGAGGAAGAAAGGCTGGTTGGAATAGTCCACCCGCCACTCGCTGCGCATGAGCAGGCCTTCGGCGACCTTGGTTTCCAGCGTGACGGTGTTCTCCTTGAGCGCCTGCGTGCGCCCGCTGAAGAGCCCGCCGCGGTCGGAGAGGTACTCGGCGCGCGTGGCCGCCGCCCAGCGCGGCGTGAGCTGGTAGCGCACATAACCCGCGCCTCCGGTCACGTGCGACGGCGCCGAGATGGAGAAGACCCGGTTAATCACGTAGTCGACCTCCGCGCCCAGCGTGAGTTTGGAGTTTGCGTTCCAGCTTACGTAAGAATCCAGAATGTGCTCGCGGCCGTTGGGCACGGGCGTGATATTGACGGTGGGCAAGCCCGGCTGCGTCGGGCCCACGGGCAGGCCGGGATTGAGCGCCGGAACCACGTCCGGCTGCTCCTGGCCGAAGTAGTAGTTCACGTTCCAGCTCACGGTGTTCACCGGCTTGATGGTGAAGATGAATGCCTGCGACTTGAAGCCGTTAAAGTCTTCCGTCTGCTGCACGCCGTTCACCAGCCAGTAAGCCAGGTTGATCTTGGGGGTGAGGTTGTAAGCGGCGCGAAATCCAGTGTGGTAGAAGGGCAGGAAATTGAAGTAATAAGAGCGGGAATAGTTGATCTGGTCTTTCGAATAGTTGTTCTCAAAGCCCAGCGCGCTGGCCCACTTGCCGAAGTCCACGGTCAGGCCCGTGCCCACGGGAAAAACATAAGTCCCATAAGCCTGAAACAACGGCCGGTAGACCTGCGGACGCAGTTCGTTGGCGGCGCTGCCCTGCAGAGTTTCCGTCGCCTGCCCGTACTGAAAGTCCAGGCGCACGCCCAGGCGGTGTCCGGAATCCACATCCGGAGCGCGCTCTACAATGAGATTGGCCTGGTTGATGCTGAAGCTGTTGCTGCTCACGTCATACGCGCGCAACAGGTTCACACGGCCGATGGGGTGGTTGAAGTTGTACTCGTAATAGCCGTCCAACGCGCCGTTGATGGTGGTCTCGCGGAAGAAGTCGAGCACGCTGCGGTCTTCCTTGCTGAGAGTTGCCGTCTGGGCAGGCGCAGAATCGCCGCTTGCGGCAGCTGGGCCACCTGGGCTGGCGAAGATCGCCGGCACGACCGTCGCTTGATTACCGGTAGCCTGGCTCCTTTCCAGTTGGTCGACTCGCGCCTGCAGCCTGCTAACCATCTCGCGAAGTTGCTGCAGCTCCGGGTTCGAGGGCGGGTTCTCCTGGGCCGTCATAGGCACGCTGCCCAAGTCACAGGTGACGGCAATCGCAAAGATCAGGGATAAAAACTTTCTATCGAGGCTCATCGACAGTCCTTTTGCGCGGCTGACGCATTGGCTTTGGCCGATCTCACTTGCAGATCGGAGACAACCTTCCCAGTGAACAACACGGCGCATAAAGACGGTCTAAACAAAACATCAATCTTTTATAAAGATATAAAGATGCGGTGGAAGCAACCGTGATGCCGTCTAGCTCTCCAGCTTGAAGCGCGTGGCAGCCAGGCGGTACAACCTGCGCCAGACCAGCCGGTTGATCGTGACTACTGTCCCAGCCATGAAGATGGTGGAGGCAAACAGCAGGCGGAAGTTGCCGTCATCTGAGGCCTGGCTGATGAGCGCGCCCAGGCCGGTGGTGGAGAAGACCTGGCCTTTGAGATGAAAATATTCGGCCACGATGCTGGCGTTCCATGCGCCGCCGGAAGCGGTGACCAGCGCCGTAATCAGATAAGGAAAGATCGCGGGCAGGATCAGCTTGGTCCAGCGCTCCCAGCGGCTGAAGCGGAAAACTGTGCAGGCTTCCTTGAGCTCGGTGGGAATGGCGGTGGCGCCGGCGATCACGTTGAAGAGCAGATACCACTGCGTTCCCAGGATCAGCAGCGTCATCGACGCCAGTCCCATGCCGCCGCCCAGGCTGATCATGGCCATCACTACCACCGGGAACACCGCGGTCGCCGGAACCGACGCAGCGATCTGGGCGATGGGCTGGGCCAGACGCGCCAGCCGCGGATGCGTGCCGATAGCCACGCCCGCGGGCACGGTCCACAAAGACGAAAGCGCCAGCGCGGCGGTAACGCGCAGGAAAGTTGCGCCCAGACCGGTGAGAATGGAAAGCAGCTCAGCACGGTTCAATCCCGCCAGCAGCATGGTGCCGCGAAACGTGCAGTAGGCCGCCAGAACTACCGCGGCGATTCCCAGCTGCACCGGTATCCACTTGCGCACGGAGATCGCCGAGGAAGAGCCGGCCTTGTATTGCTCTTTGCCGGCGTAATGCAGGAGAAGCTTCTCGCCCAGCGGCTCGATGGATTTGCGTTCCAGCAGGTCTACCAGGCGCGAGCGGCGGATGAATCGCAGCACCGCGGACTGGGTCGTATCCGAGGCCTCTACCGCTTCGAACTTGAACTTCTGCGCCCAGGCCACCACCGGCCGCCAGATGAGCTGGTCGGTCAGCACGATCACGGCGATCATGGTGAGCAGGCCGTAGATGATGGCGCGCGTATCGCCGGCGCTGGAGGCGGTTTGCAGATATGAGCCCAGTCCGGGCAGGCGGAAGTCGCGTTTGCCCAGTACGAACATCTCGCAGGCCATCAGGAAGAACCAGCCCCCGGCCACCGACATCATCGAGTTCCACACCAGGCCAATCACGGAGAACGGCAGCTCCATTTGCGTGAAGCGCTGCCACCAGCTGAAGCGGTAAAGCTGCGCGGCCTCGCGCATCTCCTGGGGAATGCTCTTGAGCGAAGCGTAGAAGCTGAAGGCCATGTTCCACACCTGGCCGGTGAAGATCAGTAGGATCGATCCCATCTCTACGCCGAGCTGGCGGCGCGGAAAAAGCGCCACCATGGCCAGCATCACGCCGGGAAGAAAGCTGAGCACGGGGATGGACTGCAGCACGTCAAGCAGCGGCACCATCACCTTTTCAGCGCGACGGTTGTAGGCCGCCACGTAGCCGTACACCAGCGTGAACAGCAGCGAGAGCAGGTAAGCGATGCCGATGCGCAACACCGAGTACAGCGTGTATAGAGGCAGCGCGCGGGCGCGCAGGTCGATCTCCACCTGCGGCGTCAGCGGGCCTGACCAGTAGCGGGCCAGCGCCACCACGCTGTAGAGAACGGCGATGCCCAGCAAAAAGATGGGGACATCGACGAAGAACGAGCGTGGCAGCCAGGGCAGCGACGGCCAGGGAATGGCGGCATCGGTGGCTGGATTCTTCGCTTCCTCGTTCATTGCTCGTCCTGCTGCCGGGGAAACTCGGGATTCTCGTCTTCCATGGATTCTTCGGGCTGCGGCAAATACAACCGCTGCTCTTCGGAATCGTAGTTGAAGAGCTCGCAGTAGCGTCCCCAGCTCAGAACGGTATCGAGCTGGCGCTGGATTTCGCTCTCGGGATGGTGCTCGTCGAGAATGTCGCGGAACAGCTCGAGGGGGATGCTGTGGTCGGACTTTTCATGCAGAACTTTGTCGATCTGCTGAAAGAGCAGAATGCGCGAGAGCGCGGCCTCGCGGAAGAGCACCTTCTGCGTGTCGATGTCGGCTTCAGCCCACGCCTTGCCTTGCGGTGTGATGTTGGCATCGCCCTCCTTGAGTTCGGCAAAGCCCAGCAGCACGGCGGCTTCAATGATCGGGAACAGGTCGTCGACCTCCATGAGCAGCTTTTCGGCCAGGTGATAGAGGTCCTCGGTGCCGCCGCTGTCGTTCAGAATTTCCAGCAATCCCGCGATTCCACCCGGGCGGGCGTGCGGCAGCAGCGGGTAGCGCGCGGCCTCGGTGGTCTTTCCCGAGGGCGGCGGCGCAGGCACTGCCTGCGGGCTGGTCATGACCTTATATATGTAGTCGACGTAGACCACGAATTGCGGCGACTTTCTATCGCGCGGCTGGAACAGGCCGATGCGGAAGTCGGCGCGGACGCGCGCGGGATTGCGGTCGAGCACGATCACGCGGTCGGCCAGGAACACGGCCTCCTCGATGTTGTGGGTGACGATAAAGATGGTCTTGATGCCCATCTTGCTCTGCAGCCACAGGTCGAGCAGCTCGCCGCGCAGGTTTTCTGCGGTGAGGACGTCGAGCGCGGAGAACGGTTCGTCCATGAACAAGACTTCCGGCTGCACCGCCAGAGCGCGCGCGAAGCCGACTCGCTGCTTCATGCCGCCGGAGAGCTCCTTGGGAAACGCCTCTTCAAAGCCTTTCAGTCCCACGGTGTTGATGGCGTGCAGCGCCTGGCGCTGGCGTTCGGCGGCCTCCATGCCGCGGGCGATGAGGGGCGCTTCCACGTTCCCCTGCACGGTGAGCCACGGAAAAAGCGCAAAGCTCTGGAAGACGATAGCCACGTTGGGCGCGGCTTCCGCCAGGCTGCGGCCGTGCCACAGCACCTGCCCCGACGAGGGCTCTGAGAGACCGGAGAGCATGCGGAGCAGAGTTGATTTTCCCGATCCCGAGGCCCCGAGCAGGGCCACGATGGTTCCCGGATAAATAGCCAGATCGAGCGGCGCGATGATCTGCACGTTATGGCCGTCAGCCTGCGGGAAGGATTTTTCTACTCCTCGCGCCTGGATGATGGCCTCGCTCGCCGCAGCTGCAGTTGTTTCCCGAAGCGGCGCAGGCGCGGCCACGCCGTCACCGGTTCTATGTACAGTGTTGGGACGCGGCGCTGGCGGACAAACCACGGGCGCGGCCACGGGCTTCGGCGGCAAAGGCTGTGGCTGCGGACGGGCCGGCATCGCAGCCGGCTTTACTGCCGCCGGCGGCTTGATCTCACCGATCTCCTGCTCCAGGGTCTGCCAGGCTTCTTCCGGCAGCTCATCAAAGAACTGCATCTTCTCGTCGTGCGGAAGTTCGTCGAGGATGGTGCGCATGTCCCCGGGCGTGCGCGTGTGCAGCAGGACGTACTGCAAATAATAAGGAAAGTGCGCGAGTACGCCGGCGGCCGCATCCAACGGCAGCGCGCCAAACAATTTCTGCTGAGCGTGGTCGGGCAGGCAGACGATGAATTCGGCGGCTTCCTGTTTTGGCATCTGCGCCAGGGCAGCAGCGGCGTCCTGCCAGTGCTCCCGTGTTACCAGTTCGTGGATGGGACCGGTCGGCACGAATCACCCTCTGTCACGAAGACTTTTTCCCTTCCGGCTGAAAGCGGTAGCCGACCCAGGGATCGGTGAGAATGTACTGCGGCGGGTCATTGGGCTCAACCTTCTTGCGCAACTGGTTGATGAAGACGCGCAGGTACTCGGGCTGCTGCACGCTCTCGCCTCCCCACACCGCATTCAGCAGAACACGGTGAGTGAGGACCTTGTTGGGATGCCGCGCCATGTACAGCAGCAGATCGAACTCCTTGGGCGTGAGATGGACCTCTTTGTCGCCCACGCGCACCAGCCGCGATTCGGGATCGATGTGAAAGTCACCCTCGTGCACCGGCTCGCAAACGCCATCGGCGCCGGCGGTCACGCGGCGCAGGTTGGCGCGGACGCGGGCCAGCAGTTCATTCACGCTGAAAGGCTTGGTGACGTAGTCGTCGGCGCCGGCGTCCAGAGCTTCCACCTTGGTCTTCTCTTCCCCGCGTACCGAGAGCACGATGATGGGAATCTGCGAGCGCTTGCGCACGGCGCGGCACAGTTCCACGCCGCTCATTCCCGGCATGGAAAGATCGGTGATGATCAGGTCCGGTAGCCAGCCCAGCGAATCGTAGCCATGCTCGCCATCGGCCGCGGTCTTCACCTCATAGCCGTTGGAGCTCAAGGTGGTCTTGAGCACGCGTGTGATCTGCGTTTCGTCGTCGACGACGAGGATGCGGCTGCGTTCCATCTTTTTCGTCCCGAGCGGAGCGGGGGCCCTACCCCATGAATAATACTTCAGGCGACTTAGGAGCCGGCGTGGCCGCGGCAATTGCCGGTCAGACCTTCGTGATTCGTAGTGGCTTCTCGCTGCGCTCGAGATTTCAGCTAATGGGCGTCCTGGGTCACGATGTGCACGTCCACTCCTGGAGCGTTGGCCAGCAGGCGTTGCACGGCGCTCAGGTAGAGATACTTTCGCCATCCGTGGAGAGCGGAGCGGCCGAAGACCACCTGCGTGACCTTGTTGTCGCGGATGAACTGGCCCACGGACTTGGCCACGTCGTTGCCTTTGAGCTGGATGACCTTGGCGCCCAGGTTCTCCGCGAACTTGATGTTGGTAGCCAGCGACTGGTTGCGATCGTCGGGACGGCCCTTGCCGGTCTCCACGTGGACCACCAGGAAGTCGGCATCGAGCCCCTGGGCCATGCGCGCGCCGCGGGCAATGAGCTGCTGTGACGCCGGATTGGAGCTGATGCAGACCGCCACGCGCTCGCACACGCCCCAGTTCTGGTCGATGTGCTTGCGCTGCAGATACGACTCCAGGCTGCGGTCAACGGAATGAGTGACGTTGCGCAGGGCCAGCTCGCGCAGGGCCAGGAGATTTCCGGAGCGAAAGAAATTGGTCAGCGCCTTCTCCGCGCGCTCCACGGGGTAGATGTCACCGCGGCGCATGCGCATCTGCAGGGCTTCCGGCGTGAGATCGGCCAGCACCACTTCGTTGGCGCGGTCCAGCACCCAGTCAGGAACGGTCTCGCGCACCTGGATGCCGGTGATGGTGCGCACTGTGGGCGTCACGCTCTCCAGGTGCTGGATGTTCATGGTGGAGAGCACGTCAATGCTGGCGTCGAGGATCTCCAGCACGTCCTCGTAGCGTTTCTTGTGCTTGCTGCCCTCGATGTTGGTGTGGGCCAGCTCGTCCACCAGCACCACCTGCGGCTTGCGTGCGATCACCGCGTCCACGTCCATCTCCTCGAACATGGTGCCCTTGTATTCCAACTTGCGCCGGGGGACGGTTTCCATGTGGGTAAGAAGCTCGGCCACGCCTTTGCGCCCGTGGGTTTCCACCACACCGATGACCACGTCTTCGCCGCGCTTGCTGCGGCGGTTGGCCTCGCTGAGCATGTTGTAGGTCTTGCCGACGCCGGGAGCGTAGCCGAGGAAGAGCTTGAAAATGCCCGTCTTCTTCTCCGGCGCGGTCTGCTCCAGCCACTGTTCAGGCGTCTTGGCCACGATCTTCCTCTGCTGCACAGACTGAATGGAAGTTGGATACAATCAGCCGGTGAGGATCACGCAACGTATCGTTCTGCGTCTGCTCGCATGCGCTTTCTATCTGGCGCTGACTGTGTTTGTATACGTGAAATTCCTGCACGTCAATCCCACTACAGCAGCAGTTACTTTCCTTCTGATTATCCTGGTTGTCGCGGCGGTCTGGGGGCTGCGCTACAGCCTGGCGCTCTCGGTGGCGGCCACGCTCTGCTTCAATTATTACTTCCTGCCGCCGGTGGGGACCTTCACCATCGGCGACCCGCAGAACTGGGTGGCACTGTTTGCCTTCTTCTTCGCGGCGGTAATTTCCGGCAACCTGGCGGGACGCGCGCGCCAGCAGACGTCCGAGGCCAACCGGCGGCGGCACGACGTAGAGCGGCTCTACATCTTCAGCCAGCAGCTGCTCATCGCCGACAACGTGCTGGAGCTGCTGAAGACGGTTCCGCGATACGTGGTGGAGACCTTCGGCGCCGGACATTCGGCCGTCTATGTTCCGCTGCGCGACCAGACGTACCGATCCGACGCCGAGCGTTCGGAGATTCCCGCCGACGTGCTGCGCGACGCTGCGTTGCGCGGCGAGCTGATGATCGATCCCGCGCGCCACCTGGCGGTGGCTCCGCTGCGCATGGGCGTGCGCACGGTGGGGGCTTTCGGGGTGACCGGCGACCTGCTCTCGCGCGAGACGCTGGAGGCCATCGGCAGCATGATCGCCACGGCTATCGAACGCGCGCGCGCGGTCGAAGACCTCACGCACACGCAGGCGACGCAGGAGAGCGAGCGCCTGCGCTCGGCGGTGCTTGATTCCGTGACCCACGAGTTCCGCACCCCGCTGACCGCCATCAAGGCATCGGTGACCACGCTGCGGTCGGAAGCCGCGCTTTCCGGCGAACAGAAGCAGGACCTGCTGGCCGTGATCGACGAAGAGAGCGACCGGCTCAATCGCCTGGTGGGCGAAGCGGTGGAGATGGCGCAGCTCGACGCGCGCGAGGTGAAGCTCGAACTGGCGCCGCACCAGATTCGCGAAGCCATCGACCGGGCGGTGGAAGGCTCCAGGCAGGTGCTGACCGGCCACGCCGTGGAAGTCCGCCTCCCGGACTACCTGCCGCCGGTGCTGATGGACGTGAGCTGGATCAAGAAGGTGCTGCAGCACCTGCTGGAGAACGCCGCCAAGTATTCCCCGCCCGACTCGCCCATCTTCGTCAGCAGCGAGGTCAAGAACCACCGGCTGATCACCAGCGTGGCCGACCAGGGAGCGGGCATCGACGACCTGGAGCGCTCCATGATCTTTGACAAGTTCTACCGTGGCCAGAGCCAGCGTTACCGCGTCCAAGGGTCAGGGATGGGGCTGGCCATTGTGAAGGCGATCGTGGAGGCGCATGGCGGGCGCATCGAGGTGACCAGCCAGCTGGGCCACGGTTCGGTCTTCTCCTTCGGGCTGCCGCTGGCAAGGGAAAGAGAAGCGGTGCCGGCAGGTTCGTAAACGGCGAAGTCATGAACGCGCCTCGGATGCCTGTGCCTCGCCGGCTCTGATTCCTTTCTCGACGCATCAACATTTTTATTTAGAATCGAAGCGCCATGCGGGTGCTTACTACAGACGAGGTGCGCGCGGCGGAGCGCGAGGCTGTCGGCCGGCCGGGAATGTCCACGCTGGTGCTGATGCAGCGCGCAGGCACGGCTCTGGCCCAGTTCTGCGCGGCGCACTTCAAGATCGATTCCGTTTGCGTGGTCTGCGGCAAGGGCAACAACGGCGGCGACGGCCTCGTAGCCGCCGAGGCGCTCCGCGGAATCGCTGGGCACGTCTCGGTGATCATACTGGCCGCCGATGTAAGCGGCTTGAGCGCGGACGCGGCCGCCATGTGCGCGCGCCTGGAGGTAAAGCCCATCTGGGTGACCGACGACGCTGCGTTCGAAAGCGAAGCCGTTCGGCAGGCGCTGGCAGCCGACCTGGTTATCGACGCCATCTTCGGCACCGGATTCAAGCCTCCACTGCGCGGCCTTCCGCTGCGCGCGGTGGAAGCCATCAATAACACCATGGGAACGGTGGTGGCCGTCGACCTGCCCACCGGTGTCGACGCCGACGCCACGCGCCCGGTCCACGAGACCGGCGAGAACATGGTTTTTGCGCACGGCATCGCCACTTTCATCGCGCCCAAGCCGGCGCACATTTTTGGCGATCTCACCACCGGACCGGTGGCGGTCAGCGAGATCGGCGTGCCGCCGGTCGCAGTCACGAACTCAACGGGAATACAGGTGATCACCGGGCAGGAAGTGGGCATCGCGTTCCCGCCGCGGCCGCGCGCCGCCAACAAAGGCACGTTCGGCCACGTATTGGTTGTGGCCGGATCGCTGGGCAAGGCCGGAGCGGCGGGACTGGCCAGCCTGGCCGCGCTGCGCACCGGAGCGGGACTGGTGACGGTGGCGTGCCCGAAGTCCATTCAGGCCACGGTGGCGGGATTTGCTCCCGAGGTCATGACCGAAGGCCTGGCCGAAACCGCGGATGGAACGATTGCGATTTCCGCGATGGGCCGCGTGCAGGCACTGCTGTCAGGAAAGGATGCGCTTGTTCTGGGGCCGGGAATCTCGCAGAACGCGGAGACGGCGGAGTTCGCGCGGCGGCTGGTAGCAAACTGCCGGCTGCCTCTGGTGCTCGATGCCGACGGGCTGAATGCCTTTGGCGGTCGCTATGCCGAGCTGAAGCCGCCGAAAGAAGGGTTCCGCGTGCTCACGCCGCATCGCGGGGAGGCGGCGCGGCTTCTGGGAATTTCCGTGAAGGACGTGCAGGCGGACCGCAGAGAGTTGGCGCGGCGCATGGCGAGGGAAACAGGATCGTGCGCAGTGCTGAAGGGATTGCAAACCATCGTGGCCGGTGTATCCGGCGAGACTTGGATCAACATGAGCGGCAACCCGGCCCTGGCTAAGGGCGGAACCGGCGACGTGCTCTCGGGAATCATAGGCGCGGCGTTGGCCAGAAAATCTGATGAGCAAACCCCGGGAAGTGGTCCGGATCTGGGCCCTCCGAAAACGTGGATGAAGGACATCTACGGCTTCGATCCCCATGAGAAGCAGCGTAAATTCCACGCTCAACAGCTTCAGCACAGCTCGCAGATCGGATCCGCCTTCATGAAAGATGTCTGCGTCGCGGCGGCAGTGCACCTGCACGGACTGGCCGGCGATTTCGCCCGCGATATGCTGCACGAAAACACAGTCCTTGCCCGCGATGTCATCGACCATCTGGCGGAAGCCTTCCGCGACTGCGAGCAGCAGCTGGAAAGAGAGCTGTTTTATCTGCAGAAGTAAACCGGCATCCCGCGATTAACGGCCCCTCTACCCCCTCGAAGCCCATCTAGCATTGCAAAGGAGTTGCGAGACCTCATCCCAAGGTATCGCATCTGGGATGAAATCTCGCCCTCTAGCATTCCACAGCACTTAGCCGTTTTTTGTCCGGCTGATTGCTGATTGCTGAGTGCTGATCGCTTTTACGCCATCTAGCATTCCACACGAGTTAGAGGATCTATCCATGATCTTGGGTTGAGTTTACTACTCAGTAACTACTCAACCACAACATCTTGTGGTCAAGGCATTTTCAAGTTGTCAAATAACGGCAAGAGCCGCCCTGGGGGCGGCCCGCTTTTTTGGTGCTTGCTAACTACTAAATACTTAGTACTAAATATTTTGCCTCAATCCTATCACGATATTGTCACGTTTGTCAAGCAAAATTTTGATTGTGACCGCTCTTTTCCGGCAACGCCGGATAAATGGAAAGCCGTATCCCGATTCACGGCGGCTGACTTGCTGTCAGCGCAGGCTCTTCAACTCCTCTTGCGCTGACTCGACATACAGGAAGTAGTTCCGATTGCAGGTCTCGCTCGCCAGGCGAAAATTCTTCCGTGCAGCTTCACGTTGGCCGTGAAACGCCTGATACTCGGCAATATAGAAGTTGGCCTGGCACTGTTGCCGGCTGTTCTTTTCCGGATCTTTATCGGAGGCTGCCTGCAAAACAGCGTCAGTCGTACTCTTTCCCAGGAAGAGTTCAATCACCGGGCCAGGCCATTTGGACAAATTCAACGCAGTCGCATTTTTTGCCAATTCCTTTTCTGCGCCGGGACCTGCCTTCGCCCGGGCCAAATACAACCAGATGACGTCGTAGTACCCCGAGGGGTTCAACTCCACAGCGCGGCTGATGTCCCGCTGCGCTTCAGCAAGATGACCCCAAAGCAGATGAGCGACGCCGCGGTCTCGATAAGCGTCCGCGGACCGGGGAAAACGGCGCACCAGTTCATCCAGATCGGCAACCGCAAGGGCGTATCCACCGATGCGCTGATAGTCGTATGCCCGGTCGTAGAGCAAGACGTACTCGGCGGGCTTGATCCGGATCGCCTCCGCGTAATCCTGAATCGCACGGTTGTAATCGAATTTCTCCTCATAGGCACGGGCCCGTTCGCGAAACGCGTCTCCGTATCGTGGTTCCAGGCGAATCGCTTCGGTGAAATCCCGAATGGCGCGATCGACATCATGACTTGCGTAGTAGGCGTACCCGCGCCCATGAAACGCTATCGCTGAGTGCGGATCGAGCCCAATGGATTCCGTGTAAGCCTCGATGGCATGCCGGTAATCGCGCTTCTTCAGAAAATCAGTCCCGCGCTTGAACGACTCGGCGGAAGGCGATTGCGCCCAGGCCGCTGCCAGAATGCACGTTGTGAATACGAACGCCCGGGCTTGTGTCTTCAATTCCCCTCCATCAGATTCCTGGCCTCCGCCATCTTCCTTAGAGCCGGAGTCAGAATCTCTCGTTCAACCCCGCGGTTCACCTTCACCTTAAGAAATCTGTCGATCCCGCGAAGCTCCAGGACCAGTCCTTCCAGGCCAAAAGCCACAAACCGTGTGAGATCAAACACCGGCGTCTGTTGGGTTTCGTAAACCAGAGAGTGGTACCTGTGTTCATTTTCATAGAAATAGTTCGAGAGGGCATAAAAGCCGTGGCCGCGGTATCCGCGCTGAAACAGGATTCCCGCCGACACCAGCCGCGACACCCTTCCACTGCCGTCCTCAAAGGGATGGATCGTGGTAAAGAAAAAGTGGGCCACCAGAGCATGTACGGCCGGGGGCATGCTCATCAGGCTGGCGCTGTTGACGAACTGAATGAAATCCTCCATCAAGCGCGGTAGCCTCAGCGCAGGAGCCCCGGCGTGATAGCCGATGCCATCTTCTCCTACGAGCACTCTCTGGCCGTCCTTCCTCAAGACCCCCACGTTGGCGTAGCGAATGCCTGACTCTTCTGCGACCATGCGGTGCATAGTGAGGATGTCGTCCAGCGACATGCGCGCACTGCCAGGAACAAAGCGCTGTCTCACCCAGGCGTGCGCCCGG
>DATGHX010000050.1:0-38996 GCA_035307585.1 Candidatus Angelobacter sp.
CGCGGGCAAGGAGTAGCATTTCTGCCATGAAAAGCGTCGAACGCCGTAATTTCTTAAAGGTGGCGGTAGCGCTGCCTTTTGCCCCGCCTTTGAGATCGTTCGCTGAAGTTGCAAGCCCGTTGGGAAAGCCAGTGTTTGTCGCTGCGGACGCGGACGCGACTGGGACAGAGCATCATGGGCCGCGCGCAGGCACGCACCTGGATTTCAAGGTCCTTACCAGAGATACCCAAGACGGTTTCTTTCTGATAGAGCATCGCAATGTTCCGCAAGGCGGGCCGGTGCGCCATCTGCACTATGCACAAGAAGAATGGTTCTATCTCATTGATGGCAACAAGGTGGTGATCGAGGTAGGCGACGAGCGCTTCACGCTTCGTCCCGGCGATTCCATACTCGCGCCACGGAATGTGCCCCACGTGTGGGCCTACGTCGGTGAGAAGCCGGGACGGATGCTGATGGGGTTCACGACGGCTGGCCAGATGGAAGATTTCTTTACCCTCTCTAGCAAGCAGCCAGTGGATGCGAAAATCGCAGAGGCGCACGGCATGAAGTGGCTGGGGCCCCCGCTCGACGTGTCGAAGCTCGTTTGATGACTTCCGTATCGATCGTTATCCGGACAACTGGGCTACAATCGCAGCGCTGAGCGGAGGCAACGATGCGACCTTTCGCAATTGCATTCATGGCATGCGCTCTCTTGTCCCCTGTGTCTGGGGAAGGCGCCGTACCCCAGGCTAGGACGCCCAGGCCCAGCTTGGTCACTCCAAGCTTTCAACCACGCTCGAAATCTACACGATTCCACTCCCCGCGCATCAGCGGGAGGCAGTCGAAAACCCTTCGCGAATGGTGACAAATGGTGACGAGTCGCCGAAAAACGCGGAACGACTGCGGATGCCTACCCAACGAATTCAATGAGTTGAGTGGTAGGCCCGAATGGACTCGAACCATCGACCTCTTCCGTGTCAAGGAAGCGCTCTAACCAACTGAGCTACGGGCCTATATTTTCAGCAAAACAACGAGGTAACGACTTCGGTCATTTTACAGCACGGGCAGGATTCGCGGGAAACCGGGGCACTGGCGCGGCGGATGCTTTACAGTGCTACACATGCCGGATCGGCAGCGCCGGCAGGCACCTGAGATGAGCAGACCTCCACGCAAAGGCGATCACCGTCCGCGGCTGAAAGGGCCGCGACAGGCACGGTTTCCCCGGGCGGTGGCGGTGCTGTATGAAGACGATTCTGTGATCGCCATCGACAAGCCCGCGGGGCTGCTGGCGGTGCCGATCAAAGGATCGGACGCGCCTTCGGCGCTCACTGTGGTTGCGGCGGAGCTCAAGCGGAAGAGGCAGCGGGCGTTCATTGTGCATCGCATCGACCGTTTTGCCTCCGGCATCCTGCTGTTTGCCAAGACCCCGGCCGATCGCGAGTCGCTGGTGAGGCAGTTTCTGCGCCATACTCCGGTGCGGGAGTACCTGGCGGTGGTGCGCGGGCATCTCACGGCGAAGGCAGGAACGTTGGTGCACTACTTCCGGCGCCAGGGAATGTTTCAGAAACAGAGCGTTGCCGGCGACCCCAGGGCGGCAAGGGCCGAACTCAAATATTCCGTTGCAGAGCTTCTGCGCGGGGCGTCGCTGCTGCGGGTGACGCTGGGGACAGGGCTGCAGAACCAGATCCGGGTACAGTTTGCCGCCATGGGGCACCCGATTATCGGCGACAGAAAATATTTCAAGGAGGAGGCCGCGGAGAACAGGATCGACCGCGTGGCCCTGCATGCGGCGCGGCTGCAATTCATTCACCCGCGCTCGGGAGAGATCATCAACATCGAGTGCGAGGAGCCGGCAGATTTTCGCTCGCTGGTCAGTGGACTACGGCAGCGGGGAAGGCAGAAGAGCGAATGAATGTTCAGGCATTGCCGGCTCCGGCGGATGGCGCTTGAGACACGAATTTGACGTCATCGTGCTGGGCGGCGGAGCGGCCGGACTCATGTGCGCCATCGAGGCGGGCAAGCGAGGGCGGCGCGTGGTGGTGCTGGAGCGCGCGGGTCGCATCGGCAAGAAGATCCTTATCTCCGGCGGCGGGCGCTGCAACTTCACCAACCTGCACTGCCGGCCGGAGAACTTCATCTCCGCGAACCAGCATTTCGCCAAATCGGCGCTGGCCGCCTACACGTCGGGGGACTTCATCGCGCTGGTGGAAAAGCACGGCATTCGCTATCACGAGAAGACTCTGGGACAGCTTTTCTGCGACGGATCGGCGCAGGAGATCGTGAGTCTGCTGGAGGCGGAGTGCGAGAGCGCCGGCGTGCGCATCCTGACCAGCATTGCGGTGGAGAGAGTGGAACGAGCGAACGGCTACGCGGTCTTTGCCGGTAAAGACGAATTCCGGGCAGCGGCGCTGGTGGTGGCCACTGGCGGACTCTCGATCCCGAAGATGGGCGCGACTGCCTTCGGCTACGACCTGGCGCGGCAGTTCGGACTGAAGATCGTGGAGACGCGTCCGGGGCTGGTGCCGCTGGTGCTTGTCAGCCAGGAGCGGAAGCACTACGGCGAGTTGAGCGGAGTCTCAACCGAGGTGACGGCAACGGCGGACGGACAACGTTTTCGCGAGAAGATGCTGTTCACGCACCGCGGGCTGAGCGGCCCGGCGATCCTGCAGATTTCGTCGTACTGGAAACCTGCGGGTGCGATCACCATCGATCTGGCCCCGGAGCATGATCTGACGGCGGCAGTACGCACGGGCCCGCGGCGCGACCTGGCCGCGCTCAAGACGGCGTTCCGAGCAACGCTTCCACAGCGACTGGCCGATCTCTGGCTGCAACTGCACCCGCCGCAGGGCTGGAGCAACCACGCGCTGGCGGAACTCGAGCACCAGGCGCACAACTGGGTGGTCACTCCAGAAGGGACCGAGGGTTATGGCAAGGCTGAAGTCACCGCCGGCGGAGTGGACACCAACGAACTTTCGGCCAGGACCATGGAGAGTCGCAAAGCTGCGGGGCTCTACTTTATCGGCGAGGTCGTGGACGTGACCGGACACCTGGGAGGCTTCAACTTCCAGTGGGCGTGGGCTTCCGGCTATTGCGCCGGCCAGGCGGTCTAAAAGCGCGCTGAATTATAATGTCAGCAAGACTTCCCTCGCAGGAGCAGCCTCTCATGAAAAGACTTGTCCCGTGCGCGATGGCGCTGGCGTTCGTCGTGTTTGCAGCGGTCGCCGGTTTTGGCGACGCGCAGTACACCGAGCAGACGAAGATCACCGGCGGAGCCATGGCCGGCGCCATGAAATTTGTCGGCGTGTTCAGTAAAGACGCCAAGCAGGCGACGCAGGGAACGACGACAACCATCAGCGTGAAGGGCAACAAGATGCGCCGGGAGAGCTCGCTGGGGACGGCGGAGATCTACGATCTGGACGGGCGCAAGTTCATCAGCCTGGACCTGAAGCACAAGACCTATTCGGTGATGACCTTCGACGAGCTGCGGCAGCAGATGGCGGAGGCGAGGCGAAAAGCGGCGGAGCAGCAGGCCAAATCGCACAAGGGCAGCGACACGCAGGTGAAGATCACTCCCAAGATCCAGGTGACGCCGGGCACGGGAAGCAAGACCATTCTTGGCCACAGCGCCAAAGAGGTAAAAAGCCGGATCGACATGCAGGTGGAGGCCCAGGACGCCAGGCAGAAAAGCGAGAGCGGCAACATGTGGGTGAACGCCGATACCTACGTCGCGCCGGTCAAAGCCTATGAAGACGTGAAGCGTTTCTACGTGAGGATGGCCAAGGAGCTCGACTGGGTTCCGGGTGAGGCTTTCGGCAGCAGCGGCAACGTGCAGATCAGCCAGCCGATGGTGGAATACAACAAGAGCCTGAACAGTCTTACGGGAATGCCTCTGCTCTCTTACGTCAGCGTAGGGTCCGGCCCCAACCCGGGAACAACGGGCCAGGCTGCAGCGCAGGCCACGCCGGAGAAGAAGGAAGGCAACGTGGTCACCCGGGGAATCGGCGGGGTGTTCCACAAAAAGCAGAAAGATGATTCATCGCAACAGGCGGGGGGCGCTGGCGGATCGCTGATGGACATGACGACAGAGGTCACCTCCATTACCCCGGGCGCGGTGGATGCCGGCCTGTTCACAATTCCTGAAGGCTTCAAGCAGGTTGAAGCGAAGAAAAGTCACTAGATCTTTTCGTTTCTCTGAATGAGAAAGACAGTTCTGCGGGAAGGCGGGGCTCTTTGTTCTTTTTGTTTATCAATGATGGCCGCAGAAGTGGCGTCCGACTTTGGCGGGGACACATCTCAGCGGTGTACAATGCCGCCAAGCACGTATTGGGCCCCGGTACTCAACACTAAAATTTGCGAGGTTGGGAACATGCATCGCCAGGCACTTGTTCTGAGTGTGTCGTTATTGTTGTGCGCCGTTGCAGGCGCGCAGGAGCACCATTCATCTTCAGCCCCGGGCAAGCCGGTAACGATGATGGATGGGTTGGGAGACCTGCATCATCCGGTGAGCACGAGCAATCCGGAAGCGCAGAAGTTTTTCGATCAGGGGCTGCGGCTCATCTATGCCTTCAATCATCTGGAGGCGGGACGCTCGTTCCAGCATGCGGCGGAGCTCGATCCCAAACTGGCGATGGCTTACTGGGGAGTGGCCGAGGCCGTGGGACCGAACTACAACGATCCTGCCGATCCGGCGCGGTTCAAGCAGGCGCACGATGCCATCCAGAAGGCGGGCGATCTTGCGAGCGGCGCGTCGCCCAGCGAGCGCGGCTACATAGCGGCCATGGCCAGGCGCTTCCCTGCCGATCCCAAGTCGGACCTGCGCAAGGCCGCCGAGCAATATCACGAGGCGATGCGGGAGCTCAGCAAGCAGTATCCCGACGATCTTGATGCTGCGACGCTTTTCGCGGAGTCGGGGATGAACCTGCATCCGTGGGGGCTGTGGCATCACGACGGCACGCCGGAAGCCGGTACAGAGGAGATCGTGGCGACGCTGGAATCGGTGATCCGGCGCGATCCCAATCATATGGGCGCGATCCACTACTACATTCATGCGGTGGAAGCGTCGCCGCATCCGGAGCGCGCGCTGGCGGGAGCGAACCACCTGGCGTCCCTGGCGCCGGCGGCGGGACACCTGGTGCACATGCCGGGGCACATCTACATCCGCACCGGCGATTTTGACTCGGCGGTCAAGACCAACCAGCAGGCGGCGGCTGCCGACCGGGCGTATCTCGAGGGCAGCGGGCCGGTGATGTACGGCGCCATGTATTACAGCCATAACCTGCACTTCATCGCCATGTGCGCCAGCATGGATGGCGATTACGCCGAGGCGCGCAAGGCGGCGGCCATGCTCGCAGCCAACGTCGCGCCAGTGGTGAAGGACGTGCCGCCGCTCGAGGGCTTCATGACCGTCCCCATGGCAGTGGAGCTGCGCTTCCAGAAGTGGGAGCAGATCCTGGCGCTGCAGCAGCCCGACGCTGCTCTCAAGACCACCACGGTTTATTGGCACTTCGTGCGCGGCATGGCGCTGGCGGGCACCGGCAAAGTAAGCGATGCCGAAGCCGAACTGAAGATCGTAAGCGCCGCTGAGGCGGCCACGCCTCCCGACCAGGTGTTCCAGATGCCGATCAACAACAAGACCAAGGACATTCTGAAGATTGCCGAGAACGTTCTTGGGGCCAAGATCGCAGCAGCGAAACACGACTCGGCGGGAGCAATCGCGCAGTTGCGCAAAGCGGTGACGATCCAGGACACGCTGCTGTATGACGAGCCCCCGGACTGGTTCTTCCCGGTGCGCGAGTCGCTGGGAGCGTCGTTGCTGCTGAGCGGGCAGGCGCCCGAGGCGGAGAAGGTTTTTCGCGACGACTTGGACCGCAACCCGCGCAACCCGCGGTCGCTGTTCGGGCTAAGCGAAGCGTTGAAGGCGCAGAAACGCGACTACGACGCCCAGTTCGTGGACAAGCAGTTTCAGTCAGGATGGAAGAGCACGGGAAGGTTGAAGATTGAGGATTTGACCTAGCCGATGGGAGATGAGCAATGTGAAAGGCGAAGGCCTGAGACGTCACTGAGACAAAAAAACAATGACTGATGAAAAGGGCGCGCGCCGCGCGCTCTTTCTTTTGCGCCAGATTCTTTTTGCGACGAGATTGAAGAAGGGAGAGCTCAGAATCCCGTTGTCGTGACTTCAGCTTTCTTCTTCTTCTGGGCTTCAACCGCGGCCAGATTAGGCTCGAAGCAGCGCCGGCAGCGAGCTTCATACATGCCTTCCGCGCCCACCACGATCAGGTCTTCGCTGCCGATCAGGCGCTGCGTGTGTTTGGCGGGATTGCCGCACTGCATGCAGATGGCCAGCGTCTTGGTGATCTCGTCAGCCACGGCGAGAAGTTCAGGCATGGGATGAAACGGCCGGCCGAGATAGTCAGTGTCGAGCCCGGCGATGATCACGCGTTTGCCCAAATCGGCCCAGCGCACGACCAGATCGACGATGGCGTCGCCGAGGAACTGGGCTTCATCGATGCCGATGACTTCCGTGCGCAGATCGAGCCTGGCCTCGACTTCAGCAGCGGTCCTGACTGCGTCAGAGTGAATGCGCGAGTCATCGTGGGAGACGATGTGATCGCCCGAGTAGCGCTGGTCGATGACCGGCTTGAAGACCTGCACGCGCTGCCGCGCGATCTCCGCGCGGCGCAGGCGACGGATCAACTCCTCGCTCTTGCCGCTGAACATAGGACCGCAAACCACTTCGATCCAGCCAAGATTACCGCGCATGGGATTCATTGCTGCTAGTTTACCTTTCCAGGTTCGGTGACCAAAGGCTGCTCGATCGCGGCGCACAGGAATTCGCGGAGCTCATGAAAGTCCGCAAACACGCGAGTAGCGCAGCCCAGAAGCCACCCGCTGATTTCCTCCAAGGGTACTCCACGGACGAGGTAAACGGGAATACCCAAGCGGTGAGCGAAGGTCAGTTCGCCCTGCGTTCCCGCTCCCCGGCAGGCGTGGCGGTCCCAGTGACAGACGATCGCGTCGCAACGCTGCTCGATCAGGTCGAGATCGTAGGCGATGATTTTGCGCACGGTCTGCTGAAATCGCGGCAGATCGCTGGTTTTCCAGGCGCGGAAATCGCGGACCTCGACCTCAGTCAGATTCTTGCGCTCGTCTTCGGCCGGATCATAGACCTCATGTCCGAGCGAGCGCAGAAGCGGCGCGATTTCCGCGCGCCAGCTTTTGCCCAGATCGGGAGAATATTCGATGGCACCGGCAAGATAGAAGAGCATGGAATTCTGGATTGTCGGCGAAGCAACGGCCTCCGTCAACGCGCATTTCGCCGGTTCGGGGTACGTTTTCCAGAGCCAATGCACAAGTTTTGCACAGCGGGGCAGACGCGGTTGTACCCGGACCAACTTCCTTCTATGCTTATGCGATGGCGCGGACCACAGAAGCTCCCAGAATTCCGCAGATTCAGGGTTATCAGCCGGGGAAGAAGGCGCTGCTGGTCTTCTTTGAGACCGATTGTCCCACCTGCCAGCTTGCCCTGCCCTACTTCAACGCGCTTGCTGAATCGGTGCAGGTGATCGGCATTTCCCAGGACGGCGAAAAGTCGACAAGCGAGTTCGTCCGGCAGATGGGAATCCAATATCCCGTGCAGCTTGATGCGGGGCTTGCGCTCTCCCGCGAGTACGATCCGCAGTCGGTTCCGACGACGTACCTGCTCGACGAAAGCGGGCAGGTGCGGAGCACGCTGGTTGGGTTCGATAAAAAGGGACTCAACGATCTGGCCGCGAGCCTTGCACACTCGCCGATCGCGCCCGCCGACGATGGAGCGCCGGCGTGGAAGCCGGGATGCAGCGCACGCCAGCTGGAGCCGCCGGAGAGTTCGCCTGACGAGAGCCTGGCCGTCGCGCCGCTGCTGCGGCGCATTGCCGAGCCCGCCAGCCGGATTACGCTGAGCGATGCTGAAGATCCAGTCGAATATTGCTTCCGCCAATTCGGCGACGCGCTTCCTGTAGTTCCGCCGACCGCCGAGCGGGTAGCGGCCATGCTGAAAGCGTGCGCGCTGGCTCCGGAGAGCGTTGTGGGACGCATCCCGCCTTGTTATGGCGAAGCCACGGTGGAGAAGATTGCGGCGAACGCAGTGATGGCCGGCTGCGTTCCGGAGATGATGCGCGTACTCATTCCACTGGTGCGCGCGGTGTGCGATGAGCGATTCAACGCGCACGGCGTTCAAGCCACCACGCACTTTGCTGCGCCGCTGATCATGATCAACGGCCCAGTGCGCGCGCAGCTCGGCTTCTGGGCAAAGCAGAACGTCTTCAGCAACGTGGCTCGCGCCAACAGCACGCTGGGCCGCGCGCTGCAACTAATACTGCTGAATCTCGGCGGTGGGCGCCCTGACGGGATCGATATGTCGGCGCTGGGGAACTCGGGCAAGTTCTCCTTCTGCATTGCCGAGAATGAGGAAGAGAGTCCGTGGGAACCGCTGCACGTGGAGCGCGGCTTCACCCGCGAGCAGAGCGCGCTCACGCTGTTTGCTGCCGAGCCGCCGCGCGGCGTCAGCGAGCATACGGCACAAAACGGTGAGACCGTCTTGCGCGCTGTCTGCCATGTTCTGGCCACGGTGTGGAGCTATCGCTCGTGCGGGCGGGCCGAGGCCGTGGTTGTGCTCTGCCCGGAGCATGTGAAGACGCTGCATCGCGATGGCTTCAGCAAGCAGCAGGTGCGGCAGTTCCTGTTCGAAAATACCGGCATTCCGCTGCGCTACTACGCGGCCCAGGACAATGGTGAAGGGACGCAGTTGAAGGCCCAGTATCGCGAGATCAGCATTCAGGGCGAGCCTTGCTACCAGAAATTCCGCGCACCGGAGTCGATACAGATATTTGTCGCCGGCGGCACCGCGGGAAAGTTTTCCGCGGTTTTGGGAAGCTGGACCACTGGCTCCGTCGGCAGCCAGATGGTGACTTATCCCATTCCCGACAAATAGAGGAGAGAGCGACCTATGCCCACGACATTGATTCATCCCGGAAACGAAAGCAAGCCGCGGGCCGCTGCGCCGCCGCCACGCCTGGCATCTCTAGCGGGGAAAAAGATCGGCTTGCTCGATATCAGCAAGCCGGGAGGAAGCCTTTTTCTTGACCGTCTGGAGAAGATCCTGCGCGAACGTTACGGCGTTGCTGAAATAGTTCGCGCGCGCAAGCCGACGTTCTCCAAGAACGCTCCGCCGGAGGTGATCGAGCAACTGCGCTCGATGGACGCGGTCATCGAAGGGCTGGCCGATTGAGGGTCGTGCACAACGTGCAGTTTGCACGATGCGATTCGCTTAGAAAACCTTGGAGTGCCGGCAGTTCCGGTCGCGACCACTGAATTCAAGCCGCCGGCACGAGTCCAGGCCGCGGCGCTGGGTCGTGCCGGATTCGACGCTGTCTATGTCCAGCATCCCATCCAGGACCAGACACCGCAGCAGATCGCGGCACGAGCGGATGCGGTGGTCGAGGAGATCGTGAAAAGGCTGGTCGCGTAAGTGAGCCGCTTGCGCCTCAGAGAAACATGCGGTATAGTGCGCACATGCTTACCTTCGCCAATCGGGCTCATGCGGCATACCCGCTCCCGTGCATCCTGCGGCGGAGGGAGCCTTGTGACTGCTAGCGTTTGAAGATCAGCAATCATCAAGAGCCCGCTGCCTTATCCAAGGCGGCGGGTTTTGCTTTTGGTGCGGCACGGGACAGCGAAGGAAAGAGGGAGTTATGAGCGCATCATCGACGAGAACGGCGACGAGAACTGCAGTGAGAGATGGCCAGGGAAAAGCACGAAGTCAGAAGCAGCTGGCTGTGATCGGCTGCGGCAAGATGGGAAGCATCTTGCTGCAGGCCTTTCTGGATCGCGACCTGGTAAGCCGTAAGGGAGGCGAAGTGGTCGCCACCGTGCAGCACGAAGACAAGAAGCTGGCGGCTGCGCTTGACGGTATTGTTTTGGGCACGGACAACCGCGCAGCCGTTTCCGGAGCTTTAGTGGTTTTGCTCTGCGTGAAGCCACAAGTGCTGCCGCAGGTGCTCAAAGAGATCGCTCCGGTCATCGCCAGGGAGAAAGACGCCCTGGTGATCTCTATTGCCGCATCCACAACGGTCAGCTTCATCCAGCAGCAACTGGGCAAAGACGTGGCGGTAATTCGGGCCATGCCCAACACGCCAGCGATGGTGGGCGCAGCCATGACGGCCCTCTCCGCGGGCGCCACTGTGAAGCCTGAACAACTGGAGACGGCGAAGCGGTTGTTTGAGGCGGTCGGTCGCGTGGTGATTGTCGACGAGAAGCACATGGACGCCATCACTGCGCTTTCGGCCAGCGGTCCTGCATTTGTGTTCGTCATCCTGGAATCTCTGGCTGAAGCCGGCGTGAAGGTCGGCCTGCCACGGGAAATGGCAACCACGCTGGCCGCGCAGACGCTCTTCGGAGCAGCCAAGCTTGCGCTCGAAACCGGTCACCACCCTGCGCTGCTCAAAGATGCTGTGACCACTCCGGCCGGCTGCACCATCGAAGGCCTGATGGAACTGGAACGCGGCGGCCTGCGCGTCACCCTGATGAACGCCGTGATTACCACCACCAAAAGAGCACGCGAGTTGATGACCAGCTAGAGGATACTCAACCATGACGTTGCAGACACAGATGCAAAGAGCACAGCCAACACGATCTCTGGAGCCCATCATCACCGCCCATCTGTTTCCGGCGCTCGAGGCCGAACTGCTCAAGCTGCTGGCGTCTTTGAGCCCGTATGACTGGGAAAGACAGACAGCTGCGCCCAAGTGGAAGGTGAAAGACGTGGCTTCGCACCTGCTGGATACGCAGCTGCGCAAGCTGTCGCTCTGCCGTGATGGCTACGCTCCTGAAACTGCGGCCATTGCATCGCAAACCGATCTGGTCTCCCTAATCAACGACCTCAACGAAAGAGGCGTGAGCTTGTATCGCAGGCTGAGCCCGCGCGTCCTGATTTCGCTCATGGAAGTTGCGTCGCGCGAGAGCGCGTCATACCACCTCTCGCTGAATCCCATGGACAAATCCATGTTTTCGGTGAGCTGGGCGGGCGAGACGGAATCCGCCAACTGGTTCGATACCGCGCGCGAGTTTACCGAGCGTTGGCATCATCAGCAGCAGATCCGTCTGGCGACGGGAAACGACAAGCCGGGAATCATGCGCCGCGACTTCTACCATCCGGTGCTCGATTGCTTCATGCGCGCGCTTCCCTTTCACTATCGCAGCATCACGCGGCCCAAGGGAACGCACTCGCACTTCCACATTGCGGGAGACTGCGGCGGGAGCTGGTATCTGCTGCGCGACGACGATGCCTGGCGGCTGGTTCCGGATGCGGCCGAGAAGGACGTTTCACGAACTGTTATTCCGCAGGAATTTGCCTGGAGAATCTTTACTAAAGCCATTCGGGGGGATGACGCGCGGGCCCGAGTCGAGATTGAAGGTGATGCAGAGCTCGGCGGGCACATTCTCAACATGATTGCGATCGTTGGTTGAGTCAGGTCAGGCTTTTCGCCGGCGAAGCCGTTTTACCATCCGGAAGGTAAGATCGGTGAGCAGCAAATAGTACGTCCAAAGCACGGCCCATCCGTACCTGCCGTAGAACACGGGATCGAAGTTGGGCACGTTGTCCACAGTACCGAAGAACCATTTCTGCATGAGGAAGATGGGCGGAGCGAGGAGAAAAGCAATCCACCGCCGCGTGGGCGAGTACGCGGCACAATCGGTGCTGCCATTCCAGCAGTAACTGAAGAAGTAGAAAGTCAGCGCAATCCATCCCAGGACGAACGATGCCACGGCAGAAATCACAAGCCGGATAAGCAGTGTTTTCCAGGTTGATTTCACTTTAGTGTGCTGGCGATGCGTGGCTCCTGGGCCCGTAACTATTGCGGAAAGCCTTAGATTCCTATATATTTCCAACCATGTCAATCGTCCGCGCCAACATGGCTATGTGCTGTCCCAACATGGGCATGTGCATTTCCATGCCAGGGCAGACGGGGTGATAGCGCAATCATAGGAGTGAAAGTCCAACCCGCTGCCGCAAGCAGCGGGTTCTGACTTTTGGGCCTGCTGTTGAGCGGTAGCAAGAAAAAGAGGAAAGTCAATGAGCACGAGTCCGCGTTACCAGCTGCGATGTCGCGAATGCCAGACCATTTGGGGAAACCAGCCGATTTCGTTCTGCCAGAACTGCTTTGCCCCGCTGGAGGTCGCGTACGACCTGCCGCGCATCCGCGAAGAAATCGATCGCGATGAGATCGCCCGCCGTCCCGCCAACCTGTGGCGATACAAAGAGCTGCTGCCGCTGCCCGACCAGTATGATTCGTCTTTACCCGCGGGCTTCACGCCGCTGGTGAAGGCTGCCGGCCTGGGAGAGCGCCTCCACACCAAATCTCTTTACCTGAAGAACGATTCCGTGTGCTTCCCTACGCTGAGCTTTAAGGACCGCGTAGTTGCCGTAGCCTTGACCCAGGCAAGAAATTTTGGCTTTGACGTTGTGAGTTGCTCTTCCACTGGCAACCTTGCCAACGCCGTTGCCGCTCAAGCGGCGCGCGCAGGCTTCAAAGCCTGCGTGTTCATCCCCGCGGACCTGGAAGCAGCGAAGATTCTCGGCACGGAAGTATATGGCGCGCGAATCGTGCGCATCGCCGGCAACTACGATCACGTGAACCGCCTGTGCTCGCAGATCGCCGACAAACATCGCTGGGGCTTCGTCAACGTGAACTTGCGGCCCTACTACGCCGAAGGGTCGAAGACGGTGGGCTTTGAAATCGCCGAGCAGCTGGGATGGCGGCTGCCTGACAACGTGGTGGTCCCCATGGCCGGGGGGTCGCTCATTACCAAGATCAGCAAGGCTTTCCGCGAACTGATCGAACTCGGCCTGGTGGAAGCTAAAGCTGTGAGGTTCTTTGGCGCCCAGGCCACAGGTTGCAGCCCGATCAGCGCCGCTGTCAAGGCCGGGCGCAGCGAGATCGAGCCGCAAAAACCGGCGACCATCGCGCGATCCCTGGCTATCGGCAATCCCGCCGACGGATTTTATGCCGTCAAGACTATCGTTTCGAGCGGCGGCTGGAGCGAAGATGCCAGCGATCCTGAGATTGTTGACGGCATGACGTTGCTGGCCGAAAGCGAAGGCGTATTCACTGAGACGGCGGGAGGCGTGACTGTGGCCGCGGCGCGCAAGCTCTACGCCCAGGGACGAATCAAGCCGGAAGAAACAACCGTGCTCTGCATCACCGGCAACGGGCTCAAAACCACCGACGCGCTGGCCGGGCGCTTTGCCGAGTCGGAACCGATCCCGCCCAAGCTGGCGGCTTTTGAAGAACTGCTGGAAGGTGAACTGGAGAAGGCGCGTCCGGCGAAAGGAGCCGCGTGATGAACGTGAATGTCTCGATTCCCTCCGCCTTCCGCCGTCACACGGAGAACGTCGATCACTTTCAATGCTCTGCGGTCGCGCTGAACGACCTGCTGGACGCCCTTGGCACGCGCTTCCCCGAGCTTAAGCCGCATCTTCGCGACGATCAGGGCAAAATCCGCCGCTTCCTGAATATTTACGTAAACGACGAGGACATCCGCTTTCTGGGCGATTACAAGTTCAAGGACGGAGATGAAGTAACGCTGGTTCCCTCGATCGCCGGTGGATGAGCCTTCTACCAGCTCGCGCCTTCAAGTAAGCCGCGACAGCATGCACACGTTGGTTGTACATTGATCAGGGAAGAGGGGCTTATGACCAACCTTCGCTGCTGCATAGTCGTCGCCGCGCTTTTAATGATCGCAACCGCCGCTGGCGCACAGTCACGCCCTGCGCCCCCGAAGACTATTCCCGATTCCATCAACGTGATCTGGAAGAGCATGGAACAGGATTTCACTTCCCTGGCTGATGCCATGCCCGAAGACAAGTGGAGCTTCAGGCCGGCACAGGGTGAATTCAAGGACGCGCGCAGCTTCGGCGAGCAGGTGAAGCACGTGGCTTGCGCCAATGAGGCGTGGGCGAAGCAAATGGCCGGAGAAAAGCCGCCCGCGCGCTGCGATCTCGGGGGTCCCAACCCGGCGAAGACCAAGGCCGAAATCATGGCCTACCTGCGTGCTTCTTTTGCGATGGTCGACAGCGCCATCGCGGATACCAGCGCCGACAATCTGCTGCATCCCAATCCCGGCCAGTACTGGGGACCCAACCGGCTCTCGGCGTTGACGGCCACGGTTTGGCACATCTCCGATCATTACGGGCAGCTGGTGGTCTACGTGCGAATGAACGGCATTGTACCGCCGGCAAGCCGGTGATCACGGCCATGCGTTTCACTCTCTTTTTTGCGTGGCCAAGTGTCGTTCTCGTGGCATCCGGCTGCGCGACTCATCGCCCTGTAGTGGCGCCGGCCGTTCCGGCTCCAGTGGTCATTTCAGAGACTGTGCGCGAGTCGCTGCCGAATGACTACCTGCGCGTGAGCTTTCTTCCGCCGTCGGTTACAGTTACCAGCCTCTCCCGGCCGGGAGCTCTTCGAGCCTTCGTCACGGCTACTCCGCTCTACACTCCGCCGCTCAAGCCGGCGGATTTTCCCTACTACTCAGGGCTGGCCAACGACGACACCAAGGTTCTGGTCGCTATGCGTTGCCGGCCTGCGCACGCCGAAACCGTGGATGCGGTGCTGGCCACGTGGCCCAACGTCTTTCAGGCCATTCAGCGGGACGTGGCGCCGCCCGCCGGCGCTTGTGACAAACCGGACGCCGGCGCCAGCACCGCCATCCAGATGGCCTGCTTCGCTCACGCCTTCAGCGATCCATCAACTACGGCCGTTCCTACTTCGCTGGGTCACACCTTCAGCTACGCGGCAACACTTTATGACGGCGCCCACTCCGCGTTGGCGCAGTGGCTGCAGAGCAATTACGGAATTTATCCAGCGTTTGCCGGAACCGGTTACTCGGTGAAGGATTCCTACTCGCTCTCAAGTCAGCCCATGAATTCGGCGCAGGTTCTTGTGAAATCGGTGTCGTCCGAATACCTGCTGAAGAATGTATCGCTGGAGGAAGCCGGCTGCCGCTGCATCTCTGTGGCGCCCTATCCCGGGCGGGCAAATGATCCTCTCGATCCCGAGTTCATCGCTCAGACGGGAGGAGATGGTGCATGCAAGCCCGTGGCTCGTCTTGGCGTGGGCCGACGGCACTGAAGAGCGGGGCTTCTGCGGCTCACTTGTTGCGCGAAGACGAATCGTCGCGCGCCGGAAGAAATATGATCTTATAGGCTTCGGTGGATTGAGAAGAGGCCTTCAGTTCCCAACGTGCGGGATAGAGACCACCCGATGGCAGCGCGGAGGGCGAGGGATAGCCAGACGGGGCAGCGGAAGACCAGGAAGAATTCTTCGACGTCAGGGTAACGCGCACCCGATCGCCAATGTGGCCCATTTGGTCTTTGATGCTGTTCAGCCGCCCGCCAGCTTTTACAAATATCAGATCGGCATTAAGAGTTATGTTGGCATCGAGGGTGCCGTCGGTTCTCACGGAAATTGTTCCCGTTGATTTGGCCAGTGCGTCCGGCTGGGGAAGAACGGACATCGACAAGACTCCCTCCGTGTTGTTGATCGTGACGTACAGATCAGCCGGCTGGCCGAGGAAAGAAACCGGATTCACGCCCTTCAATAGCAAAGCGTAAACCTCGACCGCCACTGCGCCTCCTGCGGCTGGAACCGCTTGCATGCGGTGGATGATGGTGTCGGCACTACCGGTGGAAGCCGCGATGGGCATTCCCTTCAAGGGAACATTGGCCAGACCGGGACTATCGAAATCGATGGACGCAGATTCGGTTTCCAGAAGATCAAACCCCGGCTGCTGGGCCGAAGCGGCCAACAGGAACGACAAAACAAGCACACTCGTAGCAAACAGCTTCTTCACTCGCTTCCCCTTTAGCCCCGTCAAACGCCCGCCTCATGCGCAGGTTGGCAGTCAAGGCCTAATCATCTCATGCTGTCCGCCACGCAGTGAAGTTCAGACCGCCCCAATGAGGCGTGATTCATTTGCGTTCGAGCTCGGCATAAGCGCGCAAAGCCAAGATGCACGCTTTCGGCACGACTTAAGAGGCCCGAGCACATCCTATGCACCGTACTCGAAAGTTGAGTGTCCTCGGTACTCTTTTCCGGCAAATCAATTCTCGTTATCTTAACGTCATTGAGCAGTTATGAGGAAGAGCGCGATCCTTGTCGTCATCGTCATCCTGGCGTTAATGACGCCGGCCGAAGCGGGCAATCTCACTGCCGCGGAGGCCAGGAACCACATCGGCGAAAGTGCCACTGTGTGCGGAGAAGTTACCAGCGTGCATTTCGCTGCCGGCAGCAAAGGCACTCCCACTTTCGTCAACCTCGACAAAGCCTATCCCAACCACATATTCACGATCCTTATATGGGGTGATGATCTGCCCAACTTCAACGAGCTTCCTACTCGTTGGGAGGGCAAGAAAGCTTGCGCCACGGGTATGATCAACCTCTATGGCGGAGTGCCGGAAATCGTAGCCAAGACGCAGGATCAGATCACGATCAAGAAGTAGGCTCTCCAGGTTTATAGCTCTGAAGTCCAACCGAAGGATGGAGAGCGGCATCGCAGTGGATCGAAATTGGTTAGGCGATTCTTCAGCTGGCCGGCTCAGGCCGGCATTTTTTGCGTCTTCTCACGGGCGCCCAACCGCTCGAGAATCTGCGGCCCCAGATGTGAGATGTTGCCGGCGCCGAGAGTGAGCACCATGTCACCCTTGCCCGCACCGGCCACCGCTTCACTGGCGGCATCAGCGAATGAAGCTACGTAGCGCGCGGGCTTGCCGCCGATATCGCGCACGGCCGCAGCCACGCTCTCGCCCGTGACTCCGGGGATAGGCGGTTCGCTGGCGGGATAAATGTCGAGGACAAAAATGCTGTCGGCATCGCCAAACGCCGAACCGAACTCCTGCAGCAGATCGCGCGTGCGGGTATAACGATGGGGCTGAAAGACGACGTGAACGCGCTTGAAGCCGCATTGCCGGGCCGCGGCCAGCGTAGCGCGAATCTCCGTGGGATGGTGGCCGTAATCGTCGATCACGCTGACTTCAGCGGCGCGGCCGCAAAGTTGAAAGCGGCGGTCAACGCCGCGAAAGTCCTCCAGGCCTTCGCGAATGCGGTCGGGGGCGATATCCAGCCCCACGCCGACCGCGACCGCTGCGGTGGCGTTGAGCACGTTGTGATGCCCGGGCACCTGCAGATGAAAATCGCCCAAAGACTTTCCCCGGTATTCGACCGCAAAATGCGAATAATGTTTGTGCGCGGCACAATCGATCCCGCTGCGCAGGACGCGGAAGTCCGAGTCCTCACGCTGTCCGTAAGTCGTGGCACGGCGGGCCAGGCGCGGCAGCATGCAGCGCAGCCGTTCATCATCATTGCAGAGCACGGCCATGCCATAGAAGGGGACGCGGTCGACAAAGTCGATGAAAGCCTGCTCCACATCGGCCATGTCGCGATAGCAGTCCATGTGCTCGCGATCGACGTTGGTCACCACGGCCAGAATGGGAGAAAGCTTGAGGAAGGAGCGATCGCTCTCGTCGGCCTCAGCCACCAGGTATTGCGATTTGCCCAGGCGAGCGTTGGAGCCCATGGCATCAACGCGTCCGCCGACCACTACCGTGGGATCAAGCCCTCCGGCAGCGAGCACTGCCGCCACCATGCTGGTGGTGGTGGTTTTACCGTGCATGCCTGCGACCGCGATGCCGTACTTCAGCCGCATCAGCTCGGCCAGCATCTCCGCGCGCTGGATTACCGGAATATGCTGCCGGTGCGCGGCTGCAATCTCAGGATTGTCGCGCCGGATGGCGGAGCTGGCCACGACAACCTCCGAACCCGTGATGTTCTCCGCGGCGTGCCCTTCGAACACGATCGCGCCGAGTTCGGCCAGACGCTGGGTCACCGGCGAGTGCTTTAGATCAGAGCCGGAGACTTTGAACCCGAGCGTCAGCAGGACTTCGGCGATGCCGCTCATGCCGATGCCGCCGATGCCGACGAAATGTACGCGTTGTATCTTGGCAAACATCTTATTTAATCTGTCGCTACACTCGCCGCCCGTGTCCTTTTTCGCTTACGACGCTCTTGAGCGCTCCCGTGCAGCGGGCCGCCGCGCGAGACGGGCTTGCTCTCAATCAGGAAGCCTGCCGCGGCTCCTTCCCTGCCAGTTCTCCAACCATTCGCGCCATGCGTCCCGCGGCGTCAACGTGCGAAAGCGCCCGCGCCCGCTGCGACATCTGCTGTAGCCGCTGAGGATCGGTCAGCAATTCTGTCAGCGTGCTGGCCAGCTTCTCCGGCGTGAGCTCGGCTTGCGGGATCAGCACAGCAGCGCCGCCGTTGACGATGGCCTCAGCGTTGCGCCGCTGATGATCGTCAGCCGCCTGCGGGAACGGGACGAAGATCGCCGGCTTCCCTGCTGCCGTAACCTCGGCCACCGTGCTTGCGCCGGAGCGGCACACCAGCAGGTCCGCCCGCGAGAATGCCCGCGGCATATCGTCAATGAAAGCGGAAACCTCGGCCGCAATCCCTGCGCTGGCGTACGATGCTTGCACGTCATTATAGTCGCGCTCTCCGGTCTGATGGATCACGTGCAGTCCGGGAATTTGTCTTAGCACTTTCGCGGCCGCAACGGTCATTGCCTGGTTGATCGCGTGCGCGCCCTGGCTGCCGCCGAAGACCAGAAGCGTGGGACTTTGCGGGTTCGACGTGTTCTTTACACTCGATTCGAAGAATTCGGCGCGGACCGGCACTCCAACTACCTGGGCGTTGCGAAAGAACTTCTTTGTCTCCTCGAAGTGGACGGCGGCCGCAGTCACGCGACGCCCCACCACGCGGTTGGCGAATCCCGGCACCAGATTAGGCTCGAAAGCCAGCGTTGGGACCTTGCCCAGAACCGCCGCAGCCATGGCCGGACCGGAAGCGTAACCTCCCACACCCAACACCACGTCAGGGGCAAACACGCGGATGATTTTGCGGGCTTCCAGGATGGCCAGGGGAAGGCCGATCACGGTCCGCAGCCGCGTGACCAGGCTGACGTTCTTGAGCGCGCCGACATCGATGCGCATGAGCGCGAAGCCGGCCTTCGGCACCAGGCGGTTCTCGATGCCGCGGGCAGTGCCCACAAACATGACCTCCGCGCCATAGCGTGACTTGAGCTCGCGGGCAATGGCCAGCGCCGGGATTACGTGTCCGCCGGTTCCGCCGCCGGCAATGAGAACGCGCATACAGAAGTGAGTCTAAATCAACGTGAAAGCCATCGATCGCGCTCACTCCTTCCGAAACGATACTCTTTGGGTGCCCCTGGACGAGGCCCGCAAATCAGCCGGATCGTCCGCGGTTGATCCGTCACTACGGAACCAGATGTTCGTTAAGCGCGAAGAATAGCCGGAAACCAGCAGGGCAGTGACTAACCCTGTGAAAACATCCATGGTGTAGTGAACACGGAGAGAAAGAACGGTCACGATCTCGAAAAGCAGCACCAGGAGAGCCATGGCCGTGAGCCAGTTTCGGCGTAGTCTGGCCAGTTCGTAAACGCCCAGCACGGCGATGGCGGTGTGGCCGGAAAAGAAAAAATCATTCCCTACTTTGTAGGTAACCAGCAAAGAAGGAAAGTCGGGATAATGCCAGATCATCCCGGGCGGAGGAGGGAGCGCGCAGAGCATCTGCATGATCTGCCGCAGAGCGACCACCATCAGCAAGCTCAGAAAAGGACGAACGCTGCCGGTGAAGATCCATGCGCCGAGGAGGAACAACCCGAGCAGATCAATGAGCCCCGAACTGACAGCCAGCAGCGCATCCGTTGCACGAGGATGGTGCGACAGGTAGTGGTTGATCGGGGCTGTCAGATGGTGGCCAGCATCGGTGATGGCGTCCGCAGGCACATTCCGCGCGCCGATCAAGGACTGCGTCCAGAACCACGCGGCTACCGCGATGATGGTAATCCCCAGCCTGAGCAACAGAGATCGTGGAGAGCTCCGGCTGGTTTCAGTAGGTCCGGCCAATGCGTCCTCCTCCTCGCCGCGCGAGACCCGGTCGCGACGCACGCCGCTCAATTCGATCCATACTTCTCGTAGAACTTGTTGCTGAACAGTCCGATGGGGTCGAATTTCTTTTTGGCGGCAAAGAAGTCGTCGACTCCTGGATAAGCGCGGCGCAGTTCATCTTTGGAGTAGAACAGCTGGTAAGGAAGGTAGTAGGTTCCCCCGGCTTTTTCCGCGGCGTCGATCAGATCCACGGTCGTCTTCCTGAGGATCTCGTTGTCCTTTTCATTGAATCTCACGTTGAAGTAAAGAACGAACCCGAACATATCCTCGCGGGCGTAGGGTAATGCGGTCACCGTATCACGATGGACAGTTCGAATGGTGACGTTCAGGAGGTTGGCACGATCGCTTTGCACCACGGTCCGCAGCCTGTCGACAAACTCAGGCATACGGTCATAGGGAATGAAATACTCCTGAAGTATGTCGGTGTCGGGCAGCCGGTTCTTGAGATACGCCATGTTGTCGTACATCTCTTCATTGCGCGAGACCAGGCATTCTTTGGTCTGATTCATCGCCTGATTGCGAGTCACACAGTCATGGAGTTGCGGTTCCACGTACTTCTCCAGCGTCCAGCGCAACCATCTGCCCAGGCCGCCGGTTTTGGAAAAGTTGATGATGAAGCGCGCCAGCCGGTCATGCTCCGCCGGCTTCATGGTTGGCAGGGTTCCTTCGAACGGAGCTTTTTCATAGACGTGGGCCACAGCCTCGCGCAGATAGGACTGCGGGGCGACGGAGAGCCTGCCGAACGCCAGCCCCACCTTGCTGTTGCCTTCGATGTTGGCGCGGTAATACTTAGGAAAATCCTTATAGTCCATGTACACCGCTTGGCGGGTGTACACCTCATTCCCGGTGATGGCGAGGTCGGCATCCAGAATCACTCCGAACAGGCCGTAACCGCCCAGAACGTGGCGGAACAATTCCGCATTCTCGCTCGGACTGGCTTTTACGATTTCGCCGTTACTCAACATGATGCGCAGGCCGCGTACGGTGGGAGCGATGGGGCCGGGATCGGGATCAATGCCGTGGGCATTGACGCTGAGGGTTCCGCCGACGCTGAAAATATTGATGGACTGCATGGCCTTCACTGAGAGACCCTGTTTGTCCAGCAGTTCCTGCAGCTGCCACCAGCGGACGCCGCTCTGCACGTTGACCAGCATGCGCTGGCGGTCAACCGTGATGCGGTTGAAGTCGCGAAGGTCGAGCACCAGGCCGCCGTGGGTAAAGGTCTGGCCCCCCATGCTGTGTTGCTGTCCCGCGCACGTGATCTTCAGATTGTTGTCTCGCGCGAAGCGCAGGGCCGAGGCTATGTCTTCCTCCGATTGCACACGCGCGATGCCGTAAACGGCCGTCCGATTCAGATGGCTGGCGTCGTTGATGAACCCTCCGGTTTGTGCGAGGGAAATGACCGGGGGCTTGGGCGCGGCGATCAGAACCGTCGGCTTCTCCTGGTCTGGCTCCGCGGGGTAGACGTAATTGCTCTCTTTGTCCTTGTCAGGCTCCACCGAGTAGTCAAAAACTTTCTTCACGGCGAAAACTACAAAGGAAGCAACTACCAGGATAAGGCTGAGGAAGATCGGTCGCTTTCGCAGCAAGTAGTATTCTCCATCGACAACCCGAAGACGTAGCTACAAGGTAACTTGTAAAGCGAACGGTGATTGTCGATACTAGCACCATTCAATCGCTATGCTAAAAAAATTCAGCGTAATCCAGAAGTGCGCATTTGGGTTCGCCGCGGTTTTTCTTGGCGTCTACCTGCTTGACTATGTGCCCGGAGTCATGGACGCCAACGGGCTCATGTTCGGCCTTTACCACATGAGCCGGCTGATCGATCTTGGCCATCTGGCCGCCGGGTCTCTGGCGCTGATTTCCGGGCTGATCTCGGCTAAAGTCGCGCGCGTCTATTTCTGGCTTCTGGGCGTGGCCTACACTGCCGATGTGGTCATATATTTCTTCGGTCACCTGAATTCGCTCAGCCTGACTACCAACTTTCTGGCCAACCTCCCTCACATCATTATCTTTATTGCCGCCTACTGGGTTGCTGCCACGGTGGACAAGCCGAAAGCTAGTGTTCAGGCAGCCTGAAGCAAAGTCTGCGCCGCGCCGGCGATTCATGCGGCTGCGGACATTGCTGAAGCTGCTGACCGCCTGCTTCCTCGTCCTGCTGTTTTGGATTTCGATTCTGGCAGCCGCTAGTTGGCGATGCGATCAGCGCGGCAGCATTTTTGCCAGCAAGCCGCAGCCGGCGGACCGCAAGGCCGCGACCGCGGACATCAAAGACTATCTCCGCCCGGAAGATGAAGCCTACCTCAGCTACCCCGAGTGGTATATCGTCTGGAGCTATGTTGAAAAGGCGGACTATCAGGAAAAGCATCTGCCCAGCGGCTTTCCGTACTTTGCGGCCGCGCGGCAATACTGGACCAGCGACTGCTGCATCTCCCGGGCGGTGCGGGGGAAATACAGCTTCAATGCCGGCGAGCAGGTCATGCTGGTCGTCCTCGGGTTCAGCTTTTCCGGGGAGTACATCCTCAAAGGCTCGTACGAGCGGACCGTGGGCAAGTTGTCGGAGTGGAGCAGCGGGCATAGGCCCGTGGAAGAAGACGAATACGCCGCCAAGATGGCGCGCGACTATGCCGACTTCGTCCACGTAAGACCGTTTTACGAATATGGTTTTGCCCGCCACGTAAGCGGCCTCTGGCACAGCACGCATCTCTGGGGCGCGCATCCCATCAGGAAGTGGGAACGCAAGGCCTTTCTGACCGCTGACTACACCATCGAAGCCTTCTATGCCTGGCTGTTAGAGAAGATCACGCGGCTCACCTACGGCGACGACATAAAGGAAACATACGCCTGGATTGATAACGCCGACTCCACGCTGCTCAAGAAAATCCCGCGAATAAGGACGGTCAAGCAGGTAGGGCCGCGGTCTTTCATCGTCGATATTCCCCGCTATCAGGAATTTACGCCACTGGCCGTAGAGTTGGCGGGGCACGACGTGCGCTTCGTGGAGATCGCCGGCGACGCGCAGATCCTGCTTTCCGTGCTGGCGCCGGATTCCTGGAAACCGGACCGCACTGGAGCGCAACAGCTCTTCTCGACACCCGTGCTCATCGCTCCCGGACGGCGCCGTGTGGTGGTGAATTGCGAAATCAATTCTCTTCATTCGATCCTCAGCGCCTACCGCAAAGATGGAGTCCAGATCGAGCACCTTTACGACTACTAAAAAGAACTGGCCAGTGCAGTCCGGGAATTTGTCTTAACACTTTTGCGGCCGCGATGATCGTTGCCTGGTTGATTCGCGTGCGCGCCGGCTGCAGAAGAAGACCAGAGCCGTGGCGTTTGCGGCTCCGGCGCGTTCTGATCTGCGCGATACAGACATATGGCTTTTGAGATTGTCTTTTTTCACAACAGATCACACGCACTTGGGCCTGGGGGACATCGCCACTTTGGCCAGCCGCTGAGTAAGGTTGTTTCTGAAGGAGAACACAACGCGTTTCAGCGAGTCAGCCAGATCCATCCCGCAGCAACCAGGCAGGCGGAAAGGAACGACTGAACCCAGCGGGAGTAGCTCCGCCCAGCACGTTGATCCAGCGGCGTATCGCGCTGAACAGCACCAGCACCACGCCCACGATGAAGATGGTCATGAGCGTGGAATCGAGATAGCCCTGGAAAGCCTGGCCGGGCGTGTGCGTCATGGGCCAAAAGATGTTCTTTACGCCCAGCACGCCTGCGGTCAGCGTGGTCACGCCGACAAAGCACATGGGTACAGCCGTGATCCATGCGTATTTCTGCTTGCCCATATTGATCAGGAAAGTTGTGGTGACCGCGAGCGCGATCGTCGCCAGCAATTGGTTGCCGGTGCCGAACAGCGGCCAGAGGGTGGAGATGTTCCCGGTGTAAATCAGGTAGGCCCACGACAATGTGACCACTCCCGTGGTCAGCAGGTTGCCAGGGAGCCACGCGTTGTTGCCGAACGGCTTGATCGCTTTGCCCAGAAGTTCCTGCAGGACGTAGCGGGCCACGCGCGTGCCGGTGTCGATGGTGGTCAGGATGAACAACGCTTCAGGCCAGAGCGTAGACACATAACGCGCCCAAGAGAATCGGAAATGTGTTCATCAACTTCCTCCTGTGTGAGGGTTGCTATGCGAGAATCCGGGCATGAATGCGGGCTCGCTTCAACCCGAGCCGTGAGGCTCTCTTTGAGTTCATCGGCAAGGCCGGCGCGGTTCTCGTTATCTTTTCTTTTCATCTCTCTGCCTGCAGTGACATGCATCACACCCGGTGTGTCTTAGCGTGGACGGAACTGTGACCGGTATCACAGATCGCGTGTGAATTAGTGCTATGATTCGCCCTCAAGGCCGGTTACGAGAGTAAGATGCCCGCATCCAGCTTGCCTGGAAGAACCTGATCTCTGCCAAGGCGCGGGCCGCCTGCCGCATCTTGCTTCCGGCCCGACCTCATTTCCAGGAGGATTCCAATGTCGGCTGTCGCCCAGACAGAAAACGGAATTGAGCAGCTCTTACGCGCGGAAACTGAATTTCACCCCCCTAAATTTCTGGTGGAGCAGGCGCGCCTGCGCGACTACGCCGCCGAATACCAGCGCTCCGTCGACGATCCCGAGGCCTTCTGGGCCGGAGTGGCCGGCGAACTCGAGTGGTTCGCTCCCTGGAAGAAAGTCTTCGAGTGGACGTACCCCACATTCGAATGGTTCCAGGGCGCCAAGTGCAACATCACTTACAACGCGCTCGACCGCCAGGTGAAGTCCGGCCGCAAGAACAAGGTCGCCTACATCTGGGCCGGCGAAGACGGCTCCGAGCGGCAGCTCACCTACGGCCAGCTGCTTGACGAGGTCTGCCGCACCGCCAATGCGCTGAAGTCGCTGGGCGTGAAGAAAGGCGACCGCGTCATTATTTATATGCCGCTCACCCCCGAAGGCGTGATCTCCATGCTGGCGTGCGCGCGCATTGGCGCGGTGCACTCGGTGGTCTACGCCGGTTTCAGCGTGATGGCCCTGCGCAGCCGCATTGAAGACGCTCAGGCCCGCGTGATCATGACGGCCGACGTCACCTACCGCCGCGGCAAGCTGGTCCCGCTCCGCTCGATTGTAGAGGAGTCCATCGCCGGCCTGGAGATCGTGGAAAAAGTTCTTGTGCTGCGCCGCGTTCATCCGCCCATCGAACTGCGTGGACGCGAAGTCGACTTCCAGGACGTCGTGCGCAAGCAGAAGGCCGAATGCCCGCCGGAAGTCATGGACGCCGAAGATCCGCTCTACATCCTCTACACCAGCGGCACCACCGGCAAGCCCAAGGGCGTGGTCCACGTCCACGGCGGATACATGGTTGGCATTTACTACCACATGACCCGCTTCTGGGACATCCGCGATGACGATGTCTTCTTCTGCACCTCCGACATCGGATGGGTCGTAGGACATTCTTATATCGTCTACGCTCCGCTGCTGGCCGGCGCGACAACGCTGTTCCGCGAAGGCGCCATCGACTATCCGCATCCCGCTATCGCCTGGGAGCTGGTGGAAAAATATCGTGCCTCGGTGATCTTCACCGCGCCCACCGCGGTTCGCATGTTCATGCGCCACGGCGACGAGCTGCCCAAGCGGTTCGACCTGCGCAGCATCCGTCTCTTCACCTGCGCCGGCGAGCCTCTGAACCCCGAAGCGCTCATCTGGACCAACCGCGTGATCTGCGACAACGGCAAGTCCGGATTCGTCGCCGACAACTGGTGGCAGACCGAAACCGGCGGTCCCTGCCTGGGCACGATGTGCACGTTCGCGCAACGTCCGGCCAAGGCGGGTAAAGCTCTGCCCGGCGTGGTGGCTGAAGTGGTCGATCATCAAGGCAACCGTATGCCTCCCAACAAAGGCGGGCTGCTGGTCCTGCGCAAGCCTTTCCCGCACATGTTCCGCACCGTCTATGGCGACCCCGCGCGCTACGCCCAGGATTGGGGCAAAGTCCCCAACGCTTACACCACTGGCGACGTGGCCATCTGCGATGAGGACGGTTACTTCACCGTGGTCGGCCGCGCCGACGATGTGCTCAACGTCGCCGGACACCGCATCGGCACCGCTGACGTCGAAGGCGCTCTGGTCAGCCATCCTGCCGTCGCCGAAGCCGCGGTCATCGGCCGGCCCGACGAAATCAAGGGCGAAAACATCAAGGCTTTTGTGATTCTGCGCATCGGGCACACCGCCTCGCCGGAACTCGAAGCCAAACTCAAAGATCACGTTCGCCACACTCTGGGAGCGATCGCCGTCCCCGCCGACATCGCCTTCCCTGAGAAACTTCCCAAGACTCGGAGCGGAAAGATCATACGGCGCCTGCTTAAGGCGCAGGAACTAGGCCGCGAGGTCGGCGATCTTTCTACCCTGGAAGAGTGAAATCTGTGTCCAGGGACCTCCAGAAAAGCCACAGCCGGTAGCAAGCCACCGCGCCGGCTGTGGTTCCAAAAAACACCCGGCTTTTCAGGGTTGGTTTCCCGCTGTTTCACAATAGATTCTCTGCCCTCCCATTCGTTCGCGACGTCGCGCAAGCCGCGCTCCCCAATTTCGTGTAGACTCATTGCCAATCTTCGCGCACATAGAAAGATCGCGAGTGCCCAAGCGCGGACTCAAGGAGACTGGGTATGACCAAATGGAAGACGCACGTCCTGATCGCGATCGTGGGGGCCACGGGCCTGGCTGTTTCGTTGCTGGCTACAGCCGCCAGTAATCCTCTCGAAGTTCGAATGCTCGACCAATGTGATCCAACCACTTTCAACGCTGCCGTCGGGCCGGGTACCTGCACCGGCGACGGCCAGGTAACCTTCGACCACTTCATCCAGGAAGTTTCAGCCGCCCAAAAAGCCGGCGCTTGGAACTTCAATCCGGGAAACACGTTGGTCGAGCCCGGCACGGCGCTGAAGCTGGTGAACCGAGGTGGAGAAACCCATACCTTCACCAAAGTGGCCAATTTCGGCGGTGGATTCGTTCCCATTCTCAATACCTTGTCCGGCAATCCCGTGCCTGCGCCGGAATGCGCTACCGTCACCGTCGGTGGTCTGATCCCCAAGGCGGAGAGCCCCACCAACATCTTCGTCGAGGCCGGCACCACTGAAGATGGCCCGACTGCGGGCGGCTCTTTCCTGCCCAACGCGTCGACCACAAAAATTCAGTGCTGCATTCACCCCTGGATGCGCATGGAATTGCGGACGCGTTAGCTCGTCGCTATAACAATTCTTCGCTGAACTCAACAGCCGGCAGGTCGAACCCGCCGGCTGTTTTTTCTGGACTTCAATTTCAACCCATCGCGCTAGAAAGTAAATTTCAGCGCGAGCTGCACCTGCAGTGGATCGCCAACGCCCTGGCGCAGGAAGCCGTCAAAATTGAACAGCCCCGGCGTCACCAGCGGATTGACGTTGTTTTTGTTGTTGAAGCTGTTGAACATCTCCACGGTCGGATTTTTTCCCGAGCGCCTACCTCCGTGTTGCCTTCGCGTCCTCTGCGGTTAACGCTTTCCTTCAATTTGCCAAATTACCAAATTGCCAAATCCAGCATGGCCCGATGTTTCGCCTGGAATAAAACCGCCGTCCTCAAGTTTGCAGACACGTAACCGCTCCGCCGCCGAATCCTGGCGGGCGAACCGGGAGGAAAGTATGAAACGAACCACCGGACTGATCGTCGCTGTCATGGCTCTGGCCATCTCGGTCTATGCCAAAGACTCGAACAAAGACTCCGACAAAACCACCATGCAGGGCTGGATCTGCAACTCCAGCTGCGTCACCCAGGGCTCCGGCCACGCCGCCTGCGACCAGAACTGCGACCATAAGAGCGGCGAACTTGTCCTGATCGATGACCGCGGCCGCATCCTGAAGATCATCAACCAGGACAAAGTGAAGTCCTACGCCGGCAAGCAGGTCAAGATGAAGTGCCGCCCGCGCGGTGACGACGCCATGTTTGTCGACACCGTCAGCCTCTACGGTGGCGGCGGCTAGAGCGCAGGTCAGTCAGGTGGGCCCGCCGGCCCACCTTCTGCTTCTGCTGCCTTGCTCCTGCGTCTTCAACACCATCCATCGTTGTGTGCCACAGGCACTCAGGTGCCCCGGCCGGCGCCGGCGTGGTCACCGTGACTAGGTTGCCGTTGGCGTCGTAGTTATTGCTGCTCACGTTCCCCAGCGGATCGGTCACCCGGGTTCCGACATTCGAAGATTGCCAGCTTCCACTAAAACGCTTCACAAATTAAGTTTTCAAAGAGCTTGACGAACGGCCGCATTTCGCGGCTACAATCAGGTCCAAACAGCACCCGATTGAACGCAACGTCGACGTACTTTTTAGATCTAACTTCTTTGTTTTCAGATCGTCCGACCACCCGATCGCCCGATCACCCGATCTTCCCTCCCCCACCCCCCGGTTTCAATCCATTTCAATCCAGGTCAATCCATCTCAAGCCAACTTCTCTTCATAAAGCCAAACGCCGGAATCTCTTCAAGAATGCAAACTGTCCGAAACAGTCATGATGCTATAGCTAATCGTTGCTGAAGCGATTACAATAGCATGATGTTATGAAATCGTCAATAAGAAAAAAAGGGGCAGCGTCGGCCTTTGGGCATGGTCGATCATTGTAGCTGGTGGCGTGATGCGGTGGTCATTCTCGGGACCCACCCTTTGCTGCAAGCGCAAAAAACAAAAGCGCGCTCTCCGCAAAGAGTGGGGCACCCCCCGCTGTGGTGAGGTTGGGAAAAACCAACTCAAAGCCTGGGCCACCCGTCCCGTTTGCGTCGTACGGAGTAGGCGCTCACTCTCACTTTCCACCAGCGCAACGCACCGGGCCTCAATTGTCGCCTGTCTTGCGTTTCGCATTCATCGTTCTTTTCACTAACACGACCGCGCTCATCCCGATCAAGGGAATCAGAGTAAGTGCGGCATAGATAAAGAACTCAAACGGCCACAGATTATGTGATTTAGGATCCTTCACTATCTCGCAAACCGTAAAGATCGGCAGGCTCACGACTTGGCACACAGCCGCCCAGAACGAGTACGGCCATCTCAAGACAACGCCCCAAAAGACGCCGCCCGTCAACAAAAGCAGCAGGTGAACCGCAGAGAGGTTTTTCACGGAGGCGTCAACTAAGGCGAAGAGTGAGCCGGCGTGCTCTCCCCGGAGCAACTCGGGCAGAACAAACAGAATAAAACCCGAAATGACTCCGAGCAAACAAGCGGGCGGGTGGCCCACCTTTCCCACGCTTTTTTTATCCCTCACCATACAGGGGGTGCCCCATCCTTTGCGGAGAGCGCGCTCTTGCCTTTTGCGCTCGCAGCAAAGGGTGGGCTCACGTTGCACTCAGATCTCGCAGCGGTAGTTTCCGATTTTTACCTTTCCCGTCTCACCCAAGAAATAGTCGCGATAGCTGCTCCACTTCCACAGTTCCGGCGATTTCACTAATCCTCGCTTTACAGGATTGCGATGAATATACCGCAGCTTCTCGATGTACTTCCGCTGGGTGAAGACATTGAAATCGTAATATCGTGGCTGCCAGAAAGTCGGCGGACCGGAGTCTTCCCAGAGTCTCATCTGGCTGGCGTTCTTCCTTTTCCTGCCACGGCATCGGAGTGAGAACCGTTGCTTGAGCACCTGCATGGCCACCGACAGCTTCCTCACTCGCGGCTCTCCGATCAGCAGATGAAAGTGCTCCGGCATCACTACATAGCCAGCGACAACGAACTCATACTTCGCCCGCACTTGCTCCAGTATGTCCATAAACAGATCGCTCGAGACCCACCCTTTGCTGCGAGCGCAAAAAACAAAAGCGCGCTCTCCGCAAGGAGTGGGGCACCCCCCGGTATGGTGAAGCTGGGGAAAAACCAACCCAGAGCCTGGGCCACCCGTCTGCAATCCTTGCCAACGTTCCTGCTAGTGTCCGAAATGAAAGACGACACCCCCTGAAAGCTCCACGTCATTGACCACTCCGTTGACGGGGAAGAAGTCGGCGATACCTGCGGCGGGAGCTTGCGGGATTCCAAAATGAGGAATGCCGGCGATGTGGTCGCGGAGGTCAACGCGCGCTCCCCAATGGTCCGTGATGGTCGCCTCCGCGCCTCCGCCGAAATTGAATTCCAGCTTCGTGTTGCCGTTGATGGTCGCCGGCGCATTCACAAATTCGACCGTCGCCGCGCTCTTGGCTTTGGAGGTCGGGTTAAACCGTGCCAGCCCCAGTCCGGCGGTCACAAACGGCTTCAAGCCTTTCTTTGGCTCGTCGCTGAAGTAGTACAGACCATTGCCGGTAATCTGGTGTAGGCGGGTGCCGAAAGGGCGTGTAACAGCAGGCGGGCCTACATCGATGATTCGCAAATTGTTTGTGCCGTAGCTGTAGGCTCCCTCTACGGCGAAACGAGAGTTGAGGTTTCCCGTGACCCGCACGCCGAACTTTCCTCCGGTCGCGAAGTTGCTGCGTTTGGGATCGCCATCGACCGTGAAGCTTCGGTCACCTTTGAGGAAAGATCCGGAGCCGAACGCCGTCACCCGGACATCGCTATCGTTTTGAGCAAAACTGCGGCTCGCGGCTAGGAGAAAAATCAGCAGCGCCGCGGCTGCCATATAAGGGCTGATAACTTTCTGCATGTCCACACTCCTCAATGCATCGAGATTCTTGCTTCATTTCGGAAGTGGCGCAAATTCACTACACTAAGCTTACCCCATTCTCCTCCAGCCCGTCTTCTTCCGCGGGCTCCTTGAGCGACGAACCGGCGCTGGAGTGCCCCAGGGGATCAGTAGCGCTGGAGAGCTGACCAAACGGCCCCTCATAGCTGAAGGCGGAGGTCACGGCATTCGGAATTCCGTCGAGACCGGTCACCCGTCACCCAGGGCGTGGTGAGGTTGGGAAAACCAACTCAAAGCCTGGGCCACCCGTCCCGCAAGGCATGACTTATTTTGTACCGGGAACTTGCGTTTTCTCTTGGATGGGGGGATAGTCAGAGCCGAGAGGGGCCGCACGGATTTCTACCTTGTCTGGCAGAAAAGTTCTCAAGACTGGTGTAATAGCAACTGCTTGGGGCTGGCCTTCTAACTTATAAACATACTGAATATTGTGGGTTATCGGGAACTCGCATACCGGTGGAAAGGGCCCGAACAGCCACTGGCGTGCGTTTTCGGTTGCAGCCTTGATAAGCAGATAGGACGCGCCTGATCCGGCAGCGTTGATGACTTTGCCATCTGGGCCGATCGACACAGTAACGGATACAGTGCCCTCGAGATTCTGAACTCGCGCTGCTAAAGGATATTCGGGCTCAACAATTTGTTTCACGTGTAGTTTCTCATCGTGGCATCCCAAGACGCACATCATGAGCAGCACTAACAAAGCAATCGGATGTGGTCGCATATTTTTCTCGTTTACTTATTTGGAAAACTACTCAGTGCCTTCCTGCAGTGCTGAAGGATCAATTCCGTGTTGCGCGTATTTATATCTTGTGTAAGGTCCGGGGCGGGTGGCCCACCTTTCCTCCCGATTCTTCTGCCCCTCACGATAAGGGGGTGCCCCATCCTTTGCGGAGAGCGTGCTCTTGTTTTTTGCGCTCGCAGCAAAGGGTGGGCTTACGTTGCACTCAGATCTCACAGCGTTAGTTTCCGATTTTTACCTTTCCCGTCTCACCCAAGAAATAGTCGCGATAGCTGCTCCACTTCCACAGTTCCGGCGATTTCACTATAACGCAGCTTCTCGAGCGCGTCATAAACATAGAGGATGGAGTTGCCGTTGCGGTCGGTCCTCGACACTAGGTTCCCGGCCGCGTCGTACAGGTAGCTCTCCGAGAGCGTTGACGGGAAGGTGGTCCTGGTCACGCGGCGGAAGGCGTCATAGGTATTAGCTACCGACGATAAACCATCATCCCAAAATTCAAGGCTCCCTGGCGGGAGCCTTGAAGTTCTTTAGGTACTACTGTGGCTTTCAGGCAGCGCCGGGTACTGTGACCTTGGCGGCTGCAGCAGGGGTTACCTGCTCGGTCGCAAGTTCGGGCGCCTTCATCCGCCGCAAGACGAAGAAGGCGAGCGCGGCGGCGACCAGGTCACAAACAATGGCGACACTGAACACGCCTTTCCAGCCGACTTGCGGCATCATGAACTTGGCCTGGAAGGGAGTCCAGATCTTGGCCGGAAGCACGGTGACGACGATGCCGTAAGTAACAAGAATAGCCGCGATCGTGAGCAAAGTACCCCTGGCAACGGTGGGCAGCTTCATGCGAAACAGGGTCGGAGCTAGGAAGACCGTGAACAGCACGATGGCTCCGCCCAACAAGAGCAAGATGTCGGCCCGGAAGTCGAAAGCCCTGCCGGCAGCCGTAGTGGCGGCCAGCGCGGCTCCGATCGGGACAAACATCGAAGACGTTCCCTTGGCGGTGTAAAGGAAGCCGTAGTTGGCCGTGGCGTGTTTCCGCCCGAAGAAATCACCGCAAAGCGCCGGGAACAACGAGAAGATCTCCGCCCATCCGAAGAAGGTGAACGCGCTGAAGAGCACGAAGAGCAGGGGATTGCGGGCGAACTGGAGTAGGCAGAAAATGGCTACCGCTTCCAGTCCGAAAGCCAGGGTCATAGTCTTCTCGCGGCCGATATGGTCGGAAACCCATCCCCAGAACGGCCGACAGAGCCCGTTGATCACACGATCGGCTTGGAGGGCGAAAGTCAGGGCCGGCACCACCCAAAACAGGATTTTCACGGGGATCTTGTCCACGCCGAAGTCGCGAGCCATGGGAGCCAGTTGCGCCGTGGCCATCAGGCCTCCAGTCGCGACCATCGCCATCATTAGGTACATCAACCAGAAGTGAGGTGTGGCGGTCATTTCCCCGGACGTGAACGAAACCGCGCCCTGCCGGGTTCTTACCGCCTCACTGCCTACGGTTCGCCATGTCTTGGGCAGCCAGCCATCCGGCGGAGCCTTGAGAAACAGGGCCGCAACCACGACCACCAGTCCCTGGATGATTCCCCAGACGATGAACGTATGCTGGTAGCCGGAGCCTGCCGGCTGTCCGGCAGGATTAATCATGTTGGCGAGCGGCGCAACCGTTAAAGCGGATCCGGCGCCAAAACCGGCCGCCGTGAGTCCCGCTGCCAGCCCCCGGTGCTCAGGGAACCATTTGAGCGCGATACCGACAGCTGTGCCATAGACAATTCCGGCGCCGATCCCCGCGACAGCGTAGGAAATATACAGAGCTGACAAAGATTCAGCCTTTCCGCTTCCCACCCAGCCCAGCCCCGCCAGAACTCCGCCCAACATAACCAGAAGCCTGGGGCCAAACTTGTCCACCAGCCAGCCCTCGAAAGGCACCAGCCAGGTCTCCAAGAGCACGAAGACAGTGAAAGTGACCGAGATGAGCGAGGTGGTCTGGTTAAGGTGTTTTTGCAGCGGCAGGACGAAGAGCGTCCAGCCGTATTGGAAGTTGGCTACTGCCACCATGCTTACGATGCTCGCCAGCAGGATGAGCCACCGGTTTGGAACTTTAACATCAGAGGCCGGTAATGCAGACGATGCAGCCATGAGGGGACCTCCTGGATTTTTGGGAGCTACACTTTAGACCTGCCCAGGTCTACTTGCAATAGTCTTTTTCTCCCGATCCGTTTCCCACTGCAGTAAATCTGCTTTCTGTTTTTCGTTCTACTCGGCCGGCGCCTTGTCGGCCTCCAGGTCTTTCTGGAACGGGATTACTCCTGGAATAAGCCACTTCGTCCACATATCATCGATCTTGCTCTGGAAGTAATCAATGTCGTCCTTGGTGAAGTGGGCAAATCTTCCCTGCTTGTGCAGGTAGTCCCTTACCGGCTGGCGACGGATGCGGCCGGCGGCAATCTGCTCGGTCCTGCCCGTCAGGCGCAGTCTGCCGTTCTCGACTTCATAGAGCGGCCACACGCCGGTGTTCACTGCCAGCTCGCCCATCTCGTGCGAGAGATAAGGATCGTAGTCCCAGCCCTTGGGGCATGGATCGAGCGAGTGAATGAAGGTCGGGCCGCCGATAGCCAGCGCCTTGCGCATGGAATTCATGCCATGGAGGCCATAGGACATGCAAATAGTCGCGACATACTTGCATTCCGGATGTCCCGCCGCCATCATGCCGGCCATATTTTTTTTCCAGCGGTGGTGCATGATCCGCTTCACTTTTCCCGGGCTGCTAAAGGTGGTATTCGCCCCCCAGGGAGTGCTGCCGGAAAGCTGGATGTCGGTGTTGGCGTACGACTCGTTGTCGTACATCAGGATCAGGCAGTTGTAGTCGGGATGAGTGAGTGTGGCCGAGATCGCGCCCACGCCCATGTCGGCGCCGCCGCCGTCGCCGCAGAAGGCGATCACGTTGATCGGCTCTTTCTTCATCTTGCCTTTGCGCATGAGCGCCTTTAATGCCGCCGCCGTGCCCAGCGCCGCCGATCCGCTGCTGCCCAATTGCGTATGCATCCACGGCACGACCCACGACGTGCTGTAGTAGGTTGTATTCGCGACATACATACACCCCGTACTCCCCAGCACGATGGTGCGCGGGCCCGCGGCCTTGGCCATCATCTTCATCAGCAGTGCCGACTCGCAGCCCTGGCATGTCCGGTGGCCGGAGGTAAAGAACTCCTCCAGCGGGAGCTTCTTGACTGACTTAAATGGATCCAGTTTCTGCGTAGGGTCAATCTGTACGAATGTAGACATGGCTTCCTCGAAGTCCTTTCTGATGCCTTACCCGCATCAGTTCAAATTTTTTGTTACTCGCGCAGTCCAATCCACTGCGTGAGCGGCTGCGCCTTGCCCGAAGCAGCCTTGTAAACCGAATCCGCAATCTTCTCCACATCGGGGACGGTGACTTCGCGTCCGCCGAGGCCGGCGATGAATCCCAGCACCGGAGGCTTGTTGCCGGGCGATGAATAAAGCGCCGTGCGAACTTCCGTGGTCACCACGCCGCTGTTGTAGGGCGAGCCGAAAGAATAATCGCGATCGATCACGCCCACGGCCTTGAAGCGGCTCAGGCTCTTGGCCAGCTCTTCGGCCATAAACGGCCGGAACCAGCGCATGCGCACGAAGCCGACCTTCTTGCCCTCTTTTCGCATCTGGCGGATCGCGACTTTCACTGGTGTCGACAGCGTGCCCATACCCATGAGCACCACCTCGGCGTCGTCGGTCATGTACTCTTCGAAGAATGGATTGCCGTACTTGCGCCCGAAGATGCGCTCGAAGTCGGCGTACGCTTCTCTCAGCACCATCGAGCTGCGCTCCATGGCGGCATAGTTCTGGCGGCGGATCTCCATCACCCAGTCTTCGTTGCCCTGCGGGGCCACGGTGATGGGATTGTCGGGATGCAGCAGCAGGTCGCCGCGGTTATAGCGGGGCAGGAACTCGTTGACCTGCTCCTGCGAAGGAATACTGACCAGCGCCTGCGAGTGCGTCAGGAACGCGCCGTCGCAGCTGATGGCGCAGGGCAAAAACACGCGGCGGTCTTCGGCCACGCGATAGGCGATCAGCGCCGTGTCCAGCGCTTCCTGCGCGGTGTCCACCCACACCAGTTGCCAGCCCAGGTCGCGGACGGTCAGCGCGTCGTTGTGCTCCACGCCGAACGCGCCCGGATCGTCGAGCGCCCGGTTGCCCACCATGGCCACCATGGGAATGCGCAGCGCCGGCGTCACCGTCAGCGCTTCCATGGCATACATCCAGCCCACGCCGCTGGAGCCGCAGAACACGCGGGCTCCGCAGGCGGAAGCATGTTTCACGATCTCAAACTGGGAGTGCTCGCCTTCGGCCACAATGTATTCGCAGTCCAGTTCCCCGTTGGCCACCAGCTTGCACACGTACTGCATCACCGTGTCGTAGGGCCGGATGGGGTACGCGGTGACCACGTCCACGTCGGCCAGCTTGCAGGCGACCGCGATGGCTTCGCTGCCCGTAATTAATGCGGTTTCGTCAGTCCTTTTGCCGCTCTTCTCTTCTACGACTGTCGCCATTTGCGCCATAACAGGCTCCCTTCCTGGGTTAGAAAATTATCCTTTTTGCGCGATCTCCAGCATCGCCGGCACCTGTTCTTCATACTGACCCAGGTAGCGGAAGCCGTGCGAGCGCTCGCCGTGTGTCTTGATCTTGTCCTGCAGCCAGGCTTCGTAGGCTTTGGCGTCCTGGCGCCACGCCTCCCACTGGCTGGAATTGTCCTTGAACTCGGTTTCGTTCACCATGGTCACGCAATCCTTGACCGGGCAAACTGCTTCGCACACCCCGCAGCCGCAGCAGGCCTGCATGTTGGCGTCGTATAAGCCTTCCGGCGTCACGTCAAAGCAGGAATCCGGGCACTGCAGCCAGCACAGCGTGCACTTGATGCAGGTGTCAAAGTTCACCACCGGACGCATGGTGCGCGTGCTGAACTTCTTGAATGTGGGGTTGCGGTCCGGCCGGTATCCGCCGTGCGCGTGCGACGTCGGATCCTCCACCGCCTTGCCCTGGGGAATGCTGGGGATGGCGATGCCCTCGCCCATCTCATGCCACCCCGGCAGATCGAACTTGTACGGCGTCTCCGGGTTCCCCTGATTGGGCTGGACGGTGGTGGTCCTTGCCAGGTCGTGAGCCCGCTGCGCCGAGGCCACCTTCACCTTGTCGTGCCACTCGTCCATGATCGCCGACTGCACCGACTTCAGGCTGAACAGCTCGGGAAGAAGCTTGGAGATCGCCCCCAGAATCCGCACATCGGTGTGGTCGTCTTTATAGACCCACAGCCCGGAGAAGCTCGGCGTGCCCTTCAGGATGGCCAGCTTGTAGGGCGCTTCCTTGCGATGCGCCATGGCCACAATTTCCTGCGGTCCGTGCATCGACGTGACGATCAGCGTCCCGCCCGGCTTCAGCAGGCGGTTGACCGGTTGCAGTCCGTACCAGGCCCACGATTCCACGCCCTTGCACAGCGTGTCGTCCACCGAGATGGTGATATCCACTTCCTTCGGCTCGTATTTCGCCATTCCCTCTTCGAGCGTGATGTCGTCGCTGCCCACGATAGCGAAGTTCTTGGCGGGTATGCCGTTGCGCTCGGGGCTGTCGCCGTAGCGGCCGAAGGAGATCCCCGGCTTGCCTTCTTTATGCGCGGCCAGCACGATCGCGCGGCTGATGTTCTTGGCCAGGGTCTTCTGGAAGATTCCCCGATAGATGATCTCGATGGCAAATAACCGCCCCATAACCTTCCTCCCTCATTATTTCTTCGTTGACCAGCGATTCGGCCCGTGACGCCGAATCGTGCCGCTAAGAGGCCTTCATGCTCTCAACACCAGCAAATAGCCCATGCGGTTTACCCTGAACTACGACAGCTTGTAATTGACGATCTTGCTTACGTCACTGATGTGCTGGCGCATGGCCGTTTCCGCTCCTGCGCCGTCTTTGCGCTTGATGGCCGCCAGAATTCGCTTGTGTCCGGCCAGTGACCGCGAAGGCCGGCCTTCCGTCTGCAACGACTGCGAACGCGTCTCCCGCAGCAGGTCCATCACTACGTCCAGAACTTTCAGCACCACGCTGTTCCCCGATGCCTGGGCGACGCAGTAATGAAATTCCGCGTCTTCTTCCACCGCCAGCCGGCCGCTCTGCAACAACCTGGCTTGCCGGCCCAGGATCTCTTCCATCCGGCTCACCTGTTCCGCGGTGGCGTGCTCGGCAGCCCGACCTGCCAGCGGCGGTTCCAGCATGATTCTGAAATCCAGCAGCTCGCTTACCATCTGCCTCTTGTGCGCGATCACGTTGGTCAGCGGCGAGACCAGCGCCTCGGACGAGACTTCGCGAACCACCGTCCCCGCTCCCTGACGCGGCTCGACCAGCCCGATCAGATGCAGCCGCCGCATCGCATCGCGTATCGAACTGCGGCTTACACCCAGCTTCTCCGCCAGCTCTCGCTCCGCGGGAAGCTTGTCGCCGGGCTGCAGCTTTTTGAGGATCAGATCCTCCAGCTGCTTTGCCACTTCCTCATGAACGCGGTTCTTGCGGATGGCCTGAAATTCGGGCTGAAGTGTTGCCGGCAATGCAGAATCCCAAGTGGTCCGCTAACCGGACCAAATTATATTCCGCTCATGCGCAGAGTCAAGCCTATTTCGGGAAAAAATATACTGCCTTACGACTGGTGCAATGGGCCCGTTGCCTCACCACGGCAGTTCAGCTCAGCCTGGCTGAGTGCTGAGTTCTTTGTTTGGCTGAATGCGGAGTGCTGAATGCTGAATGCTCGATTGCTGACTGCTTACTTCACGTGCGTTTCCTGGTAGTACCGCTCCTTCCACTGCCCGTCGCGCTTGATCCAGATCTCGCTCACCAGCACCCGCTTGAAGCGGACCACGGCTTTGGGCGGAAACATCATGGTGATTTCATAGGTCACCAGCGCGGCATTAGGGCCCAGCGGCAGCACCTTCAACGCGAACAGGTGGTAGCTGGCAATCACCGAGCGGTCAATCTCATTCGCCGCCTGATACTTCACCCGCTGCCCCTGGTTGTCGTCTTCCACGCCCATGTAATCATCCGCCAGCAGGTCGCTGTAAGCTTTCTTGTCTTTGTTCTTGAACGCCTCCCACTCGGCCTTCACCTTGCCTTCCAGCAGCTTTTCCAGCGGCGAGTGCGCGGCCGGCTGGCCCGCCTGCGCTGGCGGCCCGGGGATCGGCGTTGACGAAGGCGCCGGTTGCTGCGCGAACAATTGCTGTGACAGAAAGAAAGTGAGGACAACTCCAAGGCTGCGCCCAAGGGTTCTTATTTGTGGTCGATTCATGGACTGAAATGTTTATATCAAACTCTCCCTCGGAACACATCATCGCTGATATCACTTTGAAGGGACACGGCTACCCTGTCCTCAGCAAGCTGGGCGGCTGCGGTATTGGGCCGGCATTTAGCAGCGTGAGCGGCTAGTTAGCGTCGAAGTTGGCTTTAAGCATGTTGCAGAAGAGTTGTCCTTGCTCGATGGCATCGTCGAGCGCCACATGCGTATGAGGCACGGGATCGAACCACTCCGGGGGCATCGACTGCT
>DATGHX010000051.1:0-81049 GCA_035307585.1 Candidatus Angelobacter sp.
AGGATTGTTGAGGCCGCTCTCCGGAGCGGCCTTTTGTTCTGTGGAGGGCGCTATTCAATTTCACCGCTGCTGCCGTTGGCGGGCCGCATAAGCCGCTACTTTTTGCCGATTCCCGCACATCTGCATGCTGCACCAGCGTCGCGTTCCTTTCTTGCTGATATCGACAAAATGCAGGACACACTGGTCGCACTTTCTCACCCGCGTGTGGTCTACCTCGGCCAACAGCCTGGCCGCCCAATATGCCAGCGGAGCAACCAGGTCCGCCGGTTCATTTGGCTCGAAGTACAGCTCAGTCGTGAACGTGCCGCCCCCGGCCTTGACCCGGGTTTTCATGGGGTGTCCGGCCATGAGTCTGTTCAGGTCGGCGATCATGGAGTGATGGACAGGGCCGCCGGCCTCCCACACCAGGATTTCCGCTCGCAGCTTTTCCCGTAGCTCCTGTAATTCCTGCACGCTGCGCCGCGCCCGAATGGAATCGCCCCATTTCTGCTGAAGAACGCGGGCCTCGCCCGGGTGGAGCAGTCCCGCTGCCTGGAACCAGCGCAGGACAGCGCTGAAATCGGGCAGCAACTCTACCGCCTCCCCGTCCTGGACAGGCTTGGTGTTTACGAAGTCGAGTGCCGGATGATTGCCCAGGAAGAGGAACCCTTTCTCCCAATCCGAACCACGGCCGGCCTTGGCCTTCCCCATCTGTTCAACCTCACCAAGGATTATAACACCGATAATGAATCTGTTTATCGGTTAGCACATCTGATGTTCTGGATGTGGCCGTGGTTTCAAACCAAGAGGCCGTATCGAAAGGTGGTCCATCATGATCCAGTATCAGCATGCCACTGTGGACGGCTCCAAGATCTTTTATCGCGAAGCCGGCCCGAAAACCGCTCCCACCGTCCTCCTTCTGCACGGCTTTCCCACGTCGTCGCACATGTTCCGCAACCTCATTCCCGCGCTGGCCGACCGCTACCATGTAGTTGCGCCGGACCTCCCCGGCTTCGGATTCTCAGAAATGCCGGATCGCAAGCGCTTCCGCTATACCTTTGAGACATTGGCCCGGACCATCGAAAAGTTCACCGAAGAGATAGGCCTGGAGCGGTTCGCCCTATACGTATTCGACTACGGCGCTCCCGTGGGACTCCGCCTGGCTCTGGCGCATCCCGAAAAAATCACCGCCATCATCTCGCAAAATGGCAACGCTTATGAAGAGGGCCTCAGCCAGGGCTGGAACCCGATCCAGAAGTACTGGAAAGACCCCTCGGCGGAGAACCGCGCCGCGCTGCGCGACTTCCTGAAGCCTGAGGCCACACAGTGGCAGTATCTCCACGGCGTGAAAGACCCGGCGCTGGTGGCTCCGGAGTCCTATCAGCTGGATTCCGCACTGCTGGCCCGCCCCGGCAATGACGAGATTCAGCTCGATCTGTTTCTCGATTACGCCAGCAACGTGGCGCTCTATCCCAGGTTCCAGGAATATTTCCGCACCAGCAAGGTTCCCGTGCTCGCCGTATGGGGCAAGAGCGACCCTTTCTTCCTGCCTCCCGGAGCTGAAGCGTTCCGGCGCGACAACCCTGGCGCAGAGGTCCACTTCTACGACACCGGCCACTTCGCGCTGGAAACCCATGCCCAGGAAATTGCCGGCGCAATTCGCGACTTCCTCGGCCGTACCCTCAACGGCGAAAAGGAGAGGGAAAATGGATAGCGCGGCAAAACTCGCTCGCCTGCCTGGTTTCACCGCAGGTAAGGCGATCCTTTGGGGTGGGCTGGTCGCTGGCACGTTGGATGCAGCCGATGGCGTGATTGCTCTGGCCACCCAGGGATTGAATCCGATTCAGGTCCTGCAATACATCGCCAGCGGCGCGCTGGGACCATCGGCCTTTCAAGGCGGCCTGGCAACAGCCGGTCTTGGCGCCCTTTTTCATTTCCTGATTGCCTTGGCCGCTGCAGCCGTGTTCGTGGTGGCCAGCGGCAAGATCCCTGTCTTAAGAACGCGGGCCGTGGTCCTTGGCCTGCTGTACGGTGCGGCGGTCTACTTCTTCATGAACGATCTGGTGCTACCCGCTCTCCGCGGTGGCTTCCATGCCCTTCCATCCTGGCTTGTTTCTAAACGGAGTGATTGGACACGCGCTGTTTGTCGGCCTGCCCATCGCGCTTTACGCACGGAGAGTGCAATGATCGGCGCTAACCTCAGGAACGCAACAGCAGTTCTGGTCCACGCAGCCTGGGCGGATGCATCCAGCTGGAGCAGGGTCGTCGCCACGCTCCAGCAGAAGGGATTGCAAGTGGTATCAGTGCAAATCCCTTTAACCTCGTTGACCGATGACGTGGCCGCCGTGCGCCGTGCCTTGGCGAAGCTGGAGGGGCCGGTTGTGCTGGCCGGCCACTCCTACGGCGGCGCCGTGATCACCTCGGCGGGCGGCGGACACGCGGCGGTAAAAGCCCTCGTTTATATTGCCGCTATGGCGCCGGACGAGGGCGAAACCGTGGGCCAACTGCTGCATCGCGCTCCGACGCACGCTGCTGCACCTCAGCTCATCCCAGACGAGGAGGGTCTCCTGTGGATGTCGGCAGAGGGTTTCGCCAACGCGGTGGCGCCGGAGAGCCCCGCGCAGGAGACTGCCATCATGAGGGCAACACAGAAACCGATTTCCATAAAGTGCCTGGGTGAGACCACCGCATATCAGGCATGGAGAGAAAAGCCTTCCTGGTTTCTGGGAGCGGAACGGGATCGCATGATCTCGCCGGACACTCAACGATTCATGGCCCAGCGCGCGCATTCTACGATTCGCGCGTTGCCGGTGGACCATTCCCGCTAGCCTCAGCCCCGGAACAAGTCGCCGAGATCATTGCCGAAGCAGTTGAGGCCACGGTCGTCTAACGACCTTGCGGCTATATAGACGTCTGACGCGATCAAGCGGACATGGGAGGGATCCTTTGAATACGCTGAGAGTCATTTCGATAAACGTGGGCCTGCCGCGCGAAGTCGAGTGGAAGGACATGAGGGTCAGCACGGGGATTTTCAAATCCCCGGTGACTGGCCCGGTGAGGATCGCGCCGCTCAATCTCGATGGCGACCGCCAGGCCGACCTCACTGTCCACGGCGGTCCGGCCAAGGCGGTCTACGCTTACCCGGCGGAGCATTACGAATACTGGCGCAAGGAACTGCCCGAGGTCGCGTTCTCCTGGGGACATTTCGGTGAAAACCTCACCACTACAGGACTGCGGGAGGACACTCTATATATCGGAGACCGCTTGCGGGCTGGATCGGCGGTGCTGATGGTCACGCAGCCGCGCATGCCCTGCTACAAGCTCGCGCTCCGCTTTGACCGTGACGACATGATCCACCGCTTCCTGGCCAGCGGACGCAGCGGCTTTTACTTCTCGGTGATCGAGCCGGGTGAGGTTTCCGCAGGATCGGATATTGAAATCCTGGATCGTGATCCCCAGGCAGTCAGCGTCGCCGACATAACTCGCCTCTACCTTGGCCCAGAGCGCGATCCGGATCTGGTGGAACGGGCCATCAGAGTGGGCGCATTGCCCCGGAACTGGAAGACGGAGCTGCAACTGCGGGCACGTGTCGGCACGACCGGCGGTGGCTGAAGTGTTAAACTAACTAGTTTGCCCGCACGCTCTAATCTCCTCTTGCAGGTTGTCAAAAATGGCACAAGCTACCGACATTGCGATCGTAAGTGGCGCGCGCACGCCCATGGGCCGCTACTGCGGCAAATTGCGCGATTTCACCGCCATGGACCTGGGCGCTGTTGCCGGCCAGGAGGCCATCCGGCGCTCCGGCGTTGATCCCAAAGAATTTGACCACGCGGTCTTCGGCAACGCCCAGCAGACCTCGGGCGATGCGCTCTATGGCGCCCGTCACGTGGCCCTGAAAGCCGGCCTGCCCATCGAGACGCCGGCTCTGACCGTCAACCGCCTGTGCGGATCGGGCATGCAGTCGCTGGTCAACGCCGCGCAGATGATCCAGCTGGGCGAAGCCTCAACGGTCCTCGCGGGAGGCATGGAGTCCATGTCCCAGGCGCCGCACGTGGTCCGCGGGGCGCGCTGGGGGCTGGGCCTGGGTGAAGGCAAGCTGGAAGACTCGCTCATGGTGGCCCTGCTCGACACTTACTGCGGCCTCTACATGGCCAACACTGCCGAACTCTACGCCGAGCAGCAAGGCATCACCCGCGAGAAGATGGACGAGTTCTCGCTGGAGTCGCAGCATAAAGCTGCTGCCGCGCAGAAGGCCTGCCGCCTGGCGGAAGAGATCACGCCCGTCGCGCTCAAAAACCGCAAGGGCGAGCCCACCGGCGAGATGTTCGAGAAAGACGATCACCTGCGTCCGGAAACCACCATGGAGGGTCTGGCCAAGTTGAAGCCCGCCTTTGGTAAGAACGGGACGGTGACTGCGGGCAATGCCAGCGGGATCGTCGATGGCGGCGCGGCGGTGGTGATGATGACTATGGACCAGGCGACCAGGCACGGCCTGAAGCCGCTGGGCCGCATCGTGAGCTGGGGCATCGCCGGAGTGGATCCCAAAATCATGGGGAGCGGCCCAGTGCCAGCCTCGCGCCTGGCGCTCAAGAAAGCCGGGCTGAAGCTGGAAGACATGGATCTTATTGAGGTCAACGAAGCCTTCGCCGGGCAGTATCTGGCCGTCGAGAAACAGCTCGGCCTGGACCGCAGCAAGGTGAATGTGAACGGCGGCGCCATTGCACTCGGTCACCCTCTGGGCGCGACCGGCACGCGGCTGGTGATCACGCTGCTGCATGAGTTGCGCCGCCGCAAAGCAAAGTACGGTCTGGCGACCGCATGTATCGGCGGCGGCCAGGGCATTGCGATGATCGTGGAGAACCTCCAGAGATAGCAAGAACCAGAAACCACAAAGGTCACGAAGGCGCACGAAGTGGGAATTCACCGGCAACATTCCTTGGTGCTCCTTTGTGTCCTTTGTGGTTAGAAGAGAGGAAGAATGACGATCAAAAAAGTAGGCGTACTCGGTTGTGGCTTGATGGGCTCAGGCATTGCCCAGGTCTCGGCGACGGCCGGCTATGATGTGACCGTGCTCGAGCAGGAGCAGAGATTCCTGGACAAGGGCTTCGCCGGAATCGAGAAGTCGCTGGCCAAGTTTGCCGAAAAGGGCACGCTGAAAGAGCCGCCGGCAACGGTGCGCGCGCGCCTGAAGGGCACGACCAGGCGCGAGGATCTGGCCGACTGCGACATTATCGTCGAAGCCATCATCGAAAACGTGGAAGACAAGAAGAAGATGTTCGGCGCTCTGGATGCGATCGTCAAGAAAGACGCCATCTTCGCCAGCAACACATCTTCCATCTCCATCACCGAAGTGGCCGCCGCCACCAGGCGGGCGGACAAGTTCGTGGGGCTGCACTTCTTCAATCCTGTTCCGCTGATGAAGCTGGTGGAGGTGGTGCGCACTATCGCCACCGCTGATGCCGCGTTCGAAGCCGCGTACGAGTTCGGCAAAAGCCTGGGTAAAGTTCCCGTCCGCACCAGCGACAAGACAGGATTCATCGTGAACCGCCTCCTGGTTCCTTACCTGCTTGACGCTATCCGCGCCTACGAAGAGGGCGTGGGCTCGATTCCCGACATCGACAACGCCATGAAGTTGGGCTGCGGCTATCCCATGGGCCCGTTCACGCTGCTCGACTTCGTTGGCCTCGACACCACCTACTACATCACCCAGGTGATGTTTGAGGAATTCAAGGAGCGCCGGTTCGCCTCGCCCGCCCTGCTCAGGCGCCTGGTGATGGCCGGCTGGTACGGCCGCAAGACCGGCAAGGGCTTTTACGACTACAGCGATCCAAACAATCCGAAAGCTCTCTTTTGACGCCCTGAGCGAGGGATCCTACAGCCGGAATCCAGTTTAAGGGCAAGCCCAGGCACGTATAATCCACTATTCGTTTCAAGCAGGATTGCCTCGCTAGCGCGCGGAACAAAACGATAGATGGCCGACCAACTCGTCACCCTGTGGAGGTATCGCGATCTTCCTGAAGCTCTGATTGCCCGGGCCAAGCTGGATTCGCAGTTGATATGGTGCGTTCTGGCCGACGACAATATTGTCCGGCTTAACTGGTTCATCTCCAACGCGGTCGGCGGCGTCCGCTTGCGGGTGGCGGAAGAGGATGCCCGGCTTGCGCTGGAGCTGCTGGCCGAGGAGATTCCGCAAAGCTTCACCGCGGAGGAGATCGGCGAGGAGTACCGGCAACCGTCATGCACGAACTGCCATTCGCGCGATGTCAGTTATGAGCCTGTCCACCGAGGGCTGGCGCTGGTGGGCCTGTGCGTGCTTTCGTTACCCCTGTGGCTTCCCAAAGGATTGTGGAAATGCGAAGAGTGCGGCCATCAGTGGAAAGCGGAGTATGAATAGACCATGATCAAAGGCATCACCACAATCCGCCGCGTGGCCAGCGAAAAAGAGTTTTTGGCCGTGAGCGCGCTGCTCGACTCGCTGGGTTTTGAGACCGGCAATGCGTGGAAAGCAAGGCACAGCCACGGCCAGTACTTTCTGGCGCCAGCCGGCAAGATTGAGCTGATTGGCGGCAGCGAGCGCTTTCCTGCCGATGTGTGGGTCGAGGTCAGCGACCTGGATTCGGCGCGCATCGTAATCGAAAAGAAAAAGATCTCGCTCGTCTCTGACATCACTGACACCGACTGGGGCGGCCGGGTGCTGGTGGCTGAGCCCGCCAAGGGACTCAAGATCGCTTTCTGGCAGAAGAACCAGGCTCCCCAGGACGCGGTGGAAGGCGATCTCAACGCGCGCGGCATGCGCTTCGCCGTGGTGGTGGCCCGCTGGAATTCCTTCATCACCGAGCGCCTGCTGCAGGGCGCGCTGGACGCGCTGCGCCGCAACGGCTGCCGCAGCCAGGACATCACCGTGGTGCGCGTGCCCGGCTCTTTTGAAATCCCCTCGCAGGCGAGGACCATGGCCGAGACCGGAAAGTATGACGCCATTGTCACGCTGGGCTGCCTGATTCGCGGCGAGACTACGCATTATGAGCACATCTCCACTGAGGTAACGCGGGGCATCGGGCAGTCGGCGCAGGAGACCGGAGTGCCGCATACCTATGGTGTGCTTACCTGCGAGAACCTGGAGCAGGCCCTCGATCGCGCCGGGCTGAAAGCCGGGAACAAGGGATTTGAAGCCGCGGTCTCGGCGATTGAGATGGTCAGTTTGAAGCGCAAGACGGGGCCTGCTCGAAAGCGGAGCGCATCCAAAAATAAGTAAGTTTGGGCGATCCCGAGCGGAACCGATCGGAGTCCATTGTCTGCGACAATGGATGATAGGATTCATCGTTTTCGCTCGGAATGGGCCTTCATGGGAACACGACGCAAATCCCGGGAATGCTGCCTGCAAATGCTTTTTCAGTGGGACATGGGAAAGCAGACGCCGGAGCACGTGCGCCAGACCTTTTGGGCGGAGCGTGGCGATGCGGACGCCGGTACGCGCGGATTCGCCAACGACCTCTTCCTCCTGGCCATAGACAAGCACGAGCAGATCGACCAACTCATCCAGAAGCATGCCCAGCACTGGCGCATGGACCGCATGGCGGCTGTGGACCGCAACGTGCTGCGGACGGGCGTCGCCGAATTTCTCGGCTTCCGCGATACGCCCCGGCCGGTGGTGATCAACGAAGCCCTGGAGATCGCTCGGAAATTTTCCGCCCCCGAGTCGGTCCAGTTCATCAACGGTGTGCTGGACTCGATCGGCAAGGAGCTCGGCTCTCAAGCCGCCGGATGAACCCGCAACCGGGAGTTTTGGAAACTGCTACAATGACTTCTCCAGCCAGCACCCCCAGACAAAAGATAAAAACGTTACGGACCAGGCTTGAACAAAACTTCTTTTACATACGCCGATAGCGGGGTCGATATCGACCGCGCCGAACGCGCCAAGCTGCGCATCAAGTACCTTGCTCACCGCACGTTTACCAAGGGCGTGGTCAGCGAGATCGGCGGCTTCGGCGGCATGTTCGCCATCGACCGTAAGAAATTCCGCGAGCCTGTGCTGGTCTCAAGCGTAGATGGCGTGGGCACCAAACTCAAGATCGCCTTCCTGATGAACGTCCACCACACCGTGGGCGGCGACCTGGTGAATCATTGCGTCAACGACATTGCAGTGCAGGGCGCGGCGCCGCTGTTCTTCATGGATTACCTGGCTACCGGCGCGCTTGATCCGGAGGTCGCCTGCAAAGTGGTGGAAGGCATCGCCGACGCCTGCAAGCACAACAGCTGCGCGCTGATCGGCGGGGAAACAGCAGAGATGCCCGGCTTCTATCCCAAGGGAGAGTACGATCTTGCCGGCTTCATCGTGGGCGTTGCCGAGAAGAGCCGCGTGATCACCGGCGACAAGGTCGAGCCCGGCGACCTGCTGATGGGCTTGCCATCGAACGGCCTGCATACCAACGGATACTCGCTGGCCCGCAAACTGTTTTTTGAAGTTGCCGCGTACTCACCGGAAACCTACGTCAACGAGCTCAAAGGCAAAGCCGGCGAGGAGCTGATGAAGTCGCACAAGAGCTACTGGCCGGTGCTGCGCAAGCTGGTGGATGGCGACCTGGTCCACGCCATGGCCCACATCACCGGCGGCGGTATCACTGACAACCTGCCGCGCGTGTTGCCCAAAGGCTGCGCCGCCATCATCGAACTGGGAACCTGGCCGGTGCTGCCCGTCTTCCATCATCTGCAGAAGATCGGCAACGTGGCCCCGGAGGAGATGCTGCGCACCTTCAACATGGGCATCGGCATGGTGCTGGTGGTTCCGGCCAAAAAGTTCAAGCGCGTGCAAAGCACGGTGGAGAAGCTGGGCGAGAAGGCTTACCTGATCGGCCGCATCGTGAAAGGCGAGCGCAAAGTGCTCTACGCCTGATCCATGACTGCAATGAAAAAGCTTGGAATACTGCTCTCGGGCCGGGGCTCGAACTTTGAGGCCATTGCCGATGCCGTGAAAACCGGCCGGCTGCCGGCGGAGATCGCGATCGTAATTTCCAACCGCGCCGATGCTCCGGGGCTGGAATCCGCGCGCCGCCGCGGGCTCAACGCTGTCCTGATTCCATCCAAAGGCCGGGCGCGCGAGGAGCATGACGCCGAAGTGGTCGCGGCGCTCCGCAAGGCCGGTGTGGACCTGGTTTGCCTGGCAGGCTACATGCGTCTGCTCTCACCCGCGTTTGTGCAGGCATTTCCCAACCGCATCCTCAACATCCACCCTTCGCTCCTTCCCGACTTTCCCGGGCTCGACGCGCAGAAGCAGGCGCTGGAAGCGGGCGCAACGGTTTCCGGCTGCACCGTCCATTTTGTCGACGAACATCTCGACCACGGCCCCATCATTCTGCAAAAGACCGTCCCGGTGATCGCCGGCGACGACGTGTTCTCTCTTTCCGCTCGCATCCTGGAGCAGGAACACATTGCCTATTCTGAAGCCATCAAGCTCGTCCTCTCCGGCGAGATCGAGGTTCGCGACGGCCGCGTGCAGCGCAAGCCCAGCCGCGCGGAGGCGCGCTAGTGCTCAGAGTCAAATTCCTCACGGGCTCGGCCAAAGCCCCCACGGTCGCGCACCCGGGCGAAGACCTGGGTTATGACGTGTACGCGTCTGCCACCGTGACCATCCCCGCGCGCGGGCATGCGGTTGTGCCCACTGGAATCGCCGTGGAGTGCACGTCGCCGCACGGTGAAAAAATGGGAGCGCTGCTGCGCGACAAATCTTCGATGGCATCGCGGCGTCTCGCACTCACCGGCGGCGTGATCGACGCCGGCTATCGCGGCGAGCTGCGCGTGCTCATCGAGAATCTGGGCGACGTGGAAGCCGTCATCCATGCCGGCGACAAGATCGCCAACCTGATTCCGTATCCGGTGCTCACCGGCGAAGTGGAGGTCGTGGAAGACCTGAGCGATTCCAGCCGCAAAGGCGGTGGCTTCGGCTCCAGCGGCCGTTGAGGAAGGCGAACCACAGCCGGACCACAGCCGCCCGGCACTGCGTCCGGCGAGACCGCAGCAACGCCCCGGGGGCGCACGCGCCCTTATAATCAGACGACGATGCCAAACTTCCCTCCGGTTGACGAACAACTCGCCTACATCAAGAAGGGCGCGGCGGAGATCATTCACGAGCGCGAACTGCGCGAGCGCCTGGAACAATCCCTGAAATCCGGGAAGCCGCTGCGCGTGAAGGCTGGATTCGATCCCACGGCGCCCGACCTGCACCTGGGCCACACCGTCCTGATTCGCAAGCTGAAGCACTTTCAGGACCTCGGCCACACGGTAATCTTCCTGATCGGCGACTTCACCGGGATGATCGGCGATCCCACCGGACGCTCGGTGACGCGCCCGCCGCTGACCCGCACCGACATCGAACGCAACGCCGAGACCTACAAGGCCCAGGTATTCAAGATTCTCGACGCAAAGAAGACGGTGGTGGATTTCAACTCACGCTGGTTTTCCAAGCTGACGATTGAGGATTTCATCCGCATCCTGTCCAAATTCACGGTTTCCCAGATGCTGGAGCGCGAGGAATTCCACAAGCGCTTCCATGAAGAGAAGCCCATCGCCATGCACGAGCTGGTCTACCCCATGGTGCAGGGCTACGACTCGGTGGCGCTCGAAGCCGACGTTGAGCTGGGCGGCACCGACCAGAAATTCAATCTGCTCATGGGGCGCCAGCTGCAGAAAGACTACGGCCAGCCTTCGCAGATCGTGCTGACCACTCCGCTGCTGGAAGGCACCGATGGCGTGCAGAAAATGTCGAAGTCTTACGGCAACTACATCGGCATCAACGAGCCCCCGCAGGAGATCTACGGCAAGGTCATGTCGATCTCCGACGACCTGATGTGGCGCTACTACGAAGTGCTGACCGACGTCTCCATGGCCGAGATCGAGCGGATGAAGAAGGATGCCGCGGCGGGCAAGCAGCATCCCATGGAGCTGAAGAAGGCGCTGGCGCGCAGGATCGTCCAGGATTTCCACTCCGAACAGGCTGCGAAGGACGCGGACGCAAACTGGGCCAAGCAGTTCCAGAAGGAAGAAACTCCTGAAAATCTTGAGACCGTCACAGTGCAACTTAATGCGGTGGCAGTGGATCGTGAGGAACCAGGCAATGTCGCTCCGTTTAATCCAGACGACCTCGAGAAGCTTTCTGACGTGGTTTCCTTCGCCGTGATTCGAGTTGACAAGCTGCTCAAAGAAACGGGGCTTGCGACTTCCGGAACCGAAGCACAACGAAAAATAAGAGAGGGCGCAGTACGTATTGGCAAGACCCGCGTCCAGGCGATGGCATACAGGTTTCCGATTCCTGTCGCCATGCTTTCTCGCGTCGGGCGCAAGATAAAGAGAGTACGGGTAATCAGCTGAGCGCTGAATGCATGAGGAGCGCAGCGCTGCTTCATCCAACTGTCTCAAGCAATGCGGTCCAGCCGTTTCACTACATTGCGGCAGACCTCGAAATATGCGCAGAACTAAAGGGTGACCACCTCGACGCGGCCCTCATCTTCGGTGGAGATGGCACCGTTCACCGCCATCTTCCTGAGCTGAGCCGTCGGCGGATTCCCTTCCTGGTCGTCCCCAAGGGCAGCGGCAATGACTTCGCCAAGTCACTGGGCATCGGCAGCGAGGCCGTCGCACTGACCGCGTGGAAGTACTTCCGCGAATCGGGCGGCAAGAACGTTGCTGAGATCGATCTCGGCATAATCCGGTCCGGGACGGGCGAGATACCGTTTTGCTGCGTGGCCGGGACCGGGCTGGACTCCATGGCCAATGCCCTGGCCAACCGTATGCCCTCTTGGCTGCGGGGAAGTTCGGGATACTTCCTGGCCGCGCTACGGTCGGTTGTTGGATTCGTGCCGACCGAGCTTACGGCGACCGCCGCCGAGCGCCGCATCAGCCGTCCCGGGCTCCTGGTTGCAGTAGGCAATGCCCACCGCTACGGGCACGGCATGAAGATTGCCCCGCGGGCCGATCTGAGCGACGGCCTGCTCGATGTCTGCTTTGTCGGCAGCATGAACCGGCTGAAACTGCTCTGCTGCGTGCCGACTATCTTCTTCGGGACCCATCTGGCGATCAAGCAGGTGGAGTATTTCCAGTCGCCGGCGGTTCGCATTGAGAGCGGCCGCCCGCTGGAGGTCTACGCCGACGGCGAATATGCCTGCACCACGCCGGTGGAAATCGGTGTTGTGACCAGGGGTTTGAGGGTAATCGTGCCCCAAAGGTGAGCGTACATTTGTGTGAAAGGTTTCTTGACGCCGGAGCCTATTTCGGGTGGAATAAGGCCATGACCAAAGCCGATCTGATAGAAGAAGTCTCGCGCCTAGCGGAACTTACGCGCAAGGATAGCGAGGTGATCGTGGAGACGATTTTTGACAGCGTAGTGCGTTCCCTGCGCGCCGGCGACAAAATTGAGATCCGAGGCTTTGGCAGCTTCCGTACCCGGCAGCGCAAGCCCCGGGTGGGGCGCAACCCCAAGACGGGCGCCCGCGTGGAAGTCCCGGCCAAGAAGATTCCCTATTTCAAGCCCAGCAAAGAGCTGAAGGACGTTATCAATCACGGCAGTGATGGCACTGGCGCCGCGCCCGCTCCCGCTGCCGCGCCTGAGACCCATTAATCGTTCGCTGGCGACCTCAGGGCTTGATTCCCATCACCGCCATCATCCTTCCCGTGTGGCCTTTCTCTGCGCGGTGAGAAAAGAACTTTCCGGTATCGCAGGCTGTGCACTCCGACGCGGTTGAAATCTGCTTTGCCGGCACTCCGGCTTCCACCAGCTGCCGCCGGTTGGCTTCGCGCAGGTTAAGGTGGATCTTGATGCAGAGGTCGCCATGCCCCGGCGCGCGCTGGTTCATAAAGAGCAGCGGATACTTCTCCCGGACCGGGTCGGAGTCCTGGACCTCGTGAAAGAGGTCGCGCGCGTAAGGAAATTGCGATTCGAATCGCTCCTTTAGTTCCTCTCCCACTTCGTAGCAGCAGTTTTGGATTCCCGGGCCGACGGCGGCAAACACGTCCTCGGGGCGCGAGCCGAAGTCGCGGCGCATGATGCCCAGCCCTTTTTCCACGATCCGCTGCACGGTGCCTCGCCACCCGGCGTGAAATGCGCCGATGACTTTCTTCTTTCGGTCGGCTAGCAGGACGGGCAGGCAGTCAGCGGTGAGTATGGCGAGGGCGACGCCCGCTAGATCCGTAATCAGTCCGTCACCGGCCAGGGGCTCGCTCGGGACCGAACGCACCACGTGGACGACATCGGAATGTATCTGACGATTGGTGACCAGCGGCCACGGCTTTCCCTTGGTGGCTGCGCCCAGCGCGATCAGCCAGCGCCGGCGGTTTTCGATCACGTGCTCGCGCGTATCGGCCTGGGTAAACCCGAGGTTAAGGCTGGGCGCGCCGTAGCAGGTCGTGACCCCTGCTGCGCGAGTGCTGAAGCCATGGACCAGCCAACTCAACCGCCGGAGCACCGGCGACTCAATAATCTCGATCCGCGAAACGGGCTGCTTCGGCGCATCCGGTTTCATGGTTCCGGCCTTGCCTCGTTTTGTTTTTACGGATTTGACTCTTCGTAATTTGACCGAAGCTGCCACTTTCATATTCTAATGGACAGTAAAGGTGGGGGCTTCGCACGGGCACTGGTCCTCGTCGCTGACTTCCCTGCCCAGTTGCACAATGAAGGAAAAGCCGGTATTCCGCGTCGCAACCTACAACACCCACAAGTGCCGCGGCATGGATGGGCGCATCCGCCCGCATCGGGTTGCCGAGGTGTTGCGCGAGCTCGATGCCGACATCATCGCGCTGCAGGAAGTCGTGAGCCTCAGCGGAGGCCGGCGCGAGCAGAATCAGGCGCAATATTTGGCCGACGCCGTCGGCTTCGAGTACCGCATCGGCGAGACGCGCAAGCTGCGCGGCGCCTCCTACGGCAACGTGGTGCTGAGCCGCTTCAAGGTCAGAGAAGCCGAGGTTTACGACCTGACTGCCTCGCGCCGCGAGCAGCGCGGCTGCATCCGCTGCGACGTGGAGATCGCGCCGGGCAAGATCGTGCACCTCTTCAACATTCATCTCGGCACCGGCTACCTGGAGCGCCGCAAGCAGGCGCACCTGCTGATGGGCCGGGATGTGCTGCGGGCGCCGGGCCTCAAATATCCCCGGCTGGTGGTGGGCGATTTCAACGAATGGACGCGCGGCCTGGTCTCGCGCTCGCTGCAGCACGAATTTGAAAGCGTGGACATTGAACTCCACTTGCGCCGGCGGCGGACCTACCCCGGCGTGCTTCCCATCATGCACCTGGACCATATGTACTTCGACCGCGATCTGGCCCTGGAGGAATTTCTTCTGCACCGCAGCCGCGGGGCCTTGATGGCTTCAGACCATCTGCCGCTGGTGGCTGAATTCCGGATCAATCGTTGAGAGTGTTCTCAACAGAAAAAGCCCGGCGCACTGGGCGCCGGGCGAGTTGCTTGGAAAGTGGATCCGTGGTTAGAAGGTGAATCGAGCTCCGAACTCACCGGTGAATGCCCGCGGCAGCAAGCTGCTCGTGGGGTTGATGAACCCGGCAGGCTGCTGAAAGTTCGGGTTCGGTGTAGATACCACATGGCTTGTAAGCGTGGCAATCGTGGCATCGAAGTTGTTGCCGTAGTTGGCATGGTTGAACAGGTTGAAAGCCTGGAACATGAGCTGCAGATTCCAGCCTTCGCGGAGCTTGAAGTTCTTTGCCACGCGAGCGTCCATGTCGAAAAACGGGTCGCCACGAAGCGAGTTGTAGGGCACCAGGTGACAGTTGCCGGAGTAGTAGCACGCGGCTTCGGCCACATCCAGTCTCCCGCTCACCAGCGGCAGCTGGGTTGCAGAGAGAAGATTGTTCGGATTGGCGTTGGTTACGATCAGGGCGTTGGCCGAACTGCCACCACCGAGATTCAACATGTTGTTACTCGCGGTAGCAAGATAAGGCCGTGCAGATGCTGCCTGGAGAATGGGAGATACTTCCAAACCCCATGGCAAATGGGAGGTTGCAGCCAGCGTCAGGTGATGCCGCTCGTCGTTGGCCGCGGGGCCGAACTCATTTGCGCCAAGCGGGTTTTGTGGATCGCGCGGGTAGTAACGGAACGAACCGCCATCCTCGTCATAACCCACTGCACGGGCCAACGTGTAATTGGCGATCAGATCGGTTCTGTGGAAACCACGCTGGCGGTAGCTGATGTTCATGGCATCATAGCGCGAACGCCCGATGGAAGCTTCGTCGCGCACGCTGGCTAGCACCGGCTGACCCGCCGCCGTGAAGGCTGCATCCAGCGGACGGAAGAAGCCGCCGGGGAGGCCGGTTCTGGACAGAGTGGTAATGTTGTTTGGAGTAACCGGGATATTGGGATCAACGTTAATGGTCTTGTTCTCATGCAAGCTGAGTACGTGCACATATTCAACTTCTAAAACCGAGCTCTTGCTGAGGCCCCACGTATATCCCCCATTGAACTCCTCGGTCACCGGTGTCCGGTAGTTCGGATCCATGATGCGCCCGATGGAGCCGGGATTCAGTGCCGCCGATGGGGCTGGAATCGTCGGCAACGGATCTCCCAAATGCCAGTTACCCAGCGTAATACCTGTGCCAGGCACGATATCGCTGGCGTTGCTGAGTGAGAATGCCGTCTGGAAGATGGTTGGATTGGCCTGCTGCTCCATGAACAGCGGGATGTTCTGGAAGGTGTTGTCGTAGTACATGCCAAAGCCGGCGCGGATCACGTGATTTCCGTTGCCAGTCAGGTCATAGGCTAAGCCGACGCGAGGGCTGATCCCGAAGCTGTAATCGCTCGCCGGCTTGCGCACAAGCCTCGCTGCCAGGGGATTGATCGGCGCAATGGTCTGGAGCTCCTGGAACGTGCGGCTGTCCGTAATTTTTGATCCGCCGACAAAGTCAATGTCCTTGTCCCAACGCAGGCCAAGATTGACGGTCAAGCGACGCGTCATTTTCCAGTCGTCCTGGAAGTACAGTCCGATCTGTCCGGCGTCCTTGATCAGGAAGGTGGGGTCGCCAACCGCGATGCTCATGCCGTTTCCAGCATTGTTGCCGCCCACCAGCAATCCGGGAGTGTTGAATCCCAGGGGCAAAGCCAGAATCTGGCTCGGTAACAGGGGGTAGTCCAACTCAAGAGTAGGGTTGAACTCGAAGAAGCCACCCATGAGTGGCGTCCAGATGTAGTCAAATCCTGTCTTGAAGGCGTGCTTGCCGACAATCTTAGTCAAGTCATCCTTGAACTGGTACTTACGTTGGATCGAGTTCTGGGGAACGTTGGTGTTGGTGCCGAACTGGATGCCGGTCGGGGTACCATTCTGGAAGGTGAAGAGCGGGAGCCGGCTGGTACTGTCAATGAGGTTGTTCCAATACTGGAAACCCGCCGTGAACTGGTTGAGCAGCGTGGGAGTCAATGAGGAGTTCACGGTCACATTGGCCACCTGCAGGTGGTTGACGGTGAAGTTTCCTTCGGTCAGATCAAATAATCCGTTGCTCTGATCGTTCAGGCTGTTGTTGGCCTGAGTCGACACGGAGAGGTAGGCGGAATGCTTGGGATTAATCGTCCAGTCGAGGCGGCCATTAAGGCGATTCTCGAAGAACGGTGTGGGGATAATCGCGGCAGGTTGCGCTCCCAGAGCCGTCACCAGTTGCAGCTGGGTCAAAGCCTGCCCTGATTCAGCAATCGACGTGTGCTCACGCTGCCGCTCGTAGGCGAAGAAGGCGAACAGCTTGTCTTTCTTGATAGGCCCGCCGAAGGAACCGCCAAACCATTGCCGCGAATAGGGAGGATTGCTGGGGGACGATGTTCCATCGCCATTCGCGACTTTCTGATCAGCGTTGAACTGTTGCTCGCGGAAAAAGGCGAAAGCCGAGCCATGGTACTTGTTGGTTCCCGATTTGGTGATTACGTTGATGGCTGCGCCCGAAGAACGACCATTGACAGCCGAAAAGCGCTGCGTCGAGACTTGAAACTCCTGAACCGCTTCAGCGGGCAGCTGCATTACCGGTCCACCGACGGTGTTGTCTTTATTGTCTACGCCGTTGACAGTGACGTTCACGTTCCGTCCTCCGTCACCGTTGACGGATAGGATCGAGTAACGGTTTTTCGTGGGATCGTAGGAGTCGGCTGCCTTGACCCCCGGCGCCAGATAGGCCAGGTCGGCGATATCGCGGCCAATCATCGGCAGGTCCTGGATTTGATCCGGAGTGATGTTGGTGCTGACGTCTGTCTTGGTCTGATCCACCAACGGAGCGGCTCCCGTAACTTCTACGGTTTCGCTCACCGCGCCCGGCTTCAGACTAAAGTTCTGGGTGGCTGTTCTCCCTATGAGAAGCTCCACATTATTTGCTTCTCCTGCGGAGAAACCGGAGGCCTTAACCTTGACGTTGTAAATGCCGGCGTTCAATCCGTCGAACCGGTATTCGCCTATGTCGTTCGCTTTGGTGGTGCGCACGGCGCCGGTTTCCTTGCTGGTAAGGGTGACTTCGGGTTTGCTGATAACCGCGCCGGTGTTATCAGAGACGGTGCCTATCAGCGTTGAGCTGGCCGTTGCCTGTCCCCACAGATTGGCGCAACTGAGTAAAAGGCCGGCTATAAGTGCCAGGCCCATACATCGCGATCTTCCTGTCTTTCCTGGTTCCATTTTTTCCCTCCTTCGGAATATGGACAGCTGAAGAGAACAGAGTGCGTACACTCGCCGTCCTTGTGTCCCACAGAACAACCAAGCGGCTGTTACTTCTTACATTTGTTGAAAAAAGACTGCCTTAGAAATGGGCGCCAGGATCTGAAAGTTTGAATAAGCCTCAACAACGCCCGTCAGTTTTTTACTGAACAATTCGCGGAGAGCGATTCGCGTCACGCCAGCCGCTTGAACCGAAATACAAAATCAACCGTTGGTTACCCTGGTAATGAGCAATTCTGTGACCGATTTATGCAAGTCCGGACACACCCCTTCCTCGCGTCCCTCCTCGGCGTAGCTATCTACTGAATTCATTTGGGTTACGACGGCTCGCCGGGTCGCAGGAAACCGCCTATGAATGCCGACAACCCCTGCGCTCAGACCGACAAGTTCCCAAAAACAATATCCGCCCTATATGGGGGTATGTGAGATTTTGAATTTGGAGAAGTTCAAAACATCTCGAGAACCAGTAATTTTCCCTGAGCGTCGTAACTCCCGGGTTTCACAGGAGCTAAGGCGAACCCAGGGTCTTATCAGGCCGGCTCGTAAACTCCCGCCAGTCGCGGTATCATTCGATAGACATGGCCAACGTCGATACCAGCGCTCGATCTCGAACGGCGACCCCGGCTAACGGCAACGGGGCCAAGAGGCCAATACTCCACGAGTTTCGTACCGACGATCCTGCACTGCACTCCATATCCGAGAAGGTGCTGGGACACGAGCGCCTGAGCTTTGACGACGCCATCGCTCTTTATCGTTCGCCTGACATTCTGGCAGTGGGTTGGTTGGCCAACCACGTCCGCGAGCGCATGCACGGCGACGTGACTTATTTCAACGTCAACCGGCACATCAATCCCACCAACGTCTGTGTGGCGGCCTGCCGGCTGTGCGCCTTCGGCCGCAAGAAAGATTCTCCGGGCGCGTACACCATGGCCCTGGAAGAGGCGTTTCAGACCGCGGCATCCGGCTACAGCGAGGCGGTTACCGAGTTTCACATTGTGGGCGGCCTGCATCCCGACTTGCCGTTCCAGTATTACCTGGACCTGATTGCCGGGCTGAAAGAGCGCTTCCCTCAGGTCCATCTCAAAGCGCTGACCATGGTGGAGATTGCGTTTCTGGCCAAGCGCGCGAAGCTGTCCATCGAAGAAACGCTGCGCCAGCTTAAACATGCCGGCCTGGATTCGCTGCCCGGCGGCGGCGCGGAGATTTTCAACGAGCGCGTGCGCCGCGTGATCTGCGATCACAAGATTGACGGCGAGCAATGGCTCGAAACCGCCCGCACCGCGCACAAGATCGGCCTGAAGTCGAACGCCACCATGCTCTACGGCCACATCGAGAACGAAGAAGATCGCGCCGACCATCTGATCCGCCTGCGCACGCTGCAGGACGACACGCATGGCTTTCAGACTTTTATTCCCCTGGCTTTCCATCCTGCGAACACCCCGCTGCAGCACCTGTTCACCACCACCGGCATGCTCGACATCAAGCAGATCGCCGTCAGCCGCCTGGTGCTCGACAACTTCCCGCACATCAAGGCGTACTGGCAGATGATGTCCGCGAAAGTTGCCCAGATCGCGCTGCGCTTCGGCGCCGACGACATCGACGGTACCGTGATCGAAGAGAAGATCTACCACGACGCCGGCGCAACCACGCCGCAAGGAATGGTCCGCAGCGAACTGGAGCGCCTGATCCGCGAAGCCGGCCGCCAGCCGGTGGAGCGCGACACCATGTATCGCCCGGTAACCAGGACCGAGACTTCGTTCACCATTTCGGTTTGAAAAAACTCGCCACCGATAACACTGAATACACTGATCCCGCTGATTTGTGGGTTCTGACTGCGTGAATCTGGCGTTTGTCCGCGGACAGGTTTAGTTCTTGAACACACGCGCGAAGATGTTATCCACGTTTCGCAGCTGCCGCTTCAGGCTGAACGCTTCTTCCAATTGCTGCTTGGGCACTCGCGAAGTGATTTCGGGATCGCTCATCACCAGCTCGCGGAAGTTAAGGTCTTCCTTCCATGCGCGCATGGCGTGCTTCTGCACCAGCCGGTAAGCATCCTCGCGCGACATGCCGTGTTCGGCCAGGTCCAGCAGCAACTGGCCGCTGAATACCAGTCCACCGGTGGACTCCAGATTCCTGAGCATGCGTTGCGGATAGACCAGCAGCGTATCGATCAGGTTGGTGGTTTTGGCCAGCAGGTAATCGGTGAGGATGGTGGAATCGGGCAGGATCACCCGCTCCACCGAGGAGTGCGAGATATCGCGCTCATGCCACAAGGGTACGTTCTCAAAAGCCGCCTGGGCGTTGGCCCGCACCACGCGCGCCAGCCCGCTGATCTGCTCGCTGGTCACCGGGTTGCGCTTGTGCGGCATGGCGGATGAACCTTTTTGTTTCTCGCTGAAATACTCTTCGGCCTCGCGCACCTCGGTGCGTTGCAGGTGGCGGACCTCTGTAGCGATCTTATCCAGGGTGGAGGCGATAGTCGCCAGCGTGGCTACGTAGTAGGCGTGGCGGTCGCGCTGGATTACCTGGGAGGAGATTGCTGCCGGCTCCAGGCCCAGGCGACGGCAAATCTTCTCTTCCAGTTCCGGTTCCAGGTGCGCGAAGGTCCCGACAGCACCGGAGAGCTTGCCCACGCGCATTTCTTCCGCCGCGCGCTCGAAGCGGGTGATATTGCGTTTGGTCTCCGAGTACCAGTTGGCCAGCTTCAGTCCGAAAGTGATGGGCTCGGCATGGATCCCATGGGTGCGGCCAATGGCCGGTGTGTGCTGGAATTCGCGGGCGCGCCGCGCCAGGACGTCGGCGAGCTTGTGCAGGTCGTCGACAATGATGCGCGAGGCTTCCTTGACCTGCAGCGCCTGTGCGGTGTCGACCACGTCGTTGGAAGTCAGCCCGTAATGAAGCCAGCGCGCCTGCGGCCCTACTTTTTCCGAAACCGCCGTGGTAAAGGCAATCACATCGTGCTTTACTTCGGCTTCGATCTCGTGAATGCGCTTGACTTCGAACTCGCCGCGCTCGGCAATCGCCTTCGCCGCCTCGGCGGGGACAATGCCGGCCTCGGCCAGAGTCAGGCTGGCAGCCACCTCCACCTGCAGCCAGCAACGGAACTTATTCTCGTCACTCCAGACTCGGCCCATCTCGGGGCGGGTATAGCGAGGGATCAAGGGCGCTCCTTGAGTTTATTGAGCTGCACGGGAACGTATGATGATAAACGTGACGGGCTGGGCAACGCTAATCGCAGCCGGCAGGCGGGACGGAACGGCGGAGCTTTAAAAAAGGGCCCTTTTCCGGAATGTATCGTGCGGAAAAAGACCCTCGGTTCGATCCAGCAGATTTGTTGTACAATATATCGTGAGACGATAAATGTCAACCGCGAAAAAACCATCCCGGCCTCTGCGGGAAGCCGAATACACGGCCCTGGCTGAATTCCGCTACCAGGTGCGCAAGTTCCAACGCCACATGCAGGAGCAGGTCCGGCGCCTGGGCGTGAACCCGCAACAGTACCAGCTGGTGCTGGCGGTCAAGGGCCTGCCGGAAGGCCAGTCGCCCACCATCGGCGCATTGGCCGAGCGCATGCAGCTCAACCACAACAGCACTGTCGAGCTTGTCGATCGCTGTGAACGCCGCGGCCTGCTGCGGCGGGATCGCGCCGGCCAGGACCGGCGCCAGGTCATCCTCAGCATCACCGGCCGCGGAGAAAACCTGCTGCGCAAGCTGGGCAGCACGGCCCGCGGCGAATTGCTGGGCAGCGGCCCGTCCCTGGTTGATGCGGTGCAGCAGCTGACTCTGGGATCCACCAACAACCATCGCGGCCGCGCATCAAAAAAATCGTGAGCATGAAACAATCTGCAAAGATTTCCAAGCAACTTGTCGCTCCCGCCGGTAATTTAAGAGACTTCACCACCACCTGGAGGGTGCTGCCTATTTCCGGGCTGGCCCTCGTAGTTGGCGTGGTGGCGGCTTACGTCGCCGTGGGCCTGCTGAGGCTGATCGGGTTTTTCACCAACGTCTTCTTCTATCATCGATTCAGCACGCAATTCGTTTCTCCCGGCGGACATCACCTGGGCGCATGGGTGATCGTGGTCCCCGTAGTCGGCGGCCTGATCGTAGGCATGATGGCCAGGTTCGGATCAGAGAAGATTCGCGGCCACGGCATTCCCGAAGCCATCGAGGCCATCCTGCTGGGCGGCGCCAAGGTTGAGCCCAAGCTGGCGGTGCTTAAGCCGGTGTCGGCGGCGATCGCCATCGGTTCCGGCGGACCGTTTGGCGCTGAGGGCCCGATCATCATGACCGGCGGAGCCTTCGGCTCGCTGATCGCGCAGTTCTTTCACCTGACCAGCGCCGAGCGCAAGACTCTGCTGGTTGCCGGCGCCGCCGCGGGAATGTCGGCAACGTTCGCCGCGCCTTTTGCCGCGGTGCTGCTGGCGGTGGAGCTGCTGCTGTTTGAATGGAAGCCACGCAGCTTTATTCCCGTGGTGTTGGCCAGCGTGGCTGCCGAAGCGGCGCGTATTCATCTGCTCGGCCCCGGCCCAATTTTTCCGACGACTTCGCATCCCGTGGCCCTGGCACCCTCGATCCTCTTCGGATGCATCATTGCCGGGTTGTTGAGTGGAATCTTCTCCGCCATCCTCACGCAACTGGTCTACGGCGTGGAAGACGCGTTTGCGCATCTCAAGCGCATTCACTGGATGTGGTGGCCGGCCATCGGAGGCGTGGCGGTAGGAATCGGCGGCCTGATCTATCCCAGAGCGTTGGGCGTGGGCTATGACGTGATCGCGCAGCTGCTGCAGGGACAGGCGACGACGCGCATGATCCTCGGCGTGCTGCTGGTGAAATCCATTATCTGGGGCTTCTCGCTGGGCTCGGGGACGTCCGGCGGCGTGCTGGCGCCATTGCTCATGATGGGGGGCGCGCTGGGCGCGCTCGACGCTATGTTTCTTCCCCACCAGGGAGCCGGCTTCTGGCCGCTGATCTCCATGGGCGCGATGCTGGCGGGCACCATGCGTTCGCCGTTGACCGGTGTGATTTTCTCCTTCGAGCTGACCGGAGATTACCACGCCATTCTCCCACTCCTGATCGCGTGTGCCTGCGCCCATGCCTTCACCGTACTGACTCTGGCGCGATCCATTCTCACGGAGAAGATCAGCCGCCGCGGCCATCACCTGAGCCGCGAATACGTGGTTGATCCGCTGGAGATCATGGCGGTGGAGGACGTGATGCGAACCGAGATCGCCGCCTTCCGCGCCAGCATGACCCTGGCCGAACTGGGGCAGGCCGTGCGCAACGACAAGGCCCAGGGACAGCGGCTCTACCCGGTGATCGATAACGGCCGGTCTTTGGTGGGGGCGGTGACGCGCGCCGATCTCAAGAGCCTGCTGCAGAATGTGACCGCGGCAGAGAGCAAAGAAGTTCTACTGGGCGACATCATGGAGCCGGAGCCTATGATCGCACACCCCGATGAGCCGCTGCGGATCGTAGTCAACCGCATGGCCGCTACCGGGCGCACGCGTTTCCCCGTAATTCAACGCGGAGAAGATCATCATTTGCTGGGCGTGATCGGGCTGGAAGATCTGCTCAAGGCCCGGGAGATGGCGCTGCATGAGGAGCATCATCGCGAGCGGGTTCTGCGGCTCAAGATGCTGCCCTCGCTGAGTATTCCACGGCGAACGAACAAGCATGCCTGATGAACGGTCCGCCACGCCCGGGACAAGCTATTTGTCGGGGGTGGCCTTTTTCTGCTCGATCGAGACCAGTTCGACTTCAAAGATCAGCGTGGTCTCGGGGCCGATCGGACCCTTGCCCGTCGCGCCGTAAGCCAAGTCCGGCGGGATAAACAGCTCCCACTTGGATCCCACAGGCATCAGTTGCAGAGCCTCTGTCCAGCCTTTGATCACTCCCCCCAGCGAAAATGTGGCCGGCTCGTTGCGTTTGTACGAACTGTCGAACTCAGTGCCGTTGATGAAGGTGCCCTTGTAGTTGCAAACCACGGTATCGCTCAGCGTAGGCTTGGGACCGGTCCCGGGCGTGAGGATCTTGTACTGCAGGCCATTCGGCAGGGTGACCACGCCTTCTTTAGTCTTGTTGGCGGCCAGAAATGCGTCGCCTTCCTTCTTGTTGGCTTCGCCGGCCTGCTTCAACTTCGCTTCCTGGCGGGCGCGCATGTCAGTCTGCAATTGCGTCATGGTGGCGCGAATTTCCTCGTCCGACATCTGCGGCTTGCTGCCGGCCAGCGCGTCTTTGAGGCCCTTGATGAAAACGTCGGGGTCGACCTCGATGGACTGCTTGCGCAGCGTGCCTCCCACATCCAGGCCGATGGCGTAGCTGACTTTGTCCTTCTGGTTCTTAAAAACTGAGTTGTCGGGCTGCGCGGCCGGCGTTTTGGGCGCGGGCGCGTTAGGAACCGGAGCTTTAGAGGCTGGTTGGCCCTGCGCAGCAAGAATGGCTGCCGTGGCCATAAGAATAAGCATGACTGCAGCTATTTTTCGCATACGGGCATTGTCACATCCCGCGCGCGCCTCGCGCAAACCGGGACTATGGGTCACGCGGCGTACTGCCGCCGTGTCTCTGGGCGGGTCCCGATGCGCTCCAGCTCTCCGGACCATCACTCTCGAAGTGTGACGCAGCTCACAGCCCCAGCTTCCCCGCGGGTTTAACTTCACATTCGTGACGCAAGAAACCGAACGAACGTTCGATAGATTACAAGGTTTGCTTCAGGACCTGTCTTTCGCTTCAGTTCGCGATTGGAAGCAGGACCATCCAGCCGGCAAGTCGGTGGCTTTTTTCCCTGTTTACGCTCCGGCCGAACTGGTTCACGCCGCTGGGATGTTGCCGATCCTGGTGAGCGGCGCGGGCGACCGCCTGGACATTCAGCATGCCGACTCGCGCTTCGGCTCGTTCATCTGCTCCATCGTCAAGACCACGATGGAGATGGCCATGACCGGCCATCTCGAACCCTTCGATGCCTTCCTGTTCTCTTCCATCTGCGATTCGGCGCGCAATCTCTGCTTTGTGATCAAGCGCAACTTCCCGCAGATGTACGTGGACTTCGTTCACTTGCCGCACAGCACTTCTCAATCAAGCGTGGATTTTCTAGCCGAGGAATACCGGAGGATCATCGCTGAACTGGAGAAGTTGGGAGGCTTCACCTTCAGCGATGACTCCCTCCGGGCAAGCATCGCGGTCTACAACGAGCAGCGCCGCCTGGTTCGTCAGCTGTACGACCTGCGGGCGCAAAGGCCGCATCTGCTGCAAGCCTGGGAGTCTTACGTCCTGGTGCGCAGCGGCAACTTTCTACCGGTTGAAGAACACATCTCGGTCCTGAAAGCCACTCTGCCGGCCATCCTCGCTCGGGAAAGCAAGAAACGCGATTCCATTCGCGTCGTGGTGGAAGGAGCTTTCTGCGAACAGCCGCCGCTGGAAGCCATCCGGCTTCTCGAAGCCGCGGGATGTGAAATCGCGGAAGACGACCTGACCCTGGCCCAGCGCTGGTTCACCTCCGACGTTCCCGTGGAGGGCGATCCGGTGCGCGCGCTGGCGCAAAGCTATGTCGACAACTCGGTGTACTCGTCGGTGCGCCACGACTTCCGCCATCCGCGCTGGGAAGGGCTGGAGGAAAAGATCCGCCGCACGCGTGCAGACGCGGTGATCTTTCTGATCGCCAAGTTCTGCGAGCCGGCTTACTTCGACTACGTGTTGTTCAAGAAGAAAGTCGACTCCCTGGGCCTGCCACACCTGCTGCTGGAATTCGAAGAGAAGCTGTTTACTTTTGACCGCCTGCGCACCGAGGTGGAGACCTTCGTGGAGTCGCTGGTCTTCGATTGAGAGGAAACGATGGCAGAAACCCGCAAAACCGACTATCGCGGCAGTATCCACCAACAGCAGAAGGATCTGATGCTGGACTGGTACCACCGGCTTGACCAGGCAGCCGATGGCGGCAATCCGCCGACGGTTTCCATGATGATCTCGGGAAACTGCGTGGAGCTGCTGGAAGGTTTTGGCGCGTCGCCCATCTACCCCGAGGTCAACGCGCTGCAACTCGCCATCCGCCACCAGTCACTGGAGCCGATTCTTGCCGCGGAAGACCTGGGCTACGCCGCCGACAATTGCGCCTACGTGAAAGCCGATATCGGCTGCATGTTGAAAGGAATCACGCCCACCGGCGAGCGCTTGCCTAAGCCCACCCTGGTGCTGTGCAATTTCGTCGGCTGCAACACTTATGTGAAGTGGTTCGAGCACGTGGCGGAACTCACCAAGGCACCGCTTTATGTGCTGGACGTGCCCTTCCTGCGCGGCAACGAACCCACGGCGGCTGACGTCGCCTACGTTGTTCGCCAGCTGCAAGAGGTCATCAAGCTGCTCGAGAAGCTCACGGGAACCAGGTTCGACTTCGACCGCTTCCGCCAGGCGGTGGCTTACTCTGCGGAAGCTGAGCAGCTGTGGTCGGACATCAAGCACCTTTCGCAGCGCACGCCGTCGCCGTTCGACGCCTACTTTGACGCCATCACCCTGATGGGACCGCTTTATGTGTATCGCGCCCGGCGCGAGGGCGTGGAGTTCTTCCGCGCCGCGCTCGAAGAACTCCAGGAGAAGGTCAGGGCCAGTGAAGGCGTTTATGACGAAGAGCGCTTCCGCCTGGTGATCGAAGGCCCGCCGCCTTACCCATATTTCCGGACCTTCCGCGACATGTTTGCCAAGTGGAAGGCGTGCACCGTGGCTTCCACTTACTCCACAGTAGGCGGGCTGTGGGAGTTCGGCTTCCGCCACGATCCCGACCATCCGCTGGAATCGGTCGCCATGCACATGCTCTCGCAGAATGTGACCAACCGGAACTACCTGCAGCGTTACGAGCAGATCCGGCGCTACCTGGAGGAGTGGCATGCCGACGCGTTGATCATCCACTTCGTTAAGAGCTGCCGGCTATTTTCCGCGGGGCAGGGCGACATGCGCGACTACTTCACCAAGCAACTGGGCGTGCCGACTCTGTACATCGAGTCGGACCTGGAAGATCCGCGCTATTTCGCTGAAGCCCAGACCAAGAACCGGATCGATGCATTTTTCGAATCTCTGGAGCATGCCAAGTCCAGCGCGCGGCATGCCGTGAGTGTGTGAGGGCCCTATGAGAATCGCAGCAGGCGTTGACGTTGGTTCCACCCAGACCAAGGCCGTGCTGGTCGAAGATAACGGAGGCGGAACCAGAATCCTGGCGCGGGCGCTCATCGATACCGGCGCCAACGTGGTAAAGGCCGCGCAGGCCGCCTTCGACAAGTGCTGCTACCTCGCTGCCGTTCCCACGGCGAGCGTGGGATTCGTGGTGGGAACCGGCTACGGCCGCTACAAGATCTCCTTCGGCAACGCACAGATGACCGAAATCAGCTGCCATGCCCGCGGCGCGCATTTTCTCTGTCCCGGCACCCGCACCGTGATCGATATGGGCGGCCAGGACTCCAAGGCGATCAGCGTTGGCCCGTCGGGTGAAGTGCTGGATTTCGTGATGAACGACAAGTGTGCCGCAGGCACTGGTCGCTTTCTGGCCAATGCCGCCGAAGTGATGGGCATCAAGCTGGACGACATTGGACCGCTCTCGCTCCTGGCCACCCGCCCGGTGAAGATCGCTACCGTCTGCACCGTCTTCGTGGAGTCCGACATTCTGTCGTACCTGGCGCAGGGCAAGCACGGCGAGGACATCCTGGGCGGAGTTCATCTGGCGATCGCCAAGCGCACCGTGTCGCTGGCCCGGCGCCTGACGATCGAGCCGGAGATCACCATGACCGGCGGCGTGGCCCGCAACATCGGCATGGTGCGGGCGCTGGAAACGGTGCTTGGAGACAAAGTTCACGTCAGCCCCGATGCGCACTTTATGGGTGCCGTGGGCGCGGGACTTTTTGCCCTGGAGAAAATGGGCGACAGCTTTGAATCGAGCGTCTGGAGGGAACATGCCGTTGGCAGCGGGCATTGATTGTGGGACGGGTTTCACCAAAGTGCTTCTGCTTTCCCAGGCCGCGCCGGGGGAAGAGCTGCGGATCGTCGGCCGCGGCCAGACGCGCAGCGGAATCAACGTGGACCAGGCGGCCAACAGCGCCATCGATGAGGCCCTGGGCGGACGGCCACGCGCGGAGATCGCCTACTTCGCCGCCACCGGCTTTGGCCGCTACAACCTGAGCTTCCGCGACATCGCCATCACCGAGATCACAAGCGCTGCCCGCGGCACCTTCTTCCTCCTGAAGCGTCCCGGAGCCGTCCTCGACGTCGGCAGCCAGACCACGCGCGCCATCGCTGTAGCTGCCGGCGGGAAGGTGCAGACCTTCAAGAGCAGCGACAAATGCGCTGCCGGCTCGGGCATGTTCATCGCGCGCGCCGCGCGCTACCTCGAAGTGCCGCTCGACCAGGTAGGCGGACTCTCGCTGAACGCCGCGCATCCGCAACCGATCAGCAGCATCTGCGCGGTGCTGGCGGAAAGCGAAATCATCAACCACGTCAGCTCGGGCGTAAGCGTGGAAGACATCCTGCGCGGAATCCATGACTCGCTGGCCGACCGCGCCGGCGCCATGCTGAAGCGCGTGGGGATGATCGGCGAGTTGGCCTTCATCGGCGGCGTGGCCCATCAGCAGGGGATGGTGAAAGCCCTGGAGCAGCGGCTCAAGGTAACAGTGGTGGTGCCCGACGAGTGCGAGTTCGTCTGCGCCCTGGGCGCGGCTCTGCTGGGACTGCAACGGCTGGCAAGAAGGAATTGAGGACGGCATATGACGGTTCATGGAGCATACGGCTATCAACTGACCCAGGTCGGTAAGCCTCTCGGCCTGGTCGAACTGCCGGCGCTGGAGCCAGGCGGTGGCGACGTCATCGTCAAGGTTGCCGGCTGCGGCGTGTGCCATACCGACATTGGATTCGCGTTTGACGGTGTGCCTACGCGCCACGAGCTGCCGCTGGTGCTGGGCCACGAAATCACCGGCAAGGTAGTGGCCGCGGGCGAAGAAGCGCAGCAGTGGCAAGGCCAGACCGTGATCGTGCCCGCGGTGATCGCATGCGGCAAGTGCGCTGCCTGCAAGGCCGGCCGGCCGACCATCTGCCGCAAACAGTTCATGCCCGGCAACGACGGTGACGGCGGCTTCGCCAGCCACGTGCGCGTTCCCACGCGCGGATTGTGCCGCGTGCCCGCGAATCTGCCGGTGGGAATCTCGCTGGAGGCTTTGTCCGTAGTGGCCGACGCCGTCACCACGCCCTACGAAGCCATCCGGCGCTCGGGGCTGAAGGCGGGAGAAGCGGCGGTAATCGTGGGCGCGGGCGGGATCGGCGGATTCGGCGTGCAGATCGCCGCCGCCCTGGGCGCGAAGGTGGTCGCGATCGACATTGATGCCGAGCGCCTTGAGCTGGTGCAGCTCCACGGCGCCGCACTGGTCCTGAACTCCGACCGCAGCGACGAGAAGCAACTCAGGTCGACGGTGCGCAACTTCGCCGCGGAATTCGGCGCGCCCGGCTCTACGCTCAAGATCTTCGAGATGAGCGGTACGGCCGAAGGACAGAGGACCGCCTACAGCCTGCTGGATTTCGGCGCGTACCTGGGCGTGGTGGGATACACGCCGAAGAAGATTGAAGTCCGGCTGTCGAACCTCATGGCTTTTGACGCCACCGCGCAGGGCAATTGGGGATGTCCCGCCGAGCAGTATCCGGCCGCACTGCAGTTGGTGCTGGAGGGCAGGATCGCCATTGAACCGTTCATCGAGCGGCACCGGCTGGAAGAGGTTCCCGAGATCATGGAAGGAATTGCCAGGCATGCATTCAGCCGTCGCGTGGTAGTGATGCCCAACGGCCGAAACGATGCTGAAGGAGAGCTAGGATGAAGAACCACAATCTGGTCGAGAAATTTGTCCCGCGGGAAATCGTGGTAGAGCACCGCCCGGTGGCCGACCGCCGCGGCCATCCGGTGGACAGCCTGCACAGCGTGTGGATCACGCTGAACAATCCGCGGGAGATGAACAGCTACACCACCACCATGGCCAAGGAGATCATCCTGGCGCTGCGCGAGGCTTCCAACGACCGCGCCGCGGTCGCCGTGGTGCTGACCGGTGCGGGAACGCGCGCGTTCTGCGCCGGAGGGAACACCCGCGAGTACGCCGAGGTCTACGCCGGCGCTCCCGGCGAGTACCGGCAATACATGCGCCTGTTCAACGACATGGTCACGGCTGTCCTGCAGTGCGACAAACCGGTCATCTGCCGCGTCAACGGCATGCGCGTGGGTGGCGGGCAGGAGATCGGCATGGCCTGCGACTTCTCCATCGCCAGCGACCTGGCCATCTTCAGCCAGGCCGGCCCCAAGCACGGATCGGTCCCTGACGGCGGCAGCACTGACTTTCTTCCCCTGCTGGTGGGAATGGAACATGCCATGGTCAGCGGAACGCTGTGCGAGCCGTGGAGCGCGCACCGCTTCTACTGGCTGGGCGGCCTTACCCAGATCGTCCCCGTGCTCAGGCGGGAGGGCAAATGGATCGCCAACCCGCTGGTGATCACCGAGCGCGTACTCGATGAATACGGGCGCCTGGCCGTCGGCGAATGGAAAGCCGGCGAGGAGCGCGAGCGCGGCAAACAGCTCATGGCGCAATGCGAAACCGACCTGCAGTTGCTGGACGAAGCCGTGGACGCCATGTGCACCAAGCTTCTCTACACCATGCCTGACTGCCTGACCAAGACCACCGAGAGCCTGCGCAAGCACAAGCTGGAACACTGGGACCGCAATCGCGAAAGTAATCGCGCCTGGCTGGCGCTGAATATGATGACCGAAGCCAACGCCGGCTTCCGCGCCTTCCACTTCGGCAGCAAACAGGAGCGCGAGGTGGACTTCGTCCGCCTGCGGCAACGCCTGGCCCAGGGCGCCCACTGGGGCGAAGAGCTGATCGAAGAAATCGCTCCGTGGACGGCGCAACGGGAAACGGCGAAAGTGTGAGGGGAAGCGCTCGGTGGTCAGTCGGGGCAACAACGCCTACCGCGGAGACGGGGAGGGTTTGTCTTTCCGATCATCGGATCACCCGATAACCCGATTACACGATCTTAAACTGCACCCCTGCCCCCTTGGGATGAATCCCCGATCATCCCCGCGCATCCCCGGGTATTGAGGTGCACCCCTAAGCTGAGACAGGCTATTTATCCCAGGAGGGTGATTTGTGTGGGTGAACCCCATCGATCTCGGCTTCGGCTGTTCCGATCACCCGATGACCGGATCACCCGATCACCCGATCGGTCCCCCTGCCCTCTCCCCCGGTCCACTAGCATTCCACAGGACTTAGCTCCTCTCCATGCCAACCAATCCAATGACCTTGGGATGTTTTTATCTGACTAGCCAAGCCCAACCTCTTGGGTTCCACCTGTTTCTCTGTGGCCCAAGGCCTTTGCAACTGCCAACTACTAAGTACTAAATACTGTCATGTTGTCAAAGAACACCAAAAGCCGCCCTGGGGCGATCTGGCCCTGTGCCGATCGATCTTTACTTCGTTACGATAATAATACGCTATTGTACACATGTCAAGCGCGAATTCGGCCACCGGCCGCCCTCGTCCCACATTCTTCCCGCCATCGTCCTACTTCCTGGAAGTTGGGCTTTGAGCTTCTGACCGCAGGCAGTGCTCATCAGACGACGTCGCAATCAGATATGGAGTGCAGCGTTAAAGTCCCGGAGTAGTTTCCAGATTCCCCATTAGTGGCCAACTTCCACTTTGCCGGCAATCCAGCAATGGCGGGCACGGCATCTACGGCGTTCACGTATACGTATGGGCACTGGCGCGGGAACTTGTATCTCGTGGAGCACGGGCAATAGCCAGCCTCCAGATCATACGATGCATCCGCCCTTCCCCGGATGGTAATTGCAGACCGCTCACTGCTCACGGTTCGTGCCCGAACGAGTCTCTTTTATGAGGCAAGCGAGCGATCTCAACAGCAAAGGCACTCTATGATTCTTCGCAAATCATGTCTTTCAATTCTGGCCATCCTGCTGGCTGCCGCCGTCCTGTCTCCTGCAGCCGTGGCGCAGGCGGCGCATCCGGAGATGGTGGTTTCCACGGAATGGCTGGCGCAGCATCTCAACGACCCCAAGGTCGTCATACTGCACGTTGCCCAGACGCGCGCGGAGTACGATGCCGGCCATATTCCCGGAGCGAGATTTCTGGGCGGCCAGGCGTTCATCGACGGTGACAGTCCCCTCAACACCGAGTTGCCGACGCCGGAGCATCTGAAAAATGCCTTTGAGGAGCTGGGGGTACGCGACGACAGCCGCGTCGTGATTTACACCACTGCGTGGTACCCGGCTGCCGGGCGGGCCTGGTTCACGCTCGACTACATGGGGCTGGGCAGCAATGCCGCGCTTCTGGACGGAAGCATTCAGCGCTGGCGCGCCGAAAAACGCGCCATCTCCACCGACTCGCCCCGCGTGGCCAGGGGCAGCATTACCCTGCATGTCCATCCCGAAGTCCGGGCGCTGCTGGAGGCGGCCAAACAGGCCGCGGAGCCAACCTCGTCGACGCGGCTGGTTGATTCCCGTCCTGAAAAACGTTACGAGGACGGACACATCGCCGGCGCAGCCCACATCTTCTGGGAAGAGACCGTGGCTGGCGGCACCAAGGATCCCACGCTGCTCTCTCCGGAAAAGCTGCGGGCGATTTTTGCCGCCCAGGGTATCAAACCCGACCAGCCACTGATTACCTATTGCGAAGTCGGCTTGCAGGCCTCGCACATGTATTTCATCGCCAAGTATCTGGGATACAAAGTGGCTATGTTTGACGGCTCGATCCATCAATGGAGTCACATGGAGATGCTTCCGCTGGTCCCCGGCGCAACGCCGCGCTGCCCCGGCGGCGGCACCGGCTGCGAGAAGACTGACAAAATGTAATAGTGGTCCCATGCGACGCTGCAGTATCAGAATTCGATGCCGAGCTGTCTTCTCCCTCCCAGTGCTGCTGCTGGGCGCGATGTTCGCACAGCCCGCGCCGGCCCGGAGCGCCCAGCCCGCCGTCAGATCGGAGATGCTGGTTTCCACCGAGTGGCTGGCCGGCCATCTCCATGATCGCGGCCTGGTGGTTCTCTCCGTAAGTTCGGGAAAAGATTTTTATTCCGGCGGACACATCCCCGGCGCGCGATATCTCGCCCTGGGCGATATTGCCGTTACGCGCAACGGCGTCCCCAACGAGTTGCCGCCACCAGATCAGCTGCAGCGCGTCTTCGAAGCCGCGGGGATCGGCAACGACTCGCGGATCGTGCTCTACGGTGAGCGCTACGGGCTGTATGCCGCGCGGGCCTGGTTCACGCTCGACTATCTGGGACTGGCGGACCACGCCGCGCTCCTGGATGGCGGGATCGAAGCATGGAAAGCGGAACACCGGGAACTGTCCCAGGAGACGCCGCAATTTTCGCCAGGCCACTTGATGATTTCCCCGAAACCCTCGATCCTTCTTGAAACCCCGGCCATGCGCGATCTGGCGCAGAACAAATCGAGCGGGGTCGCAATTCTCGACGCAAGGCCCGCGAATGAATTTTCCGGAGCTGCGCTCTCCGAGGACGTTCCCAAAGCCGGACACATTCCGCGCGCGGCCAACCTCTACTGGATGGATTTGCTGGTCAGCCGCGAGAAGCCGGTGCTGCGTCCGCCTGCGGAGTTGCGCGCGCTGTACGCCACGGCCGGCGCGCGAACGGACCGCGCGATCGTGACCTACTGCCGCACCGGAATGCAATCCTCCTTCGACTATTTTGTCGCCAGATATCTGGGCTACGAAGCCGGCATGTACGACGCTTCGTTCTACGAATGGAGCCGGCAGGATCTGCCGGTGGAGGGCTCGGAAGGCAAATAGCCGTTAGCAACGCCAGTACAACACCTACCACGGAGGCGCGGAGACGCGGACGGGTTTTGGGCTTCCAATAACAGCGATTCGGCGCCCTTGGAAGAGCGGCCCTTCCGGCGCCGCGTGAGGATAGAAATATATTGTTTCCAAGGCTTTAAGCGCTGCCTTTGACGTTTCCGGAACCCCGGGACAGTTGAATTCTCGCGAACCGGCAGGGTATAGTTTTTTCTGCTGCAAGCGAAGTCCCCCTGCCGGATTTGCTTTCGGCCACGCACGAATTCCTGAAACCCTGGCCGGTTTCGCACGACGCCCTGTTTTCCGGGCCAGCAGACGCGCTTGCTGCGGCGTTCTGGGCCCGCTGCAACCTCTCATTCATATTGAGCGAAGCTGCGCTCATGCCATCGAAAGGAAAGAATCATGAGTAAGAAAGTTCTTGGCCAGTGCTGCCTTGTGGCCGTAGCCGTGTTTGCCTTTGCGTCCACCCGCGCGCTGGCGCAATACCAGGTGACGGATCTGGTGTCGAACCAGAACGGAGCTGCGCCGCAAACCGATGCCAATCTGGTCAACGGCTGGGGATTGAGCCGCGGACCCACGACTCCATTCTGGGTCAGCGACAACGTGACCGGAAAAGCGACTCTGTACACCGGGGCCGGAGCCAAGGTGCCCCTGGTAGTCACCATCCCCGCCGCGCCGGGCAATACGAAAGGCACGCCGACAGGCACGGTGTTCAATATCACCGTGGCTAACAGCTCGCCATCATTTCTGGTCACCCGCGGCGGCACGACCGCTCCGTCTCTCTTTATTTTTGCCACGCTGGACGGAACCATCAGCGCATGGAACCTCAGCGGCGACATCGGCAATGCCACGCGGGTCGCCGACCGGTCAGGGGTGGGCGCCAACTACACCGGCCTGGCCATCGCCAGCACCTCTGCCGGTGATTTCCTTTTCGCCGCCGATAACGGCCCCAACAGCCGCGTGGATGTGTTCAACTCGCAGTTCACCTGGATCGCCTCGTTCACCGATCCCAATATCAACGGCGGCTTTGCGCCCTACGGCATTCAGAACCTTGGCGGAAATATCTGGGTGACCTTCGGCGGCAACAAGTCGGCCAGCGGCTTTGTTGACGAATTCACTCCCGACGGCACGTTACTGCAGCACATCGCAGTGAACGGCCCGCTGCATTCACCCTGGGGACTGGCCATGGCTCCGGCCACGGGGTTTGGTCCGTTCAGCGGAGCTCTGCTGGTCGCCAACAACATCCCCAAAGGCCGGATTGACGCCTTCGATCCCAGCACCGGGGCCTTTCTCGGCGTACTGCGCGACTCCACCGGGCGGCCGATCGAGATCGACCAGTTGTGGGCGATCATGTTCGGCCATGCCGGCAATAACGGTTCTCCCACCCAGCTCTTCTTCAGTGCCGGCCCCAACAACTACGCCAATGGCCGGTTTGGCATGATTACCTTTGCCCCTTGATAACGAAAGCAGAAAGTAAAAGGCCGCCGGCTTTTGTCGGCGGCCTTTCATGAATCACGAAGGAAATTTACTCCTCGCGCAACGCTTCAATGGGCTGCACCGCGGCGGCGCGACGGGCGGGGATGAAGGCCGCCAGAGCGCCCACCAGCAACAGGGCCAGAGTCACTCCCACGTAGGTCCAGGCATCGAACGCCCTCACGCCAAACAGAAAGCTGTTGACCAGCTTGCCGGCAAAGGCAGCCACAATTCCGCCGATAATCAGACCGCTCACCACCAGGGTGGTTCCCTGCCGCAGGACCATGTTGAGAATGTTTGCGCGCGTCGCTCCCAGCGCCAGCCGTACGCCGATTTCGCGGCGCCGGTAGCTGACAATCTGCGCCAGCACTCCATAGAGGCCGGCGATGACCAGCACCACCGCCAGTCCCGCAAACGCGGCGATGAGATACAGGCCGAGACGGTTGCTGAAGTTGTTCTGATCCTGTGCCTCGCGCAAGGTCTGGAAGTTGTCCAGGGCATAGTCTGGGGCCGCCTGGGCGAATACCGCGTGCATGGTGGGCGCAACCGGGATGTTGCCGCGCGTCTTCACCACGAAAAACACCACCGTCTTCAGCAGGGCCGGATAAAAGAGCGACGTGGTGGGGACCTGCCGGTAAGGCAGCATGATGAGGGGCTGCACCGCCTTGGCCGCGCCATGATCGACCTGGTCGGCCAGGACGCCCACGATGGTGTAGGGCTTCTCCATCCCTGTATCTTTGCCGCCAAGATCGATCTGCTTGCCGATAGGATCTTCTCCGGAAAAATACTTCCTTGCCAGGGATTCATTGACCGCGACCACAAATGGCGTGCTCGCGGCATCCTCTTCGCTCACCATGCGGCCGCGAATCACCGCCGTATCCATCAGGCGCGCATAGTCGCCGCTGACCGCGGTCACCCTGCCCTGGGGAGTCTGGCCGGGGATTTTGGGACGGCCAATCACATCGAAGCTGGAGCCCAGATCGACGCCGGAAAACGGAGGCGCCGTAACCAGCGCCGAATCCTCTACGCCCGGCGCGTGGCGCATGCGTTCCACCAGCGGCTGATAGACGGTGGTCGCGATCGAAGCTGGAGCGGGCGCATTGCTTTCACCCACGGCCATGTTGCCGAAGCCGGCGGCGTCGGCGGGCATGGCCGTGAAGTACGTACGGTTAGAAACGTCAAAGCCCAGGCGCGCGTGCTGCAGGTTCCACAGGGTGCGGAAGAGCAGGCCGGTTGAGATCAGCAGCAACGCCGACAAGGCAACTTCGCCGGCTACCAGCCATCCGCTGACCCGTCCGCGAACCGAGCGGCCGCCGATGCCGCGCGAGGCCGCCTGCAACGCCGGCTGGGGATCGGTACGCGCGACAAATAAGGCCGGCAGTGTGGAGGAGAGCAGAGTAGTGATGGTGGCAATCGCCGCCAGCGCCAGCACCACATTCCAGTGCATGGCGATCTCCTGCGCGCGGGGAATGGTGTCCGGAGGCAACTTGTGAACAGCGCTGATTGCGAGCGCAGCCAACCCGAATCCGATCAGGCATCCCAGCAGGCTGAGCAGGCCGCCTTCGACGATCAGTTGCCGTCCCAGCCGCGCGCGTCCCGCTCCCAGCGCGGTGCGCACGGCAAACTCCTGGCTTCTGGCCAGGCAGCGCGCTACCAGCAGATTGGTGACGTTGGCGCAGGCGATCAGCAGCACCAGCCCCAACGCGACTACCAGCGCGATGAAGACCGGCCGCACCGGTCCGGTGACGATGTCCTGGTACAACGCGGCTTTGAACTCCAGTCCGTGACTGTGTTCGGGATCGGCCTGTTGAATATGCTGGACGATGGCATTGAGATCGTTTTGCAGCTGCGTCCGGGTTGCGCCGGGCTTCATTTGTCCCAGTAAGTAAAAGAAATGGTAACCACGATCGTGCAGCATTTCCGGAGTCGGCTGAAGGGGCAGCCACAAGCCTTTATTCATGTCCGCTCCTGCGGACTCAGGAAAGTGGAACGTGGCCGGCATCACGCCCACGATGGTGCGCGGCCTGGCGCTGACTTTTACCGTTTGCCCGATGACGTTCGGATCGCTGCCGAACTGCTGCCGCCACAGGCCTTCGGAAAGTATCACCGACTGCGGACCGCCAGTCTGGCCTTCTTCGGCAGTAAAGGTGCGTCCCAGCAACGGCTTGGACCCGAGCAGGTCAAACAGGTTCGCGGTGACGCCGGGGGTAAGCACGCTGGTCCAGCCTTCCTTGCCCTGCACCACGCCTATGTCTTCCGAATACCCGCCCAGGCCCGCGAGAGTCTGCGACTGGGCGCGAATGTCCTGGAAGTCAAGCCAGGAATCGGTAGTTGAGCCCACGCCGGGAACGCCGAGGGTCACCAGCGTGTCGGAATGCGTGTATGGCAAAGGCCGCAGCAAGACGCTTTCGACGACGGTGAACATCGCGGTGTTGGCGCCGATCCCGAGCGCCAGCGTGCAAATGGCGAGAGCGGCGAAGCCGGGAGTTTTCAGTAATTGGCGGATTGCATAGCGCAGGTCCTGGAAAAGACTGAACATCTTCTGGACTCCTCGAAGGATCCGATTAGCCGGTCGCGCTCGCCGGTTTCATAAGTTTAGCTGAACCAGGGCGAGTCCGCTGGTGCGCGGCAACAAGGCATACCCAATAAAAAGCCGCCGATTGCTCGGCGGCCTTTGCATCAATTGTTTCCGATCAGTTGCTGTTGAGCAGCAATCCTTCCGTCTTTTCCTGGTTATCGCCCACCTGGCAGTAGAACAGCTTGTCGCCCTCGAGGTAAACCTCGATGAACGCGGGGCGCGTGGTGATGGTGCCCTGGATCAGCGCTTCTGACAGCGGATCTTCAATGAACCGCTGCAAAGCGCGGCGGAGCGGGCGGGCGCCGTAGTTGCGGTCCACCAGCGTCTTCTCGAGCACCCATTTCTTGGCTTCCTCGGTGACGGTGATGGTGATGTGGCGCTGCGCCAGGTTGCCGTTCAGTTGCTGTACCAGCAGCTCCAGGATCTGGATCAGGTCGTTGTCGGTCAGCGCGTTGAACAGGATGACTTCGTCCAGACGGTTGAGGAACTCCGGATTGAAGGTTTTCTTGACTTCCTGCTTCACCATCTCTTCAACCTTCTCCGAAACCATCTCTTCCTTGTCTATCTGGAAGCCAAGGCCTTTGCGCTTCATCAGGTGGCGCGCGCCGATGTTGGAGGTCATCACGATGATCACGTTCTTGAAGTCCACCGTGTTGCCCAGGCCGTCGGTCAACTGGCCGTCTTCCAGCACCTGCAGCAGGATGTTGAAGACATCCGGATGCGCCTTCTCGATTTCATCGAGCAGAACCACTGAGTACGGAGACCGCTTCACGCGCTCGGTCAGCTGTCCGCCTTCTTCGTAGCCTACGTATCCCGGAGGCGAGCCGATCAGCTTGCTCACCGAGTGTTTCTCCATGAACTCGGACATATCGAAGCGGATGAGCGACTTGTCGCTCCCGAACAGGAACTGCGCCAGGGTGCGCGCGACTTCGGTCTTGCCCACGCCGGTGGGTCCCAGGAACAGGAAGGATCCGATCGGCCGGTTGGGCGACTTCAGGCCCGCGCGCGAGCGGCGGATCGACCGCGCCAGGGCGCTGATGGCCTTGTCCTGCGAGATGACGCGCTTGTGGAGCTCTTCTTCCACCCGCAGCAGCTTCTGCGTCTCTTCTTCCTTGATGGAGGTAATGGGCACGCCGGTCCAGCGGCTGACCACCTCTTCGATGTCCTCGCGATTCACAACGCCGGTGGCGGATTCGTCGAGGTGATATTTCTCGCGCAGGGCGCGCAGGTTCTCGCGCTCCTTGCGCTCTTCGTCGGAGTAGAAGCGCGCCTTCTCGAACTCGTGATTGGCGATCGCGTTCTCCATCCGGTGAACGATGAACTTGATCCGTTTCTGGACCTCGGTGATCTCATCGGGCAGCGAGGTCTGGCGGAGCTTCACGCGCGCGCCCGCTTCGTCGAGAAGATCGATGGCCTTGTCCGGCAGGAAGCGGTCCGGGATGTAACGGTTGGAGTGATAGACCGCGTACTGAATCGCGTCGTCGGTGTAGCTCACCGCGTGGAACTTTTCGTAGCGCTCCTTGATCCCGTAGATGATCTTGACCGCCTCGGTCTCGTTCGGAGGCGGAACTTTCACCGCCTGGAAGCGCCGCTCCAGCGAGCGGTCTTTCTCGATTGACTTGCGGTATTCGCCGGGCGTGGTGGCGCCGATGCACTGAATCTCGCCGCGCGACAGCGCCGGCTTCAGGATGTTGGCGGCGTCCAGCGAGCCTTCCGCTGAGCCCGCGCCTACCAGCGTGTGCAGCTCATCGATAAAGATGATGCAATTCTGGCTCTCCATCAGTTCTTTCATGATGGTCTTGAGGCGTTCTTCGAACTGGCCGCGGTACTTGGTGCCGGCTACGATCAATGAGAGATCAAGCGCAAGAATTCTTTTGTCGGCCAGGAACGAGGGCACATCGCTATCGGCGATGCGCTGGGCCAGGCCTTCGACGATCGCGGTCTTGCCTACGCCCGGCTCGCCAATGAGCACCGGATTGTTCTTGGTGCGGCGGCACAGGATCTGAATCACGCGCTCCACTTCGGCTTCGCGCCCAACCAACGGATCAAGCTGGGCGTCCATCGCGGCCTGGGTCAGGTCGCGGGAGAACTCTGCCAATAAAGAAGATTCACGGGAGGCTCCGCGCTGCGGCGCCGCTTTTTCCTGGGTGCTGCGCGCCAGCTCTTCTCTTATTGCGCTCAAGCGCAGGCCACGTTCGTGCAGGATCTCGGCGGCAAAGCACTTTTCTTCACGCAGAAGTCCCAGCAGCAGGTGTTCGGTTCCGATGTGGCGATGGCTGAGCCGTTCCGCTTCTTCCGCGGCATAAGCCAGCACGCGCTTGCATTCGTTGCTCAGGGGAAGATCGACTGACGTGGAAACCTTTTCCCGGATGGTAGTGTGGCCCTCAATCTGTTTCCGTATGGATTCGACCGATGCGTGAGAGCGCAGGAAGCGGTTGGTTAGAGCCTTGTCTTCCCGCAGCAGGCCCAGCAGCAGGTGCTCCGTCTCTATATAAGGAGAACCAAACTGGCTGGCCTCATACCGCGCGAAGAAGATTACGCGCCTCGCTTTTTCTGTGTACCGCTCGAACATGTTACCCTCACCCAGATGCCGCGAGCCACCTCAGCTCCTCGACATCCCTCTCTCCCCCCGGTACGAACCCCGAACCTCCAGGAAGAAGCCTTTTGTCCGCTTGCGTCTCTCGTTGCTTCGATCCGGGCCGCAAGCAGACCGAATCAAGTTAAATTGTCCTCCGTCTCAGGTCAGTTTTTCAATGACTGAGGCGACACCTCATCCACCGCCCCCTGATGCAGCCGTAAAGCCCGCTCGCAGCGCTGGGCAAAATCAAGGTTGTGAGTGACGATGAGGGAAGTCAGCTGGTACTCGCGATGAAGCCGCTGCACCAGATCGAAGACCAGCTCCGCCGTGCGATTATCCAGATCTCCAGTGGGTTCATCCGCCATCAGGATCTGCGGTCCGGTTACCAGCGCCCTGGCCAGGGCCACCCGCTGTTGCTCGCCTCCGGAAAGCTCTCCGGCGCGATGATGACCGCGCTTTTCCAGGCCCACTTCGGCGAGCCAATGAGCGGCTCTCTCCATAGCGGCTGGACTTGCGGTACCCCTCATCAACAACGGCATAGCAACGTTCTCTAGCGCCGTAAACTCCGGCAAAAGGTAATGAAACTGCCAGACGAAGCCGATTTCGCGGTTACGAAAGTCTGCCGCCGCATCCTCGCTTAGCTTCGCCACATGAATATTGGCGCAGTATACGTCACCTTCCGAAGCACGATCAAGAGTTCCGACGATCTGCAGCAGGCTGGTTTTACCCGAGCCCGACTCGCCGACGATAGCCAGCATTTCCCCCTTCTTCACTTCGAAGGACAAGTTTTCAAAGAGCACTAATTCGGCCTGTCCAGACCGATAAACCTTCTTCAGTCGCTCGACGCGAACGGCACTTGGCCGTTGGTCATTTAGATGCACAGCCTATTACCCGCGGTGCAACTCTCGGCAACTACATGCATTTTCGTTGCCGTTTTGTTGACAAATCCTGCTATTGACTTCAAACCCGGATTCGGCCGTTTAGACTCCGCTACTTCCACCCACTGCAACCTCAAGAATTGCTTAGAAAACAGTCGCATTCCATTACACATATTGACGGAGGTGCAACAAATTGCATCGAGCCGTCCCAACGCGTTAATTGGCCTTTTATGCATAGCTCCTGTGTCATTCATACCTGAGGGCTTCGGCTGGCAACACTTTGGCCGCCGACCGCGAAGGATATAGCGTCGCCACCAGGGAGATGAAGAGCGCCGCGAGCGCCACTTCCAGCCCATCCAGCAGCCGGGGGGCGAAGGGGAGGTAGTCAATTGAATACACCTCCGACGATAAGCGGATGAAGTGGTATTTGGCGCCGGCCAGGGCCACGCCGTAGCCCACAATCAATCCCACCACCGTGCCGATCACGCCGATCAGCACCCCCTGGCAGACGAAGATCCACCGCACCTGCTTGCGCCGGGCTCCCATGGAGAGCAGAACCGCGATGTCCTTGGTCTTCTCCATCACCATCATAATGAGCGAAATCAGAATGTTCAGAGCGGCCACAAAAACGATCAGGCCGATGGTCAGAAAGGTGACCATCCTTTCCAGCCGCAAGGCGCGAAACAGCGCCCGGTTCTGTTCCATCCAATTGGTGGCCATGTAGTCGGAACCGGCCGCCTGCTGCAGCTCCCGCCCTACTTCCTCCGCTTTATATAGGTCGTCGATCCTGAAGTCGATGACGGATATCACATCCTGCACCGAGGCGATCCGCTGGGCGTCGGCCAGCCGGATGAAGCCCCAGGTATTGTCGTAGTTGTAAAAACCCGAGTTGAAGATTCCCACCACCTTGAACCGGTCGAGCTTGGGGATGGGCCCCAGCGGCGTCAGCTCTCCCTGGGGGCTGGTGACGTTGATGACCGAACCCAGGTTGGCCCCGATCGACTCAGCCAGGTCTTTGCCGATCACGATGGGCGGCACTTCAGGAACCGCCAGGCACTGCTCGCGATCATTGTCCGAACAAGGAGTACGCGCGGGGGACGGACCCAGCGCCGCGGCGGAGCCAATCTTCACCGATTTCAGCAGATCGCTGACCTGGTTCTCGTACTCCGGTATTACGCCTTTTAAGACCATTCCGCCGGCGCGCGAGCCGCGGGAAACCATGACCTCGTCATACAGGCCCGGAGCCGCCGCCACCACATGCGGCTGCCTGGCCAGGCGCGGCAGCAGCGTCCGCCAATTCTCGATTCCCTTCGCCGTCTCCAGAAGCTGCAGCTGGATGTGAGCGGTTGAGCCCAGCAACTGGCGCTGCAGATCGCGCTGGAAGCCGGCATTGATGGACAGGGCCACGATCAGCGAGGCCACGCCCGCCGCCACACCGATCACCGAGAGCGCCGTGATCACGCCGATCACCGCCTGCCTGCGCTTGGCGCGCAGGTAACGGGACGCGACGAACAGTTCAAATTTCACGGGAGTTTCCGGTGGCGAATATAGAAGACGGCGGGAGTGAGGAGGACAGTAAACACAGAGAAGCACTGCCGGGGAACACTCGCCGAAGGCGCCGAAGGATGGGCGGCAGCGTGGCTTCCATCAATTCGATTGTAGCAGCGATTACAATGGCTGTTCTTCTTTTGCTCTCATGGCGAAATCATCGCGGGCCAGGTCCAAAGCGTCGCGCGGGAAGAAACGGTCCCCGCCGCCTCTGATCCGCTGCGTAGTTTTTGATCTCGACGACACGCTCTACGATTGCTTCGGCCAGCGCGTGCGCGTCTCGCACCGGCATGCCGCGGAAGCCATGGTCAGGGCCGGCCTCCAGGCCGACGTGGAGGCCGTCTACCGCGCGCGCATGCGGGCCTTTCGTCGCGATCCCATGTTGCGCCACATCGATGCCGAGGTCTGCCGCCAGTTCCAGGCGGCCGATCCGGAAGCCATCAGTCACGCCGCCCGCGAAGCTTACTTCAACTACCCTGTGGGCAGGCTGACTCTCTTTCGCGGAAGCCTGCCTCTGCTGCGCATGCTGCATCGCCGCGGCGTGCGCGTCTTCATCGTGAGCTTTGGCGAACCCGCCACCCAGCACGCCAAGGTCAAAGCTCTGGGCCTGGATTCCAGCCCTCTGGTCGAGCGCGTTCTTTACGCCGACCGCGACAAGCTGTTGACCAAGGAAACAGCCTTTCGCCAGATTCGCGAAGCGGTCGCGCTTCCGGCGAAACAGATTCTGGTGGTCGGCGACCGCCCCATGAGCGAGATCCGCGCCGGCAAAGAGCTGGGCATGCACACGGTGCGCATCCGCCGCGGCGAGTTCGCCGTCCAGGAGCCGGAGTCGGCCGCAGAACAGGCGGATTACGTGGTGAGGAATATCAGCGAGGTGGCGAGATTGCCGTTCAGGTGGGGAGAGGAGCGGTGATTGGTTGCGCTCCGCCTCGCTGCGCGCTGGCCTGCGGCAGCAAGGAATGATTTGTTCTCACGCTTACCCGGCACTTACCCTCGGCGCGTGTTACGCGCCTGCGGGACGTACCGGGCTACATTCTTCCGTCCCTGTCGGGACTGGAGCTTCGCAAACCACGACTATGCGGGGAAACGGATTTACTTCGCCTGCTTCCGCTTCGCTCGCGGGGCCGATCTCCCTTTCCTCCGGGCGCGATTGCGCGGCGCGGCGCCAATCTCGTATTCACTCTGCACTGAGCCACCCTTATAGGAGCGGGTTGCGACGTGGCGAAGGTTGATATCGTGCGGCACTGAGCCGAACAACGGGATGCCTGACCCGATCAGTACCGGCACGCGCGTGATCACCAGCCGGTCGATGAGTCCAGCCGCGAGGAATCGCTGAATGGTGACGCCGCCGTCTACGTAAGCATGCTTGAAGCCGCGTGATTTGAGCTGGCTTACGATTTCGGCCGGTTCTCCCAACATCTGCTCGACCACGCCGCCTTTGACCGCCGAAAAATCGAGCGGACGACCGCTCAGTACGACCACGGGCTTCTTGCCGTAACTTGCCAGGTGTCCGAGTTTCAGCACGACCTCGAAGGTCCTTCGTCCAATCACGATTACATCGACGCCAGCGAGGAACGCGGTGAAGCCGTGAGGCTCCTGCCCACCTGTGTCCAGGAAGTCGAAGCGGTCATCATGGCGAGCCAGAAAGCCATCGACGCTCACTCCGCAGAAGACTGAGAGCTTCATGGCATTCCTCCTCATTTCGAATCATTTGAGTTTAGAGTGGCTGGCTCTGTGCCGGCAACCGCGTCAGCTTGCCGTACTGCAAACGCAGAACCGGGGGGCAAACGTGTAATGCCGGGAACGACGGAACGTTCGCGGAAAAATCAATCTTACTTAAGCAGCAGACGATCTGAACCGTGTCTTACGCAAAGACCTTCCACTTACCGTCGATGCGCCGGAGCAAGGTTTGAGACACGACGTGATGTCCGCCTTCAGCAATATCGCGGGCATGGTGGCGCAGCATCTCGATGCCTTGCTGGGAACGGCTTCCGGTGAAGAGCACTACGTCGCGGGCCGGGACAGCGGCGACGATATCTCCTTCCACCGACTCTTCGATCTCGCTCCAGAGATCGTCAAAGAGCAGAAGGCTCGCGGTGTAATCCCCGCCGGCGGAGAGCCAGTACCAGGGACCCTCGCCTTGCTGCTCGATCTCGGGAAGGATGTTTCTGAGGTTGGTTAGCGCCAGCGATCGCAGCTCTTCCCGCTCGATCTTTAATTCTTTCAGCTTTGATTCCTCCAGGCTCTGAGTAAGCCTGGGTAAATCGAGCGCGTAAACAATCCAGAGATCGGCGACCAGATGCTCCCGGACGGCAGGATCTTTCGCGTCGCCGAACGCGGCCACATATTCCTGATCCTTGATAATCGCAATGACGTTCTCTTTAGTGACAGGCGGGTCGCGACTGGGGTCGAACAGCGCGGCCAGTGCGGCGAACTGCTGTTCGAAAACCTCGCCTCTTTTGCCGGGAGACTTGCGGCATTGGATCCAGAGGTTGTGCAGGAAGAGCGTATGTTCCTTGCCCTCCGCCGAGACGATCTGCAGTTTGCCGGACCCGTCGGAGTCGATTTTCCGGGGCGCGAATCTGGCTTTGATCTCCTCGATGCACAGGGAAAAGAATTCGTCCCGGGTCAGATCCGCCTTTTCAAGCTTGTCTTTTATGTGCTGCGCCATGCTGCGGGTATGGTAGTGACAATTAGCCGGAAAATCACGGGAGGCATTCTCAGAGAACTCCCTGAAGCCGATTACGCTTTGCGCAGCGATGCTCCAAGCGCCGGAGGCCGGGGACCCCGGCATCTGGCGCTCGATTTTATATTGACCGTTCCCCACGGCGATGCCGTGGGCTACCCTGTGGCCGCGCCTCTGGCGCTTGGACTGTCGAGGTCGGCAGGGTTTCGTTAGAAAAAACAATCGGCAGATAGCAATCAGCCAAACAGAAACTCTCACCAATCGTGAAAGCATTCACGGCCCCGCCGGGCTTCCTGGCACATGGCTCCTCTGGGACGTTGACCGGCCTTAGCGCAGCAGGCGGCCGTCGAGGTTTGCCGCGAAGAGTCCCGATTGCGCGTAGCGTTCGGAAAACGCCGCCTGTTCCAGGGTGAGGTAGGCGCCGTCGGGCTGGCGATGGCGGTGGCGATAGTCGCGAGCGTGTTCTTCTGACCAGAAGAAGACGGTCTCCAGTCAATAATCGTGGATGATGTTGGCCTGGCGAAAGCTCTTCCAGTCGATGTCGGGCTCGAAAATCAGAGGCGACGCTCCCGGCGAAAGCACGCGATAGCGCAGCTGTTCATCCACTTCCATGGCCAGAGACCGCGCGCAGTGCCGGCATTGGGAATCCACGCGAACCGAAAGGCTCTCTCCCCTGAGGCATCCTTCGACGAAGGATGTGGCGAAGGCATCCTCGGCTCAAGCGCCGTAAATCTTTTCGCCCGTGGAAAAGCTAAGCCGGTGCGGCGTTCGCGCCCTGGTGACCGGAAAAGCCCAGCTCACGCTGCCGCCGGCATCGCGGACCAGGAAGAACAAATTCTTTTCGAGTTCCGCGAGAATGGCCGAAACGCGTTCCACCGCCAGCCCGGTGATTTGCGCGATGCGGGCCGGAGAGATGGGGCGATCTTCCCGGGGAAGCTCGCGGACCACACAATCGCGCACGGCGTGGTGCTCGCGCGACATGAATGCCAGCCGCGCGGCCATGCGCGCAGGCAGGCCTTTCACGCCGGCGACGAAGGCATCGTCGGGAAGCGAACGAATCTCTCGGCCGCTGCCCACGAGGAGATGGCTGCTTGGAGAGGACATGGCAAGACCTCAGTATGCGACGTTACTACCTTGGTACCAAGGTACCAGAAGAGAGGCGGGTGCGTCCAGGGCGGAAAAAGACTTCAGCCATCCCGGCAGTCACAAGAGATCATCGGGCTTTAGAAAGCTGACGCAATTCATCGGCGTTTTCGGGAATGTCATTGGATCCTGCTCCGGCTTGGCTGAAGCGGAAAACCCGGGGCTAAAGCCCCAGAACTTCTTTGATCCTTACCAGCGCTCAGCATTCAGCCCAGAAAGAACCGATCACGTTGATTGGGATTGACAGAAAGCAAAGGCCTTACCACTGATGACGCTGATTACACTGATTGGCGCTGGTCCATAGGAGCCCAGGACGTGGCTGGGGAGGCTTTACGCGTGGCGCGTCTTCCCCCGAAGTCGCGCAATTTCTTACCGCGAAAGTACGATTTTTCTTGACAATAGTGTATCGGCCATGTTATCCTGAAAGCTGAATTTCAAACACGGCGGCGCATTAGCTTTGACCGGCTGATGCGCCGTTGGTGTCTTCAGGGGCCAGGTACATGTCCGGTAGTACAGGGTGCTTGGGGCACCATGGGAGGAGGTAAGGGGGCCAGGGCGGGTAAATCGCCGACATCGCCGTCGATGCTTGCCCCAGCCGGCCAACAACGGGCTTGACGGGCCCCTGTGGGCCGCCGAGATCGGGAGAAGACGGATTGGCAATCTTGGCAAGTCGGTAATTTGGTTAATGAAAACCCCAAAGAAGGCCGCGGCTTTGGCTGCCTGTTGGATGCAGATCCAGGCCATTGACCGGCGGCTGTTGAGAAGTCGAAGTCGAGGCCGCGATGCTTGCTTTGGCTATAATCAGCTCATCTTATGAAGGCTTTTGTCACAGTGATGCTCAAGACTACGGTTCTCGATCCCCAGGGCAAGACTATCCACGGCGCCCTTAAGAAGATGGGCTACAAGGGGGTTGGCGACGTCCGCCAGGGCAAGTTTTTTGAGATCACTCTGAACGGCGGGGTGGACCGGGCGGCGGCCAAGGCTGAGGTCGAACGAATTGCCCGGGAGATACTGACCAACCCGGTCATCGAAGAGTTCAGCTACCGGCTGGAGGAAGAGTGAACCAGCCGCGCCAAAACGGAATCCAATAGGCTGCGCCCAAAAGCAGGTTTTTATGTGCGGAATCGTAGGGTACGTCGGGAAAAAGCGCGTTGTGCCGGTCATTATTGACGGGCTGAAGAGGCTGGAATACCGCGGCTACGACTCGGCGGGCATCGCCGTGGCCGGCAATGGCAAAGGCGGGATGCAGGTTCGCCGCGCCGAAGGCAAGCTGCGCAATCTGGAAGAAGTCATTCGCCTTAAGCCGCTCGACGGCAGCTACGGCATCGGACACACCCGCTGGGCGACCCACGGGCGTCCCACGGAAGAGAACGCCCATCCCCATCGCGACTGCACCGGCAAGATCGTGGTGGTGCACAACGGGATCGTCGAAAACTACCTTCCGCTCAAGAAGAGGCTCATCGAAGAAGGCCACACGTTCACTACCGAGACGGATACGGAAGTCATCGCCCATCTGGTAGAGAATTATTTTTTTCGCAAGGCCAACGGCCACCGTCCCAGCCTGGAAGAGGCGGTGCGCAAAACCGTGAAGGAACTCAACGGCGTCTTTGCTCTGGCGGTAATTTCCGAGGAAGAGCCCAACAAGATTGTCGCGGCGCGCAATGGTCCGCCGGCGGTCATCGGGCTGGGCAACGACGAATATTTTGTCGCCTCTGACGTCCCCGCCATCCTTTACCACACGCGCGATCTGTTCTTCCTGCACGATGGCGACCTGGCGGTGGTGACTCCTTCCGGTGTCCGTCTGATGGATTTTGAAGGCAAGCCGGTGGTGCGCGAGGTACAGCACATTACCTGGGACCCGATCATGGCGGAGAAGGGCGGCTTCAAGCATTTCATGCTGAAGGAAATCCATGATCAGCCGCGCGCCGTGCGCGACACCGCGCTGGGCCGCATCTCCCAGGACAGCGGCCAGGTCTTTCTGGAGGAGATGGAAATCACGGCGGAGGATTTCCGCAAGCTGGAAGGAATCACGATCGCCGCCTGCGGCACCAGTTGGCATTCAGCGCTGGCGGGAAAGTACATGATCGAGCGGCTGGCGCGCATCCCCGTGGACGTGGATTACGCCAGCGAGTGGCGCTATCGCGATCCCATCGTCGGGGGCAAGGATCTTACGCTGCTCATCTCGCAGTCGGGCGAGACGGCGGACACCATCGCCGCCCAGCGCGAGGCCAAGGAAAAAGGCTCCAAGACGCTGGCTATCTGCAACGTGGTGGGATCCATGATCGCGCGCGAAGCCTCGGGCACGGTCTACACCCACGCCGGCCCGGAGATCGGCGTGGCTTCCACCAAGACATTTACCACGCAGCTGGCGGCGCTGTTTCTGCTGGCGTTGCACCTGGGCCAGGTTCGCGGCACCACCACAGGCGAGCCATCGCGTCGCCTGGGCGACGAACTGCTCAAGCTGCCGGGCAAGCTGGAGACCATCTTGGGCAACGACGAGGAAATTGAGCAGCTGGCGCGCCAGTACTCCAAGGCGCAGGACTTTCTGTTCCTCGGCCGCGGGATTCACTTCCCCATCGCCCTGGAAGGCGCGCTCAAGCTCAAGGAAATCTCTTACATCCATGCTGAGGGCTATCCTGCGGGAGAGATGAAGCACGGCCCCAACGCCCTGATCGACGAGAACCTGCCCGTGGTGGTGATCGCCACGCAGGACCGCATCGATCCTCATTCAGTGCAGCGCTACGAGAAAACCATGTCGAACATTAAAGAAGTCAAAGCGCGCGAGGGAAAGGTGATCGCCATCGCGGTAGAAGGCGACGAGGAGATCAAGGAATCCGTAGATCACGTGTTGTACGTGCCGCACGCGCCCGAGTTGCTGCTGCCTATCCTGGAGATTGTCCCGTTGCAGCTGCTGGCCTATCACATTGCGGTGCGGCGCGGCTGCGATGTTGATCAGCCGCGGAACCTGGCTAAATCGGTGACCGTCGAGTAAAGCATGGAACCCTGCGTTTTCGCCCTCATTTCTATGGGCTGGAAGGCGGAGACCAGGGTTCGCCGTCAACAATTCTTGACCATTCCAAACATGCCGCCCCTTGCTTTCAGACCTAAAATTGCGGGATGGAACGAAAAACAATCCAGCTTGAATCATTTCGGACGAGGCGCGCAGGCTGGCTTTCCGGGGTCGCAGCTGTGGTGGTGGCGGTTCTGGGTTACTTGCTGGACAAGGTCTTCATACATGAAGGTATGCCCAGGAGCGGGACCCTGCTACTGACCAATTGCATTACCGGCCTGGTTGCCGGAGGCTTTTTCTTTTATCTGGCATGGCAGGAAAAGGCACAGCGAGAGTTGATGTGCCAGCGCATGCGCACCATTGCTGAGTTGAACCATCACATCCGCAATGCGCTGCAGGTGATCAAGTATTATGGCGCGGCGCCGGGACAGAGCCCGGAGTCCCGGCCGGTGCAGATGATCAAGGAATCGGCACACCGCATCGAGTGGGCTTTGCGGGAACTGCTGCCGCAGTATCCGGAGGATTCTTCAATCGCCCCTTCGCCCCTGCCTCCTGGATATGCGGCTGCGCACTCGGCTGATGTAAGGGTCGGAGCCTTTTCAGACCAGCCGTCGGGGTTCCGGTAGGGCGGCGCCGGCGCCGATCGGCTGAGGAGTCCTGCTTGCGCAAGCTCGGATACTTGCGCAACCGGTACAGAGCCTGATGGGCGGCGCCAACCAAGGGGTCGCAGTATAACTGGCAGAACGACGGCGCCACAGCTCGCTGCCAGCCCCCTCTGAAACGTCCCGATTTCCCAGCTTCCTTTCTCTGCAACCACACCCCAGCCAGCTTCATCTAAAGACTTGACAACGATACACTCAACTCTCATAATGTACTTTCTGATATATTGTTGAGCTTTTGTTTTCATGTATTTGTGGCCAGGAGGATCGGCGTATGGGGAAAATCATCGGAATTGATCTGGGCACCACCAACTCTGTGGTGGCCGTAATGGAAGGCGGCGAGCCCAAGGTCATCGAAAATGAAGAGGGCGGCCGGACTACGCCTTCGGTTGTAGCTTTTACAAAATCAGGGGAGCGCCTGGTGGGCCAGGTGGCCAAGCGGCAGGCGATCACCAATCCGGAAAATACCATTTATTCCATCAAGCGCTTCATGGGCCGTCGTTTTGACGAGGTCAGTGAAGAGATGAAGATGGTCCCTTACAAAGTGGTTCGGCAAGGAGACCATGTGGCAGTTTTGGCGCAGGGCAAGGAGCACACGCCTCCGCAAATCTCCGCCATGATTCTGCAGAAGCTGAAGAAGGCGGCGGAGAACTATCTGGGGCAAACGGTCACGGAAGCCGTGATCACCGTGCCTGCCTACTTCAACGACGCGCAGCGCCAGGCCACCAAGGACGCGGGAAAGATTGCCGGACTCGACGTAAAGCGCATCGTGAACGAACCCACGGCAGCGGCCCTGGCTTACGGGCTGGACAAGAAGAAGGATGAAACCATCGCAGTCTACGACTTCGGCGGCGGCACCTTCGACATTTCCATCCTTGAGGTGGGCGAGGGCGTGATCGAGGTGAAGTCCACTAACGGTGATACCCACCTCGGCGGCGACAACATCGACCAGCGCATCGTGGACTGGCTCGTGGACGAGTTCAAGAAGGACGAAGGGCTGGATCTGCGCAGCAAGGGCAACGAGATGGCCCTGCAGCGTCTGCGCGACTCGGCGGAGAAGGCCAAGATCGAGCTCTCCACCACCATGGAGACGGAGATCAACTTGCCGTTCATCACCGCCGACGCCACCGGTCCCAAGCACCTGGTGAAGAAACTGACGCGGAACAAGCTGGAGCAGATGGTGGAAAACATCATCCAGCGCTCAGTGAGTCCCAGCAAGCAGGCCCTGAAAGACGCGGGCATGGAGCCCAAGGACATCGATGAGGTGGTCCTCGTCGGCGGACAGACGCGCATGCCGCGCATTCAGGCGCTGGTGAAGGAATTGTTCGGCAAGGAGCCGCACAAAGGCGTTAACCCCGACGAAGTGGTCGCGGTAGGCGCGGCCGTGCAGGCGGGCGTGCTGGCGGGCGATGTGAAGGATCTGTTGCTGCTTGACGTGACTCCGCTGACCCTGGCCATTGAGACCCTGGGCGGCGTGGCTACGCCCATGATCCCGCGCAACACCACGATTCCGACACGCAAGACGGAAACGTTCTCGACCGCGGCTGACAGTCAGACCTCGGTAGAGGTCCACGTGCTGCAGGGCGAGCGGCCGCTGGCCAAAGACGATCGCACGCTGGGCAAGTTCCATCTGACGGGAATTCCCCCGGCTCCGCGCGGCGTGCCGCAGATCGAGGTCACGTTCGATATTGATGCCAACGGCATCCTGAACGTAACTGCGAAAGACCGGGCGACTAACAAGGACCAGAAGATCACCATTACCTCTTCTTCCGGCTTGAGCAAGGAAGAAGTGGAGCGCATGGCCAAGGAAGCCGACGCCCACGCAGCGGAGGACAAGGGCAAGCGCGAGGAGATCGAGGCCCGCAACCAGCTCGATGGCCTGGTCTACAACGTGGACAAGATGCTGAAAGAGCACGGAGACAAGATCTCCGCCGACGACAAGAGCAATGTCGAAGCCGCTTTGGCCGACGCCAAGAAGGCCGTGGAGGGCTCCGATGCCAGCATCATGAACTCCGCCCGCGACCGCCTGACTCAGGCTTCGCACAAGCTGGCGGAGGCCATGTACAAGGCCGCGCAACCGCAAGGCGCAGCTCCGGGAGCTCAGCCCGGCGACCAGCCCGGCGGCGAGGCCAAGAAGAAGGACGAAGGCGTCATCGACGCCGAGTATGTCGACGTCGACGAGAAGAAGTGAGTGGTCGAATGGTTCTGAGCGACGTAAACGGTGAAGGCGGCTCCAGTAAGGCCGCCTTTGCCACATGGCAAGACGGAAAAGCAAAAAAGGTGACACAAGTGAAGCAGTATCTGGTCGTAAAAATGATCGAAGGGTTGAATCAGGCGGCGAGCCTGATGGCTCTGCCCGGCTTCTATTCACTGGAGGCCGCGCAGGAGTTGGTGCTGAAGGCGCTGGCCATGGAGCCCCAGTCGAAGTACGTGATCCAGGAGGTCGGCGCGGCGTAAAGTTTAGCACCACGCAGGACCCGAAGGAGCACAAGGGCTTATCTCTAAAAATGCCTCTTCGTGATTCTTTGCGTTCTTCGTGGTTAATTTTTTGCTGGAGTGCGAATGAGATACATGAAGCGGCGCGGTCTCAAGCTGTTTGCGATGGCAGCCTTGTTGCCTATGATCAGCTCGGCTGTCGTGGCTCAAAACATCAAACCGGAGACGGCGTCCGCCGCCACTACGGCCGCCACCGATCCCACCGGCCAGCAGGTCATCGAGAGGGTCCGCAACTTCCTGGCCAACGTTCCCCGGAACGATCCCAGGGTGTTTGAGGACTTTTTCGCCGATGACGTGATCTACACCCGTTCCGCCGGCGTAACCGTCAGCAAGCCGGAGATCATCAAGAACATTGATGTGCGCAAGGCCAATGAGCCGCAGGCCAAATATGACGCCGACGACTTCACCGTTCATTCCTACGGCGACACGGCGGTCGTCAACTTCCGGCTGATCATGCACAACGTCATCGACGGCAAAGCGCAGACTCTTTACTTCCGCAACACCGGAACGTTTCTCAAGCGCAACGGCAAGTGGCAGGCCGTGGCCTGGCAAGCGACGCGCGTGCCTCTGGTGGAGACTAAGCCATGAGCAGGCGGGGCCTGGTGCTGGGCGTGATGCTCCTTGCGGGAATTGCGCTCGCCCAATCCACCACGGCTCCCTTAGGCGCCCGGTTGAAGCTCAAGTGGCAGGGCGACACCGTGCGCTTTACCGAGAGCGGGCAAGGGCACGAGGTCTCGATCCACGAAGTCTCGATGAAAGATCAGTTCGCCGCCGTCAGACTGGATACCGTGGTGCTGCAATCGGCCAAGGAAGCGAATGGATCTATCTACTTGCTGCTGGACGTCACCGGGCCGTCCAAGCTGCCGCGCGACAGTCATCAATGCGGCGGGGGCAACGAATCCAACCTGATCTGGCTGAAGCTCGACAAAGACTGGAAGACCCAGGACGCGAAGAGCTTTCTCTACGATTCGTGCTGGACGGACGGCGCAGCGGTCATCGATCCGCCCAGGTGGAAGGGCGACACGCTGCAGGCCTCAACCCTTGATAAGGTGGTGACGTACACTTACAAACATCCTGAGGCCGGGTCAAAGTAGTCGACGCGGAGAAATAACCGGCGCCAGCCAACTGGTTCGGCGCTCTTGCGAAAATAGATGGCAACCACACAACAAAAGGACTATTACGGAATTCTGGGAGTAAAGAAGGGCGCTTCTCCGGAAGAGATCCGCAAGGCTTTTCGCAAGCTGGCGCGCAAGTACCATCCTGACGTCAATCCCGGCGACAAGAAGTCCGAGGAGAAATTCAAAGACCTGTCCGAAGCCAACGACGTCTTGAGCGATCCCAAGAAACGCAAGATTTACGACCAGCTCGGCTTTTACTCCGACAATATCGACCCGGCCGCCGCCGAGGCTTATGCGCGCGGCGGAGGCTTTGGCGCCGGCGGCTTCGGCGCAGGACCGCAGGGAGCGGGCCGCAGCCAGGGCGAGGGCGTGCCTTTCGATTTCAGCGGCTTCGATTTTTCCGACTACGCGGGCGGCGGGGCCGGACGGCAGGGCGCAGGCGGAGGCTTCCGCGATATTTTCTCCAGCATCTTTGGCGGAGGCGGCGCAGGCGCCGGCATGGCGCAGCAACCGGAGCACGGCACCGACCTGGAGTACCAGGTCAGTATCGGCTTCTGGGACGCGATTCGCGGCACGGTGATGAAGCTGAATATTACCCGCCAGGACACCTGCCACAACTGCGGGGGCAAAGGCGTGGTGGGAGCGGAAGGCACCTGCCCGGATTGCAAAGGCAGCGGCCAGACCACGCAGACTCGTGGACGGATGAAGTTCAACTCCGCCTGCGCGCGCTGCGCTGGCACGGGAAAAGCTCAGACCATCTGCCCGGTGTGCCACGGGGAAGGCCTGGTGGAGCGCACCGAACCGCTGGAGGTGCGGGTCAAGGCCGGCACGCGCGACGGTCAGCGCATCCGCATTGCTGGAAAAGGCAACGCCGGTCCGCGCGGCGGAGCCACCGGCGACCTCTACATTATTATCCGCATCGGCGAGCATCCGGTGTTCGGTCGCGATGGCGACGACATCTACGTCACCGTGCCGGTGGCCGCGTGGGAGGCAGCGCTGGGAACCAAGATTGAAGTTCCCACCATCGACGGCCGTTCGCAGCTGCGGGTTCCGCCGGGGACGCAGAGCGGGCAGAAGCTCCGCCTGCGCGAAAAAGGCGTTCCTTCGGCGACCCAGGACGGCAAGCGCGGCGACGAGATTGTGGAGATCAGGATCGTGGTGCCCGAGGCGCGCGACTTGAAGGTTCGTGAATTATGGCAGGAAATGCAGAAGCTCAACGCCGGCGATCCGCGCAGCGAGTTGTGGTCGAAGGTTTGATTCTGCAGACGCCGCGGCTTCTTCTGCGGGAGTTCAACCCGCAGGACGCCGCCGCGCTCGAGCCGGTGCTCGGTGATCCGGTGGCGATGGAATGGTATCCCGAGCCGCTCGACCGCCGCGGCGTGGAGAGCTGGATTCGCAGGAACCTCGATCGCTATCAGCGCAACGGACACGGTCTCTGGGCCATGCTGCTGAAAGATTCCGGGGAACTGATCGGCGATTGCGGATGCACCATCCAGGATGTGGAGGGAAAGAATGAAATGGAGGTCGGCTATCACGTGCGACGCGACCTGTGGCGCCGCGGTTATGCCACCGAAGCCGCGCGAGCCTGCATGGATTATGCCTTTAGCACGCTGGGGGCAAAGCGCGTAATCTCCATGATCCGGCCCGAAAATGTGCCGTCGCGGCGCGTAGCGGAAAAGAATGGCATGACCTGCGAGAAGATCATTTTCTGGCACGGATATGATCATTGCATCTACGCCAAAGCGAGAACCGCATCATGACTCCGAAGCGTAAATCCAAAGGCGCGTACATGATCTCAGCGGTCGCCGAGATGTATGAGATCCATCCGCAGACCCTGCGCCTGTACGAGCGCGAAGGTCTGCTCAAACCCTCACGCACCGAGGGCAACACCCGCCTCTATACGGAAGACGATCTGCAGCGCCTGGAGTTCATCCTGAACCTGGCCCGCGACCTGGGGGTGAACATCGCCGGTATTGCCATCATTCTTCAAATGCGCGAGCGCATGGAGGTCATGAACCAGCAGATGCAGGAGTTCGTCCGCTTCGTGCAGCAGGAAGTTTCCTATCGCGCCAGCCATGCTCACGCCGATCCCAGCCAGGGCGCGATTGTTCCCATTAGAAAATCAGGAATGCCGATCCCGCCGAAAGACAAGCGCAGATAACTACTTCTGCTTCGCCAGCCAATCGATAAAGAGCTGTTCCAGCGGCTTGTCTTTGCTGCGCATCACGTGGCGCAGCGTGTGGCCGGTAGCCAGGTGGCACACTTCTTCAGCCATATTCTTGATGTGGTCTCCGGCGCGCTCCAACGCCGTGGCCATGGCCAGCACGTGCAGGCTGCCGTGGGCCTTGAGGCCCTCGGGATTTTCCGTGTGGCGGACCACCAGCAGGTTGCGCATGCGGTCGATCTCAGAATCACTGCGCAGAACGCGCAACGCCTCGTCGATATCGCGGGAGGTGATGGCCGGCCCGATCTGCGCGAGCATGTTCTCCACCAGGCAGGCCATGCGCGTGAGTTGTTCCACGTCCTCCATCTCCAGGCGGTTGCGCAGGATGGCGGAGCGCTCGGCGAAGCTGGCGATCAGGTCTCCGATGCGCTCCAGGTCGAGCATGATCTTCATGGAGGCCAGCAGTTCGCGCACCCTGGCCGGATCCACCTGGGTGATGGTGCTGGCCAGCTCTTCATCGAGCTCGCGGTCCAGGTCATCCAGCTTTTCTTCACACGCGCGCACCTCGTGCAACGAAGCGGGCGAGCCGTTGATGAGTCCATTCAGCGCGTGGGAAACGGCATCGCGGGCGATCAGGCAGGCCTGGCGGGTCTTCTCCGTCAGGTCCAGGATGGCGAAGGGCTTTACGGCGGGCACTCCAGAAGAACTCATGGAAATCACTTCGGGCTTTCGAAACGGTAACCGGTGCCGCGAACGGTCTTTAGATAGCGCGGCTGCTCGGGGTCCTGCTCGATCTTCTCGCGCAGCTTGCGGACGTAAACGTCCACCGAGCGAGGGCTGACGAAGGTGGTCTCTTTCCACACCGCGTCGAGGATCTGGTCGCGGGTAAAGACGCGGCCGGCGTGCTGCGCCAGATAGTGCAGCAGCCGGAACTCGGTGGCGGTGGTGGTAACGAATACACCGCGCACGCTGAGGGTCATGGCCGCGGCGTCAATTTCCAGGTCGCCCATGTTGATGGAATCCGGCGCCAGCGGCGCTTCGCAGCGCCGCAACACGGCCTTGATGCGGGCCAGCAGTTCCCGCGGGCTGAAGGGCTTGGTGATGTAGTCGTCGGCGCCCATCTCCAGGCCCAGAATGCGGTCGGCCTCAGCGGTCTTGGCGGTGAGAAAAACAATGGGCGTGGCCGCCAGCGGCGAGCCTGATTGGCGGACGCGGCGGCAAAGTTCCAGGCCGTCGCCGCCGGGAATCATGATGTCGAGGAGCATCAGCGAGGGACGTTCTTTGAGGGCGTCAGGCAGAACGTTGGCAGTTCCGCTGTAGGTGCGCACGCGGTAGCCGGCGCCTTCCAGTTGATGGCGGAGAAGGCGGGCGATATCCAGATCGTCCTCAACCACGAAGATCTTCTGACTCGCGTTGCCGTCCAAATCCGCGGCATGGCGCCGTACTTCTTCTCCGACCGGACGTCCTCGCATGATCCAGCCCATGTGCGAGCCAGAGTACATGGCTGATGTTAAAGGAAGATAAAAAGGCCGGGCGCGCGAGGCTTCACTTCGCGCGTAGGGCCTGCGGTGCGGAGATCACGGCAGAACGAGGCGCTTTGCTGTACCAGTCCTGAAAGGCCAGCACCGTCCACAGCGCGAATTCCCAGCTCTTGTCGCCGGCCACGTGCTCCTGCCAGCTCTGGCGAATGGGACCGGCGCGCAGCAATCCATGCTGTTCCAGCGCCGCGGGCGAAAGCAGCTCTTCTGCCCATTCCCGCAGCGGGCCGCGCAGCCACTCGCCCAGGGGAATGCCGAAGCCCATCTTGGGCCGCTCGATCAGGCCGGCGGGAACATACTTGTCGAGCACCTGGCGCAGCGCCCACTTGCTCACGCCGTTGCGAATCTTGTAATGGAGCGGCAATTGCCACGCGAACTCCACCACGCGGTGATCGATGACGGGAACACGAACTTCAAGACTGACCGCCATGCTGGCGCGATCGACCTTGGTCAGGACATCGTCAGGCAGATAGTTGACCAGGTCGGTGAACATCATGCACTCGTAGAAGTCACCGGCGCCGCTGAGAGCGCTGATCGAGTTCAACACGTTTTGCGGCTCGCGTGAATCGGGAACCAGGTCTTCAGGCGCGTCCCAGCCGGAGATCACGCGCAGGTACAAGTCCTCTTTGGTTCCCTTGGCGAGATAGTCAGCGACGCGGCGGCCGGTGTCCTTGGGATTGCGCAGGTGCAGCCTCTTGGGAAGCAGCGGGCGGGCCAGCCTCACGCCGCGATCGAAGGCGGAGCCGGAGAGAGAGGCGATGCCTCTGGCCGCGATCCCGCGCAGCCGCCGCGGCATCCATCCCATGGTCTTCCAGACCAAGCCGGCGCGCTCATAGCGGGCGTAACCGCCAAAGAGTTCGTCGCCGCCATCGCCGGAGAGGGCCACGGTCACGCTTCCTCGAGCCAGCCGGGAGACCAGGAAGGTGGGGATCTGCGAGGAGTCGGCGAACGGCTCGTCGTAGAGGCTGGACAGCGACGGTATGACCGCCAGGGCATCGTGGGGCGTGACGTAGAGTTCGGTGTGATCCGTCCCCAGACGCGCGGCGACTTTTTTGGCGTGCGCTGCCTCGTTGTACCGCTGTTCGCGAAAGCCGATGGTGTAAGTCTTGATCGGACGGCTGCTCTGCGCCTGCATCAGCGCGACCACGGCGCTGGAGTCAATGCCACCGGAGAGAAAAGCGCCCAGAGGGACGTCGGCGATCATGCGCAGCCGCACGGCGTCCATCAGCCTGGCCTGGAGCTGCTCCACGGCTTCTGAGTCCGGGCCTTGAAACGGCGATTGAAGGCCCTTCATGGCAACTTCCTGCGCCGACCAGAAGACGCGCTCCACCGGATCACCCGCGGGAGAGTGAAGCTCGACCATCGTACCCGGCCGCAACTTGCGGAGACCGCGATAGATGCAGTGCGGCGAGGGAACATAGCCGTGGCGGATGTATTCGGCCAGGACGTCGCGGTCGATCTCGCCCTGAAAATCAGGATGCTGCCAGATGGCCTTCAACTCCGATGCGAAGACAAAATCGCCGTCGACCCAGCCGTAGTAAATGGGCTTGATGCCCAGGCGGTCGCGGACCAGGAAGAGCCGCCGTTCGCGGCAGTCCCAGAGAGCGAAGGCGAACATGCCCACGAAGCGGCCCAGCGCGGCTTCCAGCCCCCAGTGCTCGATGGCCTCGAGCATGACTTCGGTGTCGGAGTGGCCGCGCCAGGAGCGGGCGCCAAGTTCCGCGCGCAGCTCTTCATAGTTGTAGACTTCGCCGTTGAAGATGATGGCGTAGCGGCCGGAAGCGGAAAACATGGGCTGGTGGCCTTCGCGGGATAGGTCAATGATCGAGAGCCGGCGAAAAGACAGGCCGATTCCGCTCTCGGGATCGAAGAATGCGCCGCTGTCGTCCGGACCACGATGCGCCAGAGACTGGCCCATGCGATTCAGGGTCGCCAGGGGATCGTCGGGCCTGCGCCTGCTCCGCCAGAATCCGGCTATGCCACACATTACAGCCCATTTTAAACCGCGCGCAGCGGGATCAATCGCCGGTCGGAAAACTATCGCCGCGATGCGGGGTTGATGATGAGCACGCCGGGTGGCGCGGATCCGTGGCTAGCGGGGCAGGGTCGCGGCGTGTGTTAGACTGAAAAAGGTCTCTCCGGGAAGCCTTTCCCGTTTCCTTCCCAAAAAGGGCGCGTAGCTCAACTGGCAGAGCAACTGACTCTTAATCAGTAGGTTGAAGGTTCGATTCCTTCCGCGCTCACCATCTTTTCAATAACTTACCGGGGTCCCATTTTCAGGTGTGCCGTAAAGTGTGCCGTAAAACTTTTTTCAAGCTCTCGGCTCTGCTTTTACGCCACCCTGGTTTGAGTTGAGGGCCGCGCGAACGATATCAAGCTCAGGATGCTGATAACGCAACGCGGTCTTAAGATCCTTGTGTCCCATGACTTTCATGACGGCCTTCAGATTGCCGGTTCGCGCAGTGATCACAGTCCCGAAGTCATGCCGACCGCAATAGAGAACAAGACTCTTCGGAAGGCCGGCTTTCTCCCGAGCTTCCGCAAAATGCTTTGCGATCGAATTCAAGTATGGAAGCTTGGCATTTTCCCGTCGCGCCGGAAACACCCATCCCTCCTTCCTCTCAACACCTTTCTTGTCACGGCAGCAACGGCGTAGGATTTCAAAAACTCTATCGCTCATTGGAATCGTTCTCCTTCCCTCGGGCGTTTTGCTATCGGGAATGAAAATGCTCCGTGTCCGCCAATCGATGTTCTCGATCCGCATTTGATAGAGTTCCCTTCTGTTCCGCATTCCGGTATCGCGCATCAACCTGACGATGTCCGAGAAAAGCTGCAGGCTCTTTGGCCCCCAACCGCATTGACCGCCAGCGGCAAGCAATCTCTTTTCGGATTCCTCATCCAGTCTTTGCTCGCGTCCAAACTCGGGCAGGAGTTTCATTTTAGGAGTCTTTCGAACCAGCTTCTTGTCCTCCGCCTTATGCAGCATTCTGCGAAGCGTCCTGAGTGCGCAGTTGGCGTTTGATGCGGACCCCGGGAAGATGATTTTCTCTGCAACTTCTGACGTGATCTGATCAATCCGCATTCGTGCTAACACCGTCTTTGCGAGAAGCCGCCACCCATCGCGGTAATAGGATTTGGTCTTCTCAGCCCTTCTTGCTTCCCTCACCCACTGCAAGAACTCTCCCGAGAACTCGCCCAGAGTAGGCAATTTCTTGGGCAGCGGGTCGTCTCCTTCCAGGGCTTTTGCCAGCTTTAGCGCGGCTATTTTGCCCGCTCTTGTGTAGTTTGTCTCTTGTGTTGACCCGCGATAGCGTTGCCCTCGTACCGCAAAGTCAAACCAGTAAAACGACGATCTGCGTTTCTTAAAGAGCTTCACGAATCTCCTCCATTGCAGCCCGCACGGAAGCGATTCGCGTGTTCTCCTGAATGTATTCCAAGAGAACCTTAACATCATAGCTGACGCGCCCTTCGATTTCGATCCAGTTGGGGCCGGCCCCTTCATAGCGCCAGCGCTTTAATGTGGCGGGAGATCGTCCCAGAATCTCGGCCGCTCTGTGGGTATTGACCAACTCGGGGATATGAAGATTTGCAGCAAGGGCTGGTGTGCGAGGCATTTTTGTTTCTCCATTCGGCTGAAAGTCATTCACCGATCGGCCAAGGTCGGCCAATTGGCGGTTGCGCATGACAGTAGGGCAGGTCTCAATTTCGATCAAAACAGACCGATTTGACCGAAATTTCATTCGGCCTTACTTTTTTCACGCTCGGACCAGGGAATCGACCGGGCGGGAGGCCAGGATGTTTTCATCCGTTCAGGAGGTCAGGGCCGGTCTACGGAAGGCGGGCTATATCGCTGATTCTGCCACTGTCACAACGGTCTTTCTCGCCAGTTCGCTGCATCGACCTGTGCTCTCAGAAGGACCGGCCGGCAGCGGCAAGACCCAACTTGCGTACGCGGTTGCTCAAGCCGCCAATACCAGCGTAGAGCGCCTGCAGTGCTACGAAGGAATCGGCGAAGACAAGGCCATCGGGAAGTTTGACGAATCACTGCAAAGACTGTGCATAGAGCTGAAGGCGAAAGCCGCCGGAGTTGATTGGGAGCTGCTTAAGAGCGAATTGCACGGTGAGCAGTTCTTTTGTGCGGGGCCGCTCCTTCGCTCGCTGCAATACGAACGGCCTTGCGTTCTGCTCATTGACGAGTTGGACAAGGTGGGCCACGCGTTCGAGGCCATGCTGTTGGAAATACTGAGCGTGTGGAGGCTCAGCATTCCCAAGTTAGGAACGATTCACGCCAGGAGTATCCCCTTCGTTGTGCTTACCTCCAACGAAGACAGACGCATTGGGGATCCATTGCGCCGGCGCAGCTTCTATCTGCGAGTCGAGCACCCGACGGCGGAACGCGAGGCAGAAATTGTGGCCATGCGAACCCGAGATTCCGCACGCGAATTTAACGCTGGAATGGCGGGCCTGGCTAAGGCGCTGCGCGGCTGGAGTCTGGAGAAACCGCCTTCTCTCGCAGAGATTCTGGATCTTGCTCACGCTCTCAAAGTTCTCGGTGCGGAAAGGGTTACGCCAGACATGAGAGATATTTTGCTGCCTTTGCTGGCGAAAACGGAAGCCGACCGGCGCAAACTCCTCCTGCGGGACGGATTTGCAAGCCTGGTCCATGACGCGCAGCAATATGCGGCGCAAAGTTTGGAACGGGACACGTAAATGATAAGAAGCTGGCTTCTCGCACTGTTCCTGGTTGCGGCTTCCGAACTTCCGGGGCAATCGAAGAAAACGAATCGGACAGATCGTGATCAAGCCGAATACTACGCCGCTGCCTACGGACGGCACTACGGGGTTCCAATTGCCCTCGTGCGGGCGATCATCGAGCAAGAATCCAATTGGCGCGTCTGCGTCGTGTCTTCCAAAGGAGCTAAAGGGCTTATGCAGCTGATGCCCGAGACCGCGCGCAGATTGGGAGTTCGAGACAGCTGCAATGCCGAGCAGAATATTTCCGGAGGCGTGCGCTATCTGGCCTGGCTGATGCGGCTGTTTCATAGCGACCTCAGGCTTGTGGCCGCGGGTTATTACGCCGGTGAGGACATCGTCGCCCGACGCGGTCTGTCGTATCGGAATCCTGATGTTGTGGCCTATGTCTCCAGAATCAGGGCCACTTACGTGCGCTTTACCAGGATCGACAAGGATTTTAAGCAAACCAACTGGAAAAGAGATATGCGATGAAAATTCGGACGAGTTTGGTGCATCTCACAACCATAACCTTTCTGCTTGCCGCGAGAGCCGTAGCCCAAGTGGAGGCTCCTCCAGCGCGAATTGTAACTCTGGCACTCGATGCCCAGAGCGTTACACTGCTTCACCTTCGCCCCGGCTTCATCAGCTCGGTTCGCCTGCCCGAGGAGGTGAGCTCCGTCGTCCTTGGTGACCCGGTCGCGTTTAAAGGCGAGCATTCAGAAGCAGAACCGCGCTTGGTCTTCTTCAAACCAACAATCGCGAGGCCGGCAAGAACAAACGCGCTAATCACAACCCGGACGGGACGCGAAGTCTCCTTGACTCTGGTAAGCGAGGGAAGCATGGCGCATGGCGAGCCTGTCGATTACGTCCTTGAATATCAGTCCCAGCGTAGCTTTCTGGTCGAGAGCGCCCGTTCGAGTTTCGTCATCGGCGAAACCAGGAAAATCGCCGAGGACTCGCGAAAGGGCGCTGCGGGCGCCAGCGAGGCCGATGCTATGTTGGAATCATCAAAGGGCGCAGTCAGCGACGTCATCGCCTGGCAGGGCCGAGATCTGCGAGTTGGTGTGCGCGGGATCGAAGAGAAGGGCCAGGAGGTCACGGTGGTCTTCGCTGTTGTAAATGCCTCCCCACGGACGATTGAATTACTTCCGCCTCAGGTACAGCTCGCCGGACCATCGAGCCACAACCACCCCAAAAAGATCAAAGCTGAACCGGTAGCGATCAAGGATTACAGGCTGGCTTCGCGACGTCTGCCTTCCGGAGCCAGCATCGATGGTGTGGTCGTATTCGAGAGGCCTCCATTTAAGGAAGGTAGAGAGCGCTTGCTTCTGCAGGTCGCGCAAGTGGAGGAAGTAGATCGCCCGGTGTTCGCGCCAATAGCATTCGTCGCCCCGGTGAAAGGAGGAGGGAAATGACCTATCCCAATGGACATGACAATTCCGGCGTGGGCGTCCAGACGCCGCCGACTAACCAGCCGGCCCAAGCCACGGCAGAACAACCAGCAGCAATCCTGCAGCCCGATCCGGTAACCCGGGCAAAGTTGCGCGCCAGGCAGAAGTTTCGGCAGAACCGATTCGTGATCATCGGCGCGGGGATGATAGTTGTGGCCTTACTGACGCTTGTAGCGACCTCAATTCCGCGCAGGCCGGTAACGACCTCCAAGAATAAAGGCGTCCCACGCTCCGGCGCTCCCCCGCAATCGCCCACGGCAGCCAGCGATAAGAGCCTATTTCCCATAACCGACTCCGGGAGACCTGCGGCAAAGGAGTCTCAGCAGGGCTTCCTGAATGAACAAGATCTTGACAAGACTGCGATGCATCAACGTGCTTCAACGGCTGGCTATGGAACGCAGTCAAGCGCTCCGGAAACACTCGGGTCGATAGCCCCTTTTGGCGGCGAAGAGCCTTGGCAGGCTCCCGCCTATCAGCCCGGCGTGGCCAGAGGCGCTGAGCTGGCGAATGTCAAAGCGGATCGGGAGACGATCGAGAAATCCTCATTTGTCTATGTGCGAAGCCTGCCGCGTTCGCAGAGCAACTCGCAGAACATAGCGATCTCGGGCAATTCGCAGCCGGAGATCGGCTTGGGTCTCGCGACGGGCACCCGATTGCGCGCACGGCTGGAGTCTGCGGCCAGCACCGCAGTGCGAACGCCCGTGCTGGCCGTGATTGAGTACAACTATGAGCACGATGGCGAGATCATCGTTCCGGCTGGAGCAAAGGCGGTCGGTCACATCCAGGAAGCGGATCGATCTGGCTATGTGAGAATTCAGTTCGAGTCGATCCTGATGCCCGACGGCGGCGCCGTACCCATTCAGGCGGAAGGCACTGATTTGGACCTGCGGCCGCTTAAGGGCAGGGTGGCGGGGAAGAACACAGGCAAGAACATTCTGATCAAATCCATCTCGGGGATCGGCGCGGCCGGAGCGATCCTAGTGGGTCGCGGCGGACTCAACCAGCCGTTGAGCGAATCCGATCTCCTGCGTGAGCGCGTGAGCAATAACATCGGCGAGGCCTCGGATGAGCAAATCTCAAGAATGACGGTGACTCAGCGCCTGGCAGTGACAGTGGCGGCCGGTACGCCCCTCTACGTTGTACTCGAACAAGCTCCGAAAGCCGCAACAGCTGCGACGGCGCCCAACGGACAAACAAGGCAACCTGGGGCGGCAAATACGGAAGAACTGCGGCAGCTCCTCCAACTGCAACGCGAGCTCAACTTGTCGACAACAAACAACTGAGTGAGCGCGAAATCTTTATTTCTGTGATGAAAGATCGGATGATTATTCGGCGCCCACGAGGTTACCTATCGAGAGTCGAAATGTCCGAGGCACTAAAAATCCCGACTTGAAGGCGACAGAGGAAACGCATGCCTTCGCGGAAATAGCGAATACCCCGATGCCAATCTACGCCGCGCAAACTTTGGGGAGTGCAGCCTCTCGTTTTTATCGGGGATTGAATGGCGGTCGCGACGAGCTGCTCAGACAATTCGCCGGGTCGCCGAATCTGAACAGCAGCAGGCGGAAGCGTATTGTTACTGCCAAAGTTTGCCAGTTGGAGAACGGCTATCTGCCGTCTGGGACCTTAGTGCAGCCGCTTATGCTTTCGCTGGCGACTTCAAGGGGGCTCCGTTCAATGATGCCCGAAGATCTCAAAGAACAATTACGCGCGTTCAACGACCACGGGGCTAAGTATCTTATCGCGGGTGCTTACGCTTTCGGTGTTCACGCGGAGCCATGTGCCACCAAGGATCTCGATATTTTCATCCGCTCGGACGCAGAAAACAGCAGGCGGATCCGGTTAAGGTTTTCGACTAAGAGGCTCGATGAACGTTTCCTGGCTTTGTGCTTCTTTCAGTAAACGGTCGGACATTCTGGTTCAACTGGAAGAAATTGTCGGGATCGTATTTTGACTTAACTGCCACCATGCGGCTCCATCGTTCCCGATATGCTTCTGGCACACGGTCTTGTTCATCACCGCTCATGAAATTGACGTAGACTCCGGGCTTCATGGCGGGCCGAAGCGTATCGAAGAGGTGCCGGACCCAGGCCATGTTGCTCTCATCGTCAGACCCATCTGCCCAGTTGGCGAGTAAAGTCAGGACGAATGGCGCACTGCGATCTCCGAAGGCCGTTTCTTTCGCTTCAATCTGGGACGCGGTACCTCCAAGATAAGCGAGTTCGATAATGGTTTCTGACGAGGGAAGCGTGGTAACAGCTTCAAGCATGCTGTCGAAGCTGCTGGCGCCAAGGTGGCTGAAATAACCCGATTTGGTGTAGTAGCGGCGGCCGTGGGGAAAATCAGAATCAGCCAGAGTTTGCAAGTCTAAGAACGAAACGGTCTGACTCCTTACAGAATCGGGTTCGCACATCGAAACCGCTTGCTCAAGGTATGGCCGTCCTGCTTCCGGATCACCTGACCACAGCAAGGAACTGCTGGCAACGGGGCGACCGCGGAGTTTGCAGGGTACTTTCTCGGTGGATGGGGCCAGCCGCAGATTGATGTTCCATTTCAAATCGAATGGAGCGCCCGGCATCACGTCGCTCCAGCGCTCAAGCAGAGGACGAATTCCAGATTCGGAAATTAACCCCTCGGCGAGCACGACGGAGGTAAGCGGATGGAGCCTTACCTCAAATTCTGTGACTACGCCGAAGTTCCCGCCACCACCGCGCAAAGCCCAAAACAAATCATCGTTCTCTTTGGAATTCGCGCGCACAAGCGACCCGTCCGCGGTGACGAGGGTGAACCCCTCGACGTTATCACACGATAGTCCGAATCTTCGCGTAAGCCAGCCTGTGCCCCCGCCCAGAACCAGGCCAGCAGCCCCGGTATGGGATACCACACCGGAAGGAAAAACCAGCCCCGCTTTCTGCGTAGCCGCATCCACAGTTCCCAGCAGGCAGCCGCCTTCGAATCGCGCCCGCTGACCCTCAGGATCCACAACCACCTGCCGCATTTTCGATAAGTCAAGCACCAGGCCGTCATCGCATGTGCTGAAACCGGCAAGGCTATGTCCCCCACAACGGATGGCGGTAAGAATTTCGGCCTCCGCGGCGGCTTGCACGGCAGCTTGTACGTCGCCGACGCCAGCGCAGCGCGCGATCAGTCCAGGCCTCCGATCGAACATGCCGTTCCACACGCCGCGGATTTTGTCGTAGGGATCGTCGCCCGGACGCACCAGATCGCCCTTGAATCGTTGATGAAGAGAGGCGTAGAGCTCGTCGCCGGCTTTGGTCATCGCATGCTCTCTTTGCGTTGGCGCCGCTGCATATACAGAAGAGAGATCATGCCCAGGAAAACTGAAAAGGCCGGCACCGACCATCGCAGATCCTCAACGAAGAACGTTGCCGCGACAATCGCAAGCAATAAGAAAATGCCGATCAGCGTAAACAACGGGTGTGCCGGCAGACGCATGGGCAGCCTCAAAAGGCGCTCACCAGTCAGTGCTCTTCGAAAGCGGAGGTGCGTGCTGAGAATTACCAGCCACACGAAAAGCATTCCTGCAACGGCTATGCCGTAGAGCAAAAGAAAGGCATTCTTCGGAGCAAAGATGGCCAGCAGAATTGCAGCGACAATCCCCGCAGTGGAAACCAGCAACGCGCGTTGCGGCACCCCTTTGTGGCTCACCGTGCCCACCCATTCAGGGGCATAGCCTCCCCGGCCCAAGGAGAAGAGCATTCGTGTCGAAAGATAAAGGTTGGTGTTCACGCTGGAAAGAGCCGCAGTAAGCACAACAAAATTCATGACTCCGGCTGCAAACGGAACGCGCGCCGCGGTAAACGCGGTTACAAAAGGACTGCCGGAAAGAGTGGAAGAACCGCCGGCCTGGGTCCACGGAACCATAGTTACCATAATCGCAATCGCCAGCACGTAGAATCCAATGAGCCGAAAAACAATGTTCCGCATGGCTCGTGGAATCGTAACTTTCGGCCGCTCAGCTTCTCCCGCGGTGACGGCAATGATTTCCACTCCCATGTAACTGGTGACGGTGATCGTGAGGGAAAGCCACACTCCCTTCCACCCGCGGGGAAAAAATCCGCCATAATGTGTCAAATTCCCCAAACCAAGCGCCTGTCGCGCACCAATACCGAAGATCAGTGACAGCCCCACGATGATGAAAGTCACGATGGCTGCAACTTTAATCATCGCAAACCAGTATTCAAACTCTCCCAGGCGGTTGACCTGCATGGAATTGAGCGCCACCAGGGCGGCTGAAACCAGTACCACCCAGATCCATTGGGGAACGGAAGGGAGCCAGAAAGAAATGTAGATACCGGCCGCGGTTACTTCAGCGCCAATGGCAATGATCTGCGCCACCGCATACGCAGTCCGAACGGAAAAACCTGCCCAGGGGGTGAGATATCTCTCCGCGTAAACTCCGAATGCGCCGGCCACCGGATGAATGACTGCCATCTCCGCCAATGCATACGACATGATCAGGGCAATAAATGCACCCAGCAAATACGAAAGAATCACCGCGGGACCGGCCAGCCGGATGGTCACGCTGCTTCCCAGAAACAAACCCACACCGATAGCGCCGCCGATGGCCATCATGGTGAGCTGCCTCTGGCCCAGGCGCCGCTGCAGGCCTTCCCCCTCCGGCCTGGATAACTGCTCCATGGGCCCGGTTCCAGCATTGGAGACCCTGCGATCTGTCATGGGCGCTCAACGCCAGCGGGTTCACGGGCCAGCAGGTCGATGTTCTTCCTGAGAATTTCTACTACCGCTTTGACGTCGTCAAGCGTGTTATAGACATGGAAGGAGATACGAAGTCCGTCATGCCGGTTCGATGCCACGATGTCGCTTTCTGCAAGTTTCTGCACCAGCAAATTGGAATCTTTGGACCGCAAAACCACCAGCGGTCCGGCGCTGTCTGCGGGCGTCTTGGCGCAGATACCCAGATCAAGGGCGTGCTGCAACAATGACTGCGTCAAAGTCTTCACGTGGCCGGCTACGTTCTCCATGCCGGCATCGCGAAGCAGCTGGATTCCCGGCATCGCGGCATAGACGTTCGGCACGGGCGGAGAGCCAGTCTCGAACCTCCGCGCGGTAGGCGACAGATCGATGTGCTGGGGATCGAATGCGAAAGGATTGCTTTGCGCAAACCATCCCGTAACGGTGGGGGCCAGCGCCGAAACAAGCTCTCTGCGCACGTACATGAAAGCCAGACCGGGAGGTCCGAGCAAATACTTGAGGGTGCCAGTTACGTAAAAGTCCAGGCCGAGCGCCTTCACATCGATGGGACGAGTTCCGCAGTCCTGATAGTCATCGAGCATCACCAAAGCGCCGGAACTGTGGGCGATTCCCGTGATGGCTCCTACCTCGGAACGAAAACCGTTTTTGAAACAGACGTGGGTGAGTGGCACAATGAGGGTGTTGCGATCAATCACCTCTTCATAACTGGAAGCGGGAATGAGTTCGTGTTGCGCCTTCACAAATTGCACGTCAGCGCCACGCGTTCTTTGCGCGAGCCAGACATGCCCCATGGTGGGAAATTCGAATTCTCCCATGACGACTTTTGTCCGCTCGCGGAAACTCAACGCGCTGGCAATGCTGTTAATGCCCGCTGAAGCGCTCGTCAGAACTGCAACTTCGTCGGGGCTGGCGTTGATGAATTGCGCAAAGGCGCTCCGTGCAGATTCATACCGCTCCACCCACAGTTCCCACGGCGAGCCCTGCTCATGCCAGCTGGCAATGTAGTCCTCGAGTCCGGCCTGGACGTCAGTCGAGAGCGCTCCCTGAGAGCAGCTGTTGAGATAAATCTTGCGATCGAAGATGGGGAAGCGCGAACGAATCTCCTGAACTTGCTCGGCGGTTAGCATATTCTCTCTGTACACGATGGTTCGAGGGCAGACTGCTGTCTTTGCTGAATCATGCTCAAGCCATTTCCGCTAGCGCATTGCCAAACACGCGAATCTCTTCCAAGGTGTTGTAGTGCACCAGAGACGCCCGAACTGCTCCGCTCTCCGTCTTAAGTCCCAATCGCTGCATCAACCGTGGCGAATACATGTGACCATCGCGTACAGCGATGTTCTGACCTGCCAGTCGTTCTGCAACTTCAGCCGGTGACCTGCTCGCAAGATTAAAACACAACGTGGGCGTTCGGCGCGAAACCGCATCCTTCGCCGCGATGCCGTAAACGCAAGCACCAACCTTGTCCAGTACATCCAGCATGGCGCTGGAAAGTTGCCCTTCGTACTCTCGGATCGCTTCGGTGGCCGCTACAAGAGCGGCGCGTCGGGAAGCCGTGGCAGGGTCGAGGAATCGCCCAAGGTCTTCCAAATACCGCACGGCGGCATCCATGCCGGCAACATTCTCGTAGATATACGTGCCAATCTCCAGCTTGGCGGGGGCGGTATCAGGAATAAAATCCTCACGGAACGTGGGCAGAGCATTCAGCGCTGCCAGACGTCCCCAAAGAAATCCCATGTGCGGAGAGAAGATTTTGTAGCCGGAACACACCAGGTAATCGCAGCCGAAAGCCTGAACGTCAATCGGCCCGTGTGGACCGTAGTGTACGGCGTCTACAAACACCTCGGCGCCGACGGCATGTGCCTTTTTGGAAACTTCAGCAACATCAAGAATGGATCCAATTGCGTTGGAAGCCAGTGTACAGGCGACGACTCGAGTTCTCGCAGAAACCAAACGGTCCAGGTCTTCGGGGTGAAGTCGGCCATCCTCCCGGAAATGCCACCAAACGATCTTTGCACCCTCACGCTCCAGCGCCAGCCACACCGCGATGTTGGCTTCATGGTCAAGGTCCGTCACAATGACCTCGGTCCGTTCTTTCAAGGTCTGGCCGATGGCGATGCTGATGAGCCGCATGAATGACGTAGCGTTCATCCCGAAGGAAATCTCATCGGCGTGCCAGGCGTTTACCAGCAGGGCCACGCTTTGCCGTGCTTGCGCAATCGTCTCATCAACTTCCTGGGATTGCTTGTAACGACCGCCTCTTTGGACATTTCGATAAAGAAGGTGGTTGGCAACAGCCTCCAGAACCGTCTGGGGCGACTGTGCTCCTGCCGCGTTATCAAAAAAGATGAAACCGTTTTTCAGGGCCGGAAATGAAGCGCGGACCCTATCGATCGGAAACTCTGCCATGGTCAGAAACAATAATACCGGGGGGCCGGCCCTCCCAATTCAGGTTTCTCAGTTTGCCCTTGGGGCCCGATTAGCCTGTCGCACATCCCTGCCAGCGGCCACCCAACTACGGCTCAGCTTCCGCTATGAGACTCCGTCGCAATGAAGTCTGTCTTTCGCTGGCTTCTTAACTTAAAAAGCTCGCCCGAACGGACCTGTTTATGTTCGGGCGCATGAATTCAACCAACCGGTCCATCATGGATTATTTTCTGGTGTCCAGCCTGAAGGTTTCATCTTTCGCAAAACAGATAGCGCCTCAGAGGCCTTAGCACAGCTGGAAAAAGATGCGTTTGACGTTGCGCTTATGGATGTCCAGATGCCAGAGATGGATGGCTTTGAGGCCACAAGAGCCATCCGCCAAAAAGAGCAGACTAGTGGAAACCACCTCTCGATTATTGCTTGACGGCGCACGCAATGAAGGGAGATAAAGAGCGCTGCTTGGCGGCAGGGATGGATGGATATCTTTCCAAACCCCTTCAGTCTGCCGAGCTATTCGCGGCAGTTGAGTTGACGAGTGTTGGCAAGCGCAACGCCGACGCTCTTATCGAGTAAGGATCAGGCCTGGGCATGAGGTACGCAGGTCATGATATCTTTACTATACTTCTGCAATTATGGAAACATACCACCGTGCTAAGCAAGAAAAACGCAGAGCAAGTCACTAGACCAGCTTAAGGACCCGCCACAAATCTTAGGGCGGCTTTGGAACAACGCGAGTTTTTGGGTTCTGAACGTTTCAGCGCGTGATACGCTCCCGTGCACATTTCCTCTTTTTAAGGAAGGGGTCTCAGATGGCGTTGGTTCTGTACGCCGGCATCAGTCCAACACTCGCGTACACTCGTCGCCTGCTCTTGGAGGACGGCGGCCACACGGTTATTACCGTTCTTAGTGATCTTCAGCTTGCCGAGACCTGCCGACAACAAAAATTCGATGTCGCTATTATTACTCACACCGCTACGCCGCGGCTGAAGCAAGAATGGCTCTCCACGATCCGGGAGCTTTGTCCCTCTGCCAGAATCCTGGAGTTGCATCGCCAGAACGCGGATCCGACTCTTCCTGGGGCCGACGCATCCTTAGAAATTGGCCACCCTGAGAAGCTTGTTGCCAGCGTTACAGTGCTTGCCAAGAGATAGAAATGAAGGCGGTTAGGGACGACAAATCCCGATACCTCATGCCGATGGAGAGATCTGCTCGAACCATATGTGGTGTCTCTTCTTTTAAACGGTCGCCGAGAAGAACACGATCGAGGTCGTAATGTTCCAGGGACTGAATCGGCTGTTTTTTCGGCTCGTAAATCGGCCCTCTCTCCCAAACATCAAGGTCCCACATTCTCATCGTTCCCGCCTGTTGTTCCTGGCGATGAAGTTTCGGCGAATCTTTCCTGACGTGAAATACGACGGATTGAATAACGCCGACTGGCCGGAAGCCAGGAGATGGGTGCCCGACGCGATGCGAACAACCCCTTGCCCACTGGATTCTTGCCGGACTCCGCGCCGCCAGCTGAACCTTCCCGTTTGAAGCCCCACGTCGGTAATTTGATATATTGTAATTTATATTTTTGACTATATATAATATATATGATTTACTTGTAAGACCATGACTGAACTTGGGCGTTTCAAAGCAGAATTCTTTAAGGCCCTGTCTCACCCGCTTCGGATTGCCGTGCTGGATGCTCTTCGCGGTGGAGAGCAAGGTGTCAACGGGCTATGCAATCTGCTCAATGTGGAGCAGAGCGCCCTCTCCCAGCAGCTTTCAGTTTTGCGCAGCCGCAATATTGTGGTTGGGCGCAAAGAAGGTTTGAACGTCTACTATTCGGTACGAGACCCAACGGTTTTCCGCCTGCTCGATGCTGCCCGGGAGATCTTCAATAACCAACTCATCGGCGTACGCGACATGCTCGCTCAAATAGGAAGTCCGGCAGGGGGAGGCAATTGAGCATTGCCCAACGGCTGCGCATCAGCGGGGAAATGGCTGTGAACGATTCTTTCTCGCCGCCATGGCAATTGGCTGGACGTTCTTCAGGGAGTCCTCGTTGAGCGAGCTGTTCTTTCCTATCTTTATCTTCTGCTTGCCCTTTACGGCGGTTCTCTCTTGGCTGGCCGGCCGCGAGGGCCGGCTTCGAAGGGCAGTTGCATGGTTCTTCGCTATTTCGCTAATCCTCGGTCTGGTAATGGCAGGAAGCTCATTCCTGAGTGGCAGTGCAATCAATCTCGATTACTCCAGCCATCTTCCTTTTGCATTTGCATTTGCGATCGACAGGTTGAGCGCTTTCTTCCTGATGCTGATCTGCGGGATCAGCGTTTTCGTGGCCTTGTCTTCGGCGAGCTACGCTGAGCACTACAGCGCCGCCACCTGGAAATGGTACTGGTCCCTGTTGCCCCTTTTCGTCTTATCGATGGTGCTGGTGGTGGCCGCGTCGACAGTTTTTGCCTTCATGTTGGGCTGGGAACTCATGACGCTGCTCTCCGCTGGTCTCATTCTCATCGAAGGGGACTCTGAGGAACGGCGACGCACTCTGTTCATCTATCTCGCCATGATGCACGTGGGTGCTGCGGCTGTGTTCGCGTCGTTCCTGTTGTTTGTTCCGCACGCGCCGACACTGACTTTCGCCGCCATGCGCGCCATCGGCGCCAGCCTTTCCCCATACCTCCGCATTGCGATCTTTCTTCTCTCATTTGTGGGATTCGGAATGAAGGCGGGTGTTGTCCCGCTGCACTTCTGGCTGCCTAAGGCTCATGCAATCGCTCCCAGTCCCGTCTCAGCGTTGATGTCCGCCGTCATGCTGAAGACAGCTATTTATGGGTTCATCCGGTTGGTCTTCGATATTTTGGGCGCCCCGCAGGCCTGGTGGGGATACCTGGTTCTTGCGGCCGGCATCATCAGCGCGATCCTGGGTATTCTGTATGCGTTGTCGGAACACACGCTCAAACGCCTGCTCGCTTATAGCAGCATTGAGAACATCGGCCTGATTTATGTTGCGATGGGATTGGCCCTGGTCTTCCAAGCCAGAGGTCTGCCAACCCTGGCTGCCCTGGCTCTGGTCGCAGCACTCCTTCACGCCGTGAATCATGCGCTCTTCAAGGGCATGTTGTTTCTCGGCTCGGGAGCGATTTATCAGAGTACCAAAACACTGAATATCGAGGAACTCGGTGGCCTTATGCCCCGCATGCCCACCATCGGTGTCAGCTTGCTAATCGGATGCGCAGCGATTGCCGGCTTGCCGCTACTGAATGGCTTCGTCAGCGAATGGTTGATATTCAAATCTCTGCTCAACGGTTCCGCTCTCGGATTGGTACCCGTATTCCCACTGCTGATCGGCGCGGTTGCTTTGGTCGGCACATTGGCATGCGCCTGTTTTGTGAAACTGTTCGGAATCACCTTTCTGGGCCGGCCAAGAAGTCCTGCAGCCGAGCAGGCAACTCCTGCTCCTGAGAACCAGGACTTGGCGCTGTTTTCCATGGCGGCTCTGTGCATTCTGCTGGGGGTCCATCCCGGTGTTGTGCTCCCTCGACTGTATGCGCTGGCGGAGGCGCTTCTTCCCAATGCGGCTCCACCACCCGAGTTAGCGGCGATTTCGCACACCCTGCCGATAGTTGCTGCAGCCGTGTGTCTGGCATTCCTGCTGGCATTGGCGCTACGCCGGCGGACCAGCCGGCAAGTTGATACCTGGGCGTGTGGCTTGCCGCGACTCACCGAACGCATGCAATACACCGCTACCTCTTTTTCAAAGCCTCTGAGATCCGTTTTCAGAGCGGTCTATAAACCTACACGCACCGTAGAAATCGAACCGGCCAACGGCGCCTACTTTCCGGTCAGCATCAGCTACCAGTCGGTTCGCACCACTTCGTTCGAGAAAACACTCTATCGTCCGACGGTGGATTTCATCGTGGCTGCGGCCCGGCAGTTGCGCCGTTTGCACACCGGCAATATTCAGGCCTACCTGCTTTACATCTTTCTCATGATCGTTGCTCTCCTGGTGGTGCTGAGGTTCGCATGACCAACTTCATCGTCAACGCGGTTCAGTTGCTCATTCTGCTGCTGGCAGCGCCCCTGTTGCGCGGCGTGATCGGCAAGCTGAAGGCAATCATCCAAAAACGCCAGGGCGCAAGTGTTTGGCGGCCGTACGCTGATCTTTGGAAGTTGCTGCACAAAGAAGAACTGACCCCGAAGACCGCTACCTTCGTATTTCAGGCCGCGCCGATGATCGGGTTTGCGGTTACGGTGGTAGCGGCCGCATTTCTTCCACTCCTTCATCCCGGCGCTCTCCTGGGGCTCGACGGAGACATTTTTCTATTCGTTTACCTGCTGGCCATGAGCCGTTTCGTGATATCGCTGGGGGCTCTCGATGGTGGCAGCGCATTTGGCGGGATGGGATCGAGCCGTGAAGCGCTGATAGCCGCTTTGGCCGAAGCGCCTCTGCTTCTGGTACTCACGGCGCTGGCAATTCTGGCGAAGACCGGCAGTCTCAGCGAGATCGCCCGATGGACCATCGCCCAGAATTTCTTCGACGTTTCGACAGTACACATTCTTGCTTTCGCCGCCATGGCGATCGTTGCTGTCGCAGAGACGGGCCGCATCCCTGTCGATAACCCGACGACTCACCTGGAACTGACAATGATTCATGAGGCCATGGTGCTGGAGTACTCGGGGCCGAGCCTGGCTTTGATCGAGTGGTCGCAGGCAATCAAATTGCATCTGATGGCCGCGCTCATGATCGGCCTTTTCTCCCCCTGGGGCATGGCAACCGGCGGTAGCCTGCTGGGCCTTGCAGCAGCTTTCGGGTTCTTTGCCTTGAAAGTTCTGTGCCTGGCGTTGGCACTTTCCGTTATCGAAAGCAGCGTTGCCAAGCTGCGCATGTATGCGGTGCCTGACTTTCTTCGCGTGGCTTCGGCACTGGGTATTCTGGCCGTAATCTTTACCGCGATTACAAGGAGGTAATCGGATGGGAATCCTGCATCTGGCGGCGGCGAAGGTCTTGAGTTCCTCAGCGGTGCTGCTGTTCGCCACAGTTCTGCTGATGGCAACCGCCAAGAGAATCTCTACCTGCGTTTACCTGTTCGCCTGCCAGTCTGCAATCTTGACCGCCGAGGTCATAGCCGCCGGGTATCTGCAACACATTCCCGAAGCCTATGTAATCGCGGGAGTGGTCTTGCTGGCCAAAGTTTTTGGCATCCCCTTCGCTCTTCTCTGGTTGATGAAGAGGTTGCGCACACCCCATGACGTTGGCGCCTCACTGAGCCCCGGGTACTCCGTGTTTGTAATGTCGGGGCTGATTGTCGTCTCCTTTGCCGCGGTGCGCCTCTATCTGCAGGAGCTTCACGCGACCGAAATCATCCTGGCGGCCGCGGTGGCGCTCATTCTCAGCGGCTCGTTTCTGATGGTAACCCGCTCCAAGGCGTTGATGCTGATGGTCGGATTGCTGGTCCTGGAGAACGGAATTTTCCTTGCGGCTCTGGTTACCACCTTTGGCATGCCTTTAATCATTGAGATCGGGATCGTTTTTGATCTGCTGATCGGACTTTTGCTGATGGGAATCTTCGTGTTTCGCATACGCGACACTTTTGAACATCTGGACGTTTCCCGGTTACGGGGACTGAGGGGCTGAATCATGCTGCTTGCGTCAATCCTGCTCATTCCCCTGCTTGCGTCGGTGCTGGTTTTATTCTTCGCTTCCCGGCGCGCGGCGACCTTGCTCGCTCTCGCTGCCGGCATTCTAGAAATCATCGCACTGGCCCTGACTGCCTGGCGCGTGGCCAAAGACGGTTCTCTTCATTTGGGCAGGTATCTTCGCGCAGACGCCCTGACGACTTTCTTTCTTCTCAATGCCGGTCTGGTGTTCTTTCTGGTCCTGCTTTACTCGACGAGCTACATTCGCCACATTCCGCTAGGACGTTTTTCCTCGCCGCGCTGGTTCTATTCATTTTTGTTCTTGTTCCTATTCAGCATTGTCGCCGTCTACCTCGCCAACAATCTCGGCTTTCTCTGGATCATGATGGAAGCAACTACATTGGCATCGGCTCTCCTGGTGGGGTTCTACAACACAGAAGGAGCTGTGGAGGCGGGCTGGAAGTATCTGATCGTGTGCACCGTAGGCCTTGCCTTTGCTCTGTTTGGCACCATCGTCATTTATGTTGCGGCAGTGCACGCGGGTCTGAAACCGGAAGAAGCTCTACAGTGGCCGGTGCTGGCGCAGGCCGGTGCACTATTGGCTGGCGGCTCGCACACACTTCTGAAGTTGGGATTCATCTTTCTGGTCGTGGGCTACGGAACCAAGATCGGCCTGGTGCCGATGCATAGTTGGTTGCCGGACGCCCATGCCGAGGCGCCCTCACCGGTAAGCGCCATGCTCTCCGCGGCTCTCTTGAATTGCGCGGTCTATGCGTTGGTCCGCTACGATGCCATCATCGTGCACGCCATCGGTCCTGTCTTCAGTCACCGCATTCTGATCTTCTTTGGCCTGGCGTCCGTTCTGGTGGCCGGCCTGTTGATGATCGTGCAACAGGACATGAAACGACTTCTGGCTTACAGCAGTGTGGAGCACATGGGGATCATCGCCACCGGTTTGGGAATCGGAGGCTTCTTCGGGCTCTATGGCGCTCTGCTTCACACCTTCACTCATTCGATGGCCAAGTCACTCTTGTTCTTCAGCGCCGGCCGCGTGCGGGAAACGGTAGGCACTTCGAGAATGGTCACCATCAAAGGACTTGCCCGGCGGCTACCCTGGACCAGCGCTGCGCTCGTGACCGGGTTGGTGGCGATCGTCGGTCTACCACCCTTCGGCCTATTCGTCAGTGAGTTCTCGATATTGCGGGAAACGTTCGGCCAGATGCATTGGTTTACCGGCATCGTTCTCCTGGTGATGTTGGTCGTGGTGTTCGCGGCCATGGTGTTTCACGCGCTCAGGGTCTTACCTGGAACTCCGGAGCAACTGGTTACAGAAGCTGGCCGGAAAGATGGCCGCGGACCCGAGTTCCTAGCCATGGGGATCTGTGCGGTGGTTCTTCTGGCCTTTGGAGTCACGGTTCCGCTAGCTTTCAGCCTGTGGCTCAAGGCGGCGATGGCGGTGCTCCAATGAACACTGGGATTAAATCAGATCGAGCGGACGCGGCCAGCATGGCCGGCGCGACTCTGCGATTGTCAGACCGGGACGAAGAAGTAACCGGCCGCCTAGTGTCGATCTTCGCCAATCGCATCGGCGGCAGATTGGTCTTGCACTACCTGGTGGATTTGCCGGGGCCGGGCTATCAGGATTTTGAATACGTCGTCTCCGGTCCCGTTCGTTCCATGACGCCGCTCACCCCCGCAGCGTCCTGGCACGAGCGGGAAGTGCATGAGCAATACGGGGTGGAGTTCACCGGCCATCCTGCTCTTGATCCCCTGCTTCGGCACAGCTCGCCTGAAAACGGCGATCTACGCTCGGACAGGGCGACCGGACACGTCGGCGTTTCTCATTTTCTCCGGGTCCAAGGCGAAGGGGTATGTGAAGTCCCGGTGGGGCCAGTGCATGCGGGCATTATTGAGCCGGGTCATTTCCGTTTTAGTGTAGTCGGGGACACGGTTCTCCACCTTCAGTTGCAGCTCTTCTACACCCACAAAGGAACTGAAAAGGTCTTCGAGACCCTGCCTGCGAACCAGGCTGTTTCGCTCGCCGAATCGGTCTCTGGAGATAACTGCCTCGCCCATGCGGTTGCCTATTGCCAGGCGCTCGAAGAAATCCAACGCCTGGAAATTCCGCCGAAGGCCGCTGCTATCCGGCTGATCGGGCTGGAGATCGAGAGACTTGTTTGCCATATCGGCGACTTCGGGGCGCTCTGCGGCGACGTTGGCTTCAGTGTCCCAGCGGCGTATTGCGCGCGTCTCAAGGAAGACCTGCTGCAGGCTTCAGTCAAAGCCATGGGCACACGATGCTGGCGTGGCATTGCCGTTGCTGGCGGTGTGCGACAGGAGATCACAGTGGCCGGCGCGCAGGAACTCAGGCAGCGGATCCGAACCGCAGCAGAAGACTTTTTCGGCATCGCCGATCAGGCCTTGAACACGCCCTCCCTGGAGGACCGTTTCGAAGGAGCAGGTATTCTTGCGCAGAAGGCTGCGACGGATCTGGGAGTGGTCGGCCCCGTCGCCAGAGCCTGCGGAATAGCGCTCGACGTCAGACGAGATCATCCTTACGGAGCTTACAAGCAGTCAAACTTTGACGTCCCAACCTGGCATTATGGCGATGTCATGTCGCGGGCACGCATTCGGGTGATGGAAGCGAACTCATCGCTGCAAATGATTCTGGATCATCTTGCATCCCTGCCGGAAGGCTCAAGCCGGACGCCGATATCGTCCCACGCGAGCGGGAGTGCCTTCTCGACTGTCGAATCACCTCGTGGCGAGCTCCTCTACTGGCTGCAGCTCGAAGACGGCAGAATCCAGCGCTGCCATGTCAGGTCGCCGTCGTTCCGGAACTGGCCCGCGCTGCCGTTCGCAGTGGCTGGAAACATCATCGCCGACTTTCCACTGATCAACAAGAGCTTCAATCTTTCTTACTCAGGATGTGATCGATGATTACCGATGTCGTGTTGCGCAGCCTGAAGAGCCGTTCACAATTGATCCCGGTGGATAAGCTTCTCAACGACTGCGCCGCCAGCCGCATGCCGGAAGTGATCGCGCAGGCGTTGACGGAGCCGATCGCGACCAGGATTGCCGATGTCTGTCCGACCGGGGCCATCACAACGGAATCGCGCGTCGGAGAGGCAATGACACTGCGTCTGGACTACGGAAAATGCATCGGCTGCGGCAGATGTATGGATGCCGGCGATGGAGCCGTACGCCTGGCCGGCAGCTTCTCTCGCTGCGGAGTTTCCCGGAAAGAGCTCATTCGCACCTGGAAAATCAATTCTGAAGCCGAAGAATCGAACGCAGCATTCCCGGCAGTCGCGCGTGAGGCAATCTATGGCCTGATCGGACGAGCTTTGAATATCCGCCAGCTTGATCCCGGCTCCTGCAACGGATGTGAGGCGGAGATTACGGCATTGACCAATCCTTATTACGACCTGGAGCGTTGGGGAATCCATTTTGTGGCGTCGCCAAAACACGCCGACATGCTTCTCGTCACCGGACCGATCACCAGTAACATGGCCGCTGCCGCACGGAAGACATATGAGGCGGTACCGTGGCCAAAGCTCGTAGTTGCCGTGGGAGCGTGCGGCTGCAGCGCCGGGATCTTTGATCCCTGCAATCGCGCCAGCAGACCAACAGAAACCGCAACCATCCCTCGAAATGAAGTGATCATCGGCCCAGTAGATTCTGTTCTTCCCGTCGACGGCTACATACCCGGGTGTCCGCCTACGCCGCCGATGCTGATATCGGGAATCCTTGCGGTTTTAAGGCGCCGCACGCTCGAGAGATGAAAACCAATTTCAATCGCTATCGCCTCGTCGTTCAGCATATGCGTAACGATGCGACAACAGTATCTAGGTAACGCCTTGATCTACGGTGGTCCGGAAACGTTCGCGCCTGTGAACTTCAGCTCAAAGGAGCTCTTGTTAGCGGCTCTACACGGCGTGGCGCTCATCGGAGGGAAAAGCTGCGACAACTCCCAGACGAGATCCTTTGCCGTCGCTTCTACAACATCAGCATCCTCGACGTCCGCGGCAATCACGGCGTCAATCCATTCCTTCTTGCAGACGTAGAGGACCTCTGAAACGCTGAGGCACTCCCATGCTCAGTGACCGGCGTCCAGGAGATCGTCCGCAAGTTTGGACGGCGCTTGACTTGTAAGGTATACGATCTGAGCCATGCGGAAAAAGATAGCGGGAGAGGAGTGCCTAGGCAATCGGTTTCAAGGACGGGAGCGGCTCTGTCACGTCCGAGAGTGCAGGGGCGGAGGTCACCAATCACTGCCCGGCCTAGTTGATCCGGATGCACCGTGTTCTATGGCCGACATACTGGGACGGCGGACAGACTGCAAGGCAAAGCCGTCCGCCAAATTACGCGGACGGCTTTATCGTTGCACGCTTCCTTGCTCTGAACGGCATGCTTAAATCGAGCATCTTACTCAAATTCGCTCCAAACATGACTTGAGTCGCCGAGCGAATCTCAGCTCGTGGATCCGTTCATGTCGTCTTTCGCCTGATGCTCAGCTTTCTTCTTTTCGGCATTGGCATCCACGTCAGGCTTCAAATCATGAATGGCTTTGCCGAGGCTTTCAGCATTCGATCCAATCAGCTTGCCCTGCAAGTCCGAAAACGGAATTCCCAAGTTGTGGGACACATGAATCGCGGCAACGCACTCACCCAAGTTCTTGAAACCGGAACACGCCTGTTGCGGACTTGTGCCTGCCGGCAGAAGCT
>DATGHX010000052.1:0-68150 GCA_035307585.1 Candidatus Angelobacter sp.
TTCGCTCAGCTTTTTCCCCTCTCGTTCGAGCTGCTTAATCTTTATTTCAACCAGAGTGCCGGCGGCTGAGTCCCCGCTCATCACGGCATACCGAGCCGTTGGCCATGCGAAAATAAATCGCGGATCGTAGGCCTTGCCGCACATGGCGTAGTGTCCCGCGCCAAAGGAGCCGCCCATGATCACTGTGATCTTGGGGACAACGGAATTGGAGACGGCGTTCACCATCTTGGCCCCGGCCTTGATGATGCCGCTCCACTCGGCGTCCCGGCCGACCATGAAGCCGTTAACATCGTGCAGGAAGACCAGCGGCACCAGGTTCTGGTTGCAGTCCATGATGAAGCGCGCAGCCTTGTCGGCGCTCTCGGTGTAGATCACCCGGCCGACTTCCAGATGCTTTTCGCCGGAATGAGGATCGGTGTGCTGCATGGTCAGCGCCTGGTTGGCGACGATGCCTACAGCGAAGCCGCCGATGCGGGCCAGACCGCAGACCACGGTCTGGCCGTACTCCGCTTTGTATTCGTCGAAGCGGCTGCCGTCCACGATGCGCGCGATGATCTCCTTCACGTCGTGGGGGCGCAGCCCGTCGCTTTCGTAGATGCCGTAGATCTCTTCCGCCGGGTAGGCCGGAGCTTCGGCCTTGACGCGGTCGAAAGGTGCGGTGGGCTTGTGCCCCAGCTTGCCCACGATAGAGCGAATGCGCTCCAGGCAGAGATGGTCGTTGGGCTCGCGATAGTCAATAGTGCCCGCGATCTGCGCGTGCATGGCCGCGCCGCCCAGCTCTTCGGAAGAATACTTCGCGCCAATCGCCGCCTGCACCAGCGCCGGCCCGGCCAGAAAGAGCCCGCTGCCTTCAGTCATGAGTATGGTGTCGCACATCACCGGCAGGTAGGCGCCGCCGGCCACGCACATGCCCATGATGGCCGTGATCTGGGGAATGCCCATGGCCGACATCACGGCGTTATTGCGGAAGACGCGTCCGAAGTCGTCTGTGTCGGGGAAGACGTCTTCCTGCAAAGGCAAAAAGACGCCTGCGGAATCCACCAGGTAGATCGTGGGAATATGATTGTCGATGGCGATGTTCTGCGCCCGGATCACCTTCTTGGCGGTCATGGGGAAGAAGGCTCCCGCCTTGACGGTTGCGTCGTTGACCACCAGCATGAAGAGCCGGCCGTGAATGCGGGCTAGTCCGGTCACTACTCCGGCGGAAGGCGCGCCGCCCCATTCTTCGTACATCTCGTAAGCCGCGTACAGGCCGAGCTCAAAAAATTCCGTATCGCGGTCGATGAGCAGCGCGATGCGCTCGCGCGCCGTCAGCCGTTTCTTGGCGTGCTGCGACTCGATTCCTCTTTCGCCGCCGCCCAGGCGAATCTGCTCTTCCTGGGTGCGAATCTCAGCGACGCGGGCGGCCATCGCGCGCATGTTCCGCTCAAAGCGGGAGGAAGTGGCGTCAATTTTGCTGATGATCTTGTTGGATGGCTGAGGCATCGCGGACTGCTTAGGTTAAATGAGGGTGGAAAGGCCGCGCAAACCCCGCAAACTCGTCCTTTCGTGGTTGAGTCTTTTTGTTAGACTCTCGGGTGTTTACTGCTAAAGGAGCGCCTGCATGAGTTTCGCCCTGCGATTGGCAGTCTTCTGCTCGTTGTTGATCGTTTCCCCTTCAAGTCTTCCCCAAAACTCCAATGCCGCGCCGAGGCAGGACAATCTCTACGCCGCGGCGCTGTATGCCAGCATCGCGCAAATGGACAAGGAGTGGAGCCGCGTTGACAAAACTCCTGAGGATTCGATCCCGACTGACTATCGCCACATGATCGTCAAGAAAAGCGAGATGGCGGAAAAACTGCCCGACCGCGCCGGAGATTACCAAATCGAAGTCCTCGATCCGCGGGAACTGGTGGAGCGCTACCGCAAACTGCGCAAGGGCTTTGCCATTCTGGTCTTTCATCCCATGAAGAACGAAGGCACAGCGCTCACGGTAAACATCAAGGTCTTCTGGTACAGCCACAAGCGGACTGCGTCGTCATACATTTTTTCGGGTTCAACCGATGTTGAATTTCGCTACGACTGCGAAAAGCGGGACTGGGTGATTTCGAAGGTTCAATTGAGCGGCGTCTGATTTTTAGACATCCCGAGCGTAGCGAGGGATCCCTATGGTCTCCAACACCGTTTTGGGAGCACCACAGTGCCCACCAAAGATTCACAAAGTTGATAGGGATTCCTCACTCGGTTCGGGATTTCAGAAAAAGCTCAGTTTCCCCGGAGTAGGCGTTTCTCAGTAGAAATCGCTGCAGCTCAGAAAGAACCCGCAACCCGGACACTTCAGCTTGCAGCGCGATTCTTTCATCTCCGAACCGCAGTTGGGACAGAAGCGGCTGGGATCGGCGGGCTTGGTTGGTGGTTCCTGCGTCCGCTCCTTTACGCCGTCAAGGTCGGTGTCGGCCATCCTTCGCAGTTTAACTCCATTTTGCCGAGGGCCCGCACTAAAACCGAGTACAACAGCCGCCTTTCCAAGCTCATCTCATACCGTGGATGAAGCTCACTTTCTTCGGCCTGACCATCTCATCATCCTGGGGCAACGGCCACGCCACTCCATACCGGGCGATCCTGCGGGCTCTGGCCGGCATGGGCCATGAAATCCATTTTTTTGAAAAGGATGTGGAATACTATAGCTCCCGCCGCGATTTTGTGAGCTGCGACTACTGCCGGCTTACGCTCTATGAAGACTGGGACAGCATCCGGCGCACCGCCCTCGACGAGGCTCGCGTCTCGGATGCGGTGATTACCGCCAGCTACCTGCCCGAAGGCCAGCGCATCAATGATGAAATCCTGGAGCTGGCGCATCCTCTGCGGGTTTATTACGACCTGGATACGCCCATCACCCTGCGCAACCTGGAAGGCGGCGGAGTCTCCTACCTGCAGGCCGATCAGCTTCCGGCTTTCGACCTGGTGCTCTCTTTCACCGGCGGCCCGATCCTGGCTCAGCTGCAGACCCTTTATGGAGCGCGCGCCACGCGGGCGCTTTACGGTTGCGTGGATCCAGACGTTTATCATCGCGTAGAATCCAGCGCGGACTACGCCTGCGACCTGAGTTACATGGGCACATATGCGCCCGACCGCCAGCCCGGAGTCGAAAGGCTTTTTCTCGATCCCGCGCGCCTGCATCCGGAAAAGCAATTCATGCTGGCCGGCTCCATGTACCCCGGGGATTGGAGCTGGCCGGAGAACGTGTGCCGCGCCGAGCATATCGCCCCCGGCGAGCATTCGCGTTTCTACTCCTCCTCGCGCATCACCCTGAACATCACGCGCACCGAGATGGCCCGCAACGGCTGGTGCCCCTCGGGTCGCTTCTTCGAAGCCGCGGCCTGCGGCACGCCCCTGATCAGCGACCGGTGGGATGGGTTGAGCGACTTCTTCGATACGCGCCGGGAAATTCGCGTGGTGCAGACAGCAGCCGATGTGGAGGAGGCTTTGAAGATGGGCGATGCAGATCTGCGGCGGATGGCCGCGCGCGCCCGCCATCGCACGCTTGAAGAGCACACCGGAGCAGTCCGCGCCCGGCAACTCCTTCAGTTCCTCAGTGAATCTCGCTCTGACGCGACGGTATCCGCCGGCAACGTTTTGGACAGTGAGATGACACAATGATCGGCATCATTCCCGCCGCCGGCGCCGGCCAGCGCATTCAACCGCTGGGTTGCTCCAAGGAACTTTTGCCCGTCGGCTCGCGCATGGTGGAAGGCGTGGAGCGCCCCAAGGCGGTTTCGGAATACCTGGTGGAGCGGATGATTGCCGCCGGAGCCACCCAGATCTGCATGGTGATCTCGGCGGAGAAGACGGACATCGTCAAGTATTTCGCCGAGCGCAGCTTTGCCGCGGAGATCTTCTACGTGGTGCAGCAGAAGCCGCAGGGACTGTGTGACGCTCTCTTCCGCGCCGCCGGCTTTGCCCGCCATCATGACCAGGTGCTCATCGGGCTGCCGGACACCATCTGGTTTCCCGAGAACGCCTATCTTCCCGGCCTGAACTTCGAACGCAGCGATGTGAACCTGGTCATGTTTCCTGTGGCCAATCCGCAAGCCTTCGATGCCGTGGTCACAAACGATCACGGCTACGTGCAAAAGATCCAGGTCAAACAGAAGCGTCCCGACTCCAATTGGATATGGGGCGCCGTGACCACGACCGGCGAGTGCTTCTACCGTCTGAAACTGCTCTGGGAGGCACGCCACCGCGAAGACGAGTACCTGGGAACGCTCCTGAACGCCTACATTGCCGCCGGCAACCTGGTGCGGGGACAGAGTTCGGGCGAGAGTTACATGGACGTGGGGACGTTGGAAGGCTATCGCAAGGCGCAGGACTACCTGCGTACTCTCTTTATCCAGTCGTTGCGCGCCGCGTAGGAAAGCGGATCAGATGCTGGCCCGGAGGATTTCGCGTACCTCGCGATTGATGCGGGCGCAATCCCGTGCTGCCTTGTCGATGAGCTCTGTCCATCGCTTCACGTCTTCATGCAATCCCATCTGCGCCAGCAGGTAGGAGGCCTGCATAATCGTCTCCAGCGAATTGGAAAGATCATGGGACAGGGCGCGCAGCTTACCGCTGGTTTCGGCTGGAATCTTGGAGATGACTTCCGGTTTGGCTTGGGCGCTCATGGACGTTTCGTTGACGGTTGCTCTTTTTGGTTTGATTGATCCCATCTTACATCCGGTCGGCAAATTAGACGCAAATACGATGTAAATAGTTGTGAGCTGGCGCGGTTCCGACAAACCGACGGTTGCGCCTGCCTGAACTCTAACCGCCCTGGCGCGGGAGGTATTCCCGCTTTGGTCTCATTTCGTTCTTTCCGTGTCTATATCGGCCATAAGTTTCAATGATTTAGCGTATGAGGCAGGCCCTGATCCTCCTAATCCCTAAAGACCTTTCCAGAATGAAAACTAGGGCTGAAGCCGGCAGCAAACAGGTGCTTCCCTCGATGTTTCCAGCTCTGGCCGGTTCATAAAATCGCCCCAACCTCAGCCAATCGGCTGAAGAAATTCTTTTGGGGTTTAGGTCTTGCAACTCATTCTGGGATTCCTGGTCGCTCTCTCCTCCTCCGGGCTGGCTTCCGCGGCAACCTCGTATACGCCAACCACCACCTTGGCCGCGGAAACCGGAAACAACACCAGCGCTGCCGGCAGTTTCGCCGCGCAGAGCAATGGAAACATTGCCGGAGCGAACGTCAGCAAGGTGCCCATGCGGAGCCTGCTTTATACCGCTTCCAGTTCCAAAATTTATGCCCATTTTGTGCCCTGGTTCGGCTTCGGCGACCACATGAACGTGGGTTACACCTCCAACGACGTGGCCCAGGTACAGAAACAAGTGGCCGACATGGTCAGCCGCGGCTTCGATGGCGCGGTGGTGGACTGGTACGGCCGGGGCGAGTCGAACACCAACTTCGTCTACTACGATCAGGCCACGCAGGACCTGATGCACCAGGCGGAGCAGAACTCGGGATTCACGTTCGCCGTCATGGAAGACGTAGGTGCGTTGAAAACTTGCGCCACAACCTCAGGATGCAATGTCACCCAGACCATGATTGCGGACCTGAACTACGCCAACACCACCTATTTCAACTCTCCGGCGTATCTGAAGTTTAACGGCCGGCCTGTGGTGTATTTCTTCGGCGAAGAGGCGTACAGCATCGATTGGAACCTGGCCCGGAGTTCGGTGGCCGGCAATCCCATATTTGTCTTCCGCAACAGCGGCGGTTTCACCTCGGCGCAAAGCAATGGCGGGTACTCATGGGTCGAGCCCACGCAGCCCAGCCTGACCTATCTGGATGGATTCTACGGAGTCTCCACGCAGTATCCCTCCGAGTACGTGACCGGATCGGGCTACAAGGGGTTCAATGACACGCTGGCCGCGTGGAGCGCTAACCGCGTGATGCCGCAGAACTGCGGACAGACCTGGCTGACCAGCGTGGCTGAGGCGGGCAAGTATTACTCGGCCGGCACCCAGATGTTCGGCATCCAGCTGGTGACCTGGAACGACTACGAAGAGGGCACGGAGATCGAGACCGGTATCGATAATTGCGTCAGCGTCTCTGCGTCGGTTTCCGGGACCGTGGCCAAGTGGAGCATCAGCGGGCAGATGAACACGGTGGATCATTTCTCAGTCTATCTCTCCCAGGATGGGCAGACCCTGATGTGGCTGGCCGACGAACCGACCAGCGTTTCGTCGCTGGATCTGAGCAGCTTCGGCCTGCCCGCCGGGAACTACACGGTGTTCGTCAAAGCTATCGGCAAACCGTCGCTGACCAACAAGATGTCGGGTGGCGCGCAGGTGACGTTGACCGGCGCTCCGCCTCCGCCAGCGACCGGCCTCTCGCTCACCGCGCCCAACGGAACCAGCGCCACGGTTGCCGCAGGAGCTTCGGCGAATTACGGGCTGCAACTCAGCGCCGCCGGCGGCCCGGCGACGGTCACGGTGGCCTGCTCGGGCAGCGTGCCTGACGGAGCCTGCTCGGTGCCTTCCACCTCTGTCACCGTCATTCCCGGCACGCCGGCCAGCCTGGCGATCACGGTGAGTACCACGGCCCGCGCCGGCGCAGCTCCGGGACCAAGTTCGCGAAACATTCCTCCCGCGCCCTGGCTCCTGCCGATCGCCGGCATGCTGAGCCTGGGTTCGATGGTGGGCTGGCTGGCTTCGCGCAGGAATCTGGCGGGAATGGCTTCGCCGGTGGCAATGGGCGTTTTTGCCGCGGCCCGTCTGGCCAGGATCAACGGCTTTGGCGCTCTGCTGCGTGCGAAGAAAGCTCTGCTGGCTCCTGCGGGGCTCCTGCTGGGACTGGCTCTGATGACCGGATGCGGCGGCGGCAGCCTGTCATCCAAGTCTTCGAACCAGAATCCGACTTCGGCCAACGGCACTCCCGCGGGTGCTTACACGCTTACAGTTACCGCGACCTCAGGCAGCCTCACGCAGACACAGTCGCTGACGCTGAATGTGAATTAAAGCAGTCTTGGTAATTGGCGTTGTCTCGTCGTGGAGGGAACGCTACCGGCTCTCCCACACAAAGGCGTCAAATCTGCGTTTGGTGGAGAATCCCAACCGGCGGTACAGGTCCACCGCTTTCACGTTGGCTTCGGTCACGGTGAGCGAGAGCGCGCTGAAGTGGCGCGCGCGCAGCTCCTGCGTGCACAGGCCGATCAGAGACTCGCCGATCAATCGCCCGCGCTGCTCCGGCACCACGCAGACCTGGGTCACGTGGCCCACGTCGTCGCGGACGCGCGAGCACAGCAGCAGGCCGGCGATGGTCCGCGTGGAACGATGAATGGCTACAAACGAGGCGTTGGTTTCGAAGACGCCGCAGCCGGGGAAACGCACGATGTTGTTCAGGAAGCGGAGAGAGCCGTTCAGGCTGCGGTACTGGTCGTTGATTTCGGAATCGATGTGGCCGCGATAGCAGCCGGTGATGACGGCCGCGGCTGACTGAAAATCAGTCTCGGTCCAGCGGCGGTATTCGATATCCGGCAGGGAAGTAATTTTTGGCGGCGCTGCCAGCGACGACCGGTAGGAGTGCAGGTCGTGCCACTGAAGCGATGGAACGCTGCGCGACCCATCACTCGCGGAGTTCAAGGGCAGAACCATAAACAGCCGGGGATATTGGCAGAATCCTTCGCGCAAAAATGGCGCGCTCAGGGCTCCGCATTCGTGAGGCAGGAGCTGCGCCTCAATGCGCTGGATGCCGGGAGAGCGCTGCAGAGTCTCAATCACGTGGGTAGCCAGCCGGCATTCCACGCTTTCCGCGGGAATTCCCGGTTCGCCGGGAAGCTGAATGGTGCCGTCGGCAAAGAGATCGCCGATCACGCCCTTGCTGCCTTCGTAGACGAAAAACGCGTAGCCGCCGATGCTGCCGTTCGCGACCGCGGCATAGCCGGGCAGGATCTTGGAATCGATGTAGCGCAGGATCATCTCCATGGAGGGGCGGTAATCCCACGACATCAGCTGCGCCCACAGGCGGCTCTCGCGCTCCAGCAGCGGGCGCAGATGCTGCGCGCTGAAATGCCTGAGGTCGAGAATCTCAATCCCAAAGGCGCCGGGTGGACGGTGTGTTTCGATTGGAGTATGAAGGCCCATTACGGTACTTCCTGAACACCTGCTTCCTCGAGCGAGCTAAGAGTCTAGCCTCCAGCGGCCAAATACGTAAAGCCGTATCCGCACCGGAACCTGAACAGTAGGAACCCGGGGCGGTACTTCCGCGCACGCCGGTTTGCTGTTCAGGGACCCTGAAACGCTGGAATCGCCGATTGGCCGTATTCCTTACTTAGAATTAGACACCAAAAAGAACTCCAAGTGTTGTTGAGGAAGGTCGCCAAGGCGGGTGACCGTCCGGGGCGCGACCCTGGCGGTGAGTTCGGCGTCGCTGCCTTCGCGGGCAATGACCACGTGCTCCTGCGGCGGCACCCCGGAAGGCAGGTCACGTGGGCCGTCCGGCTCGTACCAGCTCACCGGCTGGTTGCGATAAAAGGTCAGGCCGTAGGCGACCTCGCGCTTGACGTGGAACGCCGCCAGGGGGATTTTGCCTATCCCTATCTGGCGCATGGCTAAATCGACGATGCGGGCAGAAAGAGTGTTATCCAGCAGCAGCGCGGCCGGCCGCAGCAGAAACGCCAGCGCCAGGACAACCGGTACCATGGTGGCAAAATGAAGAAACCTTCGCCCGCCACGCCGGACAACGATCAGCACCAGTGTGGCGATCAGCCCGGAGATGATGACGATCCAGGGCTTGGTCCGATCCGGCACGACCTGTAGAAGAAAATGAAGTTTGCACCAGCCCCTGCAGGGAAGGGGATAGACCAGCCCGGAAAGCCATGGAGTCAGCAGCGCACCGGCTATGAGTACGCCGCAGATAAGTGAATGCAGCATGAGATGCAGCCGGCCAATGGCCGATTTGCGCTGCAGGTAGTCGGCGGTGAGCAGGGCGGCTGCCGGGATGGAGGGAAGAATGTAGCCGGGCAGCTTGGAGCGCGAAATGCTGAACAGGACAATGGGGACCAGGGTCCACAATAGAAGGAAGAGCAGCAGCCGGTCATCGGCTGGCGCTAGATTTGCCGGCGGGCTGGGCTGCCCGGCGACGCCGGCCGCCACATCGGCGGTGGTTCTTGTGCGGAAACGTTGCACCTCATCGCGGACGGCCGCTATCAGCGCTGGAAGAGTAAACGCTGTCCAGGGCAGCGTGGCCAGGATGAAGACGGGAATGTAATACCAGAAGGGTTGCGAGTGCTGGTAGATGTTGGTTCCGAAACGCTCCAGGTTGTGCTCCAGAAAGAAGACGCGAAAGAACCGCGGCACCTTCACCTGGATGGCGATATACCAGGGCAGCGCGACGGCGCAGAACAGCAGGAACCCGGGAAGCCAAAAGCTGCGCTGCAAGATGCTGCCATCACGCCTCAGCCAGGCGTATCCGCCGACGATCAACAGAGCCAGTGCCGGGGCGACCGGTCCTTTGGCCAGAGCTGCGGCAGCGAGCAAGACGAAGAAGGCAGCCAGCCAGAGCTTTTTCCCGGTAGCATGCCAGGCCCACCAGGCCATCATGCCCATGCTGAAATCGGCGGACAGCGACATATCGGTCGAGGCCCCGCGGGCAAAGCCGATGACGGCTGCCGATGAGCCCGCTATCAGCGCGGCGTCCATCTCGCTGCCGGGACGAAACCGGCGAATAAAAAGGAAGATCACCACCACCAGCGCGGTGGCGTGGAAGGCGGAGGGGAGACGCGCCGCCCAGTCCTGGACGCCGAGAATCGCATAACTGTTGATGATCTTCCAGTAAAGAAGCACCGGCTTTTCCAGCCAGGGCGATCCGTTGAACGTGGGCACGATCCAGTCGTGGCGCTGGAACATCTCGCGGGCGATCTGGGCATAGCGCGGCTCGTCGGCGCCGATCAGGCCGAAGGCCCCCAGTCCAAAGAAGAAAAGAAACAGGCAGACGCCCAGCAGAAAGGCGAGCTGCAGAGTGAGCAGGCGGGAGCGGACGCTCATGCCGTCGATTTCTGCCGGAAGCAACGCACCAACGCGTAGACGCTGATGGCCGCCCAGGCGAACTCCAGGATGACAAACCCGAGTTGAAACGGGCGCACCGCAATCATGCCCAGGATCAGCGATCCGGCGAAGTTGACCACGTTGTAGAAAGGACGGCGAGCGCTCATCCAGCCAAACTGCTCGCCGGCGTAGCCGATCAGAATCAGCAGCGCCCCGATGAACGATAAAACCTGCACGAACACGGAAATTTGCGGCATGAGATCAGCTCGATTTGGGAAGTTTTCGACGCAATTCGTTCAGGACAACCTGCTCGGCGGCAGCGAGCGGTCCGGCGATGGAGAAGCCGCTGGCGCATTCGTGGCCGCCGCCGCCGAATTTCTCCGCGATCTGGGCCACGTTGACCGCGCCCTTGCTGCGGACGCTCACGCGAACGCGATCCGGTCCGGTCTCGCGGAAGAACGCCGCCACCTCGACGCCGGCGATGCCCAGGGCATAGTTCACCAGGCCTTCGCAGTCTTCGTCGAGGGCACCGCAGCGCTCCATATCGTCGCGGGTGATGGCCATCCAGGTCATGGCTCCTTCGCGATGGAGTCCGGAGAGGGCCGCGCCCAGCAGCCGCATCTTCGACGTGGGACTGGAAAAATAAATGCTTTGCGCGATCCGCGCGGGATCGGCGCCATGCTGCACCAGCACCCTGGCCAGCTCAAAGGTGTGAGCGTTGGTGGGCGAGTAGCAGAATGCGCCGGTATCGGTGAGCACCGCGGCGTAGAGGCAGGTGGCGATGTCGGGGGTGATCTTCACGTCAGCAGCCTGGGCCAGGCGGTAGACCAGCTCTGCCACCGCGCAGGCGTTGGGATCGATCCAGTTGACGTGGGCGAACGGCTTGGAAGAGGCGTGATGATCGATGTTGATCAGGAAGTGCCTTTCCAGGCCCTGCAGCCGGGTGCGCAGCACGCTGTCACACTCCAGAATGACGGCCGCGTCGTAGTGGCCATTCACTTCGGTGGCATGGATGATGCTCTCGGCCTGAGGCAGAGGCTTATAGATGACGGGGACAGTATCGCCCAGAATCACGTCGGCGTTCTTTCCCATGGCGCGCAACACCTGGGCCAGGGCCAGCGCGGAGCCCACCGCATCGCCGTCGGGACGGTTGTGCGAGGTCACAATAAACCGGCTGCGTTCCCGGATGTGCCGTAACACCTGTTCGATCATCTGGTCCATGGTTCTGGCTCTGGCTGCCTTACCGCACCCCCGCAGCCTGCGCTCCGCTTACCGTCTGCGCTTCCCGATCCGCCCCAGCAGCTCGTCAATGCGCGAGCCGTACTCCTGGGAGCGATCGAGAATGAAAATCAAATCGGGTACGTGGCGAACGCCGAGGCGTTCCAGCAGTTCGCGGCGAATGTAGCCCTTGGCGGCGTTGACGGCCGTCACCGTCTGCTCGCTCTCGTGCTGGTCGCCCTGCACCTGCAGAAAAACCCTGGCGCTCTTGCCGTCCGGCGCGAGCAGAACCTCGCTCACCGTGCACAGGGCGATGCGCGGATCGCCCAGTTCACCTTCGATGATGGCGCCGATCTCTTCTTTCAGCGCCTCGCCCACCCGCTCGCGGTGATATTGTCTGCCACGTTGTTCCGGCATTTTTGCTGCTCAAAGAAAACTTTTGAGAATACCAGAGAATCGCCGAGATCGCACGTGATCGTCGGCATCACCCACTATGGGACAGTTCTTGCGATGACGGCGATATCGGCAATTCGATCAGCTCTCCAGGTAGTCCAGGAAACTGTCCACCACCTCGGCGCCGGCGTTATTGGCCACGCGCACGACCTCGCGCTCCACGTTGCGCATCAGCCCCTCGAGATAATCGCGGGAGTCGGAAATGCTGACTACGCCCAGGGTCGCCCGCTGCCAGAGGTCGGTGCCTTCGATCTCGGCTACGGAGACGTTGAACGAGTTGCGCACGCGGTCCTTTACGCTGCGCAGAACCTGTCGCTTATCTTTGAGCGAGTGCGCGTCTTCAATGCGCAATTCCAGGGTCAGGTAGGCGATGGGCATGGACAGATATATTGTGCACGAAACGACATGCGGTTATCGCTGGGATCGTTCCCCGAGAGGATTTAAGGAGTTTTGGTGACGTTTTTGGCTTGTCAAAACTTCACAACTTTTTGCCGGTTTTGCGGTTAACATTGAAGGACATCCCCGCCCAAAAACTGAGGTCTTGAGGACTGTCGTGTCAAAATCCATTCTTTCAAGCTTTACTGTCAAAACCCTTCTTTTTTCGCTGGTGTTAGTCGCTGGGACGGCTTTGCGACTGGGAGCGCAGAACGACGGCAAATCGCCCGCCGGCGGAGCCTGGAGCGTCTACAGCAACGAAGACAGAATGACAGCGGCCCATCATGTGACGTTCGAGCTGGTGGGCAGCAGCGATCAGCGCGCGCCGCGGGGCCCCGACGCTCGCGGCCCCTATGACGACAACGGTCCGACGCAGCGCGGGCCTAACGACAACGGCCCGGCGCAGAGCGGACCTAACGACAACGGCCCTGGCCCGCGTGGCCCTTACGACAATGGGCCCGGCGGCCCTCGTGGCCCTAGCCGTGGCCAGCATTATAGGCCCGACTACAATCCCGGTCCTCCGCGGGTAGAGATCTACTGCGAGAACGGGAACTACAAAGGCAGCAACTTCTTCCCGGGCGAGCGCATCGCCCCGCCCAACCGTCCCGGCTTCTGGGGACAGCCGCAGATGGAGGTGCTGGTCAGGGTCAATGACAGCCACGGCAACCATGGCTGGAACTGGACCCCGGATTCGCTGTCCATGGACAAGAACACGGCTCGCGAGCTGATTGGCGCGCAGCTTTTCCGTGTTGAATACCTGGGAGCGCGCGGCCCGGTAATCGCGGAATTCTCGCCCGCCGGGCTGGAACTGGGACGGATCGCGAAGGCCTGCGGCCTGAAGCCAAAGAAGCCGTAGTATCGCGGAAACGAGAAGAGAAGAAAAAAGCGGCCCGCCAGGGCCGCTGAATCAAGCTGCGATACCGGAACCCTTATTTGGGAGGGGTACTGGTGGTGGAAGAGCCTTTCTTGCTCTTCTTGCCGCCCTTGTGAGCCTTGCTGGTCTTGGTGGCCTTCTTGCCCGAGGTTGTCTCAGCGGTCTTGGTGCCCTTGCCTTCTTTGTCGGTACTGCCGCCACCGGCTTGGGCGAAAGACAAGCTGCCCGCCAGCAACAGAGCGAAAACTACTGTCATTAGCTTCTTCATGCAATCTCCTTTTAAAAAAGGGAAGTTCAGAGTTGGCCTCTACAACACGGCCGGCTGGGGAAAGTTTCTTCGCTCGGTTCACAATTTTCGTCGATCACGAAGATCAGCGGAGACCCATGGCTTCTTCTGCCCTGGCCCGGCATCTCTCCAGCGTCTCCTGCATCTTCTGGTGGAGGGCCGCCATTTGTTCTTCACTGGCGTCGGCGGGAACCGGCATGGGGCTGCTGAAATAGGCGCAGGCGCGCGAAAACGGCCGGGGAATCACCATGCGGTCCCAGGAGTTCAGGACCCAAGCCCGCTGCACCGCAATGTAGAAACAGTTCACTGTCTGGCCAGTCTTTTTGGCCAGCAGCACCGGGCCGGGCTTGGCCACGTAGCGCGGGCCGCGAGGGCCGTCAATGGTGAAGACCACGGGGTGGCCGAGTTCCAGTTCGCGGCGCATCCCGATCAGCGCGCCCACGGCGCCGCGGGAACTGGATCCGCGAACCGCGCGAAAGCCAAGTTTGCTAACGATCCGGGCGATGTATTCGCCATCAAAGCTGCGGCTTATCATCACTGCGACCTGTTTGCCGCGAAAGCGGTAGCCGGCGGGAATCACGCAGCGGTGCCAGAAGCACCATATGCCGTTGGGCGCGCACCAGCCGTCGCTGAGGCAATCGGGCTCACGGATAACGCTGAAGCGCAAAGTAGGACCAATCCAGCGAATCAGCAGGTATCCCATCCAGGTAATGAACCAGAGAGAGATCCGCTGGCGCAGGGTGAAGCGCCCAGGCCGGGGAACCTCAGCCATCGCCGGCGCAGTTTGTGACGGTGAGCCCACGAATCCAGATTCTAAATTGTTCAACCAAACCTGCGGCGCGCAGGCGAGCTGGCCGTTTGGCAAAAAGTGTCTAAGTGAAATCCTGACGCTCACGCTAAAGTTAACCCTTTAGCAAAAAACTGCAAGCCGTGTCATGGTTTGGCGCAGTTGGCAAAAATATCGTATTTTCACAAAGATACAGTCTAAGCTGTTTTGCTGCCCAAAGTTTACCTGGATGGCACCACGGCCTTAGTTCTTCGCCCGCAGCGACGTCTTGTGGTCGGTACATTCGAGCTTGCTGGTAGATTTGGGTTGAGGTCTGCCGGTTGGTTAGCTGCCCGATGAACGATAGTGGCTGGCTTAGCGTATTGAATAGAAGCGGGGAGACTGCTTGGAGGACCAGCAAACAGGGGCAATAGTCCGCCGATGCGTGGCCGGAGAGGCATCCGCATGGGAGGAGATCGTGCGCCTGCACAACCGGCGAATCTACAATCTCTGCTACCGCTTCACCAGTTCGCAGGATACGGCGGAAGACCTGACGCAGGAAGTCTTTCTCAAAGTTTACCGCACGTTGGCCTCGTATGATGTTGAAAAAGGGGCATTTACGACGTGGCTGACCACCCTTGCCCGAAACCTGCTGGTAGACCACTTCCGGCGCAGCAAGCAGGACCGCATCACGGATTCGATTGACGCAAGCCCCGCCAGCGAGGAAGATTCTCCGTCGATCGCGGACCGCCTGCGAGACCCCGGCGCATCTCCGGCCGACCGGCTGGCCAGCCAGGAGACGCAAAAGATGGTCCAGCGGGGCCTGGCTCGGCTGTCTCCGGACCTGCGCGAAGCGGTAATTCTGAGAGATCTCCAAGACATGGATTACAAAGAGATTGCCGCGGTGCTGCGGGTGCCCGAGGGAACCGTAAAATCGCGGATTAACCGAGGCAGAATGGAACTGGCGCGATTACTTTCACGTAATAAAAAGCAGGCAGGCGATGACTGATAGAGCCCAAAACGGAATGACCTGCAGCCAGTTTGAGGCGCTGCTGGCCCAAGCCCTGGACGGAGAGATAGTCGATCTCCGCCCCGGAGCCGTGGCCGGGAGTGCCGACGAGCTGGTGGCCTTCCCCGCGGAGATGCGGGCGGCGTTCGTCGCGCATCGGCAGGGTTGCACGGACTGCGGTCCTCTCTATGCCGAGGCGCGCGAAGGCATGCTGCTGTTGCACGCCCTTGAGGAAGTCGAGCCGCCGCGGAACCTGGTGCACAACATTATCGCCGTCACCAGCCACGTGGAGTCGAAGACTGCGGCCGCTGGCGCTCCCGCAGGCAGCGGGTGGCTGGAGCGGATGCGCGCTCGCTTAGTGCCCGCCTTCGCCGGGGTGCTGCGCTCGCGCTTTGCAGCTTCGTTCTGCATGGCCTTCTTCTCGCTCAGCCTGACGCTCAGCCTGACCGGAATCAAGATCACTGAGATCGCCTACATGGCATCCCATCCCAGCGAGCTGCGCAAGTCAGTAGTGCTGGAATACACCCAGATCCAGGCGCGGGTCATGCGTTACTACGACAACATGCGCCTGGTGTATGAAGTTCAGAACCGCGTCCGCGAACTGAAGAACGCGGCCGTGCCCGCTCAGAACCAGGACAAGGGAACGGGCCAGCCGGACCAGCAGAACCTGATCCGGCCGGAACCGAAGGTTCCCGAATGGAAGGAGGTTGTGCAGCCGCAAACGCAGAACGCCTACAGGGGCCGCTGGAATGACCGTTCGCCACGGCAGATCACTATCGCGCGGCGCGCATCTGCCCTGCCCGACCTGAACCAGCTTTCTGCGTACGAGATTGCCGAATTCATGAGGAAGACCGAAGGAGCCAGAATATGAACTGCGCCGTACACACCGATGTGCCCGCGACGGCTTTTTGCCGCACCTGCGGTAAGGCGCTGTGTGATAACTGCAAGCGCGATGTGATGGGGGCGATTTACTGCGAGCCCTGCATCGCGGTTCGCCTGCATGGCGGCCAGCCGGCGACAGGCGCTGTTCCTCCACCGCCGCCGGTGGTGATCAGCAATGCGCCCAGTCCGGGCGTGGCCATGCTGCTGGGTTTTATTCCCGGCGTCGGCGCCATGTACAACGGCCAGTTCCTGAAGGGCTTCATTCACGTGGTGATGTTCGTGCTGCTGATCATTGCCACCGACAACATTTCCGGGCTGTTCGGGATTCTGATCGCATTTTCGATCTTCTATATGGCCTTCGACGCGTACAAGACCGCCGAGGCCAAGAGACTTGGACTACCCCTGCCCGACCCGCTGGGGCTCGATCGCCTCTTTGGGTTGCAGGAGGGGCAGCATGGCTCCGCAGGAGGCGCCAGCGGCGCTGCCGGTACGACCTCCCCAACTTCTGCGGCTTCGGTCAACACGGAAACTGCAACGCAGCCGGCGACGCAGGCAGGCGACAGCGGCATTCCGGCGGGAGCCGTTGTGCTCATCGCGCTGGGCGTGATTTTTCTGCTGAACAACTTTGTCCGTTTCAACCTTAACCATTTTTGGCCCCTGATCCTGATCGGCATCGGTTTATGGCTGGCTTACAAGCGAATGGATATGAGGACCTAGGAGAAGAAATGAGCCCATACATTCCCAACCGATCTTGCCATTGCCCGCGCTGCCGTGCGCGCGGACTGATGGGTCCGGCCATCCTGATCACCCTTGGCGTTCTCTTCCTGCTGGACCAGTTGTTGGTGGTCCGCTGGGGAGAGAGCTTTCCCGTATTTCTGATCGTAATCGGCGTGATGCTCTACCTGGGCCGTTCGGCTTCAACCGAGGGCCATGTCAACGCGGTTGTTCCCGGCGCGCCTGTTCCGCCGCCGCCGCCGGCCGATCCAACTCACCCTGAGGTGAACCGATGAGTACTCCCAATCCCGCGCCCTATTATCGTTCGGAACGTCCACGTTCGATCTTTGGACCGATCGTGCTCACGGCGATCGGCGTGGTGCTGCTGCTGTGCACGACAGGCAGGATTTCGTGGCACTCGTTCTGGCTCGGCTTTGCCAAGTACTGGCCGGTGCTGCTGATCCTGTGGGGAGTAGCCAAGTTCGCCGAATACGCGATGGCCAGGCAGAGGGGTTATCCGCCGCCACGGCTGGGCGCGGGCAGCATCGTGTTCCTGATTTTCTTCATCATGTTCGGCATAACCACAACCAGGCTGGCGGGCGTGAACTGGCGCGGCATTGGCACGGCCATTGAGAAAGATGGCGATTTCGACACCTTCGACCTGTTCGGCTCCGGCCACGATTTCACCGATACCCTGGCGGCGCCGCTGACGGGTGCCACGCAGATCCGGATCGTCAACGGGCGCGGCGACATCAGCGTGACTGCCAGCGCCGATAGCCAGGCCCACGGCTTTGTTCATAAGAACCTGCACAGCGATTCCGACAGTGCCGCGAATCGCATGAATCAATCCACGCAGGCCAAGTTTCAACAACAGGGTGGAGTCTGGGTACTGGACCTGACCGGCAGCGACTACGACCGGGGACGCTTCAACGTTGATCTGCAGCTTCCGCGCAACGTTGCATTGGCGCTCTCCACGCGCTTCGGCAATATTTCCGTGACCGGCATGAAGGGCAACCTGGAAGCCTCCTGCACGCGCGGCGATGTGAGCGCGGAGCAAATCACGGGCGATGCCTCGCTTCATCTGCGCAACGGTAAGATCACCGCCCGCAATATCAGCGGCAATGTCAGCGTCGACGGCGGCAGCGACACCACCATCTCCGACATCGGCGGAACTCTGACCATGACGGGAAGCTTTCCCGGAGAGATACAGCTCTCGCACCTGGCCAAGCCGGTGCACTTTTCCACGTCGCGCACCGACCTGGAGTTCGCGCGTCTGGACGGCGATCTCAACATGGAGCTGGACAGCATGCGGGCCAACGGGATTCAGGGTCCCTTCAAGATGACCACGCGCAGCAAGACGGTGCGCCTGGAGGACCTGAGCGGCGATGCCACCATCCAAGACAGCAACGCCACTGTGGAACTGCGGTCCAAGGCGCCGCTGGGAAATATCGATGTCAGCAATAAGCACGGCGAGATCGACGTCGAATTACCGGGCGGCGCAGGATTCCAACTCGACGCGCAGAGTAAGGGCGGCGATATCGAGAGCGACTTCAACGTGAAGGTCGACAACAGCGCCAACATTGCCCAGGCCATCGCCACTGTTGGCAAAGGTGGACCACTGGTGAAGCTGCGCTCCGATCACGGAACCATTCAGATCAAAAAGCAGTAGCTGAACGCTAAGATCCGGCTTGCGAGAGTTTCCGCTCGACGATAGCCACAGCTTTCTCCACCACCTGTTCCAGAGTCAGGTGCGTGGAATCGATGGTCACGGCATCTGGCGCTGCCACGAGAGGCGAGTTAGCTCGAGTCCGGTCGCGCTGGTCGCGGGCGCGCAGTTCGGCGAGGACCGCGGCTTCCGGCGCTGGGGCTCCCGGGTTCTGCAGAAAACGCCTGTTGCCCCGAACCTCCGGCGCCGCATCGAGAAAGATTTTGACCTCGGCATGCGGGAAGACTTTGGTGCCGATATCGCGGCCCTCCATCACGATTCCGCCGCCTGCTCCCATCTCGCGCTGCCGCTCCACCATCCACTGGCGGACCGCGGGATGAATCGAAACCTGTGAAGCAGCCTCAGTGACATCCTGGCGCCGAACGCGATCGGTGACGTCCTTGCCGTCAAGCAGCACGCGATTGCCCTCGCTGGTGGCTTGCAGGGTGATGGTGGAGCTGCGCGCCAGATCCGCCATGGCCGCTGGATCAGTGAAGGGAAGATTGCGCTCGATGGCTTTCAGCGCCAGGGCGCGATACATGGCTCCGGTTTCGATGTTGGTGTAGCCGTATCTGCGCGCCAGTCGCGCCGCCAGCGTGCTCTTGCCGGACCCGGCCGGACCGTCGATGGCTATCACGATGCGGCGAGCCGCCGCCTGGCCATTAGCCATGCACGCGGCTCCGCTGCGATTCCGCGACCGGCGACATCCGAATCAGGCTCTTTCCGCCAACAGTCACAAAGCTCAGCTCACGCGCCGCCAACAACGCCTTCGTGGCTTCGCGGACTTTGGAGCGCGAGGTGAAGCGCGAAAATAGATCCTCAATCTCCTGCTCATCGGCGGCAACCACGGCTTCCAGATGCTTGCTGAGCAGCGCGGAAACGGCTTCCGGCGCAGAAATATCCAGCCCCTGCTTCAACTGTTCGGGCGCCCAGCGATAGAGCACGTCCCAGAACGCTCCCTGGTCTTCGCGATAATCCACGCGGGTGATCTTGAGGATGGACCAAAGCTCGTGGAGCGCGCGGTCCAGCCCGGCGTCGCTGAGCGCGCGCCCGCAGATCTCGCGCAGCTGGTTCTTGCTGGCGGGGCCATGTTTCTGGATGGCTTCAAAGACGGTCAGAGCCAGCGGGGAGAAGGATATGCCCTGCGACCTGGCACGCGGCACCGCGCGCGGATTGCGGTCACTAACGAGGGCGTAAAAGTAGGGAAACATGCCCGCCGAAATAAGCAGAGTTTCGCCGGCATTGAGCGTGGCCTCGAAAGCAGCGCGCTGGCGAAGCAGGCGGACCATAAGTCCGATGGCTTCTTTTGCGCGCGGGTCGGCGAAGGCGTGTTTGACGTCGGGCAGACGCTCGGCGGAACCTGCGTATGCGCCCATGAATGTCGGCACCTGCGAGAGGCTGCGATCGGGATACATCAGGCACAGGCCCACGGAATCGACGAAAGCCACAGCGTCCTCAATGGTGCGAACGGGTTTGCCGTCGGTGTGCCAGAGGTACGAGCGCTGCTGCTGGAGTTCGAGTTCGGTCATCTCAGATACGTTTAAACGCTTTCTGAATCTCCTTCACAGAATAGCTCAATACCACGGGACGGCCATGCGGACAGCTCATGGGACACTCGGTCCGGGCCAGTTCCTTCAGCAGCCACTCCATTTTTTTCTGCTCCAGCGGCATGTTGATCTTGATGGCGGCATGGCAGGCGATCGAGGCCGCGATCCGCGCCCGGATGGCGTCCAGGTTAAGCGCCTGCTCCTCTTTCTGGAACTGGTCGAGCAGTTCCACCAACATCTGCTCCACCTGCGCCGGCTCGACGCCTGCGGGCGCAGTCTTCACCGCCACGGTCTTCACGCCGAAAAGCTCTACCTCGAAGCCGTTGCGGCGAAGCTCGTCGGAGATCTCGGTGAACACCGCTTGCTGCGCCGGTGTGAGTTCCACGATCAGCGGCATCAGCAGCCTTTGTCCCTGATGGGCGAGGTGCGTTTCGCGCCGTTCACGCAGAATCTTTTCGAACAGCACGCGCTCATGGGCGACATGCTGGTCGATGATCCACAACCCGTCGGCGTTGACGGCGAGAATGAAGGAATCGCGCACCTGTCCCAGCGGCTTCAGGCTGGCCAGCGCCAGTTGATCGGCGACGGCCTGCGGTTCGTCGGGCAACACGTTGCCGCAGTTGTCGGCGATAGGAATCCTGGTGATCTGGGGCGCGGGTATGGTGCCAAAGCCGCTGCGGGCGAGGTTGGCTTCCACGACGATGCCGGCGCCGGCAAAAGGAAGCCGCTCATTGATCACCGGCTGCGGAGGAGCCTGCAGCGCGAAGTCGCCCGGCGGCTGCGCTTCGGGAGCTTCCAACACGGTAGCGATCGCGCTGGCGCGTTCGCCCGCGGCTCCGGCGCGAGGCGCGAACGCTCCCGGACTCAGACCGGGCGCGGCGTTGGGCTGGGCGGTGATCTCGCGCGTGAACTGCGGCACCGGGCGGGCCTTCATCAGCGCCGCGCGCACCGAGTCGCGGACAAAGTCGTGGACCACCGCTTGCTGGCGGAAGCGGACTTCGGTCTTCGCGGGATGCACGTTGGCATCTACCTCAGCGTTGGGCAGCTCGATGAACAACAGCACCACGGGGAAGACTGTGGGCGGAAGGATGTTGCGATACGCCTCGGTCAGCGCGTGCTGGATCAGGCGGTCGCGCACCAGGCGGCTGTTGACGAAGATGAAGATGGAGTTGCGGTTGAGCTTCTGTACCTCCGGCTTGGAGACGAAGCCGTGCACACGCAGGTCGCCGGGGACCGCGGGCGAGTACTCTTCGTCGCGGCGCCAGGGGGGAGGCTCGGGAATGCCGACCCGCTCCAGCTTCATGGCCGCGGCCACCGAGATGAGCTGGTCCAGCGTCTCGCGCCCGAAGATCTGGTAGATGCGCGTGGAGTGCGACTCCACCGGCGGCGCCACCAGCATGGCACTGGTGGCCGAATGCAGCTCGAAATGCTTCTCGGGATGGGCCAGCGCGTAATGCGTGACCAGCGAGGCGATGTGCGAGAGTTCGGTGGACTCCGCCTTCAGAAATTTCTTGCGCGCCGGCGTGTTGAAGAAAAGGTCGCGCACGGCGATGGAAGTTCCCGCGGGAATCCCGGCCTCTTCCATGCGCAGGATCTTGCCTCCGGCGATCTCCAGCAGCGTGCCCCCGGGTTCGTCGGGCGAGCGCGTCTCCATGGTAACGCGGGCGACGGAGGCGATCGAGGGCAGCGCCTCGCCGCGAAACCCAAGCGTGTGGATGTTCAGCAAGTCGTCCGCGTCTTTGATCTTGGAGGTGGCGTGGCGCTCGAAGGCCAGCAGGGCATCGTCGCGCACCATACCGCAGCCGTCGTCCACCACCTGGATCAACTTCTTGCCGCCCGCCTCCACCTGCACGCGAATGCGGCCGGCGCCGGCGTCCAGAGAATTTTCCAGCAGCTCTTTGAGTACGGAAGCGGGACGTTCCACCACCTCGCCGGCGGCGATCTTGTTGGCCACGTGTTCCGAGAGCAGGTGGATGCGCCCCATGGGTCGCTTCCGGGCACTCCGAGGTGCGCGGAATCCTTATAGTAACCGTTCCGCTGGGCGCGCAGCAGAGGAAGTCCATGGCGCGCTGTGCGGCAGGCAATCCTCCGATTGCGATTCGCCAGGATGCATGCTATTGTCAAAGTGACAAATCATCATCGGACACCCGTCCCGCGGCGTCCGATTTTGCCCACTCCTCAGTAGCTCAATGGCAGAGCATCCGGCTGTTAACCGGAGGGTTGTAGGTTCGAGTCCTACCTGAGGAGCCATTCTTTTTCAGGCAGTTAGAGTGAGTTTCCCCGATAATCCGCGCTGTCACTTTAAGGACGACTTTAAGGACCCAGCGAATTTCCTCACGGTGTCCCAGACGAGTTTGAGAAAAAGTTTGAGGACCTCTTACGGTTCAAAAGTCTATTCAATGCAGAACCGACTTGGTGCCGAAGAAGGGACTCGGCAGCGGTCGCGGAAAGCCCTCGTAAACAGTGGCTAAATCCTTGGTTATCAAAGACCCCTAGTTGGCCCATTTTGAGCAGGATTTCAGACGCCATTGAGTTGGCACGGCGGATTTATCAGAAGGATGAAGAATGACTTTCCGCGTTAGAATGCGGAAGCAGACGCATCGCAGGAGTAAGCGCGAAATATGTTCGACAGGTCGGGCAACGATATGGAGCCGAGTTACAAAACCAGCGAAGAGGCATTCCAGGCTTTTCTAGCCTTAAAGGGTGATCTTCCAAAGTACGACCTGAGTGGTCAGACAGAAGCTGACACCAGAGCTCGCCTAATTACACGTTTGCTGACCGATGTCCTGGATTGGCAACCAGAACAGATCAAACGAGAAGAGCATGCCCATCCCGGATACATGGATTATGTGCTCCTAACGAATCGCCGGATCGCGGTTGTAGAAGCGAAGCGATCAGGCGATGTTTTTCATTTGCCAAACGATCTTTCACGAGTTAAGAATCTCCGTCTCGCCGGTGTCGTGAGAACGGTCAAAAACCTCCAAACACACATTTCGCAAGTGTTTGGATATTGTTCCAACAACGGCATCGAATATGCGGTAGTGACGAATGGTCTTCAGTACGTGATTTTTCGAGCGATCCGCACTGATGGAATTCACATTGGTCAAGGACGCGTCATTGTATTCCCCAGCTTTGATGACATCGAGCAGCGGTTCGTTGAATTCTGGTCCCTCCTCGCAAGGCCCAATGTCGAAAACAATTCTCTCGTAAGAGCGTTCCAGCCCGATGCAGCGGTCTTGTTTCAGTACAAGCGATTGGCCGACCAGGTGCACACTTATAGAGAAAAGGTTTCTCGAAACCGATTGAGTCGCGACCTTGAACCACTTTTAGCGGAATACATGGGAGAGATCGCGGGGGTCGAGCAAGCACCAGAAAAACTCAAACGGTTGTATGTAAGAAGCACCGCCCTTAGCGAGGTTTTAGAGGCTGTTGGTCAAAAGATTTCGCTGTCCCTTTCCGCGACCATCAAACAATCGGGCAGAGTGATAGAGCCAAAAGCGACTGAAGAGTTGAAAAAAGGCCTGCAGCAGCAGGTTCAGTCACACGTGTCACTTCCCGTAAGATCGCAAGATGTGCTTCTCCTCGGACGTGTTGGTTCGGGCAAAACCACATTTGTCACGCATTTCTTGACTGTTGATCTCGTGACGCTTCTTAAGGGGCACATCGTTGTTCAAATCGACTTTCGGCTCTTGGAAAAGGGAGGTCGTATTTCAAGCTTCTTTTACGATACCCTGCACAAGGTGCTTACAAAGAATCAACGATTCACTGATTTGACTTCGAAGCAACTCAGACACATATATACTCCTGAAATTAGAGAGCTTTCGGTCGGTCCTCTGGCCGTTCTCGAACGCACTAATAAGAAGAGGTATGAAGAAAAAATTGCCGACTTTCTCATGGAGCAGTATAAGAAGCCAGAAATCCACTATGTAAGGGTTCTACGATACTTGGCTGAGAAACAAGGTGTTCGATCTTTTGTGTTTTTCGACAACGTAGACCAACACGATTTCGACTCGCAACAGGAGATATTTACCTTTGCTCACTCGGTAGCCGCGAAATGCCATGCATTCGCAATAGTCACTATGTGGGAAGAGACGTTTATCCGGTCGAAACAAAAGGGAGCACTCTCGGCCTACCAGACGCCAGCCTACAGCGTACCGCCGACGAGCGTAGTGGACATTATTGTTCGCCGCCTCGAGTACATGGTAGACCAAATCAGAAGCGGCGGCCTGGCAAGGGCATTGATCATCAATCGTCAAAATACCCAGGATGTTCAAGACTTTCTGGAGCTTGTTCGTGTGTCATTGTTGCATGATAAGAAACGAGCACGGTTCTTTCTAGAGTCGATAGCGATGGGAAATTTGCGCAAAGCAATGGACGTCTTCTCGTCTTTTCTCGTTTCTGGACATACGGACGCACTTAAGATGCTCGACACTGTTCGTGAGACCAGGGGCTATTTGATTCCTTTGCACGAATTCATAAAGTCTATCGGGTTGGGAGAATACCGTTTTTACTATGGTGATCTGAGCTATGTGCTAAATGTTTTTTCAATTTCAGACGAATCGCGCCCGTCGCATTTTACAAAGCTCCGACTCCTAGAGTACCTCTTTCATCACCGTAATCGTTCAACAGCACTCGGAATCGGGTTTATAGGGATTGATTTTATTCGCTCTGACTTTCAACGTATTGGCACAAGCGAAGCTGATCTGACAGAGTCGTTGAAAGTCTTGTCGCGATTTTTGTTGGTGGAGAATGATGTCTACGATGCGGACAGAACCGGCCATGGTTATCGGATCACCGCAGCAGGTCGGTATTACTTACGTTATTTAGTCAACAAATTCACATATCTCGATTTGGTGCTACAGGACACACCGATTGCAGACAATACTGCATTTGAAGAAATGAAGGACCTGCTTACCAGCCGGGAGTTGGAGGATAGATTTGCCCGCGTCGAAACCTTCTTAACCTACTTGCTCGCAGAAGAAGAGCGGGAGCATTCGGCAGTTCTCAGCACGAGTGAGTCCATTCCCCTTCGGCAGAAAATGATGCCACCCATAATTACCGATTTCCATTCGGACAAGGACTTCATTAGATCCAAAAGAAGGCGAAGGAGAAAGGGTGAGCCAACACCATACATATCGGAGGATCAAGAGGATTCTTCCGGAGCAACGGCCGACTGACTGTTTCAGCATTCCTCCGGCAACAGAGCCGTCGTCGCCGTCCGCTTGCCGTCATCCGCGCCTTTCTGGAAGTCTTGAGTTTGTTGTCGGGCGCTAATCGTCTCAACCGCACCTCGCAACTCATCGAGCGTAAAGTGTCCGTAACGAGCGGCCATCTGCACCGTGGTGCTAGGGCTCCAACCAACTATCTTGGCAATTTTCATCAGCGGTACGCCGGCGTCAATCATCCGCGAAACTGCTGTGTGGCGCAGATCGTGAAAGCGGCAGACAAGGGGTTGGATTTCATTTTCGTTGTCGTCGTCAGAACCCTCTGTCAATATCTCTGTTGCGCGAACCCTGGCTCTCTCCCAAGCCTCTTTCACGTCACCAACGGGGCGGGTCACGTCCAAGTCGTATGACATGCCCTCAGTGAATCCAAAGTGATCTTTCTTGCCTCCTCCTCCATACTTCTGAGTTGGAAACACGAAATGCTCAGGCTTACGGTCAGGAAATTCACTGGCCCAGAATTGAAGTGTTGCCATGGCACGAGGTGAGAGAGGGACAACTCGCCCTGTGCCTGCTTTGGTCTTGTCTTTCCCAAATTTCAGACAACGATTTTGGAAGTCAACATTACCCCACTGGAGGGTTCTGATGACATTGAATCGCGCACCTGTTTCAAGGGCAAGTGTGACGAAGGGCAAGAGACAGCGAGAACGTGAAAGAGAGCAAGCTTGGAGGAGGGCACGCTCCTCATCCACCGTGATTGCTCGTCCAACGTCATCTCTTACCGGTAGCATCCTCACGTTAGGTTGCACCCGGGCCCACTGACCATGTTTCTTTAGGATTGCTCTCAAGGTCCCGATCTCAAGATTGATTGTTGCCGGTGACGCCCCCTCGCCAAGGCGTCTCTTTTGATATTGGGAGATGTCTTCTGCGGTAATGTCTGATACAAGCTTCTTGCCTAACACCGGCAGCAGGTGAAGATCAAGGTTTGTGTTCTCAATTGTAAGAGAAGAGGCCGCGAGTGAAGTCTTCTTGGCTTCAAGATAGGCCTGGGCAGCAAACGACAGCAGTCTGGGAGCGTCAGGCTTGCGGATGCCGGTAAGGCCGGTCTCAAGCTCATACTTCCTCTTGGTCTGCACCTTTCTCGCTATTGTGAGTGAACGTGTCTTGGTCGATTCCTGAATCAGTGAGCCTTGAAAGTGAAATTGCATCCACCAGATTTGTGATTTCTTTTTCTCACCAGTCTTTTGATCCCTGTATGTCGGCCTATAGAGCGCCATGAGCACCCCCATTTGTATACTGTTCTCGGGGCATGACTCGGGGGATGGTCATCATTCTTTCCCACTCACGATCCGCTTGATCGTGTCCGGATGGACCCTGAAGAGTGGGGCAATTTCGGTCCATGTCTTGCCCTCACGCCTGAGTCGTTTGGCTTGTTCCTTCTGATCTGGCGTGAGGGATGATGGTCTGCCTCCAACGCGTCCATCTGCCCTGGCTTTGAGGAGACCTGCCTTTGTGCGTTCAGATATCCGGATCTTTTCTTGACGGGCGACCGCAGCAAGGATCCCTAGGACTGCATCGCGGAAAACACCAAGGCTGTCTAAATACTGTTCCGTAAAGCTTAGGTATCCGACGCCATAAGAGGTTAGCTGTTGGAGATAATTCAGCGTTGGCAGAACGCCTTCTCTGCTGAGTCGATCCAGCGACCAAAACAGAAGCACATCAAACTTGCGCTGGCTTGCGTGGAGGAACATCTCTTTCTGTCTGGGTCGTTCAGCCTTTGCGCCGGAGCAGACATCCACGTATTCAGCAACAATTGCATATCCCTGACGCTGGCAGTATTCACGCAGTTGGGTAAGCTGATTTTCATTGTCCTGGTCCTTGGTTGACACCCGGCTGTAAAGAGCGACCCGCAAGCTGCTGGCCTGCGGGCCTATGGCCTGCGTTGTCATTTCTTCCCCCAACCGCACTCAACGGCAATTTTCATGATCGCCAGACAATCAGTCCTGAGAGTTGCGATGGTGCTCTTTCTCTTCTCAACGTCCGCTGCGTCCCAACCGCCATCAATAAGCATTTGTGAGATTTCGTCCACAGTGTTCTCTGGGTTTTGCAACACGAGTCTGCGTGTAGTTGTCGAGATAGACGGAGTTTTCGGGTTGTCGTCCTTCACCTTCTGTGGAGGTGCGGATTGACTTGGCGAAGCATGAGTCTTATCCACGGGTGCGGCAGGCGCAGCTGTCTCGGGTTGAGCTGACTGCGCTGGCTCTGGAGCAACTTGCTCATCGTGCTTGTGATTCTTTTTCGCGTTTTCTTTTTTCTTCACGATTCCACCTCTCATATTTACTAAATAGTAACTACTGATGCGTTACGTATAAGTACCGCACCGGGAAGAAGTCAACCTTTTTCTTTGGCAAAAACGAAGATTTTTTCCTTATGTAATCGAGAAATGAGAACTGCTTTGTTTTCAGGAGGAGTTAATCAGAACTTTTAAATACGTTTTTGCTTGCCAGGCTGAACAACTCGAAGCGGGGAGAATTTCACGATGATTTGCTGCCTATCTCAGCGGCATCACAAACGAGGGGGCGGAAGTCACACGGGTTCGGCCTTGATCCAACAGCTACCCATGACAACTCACTGCTCGTCTATGTTTGTTTTTCTTGTTGTTCTCAAGTTTCTTTTACAGGAGCTTCTGGCGTGAAAAACTCAGGCGTGGTTTTTTAATTGTGGTAACTTTTTTGTGAGTTGTCGCCCATCTTTGCGTTGCTCATTCTGCGACATGCTCTCGTACCAGCCAGCACCTATCCCTAGCGCAGCGCCCAAGTAAAGCCATCACGCTGGTAATCTGAAACGGGTCACAAAGAAATGAGGGCAGTGCTGAATTCACTACCCTCATCCCTCCCGCCGCCTCCCATCAAAAGGAAGATGATTGATGGGGCAGGAAACTTTAAATTCTCATATGCAGAGCCCCTCACGCAGGCATAGCATTTTCTCCTCAGCAAATGTCGCTAGCGCCTGATTGAATTCTTTGAGTGCATTGCCAACTCTCTCCCGCAGCATCTGCTCAGTTAGAGTGTCTCCGATCGGTAGCCTCATCTCGTGCACGACGTCGAGCGATGAAAAGTTGATGCCGCGATTCCTGTTCTTGGCTAGAAACTCGGCGTGCTCATTGGTAGCTTCCTGGAGGGACGCATCAGTTTCTTTGACCCTTTGCAATGCGATCTCGAACCGCTCGCGCGCGGTAAGTTGGACAGCCGGGGGTGTCTCTTTGATTTGCTTCCGTGGTAGCAGGCCCATTTCAATATCCCCTGTGTGGTTCACTTTCAGAAAACGAGTGAGCCCGACGCTGAGAAGCAGCTCCTCCAGATAAAACGGGTTAATGTTTTGGGCAAACCGGATCATGTGAAAAACCTAACCCGCCTTCTGATATGACGGTTCAACGACATTGAAATCAGCATTGATTCGTTTACCCAACCCAAAAACGGTTCTGTTTTCTGGATTGTCACGCACGACAATGTTGATTTGCTCATCCAGCCTCTCAAACCCGACGTCGCCAGACAGACGATTGAAATCAGGGTAAAGCGTAATGATGAGACGTTCTTTGATCGCAAGTGACTGAGCGACTTTAATCACTACGAAAGATATGTTGAACATTTCACTCTCCAGAAATAGAGGTGCTGATTGAGCAGGTTCTCTGAAGCAGCACCTCCACTTTTTCCTGCAACAGGAGAAAACTTTAAAGAGGTGGAGATGGGTACCCTCCACCTCTGCTTTCGCCACCAATCGCCTTGGTCATCGCTTCGACTAACCCCTGTTGAGCTGCATTAGCCTCGCTTGCAAGTCACCCTCTGCATCAGAGGGTCATTCAACTGGCGGCGAAAAACCCTACCGTTTCTCGCCACTACCTCAAGTCAGAACTGCGAGCACTTGCAGTTGGCCCGTTAAACTGGGTTCGGTCTCGGCTGCAACGTAGGCTGTCGCCCACCACATGCACCAGATCACTCAGACCACATGTCGGGCAAGGAGCAATCCTTGGGAGTGCGGTGACTTTTGCATGTTGAACAGTTGGGATCGATTCAACCGACGTTTTACTCATCTCTCACTCCCTCTCTCCTTGAGCAATTTCTCAATGCTGATCAATCGCAGCAAAATTGCAGCCTGAATCTTGAGGTGATGAGCGTTGATGGTCTCGGCAATATTCTGAGGTGGGAAAATGCCTCCTTTTTCCCACTGACCATCTGCAAGTGCTTTTAGCTGCTCGTCGTCCATATCACCCTCAGTTTGCGTCTCTTGCAGCTTCGACTAGTGCGCCCTTCATCAACAACCGAAATTTGCCGACTTCTTGGGCAAATCTCTCCGGAGTAAATACTTGATTCATCTGAGCAAAAAGTTTGGTCATCTGAAGTGTCAACCGCGCCCTTGCGCGCTCCTTTGCAGTTGGCAGTTCGGAACGAAACCCCCCGTCATCATCCACGCCCAACTGAATCTCGCCCAGCATCTTGGTGACGTCTGCATCCCTCAGCTCGTCGCGAGTTAGTGATTTCGTGATGCTTGGGCCAAACAGTGCTCGGATATCCGCGCTTTCGGGGCTGAGAGCCTGTTGCCGGTTGTAGTCAACAAGACCTGCCCTCGTCATCGGCAGCTCACCATCATCAATGAGTGGAGCCTCATCATCCAAACCGGCCAAAAGATCTTCTAAATCAAATGGGACATCGTTTTTCATGAAATCAACTTCCTCCGCTTTCCTGATCAATTGCAACAGAGGCAACAGTCGTGATGGTTCTCTGTTCCACATTCACTAACTTTTGGTACAACTTGTGAACCGCGCTCTGCCCGCCGTTGCCTTCTGGCACCATCTCGAAATATCCGTGGAACATGTGGGAAAAGTTTGCCTCACCTATCGTCTCCCTTATTTCCCTGAAAGCGAAAACTGATCCCCTCAAAGCTGCCTGGATGAGATGGTCACACAGTAACTCTGCGTATGTTTTTCCCGATCCAGAATCCACCTGTTCCAATTTTTGTCTTAGGGCGGTTCTGAGAAGGGCTGTTCGCGGTCGTCCACCAGGGTTCCCCGAGACGCCCTTTAACCCGTCGCGCCACGTCAGCCTGCCGCTTTGAGTGTCACCGTCCATTTCGAAACTCCTTCAGCGCGAAACCTTCAAATTGCGAATGGGGCAGGTTTCTCCTCTGACGTGGTCTAAAGAAATCACGGCGCACAAATTCCTTGCGAAGTTCCTCTTGAATACGAGGCGATAAGTCCACGATGTCGAATGGCCGCCGGCCAATCAAAATTGAAGGCCCCATCACATCGTGGCCAATTTCGTGGAAGAGACAACCATGGATGGTTACGTCGCCATCGTCAGATTGAAAAACCAACGAGAATCTTTTCAAGGCGGGATTGGCAAGAGGTTTCGTATCGGCGACAACGCGAAGCCGGAAATCCACGTACATTTACGTATGTGGCTTTTTTAAAAAAGTCAACCTCGAAAACAGAGGTGAAACGGGGAATTCCAAAAATAATTTTGTAAGCTAAGAGGCTCTTCTCAAAGCTCAATCACTTTTCCATTTGGAGCAGCGATGTATATCTTAGAACTTGACCAATAAACCTGTGTTTGCCTCGCGCCTTCGAGTTGAGCCACCAATATGGCCCAAAATTGAGGGCCAGATAACCAGCTGATCCAACGCCGACCCAAAATACACTTATCTCATATTGTGAGTAGGGCATTCTAAATTGGTCCTCAATGATTTCTTTTGGCACATCTTTCAGCAGAAACGATGCAGCCGCGATAATGAAGGCTATCGTTTGACGGCCGGTGAATTCAATCCGATCTCTCTGAAGTGAATCATGAAGGCTTGCTAACTTATCAAAATCATAAGCTGGATATCGAGCGATCAGTTCACTTGACAAAGAGTGAACCACATAATCAGACGCGCACACGCGGTAAAAGTCAGAGCGCTTATCCTCGTCTGATGCCGTGGCGTAAACATCGTGTATAACGTCGATCTTCTTCCCGCTGAGTAAATCCCTGCTAGGCGTAAAAGTCCCATGCACTATCCGCCACGTGAAGCGGATAGGATGCCTGAACATGTTCTTAGCCCAGTATCTTTTCCATAGGCGCGCCCACAGCTGCCGCCGGAAATCCTCGTAAGCAGTCAAGTACGAGACGACATTGTCAAGTTGTTCTTGCAGATTTGGACTTGCGGGAGTCTGTTGCGGTTGTGAAGCCATTTTGCAGCATTCTGCTCGAAAACAACCTGTTTCGCAAGGGTCATGGGTCTCACGATCTCAAGGCTGTTCGCCAAAAGTCGATTTTGTTAGCGCATTTGTCCCTGCCGCCTTAGCTGCTTTCTTCTCACGAGATTTCCCAAGCAGATTCCATGGGGGTTGAATTACGCGGATTAAACCCCCCTCCAATCCCGCTGCGGTATTGACAGGAAGACCGTGCCATTCATAGGAATTCTCAGGCTTGGCGGTTAGCACTTTTACTTGTTTGCCTGCTGCCAATTCTGAGGCAATGAGTTTCTTGATTCTCGCGCTGGTTTTTTGCCGTTCATATCCGCGACGGTAATGCCCCATTCGCGTTCTGAATCCCCGCTGTGCTAACCCGACATATACAACCAAGTCGTCAACCAGGAACGCATACACCCCTGCCGCCGTCGGCGCTTTGGCGCTGAGTTTCAATTCGCCATCTCCGAGCGCAATCCAGTCACCAAGATATTCAAACCCGGCACGAAGGAGCGCATCGCCTGGCGTCGGCTTAGGAGGCTTTGCGTCGACTTCGATCGTTACGGGAGGTCGCTCAAATTCCTCTTTGTGCTTGAGGCCTCCAGTGATTCCAGCATCGAGCAGTACCTTGCGGACATGCTGGTATCGAATATCCAAAATCTCAGCAATCTCAGCGCGCTTATAGCCAGCTTGATTAAGGGCGCGGATCTTGTCTGACTTTGTTGTCAGGCCTTGGATCACGGTGTCGGGCGTGGGGCGCTGCACTCTGTTCACTCCTCTCTCGTTTCGAAAAGGCAGTGAGAACACGCGCTACTAGAATTGACCATCACGTTATGTCTTCCTCGAATGGTGGATAAGAACTAGCGCGTCTAATATGTGTTCGGCGAGTTGACACGCCTGCTCCATCACTCTGAGATTTGCTTTCCAAAAGGACGTTGATGCGGGGCGAAGTTTCGCACGTGAGAACTCTGCGAGAACGTCCACCAACTGCTGATCTTTCATATGCACACCTCTGCCTCTTGTTTCTCTGAAAGGCAAGAAGAGGCGAATCTTGTCCGCCCGGACATTAGCCTGCGACAGATCCACCTCAACCGTTGAATCGAAGGGTAAAACGTGATGAAACGCGTAGCTCCTCGCATTGGAGACAATTGACTGATATTCGCTGAGTTTTTCTTTGCGGCCCAAAGCCGACCACGGCAACGCTGCAAACGCCCTGTACAGCGCCCAGTGCTGCTTGATCGTGCACCAAAACACTAAGGGTTTTAGATCGCAGATGCTGGTAAACAATGAGATCAAGGGTACTGTGTCGCTGCTGAAATTATAGGCAAGCCTCAAGACCTCGTTCAGGGATTTTGAGTCGTCCGGTAACTCTTCAAGCTTCTTCAAGGCTTCTTTGTATTCATCTGCCTGGTTACGAAGAGAGGCCAAGATTTTCCCAAGCACTGTATCATCGGGGTGATGAACGCCAGCCGTTGGGAGGACGACATCTGTTATGGCTGCGTCACTGAGTCGATCGTAAACATCGGCGATGGCTCGGCTGCTTTCGAGTGATAGCCCCCCTTCTTTCTCCAAATCGCGTGCAATCACCTCGAGTAAATCTTCCGGAGGCACTATTTTTTTTATTGCATACACGCCTGGTGCGATTCTTTGAATGTCTGGATCTGGCAGAGATGGCAGCAGGCGAAGCTCCTTGACCGAAGCGGTCTCGACCTTGTGCGCATCTGGCCGCAGTCCTTTCATCGTGCCAATGAGCACAAAGATCAAATCTCCAACTGTCGCAAGTTCCTGAGCAACAGCGTCAGTGAGAGAAATCAGGTGCGCAGTCTCCTTTGTAGACAGAACCTTGTAGTGGTTCTTGACGCTAGTGTCGTCGCAGGCAGAAATCCTGCCCACCGATACCTTCTTCCCCGTAGCCGACAATTCCACGACTATTCGTCTCTGGGATTGATTTGTTTTAAAGATCTGTTTCTCTCTCGAAAGAAATGAGCTGTTTATTGCCAGATATGTCGTCGTGTTCCTGCCGATCGTGGCCCTTCCAATTTCATCAAATACTGAAGCCATTTGCTGGACGACCGAATCTACGGCTGAAAGGATCTTGTTTTCTATCTGGGTGTTAGCTACCGACCTGACATTCTGACTCATGTTGAGCCTATTATGTCTCGAAGTTACCTCCCGTTTGTTCGCCGAAACGCACCTTTTCGCTATTTGGAAAATGGCTGTCTAATGGGGCGCTAAAAAATAGGCTGCTAATGAATACTCACGTTCTGCTGGGCCGCTACGCCTATGATGGGAGGAATTCCCCTACACAATTGCCGAACCGCCTGCGCGGCGCGAACGCCGCGCTCTATGGCGTTTCAGAGACTGCCGTTCGTTCTTGTTTTTTGGCTCATAACCGGGCGCGAAAAGGTAAATATTGTCTGATAGTGCCCAATCACAATGCTCATCATCTCTCTTTTTGAGAATGTAACCAATTCCATTCTTTGAAAAATCGTAGGCCTCAACTTTGGCGTTCCCGACCATCCCTCCCCAGCGCTCTTGAATTCCCGCAGCAGAAAGAGGGGCATTGCTCAGGAGGATGCAGTGGAGATGCCGTTTCACTTTGAAATTCGAAAGGCCGCTCAATGACATCTCCTCCGCCATGATGTAAGCAATATTCTCTCGGTAGCGCCAACGGCAGGAGAGGATATTCGCGAAATCTGAAAATGTCCTTCTGGCTTGTTGATGATCCGCTTGGTCTCGGAATGTGAATGTGCAATAAAGGGAACACTTTGCGTCGCGGATAATATCCTGGTACCACTCTTTTTCATCAGCAGTTAAAAACCGGAGAGACCTGTAAGGTGAGTGTGAGGAAGACATGCCCAATGTCCTTTGCTAACTGAATGTGGACCGCTATTGCCTACTGGTCTCTCTGTCAAGCAGCTTCGTGAACTCGCTACTCAGCATCGCGCTATAAACCAGTAACCCATGTCCCATTCAATTCTCCAACTGCGTCTGACTTGAATCTTCTCGAAGGTTTCAGACAATGGAGAATCCAAGAGCGCCATCGCGCTTGTCGTCACTCTCTGGAGTCGAGAGAAATAGAGAGCAAGGTGGACATTGGGCATGAAGACCTTGCTCTCCATCTCAACTCAGAAGCAAAGCTCTCTTCGGCTGTCAGGCCGGTTGGAGCTGCTTCCATTTCTTGTTGCTTATAAAATCCTCCTTTGCCAAAAGTCAACCGCTGCACTAGGAAATCTTTGAGCCGTTATAACTTGCTGCAGTGGCATTCTCCGAGCTTATGTAGTCGTCATCGAACCACTGCGGTTCTGGCATTTCCTGCTGCTGGCGAGAGTTGCCCTGGTCGTCGTACTGTTCAAAATCGAGATTTGGGTCATTCATGGTCTTTACTCGATCAAGCAAGGTCGCTGGCTTCTTTTTTGCCAGGGAGAGTTACCTGTTCCCAGTTGATCTGCTCCCCTACCAGCGGGATGAAGCTTGGCTTCCCTGGAAGATCCCAGAGATCGATAAACTCACCTGTTTTGGGGTTCGTGATGTGAAGTTGGGTTGGGTTACCATCGTCATCCCACACATGATGCGGTTGGCGTGGGTCATTGGGCCCTAAGTGATAGGTTCCTTGGACATACTCAAACTGGACGTTTGGGGACAGTTTGAATATAACAGCCTCCTTCAGTTCATCAATGAACTCAGCATCGATGCAGTAAGCTTCGATATAAAGCGCATCATGAACGAGTTTTACATAACCAGCCGCCGTCGTCCCAATATCGCCTACTCCGAACCAGACATCTGTTGGCTCATCTGTTTCTTCATATGTTTTGAGCAGTTGGAGGGCCTGCTCTTTGGTCCATTTATGGATCGCGTCTGGGTCACCTAGATCGCGATACCTGGTTTTCGTTTGTTGCATTTTTCGCTGTCTTCCTTTCTGTTCAGTCGCGGTCCAACTGAGCGCCATTTACATCGAGGCGAATTCGTACTAGCCTTTTCTCACCTTCGCAGGTACTATGTTCTGCCGAATCAAATCCTCAATGGCCTCGCGGCGAAACCTGATGAGGCGACCGATTCGCACGTATTCGATCTGCTTAAACAGCACCCATTGCCGAAGGCCAGATTCCGTCAGTCCCAGGGCCTTAGCAGCCTCACGAACGGACAGCAGTTTCTGAGTCGCAAGCTCTCCCACGGTCAAGAACCCTCTCAAGGCTGTATACCGTCTCTTCATTTCACATTCCGTACTTTGCCGTGAAATATTTTGTCCGGACGTCTACCTCCTGCTTCTTAATTTCGCCGCCTCTCGCCTAAGGGAAGGGAGGGCCGAACTCATTAGACCGTGAGTGTCGGCCCTCATTTCAGGCGGGCGATGTTGATTTATTGAAGCCCTGAGGCTGGTAACAGAACAAGCTTTGTTTTGGCAGGGAAACTGTTACGTTTTGTTCTTACCGGACTTAGATCGACGCGGGAAAAGGTGACCACGTTGCTTAATTGTCTTCAAATATTTCACGCCGATTTTCTTGGAAAAAACCGCGCTGATGAGAACAGATAGCGTGGAGTAATTCGTGCTGCCAGTTCTTTCCTCCACGATCCTCACCACATAAGCAATCTGCGACCAAGCTGTCACGGTGCGCATTCCCGCCCGTACCTTCTTTTCTGCTTCGAGGCACTCATGGATAACACGCGCAGTCTTGTGAATGAGGTCGGGAACAATATCGCCATTTTGCTTGATGTGCATCGACGAGATTAAGAGGAAACGATGTGCTTCCTCATTCTGATAGCAGTATTCCAAGTCATCTACCAATCTCGTCAGCTGTTTTCGTACGTCCCTCCTGAGAAGTGCAGGCTGCCGCCCGCCATAAGGCAATCTCCGCAGTCGAAGCAAGTTTCTTTCTAGCCACTCTGGATCGCAATTCTGATTGCAGAGCCGGTCAAAAGCGTTCTTGACGGGGCCGCGCTCGATCCGAAGTCTTCGATGGAAGCTCCGCTGCCACTCAAGCATCTGCTCATAGCCTAGCAATGCAACTTTGTTTCTGCTCGACACAACACCCTCCCTTGGGCGTTTGAGATTTAAACAGCTAATCAACTTTAAGGGGTACTTTAAGGAGTCGAGAAAGAAATCGACGGCACGTGACGGTAAATGACGGTAGTCGAAAAATCAAGCTAAGTCGTTGACTCTAAATGGCAACCGCCAATTTTGTCTTGGCGCTTCAAGAGTTTACAATCTGTCAGGAGAGCACGAAGAATTCTGCCTGTTAACCGGAGGGTTGTAGGTTCGAGTCCTACCTGAGGAGCCATTCTTTTTAACCGCCTCACCCTGCACTTCCGTTTCTCGGCGCCTCCGTTTTTCCAATCACCGGATCACGCGATCCGAACCGCGGCCATCCTGATTCACGCTTTGTCGTAGAACTTCAGAGCCATGGCGCCGTGCGTGGCCGCTCCACCGGCGCGCAAGGCGGCGGCCAGCAGAGCGCTTTCCGTAATCTCTTCGCGCGATGCGCCTGCGCCCTTCGCGGCTTTGCTATGCACCTCAATGCAATAAGGGCACTGCGTGGTGCAGGCGACAGCCAGCGCGATCAGCTCGCGGTATTTGCGGGGAATGGCGCCGTCTTCGCGGGCAACGATCTTGTCCAGGTTCAACCAAGCCTGGAATTCCGCGGGCGCAAGCTTGCCCATCTCCTTCAGCAGCCGGAGATCGGCGGGATCATGATAGTGGTCGCTCATCTTCTCCTCCTCGGGGTACAGCGTCTTTTAAAACAATCTGCGTGCGATTTACCAAAGTCGATGCAATCCCGGCTGCTTTCACAGGAACAGCCGCAGTTGCGCTCGGCGAGCGCTCGCCGAAGTTCAGCTTCCAGACGGACAGCGAAGTCATCGTCCATTCATGGGAAGCGAACCCAGCAGGCTGCTGGCGCCGTTCCAAACGATTTGCACGCCGATGCACACCAGCAGAAACGACGAAAGTCTTAGCAACACCGACATCCCGGTTGTTCCCAGCACGCGCGCCAGGCGGTCGGCGAAGGCATAGCAGAAATAGACGCTGGCGGCAATCATCGCCGAAGCCACCAGCGCCACAGCCATGGACAGCACGTGGATCGGGTGGTGGCGGGCGGCGTTCGCGCCCAAAGTGATGGCCACGGAGATCGAGCCGGGTCCAACGGTGAGAGGCAGCGTCAGCGGATAAAAGGCCTGGCCGTACAGGTCCTGCGGCTGCATGCTCTGGTCGAGTTCGCGACGCTCGTCGGCGCCCTGCTTCAACAGTGTCCAACCGGTGGAGATCACGATCAATCCTCCGCCCACCTGCACCACCGGCAGAGAGATTCCAAAGAACTCCAGAATGTATGAGCCGATGAAATAGGATCCCACCAGGATGAAGAAGGAATTCCAGGCGACCTTTTGCGCAAGCGTTCGCCGGGCGTCACCAGGGTAGGAGGTGGTACGCGCCAGAAAGACCGGGCTCCCGCCCAGCGGATTCACGATAGGGAACAGCGCGCTCAGCACCAGCAGAAGAGTTTTCGCGGCTTCAAGCATAGGAGCGAGTATAGCCATTCTTCGTCGTTTTCAATTCTTCCAACCGGACCAGAAGATGGCTGTTCTCGCTCCCCATCTTGCGCCTGGCGCCGCTTTATGCTGCGCCGGACGTCCGCTCGTCTTCAGCTTTCACCAGCGGCACGTTTACCAGGTGTTCGCTCAGAAACCACGACTGCAGTTCGTTGGTCCGCAGCACCTCGCTGACGACGAGATCATTTGTGCCGTCATCGCCCAGGGTCGATGCGCGGCGCGCCAGCTCGCGGACCTGGCCGATGATTACCTGGTGAGCGTCCAGCAGGCGGGACAATTGCACCGGAACTTCTTCGCGTCCGCGAGGCGGGCGCTCGATCTGAGTGGTCTCGGCTACGTCCGCCGCCATGGCGATGCTCACTCCGCCCAGCAGTTGAATGCGTTCCGCAATCGAGTCCACCAGCTCGTTCTGTTCTCCATAGTGTTTGTCATATAGCAAGTGCAGCTGGTAAAACGTCGGGCCGGCAACCTGCCAGTGCGACTTCTTGTACAAGTCGCGAAGAGTGATGGTGTCCGCCAGAAGCTGGTTTAACTGCGCGGTCATCTCCAGGCGCACCGGCTCCTCCAGTTGCAGAGGAAGAATGTGGTTCACCGTTCCGTAGGCCTGCAGTTCGCGGGCGCGTTGATGAAGACGGGGTTGAGCACTGATCTTTGCCGTGGTATTCGCTCCCATAGGTTTTTTTGCCATTGCCTTTTCTCCTTTCGCCATAGATCGGCGGGCATGATGAACAGTTGTTTCCCTCGCGTTGGTGCGCGCTGCTTATTCTATGCTCTTCGCGGCGCGCAGTGGGCCTGCCGCCGGAAGAGGCAGCATATTGCGGGGGCTGGAGCATCATAACAACAACGACAACCGCGCACTTCGTCAGCCCTCCCCTACTGAAAAGGTGTCGCCGATTTGCCTCCGACGGCTCGTGAGCCGGAAGCGCTCCGTGATCTTGCATGCATGGACTCGTCCAACACGCGTCGAAAATCGACTCACCGCAAGAGCGGCCCTATCTTTTGCGATCGAGTCGCGGACGACCGCGCCGGCGCTTCGCCCGTTTGCTTATCTTGGCTCTGGCGATCCTGTTCGCTGCGTTGATCATCGCGGTCATCGAATGGCCCTTTACCCGCAAGAAAGTCATCGCCGACCTGGCAGATGCCATGCAGGGCAAGGTGGAAATTGGAAGATTTCACCGGACGTATTTTCCGCACATCGGCTGCGTCGCTGAGGACGTGACTTTCACCGGCTACGGCAACCTCGCGAATTCCACGCCGATGACCGTCCGAAAGCTGACCATCCAGGACAGCATACGCGGGCTTTTCACGCACCACGTGCCGGTCATGCGCGCGGAAGGAGTACACCTGGTGGCCGCAAGAGCCGATTCGTTTGCGGGTTGGGGAACTACCAACGGAAAAGAAAAATCGCCTGCGGTAGTCGATCAACTCATCATTACGGAATCCGTTCTGGAATTTTCCTCGAAGGGCGCCCCAGGCTTGAAGTTTGAAATTGCCGAGCTGTCGCTGATCGATCGCGGGCCGCGCGCTCCCATGCAGTTTGCCGTTGTTCTACGCAATCCCAAGCCGCCGGGGGAAGTGCGCGCCAGCGGATCACTCGGTCCATGGTCGTCAAACAACTCCGGGCAAACGCCTGTTTCCGGTAAGTATTCATTCCAGCACGCCGATTTGAGTGTTTTTCATGGGATTGCCGGGACCCTCTCCTCGGAAGGAAGCTTCGCCGGCAATCTTCACGAACTCGAGATCAGCGGCAAAACCGATATGCCCGATTTTGAGCTCACCGACACCGGCCACAAGGTCGCTCTATCAACGCAATTTCGCGCGCGTGTGAACACCCGGCACGGCGACGTGGTGCTGGAGCAGGTTGCCGGCCGTCTGGGCCGGAGCGGCGTAGAGTCGGCAGGCTCCATCGCCGGCCAGCCAAACCAGCCGGGAAAGACCACGGATCTGAACATGGCGGTGCCCAACGGCAGGATCCAGGATTTCCTTTTTTTGTTTCTCAAGGAGAAGGTCCCGCCTATGAACGGGGTCTTCAGCTTCCGGGGACGCGCTGTTCTTCCCTCGGGTAAAGAACCTTTCACCAGGCGCGTCCAGTTGGAAGGTGATTTCGGCGTCGATAACGCCAGCCTCGCCAACCCGGTTACCCAGGGCAAGCTGGAAGAGTTGAGCGAGCGCGCTGAAGGCCAAAAAGGCGAAGCTCCAGAACGGATCGTCTCCGACCTGAAAGGCCACTTGGTGTTACGCCAGGGAATTGCCAGCTTCTCCGGCCTTACCTTCCGCGTGCCCGGCGCCAAGGCGAAATTACACGGGACCTACAGCCTCCTCGACTATCGCATCAACCTGCAGGGACGGCTGTTCACCGAAGCCACTCTCTCCGAGGCCACGACTGGCGTGAAATCGTTTCTGCTGAAGGTGATCAGCCCGGTGCTCAAGAAGAACCATCACGGTGGAGGAGTAGTTGCGCTGGGCGTTACCGGCGTCTATCCCCATCCGGTTTATAAGACCACACCGGTTACTAAGGCTGACTGAGAGCGCCCATATTGTCGGCTCCCGAGGCAAAGCATGCGCAGAGCCTGCTTTGCTCTTTGCCTGCCGGAGTTAAGCATCCGCATTGCGTGCAGCCGATTTTCGTCCTATTCGCAGCGCAGAGCCACCACCGGCTCAACGGCCGAGGCTTTGCGCGCAGGAATGAAGCTTGCCGCCAGGGCAACAGCTCCTATGCCCGCCAGCGAAGCCGCAATGGCCAGCGGATCGCCGGGGCCGAGTCCGTACAACATGGAGCGCATCAGTCGCGCGGCCATGAAGCCCGCGGGCAAACCCACCGCCACGCCCAACAGGCACAAGACCAGGCTTTCGCGAAGCACCATCCACAAGACATTGAGGCGCTGCGCGCCCAGGGCCATGCGCACGCCGATCTCCGAGGTGCGCCGTGCCACGCGGTAGGCCAGGGTTCCGTAGACGCCGGTCGCTACCAGAAGCACTGCCAGCATGCCGAAGAATGCCGAGAGCCGGGTCACCAGACGGTCCTGGCTGAGCGTGTCCTCCAGTTGCTGGCGCTGCGTAGCCGGGTTCAGCAGCGGGAGGTCGGGGGCAAGTTCGGCCACCGCGCGCCGCACTTCCGGCCAGAAAGCTTCGGGACTGCCCGCCGTCCGCAATTCGATGTGCATGGTGTCGATGCCGCTCCACTGCACAAAGGGCACGTAGGCCATGGGCCGCGGCTCTTCGCGCATTGCCGTGTACTTGCTGTCTCCCGCCACGCCCACGATGGTGAACTGCATGCCGTTGCGGCCGCCCAGTGCAACGGTATGTCCTACCGCAGGCGAGCCGTTGAGGTAGTTCTTAACGAAGGTGGCGTTCACGATTATTGCTGGAGGGGCAGTCGCTGTGTCGGCGTCGTTGAAGTCGCGGCCGGCAAGGATGGGAATTTCCAGGGTGCGCAGGAAGTCTGAACCCACGGCGTTCCAGCGAACTGGGGCAAACTTGCCGTTGGCGGTCTTGGGCCGCTGGCCATCGAGGAAAATCGAGGTATTGCTGCTCCAGCCGCCGCCGATGCGGTTACGCATGATCGTCGCCGATTGCACTCCGGGAATACGCCGCATCCTCTCTTCCATCGCCTGAAAGAACGGCTTGCTCTCGGTGTCAGTGGGCGCGTGCTGTTGGGGAGTCAGCCCGAAGACCAGCAGGCCATCGGCCTTCATTCCCATGTTGATGTTTTCCAGGTTCCTCAGGGTCCGCAGCATCAGGCCGGCGGCGATGAGCAGCACCAGGCAAAGTCCCATCTGCAGCGCCACCACCGTCTGGCCCGAGCGCCTGCCGCGGCGGTCCTGGAATGTGGTCGCGCTCGAAGTCTTCATGGCCAGGCTGATGGGTACGCGCACCGCGCTCCACAGCGGAGCCAGGCTGAAGGTCAGGGCAGCCAGCACCGACACCCCGGCGGTGAAGATCAAAACTGACTTGTCCGGCGACAAGGTCCGGTCCAGATGCGACCACTTGGCCAGGGCGCTGGTGGCCCAGATGGCGAAGGCCCACCCCAGCCCCGCGCCGGTCGCGACCAGCAAGGCCGAGTCGACGAACAACTGGCGGAAAAGGCGGGCACGGCTCTCGCCCAGCGCCTGGCGCACGCTGAACTCGCGCTGGCGCGCTGTGTTGCGCGCCACCAGCAGCATGGCTACGTTGCCGCACGCGATCACCAGCACCAGCGCCACCAGGCCCATCAAAATGCGCAACGGCGTGTCGTAGTCGTCGCGAAGCCCTTCCATGCCGCGGGTGTCGCTGAAGCTCAACTGCGGCGACTTGGAGTTCTCCGGGCGCTCCGCGTTCTCCACGTACGCGGCCTGCTGGAAGAGAGGATTCAGGTAAGCCAGCGCCTGTTTTTGATTCACGCCCGGCCGCAGCCGGCCAACTGTCAGCAAGAACCACCATGTGGATCCGTAGAGCTGATCGTGCTTATTAGAAGCGGCTACGCCCCAGGGCTTGACTTCATCGCTGGTCTGGAATGGCACCCACACATCGGTGGCGCTTCCACGATCCAGCCCGGTGAATCGCGGGCCGGCGACTCCTACGATTGTGAAGGGAACGCCGCGGAGATAGATGGGCCGCCCAAGAACGGATTCGCTGCGATTGAAGCGCCGCGTCCAGTAGTCATAGCTGAGGATGGCGTTCTGGGTGTGACCGCGTTCATCGTCGATGTTGAACACGCGGCCGCGCACCGGCCTGACGCCCAGACCGCTAAAGAAGTTGCCGCTGACCATGTCCGCTTTCAACTGCTCGGGATCGCTGCCGAATCGCGCCGGCACATCGCCGGTGAAGGAGAGCGGCACCCAGGCCATAAGGTCGGAGAAAATGCGTTCTTCTTTGCGCAGCGCCGCATACACCTGCATGCGTATGGAGGTGTCGCCGTAACCGGTCTGGCCTCCGGGAAAATCACTGGTGTGCAAGTAGACCAGTTCCTGAGGATTTGCCACGGGAAGCGCTGCCAGCAGCACCGCGTTCATCACGCTGAAAACCGCGGTATTGGCGCCGATGCCCAGCGCCAGCATGATCACAGCCACCAGGGCGAAGCCTGGTGTCTTGCGCAGTTGCCGCAGCGCGTAAATGCCGTCGCGGGACACAGCTTGTATCCATGCCGTCACTGGCGCCTCCGTTGCAACACCCGCTTAGACTGTGTGCGAAATCAAAGGTAATCATCGGCAGGGGAAACGGGAAACGGCCGGCAATGGCAGGAGTTCGAACCCTCTAAGGCCAGGACCAGGCTTCAGAACTGAGCCCCGCTGAACCGATTCGCCGAACTGCCTCAGCAGACGCTCAGCTCTTCGAACTCGTCGACGCCCCGGGGAGTTGTGTGTTTCTGACCGGAATCTGCGAAGCGGTTCGACTCTCCCGGGGTTCCGCAGTGGCGCTTCGGATGGCTTCCAGCAAGGCCGCAGGAGAGTTTTCCACGTTGAGGCAATTAGCGTAGCTCTCGCCCTCACGGGCTATCAGCGCGATCACCGGCAGCGGCCGGGTCTTTTCCTTCAGCTTCAACATCAACGCCTTGCGATCGCGTGGAGTAATCGAATGGCAGATAAGGATCAGGTCGATCACTTTGGAGGTTAAGAGTTGCAGGGCATCGTCGGCAGCATAGGCTTCTTCCACGGTATGGCCGTAGTGCCTCAGCAGTACCGACCGCACATTCATGAGATGGCGGTCGCGGCCCATGGAGAGAATGCGACACATGATGGTGGGAATCCAGCTTCAATTCTAGGAGCAATTCTGAAGGTTGGAAGCGTCAAATAGCGCCAAAACTCTGATTATGTAATGCCCGGCCCAGGCGCCAGCTTTACAATTTTGAAGGGTGAGTCCCGGACCGCTCATTCAAGGGTGGGAAGATTCTTTGACCATTTTTCCCAGGGTCCGTACCAGGCGAAGGATGGCATCGCCGAGTTGAACACGAGAATCGGCCATATCTGTACGCAGACGTTGGGCGTCCAGCAGCAACTCCCGGGTGGTAGTCGTCACTGCTTGCTGATCGCGACCATTTTGCAGCTTTTCGGCCGGGCAAGATCTGAGCCACGAGTCCAGATCTGAACGCATCGCAAAAACGGCGCTCCGGCCGCGACCATGGGGACGCCGCACCGGCAGCCCCAACTCCACTTCCCAGCGTTGTACGGTGCGCACTCCCCTATCCAGGTACCGGGCGATGTCCTTCCAGGAGTTCAGAATGTCGGCAGCCGGATTTACTTCGGTAGCAGTAGCCATCTTTCGCTTCTCTGACTGCTCGAACAACTTAGATGCAGTCACTCCAGCATTTACCGTTTCCTGGTTGCTGGGATTGGATGGACGCTTAATACTCTGAATTATATCAACATAGTACAAGGGCAACGGCCCAAAAGAATGGAGCGGAAATGAGTTAAAACTTCAGATATTCAAGAATCAAAGCTTGCGCAGAAAGGGCTGTGAGCGACGCTTTCGAAGGTTCCGGAGTTTTGTTGGCGGCCTTGATCCTGTGTTAGTCACGCGGCCATCGCTTGCTGGTATTTGTCCCGACTCGGAGCTTGCGGGCAAGGCCATGACTTGAAACGGCTTGAGAAGCATATAATGTTGCCGCCGCACCTCGTACATCCCCCGAGAAAGCAGCGGGCTTCTCCTTCATCACCGCCATGCCCAAGTCAGGCGAAAAACCGAAAGAGAAGAAGGCGAATGGGCCGGTAAAGGCTGGCTCCCCGCAGCCATCCGAAAGCAACGGCTTTCCTATCGTCGGCGTAGGTGCCTCCGCGGGCGGCCTTGAAGCGTTCACCGAGTTGCTGAAGAGCGTCCGCCCCGACCTGGGCATCGCTTTTGTCCTTGTGCCCCATCTGGATCCCACCCACGAGAGCGCCATGACCGAGCTGATGAGCAAAGCCACCCGGATGCCGGTTCTGCAGGTGGAGCATGGCATGCGCGTCGAGCGCAATCACGTCTACGTCATTCCTCCCGGCCACGAGATGTCGATCAAAAATGGGATCCTGCAACTGGAGCCGCGCCGGCAGCACCCGCCCATGCCCATCGACCTTTTCCTGCGTTCCCTGGCAGAGGACCAGCACAACAACGCCATCGGCATCATCCTTTCCGGGACAGCTTCCGACGGCACCCTCGGCCTGAGCGCTATCAAAGGCGAAGGCGGCATCACCTTCGCCCAGGATTCAAAGTCCGCCCGCTATGACGGCATGCCCAACAGCGCCGTAGCGTCGGGAGCGGTGGACTTCGTCCTGCCGCCGGCGAAAATTGCCGAAGAGCTGGATAAGATCCGGCACCACCCGTATATCGCTAGTGGTCACGACGATAGGATCGAAGCCCTGGAAGCGGAGGGCACTTCCGATCTGGGCCATCTCTTCCGCATCCTGAAGCAGGTCAGCAAGGTCGATTTCTCCGACTATAAGCCCGCCACGGTGCGCCGCCGCGTTCTGCGCCGCATGGCTCTCAAGAAGATCGAGAAGGTGAGCGACTACGTCGCTTTCGTGCGCGAGAACCCGCTGGAGGCCGAAGCGCTGTACCAGGACATCCTCATCAACGTCACCAGCTTCTTCCGCAACCCCGACGTGTTCGAGGCTTTGAAACAGAGTGTCTATCCGGCGCTGTTAAAAGACCGCGCCCCCAACGACACCGTCCGCATCTGGGTTCCTGGCTGTTCCACCGGCGAGGAAGCCTACTCGCACGCCGTTTCCATCGTGGAATATCTGTCTGAAGTGCGAGCCGAAGTTTCCGTGCAGATCTTCGCCACCGACCTCAGCGAACCGGCGGTCCAGCGCGCCCGGTTGGGAATTTACAAAGAGAGTATTACCACCGATGTGGTTCCCACCCGGCTGCGGCGTTTCTTTAACAAGGTTGAGGGCGGATACCAGATCAGCAAGTCCATCCGCGATCTCTGCATTTTTGCGCGGCAGAATGTGTTCAGCGATCCTCCGTTCTCCAAGATGGACATCGTGAGCTGCCGCAATCTGCTCATCTACCTGGGCCCGGCATTGCAGCGCAGGGTGATCCCCGTCTTTCATTATGCTTTGCGGCCGAACGGTTTTCTGATCCTGGGCAGCACTGAGGGCCTGTTGGGAGCCGGCGCCGAACTGTTCGATCTGGTCGATAAAAAGAGCAAGATTTACCTGAAACGGCCGGTGCCTTCGCCGGTCAGCCTTGGTTTTTCTATGGAACGCTTCGATACCGGATCCGATGAAGCCTCTACCGAACTGAAAGAGCAGGAAACGCCCAAAATACCGGCCGACCTGCAAAAAGAGGCGGACCGGCTGCTCCTTTCCAAATATGTCCCCGCTTCCGCCGTTGTTAACGAGCAGCTGGACATTCTGCAGACACGCGGACACACGGGGAGGTATCTGGAGCTCTCCCCGGGGAGAGCCAGCCTGAACCTGCTGCGCATGGCCCGGCCCGGCCTGCTGTTTGAGCTGCAGAAAGCCATTGAGAGCGCCCGCAAATCCAATTTGCCGGTCTTGCGCGAGAATGTGCAGCTGGAGAGCAACGGCAACCTGCAACTGGTCAATATTGAAATAGTTCCTCTGCGCCTGGGCGCCGCCCCGCAGCCAAATTTCCTGATCATCTTTCACGAGTCGCAGGATGACGCAAACACGTCTGTCGCGCAGCCTCGGGTTGGAGCGTCCTCCGTTGCCAGCGCGGAATCCGAGCAGGTGCAGGAGAAACAGAAGCAGCTCCGGGAGGAACTGGCCGCGACCAAGGAGTACCTGCAATCGATCGTCGAAGAGCGCGAGGCCACCAACGAGGAGCTGCAGTCTGCCAACGAGGAAATTCAATCCGGGAATGAAGAGCTGCAGAGCACTAACGAGGAGTTGCAGACCTCTAAGGAAGAGCTGGAGTCGGCCAACGAAGAGCTGAACACGGTAAACGAGGAGATGCAGCACCGCAACCAGCAGCTCTCCCAGCTGAACAACGATCTCACCAATCTGCTCAACAGCGTGAATATCCCGATCGTGATGCTGGGGCCGGATCTCAGCGTCCGCCGCTTTACCATGCGCGCCGAAAAAGTGCTGGGACTCTCCGCCATCGACGTGGGACGCCCGATCAGCAATCTCCGGCTCAAGGTGACGATTGCCGATCTCGAAGAGCCGGTGCTCGACGTGATCCGCGATATCATCCCCAAGCAGCAGGAATTCCGGGATGCGGACGGAAACTCCTACAATTTGCGCATTACGCCCTACCGCACTAGCGACAACAAGATTGAAGGCGTCGTCCTGGTTCTGCTGGATACCGAGGGAAGAACCACGCCGCGACAGATTACGAAGAAACCGGCCTCGCGCGCGCGCAAGAAGGCAAAAAAAAGACGCTAGGCTGCGACAATGCAGCCGGCCGACGTCGAGGCAATGTGCGTCTGGAGTTCTGGCGCCAGGAACCTTCGCGGCCTTCTTGATCAGTTTCCAAGAAAATTCAGCAGCGCTTTGGCGAATGCTTCCGGCTGTTCGATGTGCGGGATGTGGCCGCAGTCGGGAATCTCTACCAGCCTGGACCCGGGGATCTGCTCGTGTGTTTTTTCGCCAAGGCGCGGATAGTCCCCCGCCGCTGCTTTGGCCTCTGCGGAGAGGCGCGCTTTGCCCGGGACGGTGCGATCGTCGTGGCCGACGATCAGCAGCGTGGGGACCTTCAAACGCGAGAATTCGTAGCACACCGGCTGTTCGTAAACCATCTCCGAGGTTAGAGCCGATGCCATGGCCGCGCGCGGATACTCTCCCGTGCCTAGCACCCACGCCTGGTCCTGAACATACTGCTCGTACTGCGGCTTCCAGGCGTGGTAATAACTTTTCTGATAATTGAGGAAGCTCTCGTAGGTGGCTTTCAACTCGCCGGCGTATAGTTCGTCAATCGAAGCATAGGGAACAAAGGTCCGATAATCTTCCAGACCAATCGGATCCTCCAGCACCAGCTTGGCAACGTTGCCCGGATAAAGCAGAGCGAATCGGACTGCCACCATGCCTCCCATGGAATGGCCAACTACCACCACGCGGCTGATCCCCAGCTTATCCAGCAGCCCCAGGGTGGTCGCCGCCATGCTAATCAGGCTGTAGTGGATGCCCGGCCGCGATGAAGCGCCAAAGCCGATCTGATCGGGAGCCACCACGCGATACCCGCGCTCGGTCAGCCTCGCGATCACACCCTCCCAGTAGTACCCGGAGAAATTCTTACCGTGAAGCAGCAAGACGGTTGTGCCGTTGGCCGCAGACGACGGCGCTACGTCGCGATAGGCCATGCGCAAATCCTGGTCTTCGATGCGGGTGGAAAAGAACTGAACCGGATACTGCGCTTTTGGCGCCGCCTGCGCCAGGGAGAGGGAGGCGGGAAGGAATAAACCAAGCCAGAGGATGGCGAGCTTCATGGAACCGGATGATACACCGGATACTGCAGCGTTAAGACCTGCAGACGAGGCCCATTACATCATCAAAGCCGAGGCCTCCAGTTCGCGGCGCAGGGCCTCTACGCCGTCCCGCCGGCCGTCAAACCGCGTAGCCATTTCCCGGGCCGTTTGAGCGGAAATCCCGTAGCCGTGGGTGGCCATGAACATCTTGATGGTCTCCGCGATCTGAAATGAGTCCAGACCGGCCCCCGCAAGATCGCTGCGCAGCATGGCTACCTGAACCGTTGAGAATTTCTCATGCATAGTGCACCTCGGACAAAAACGTGTATTGCAAGCCGCGTGCCATACCGGAACGCATTGATTTTCTTTAGGTGCCAGCATTCGGACTGTGGATCCCTGCGCCATTTGGCGCAAGCTTGCACCCGGTTGCGCGACAAAGCCTAATTTACCGGCACGATTGCTGCGTGTGATCCGCATCACCGTTCCCGGTGACCGCACAAGTTTAATTTGTTCTTAGACATGAAGGTCCTGCTGGCCATCGACGATTCCGATTTCTCCAAAGCCGCTATCCGGCTGCTACAAAGCAAGTTCAACCCGCGTCAGACGGAGGTGCATGTCTTGCATGCGGTCGAACCGCTACGCCTGGCCCCGCGCTCCGTGGGAACGGGAGTTGGCCCCAGCGTGCCCGGGGATTTCGTCGGGCTGGTGGAAGAATGGCTGGATCGGGCCGAGGCTCTCACCGCCGAAGCCGCCAAATCGCTGGAGTTTGCAGGCTTCGCCGTTACAAGCAGCGTGGTGGAAGGCGACGCCAAGCATGAGATTCTGGAATTCGCCGGCCAATGGAAGCCGGAGCTGATTGTGCTCGGTTCTCACGGCCGAACCGGTTTCAGACGCTTCCTGCTGGGCAGCGTGTCGGAAGCCGTCGCCCGCCATGCCGATTGCTCCGTGCTGATCGTCCGTCCCGCGCCGCCGGCTCCCTTGCCGGAGCCTTCGCCGGCAAGCTGACCCGGCCCTTCGCAACCGCTCCTTCCGCGTTCAGAAGGTCGCCCTCTCTACCCTTGACATCTAGGTATAGGCCGGACTAGACTTCGAACCCTAGCCCTCTAGGTGAGTGCATGTCCAAAGCAAAGAAAGATCAGCTTTCAGGAACGCTCGATCTCCTGATCCTGAAGACGCTGGCCCAGGCCGGAGCTACACACGGCTACGGGATCGTGCTCTATATCCAGCGCGTCACTGGCGACCTGCTGCGCGTGGAAGAAGGCTCTTTGTATCCGGCGTTACACCGCATCGAGCACGCCGGCTGGATCAGTTCCGAGTGGCGGACTTCGAAAAACAATCGCCGGGCAAAGTATTACCGGCTGACGGCCGCCGGACGCATACAACTGGAACGGGAACAGGAAAGCTGGGACCGCGTAGTGCAGGGCGTGTCGAGCCTGCTTCGTTTTGCTTGAGAAACCGATCTCCTGAAGTTAAACGAGCGGAGAACGGAGGTTGAAGCGCATGTGGTCGTTTATCCGCCGGCTGGGTTCCATGGCGCGGCAGCGCAAGCTGGATCGCGATCTTCAGGGCGAGATGCGCGCTCATCTTGAAATGCGCGCCGAAGACAGCGTAGCCGAAGGCATGGGAGAAGAAGAAGCCCGCCGCGACGCGCTGTTGCGCTTCGGCAATCCCGCGCTGGTGGAGGAGTCGACGCGCGCCGAGAACATTCTGTTGTGGCTGGAGACAGTAGCGCAGGACCTGCGCTACTCTTTGCGCGTGATGCGCAAGAAGCCCGGCTTCAGCGTGATGGCGATCCTGATTGTGGCCGTCGGCATCGGCGCCGGAGCTACGTTGTTCAGTATCACCGATACCGCGCTGCGCACCGGGATCTACGGCCCCATCAGCGACCGCTGGGTGATGATGCGCGCGTTTTTTCCCGAGCGGAACCAAAGAGTCTTCACGTTTACCGTTCCTGAGTATCTCGAAGTTCGCAGCCAGGGCCAGATTTTCGAAAAAGCAGCTTTTGTGGGCGGGCAGGTCTGCAACTTGTTCGTCGGACAGGCGCCGGAATTGGTGGAGTGCACCCACATCACTGCCGACGCCATTCCCATGACCGGAGTGCGCCCACTGCTAGGCAGGTATATCCGGCCTGACGAAGACGTGCCGGGGGGCGCCAAGGTAGCGGTGCTGCGGTATGAACTGTGGCAGCAGCGTTTCCGCGGCGATTCCCGCGTGCTGGGGACAACCATAAAGATCGATGGCGAGGCGCACACCGTGATCGCCGTCATGCCGCAAGGTTTCGATTTGTGGGGCGGCAACATCTGGGTTCCGTTCCAGTTGCGCACAGGCGGGACCAACGCTGACAGCCGCCGCGCGCGCATCGTGGCGCTGATGCGCAAAGGCTTGACCGAGGAGCAAGTCAATTCCCGGCTGGTGGATCTGACCCAGCGCATGGCTCGCGACTATGCCGCCACCAACCCCGAGTACCGCGGCATGACCTTCACGGTTTGGAATATCCATCAAGCGGTCGTGGGCTTCGTAAAGCCGGCTTTGATGATTCTGCTGGCCGCAGTCGGCCTGCTGATTCTGGTTTCGTGCGCCAATCTGGGAAGCCTGCTGTTGTCGCGGGCAAGCACCCGCCGGCGCGAGATGGCGGTACGCGCGGCCCTGGGAGCGCGTCGCCTGCGCCTGTTGCGGCAAGTGATTGTGGAAAGTCTTACGCTGTCGATCGTCGGCGGCGCTCTTGGAGTGTTGCTGGCCATATGGGGCGTGCCTCTTGCGGGATCGCTGGTTCCGCAGCTTCCCAATTTTGCCCAGGCAAGGCTGACCATTTCGGCGCTTGCGGCGGCGCTGGGCATCGCGATTGTGATGGGAATTCTTTTTGGAATTGCTCCGGCCTTTTACGGAGCCAGCGCCAATCTCATGGAAGCCTTCAAGGAAGGAAGCGGCCAGGCGGGGGTGGCCGGCGCCAGCCATGGCGTTCGCAATGGCCTGGTGATCGCAGAGATTGCGCTTTCATTCGTGATCCTGGCCAGCGCGGTGCTGATGATCCACACCTACTGGCAGCTTACACGGCTCGATATCGGCTATCGCACGCACGATTTGCAGACCATGGAGGTCACGCTGCCCGACAGCAACTATCCTCGTCCGGCCGATCTCACTCAATTTTTCCACCAGCTGACGCCCAGGGTGTCTGCGCTGCCCGGAGTGCAGGGCGCCGCACTGGTGACCGGCCATCCGCTGATGGACCGCATTGTGGACTCGGCCACGCAGAATTTTGAGCTGGATGGCCGGCAGGGACAGAAAGACACGGCCAACGCCAACATTCGCGTGATCACGCCGGATTACTTCCAGGTGACGGGCACGCGGCTCTTAAGCGGGCGCTATTTCAGCGAGCAGGACGATGCCGACCATCCTGCTGTCGCCATCATTAATAAGACCATGGCGCATCTGTTCTGGCCGAAGGGGAGCCCGCTGGGGCAGCGCATCCACCTTGGCGCTCACACCGGGCAGGCGATGGAGATGGCGGAACCCAACCTGTGGGTGACGATTGTCGGGGTGGTCGACGATGCCAAGCAGCTGGACGTCATCGACGCGCCGGTGCGCCAGGAAATGTTCTTCCCCATGCTGCAGCGCGGCGCGCTTCGCGGCATGACGTTGATGATCCGCTCCCGGCTGGACCAGGCCACGCTTGCCGATGCCGTGCGCCACGCGGTGCTGAGCCTCGATCCCGAGCTGCCGATTCACGAAGTCTTCACCATGGAGCAGCTGGTTTCCTTTTCTTTTGGACCCAAGCGCCTGACCACGGTATTGCTGGCATTTTTCGCCGTAGCCGGGCTTACCCTGGTGATCGTGGGCCTTTACGCGGTGATGGCCTTCTCGGTAACCCAACGCACGCGCGAGATCGGCGTGCGCATGGCGCTGGGCGCGCGGCGCGCCAGCATTCTCAGAATGTTCCTGCGGCAGGGACTGCGCCTGGGGGCTGCCGGTATGGCCATAGGGCTCATCGCCAGCCTGGGGGCGACGCGGGTGCTGCGCAGCCTGTTCATCAACATCGATCCGGTTGATTCTCTGACCCTCGCGCTGGCCTGCGCCGGACTGGCGGCGATCATCGCGGCCGCCAGCTATGTTCCCGCCCTGCGCGCGACCAAGGTCGATCCCATGATCGCGCTGCGCCAGGAATAAGGCCTCTAAGCTGTCTTCTTGAGGGCAATCGCAGCGGGCTCGGTGCGAAATCGCTTCACCGCAAATATTGTTACCACTACCAAGATTGCCAGAACCGCAAGCTGAGCGATAGCAAACGGCGGCTCTTTTTGCATGGGAGCAAGCGCGTGAAGGGCGGGAACTTTCAGGAAGCTCTGCACCACCAGGAAGAAGACGTTGAAGTAAAGCCCTAGCGAGGCGGTGACAACATAGATCCAGCACTAGCCACCGGAAAGATGTAAGGTGTAGCGCCACTGCTGTCGTGATCAGCGACCAGGAGCGGCGCCAACAGCGGGCGAAGCCCGGCGTATCAAACCCAATGGCAGCACGAGATGGATTTGCAACTGGCGCGAGCCTACGCCGGCGACAGAAAGATCGTCGACCGCCTCACCGTCCAACAATTCCCGCGGCTTCCTACTGCGTGCCGGAGCGCTTCTCCGGGAGTTCGTAGACGGCAACGGATTTCACGTTCACAAACTCGCGGATTCCGTGGTGGCTCAGCTCGCGGCCGTAACCGGATTGTTTTACGCCGCCGAAGGGGATTCGCGGGTCGGAAGCCACCATGGCGTTGACGAAGGCCAGCCCCGACTGAATTTCACTGATGAACATTTCGCGCTCCACCGGGTCATTGGTCCAGGCGCACGCACCCAGTCCGAACTTTGAATCGTTGGCGATGCGGATGGCGTCGCGCATGCCGTTGGCGCGAAACAGGGAAGCGACCGGTCCGAACATCTCGTCGTCCCAGGCTGGAGAGCCGGGGGGGATGCCGGCCAGCACGGTGGGCTCGAAAAAGTTTCCTTTGCGATCGGCGCGTTTGCCGCCGGTCAAAACGTGGGCGCCCATGGCGACGGTGGTCTTCACCTGCTCCTCCAGAGCGCGCAGGCCGTCAGCGGTGGCCAGAGGGCCCACATCGGTTGCAGGCTCCATGGGATCGCCCAGCTTGAGCGATTTCACCCGCTCCACAAATTTCTGTTCGAAGCGGTCGGCGATGCCGCGGTCGACGATGAATCGCTTGGCGGCGATGCAGGATTGCCCGTTGTTAATGATCCGGGCCTGTACCGCGACCTCGACAGCGCGCTCGAGGTTGGCGCTGGGCATGACGATAAAGGGATCGCTGCCGCCCAGTTCAAGCACGGTCTTCTTGATGGCCTTGCCCGCGGCTTCAGCCACGCTGCTGCCGGCGCCGACGCTGCCGGTAAGCGTGACTGCCGCGATGCGCGGATCGGCAATCAAAGCATTGACTCGCTTCGAGTCGATGAGCAGAGTCTGAAAGGCGCCGTCAGGGAAGCCGGCGCGGCGAAAGACATCTTCGATTGCCAGAGCGCACTGCGGAACGTTGGAGGCGTGTTTGAGCAGACCGACATTGCCGGCCATCAGCGCCGGGGCGGCAAAGCGAAATACCTGCCAGAAGGGGAAATTCCACGGCATCACGGCCAGGACTACGCCTAATGGCTCGTAGCGCACAAGACTTCGTGAGGCGTTAGTAGTGGCTTCTTCCTGGGCCAGGAAGCGCTCGGCGTTCTCGGCGTAGTATCGACACCCGAAAGCGCACTTCTCCGCTTCCTGCACGGCTGACACCAAGGTCTTGCCCATTTCCTGAGTCATCAGACGTCCCAGTGCGATCTTTTCTTTGTCCAGGATCTCGGCGGCTTTCAGCATCATGCGGCTGCGATCCGCAAAGCCGACGCCGCGGAACCTTGCGAAGGTCTCGACCGAGAGCTGAAGCTTCTTCTCGACCTGCTCGTCGGAGTGTTGCTCGAATTCACGCAGGAGGTCGCCGGTCAGCGGACTGATGCTGGAGAGCGTGCGCTTGCGGAGCTGAATAACGTTTTCCGTGGCCATGATTTCACCTTCCGGAACTGCGAGGTGGGACGTTGACAAGTTCCTATTTTGACTTGGATGCGGCTGCGGCGTCCATTGCCAGACAATGTGCGAATTCTCTGGCTCTACTCGCTTCGGAGCGCCGCGAGAGGATCAACGCTGAGAGCCTTACGGGCCGGAACGTAGGAAGCCCCCATCGAGACCAGGAAGAGCAGTGTTGCGGCCCCCATCAGCGTTGCCGGATCGCTGGTGCTGATCCCATATAGCATGCTTGCCAGCAATCGGGCGACAACCAGTGATGCGCCGGCCCCGATGGTCAGGCCGAGTAATGCCAGCCGCCCTGCCTGGTTGATGACCAGCAGCAGGATGCTTCCCGCATTCGCGCCCATGGCGCGGCGAATGGCGATCTCTTGCCTTCGCAGCCCAACCAGGTAGGAGACCACGCCGTAAGTTCCAAGGGCTGAGAGAAGCAGCGCCAGAGCTGCAAACACGCCCAAAAGCATCATCGCGAATCGACGACTCGCGAGCCAGCTCTTGACGATGCCCTCCATGGTGCGGACCTCAAACATCGCCAGACCGTTATCGAGTTGCCCGGCCTCTTCCTGGATTGCGGCGAGGAATCCGGCCGGATCAGATTTCGTGCGAACCACCACGGTGGCGCCGCCTGAGATTCCCAGCGGCAAGTACTTGTCCGCCAGCTGCGAGTAAGGAAAGTACATCTGCCGGTTCACGAAAGCTGGGGGATCGGCGCCCAGGTTCCAGTGATTTACGTGCCCGACCACACCCACAATTTCCGACGTTCCGGTGAAGCCGATGGTGATGCGCTTGCCGATGGGGTCCTTGCCGGGAAACATGCTGCGCGCGAACGCCTCGTCGACGATCGCCACCTGCGGGGCTTTTTCATCATCGTTGATGGTGAACCCGCGGCCGCGTTTCAAAGAGATTCCCATGGCGCGAAAGTAGTTCGGACTCACGAAGTACCAGATAGCCGCGGGCTGCTTCTTCTCGTTCGGGTCGACTGCCCGGCCTTCCACCCGGACGGGAACCGCATCGGCCATACCGGTCAGGGGCAGAGGGTCCAGGATCATGGAGGCGGAATCGATGCCCGACAAACTCTCCACTCTCCGCGTCAGATCGCGGAAGAGTCTCCGGATTTTTTCGGGGTCGCTGGCGATCGAGGGAGAAGGAGTCACATCAAAAACCAGCACCCTGCGCTGGTCAAAGCCAGGATCGACGCCCCAGAGCTTGACCAGGCTTCGTATCATCAATCCCGCGGCCACCAGGAGCACGAGAGCGAGCGCGACCTCGAAGACTACAAGCACGCGCCGCGCCGGGGCGCGTTCCCCGATTCCTCCACGACCGCCCTGCTTGAGCGTCTCGCTCAGGTTCAGTCTGCGGATCCCCCTCGCCGGCGCGACACCAAATAGGATTCCCGCCACCACAGCGAGAAGCAGTGTGAACGAAACCACCGGGCCGTTGATCCCGATGGAGTCCGGCCGCGGAATCTCAGCAGGGGCAAGAATTAATGCAATCCGCGTGAGCCCTGAAGCCACCAGGAGTCCCAAAATTCCTCCGCCCAGCGCCAGCGGCAGGTTCTCCATCAGCAAATACGCGGCTATGCGCATCGGAGAAGCTCCAAGGGCGGCCCTGGTGGCGTATTCGCGGAGAAGCCCGCTCGATCGGACCAACAGCAGGTTGCCCACGTTGGTACAGGCAATGAGCAGCACGAACATCACCGCCATTTGCAGAACCAGCAGCATTGATTCCGATCCCCGCACGACTACCTTTTTGAGCGGAACAAGGTTGATGCCGATATCGCGATTGGCTTCAGGATAGGCGGTGGCCAGGTTCGCAGCGAGTTGCGCTGCGTCAGCCTGCGCCGAAGCCTCCGAGCTTGCTGCCTTCAGGCGGCCAACCACGTATAGTCCCATGGTCACTTTGCGTTCGCGAATGCTTGGATCCCGCCACTGGCCGACGGGCACATAGACCTCGGCCGGTCCCATCCTGATCTTGAGCGTCTGCAGAGTCTGCGGCGCGACTCCGACAATAGTGTAGGCGGAGCCGTTCAGCTCCAGCGCTCGCCCAAGTACCTGCGGGCTTCCCTCGTATCTCTTTCGCCACAAGCTCTCACTGATCAGCGCTACACCTGCGGCGCCAAGGTGATCGTCTTCCGCTCCGAACTCATGGCCGATCACGGGGCTTACTCCCAGGGTGGAAAGAAATCCGGCGGAAAGCATGGCGGCGTGAAGTCTCTCCGGACGTCCTTCGCCGGTCAAAACGAGATTGTCTTTTCGAAAAGCCGCGATCCCGGAAAAAGCATGGGCATCACGCGACCAGTCGAGAAAATTCGGATAAGAGACAGACCCTTGCTGCGAAGTCGGGGTCTTTTCATACAACATGTAAAGACGATCGGGCTCCGCGAAGGGCAGAGGCGCCAGCAGCGCGGCATGAAAAATCGAAAACACTGCGGTATTGGCTCCGATTCCCAGCGCCAGCGTCGTGAGGACGATGGCAGTGAAAGCCGGACTCCTTCGCAATCCGCGCAGGCCGCAACGCAGGTCCCGCAACAAATGATCAACCGACTCGGTCTTCATGGCCGCGTTTTCTCCGAAATCCGGCCCTTGGCTTTCGCGCTGACCGAATCAGGTTTAGATTCCCTGAGGACCTCTGCCACCACGTTTACCGATCGCTCCACGTCTTCCTTGCTCGTCTGCCAGTTGCAGACGCTTATTCGCATCGCGCGCCTGCCGTGCCAGGTGGTGCCGGAGAAGAATGCCTCACCGGTGCCGTTGACCGCTGCGATGACTTGATCGGTGTGTCGGTCGTGATCTGTGTCGGACGCGCCGCGTTGCGGATCGAGGAAGCGCACAAGTCCCTGATTGAACACAGGCTCCCACAAGAGCTGTGCGCCGGGAAGGCTGCCGATTCGAGTCGCCAGCGCGTGGGCATGCGCGCAAACGCGGCCGACGAGAGCTGTCACGCCTTCGCGTCCAAGCTGCCGAAGAGCGGCATAGGTAGGGAAGCCGCGTGCGCGGCGCGACCATTCCGGCGTCCAGTCCATGGGATCGCGAGCGTCACCATTCTGGGTAAGGTACGAAGCTTGCTGGGCCATCGAGCCGCTGTGGGCCTTGGTATCGCTGACAAACGCATAGCCGCAGTCGAAGGGCACGTTGAGCAGCTTGTGGCCATCGGTGGCCCACGAGTTGGCGAGTTCTACTCCGCGCACCAGATGCTGGTAGCGCGGGCTCGCGGCCGCCCACAGACCGAACGCACCGTCAACGTGTACCCAGGCGCGATAACGCCTGGCAATGGGGATGAGTGCAGGGAAATCGTCGAAGGCGCCGATATTAATGTCGCCCGCCTGAAGAAGAACGATGGCCGGGGACGTCGGTTCGGCGGCGAGCGCATCCTGCAGGCTGTCGGCGCGAAGGAAGTCACGATCATCAGCAGACAGATAAACGATCTGCGAACGCCCCAACCCCACCAGGCGGACAGCGCGCTCGAAGGCGGCATGGCGGGCAATGCTGGTCAAAACGCGAATGGGCGGCGCTCCGAACAGGCCTTGCTCTTCGACATTCCAGCCGCGCTGCGCCAGCAGAGCGTGGCGCGCCGCTGCCAGGCAGGTGGCGTGCGCCATCTGGCAACCAGTCACAAACGAAAAGCTGGCGTCGGCGGGAAGGCCAAGAACATCCTTGAGCCAAGCGCCGGCGATCTCTTCCACGAGCGCGGCTGCAGGCGCGGTGGCGGCAAGCACGGCATTCTGGTCCCACGCCGAGGTCAGCCAGTCGGCTGCCAGGGCGGCGGGCAGCGAGCCGCCGATCACCCAGGCAAAGAAGCGTCCTCCGGCCGATCCGAGAAGGCCGCCGGCCACATCGTGAGCAAGCTCGCGGATGACCTGCTCGGCAGACACACCTTGCTTTTCAAGAGGCCTTGCGATCTGGTCGCGCAGAGACAAACAGCCAGCCGTGGTTGCGACCGAGCTTTGATCAAGACTTGTGAGATGAGTTAGAGCGTGGTTGAGGGCCGTCTCCAACGCTCCCCGATAGGTTGAGTCTGCATTCTTCACACGTGAAAGCATAGGCATGCAGCCGTAGCAGAACTATCCGCGCATTGCGGTCAAATTGTTTTGCTGGCTCGCGAATTGTCACCAGGGATGGAACGTTGAGTTCAGTTTCGTCGACGCACCCTGCAGCAGAAAAACCAGGAGGCCCAAAGGAACGGCTTCATCAGCCCGCTCCTCCGGGGTTCAGAGGCTACGCAGGAAGGATTTGGAGGAGAGGAACATGGTTTTCCAGGGGAGGCAGTAGGGGTCTCTTGAGGGTCTCAGCAAACTGCGTAGATATTGCCGTCTGATTGGTGGGTTCAAGCAAGACCTTTAGCTCCTTTCGGCAAAAGGTGCGGGTTCTCGCTCAGTCCCGGTGGACCTGATCAGGACCTCGCTGTTTAAATCAGACAGATGCGGAATTGCCGACCAGATTTGGACAGCTTCGATGCGTCAAGAAACGCCAGCAAGGAGGGGACCGGCGCGCCCAAAAACATAAATCCCCGGGACGCCGTTTAGCTGTCCCAGGGAATCTATCTTGCATATCATTCCGGGTTCGTCCTTAATTTCCGCGCCGTTTCCCCCAGGTTTTTAATCTGCCGTCGCGGATGGTCCGAAACCCATCGTGATTGGTTTAGGTTGGAAGAAGTATTGAGGTAAGCTGGATTTTGAGATATTCGGGGAATTACCTAGACAACTCCGCAAATCCACCTTAGTCCGCAAAGAACTTGATCTGGATTCCCGCCTTCGCCCGGCTGCGGAGGCTCAAAGCCATCCCGACCATCGGGAATTCTCATCTTAAATTCTGTTAATCATGGGTTCCTGGCTTCATGTCCTCTGCTCCTCGCTCTTCTCGGCCCTGTTCCTGACTTTTTTTTGCGGCCTTTCCGGCGCCCAGGATCTGCACACGAGCGAAGACGGCACGGCGTCGATCCTGTCCCGTTCGGCGTTTGCTCACGGTTACCGTCACGGCTACGAAGAGGGCTACCATTTCGGCAACATCGATGCCAACATGGGCCGGCGAGCCGACGTGAAGAAAAAACATGAAGATGGCCTGGGCTATTCCCCCAAGTTCGGAACGCGGCAGTCGTTCGAAGAGGGCTTCCACGCCGGTCTCCAGGCCGGCTATTACGATGGCTACGCCGGCAACGATTTTCGCGCGGTTGACGCTGTTCGCGCGCTGGCCCTCGACCTGGAATCTGCTCCCGCCGGGCCCTCTGGCGACTTCGATCACGGTCTGGGATCGGGCTACCGCGACGGCTTCGATCACAGCCAGCCCTCTTCTGTTGTTCTGTTTGCCTTACCCGCCTCGCTCGACTTCCTGACCGTAAATTGCTCGTCCACCCACGACATTTTCTGTGAAGGCTACCGCCGCGGTTTCGCCCTGGGGCGAGCAGATGCCTTAACTCTGCATCGGGAAGACATCCTAGAAGCCAGCAAGTAAACCCTGAGTACCTCGCAAAATCTTGCACACGGCCAGCAGGACATGTACTCTGCTTGAGAATGGGCAGGTTCTGAAGTCCATCGCACTTTCAGGTCGAGTCACGACAATGTCGCATACAATTTCGGATGTTCGACGCCAGGAAGGAGTTCTAATGAAAACCGCAGCCTCCAAAAAACCCATCATTCGCATAGCTGTGGTGGAGAGCGATCCCTTGCGGTTCATTGGACTGAAGTCGCTCTTCGACACCGAACCGGATCTGGAACTGATCTCCTGCTCGCTCGCCGAACTCGGGCCGCGGCGCGATGTGGATCTGGTGCTCCTGGGAACGCGTGCCGGCCAGAATCTTTTTGACGTGATGGCGGGACTGAAAGCCGCCCGCCCCGACCTGCGCATCATCGTGACCGGAAGCGGCGCCGACGACGAGACTATCCTGAAGGCGCTCGCAGCAGGAGCCAAGGGTTACGTGGATGAAGCCGCCTCGCCCGCTGAATTCGTTCAGGCCATCCGCAACGTTCATCAGGGCTCGGTGTGGGCGCCGCGACGCGTCCTTTCCATCTTCATCGAGCGCGTTACATCCTCTCCCGGCCGCATTTTTCCTGCCGGCCGCGTAACCTTCACCGATCGCGAAAAAGAAGTTCTGGAACTGCTTGTGGCCGGGCGTTCCAACAAGGAAATCGGTTCGGTACTGGGCATTGAAGAGCGTACCGTCAAGGCCCACGTAGCCAAACTCATGCGCAAAGTTGGAGTGCAGAACCGCATCGCGCTCTCTGTGCATGCCATCACCCATTCTCTCGTCACCTCGTCGAAATAGCCCGGTTCTGTTCGCACAAATCCGAAGAACGTTCCGGCGAGCGACTTTCATCGGCCCGCGGGGTTCATTCAGGCAGCAGGATGTTCGCGTGCCTGGCGACTTGTGTCCCGGTAACTCGCGCAGCAGATGGTCTGGCCGGCGTCCCCATATTTATGTCCGCAATCGTGAACAGGAAATTCGCAGCCGTGCCCTCTCATCTTCCGGCCCCGCCGCAATCCAGACTTGCCGGCACTTCTGAGGGCCGCCGCCCTCCCGCGCATGCCTGGTACTACGGTACTTTTGTCCCTTTAGCCGCCCCGCGCGCGAGAACGGACATACCACTGGTCCGGTGCACTTTAGGTACATGTCCGGATTGCCCTGCCCATGTGGCACTGGGGTTACTTGTTCCACGCAGCAATCAGGACCATACTCCTCTCACCTACCACAGAACCTGGGAGACAGGGGTTGGAGGCGGTAACGAGGGTCGCCGCATCCAACCCTTCATTCTTTTTCCGGTAATCGATATCCCGCCGCTTCTGTCACCATTACAATCCATTCCAGGAGCTCGTTTAGCCCGGCTCCACCTGAGGTCTCAATGACGCGACGCTTAGCCGCTGTTCTTTTCGCACTCCTGTTCTCGTCTTTCTCGTTTGCCGACGACGCAGCTCATCGCGCCGAATCCGCCGCCACCATCCTCAACGAAATCATGTCCGCTCCTGACAAAGGCATTCCCGAAGAAGTTCTAGGTTCGGCCAAATGTGTTGCTGTTGTGCCCACCTTGCTCAAAGGAGGATTCGTCTTCGGCGGCGCTCACGGCAGAGGCATGGCCACTTGCCGGACGGCTGAAGGCTGGAGCGCGCCGGCGCCTTTCACCATGACCGGCGGCTCGTTCGGGCTGCAGATCGGATTGCAGGGAGTTGACCTGGTCATGCTGATCATGAACCAGCGCGGCATGCAGGCCCTGCTCTCCAGTCACTTCAAGATCGGAGCCGATGCCTCGGCGGCTGGCGGCCCTGTGGGGCGCCATGCTGAAGCCGCCACCGACTGGACCATGCGCTCGGAGGTCCTCACCTACTCACGTGCCCGCGGCCTGTTTGCCGGCGTGACCATCAATGGCGCCGTGGTGCGCCAGGATGAAGATTCCACTCGCGAACTCTACGGCCGCCTGATTCCTTTCAAGAGCATCCTGACCGGCGCTGTGCCCACTCCTCAGGGCGGCGAACCCTTCGTTGCCGCCGTGCGCAAAGCCGTGGGCAGTGAAACCTATGCCCCTCCGGCCGCACGTAAGACGAATGTTCCCGTAAACCCGCCGCCCGCCAGTTCCGCTCCTCCGCCACAGCCGGCTCCTCCGGCTACGGCTCCCGCCCAGCCGACACCGGCCGCCTCACCGACTCCGCCGCTGGCCGCGGTTCACGAGCCTAAGCAGCTCTTCAGGAGTTGATGCGGGATATTCAACGATCTTTTAATAGCCGTCCGATAACAATTTGCTGGACAAGCCGCCGCGCCTCATCGCTGGAGCCTGGTGCGCACCGGTTATTTCGGTTGCGGATGCGAATGCTCGTGGGTATGTTCTTTGGCGCCGTGTTCCGCATGCTCGTGCTGTTCCGCTTCTTCTTTATAAATCTCAGGATCACCCAGGCTGCCTTTCGCCGGCAGATGGCGCAGGAAGCGCACCATATTCCACATCTCTTCATCCGTCAGGATGCCCTTCCATCCCGGCATGCCCGAGGGCGCAATGCCGTTGGCGATGATCCACTTCAGCTGCCCGTCGGTGTAATCCTGCACGTCCTTCGACGCCAGGTTCGCCACCGGGGGTTCCATCTTAGTGGCAAACGGCACGCCGGTGTTCTGGCCGTCGAGCCCGTGGCAGATCTGGCAGTGATGTTGAAAGTGCTCTGCGCCTTCTTTCGCGACGTCTGGTGTGTCCGGCTGGGGGTTCTTATCGTCTTTGCCGCCGATCGTGACCGCGTGCTTGATGTCGGTCATCACTGTCTTTTCAACGCCGCTGGGCGCCCCGGCTTTGCATCCGGCCAGCGCCAGCGCTACCGCCACAGCGGCAATACTTGCTTCGAGCTTCATCTCTAATCTCCTGTTGTTGCGTCTGTTCATTAGATTGGTGACTGGTCATTTTACAAATAGAGTCATGCCGGCAGAAAAGGACACGACAATTCCGTACGTAATACGCAAGAACTGCGCACGTCGGATTTGAATTATTTCCGGGTGGATGGTACCGTCCAAGCTCCATCTCTGAATGAGACACCGGCTTGAGTATCTTCCCGTATGGCTGCTGGCGGCCTTTCTTCGCGTGCTGCCTCGTCCGCTGTCGCGGGCCTTGGGCATGGTCACAGGGTTGGCCGCCTATCTTCTTTATGCCCGCCTGCGCCGCGTAGGCATGCGCAATCTCGATCTGGCTTTTCCCCGCCTGGGCCGTGCGGAGAAGAAGCGAATCCTGCGCGGCGTCTACATCAATCTTGGCCGCGTGCTCGCCGAGTTCAGTCTCTTCCCTCGTTACACCAAAGACAACGTCGGCCGCGTCGCCGTTTACGAAGGCTTCCAGAATTTCGCTGAAGCCCAGGCCCGCGGCAAGGGCGTGATCTTTCTTACCGCGCATCTCGGCGGATGGGAGGTCAGTTCCTTCGCGCATTCGCTCTACGGCCATCCCATGGATATCGTGATGCGCCCCCTCGACAATCCCTACGTCGACGCGCTGGTCGACCGCTACCGCAGGCTGCACGGCAACCGCACCTTCCCCAAGCAGGACTTCGTTCGTGGATTGCTCAGCGCGCTGCGCAACGGCGAAACCGTGGGCATCCTCATGGATACCAACATGACTCCGCCCCAGGGCGCATTCGTCGATTTTTTCGGCGTGCCCGCCTGCACCGCCACCGGAATCGCTCGCGCTGCCCTCCATACTGACGCTGCCGTTTTGCCCGCCTTCGGCGTCTGGGATAAGCAGTTGCGCAAGTACAGGATCTGCTTCGAGCCGCCGCTGCAGCTGGTGCGTACCGGCGACGACGAAGCCGATGCCATCGCCAACACCGCCATGTTCACCAAGGTCATCGAAAGCTACGTGACTAAATATCCCGACCAGTGGCTGTGGGTGCACCGCCGCTGGAAGACCCGTCCGCCGGGCGAGCCTCCTATTTATTAGGTGCGGCTTTGCTCGATGCGGAGGCCTCGTTTTCTACACGGCCGTCGCTTGGCCTCACACTACCTCCCAGTACCGCCGGCCGATTTCGCTCCTTCCGGCGGCTCGAACTTCGGCGCCGCAAAGGGCAGCGTGTCCGGGTTGATGCGTACTGCTGTCGTAAACTTCAGCGGGTATTTGCCACCTCCTGCGAACGTTAGTTCCACAAAATAAGCGCTCCAGCCTTTGGCGGGCTTCTCCACCTTGCCGACGTACACTCCGTGTCCCCGCTCCTGCAGCGTGGTCGAGGTATAAGCCGGCCCGATCGCCGCCAAACGAAAGTCGCGATGCTCGGGATTCGTCGCCTGCCACAGCTTGACTTCCGTTGGCTTATCGATGGTAGTCACGCGGATGGAGCCGTCATCTTCAAACTTCCAGGAAAACCGCGGCCGCGGCTGTTGACGCAGGAACGCGTCGTAATAGGCAATCAGCCCCTGGCGCGCGTCGGAATTCTTGAGCGAATGGTCGGTGTTGGGCACGTAGCGCAGGTACTTTTCGCCTTTCAGATCGTCGAAGTAGAAGCGCGACGAGTCGGGCAGAAAATACTGGTCGCCCGCCGAATTCACTATGTACTTGGGCATGGTCAGCCGGTCGCGATATTCGTACGGCTCTTCGATCTCCATCAGCTTGTGAAATTTCGGCGTGCCGTTCCACTTCATGATTCCCAGCTCTTCGTAATCTTTGACCGCCGGCGAGTAGAAACCGTAGGCGCGATAGTGGTGCTCGAACGACTTCTCGTTGTTGAGCAGGTCGATCACCAGCGGCGCAATCGCCACCACGCGCTTGTCCACCGCCGCGGTGGTCCACGTGGTCCAGCCGCGCTTGGAGCCGCCGGCAACCATGAAGTGCTCGACTTTGATCTTGCCGCCCGCCTCTGACGCCATGAACTGCTGTACCGCGTCCATGGCCCGCACCGCCGATTTAGTCATGGGCAGCCGCGCCGGCCAAAGTTCATTGCCGGTGCGCAGATACTTGTCCCAGGTATAGGCGATGATCTGGTCTTCCACCACCTCCGGCCGGGTGCCGTCGGGGAAGGTCAGCGGCTGGTTGGGCACCATGCGCAACTCCGCTACCACCGAGTGCGTGGTCACCGCCATGTCTGAGATCAGCGAATCCACTTTCTCCGGCGCCTTGTCTTTGTTCGATCCGCCGGTGATGTACAGAAACGCCGTCGTGAAGTTCACCTTGTCGGGCACCGCCACCGTCAGCCAGTGCTTCCACAGCGAGCGGTCGGCTTCCACTGGAGGCTTCCAGGTTTGCGAGGTCAGGTCCAGCACGTAAGCCTTGTAGCCCTCGCCGGGAATGGTGCCGGCCAGTTCGAACTTGTAGCTGGGATCGGGCGCGTGCACGTAGCGGTCGAGCGCCGTCTCTTTCGATGATGGCGCCGCCGCGAGCTGCAACACGATCGCGGCCAGCACCGGCAGGATGCGCAGGCGAAGTCGTTTCATGCCCCGCCATTCTATCCGCCCGCCCGCTCTATCCGCAGCTGTCACTCCCAGTCTTTTGCCGGCAGCCTTGGCCTCGATACTCGGTTTGCGGATTCGGCTACAGTGCGCGTCCGCAGCCGCCCGCAGGCCGGTACTGTCTTCTCTTTGTTTTTCCCTTTGAACGGCCTGCGCGAGTTTGCAGCCCCGCCGCATAAGATTTCTTGCCGCCGCGGAAGTATCAACTCCGTCGCGCCAGAGAGATGTCAACTGCGATCAATGCGCAAAACGGGACCAGCCCCACCGCCGACGGCCAGCGAACATGCAGCGCCGCGGTGATGCCTGCCGCTACGGCGTAGGAGAGAAACACCTCCGCCTGCAGGCTCATCGAGCGTTTGAGTCCCAATGTTGTCGTCTCCGCGTGAGTCCCAGTCCTTCGACGCAGCCCGTGCACCATTCCTGAGAACAAGCTGGTGATCGTCCCGGTGATGTACGTGGTAGCGATCCCGGGCAGCTTCAGCCGGCGCACCGCCGCGCTCTGCAGTCCCATGGCCAGCCCCGATGAGCCGATCATCAGAAGAACAATCGCCCGCAGGCTCAGGGCAGCCGGAGCAAACGCCGACATGGCGAAGAAAGCCAGGATGACTGTTTCCATCCACACCGCGCGCCGCACCGCGGCGGCCGCGCTCGCGCTCTCGCCTTCGCCTACAGCCAACGCTCCAAGAATCGCGCCCACAACGAAGGCGATCAGTGCGAGAAGGGAACTGACCACCGGCTCCGCCTTGGCCTGGCTGGCGGCGATACCCAGCAAAACCGTGTTGCCGGTCATGTTGGCGGTGAACACATGCGCGCTCAGGTACGTAATCGCGTCCACGCTGCCCGCCGCCCAGGTAAACAAAAGGATGGTCGACCGTCCGGGATTGGAGCTGCTTGTCATTTTTTTTGCCGGCTAAGGCAAAGATTGTAACCTCAAGGTGTCTGGCTTCGGGCTCGGTGCTCAGTCGCACAAAATGCTAAGGAATTTCTGAGCAAATATTCTTGACTCTCCCTGGTCGCGGGCATACGATGCCCGAGTTTGTTCGCTCGATCATCTGCGCCCCTCGCGCAAGAAAAGTCGCCCTGGGTTTTTGCTGCAGAACGACGGATTGGCAGACCAGGGATTGTTCTTTATACCGTCGAGATCGTCCGGTCATCGAGGCGCCTATGCGCGTGCCTGTGTTCCGTTCTGAGGTCCGTGCGGGCTGTTTTCCGCGGCTGGACTTCGCGTGCCTCGCTTTGGAGAAGGTGAACACGTGAAGACTCCGCCTCCGCCTGCTCTTCTTTAGGCGGAACTGGTTGTCTGGTTAAAAGAGCTTCGCTATGAAGGGGAGATAGTAGCCGGCGCGCGTCCTGGCATTTCACGCGGCGACCGCATTGCCAGCCGTCTGAAAATCGGCACGGCGTGGCAGTGTATTTTGGCATCCGGTTTCCTCCGCCCCCAGATCTCCTCAAATTGCGACGCGACATCTACTCACCCCAACAGACAAAACAAGGAGATGGAGAATGAGTCGCTATAGAAACGACGGACAAGATGGCATTTGGCTAACCGCCAATGCAGACAGAAGACGGCTGCGGGAGGCAGAAAACGCCCGCAAGAACCGCGAAGAAATCACCCGAGAACTTTCACACGGGAAACTCTCGCGACGCGATCTGGTCAAGTGGGGCCTGTTCACAAGCGCGGGCGCCATGGCGTCCATCGGCGGCCTGAACCCGTATGTAAGGGCGCAGACCACATCCAGCTTCTCGAGCGGCAGCCGCAACGGCAGCGGCTGCAGCCAGATTCCAACCGGACTGAATCCCAGCCCCACCTTTGGCGTTCAGCCCTTCACATCGCCGCTGTATCGCTTTGACGTGCTGCCCCGCAATGCAGTTTCCACGTTGAACCCTGCGCCGACCGCGCAGGCCAACACCACGCAGCAGCCGGTTAATCCCCAACTGGTAGGCGGGCAAACCGGCCTCACCGGACCGATCGAAGGCCGTCCCCCGGGAGCAGGCTGGGCGCATCAGAGGTTTGCCCAGTTCCCGCCACAGGTGGCGATTGAGGTCCAGACCGCACCGGTAACCACCAACACAACCTACAACCCGGGCGTCACATCGGACCTCAACTCCGGCATCAATCCGGCTACAGCCATCCCCCCGAAGTTTAACCCCGGCTTCCCCGTGCAGGCTTCGAACCGGGTCTGGACTTTCAACGCCACCTTCCCGCCCAAGCTGACCCAAGTACGCTACGGCGAGCCGGTGCTGTTTCGTCACCACAACAACCTGACCACGGACATCACCAACAACGGCGGCTTTGGACGCTTTACCCTCACCACGCACGAGCACAACGCTCACCACGGCGCGGAAAACGACGGCTTTACCGGCGCTTATTTCTGGCCCAATGAATTCTACGATTACCACTGGCCGTGGGTGCTGGCGGGATTCACCACCATCAACACCGGGGCCACCGATCCCCGGGCCGGCGCTCCCAACGACAGCGGCGGGATCAACAAAGTTCCCGGCGACTGGCATGAGACCATGAGCACGCACTGGTTCCACGATCACATGTTCACCTTCACTGACCAGAACGTGTACAAGTGCAACGCGGGGATGAACAACATCTACAGCTCGCTGGACCGCGGAGACGAATCCGTGAATGACGGAGTCAACCTGCGGCTGCCCAGCGGCTACTCGGAAACCCTTCATCCTGGCTGGGGCAACTTGGATTACGACGTCAACCTGATGCTGGCGGACAAGGCTTGGGACGCCAACGGGCAGATGACCATGGACAACGTTGCCTTTGAAGGGTTCCTGGGCGACCAGATGACCGTGAACTTTACCTGGAAGCCGTTCTTCAACGTTTACGCGCGCCGGTACCGCTTCCGCATCCTGAACGCCAGCGTGTCGCGCTTCTTCGCGCTCGCGTTGAGCGACAGCTCAAACATGGTGCAAATTGCCAACGACGGCAACCTGCTGCCGCGTACTGTCAACCTCACCCAGACCGACCAGCTTGGCATCGCCGAGCGCTATGACATCGTCATTGATTTCTCGCGCTACAGCGCCGGCCATACCGTGGATCTGGTCAACCTGCAACAG
>DATGHX010000053.1:0-2218 GCA_035307585.1 Candidatus Angelobacter sp.
GGGCGCAGTTCGGAGATCCCGCGAGGATTCAACCGGTCTTCATAGCGAAAAGGCAGATAATGGAGCAGGTCGCCGACGGTGTGAATTCCCTTGGTGGCAAGAATTTCCCCGATACGCGGTCCAACGCCTTTCACATATTGAACCGGGGTGGAAAGTTCGAGCATGCCAGGTTTCCAGGAGAGCAGAAGAAGAATGGTAGCAGGAGCGACCGCTCCCTTGTGCACGCCCGGATGGCGATTGAAAACGGTGCAGCGTGAAAGCGATCTTCGCTAGCAACTCGCAGGAGAGCTGCGGTGTCTAAACCATTGGTGCTCGTCAATTTCCTTCAGGCTTTGCTGGCGATCATTTTGGGCAATGTGGCGTACTTCGCGCTACTTCCATCGTTGCCACCGGCGGCGCAGCACCACCGCTTTCGGGTCGACCTGGGCACCGCTGTGGATTTCTTCTTTTGCGTAGTCGCCTACGGCTTGATCCGCACCGCGAGGAAGTGGCGATAGGCCGCCTCTGGCTGATCGCAGCGCTCGCCCGTTACTTTCGGAACCTTGGTAACCGCTTCCCCCGTTCGTACAATTCGTTTCACCATGCCGAAACTCGCGGTCTTGTTCGACGCGGGCCAGGCCGTGCTCTCCACCTTTGATTTGGACGAGGTGTTACAGAGAATCCTGGCAATCGCGCGCGACTTTTTTCATCTGCAGAACGTGGCCATCCTGCTGCTCGACCGGGAGGCCAAGCAGTTGTGTGTCCGTTCGCAGATCGGCTGGGATGAGGGTAAGGACACGATTCATCTGGGACAGCACGAGGGCATCACCGGAGCCTCCGTCCTGAAGAAGCAGCCGGTGTATGCGCCCGACGTGACCGAGGACCCTCGCTACATCTGCGCCGCGCAATCCACGCGCTCGGAGCTAGCCATTCCGCTTATGGTGCGCGATGAAGTCGTAGGTGTTCTCGATTGCCAGAGCGAACGCGTCAATCACTTCGACCGGGAAACCATCGAGCTCCTGACTTTATTTTCGACCCAGGCTTCCATCGCACTCCAGAACGCGCGCTTGTATTCGCTGGAACGGCAGCGCGCCCGGCAGTTAGAGGCGATCAATACGATCGCGCAGCAGAGCACCGCTGTGATGGAATTGGAGGAACTTCTGGTCCGCGTATGCTCGGTGATCCAGAAAGCTTTTCAGGTATCGCATGTGTCGCTTCTCCTGCGGGAGGAAGGCGATTTGGTAATGCGAGCCCATCAAGGTACGCTTACGCCCTGCATTCCTGCTGGCGGACGTTTTCCGGCAGGCCAGGAGCCATGGTCGCGTGTGATCTTGGCCACCGGCACCATCATCGAAAATGACCTGAGCGCTATTCCCGAGCCTCTCCGGCTCTTCCAGGACTCCGGCTCACGCATGAGCATTCCGCTGATCTCCTTTGGACAAACGCTGGGGGTGCTCACCCTGCATAGTTCGCAGCCCAATGCATTCCGCGAGAGCGAACTGCAATCGCTCGAATCGGTCGCGGATATTTGTGCCAATTCCATCCAGAACGCGCATTACGTTGAGCGCGTCAAACAACTAGCTTACCTGGATGGGCTGACCGGCATTTTCAACCGCCGCTTCTTCGAACTGCGGATCATGGAAGAGATGGAGCGCGCCCGCCGCTACGGAACCGGCATGGCCGTGATCATGGCGGATATCGATCAGTTCAAGCGGCTGAACGATGAGTTCGGACACCTGCTGGGGGACGAGGTTCTGCGCCAGGTCTCATCGCTCTTTCACCAGCAATTGCGAAAGGTTGACGTGGTTTGCCGCTACGGCGGCGAAGAATTCGCCATCCTGCTCACCCAAATCACTACCCAGCAGGCGGTTGCCATTGCCGAGAAATTGCGGCGCCTGGTCGAGACCTTTCAGTTTCCGGGAGTGCCCCGGACTATTACCATCAGCGCGGGAGTCGCGGCCTTTCCCGCTCACGGCAAGACCCGCGACGATATGGTTCGCGCCGCCGACAGCGGGCTCTACGCTGCAAAGCAGGCAGGACGGAATCGCGTGTGCCTCGCCGTCCAAGCTCTGAGCGCTTCGAACGGCCAGTAACTGGTCAACCTTAAATGTCGAACTTGCGCCCGCGCAGCTGATCCAATTCGATCTTCAGCCTTTGCTGATCCCTCTGCAATTGCCGCTGTTGGAGTCGAACTTGTCTCTTACTCTTCTCAGCTTGCTGGCGAACGATCTTCTGCTGC
>DATGHX010000054.1:0-2565 GCA_035307585.1 Candidatus Angelobacter sp.
CGCCATCGCCCGAGCAGGCTTAACAAACGGGGAATTCATAACGGAGACGGGTTTGGCATCGAGATTGTTTTTGGAGAGAAGATGTCGACTCGAATGGCTTTGGGGTTTATTGGCTCGCTGGCTCTGATGCTGCAAACTTCACATGACTATCCAAGCAAACCAGTACGCCTGATCGAGCCGTTCGGGGCGGGTGGTGGACCCGATCTGGTGAGCCGGGCCCTCGCTCAAAAACTTACCGAGTTGTGGGGACAGCCCGTAGCGGTAGAGAACGTTCCCGGTACGGGAGCGACCGCCGGCCCTGCGCGTGTCGCGAAGTCGCCGGCCGATGGGTACACACTGCTCGTGAACACCAGCGCCCAGGCGTATAGCGCTGCCCTGCAGAAGAACCTGTCGTATGACCCGTTGAAGGATTTCATCCCCGTCGCTCCCCTCAGCAGCCAGCCCTACGTGCTGGTCACAGGCAAGCTGACTGGTATAACTACCGTCGGCGAGCTGGTTGCGGCGGGGAAGGCGAAACCTGGTCAGTTGAGATTTGGCTCTACGGGCGTGGGCACTGGCTCACACTTGGGGATCGAGAAATTCAATCTGGCGGTTGACATTAAGGCAGTGCACGTACCAGCAGAACCGGGCGACGCGATCGCCAACACCATCGCGAACACGGTCGCTGGGCGTACGGATTACCTGCTGGCGCCGGTCCAGCTCGCCCTGGTCGAGATCCGTGCGGGGAGGCTGCGCCCGCTAGGCGTTAGCACCCAGAGGCGCTCGTCCCTGCTACCGGAGGTGCCGACCATAGCAGAAGCCGCCGTTCCCGGCTTCGACTATCCAATTTGGTATGGAGTGTGGACGCAGGTTGGCACTCCTGCAAGGGTGGTGGACAAACTGTCGAAGGACATCGCTCGGGCCATGGCTGCACCGGATTTGCGTGAGTGGCTGGCGAAGCATGGGGCCGATCCGATGAGCATGCCGCAGCCTGTGTTCGCGCGCTTCGTGTTGAGCGAGAGTGAAAGCGCGGCCCGTGTCATCGAAGCCGCCGGGATCAGCCCTCGCTAAAACGTTGGGAGTTCATCTGGCGAGGTCGCTGGTGCCAATCCTAACGTTGGAACTCAAACAAACCGACAATCGTCGACGTGAAACGCACAACCTTACGCGATCTTTGACTCCTTCTCGCTGTACTCACTCGCCCGATCCAGCTTCGCCATCGCCTCGCCATCAAGCTTGATTCTCGCCGCGCCGAGTAACTCCTCAAGCTGCGGAACATTCGTCGCGCTGGCAATCGGAGCCGTCACTGCCGGCTTCGCCATCAACCAGCCCAAAGCAATCTGCGCCGGAGTGGCGTGGTGCTCACTTGCAATTTCGTCCAGCGCCGCCAGAATCCGGAATCCGCGCGGATTCATAAATTTCTGCACGCGCGACCCGCGGCTGCGGCCCTGCAAATCTTTTTCTGAACGATATTTTCCGGTCAGAAATCCGCTGGCCAGCGAGAAATACGGAATCACGCCCAAATGATTCTCCAAACACACTCGCTCCAACTCGCCCTCGAATTCTTCGCGGTGATACAGGTTGTAGTGCGGCTGCAGGCTCTCGTAGCGCGGCAGCCCTTTTTTGCGGCTGATCTCGAGCGCCTGCCGCAACGTGTCAGCCTTAAAATTCGACGCGCCAATTGCCCGCACTTTGCCGGCCTTCATCAACTCGGCATAAGCTTCCAGCGTCTCTTCTTGCGGCGTCTCTGGATCCTCCACATGCGACTGGTACAGATCAATGTAGTCAGTCTGTAACCGTGCCAGCGATTCTTCTGCCGCGCGCAAAATATATCTCTTCGACAGCCCCTTCCTGCCGGGCCCCATCTCCAGGCCAGCCTTGCTCGCGATTAATATCTTGTCGCGCTTGCCGCTCTTCTTCAGCCAGTTTCCGATAATCGTTTCCGACTCGCCGCCATGGTTGCCGGGAATCCAGTTCGAATAAACATCGGCGGTGTCCACCATGTTGAACCCTGCGTCCACAAAGCGGTCCAGCAACTCAGACGTGCCAGCTTCATCGACCGTCCAACCAAACACGTTTCCGCCGAATACCAGCGGCGCAATTTCCAGCCCTGAATTACCCAGCTTGCGTTTTTCGATAGCTTTGTCGTGCATGGTTTGTCCTCGAAGTGATTTCGCTTGCTTAGGTGCAAGATTTGGGATTAGGGTTACGAAAAATTTATCCGATCTCCCTCGTGCACTTTTGCCGCGCTGAAGCACGCTGCAATTATTCCTCCGGGATTCGGGATGATGCAAATGCACCCATTCAATGCGCGAATGCGGAGCTACTTGCGAAGTTGGTTTGCATGCGCGAACGTCCTGTAACTCGGCGATGATTTGCTTTCTTTCGGATTCGTTCAGGCTCGAGCGGTTTCAGGGATTTTGCCACCCGATGTAAAACTCCTCGAAGCCAAACACACCCTGGATCGAAATGCTTGGTTGGTGGGTGCAGCAGGTATTCGTCAAAAGTTCCGACGTCCAGCGGCACAGGCAACACATCGAGACCGAGCATTGCGGAGTACGCTCGGATGAGGCGTTCCGGGATGAC
>DATGHX010000055.1:0-303599 GCA_035307585.1 Candidatus Angelobacter sp.
AGCGGCCTGGCGGCGCACACGACCCTGCGCGTCCTTGTAGCCATTCGAGGGAACAATCACCGAGCCCGGAATCTCAGGTCCCACGTAGAAACCGGAAGCGGAATCATCGGGGCAGTTGCCGATCCTGGCGACGCCAATTGAGGGGAAAATCTTAAAAACCCAGCTCATCTGTAAATATCCTCCGCCTAAGCCAACGGCGACCAGGGAGCGAGTTTATAAATCGCCTTTGCGGTCGTCCTCGCGCCGGATCCAAACCTGGTGATCGACTCACGCTGCATCTCCATCCATTGCGCGTCACCATCCAGCCTGTCCCACGCCTGCTGGCGGGCCGCCAGGTTCTCAAATGGGACCACGTAAGTGAACCGCGGCAGATGCTCACCGGCAACCGTAGCTCCCGCCACAATCGGATCAACGCCAATCCGGCTGAGAACAGAACTAACTTCTGGCGCCGGCCCCCCGCGCCAGGCTGGGGCATGCCAGGTTCGAACTTCGAACAAGCCCGACTTGGCGAACGCCGGCTCTGCTGAGAATCGCACCGACTCCTTATTGACGATCAACACTTGAGATCGAACATCGTCGAGCACTTGCGCCGACTCGATTCCCGCCCAGGCGCGACGAACGCGCGGATCAGACGCGATGCGGGCACGCATCTTGAGCATCTCGTCGAAACTGGAGTACACGGTGAGCAGCAGCGTTTGTGGAGTATGAGGCGCGACGATAGCCTCCAGGCACATTCTGGGGACGTTGCCCAACTGGTCCATGCAGGGGAGCAACGTGTCAGCCATGTATGAGCGAAGATGCGGCACCTGACCGGAATCGCTGACGCAAAAACTTTCGCATGCCATCACGCGCGCCCCATTTCCAGGTCGCATGTTTTTGGCGAATGCGGAAAATGTATTGAGAGCGCCGGCTCCGCCAGCGGTCACCCCTAGCCAGTAGAGCGCAGAGCGACGGGAGATCATGTGAAATACACCTTTCCCCAAAGGTCTCAAGGCCGCATGCACGTATACGACCCGACTTCGGTCCACTCAGCCCGCGCCGAGATTCTCCTCTCGCGCACCCCGGCTGTCAATGCAAAAAGAACGGCAAATGGAGCCACGAAGGAGTTGAGAGAACCAAACGGCGGGTTACGGCACATTCCACGGCACACTAACGATTTGTGCCACAAACAAAAACTCGGCAAAGCATTGAAAATATGGCGCGCCCTGAGAGATTCGAACTCCCGGCCTTCTGATTCGTAGTCAGACGCTCTATCCAGCTGAGCTAAGGGCGCGCGGGCAGTGGATTCAACGACTTATTGTAACATCTCGTTCGTTGTCCCCAGCTCGGTATGCCGTAAAGTATGCCGCGAATCCCTCGCGTTCATTGCGGCTCGCAAGTCCTGAACATCAGGATGTTGGTAACGCAGGGCAGTTTTGACGTCGCGGTGGCCCATCACGCGCATTGTCAATGCAAGGTTGCCGGTCCGTCGGTAGGCCTCTGTCCCGTAATCGTGACGGCCGCAATACAGGACCAAGTCTTCCGGCAGTCCCGCGGCGCGCCTGGCTTCCCTGAATGACTTCTGCAGGGTCGTCAGTCGCTTCTCTTTCCCGCGCTTCGATGGAAACAACCATCCCTCGGTTCGGCCTGCCGTGAGTCTGAGCAGGATGTCTCCGGCGCGATCGAGGATCGGGACCTCGCGGCGTCCCTCGGGCGTCTTGCTGTCGGGGTTGAATATCAATCTGTTGGCCAGATCGATATTATCGATGCGCAGCTTGTACAGTTCCCTTTCGTTTCTTAGGCCGGTGTCGCGCATCAGCTGGACCACGTCGCAGAATCTCTGACGCCGCGCCGGTTTCCATTTGCACCTTGACGCTCCGACCAATATTTGGTGTTCGAGCTCCGCTGTCAGTCTCATCCGTCTTGGCTGCTCGACCCTGAGCGCAACCCCAGGGGCGTGCCTCATGGCCTTCCATGTTTCTGCAAGCCGGAACATTCTGCGGAGTGTCTTCAGGGCGGTGTTGGCGTTGCTTGGGCCTCCGGGAAACCTCAGCAGATCAATGTCTGCCCCGGTGATCCAGTCTATCCTCATGCCGGCCACCTTGGTCGATTCGAGCAACTTCCACCCGCTGCGGTAATACTGTTTCGTTTTTGCTGTGCGCTGGCTCGCCTCCACGTACTCAAGGAATCTGGCGGACAGTTCGCGCAGCGTTTGCGGTTTGCGTGTGAGCGGATCCCCGTTGGCCTCAATGCCTGCTATCTCACGGGCGGCGATGCGTTCGGCTCTGGTTTTGTTCTTTTCTTCTGTTGATCGTCGGTGGCGCTTGCCGCCGATCGTCACATCAAAGGACCAGACTCGGCTTTTCTTTTGTCGGTAAAGTCTCACGTTATCCCTTGCTGCCCGCACTGGATTCACGTGTGCGCTGGCGGATGTATTCCAGCAGCGCCCGCCTATGATACCTTACCGCCCCGCGTTTTCCATGGCCGAGCTTGATCCACTGCGGCCCTACGCCTTCAAGGCGCCACCGCTCGAGCGTCCGTGGTGGCACGTTCAAGAATGTGGCGGCCCCCGCCTGGTTCATCATTTCCGGTGTCGATTGATCCTGCATGCTGGTGCCTCTGTGGTCTTCGCATTGTTTCCTCCCGTTCTCTTTTTCTAAAGTGCAGAGTACCACGCGCTCGTTAATATATTAAGTTTCTAAAAATCTCTTGTCGTGATTTGTGCATAATGACCTAGGTAGTCCGAACCAGTCCTCTATGCGCCACTTAGTGCGCCATCTGTGAACACGCTCCTTGCTGGTAGCGAGCTCAAACTGGTTCTGACTAACCCGGGGACGCGCGGAAACGAGCGACAAATAGAAATAAACTCTCCTGGACATCACAAAGCGCCCAGGGAGCCCATATGTGATTGGAGGGACGATTCTGTGCTTGATGGTCCCATTTGCGCCAGCGATCCTTACCCGCGATATGAGCCGGGAGAGTACGAGGTGCGCTGTTTAGACGCCAAGACCTACCAGGACCCTCGCTTCCGGCGGCTCGTCTGCAGGTTGCGATGTGCTCTGGTGATCGATCCCGAGCGGGAGGTCTTTTGCTTCTTGAATCTCGGAACAGGAGGGCAGCCGAAGGCGGGCCGCGGCTCGAAATATTGGCGGGCCTGGGTGATTGCGAACGGCGCGGTTCCGCGAAAGCGCCAAGTGCTCTCAGCACGAGTGTTTATCGGAAAGATTTTTCTTGTTCGAATTGGGAGCGTGGGAAAGAACCTGGAGGGGAATGACCACTCAGAACTAGAGTGGTACTCGACGGTTCGGGAAATCATTTCGAGGCGCTGGTCATGAAATCTTTCAATCTGGCAATCACCAAATCAGCTAATCAACCAAATCAGCTAATCAACCAATCAAGGGAGGCATGTCCCAAGTCATTGCAGGCGAAAGCGCTTGTGAGCCTCGCGCGCAACAAAAGATTCCGCCCTAGCCGGGGCGGAGGGTATGGCCACCAATAAGCTAACCCAAGGGCGGGGCGATCTGCGGATCGTCCCGCAAAGGCATTTAGCTTGGATGGTGTCAACCTGGAAAAGTTATTCCCAGCAAGGTTGCGCGCACGCCCGCGTGGTCGGATGGCCATAAGCCGTCCACCTTGTCTTGGGGACGCTAGCCGGCCCGCTGAGCGGCCAATTGAAACCCGTAGGTGATAGCAAACCCAGCTGTAGGCCGACACACCATGAGCTCACGAACTCGGAAGGCAGCGAGGAATCCGGGCGACAAAATACTGTGTTCCAGCGGCGGCACAGATGTCCTATGGCGCACTGCGCCATACTCCTTGCAGCGACTGAAACTAGCCTATGTGCGCCTGGCGCACAACTGCTTCTGTTAAAGGGTCAGGTAAGGAACCAGAGGCCATTTGCACAAACCGCATGAGCAAAATTTCCACGGCGTGCCGAACTTCAGGATCTGATCGCGCCAACAGCGCCGCACGCTCCTCGCCGGAAACCTCCAGCGCGGCGTGATAAAGCGCTTCCATTAGCTGCCATTGTTCGGGAGTCGTGGCGATACCCTCGAATGCACCACCAATCTTATCGCATTCCCTGACCCTGCCAGATGTATTCCCGAACTGTGGGCGCTCTTGTGGATCAGCGTCTCGGCGTGTGTTCAGCGAAACTTACTAGTGCAGAGAGATAACTCCGAAGGGACACTTCTTCTAGTAAGGGTTCGATGAACACTTTCCAGACCATCCAGGGGCTTGACCGCCTCGAGTCTGTGGTGATAACCACATCCCATGTCGGGTGAACTCAACGTGTACTTCGCGCTCGTCGGCCATTTTTTCCTCCAAAATCTCTTGTCCTGTGTCCGTCTAAGCCCCGTCTAAACCCCGCCTGGGCCTGCCCCTCACACCAACTTTCAACAACTTACGTGTTGCTCCTTCCTGCCGAGAGCTCCAGCCAGGAGACACGAGCGCCAACCATTGACCTTCACTGTAACTATATGGGGACACACGTGTTATTCTTGACGAGCGGACATCCTTTGCCCGGTGAGGCTTCACGCCAACCCTTCACACTGGGTTTCGCACTCGATTCCCTAGGAGCGTCGAGTGTGGCCAATAGCAGCAAAAACCTTAAAGCAGGCCAACCCGAAGCAGGTCTATAAAGCAGGCCAACCCGAAGCAGCTCTATTGGGATCAACGCGATAAATGGCTGAAGAGAAAAAACCCGTTTCCGTTTGCTTTCACTACGTCAAGAGCAACTACTTTCGTGTGATTCATGCAGACGGCATGTACGGCGGCCTAACCCCCTGCGGCGGAATCTTTTTTGCGCTGTACAGTGATCGCCAGCCGCTTCCCGAGCTTACGGTTCAGTCAGTCCTCGAAGCGTGTCTCAGTCACTTCCAGACTAAGCGCATCTGCTTTCTTGTTGAATGACTTTAAGCCTTGGCGAACTACGGCAATGCTCGGAATTCCCCCAGCTGGTCATTTTAATGTCAAACCAAAGATTACTTCCGTGCTGGTGTGCAAGGCGCAGTGTTCTTGTTCGCCTGAGTGGAGCTCGTTGTCGTGCCGGTATTTCCTCCGTTACTAGCTGGCTGGCAATTTGGACTGCTGGCAGGAACAGTTCGTGTTGCCGCAAGCAATGGGTTGCGGGCCGTTTTTTGCGGATTCGATGGCAAAACTGCTCCACGTAGGGGATTTGATGTGGCGGCCGTCGGCGGCATAATCGTCCGAGGCCCTGGTCTGACGGGTGTGGGTGCTGCAGCTGCTGTGCTCGACTGGGGAGGTTGGATTGTGCGTACAGCCGGCCTAAGCGTGGTTGCGGGGGTAGCTGCGGTGGGCGAGGAACTCGTCGGAGTGCCGGGTGCGATTGTGCGCACGGGCAGAGTCGCCGGGGTTGAAGACGGTCCGGGTTTGACGGGGTTGGCTGCGGCCGTGGACGCGACTGGCGCAATGCGAGGCGATATTGTGCGTACGGCTGGAACGGGGGTCGTAGTCCCAGCATTTTTGGCCGGGACCAACAACGGTGCTGCCCTGACGGGCACGGGCGTCACGGGAGGAGCTGCGACTACTATGGCCGGCAGCACGGTGCGGACTCCTAAGGGAACAAAAGCTGTAGTTGCGGCCGTGGGCCCGTTGGCCGGCACGACAGAAGGAGGTAGCGAAACTTGAACCAATAACGTTGCGCTCGGCGGGCTGGCTGCGCCCTGTGAGCCGCTCATAATGATGTCCAGTGTGTGACTCCCCGCAGGGGTAGAAAGAGGGGAGAAGGGCACGGAGCGCGATTGCTTGGGGAGCATCGGGCCGATCTGGTTAGTCACCATCGAGACACCATCCAGCCGCAGTTCAACCTGAACAGGCGCTGTAACGGCATTGGATGGATTGGTAAGTTGTAAAACTACCGGAGGCGTTTGATTGGCTAGACCGACCTCATTATTACTGACGCCGAAATATGAGATCTGCGGAATTGGAAACCCAGCTGCCGGCAAAGACCCATTGTCGCCAGCTGCATTCGTAGATGTGACCACGGAAGGCGGACTTACCGGACTGGCTGTCGAAACTGGTTGGGCTGGTGTCGCCACGGAACCAGAGTCGGCGGGAGGGGTTGTCGAGGGCGGTGTCAGCCCGGAATTGGCTGAGGCTTCCGGTTTCGTTGATGTGGCAGTGGGATTGGACGCAGGCCCAAGCCCAGCGGAACTGTTGACCGCACCATCGCGCGGAGAAGGAGCCGTTGGCGCGACGTAAGCAGATTGTGCGGCCGGCTGCGGGATGGCAGGGTCGGGCTGCGCAGTGTTAGCAACTGGCTGAGCGCCAACCGCTGAGGTTGGCGGGATTCCGCTGTTCGGGTCGGGCGTGGGTGAGGGAGTGAATGGCATGGGTGAGGCGGCCAACGGCACGGACTGCGACGTAGCGGCGGTAGGCATGATGTTCGCAGCAGCGCCACCGTTCAGTTTGCTGATAAAGACTGTTGTCAGCTGAGTTGCGAATTGCGACAGCAAATTAAAAACCAACTGCGAAGTCTGCGATTGTCCCTGAGACGCAGGCGCGACTGCATTCATCGCGATTACCGGTTGAGTGACCGTTGCACGAGGGAATGCTGTTGTTAATGAACCGGGTGGCGGTTGACTTGGGGTGCCCTGCGGAGACACGGGAACCGTTGCCGGCGGAGCAGTTTGTGCTGCGCTTGCAGCCTGAGCAGCTTGCGCCGCATTTGCTATCTGTTGGAACACCTGCAAGCCAGGGAGCGCAGTCACGGTGGCGCCCGAACCCGAAGCGGGCATTTGCACCAGACCGAGGTTCGCTTCCGTTTTCTCCAACCACCATTTCAAATCTGGAGAGTTCTTGCCGTGCGACCACATGTCCTGAAGTTCCTTCGCGCGTTGCTGCCATTGCCATTGGCTAACGTCCGGTTCGGGAGTCGGTGAAGTCCATTGGCCGGCCAGCCCCTCGCGGAAAATCGCTCCCAGAAAGGGCGTACCCGCACCATCGGAAGCATGGAAATCGGCCAGATTGCCAGTCGTGACAATCAAGAACTGCCGTTGCTCCTCCGGATTGTGGAACGCGGTTGAGAACCCGGTAACCAGGGCCAGCTGCTTGCCCGGTGCAACAGTCTTTAAACTCCGAAGCAGCGGTGCAAAGCCATCTACGTCGCCCGCACTAATGCTGCGCGGCAAATATTCGATGGCTAAGGCGTCAATGTTGGGAGACCCAGCCAGCGGCGTTAGGAAATCCTTTAAGGCAGCAACCGCCTTCTCTTGCGTGGGCGCATCCAGAGAAATGCCGTTGATCGCCCCTTGCCGGATGAGTTCATAATCAAACGTGGCGCTGACCATGATTGGCGTGGGCTGCACATTCGTACCCTGCAGTGCCTGGATCTCGGCTTTTCGTAGGCCCTCGGCGACTCTGACTGCATATTCCTGAAGCTGCTGCCCGCTGCGGCCGCCATGGAAACCAGGGTTGTTCATTCTGTCACTGATCTGGTAGTAGGCGATCTGGGAGTAGGCACCAAATTGTTGCCCATCTCCGCTACGCAACTTGGCTATCAACGCGGGTACAAAATCGGCCATCGGATTGGCGGTGGCAACCGTCCCGCGGCTCTCATTGGAGGTGAGTACGGGAATCAGCAGCACGCTGTTCGTCTTGGCCCAAACGCAAATATTGGCGACCCGCGCCACAGCCTGTTTGTCATCAACGTTCACCGGAATACGAATCACGTTGAATCCGTCAGTCTTCAGCAAATCCCACGCTTGCTGCAAGGCATCACTGACACCGTTGTGGGGAAACTGCGGAGAAGCAGATGGAAATGTCGATCCATCAATCCAGGCTGGATCGATTCGGACATCGATCGCGAACAACGGCAACAATCCCGATTGAGTAATCGCGGAGGTAGCCGCAGGCGCCGGTGGTTGCGGAGCGGGGCTTGGCGCGGGGGCAGGCGCGACAAGCCCCGGCGACTGGACCAGAGGCGGCATGAGGGGAGCAGAGGACACCTGGCCCGGGGCCTTCACAATTAATGCCATTATCAAGATCGCTGCGTGACTGCATGAAGCATGTTTCATGTAAGCCTCCCGCCGGCCAGCAAAAGATTCTGCTGGGCTCTCAAAATATATTTCCTGTTAACTACTACACCAATAGCGGTGCCCTAATCTTGTAGGAGCACCCATACGACCTTGCTCAAAGCCGGACCAATGCATGCGGCAGCCCGATACTAGTCGGTTGGAACCCCGACTTACTGATACTTGCAGTGGGCGCCACTAAAACAGGCGAAGTCGTGCTCGTCTGTCCAAAAGCTCGCGGTTTGCCAGCTGGGCCTGTATTTGAACCAGCGGGACCTTGTTCCTGACGTGAAGAATAGAGAAACAGGTGATACACAATTACCGTGTTGCCGCTTCCATCGGTGATGCTGTCGGTTCCATCATCTAATCCAATATTGGCTCCAGAAACAGGCCGCCCATTGCTCGTCACTGTGACAATAGCTTTGAGAGGCGTGGTAGTTCCTTGTGCCTTAGGAACGGTCGGAAGAGACGCGGAGCACGTCCTGCCGTCTGTAGTTGGGCAAACTCGGGCCTCGAGTGGCGGAAGCGCGGAGTGAGGCTGCGTGATTTGGGACGTCTGCCAGATCGCATTGGATGGCGTGAGGAGTTGCAACGGCTGGCCCGACACGCCGACCATCTGCCCGGTTCCCGCCGGCCCGCTTACCGCTGCGAGTGAGACTCCGTTAAGGGCAAAGCTGTCCGGTGTATCCAAAGCATTGGCACCACCACGCTTTCCGTTAAAGAAATTTATGCCGAAAAACCGGATGTCCGTGAGCTTGTAGCTCGTTCGCGAGAGACCCCATGTGAAGGTGTAGCTAGTATTGGGACGAAGTTCGAAATGCTGGAGTTCACCGCATGCACCACATGGATTATCCGGGCTAACGACGAAAGCTGGCCAGGGATGCAACCACGCATTGAGGTCAATTGTATCTGCTCTTCCATTAGAGAGGTTGGAAAATGCCCAGATGCTGCTGTTCCAGCGCAGTCCCGTATTGCCTGCCGAAACTGTCAGCGTTAAATTTACGTCTGGTGTTGTAAGAAACGAGACGATTTCCTGGGCAAAGAACTTTGGTCGTTCATCATGAATGGAATGACCTGTATCCTTAATAAAAAGCGTGCGTCCCTGCGCGGGGCGCATGAGATTAGCCGCATCATGCGTGTAACCATAAATGTCTAACGTATCGGCCAGTAAAGCACTTCGCGGATCAGAGATTCCCCTACACCCATTCCGGTAGCAATCCTTTTCACCAGCGACAAGAAGAAGCCGAGAGGTTATCTGCTGAAATCGAGGACCGTAATTTGGACTGTCTTCATCCCGGAAACTGTACATGGCCTGTTCAGTATCAATTGCAGTGGTCCAACGGCGCAGCGTCGAAGAGTAGACCTCATAGCGGTCAAATCTGGACTGGGCGATGACAGACGCTTTGCAATCAACACTCTGATCCTGGTTAACCCAACCATCACGGAACCACATTACCGGGTTGGAAGGTATATTCGCGACTTTGCTCAGCATCTCGAAGTACAGATGATGAAAATAGTCTCCTCGAGTGTTGGTTCCCTCAGCTCCCCAGTTCGTGGCGGAATTGTTCCCCGTTATTGCGCCAGCAGCATCTGTCACGAAATCTGAGTTCCAAACAAGTCCATTCCCGAGAGCGTTAATCCCGAGAACCCGGGGTGACGGGATCATGCTCGTCGGCGACCATGCTACGATGGTCTGCAAATAGGGATATTTCTGCTTGCTCTCGCGAGCCAGCCGCAACGAAACGTTGCCGCCTAAGCTCCCGCCCATCACCGCCACGATGCGGTTTTTGATATTGCCGAGTTTCTGGTCGAGGGCTTCGATGAAATCAATGACGTACTGCTCTTCGAAGTTGAAAATGTTGAACATACTCGGATGGTACACACTGCCATACACCCTCGCCGGATCGAAGGGCTCGCCGTATGCGCTATTGGGTAAATCAAAGGAGATGACGGTGTAATCCTGATTGGGTCCCCCAAATGCAGCACGCGCCTCGGCACCCCAAGTGATTAACCAGTTGGCAAGAGGAACGGCCTCCTCCAACCGTGAACCACCGCCATGAATATAGATAATGATTTTGTTACTGGCCGGGATGATTGGTTGTCCATCAACGGGCAGTGTCCGTGCTGACGCTGGGTTCACAGCACTCGTTCCCGTCGAGATAGTGCCAAATGTACGGACAGAACTGGTCGCGGCCGCAGAGGGTTGTGCCGAAGTCGTAGCGCCAGGAATTGGCCCGGACTGCGGAAGAGCCGGGAATCCCGCAGGGGGACTGTCAGGGCCAACAAACGTCCAGAATGAAGCCGCCATGTAACGAGTGACGGACGTAATCGTTCCGTACGAACCACTCACTGCAACTTGGAGATCGTATTGGGGATATGGGGCGGTAGGTACGTTCACCGGACGGTGAGGCGTATCGTCTTCACCGGAAACTGCGATCCAGCCCATCTGCGCACGCCTTGCTCGCGAGAGAGGGTCGTTACCACGAATAGCCCACAGAGCGGAGTAGGAAGCATCCAGTACAAACTTGACGGCCTGCCGCAGATCCGTTTTGTTAATCGTCGGATTTGTCTTCTGCACAAGCTGAATTAGGTCGGCATCCTGAGGGCCAGAGAATTCGTTTGCGGGAGAATGCCATGAGAAGAAATTGGCATAGGCTCGTCTGCCTGTGACCGCGAGTTGTGCAACGGCGGTAGCCACATCTGCGGGTTTCGCGTTGATGGAGGTGTTCCAGTTCACGCCTACCCCAGAAACACTTACTGTAGGTTTCTCCAGGCCCAAATAAAGAAGGACAGCACTTACAAGCACAGATCGGTAAGAATCAGGCGACGATGCCGACTGAGCCATGTATCTTAGAAAATAATGAAGCCTACCGTCTTGCTCGTCTGGTTTCGTGAAAGCTCCGCTATTGGGGTCGTTCTCCAGGAACGCCGCAGGAGCCCACCGGTAAGTCTGGGGGAGCAGGCCGGTCGGCAAGTTTGGGTTGATCTGGTTTCCTTGAATAGTGCAGGGCTCGTGTGGTGGGTTCACGGGCATGGTCATACCCAATTGGGCCCAGGCAGGTGCAACGATGAGTGCCATCGCAAACAGCGCTGATACCATCGCAAGCGTGATTTGTCCTTTCATGGTTCACCTCGATTTATGGGAGTCCGGATTCCTCTTTCCCGCCTCATTCCTTTCCTAATACCAACATCCTGCTTGTTGTTTTTCTCTCTCTATCACTGCTAGTTGCGCCTTGGCTTGCACCATGCTTGCGTTAAGCTTCTTTTTCTCCGCCTCAATTTCCAGGGCGCCACATTGAGCGGGCTTGGATGACGGCACCCGGCGTCCATCTGGACCAATTCCCGCCTGGCACTGTTGCTGTTCCTTTCCCATTTGCGCGATTTCGTCCTGCGCACGGCGGATCGCTCCTGCTGCAATCGCTTCCTGAGCTCGAAGTGGCGTGCACGCGGGATTCTCAACCAAACCGCGAGTGGCAAGATAAGGCGCGAGGTTGAAGATTGTGCGGAGGATGGCATCGGTGTAGGCGCCGGCACCGAATGGGTTCGGATGTCCCATGCATGCGTCTGGGCACCACGGCTCTTTCCGGCCAGCAGCCGCACAGGCCCGGGCGCGGGTCCATTGCACGTCATCAACAGGCTGCTGTGGCTCATTCATACCGGCGACACCACCCGATTCATCGCCGCCGAAACCGTTGAATGGCGATACGTTGAAGAGGTAAGAATGGGGAGCGGCAAAACAGTTGTCATCAGTGAATGCCGGTGATGCGAACCCGACCCGATAAGGCGGTCCGCTCCGCTGCTTGGCTGCACCTACGAGTTGGCTGAGCCCCGCATCCGTCTCATTTTTCCAAGTGATGGAATTGTTGATGATCTGATCTATGCTGGCCAAGCCGAGTAGGCCGCCTGCAACAGCGCCTGGAACTCCCGCGCCCACTGCTCCGACAGCCGTGGCATACGCAGTCAGTTCGGCAGGGTCGGTCAGCTTCGATGCAATTTGGAAGTAGCCGACAACGATGATGGCCGCTTTCGGAAACATCTTCAGCACCCCGGGAAAAAGTTGGCTGCATGGGTACGAAGCGCAACCTCCATTCAGCAGCAGGTCCATCCGGCTCGCGCATACTGTGTGGGCCAACTGTCTTATACCCCCAGACGAGTTGAGTGGATTAATGATCGTGGGGACACCAACATCGTTGATGCCGCCATCAACCAATACGAGATCGACATCGGCCGCTGCGAAGTTAAAAGGTGCAGCGGCTAGAGCGCTTTGCGCCAGGGTGGTTTGCAGCATGACAGACGGGTAACTTCTGGGAATCTCTCCCGATAGGTTAGGCGCATAGTCCGTCTCGCCACTGTTAACGATGATTTGGGCTCCGGAATGCGCCAATAAGAACTGCTGAACAGGGCGTCCGCCCAGATGCGCCTGGATCCAACCCGCGACGCTATTGCGGAATTTCATTTTCTCAGGCAGGCCTTGTCCCCACATGATGGAGTCACCGAGCGTGACCATAATGAACGGACGATTCCCTGTCCCTGCGCCTTGGGCAATTGCCCCTGCACGTGGAGAACGCGCGGTCAGCAGACCGGCTAATCCCAAGCCACTGGCCCAAACACCAGCTGTCGAAAGGGGGAGAAGCTTAAGAAATTCGCGTCTTGTGTTCATCGCTTTTCCTCGATTCTCTAATTGATCCTCAGCAGTGCATGGCCATTCACGTGGACTGTGGACGGGTGAGGGCTGCCCTCCTCATCACCGGAAATGAAGAAACTGACCTTAACGATTCGGCCATCCGAATAAGAGAGCGTCAGCGTGTTGTCGTTAATGCGATAGGAGTTGCCGAGGCCAGGTGCAGAGGGAATGTCCACGGCACTGAGAGCGCCGTCGTCTACAAAGCGTCCGTCTTGGAGGAATGCAAGGCGTACCCGCCAATCCGCGCCGTCCGGACGGTAGATTCCGCTTAGGTTTAGCCCATCAGAATGGGCGGTTGGTTCGTACTCGAAGGATCCATCGCCGATTTGTAGTTTCGCGCCATCGCGCACGCCGGACGCGACACTGTTGTCCCCCCACGTGATCGAAAGGCGATTACCGTTTAGTTGATAGCGACCACAGGACTCGCGCGAACTTCGGACTGCGGACCGGAGATCAAAATTCTCCAAGCCTTCCTTCGGAAGGAAGCGAATCACGTTGCCATCTGGAAAGAAAGCCAAATATGTAATGCTTCCCCGCACGCGGAAGGTGCCGAGCTCTGGGTGACCTTCACTTGTGCTGAACGACGTGTACAGCCCTTTCAAGCCACCGGATTTCCCACCACTCGCGGCCGATTTCGCTGAAGAAGTCAAGGATCCGAGAGTCAGGCTAAGCTCGAATGTCTGAAAATCGTTTTGGTAACCGTCGAACCCGCAGTTGCTATTACAAAGATAGAAGTACGGCGCTACGCGATTGCCGGCGACCGCTGCCGCAAGAATAAAGGTCGCATTGCCGAGACGTGGGTGGTAAGCCCGTGAGTAACTCCGCAGGACGTCGAATCCATTTGCGTTGTTTTTAGTTTCGGGCTCGCCCGAATCAATTAAGTTGATTTGAGTTTTCCAATTGGCCCAAGCGGCACGAAACCATGAGTAAGGATCGCCGACTGTTTGGCCGGGCAAGAACCCGATGATGACTACCGAGTTCGGGGAAGCTCCGCTGGGAACCAACGCGATTCCATCGGCTGCCTGCACTTGCTTCCAGCCGTTCGGGACGTTGAACTGAAGATCGCCAACTTTCGAGTCGGGCTCCCAGGCATCCTGGCCGAGAGAAGTAGGCGACGATGGTGGCGAGGCGTTGTGTCCGAAAGCTGCACCTTGACGTTCGGATGTAGATGGAGCTGCGGTTGAAGCTATCGGCTGGTTGCTGCCGCTCTGCGATGGACCGTTCGAGTTGCCGAGCGCCTCCGCAATCTTCGCTGACTGCTCCGCTTGAGCCTTGAGCCTGCGTTCCAGCGCGGCGCTTCTCGCTTCGAGATCCGTTTGCTGCACGGATGCGCTCGTATTGCCCAATCCAGCAGAACTGCCGCGAGCCGCCGCTGTGGAACCCGAAATATCCGGAGCGGATGTCGCCGGAACAGGTTGTGTTTCCGACGCTGCTCCGCCGGCGTCCACAGAGGCTGGATTCCTGATTGCCGCAATGAGCGTGTCCGCAGCCGCTGCATCGGGCGGGTCGGTTTGATAGGGACGTCCCGTGGTCACCTGGTCCTCGGGAAGCCACCAAAAGTGATACGTCGATTTCCGGAATTTCAGCTCAACCGCATTTTTCTGGTCCCATGCCATTGTTTGCGAATTGAAATAGTTCCACCTGCCGACGGCTTGCAACTCAGAGCGCTTGACCCTGAACTCATGGTTCTTGTCTTTCGCGGGCTTAAGTACTTCGTACCAGATAGAATCCTCATCAATGTAGAGATAGCCGAAGCACCAGGAGGACAAATGTTGGTGTGCGACCGGGAAGCGAATCGCCTGCGACGGTTGGGCAGCAACGTCCTGCGTTGGTTGTGCTGCTACGAAGGGGCAACACGCCACAAAGACTGCGACCGCTGCGATGAAGAAGCCAAAGCGACCTTTCTCAGTCATATTCACATCCACCTCCTGCAGTGCCACCATCGAGGTCCTCAATGAGCATCTCCAGCCGCGATCGCGATAGGACGTTCTGAGTTCAAGGAACCCATGTGGCTGCAAAATCCACTGGCAATCTGGCTGGTCTGCTCTAGAAAACTACGGTAGTGCTCTGCCCGAAGCGTTCGCCCGTAGAAGACCAGCCAGTTTCCGGCGCCTTCCAACATGAACTTCTGTTTGTCCAGCTCGGTGGAAGTGAAAAAGCTCACGAGGGAAGGTGAAAATAACGAACGTATCGCCGCTGGATCTTCGCCGCTTACACAAAAACGTTTGGCGAAGTCGAGATTACCTTCGATCGCAATGCCATGCTTCAGGAGCGATCTTTTCTGGAGTCCGAAGGATGGTAAATTTTGTTCTGGAAGCGCATATGCGACAACAATCCAGAAATATGTAAGGGCGTTTTCGTCGGCGCCAGAGCTGTAGGTGTAGTCAAACGCGAGAAGCCGCCGGCCATTGATTGTGCCTTCCAGGGCAGGCTGGTGGAAATCTGATTTGTACCCCTGTTTAAAAAGCTTTGTGCCAAAGTGCAAAGGGATTTCGGCTACGGGTGACAGTCCGAGCTCTTGCCCCAAGGCGATGACTCGCTGCATGCGAGCCTTTGTGCCTCGCCAAAACAAAACAAAGACAACCGCGATGGCTGCGACGATACCTAGCACTATGATCATTTGAGCTTCTCCCATCCTGTGGTCAATGAAGCCAAATCTGAATGTCCGCTTATCTACCAAGGCGGAAACAGGAGCGGAACTACGTCAATGTTTCGTGCCGATTTTTAAGGACCCGATCCACATTCGGTCAAAATCTGCTAACTTCTTCATTGACTGGCACTTAAAACGAGGCTATCGTCTTTTCACACTGGACACGTTTCTCTGTCCCTATAGCCATGTCAGCCCAAGGAGAGGAAAGTCAGGACCACCTAACCGGCTTATTGGTCCGGTGGACCGAGGGCGATAAGGAAGCCCTTAAGTCTCTGATCCCGATTGTTTACGGCGAACTCCGGCAGTTGGCGCACAAACGTCTCCGCCAGGAGCGTCGCAATCAAACGGTGCAAACCACTACGGTCGTGCACGAGGCCTATCTTCGCCTCACGAAATACTCACCCCGAAGTTTGCGCGATCGAAAGCAGTTCTTTGCTCTGGCTTCCGAAATCATGCGCCAGGTGCTGGTTGATCAAGCTCGCGAACGCCAAGCCAAGAAACGCCACGGTGGTGTAAGAGTAGAGTTGACGCCCGACCTGGCGCCGATAGGCGCAGTCGAACTCGATGTGCTCGCGCTGGATGAGGCTTTGCGCGGGCTGGAAAGACTGGATCCACGCCAGAGCCGGATCGTAGAGCTGCGTTTCTTCGCTGGATTGTCAATCGAAGAGACCTCAGAAGTGCTGGGCATGTCACCTAGTACAGTTACGCGCGACTGGCTCACAGCGCGTGCGTGGCTGCAGCAGCAGCTCCTTGAGCAAGGAGCGGCGCGCACGGCAGGAACTGACAGTGGTTCCTGAAGCAGCAAAGCCGAAGCCGGAGCTCACGCCCGAACGGTGGCGCAAAATCAAAGACCTGCTCGCCACCGTCATCCAACTGCCTGCCCAGGATCGTCCTGCATATCTCGATAAAATGTGTGTCGGCGATGGCGCTCTTCGGGCAGAATTGGAGTCGCTCATTGCAGCGCATGAAATAGCCCAGGAGGGACAATTCGAGCGCTCTTTATTATCTACAAGTCCTGGGAGCCATCCTGAGGCTGATCCCGGTCAGAGCTCCAGGTTTGTGGGCAAGGATTTTGGCGCCTATCGAATTGACGCGGAGATCGGACGCGGTGGGATGGGAAAGGTATACCGCGCACATAGAGCCGATGACCGTTTCAGCAAAAAAGTCGCCATTAAACTGCTGGACGGCACAGCGCTTTCCCAACGCAGCCTGCGGCTCTTCCGGCATGAGCGTGAGATTTTGGCCAATCTCGAGCACCCGAACATTGCACGATTGCTGGATGCGGGTGAAAACGAGGATGGAGTTCCTTACTTCGTCATGGAGTACGTCGATGGCCAACCATCTGACCTCTACTGCGACATGCACCGGCTCACAATCGAGCAGCGGCTTCTGTTGTTCTTGAAGATCTGTTCTGCAGTGCATTATGCGCATCAGAACCTTGTTATCCATCGCGATATCAAGCCGGCGAATATTCTAGTTACCGAGAGTGGCGAGCCAAAATTATTGGACTTCGGCATTGCCAAGATTGATGATGCGAATGCTAATACCAGGACTCTGACCGCTTGGAGTGTGCTGACCCCGGCTTATGCGAGTCCGGAGCAGCTACTGGGAAGACCACTCAACATAGCCACGGACGTCTATTCTCTTGGACTTCTTCTCTACGAATTACTGACTGGCCGGTATGCCTACGGTGAGCGCCGGTCAGCGCTGGCGCTACAACGAGCGATTCTTGAAGAAGATCCTCAACGCCCGAGTGGCGTCATTTTTCGCCCGCCAAGTGAAACGGACGAAAGCGCGGCAACGGAAAAGATTAGTGGCGCGCGCCAGCTTACGCCGCAGAAGCTGCGCAGCGCATTACTCGGCGATTTGGAGAGCATCGTTCTTAAAGCGGTCCGGAAAGAGCCCTCCGAACGCTATGCCTCTGTTGAACGTTTCATGGAAGACATTGAATCTTATCTTCACGGTCTGCCGGTGCGGGCTCGCCAGGGCACGACGACCTATAGGTTGAGAAAATTCGTGTTGCGGAACCGCACTACGGTTGTTGCCGGTGGACTGATTGGCATCCTGGCCGTTGCCGGGATCGCGCTGATTTTGAGGGAAGCGCGCATTGCTCGTTTGCAGCAGGCGCGCGCAGAACGGCGCTTTAATGATGTCCGCAAGCTGGCAAACTCGATGCTTTTTGATATCCACGATTCCATCAGGGACCTGCCCGGCGCGACCGCGACGCGCAAGCTGGTGGTCTCGCAGGCTGTGGACTACCTGGATAAGTTGTCCCAGGATGCCCGTGGCGACGCGACCCTGCAACACGAATTGGCAGCCGGCTACAGTCGAATCGGCAGCTTGATGGGAAATGACGAGGCGGCCAACTTGGGTGATCTGTCAGGCGCTGCGCGAAACTACATGAAAGCCTTAGTCATCCGTGAGGCGCTGCTTGCAGCCAATCCAAAGGACTTGAAACTCCAGGATGAGCTTCTCCAGGAGTATTTCAACCTGGCCAACATCCAGATTAATGCACCAGACCCCGGTGCAGCGCTGTCAGTCATGCAGAAAGCTCTTCCTCTGGCGCAAAGAATTGTTGCAGAACAGAACACGGTCCATTCTCAACTTAGCCTGGCCGGCGTCTACTACACTACAGCACGCGTCCTGGATGCGTCGGGAGACTTCGACGGCGCGCTCAAGAACTTCCTCCAGGCTGCTGCGATTCGCGAAATTGCAGCGACTCGAGCAGGCGCTGGAAAACAAACACAGACTTTGCTATCCGCAGACTACTGGGGAATAGCCAAGATGCTGGGAAGGAAGCATGAGTATGAACAAGCCATTCAGACGATCAATAAAGCGATTACCATCTTGAAATCACGATCTGAAGAAGAACGGGCCAACGCAAGTTTGCAACAATATCTCTCCGTGCAATTTGACACCCTCGGCGAGCTGTTGGCGCAGAAGGGGGACTTGTCCGGGGCACTCGAGGCTTACCGCCAGGCGCACGAAATCGAAGCGCAACTATATTCTTCTGATCCTGGCGACAATCTATCCCGGGTGAACTTTGCCATGAGCGGCACGACTGTGGGGCAAATTCTTGTCCGGCAAGGACACATCTCGCAGGGCATGACATATTTTCGTGACGCCCTCGGAATCATTCAAGCCATGGATTGGAGGAATACTCGATATGCCGCTTGGGGTTTGGGAGAGGCCTACTCCTCCATGGGGATGGCATTCAGCGCGCTCGCCGAGCGCGAGCCTTCCCATAAGAAAAAGCTCGTGTACTGGACGGAGGCTCGCTCCTGGTACGAAAAGAGCGTCCCCATCTGGCAGGAACCCGGGAATCGTGAATACCGAGGGGCCTCCGGCAGGAAAGAAAGCGAAACCGCGAACGAGGGGTTGGCTCGGTGCGACGCTGCACTGAAGAAAATGACGCGACGGTGACGCTCAGAACTGTAAGCCGCAATTAAGAACTTCCAAGATGACCACTGAAGCGACCACGGACAATTGTGCCTCGCCGCTTCACTTCCTCGATTCAAGACTGCGAGACTCCCAAGAGGGTCAAGAACATCTGTTTTCGCAACAGCGTGTTGTTTGGTCCGAAGGGCTTTTATAACGCGCAGTTAGGTCGTATTTTCGGGGATTTTGGAACTGTTGATATGCAGAATCGAATGAGGTCACAAAATTCGGACGTTTGGCGGTTGAAGTGGAAAGGTTTGGAAGCGGCTAGATAAGACACAACCTCCTCGGGTACGTCTTCCACGCCGGTCATTTCTCAGGAGAACCGATGCACTTACTGGTTTTCCACACCGAAAGATCTAATCGCCACGAAAATTCTGGTGAGTTCGAGCCTCGTAGAAGGGTAGCCATGCCAATGTCGTCAAAGCAGAATCGAGGGACTGGTGGACCGTCTCTTATCGCGGTAGGCTGAAGGAGAACCATGAACTCGCATGAGTACCGTCCGCTGCAGACGGCATTTCTTGCAGGAGCAGTGACCGATGCTGTCGCTTGTTGCCGATGCTCGTTCCGTCATTCGCCAAGATGCTCTGGGGCTTCAGCGATACGTCCATCAACTATCGATTCGCGATGGGGTATGGCGCCTCGCTCATACTGTGCGCAACGGAGTAGAGCTTTGCACCATGATAGCTGAGCCCTGAAAAGGCTGGACAAAGTCGCTGTTGCAACCGCGGCACAGAGGCGCTATGGCGCACTGCGCCATGCCCCTTGCAGCGATCGAAACTAGCCTATGTGCGCCTGGGGCACATCCGCTTCTGTGAAAGAGTCCTACCCCCGGTTGAACCCACCCCACTCGGCCTTGAACGACTGCATCAATTTTCCGTCTAAGCCCCGTCTAAGCCCGTTTTGGGGCTACCCCACACACGAACTTTCCAATGCTGCGCGCCATGGTGCAGCGCGAAGTGGCTGCGCTCGATTCAACGCTGCCCGTGTACGACGCGCGGAAAGCAGAATGGCCACGGATTCAATGAGATAAGGGGTTTGGGTAATTGAGGTAAGCTTTCTTAGTGAGTCGAAAGGAACCAGAGCCGTTACGACAGAAACACGGTCGCGTATGAACAGCGAAATCCTCGTTTCGTCGCAGATTACCGACATGCCTGAATTAATCCTGTTCTGTCCCCGGTGCCATGCGGAGCCGGAGCTGACTGAGGCCCGGCGGAGTATGGAGACCATCTGATGCCGCGTGGACGATCTGTAGCCTTTCGACTACGTAGAAGGCGATTTCCCAAGTGTGAAGACGACCCCCGTGCCAAGCTGGAGTGGCTCAGCGTAGTATGGAGGTAATCTTCGCGTCCTGGACCATCGGTTTCTCCATCCCGTCCAAGTCTTGCTAGCAGTGCTTGACGAACGCGCCCGCAACTTGGATTGCGTAAGTATTCCTCGATGGCGGCTCGTTCGCGGAGATCTACGTCGTGTCTCTCGAACCAAGTGCTGAGCGCCTCGCTATCAAGAGAGAGAAGGATATCTCGGAGTTCTTCAGTTGGCACGACCTTCGGCACGGGATGACCGCAAGCAAGGCACTGCGTCTCAGTGTTCTGCGTACTCTGCGCTTCAGTGCGGAAGCTCAATTGCTGCGGTTTTTCCCGCATCCGCTATTTCAAGCCAAAGACTACAAGGCTGGTCTTGGTGTCGATGTAGACTTTTCCGTTGACAACTGTCGGCACTGCAAATTTGGCGGCCTGCCCGATGGAAGGACTTCTGTAGAGTTCGCGGGAAACGTCCATCACATCGAAGGCGTGTAGGGATGACGTCACGCTGAAATCCACGGCCCAGACAATACCATTGGTCGCACCGTTTGAAGATACCACCGCTTGTCCTCCGGGAAAAGCAAAGATAAAACTGCCCTGTGACGTAGGCGTCGTTGATAGTTTCCCGCTGGCCGCATCCAGGGAGAACGCCTTAATCACATCATTGTTGCCAATGAAGTAAACCTTTTGCTGGAAAAACGCTGCGGTGGTAAAGCAGTGCTCGTCAGCCGTTGGCCCCAGTTGGTTATTCAGGGTCTGAATAATCTGGCTGTCACTAGTAGTGCCCTTGTGCCCCATGCTGTCACGGTTTACCACATAGATGGGATCAGCCTTACCGCAAACGATGATTTCATGCGGAAAAGCTCCCGACTGGTCGGGTACCAGCAGTGCGCCGCCGCTGCCAAAATCAAGTTGGTCAAGCACAGCCTCATTGAACGGAGTGAAATAATCCACCACATGGAGCGTGGCATCAAGTTTCACCAGGCTCATGCTAAAGTCCGTGGTGCCGTTCCATGTCCCATTTCCCGTGGTAACGTAGATGTTTCCATTCTCATCGGCGGAGGGGCCTGCGCCTGACATCCATATGCCGCCTTCGCTGCCCGTCGCGGTTACATTCCAGCTCGCGACCTTAGCCAGAGAAGCAGCGTTATAAGCAAGGACCCAGCCGTTGTAAGGCAAAATATCTCCGTATGAGGCAAAAGCGACGTAAATATTGCCGTTGGCCAGCAGCAGTGCTGATCGCTCGAACTCCTGTTTGGCTTGAAAATTGGTGTCGCTGATCACGGCCGGGCTTCCCGCCTTGTCTGCGCCTGACACAATGTCCAGCGCGTGCAATTTGTTTGCGTAGACGCCGTTTTCAATAGTCTGGGCAAGTACGTATAGGGTTCCGCTGACGGTGTCGATCACGGGAGTGCTGGTGATGCCAACTTCAGGTTGAACGGGAATGAGGTTATTGCCCGCCGTTGGTATAGTTGTTATCCCCGAACCAAGGAAGCTCCTGTGCCATAAGGGAGGACCTTGACTGTCGGCGTCAAAGGCGTAAACGCTGTCGTGCTCTGTGGCTACAAAGACAACGTTGTGCTTTGCGCCTCCGATAGTTAGGCCGGCAACATACAAAGGCTGCGCGTAGGCCCAGCCGTCCACAAGATCGGAGAATTTCTGCTCGAACTGCGCCACGTTTACGTTTGCCGGAGTCAAAATAGTCTCATTTGGCTGCAGGCCGGTGAGCGCATTGTTGTTCTTCCAGGTCAGGTAACCGGTCACCGCGGAAGGTGATGGCGAGGGCGAGGGCAAGGGTGAAGGTGATGACGACGGCGAAGGTGATGGCGAGGGTGACGGCAAAGCAGCGGCTGGCAGAGTGCCAGTGCTCCCGCTGCTACGAGTGCCGCCACATCCTGCAATAATCCAGTTGATCGAGAAGGTCAGGCATAGAAAAATGACCAGCCTGGCGTGCTTTGACTTCCCTTTCGGCATGACAAGACCTCCCAAAAGGCAAGCACCCGTTGATATGTCAGAGTTCCTGGTGGTGATGTGGGTTGCATCGCCATGCTGAGCCGGGTCCGTTGTTCGGAGCCGATATTTGTTTCTGGCGGCAGGAAGAAGCCCCTATCATGCTCGCGACACAAGAGTTATCGACGCAGCTGACCTGACCGCGCCGGAACCTTTTTCACCAAAGATTAGTAAAAAATTAACTAGCGTAACGAGAGCTGTTGAAGTTCAGGCATTTGCGCTTGTTCCGACAGGAGGGTTTATGGAACGCCGTGCATTTCAGTAAGCAGTGATGGTGAGCATGATTTTGTCGATACCACTCCACATGTACGCTCTGGAGGTTCCAAAGGGGCTCTTCGGCTGATCGGCCCAGCGCTTCTTCATGGCCTCCGAGATTCGCTTGCGTGCTGCCGGTGAGAGCCGACGCCGCTCGTCCAGAACGTCGGATTGTCACTCCAGATTCGTTGATAAACACTGGGCGACCTATGAGAACCTAGCAGCCAATTCATCCCACCCGCTCCCGGAGCGGTGGTCGTGAGAGCTGCCGGCGGTTGACCACGGCGACAATTACAATGACGACCCACACAGCAGAGAACCATAAGAGGTCAAAGGTCAAGAAGGGCAGACCCGCGATCCCCGGAGCGCCAATGATTCGCGCGCTGCCCGTGAGGCTCACGTGCATCAGGATCCCGATGAGCAAGCTCTGGGTTCGATCATAGACCCACACCATGAGCACCCTAAAAGCTGTCAAGAGCAGAAAAGGATCGAGCAAGTAGCTGGTCAGGGAGAACGCTCCGGAGACAGTACCGCGTGCCCAGAAGGCCGGAAGCAAGTGCCACCCGGCCCACAGCAGGCCCACGATCAGCCCCGTCGCAAGGACGCCGTAACGCAGCCGCAGCCTCGGTATCACGAACCCTGTCCAGCCCAGCTCCTCGAAAACGCCGGCCCCGAGCGCGATCGCCATACCGGACAGCACAAGGGCCGCCTTGTCGTCGGATAGGAATATGCCCGGGAGAAACGAAGAGGAGAAGAGCGAGAGCGTAAGCAGCACCGCCATCATCAAAATCGGGGCTATCAGAAGCGCTGCTGCATACCACCGAGCGTGCACCCGCCACTTGAGCAACCGGGAGAGAAACTCGTGAAGCCCCGCCCTTCCAGAGACGAAGCCGGTCAACAGAAGACCTGCGATGCTCGGGCCAGTGATCATCGCTACAACCGCGACCGGTAACAATGCCTTGAACTGCTCCGGGGTGCCCGGAAATCCGCCAGGACCGACCACAACGAGTAAGCCACCCCACGAGATAGTGAACGTGAGGGCGAAGTAGACCGGCGCTGAGTGCTTCGTGACGAACGCCTTGATGGTCGACATGAATAGTCTTCCCGGTACTGACCGCAGACGGGCAAGACGAGATCATGCGCGCCGAACCCGTAGGCAAGCGCACCCTAATCGGCGTCAGTTCGGGCCGGGCGCATGCGGTTTGCGCAAATGGCCTCTAGTTCCTTACCTGACCCTTTCACAGATTGCCTTGTGCGCCTGGCGCAACAGGCCAAATTTCAATCGCTGCAATAGGCATGGCGCAGTGCGCCATAGCGCCTCTGTGCCGCCGTTCCAACAGACGACTTGGCCCCGGACTACCTACCCGGGGTTTTGGAGATAAGAATGCCCATTCCCAGTTTTACTCCAGCACGCGACGATGCCGAAGGCGAGGATGCTGAAAGCAAAACACGCCGGCTTCTGGAGACCGCGGGTTTCGTGCCGGCACAACTGCACAGCGCGTTACGATTCAACCAAAGGGAAGCTCCGAAGGGCGCCGACGCCCTCAGCGGCGCGTCCAGCACCAAGACAGGAATTGCTTCCCAGATTCTTCGTCTTCAAACTTCTCTTGGCGAGCAAAACGATGCTTGCATCATCAGGGACACTTTTCGCTTGACTGGGCCTTCGCTTTTATCGAGGGCCACCCGCCGCTTTAGCGGCGTCCCGTCCAAACGGGTGGATCACAACTTGCCCGTTCTTCTGCAGCGCTAGGGAGCATGCATTGATGAGACTTTCTAGCACCTTCTGCGCTGCACTCGCGTGCGCCGATTGGAGAGCGCGTTCGCATTCAGTCAGTAATTCTTTTAAGGCATCGTCCTGATACCTGATCGCTCCCTCATCCACACTCGCCAGCCCCGAAAGCTGAGGCATATCCTCCACTATTGGGACATACTTCGTCGTCAGGCCGTTCCCCCATTCCTCCCACCGTCGTCTGGTGACACCCAAATCATTCCAAAGCGCGGCGAGGGCATCGGGATCAAACTGCTCGGTGGACAAGCTCGTGGCTTCGTTACCAGATAATACCCTCGCCTCTATGGTGTAGACGAACTTAAGGCGTGGCCGCGGTGTATCGCTGGATCCAAACCGATAGACAACGAGTTCACCGCCGCCTTGGATCGCTACGCGCGGTGGTAACCAGATCTTCCAGGAACCTATTGGCCTTAGCGTGACACACTCGGAGCATAACCTGTTGGCACTCTTCGCGCAGTATGGCAAACTTTGCCCTGAGTAAATCACAGCTGTCTCATCTGCCGGAACCAGCCGTGCGAGCTGAGCTAAATCAATCTTGCGAACTCCGCAGTCCGGCGAGTGTTTATTACGGCACGGAGCAAGCATTCTCAGGCCCAGAAAAAAGCGAGCGAGAAAAGTACCTTCCTGACTACGGCGGTAACGATAAATTCCTGCGCGAGGCCATGTTCGGCCCTGCGCACCCGCGCAAGGCAGGCAGCGATGGGAATGGAAGCGGGGCGTCAGCACTGGATACGGTACTACCTGGCTTCGGTCCGTTTGGAACAGTTGGCGCCCATTGTTTCAATGAGAAATCTGCTGCTTACGTACGGATTGCGGCCTTGGCAGATGTTCGGCGTAAATTCCCAGTCCTGAGGTACGGTCGTGAATACCAGCGGGAAATCTCCAATTTTGAGTCTCCATTCGCTTTGCCCGAGGCGGGCGAGATCATTGCCTGGTCTCGCATACTTGATGATGAAGAGGCACTCTGTATCGTAAACGGACACGGCAGCGAAACTCGAGGTGGCGATGTGGTCGTTGACTTTGATCTGAATTCCCCGGATGCTCCCGGGAACGTATGGCATGGAGGCACACCATCGCTGCAAGTTGTGGCCAACACTGCGCAGGCGGCATCTGGCATACAGTACTCAGGTAAGCACCCATTGGGTTCACTTCTTCCGGTGAGGATCCGTGACGGAAAAGCGTATGTGGAGATTCGAGGTATCCAGCCGTCTGAAGTGATCGTTGCCGTGAATCGGTAGATCTGCCGCGCGTCGAGCGGTTCGGTGATCACCCGTTCCGGGCCTTCGGCTAAGGAGCAGCTCCCGCTTGTATCCCGAAACCGCGATACAGTCGACCTTGCGCACTGCGCCATACTCCTTGCAGCGGTCGAAACTAGCCTATGTGCGCCTGGGGCATGTTGACTTTAAAATCTCGGCGATGTGTATTCCATCCATCAATCACGATAAAGACGTGTTTATATAGCGCGGAGGCAGCAAATGAAGAACACTATGGGCAGCATTGTTTTGGTGGTAACGTGCAGCTTGATGCCGATCCAAACGAACACAACAAATCAGCGGACTGCCAAGAACGATAATCAGGGCACCATCCACATCGGGATTGATCTGCGGTTGGGTATGAGCAAAGAGCTGGTCATTTCGAGCCTCGCGCCGATGTACCTAGTACAGAAGATAGAGGACCAACGGGCCGGATCGTCATCCTGGTTTATCAAGGACAAGGGGAGCCCCTCAGAGGTCGAGGGTGCCATTACATTCCAAAACGAGAAACTGACTACCGTGACGCGCTACTGGGATCCAACTCACGATACTGGATATGATTTTGCGACGGCGTTGTATGGGGCGACTGCGAATTTTAAGAGCGAGAATCGGGTATCGTGCGTACTGGACACCGAGGCAAGAGAAAATCCGAGAAGCGCGAAAAAGGCTGTGTTTCTGAAGTGCGGAGACAAGACCCTAGAGGTTGCCATCAATGAGTTCGAAGCAGATGGGAAGACAACTAGAGTGGTCAACGTGATGGAAACCCTAGGCCAGTCATATTTCTGAACTCCGCGCGGCGGATGTGACCAATTTATGACCAACCGGCCCTAACAGGGGGCCCTCACCTTTCCGCTGCCGTATCCGCCCATTCATGCTCCGCTGGCCTACGGTAGCTGGATCGAATCGAAGATGCTCTTGATTTCGCGCAAATCGTCACGCATCTGCGTTGCCTCGGCCACAAGACCGGGTCTTTTTGTGGCACCAAGGGAGAGGTTTGCAGACTTAATTGAAAGAGTGATGTACTTGCTGTACGTTGCAAGCTGCCCTCGAATTAACGGCGAGATCTTAGCCTTATCTTCCTTGCATGACACGGCATCGTAAATCTGCAAAAGAACGAACGCAGCGTCAACTTGGTCCGCAGTCTCGCCAGCAATAGTCGCTAGGCTGTAGGCATACTCAAATTCATCCGAATTCTGAACTGGCTTTGCGAGATCGATAAAATCGCTTTGGTAAGCAATGAAACGCTTTTCCTTTGCTGCCAAATCAGATTGAGTTGACGATCGTGCCTGCGCAGAAAGGGTTAGAACTCCGCTTATAAGCAAGACGAAGGCCCAAAGAGTCATCGCCATCGCAGGCCTAACCCGCCCTTTGTTGCCGTAACATTCCAGCATCGGGCTGCCTCCATTCTTTCCTTGGTCCGCAAAGGTATTCCGAAATCATAAGGCAAGTTACCGGCTTTCAGCCGATCAAAGTCATCGGCGGAAAAGGGAACTCTGGGTTTGTAGCGCAGGAGAATCGCTTGATTACGTCATCGCCGGTCATGTTCATGCTCCCAGTTCCTCGCCATCGGGTTTCTTGCTGGCATCAGAGGCTTGGTTCGCATCCGTGGAACATGCGAAAACGTGCGTAAATGCGAGTATCTGTTAACGCGATCCAGTGCGGGCTGTGGCTGTAGATCGTTTGGTTTGTGGTGGGTCAACTGAAACGGCCTTCTGATTCGTAGTCAGACGCTCTATCCAGCTGAGCTAAGGGCGCGCTTCTGGCGGGACACCGACATTTTAACATGCTCCCCCGCTTGATCCGAGCTCAGCGATCTCATCCAACCGGTAGCTAATCCAGCCGCCGCTCGTCGAGTCAAGCCCGCCCCTTACCGCCGAAATTTCAAACTCAGAATTCACCGGATTCGCGTACACTCTCCTCAAACCATGCTCACAAGCTGGCACGCGCTTCTGGAGATTGCGCTGCGCACCGCGGTGATTTACATCCTGGTGCTGGTGGGAATCCGTCTTACCGGCAAGCGCGAAGTCGGCCAGATGACGCCCTTCGATCTCACCCTGCTTCTGCTGCTGGCCAATGCCGTGCAGAACGCCATGACCGGCCCCGACACTTCCCTGCTGGGCGGCGTAATGGCAGCGGTAGTCCTCATGGTGCTGAACTTTCTCCTGGCCGACCTCTCCGGCATAAACCGCCGCTTTCGCCGTATGGTTCAGGGATCGCCCACGCTCCTGGTTCACAATGGACAGCCGATCGCCAATCATCTGGCGAAAGAACATGTCTCGCAGGACGAGCTGGAGCGCGCCTTGCGCGAGCACGGCTGCAACGATTGCAGCGACGTCGCCCTGGCCGTGCTCGAAGTCGACGGCGCCATCAGCGTCCTTAAGTATGACGATGTTCAGGAGCATCTCCGGCCCCAGAAACGATTGCGCTTTTTGCATCGGCATTAACGACTTGGAACGGTTGACTTGATTCAGCGAGGTGAAAAAGAGGCCATGGATGCACAGGAGCTGAAAGAAAACACGGAACATGCGCAGCACAAAGGCGAAAAAGGCGTTGGCCTGACTATGGCCATCGTGGCCGTCTTGCTGGCGGTTGCCACCCAATTGAGTCATCGCGCCCACACCGAGGAAATAAAACTCCAAACCAAGGTGAATGACGGCTGGCAGTTTTACCAGGCCAAGCATAGCCGCGCCCACGAGTACGGGAAATACGCCGAGAATGAGGCCGCGGCCAATCAACCCGATCTGGCCGCCAAGGACTTGAAGATTTCCATCGCCGAAGAATGCGGTTCGCCGGTGGAAGGCAACTGCACCAGCCCTGTGATGAGAGAGTCGGCGATACTCAGGCAACTGGTGAAACAAGCGGGAGAGACTAAAAGCGGCAAGGGCGAAGAACATGCCGGGTCCGCGCCCGAATCCGCCAAAGCTGCCTCGGCTTCTCCAGAAGAGAAGGCGTCAACACGCGAAAAATCCCGCAAAGAACGGCCGCAGCGCAAAGACGGAGCCGTCGACATCCAGGAAAAGACGCACGATCTGGAAAAAGAAACGGATTTGATGACCACCAAGGCCGACCACTACGATTCTGCTGAGCTCTTTCTGGAAATCTCCATCGTTCTCTGCTCGATCTCCTTGCTGGCCGAAACCAAGCTCTACTGGCGGCTCTCCTTTGTGAGCACCGCCATCGGGATAGGGATCTCCTTTTGGGGATGGTTCTTGCGTTGAAAAGCAGCCTAGCGCGTGGTGTCCAGGGCAACTCCGTTGACGGCGCCGGTGTTCAACTGCGTGCCTGAGCCGACAAGGGAACGGGCAGGCGCAGAGTTGATGGTCCCATTGGCGGAATTGATGTTGGTAAAAACCAGTATTCCCGGAGCATGCGCGTCGGCCACGTAGAGTTCTCCGTTGTTGGCAGCGCCGTTGAACACCATCTGCCCAGGAACCGCCACGTTGCTCGAGCCGCCGGCAATTGTCGCCGCCGGGCTGGTATTCCCACCTGAGGGAACCACGAGATTGGTGAAGATCAGGACGCTGGGACTGGTCCCGTTGTTGCTCACCACCAGCCTTCCCCCGCTGTCCAGCGTCGCGTCGCTTGGTGAGCTGAGGTTGGTTGCCGCCCCCGTCACCGGCGACAAGAGCAGCGTAATCGCTCCGGTCGCGGTGCTGGCGTTTTGCAGGATATCGACAGAATTATCGGGAGCGTCGGCGATAAACAGATTGTTGTGTGCAGGATCCACGAAGATTCCGGTCAGATTGAAGCTCACGGTCATAGTCCGCACCGGGGCGGTGTTCACATTGCCGCTCAGACCTGACTCGTTGGCAAACACCAGAATGCTGTTGTTGCTTGAGTCGGCCACGTACAGCAGGTTGGCTCCGGCATCGATGGCTAGATCAAAGGGCGTAACCATGTTCCCGGTCGAGGTCAGCACCGCGCTGGGAGTGCTGCCGGCCGTCGCCGACGACGCCGGCGAAAAAATCAGGATTGAGGAACTACCGCTGTTGGCCACGAAAAGCCGGTCGGAGTTGACGTCGAGGAAAATTCGCTTGGGCCCATTCAGCTGGCTGCTCACTCCGCTGATGGTCACTTCGGGCGCCACGTTCCCGTTAGCACTCAGGGCGCTGCCGAAGCGCAGGATGGATCCTGCGGTTGAGACGTACAGTTTTCCGCCGCTGGAGCCGGTGGGCGTAGTCGTGCCGTTGCGCAGTGGTGAAACGACTCCACAGCCGCAGATTGTGACGATAACAACTGCTATGAGATAAAGCCGCTTTGCCATATATAAAGGTCCCGTTTTTCCCACTGCCAACCTCAGGCTATGATGTTGAGCGTAATCCGCCGCTTCAAGAACGAATGCCTAAAATCTATATTGCTACCAGCAATCCGGGCAAGCTGCGGGAGTTCCGCGATGCCGCCGCCGGCCTGGGCGTGGTGCTTGATTCGCTTCCCGGCATCGACACCGTCGCTCAGCCCGTGGAAGACGGCGCCACCTTCGCCGACAACGCCCGCATCAAGGCCGAGTACTACAGCCGCCTTGCGCCGGACGACTTCGTTCTGGCTGAAGACTCAGGCCTGGCGGTCGATGAGTTGGACGGCGCCCCCGGCGTCTACTCCGCGCGCTACGCGGCTATGCTTCGCGAAGGCGGAAACCATGCCGCTCACAGCAACTCTTCCGACGATGAGAACAACCAGGCCCTCATCGCAAGACTAGAACGTCTGCCTCCGGGGAAACATGCAGGAAAATATGTCTGCGTGATTGCGCTCGCGCAGCGCGAAAAAGCGCTTAATACGTTTCTCGGAGAAGCGAAAGGCGAGCTGCTGACCACGCCCCGGGGCAGCGGTGGCTTCGGCTACGATCCTCTTTTTTACTTTCCATCTCTGGGCCGGACATTCGCCGAACTTTCGCTCCAGCAAAAACGGCAGTACAGCCACCGCGGGCAGGCGTTTCGCAGCTTTCTGTCATGGTATGGTCAATATAGGAATAGCTAGGATTTCCGTTGCGCTATCTTTTAAATCCGGTTAGATTCAAGGCTCTTTGACTGTGAAACGGCCTTCAGAACAGCTAGCCAAGCCTGCGAACGGCGCCTCGGACAAGTACCAGCGCATTCTCGACGCTGCCATTGAGGTTATCGCCGAGCACGGCTTTTTCCACTCCCGCGTCTCCGAGATCGCCGACCGCGCCGGGGTGGCCGACGGCACCATCTATCTTTATTTCAAGAACAAAGACGAGCTGCTGATGGCAGCCATTGACTCCGCTTTCCACCGCTTCATTCAGAGCGCCAGGAGTGCGCTGGAACACATGCCCGAGCCGCGGGAAAAGCTGCGCCGCATCGCCTACCTGCATCTCGACGGCCTTGGCCACAACCGCGAGCTGGCCATCGTCTTTCAGACCGAGCTCCGCCACAGCCTGAAGTTTCTCGGGCAGTTCTCGCACAACCTGCTGGTGGAGTATTTTGATCTGATCAAAAGCGTGATCCGCGAAGGCCAGGAAGCCGGCGCCTTTCGCACCGACATCTCCATTACCATGGCCGCCCACTGCTTCTTCGGCTCGCTCGATGAGATCGTCACCACCTGGGTCCTGTCTGAGCACGACCGCGACCCCAACTATTTGTCCACCCTGACCGATTCGGTCGTCTCCATCATCCTGAAGGGTGTGGAAACGGGCTCCTGAGATGGAAATCAGAACGCTGTCGGACATTTTTTTCTCGTCAGTCGCGCACGATCTGGAGCGGCACTTGCTCTTCAAGAGCGGCGCATCCTGGAGGGTCATCTCTTCCCGCCAGTTCTACGGCTACGTCACAGCCTTCGCGCGCTCGTTGCACCAGTGGGGCATCAACAAGGGCGATCGCGTGGTCATTCTCAGCGAGAACCGCCCGGAGTGGATGATTGTCGACTTCGCCTGCGTCGCCAGCGGCATCGTGGATGTGCCCATCTACACCACGCTCACCGCCGAGCAGACGCTCTACGTTCTGGAAAATTCCGGCGCTCGCGTGGCCTGCGTTTCCACCATGGAGCAGCTGCGCAAGGTGCAGTCGGTGCAATCGCGCAGCAAAGTGGAAAAGATCGTGGTCATGGACGACATCCACGAGATCAACGTGATCCCCCTGTGGAAGGTGATCGAAGGCGCCTCCACCGAGGAAGACATCGCCTTCAACGATCAGGCCCATACTGTTCAGCCCGAGGATCTGGCCACTCTGATTTACACCTCAGGCACCACGGGCAACTCCAAGGGCGTAATGCTGACCCACGGCAACCTCACCGCCTGCGCCAACATGGCCAGCCGGGACGCCCAGTGGGAGACCGGCGACGTTTACCTCTCATTTCTTCCCCTCTCTCATGTCACTGCGCGCCATGTGGACTACGTTTGCTATCGCGATGGTGTGACCATCGGCTATTGCGCCGTTTTTGACCAGCTGCCCTCGGCGCTGCAGGAAGTCAGGCCCACCATCATTGTCGGCGTGCCGCGGGTTTACGAGAAAGTCCGCCAGGAGGCAGAGCGCCGGGCCGGCTCCGGATTGCGCCGCAGGATATTCGACTGGGCGCATCGCGTAGGCGAGCGCCACACAGCCGAGATCATCCGCGGCGAGACGCCCGTCAGCCCCGCCTGGAAGCTGGCCAACAAGCTGGTCTATTCGAAAATTCGCCAGGGATTCGGCGGCCGCAGCCGCGCCTACTTCTCCGGCGGCGCGCCGCTCGGCGCCGATTTGGCCGAGTGGTTCTGCGCCATGAATATCCCCATCTTCGAAGGCTACGGCCTCACCGAGACCTCGCCGACCATCGCCGTAAATCGCCTCGGCGCCTTCAAGGTCGGTAGTGTGGGCAAGATTTATCGCGACCTGCAGGTCAAGATCGCAGATGACGGCGAGATCATGGTCAAAGGGCCAACCGTTTTCAAGGGCTACTGGAGTATGCCTGAAGAGACGAAGAATGCCTTTGTCGACGGATGGTTCAAGACCGGCGACATCGGCCAGATCGACAGCGAAGGCTTCCTCAGCATCACCGACCGGAAGAAAGACCTGATCAAGACTTCAGGCGGGAAGTTCATCGCGCCCCAGCCGATCGAGAACGCGCTCAAGAACAATGTGCTGGTCGCTCAGGCGGCAGTCATTGGCGACCGCCGTAAGTTTGCATCGGTCATTATTTCCCCGCACTTCCCGCTGCTGGAAGACTGGGCGCGCGCCAACGGCATCGCGTTCAGCTCGCACCAGGAACTGGTGAACGCCGGCAAAGTGCGTGAACTCTACTCCGGCATCGTGGAGGATCTGAACAAGCGGCTCGCCCACTTTGAGACCATCAAGAAGATCCTCCTCGTGCCCGACGAGTTCTCCATCGCCACCGGCGAGATTACGCCTACGCTCAAGCTCAAGCGCCGTGTTATCGAAGCTAAATACAAACAGCAGATCGAACAGCTGTACCGGGAGCCGCACCCCATCGAAGCTGTTGTCTCCTAGCGCCCCACACAGGAACAAGGCCTGTCAGCATGGGACATGGCGACAGACTTTGGGATTACCGGGATCGAAATCGGGCCGGTGCTCTGATGGCCAGCGTTTCATTACAATAGGACCAGGAAAAGAATTTCATGGATAACCTAACTATTGCGGGACGCGAGTTCCGGTCGCGGCTGATTGTCGGTACGGGCAAGTACAAATCAGGACAGGAAACCGCGCGGGCCATCGAGACCAGCGGCGCGGAGATGGTCACCGTCGCGGTGCGCCGTGTGAATCTTGACCGCTCGAAGGAATCGCTGCTGGACTTCATCGATCCGCGGAAATACTTCCTGCTTCCCAACACGGCCGGCTGTTACACGGCGGAAGAAGCGCTGCGCACGGCTCGCCTCGGACGCGAGGTGGGACTCTCCGACTGGGTGAAGATCGAGGTCATCGGCGATCAGAAGACCCTCTATCCCGATGTGCTGGCGACCATCGAAGCCACCCGCACGCTGGTAAAGGAAGGCTTTACGGTTCTTCCCTATACATCTGACGATATTGTGGTTGCCCGCCGCCTCATCGATGCCGGCGCAAGCGCCATCATGCCTCTGGGCGCGCCGATCGGCAGCGGCATGGGCATCCAGAACCAGGCCAACATTCAGATCCTGCGTGAGATGATCACCGAAGTCCCGCTGATCGTCGACGCCGGTGTAGGCACCGCCTCTGATGCCTCGATCGCCATGGAACTCGGGGCTGACGCTGTGCTCATGAATTCTGGCATCGCCCACGCTGAGGATCCCATCCTGATGGCTGAGGCCATGATGCACGCCGTCATTGCCGGTCGCGCGGCATATTTAGCCGGACGGATGCCCAGAAAACTCTACGCAACCGCCAGCTCCCCGCTGCAAGGCGTGGTGCGCTAACTTAAAGGACGCTAATCCACTGCCTGTTACTTCCGTGCGTCCGCCCTCGCGGGAGTCTCTGGCATAATCGATGTTAATGTTGCCTGCTCTTTCTCTAAAGCTGAACGAACGCTGGCTGCCCAAGTCAGTTCTCTGCCTGCGCGAGTACAGCCTCAATAAGTTCTCCCACGATCTTGTCGCCGGAGTAACGGTCGGCCTGGTGGCCCTGCCTCTGGCCATGGCGTTCTCTATCGCCTCTGGCCTTACGCCGCAGGCCGGTATCTATTGCGCGGTGGTAACCGGCTTCCTGATTTCGCTGCTTGGCGGATCGAAGACGCAGATCGGCGGGCCTACCGGCGCTTTCGTGGTGGTGGTGGCTGGCATCGTTGCTACCCACGGCGTCGAAGGCCTGTTCATGTGCACGGTGATGGCCGGAGTCCTGCTGATCGTGCTCGGCGCCACCGGTATGGGCTCCGCCGTTAAATTTATTCCTCGTCCGGTAGTGATCGGCTTCACCAACGGGATCGCCGTGCTCATCGCCAGCACGCAGATCAAGGATTTCCTGGGCCTGCAGATGGCCAAGGTTCCCGGAGAATTCTGGCTGCGGATGAAAGCTGTCGCGCGGGCCCTGCCCACTTGTTCGCCGAAAGCCGCTCTCCTCGCCGCCGGCACCGTGCTAGTGATCCTGGCTTGCCGAGCGCTCTCCAACCGCATTCCCGGGCCGATCGTGGCCATGCTCGGCGCCACCGTTGCCGCCTTCCTGCTCAAGCTGCCGGTTGAAACCATCGGCACCCGCTTTGGCGGCATTCCTCGTGGACTGCCACACATTGTGATTCCCACCTGGCACGCCGGCCTGGTCCACGGACTGCTCGGTCCGGCATTTACCGTGGCCATGTTGGGCGCGATCGAATCGCTGATGTCAGCCGTTGTCGCCGATCGCATGACCAACGACCGCCACAATCCCAACGTGGAGCTGATTGCCCAGGGCGTGGCTAACTTCTTCTCCCCGATGGTGGGAGGACTGCCCGCCACCGGCGCCATTGCCCGCACGGCCACCGGGATTCGCTCCGGAGCGCAAACTCCGGTAGCCGGGATGATTCACGCGCTTACCCTGCTCTGCATCCTTCTCTTTGCAGCGCCTCTGGCCGGTTATGTTCCCATGGCCGCGCTGGCCGGTATTCTCATGGTTGTCTCATACAACATGGGCGAGTGGCGCGAGATTCCCCAACTGTTGAAGCTGACCAAGACCGATATCAGTGTGTGGCTGGTGACCTTCGCTCTCACCGTCTTCGCCGACCTGACTGTCGCGGTGGAAGCCGGCATGATCCTGGCGGCTCTGCTCTTTATTGCCCGCGTCTCCAACACTACCACCGTGGCCCAGGTGACTGACGACTACGTGGAAGATGGCCGCGTCCATATTCTCCAGGACAAGGACATTCCTTATTACGCCACCATCTTCCGTATTCACGGACCGTTTCTGTTCGGCGCGACGGAGAAGATCGCTTCAGTCACGGAGAACATCCACGAGCTGCCGCCGATCGTCATCATCCGCCTGCGCAACATGACCGCCATCGACGCTACCGGACTCTTCGCCCTGGAAGAAGCCGCCCGCCGGCTTCATGCCACCGGCCGAACCTTGCTACTCTGCGGAGCTCGCGAACAACCCGCGCAGCTCATGCACCAGGCGGAGTTCGAAGAAGTCGTGGGGCCTGAGAACATCTGCGCTAATGTCCAGGAAGCCCTGCAGCGCGCCGACAAGGTTTTCAAGGAGTTGGGATCAAAGGAAGTGGCGGCTACTTAATCTTCGCGTTCCGGCCCAATTTGAACAGGAGTACACGCACACACGCTTCCCTGTGTGGAGCAATTATTTTTTCTGAGTCTGGGTGGGCGTTGCCGCGGGGAGCTTGTAGATGATCTCGCCGTCGCGGGCGTAGTGCAGTTGCTCCCGGGCTTCTTTCTCAATAGCTTGGGGATCCGTTTTCAGTGCCTTGACCTGCTGCTCGCTGCGCTCGTTCTCCTGCTGCAGCGTCTTGATCTCCTGATCCAGTTTCTGCAGTTCCGTCTGCTTCTGGTGGTAGACCAGAAAGCCGTTGGCGCCAAAGATGGCGTGATAGCCCAGCACGCACGCCAGGGCGATGATGCCCGCTGTGGCCAGCTTGCGACGCGACTGGTAGAGCCGCTGCGCGCCACTTTGTAGCACCTGATTCATGATTCTCAGTTGAAGATCCATTCTTTGGCCGCGGCCGCCAGCGCCGCCAGATCCTTCTCGGATTTGGCTTCCGTGTAGACTCGCACCACCGGTTCAGTGCCGGAGAGCCGATAACAGGCCCATGATCCGTCGTCGAGGAGCAACTTCAGGCCGTCGGTACGCACAACCTGCTTCACCTTGCGTCCGGCAAAATCCGCCGGATCGCTCTTAACTTTACTAGTGAACTTCGCCTGCACTTCCGGCGTCAAGCGGAAGTTCTCTCTTTGCGGATAAAAGGAACCAACTTTGCCAAATAGATCCCTGAGTTGCTTCCCCAGGGACTGGTTGCGTCGCGCCACCGCCTCCGCGCACAGCAGTCCGGCAAGAATGCCGTCTTTCTCCGGCACGTGATGGCGGATGGAAAGCCCGGCGCTCTCTTCCCCGCCGATCGCGATCTTGTCCTGCTTGATCAGCTCGCCGATATACTTGAATCCCACCGGCGTCTCATGCAGGGGAACGCCGTGGCGCTGGGCCAGGGCGTTGATCATGTTGGTGGTGGCGACCGATTTAGCCACACCGTTTTTCCAGCCGCGCGTCTCTACCAGGTAATCAAACAGCAGAGCGATGACGTAATTCGGTTGAAGGAAGGTCCCGTCTTCGTCGACGATGCCGAAGCGATCAGCGTCGCCATCGGTGGCAATGCCGATCCGCGCTCCCGTGGCCTTTATCTGCGCACGCATCTCGTTCAACAGGTGGCCGTCCGGCTCCGGCGCATGGCCGCCGAAAAGCACATCGCGGGTGTCGTGGACCGTGGCTACGTTGATGCCGGCCTCGCGCAGCAGGTCGTCAGAGTAATGCCGCGCCGCGCCCCACAGTGGATCGAAAACAATTTTCATTCCCGATTTGCGGATAGCGGCCAGATCGATGATCTCTTTCAGCCGCGCCAGGTAGGCCGGGCGAGGGTCAATGTTTTGCGCGGAGACCTTTCCTGCTTTCGGCGCCACGCCGTCTTCGCTGGGAATCAGCTTTTCGACAGCGGCGGTAACCTCGGGCAGCGCCGGGGCGCCGTCAGAGGTCGAAAACTTGAGCCCGCTGTACTCCGGCGGATTGTGCGAGGCGGTTACGTTGACCGCGCCGTCGGCGTGGAGGCGGATGACCTCATAGGCGATGGCCGGCGTCGGCGCGGCTTCGGCGATGATCAGCGGCTGAATTCCTCCCGCCGCCAGCACCTCGGCCACCACTTCTACAAAGCGCTCTCCCATATACCGCGGGTCGCGGCCTACGATCACCTTTGCGCCCGAAGGCTTTTGCGAAACCACGTAACCGGCAATTCCGGCGGCCGCGCGCCGGACGTTGGCCACAGTAAACTCGTCGGCGATGATCGCCCGCCAGCCGGAGGTCCCGAACTTAATGCCTGCCATAAAGCAATCCTGTGAATCTCTATCGGTAAATCGCAATCTTAGTTGCGGTCCCGCCGCGGATGGTTTTCGCAGACAGCCGTGACGGCGCTGGTACACTCTGTGGAGAGATCGCCGATGACCAACGCCCGTATCGTGCTTACGACCGCCGGCTCGGCCGAAGAGGCCCGCAAGCTCGCCCAAGCTCTAGTGGAACGCCGCCTGGCCGCCTGCGTCAACATCGTGCCGAATATCGAGTCGGTGTTTCGCTGGCAGGGCCAGGTGGAGAGCGCGTCCGAGTGGCTGTTGATCATCAAGACCCAGGCCGAGATATTTGAGCGCGTCCGCACCGCCATCAGCGAACTTCACTCCTATGAGTTGCCCGAGTGCATCCTGCTCACGGTAAGCGACGGCGAAAACAAATACCTGGACTGGATTGCCGGCAGCGTTGAATAACCTTCCGCGACGTTGAGTAACCACCGAGGACACGGAGAAACACGGGAGAAGCATGATTCGTTTCGACCCGGGAAGCCGCTTTCAGCTGTGGGCCTCCATGTTCCTCTGTGCCCTCTGTGATGGAGGTTTCTCTCAAATCGCCGCCAGCGCCAGGTCCAGATCTTCGATCAGGTCCTCGGCATCCTCGATTCCCACGGAAATTCGCACCATGCCATCGGTCAGTCCGATCTGCTTGCGGCCCGCCACCCCCAGCGCAGCGTGGGTCATGGTGGCGGGATGAGAGATCAGAGTTTCCACTCCGCCCAGCGATTCTCCTAATGAGCAGACGCGCACTTTGCGCAGCATCTTCTTGGCGTTGTTCAGCGAACCGGTCTCAAAAGTGATCATCGAGCCGAAGCCGGTCATCTGGCGCCGGGCCAGCTCGTGCTGCGGATGATCGCTGAACCCCGGATAAAGCACTTTTTTCACCTTCTTGTGCTTGCGCAGGAAGTCGGCTACGGCGCGGCCGTTCTCGTCGTGCTTGATCATGCGCACGGCCAGCGATTTCACGCCGCGCAACACCAGCCAGCACTCGAAGGGCGACAGTATCGCTCCCGCGGCTTTCTGGATGAACGCCAGCTTCTCCGCATGATGCGGCCTGGTGGCGACGATCACTCCGCCCAGCCCGTCGCTGTGCCCGTTGAGGAACTTGGTGGTCGAGTGCATCACCATGTCCGCGCCCAGATCCAGCGGACGCTGGAAGTAGGGGGACATGAAGGTGTTGTCCACCACCAGCTCGGCTTTGCGCGAGTGCGCGATCTTGGCTACCTCTTTAATGTCGGTGAGCACCATCAGCGGGTTGGTGGGCGTCTCAATCCAGATGATGCGCGTGTTCCAGCGCAGTGCCTTCTTCACGGCGTCAAGATCTGACGTATCGACGTAGCTGAACTCCACGCCGTACTGGGCCAGCACCTGGTTAAACAAACGGGGCACGCCGCCGTAAACGTTGTGTCCGCAGATCAGGTGGTCGCCCTGTTTGAGGAAGCACTGCGTGAGCGCGGTTACAGCAGCCATGCCGCTGGAAAACACGTGAGCCGAGGTGCCGCCTTCCAGTGCCGCCAGATTCTGCTCCAGCCGAGTCCGCGTGGGGTTGGAGACGCGCGCGTACTCGTATCCTTTATTCTTGCCCAACTCTTCCTGGACATACGTCGACGTGGCAAAGATCGGTACCGCTACCGCGCCCGTGGAGGGATCGGGCTCCTGGCCAACATGGATGGCCTTGGTGGCAAATCCTGGTTCCTTTTTCTTCATACTCCGCCTTCAAAGATGTTTTTGGAGAGATAGCGCTCCGCTGCGTCGGGAATAATGGTCACTACGCGCTTCCCTTTTCCGAGCTTCTTGGCCACCTGAATGGCGGCGAAGACGTTCGCGCCGGCGCTCGATCCGCCCAGAACGCCTTCCTTGCGCGCCAATTGCGCCACGGTCGCGAAAGCATTCTCGTCATTCACTGCGATGATTTCGTCGCACACTTCACGGTCGAACGTCTTGGGAATAAAGCTGCTGCCGATGCCTTCCACCTTGTGCGGGCCGGGAGGCCCTCCGCCCAGCACCGATCCCTGAGTCTCCACGGCCACGCAATAAATCTTCGGCGACTTCTCCTTCATGTAACGCGCGATGCCGGTAAACGTGCCGCCCGTGCCTACCCCGACGACGATGGCGTCAAGCTTGCCCTGCATTTGCTCGTAGATCTCGGCGGCAGTGGTGTCGTGGTGATATTCGGGGTTGGCGGGATTTTCAAACTGCAGTGCGGTGAAGGATCCGGGAATGGCAGCGGCCAGTTCTTTAACTTTTTTGATGGCGCCGAGCATGGCTGCTTGTTCGGGTGTGCGGACGACCTCGGCGCCGAGCGCGCGCATGATCTTAACCTTCTCCTCGGCGAACTTCTCCGGCACGCAGACGATCACGCGGTAGCCCTTGTTGACTCCGATCAGCGCCAGGCCGATTCCGGTGTTGCCCGCCGTGGCTTCCAGGATGGTGGCGCCAGGCTTGAGCCGTCCTTCGGCTTCAGCGCGCTCGATCATGCCGATGGCCGCGCGGTCCTTGACGCTGCCGCCGGGGTTGAAGCTTTCCAGCTTGGCGAAAATATCCGCCGCTCCATCCGCGGCCATTCGCCGCAAATGCAACATAGGGGTGCCGCCTACGAGCTCGGTGATGCTTTCGGCTATGGAAGAATGAGACATAAGCAAACTTTTTAGACTACGGGAGATTACGGCGGACGGTCAAACGGCACCCGCGACCGCAAGAAGCCCCGCAAATTAGACGCTTTTCACTTTTTTCGCGATGAGATTATTTTTCCGCCTTGCGTGCAGCCGGCTCGATTTCATTGATGGCGTCGCGGGGCCGCTCCCCTCTCAGCGCCTGCAGAATGCTTTCTGCGGCTGACATTTCGATTTCCAGCCGTGTCTTCGCCACAGCGGAACCCAAATGAGGAGTAAACAAGGTGCGGTCCGCGGTGGCCAGCAACGACGGATGAATCGCCGCCGGGTGACCGGGCCGCGCCCAGTCTTCCATCTCGAAGACGTCTGCGGCGAAGCCCGCGAGATGTCCCCGATCCAGGGCCCGCGCCACAGCCGCCTCATCCACTACCGATCCCCGGCCGACATTCACCAGGTATGAGCCTGGTTTCATCCTGGCTAGAGCTTCATCGCCGATCATGTGCAGGCTCGAAGCAGTCAGGGGAACCAGCACCACCAGCACGTCGCTTTCCGCAAGGACCTGATCCAGTGACGCCCGCCCCATGCCCAGGAAAGCTTCCTGCACCGGCGACATGTGCACGGGATCGTGATAGATGATCCGGCAGTTGAATCCGGCGAGCACCCGTGCAAAGGCCTGGCCCACGCGCCCCATGCCGATCACGCCGACGGTCTTGCCCGCCAATCCTCCGCCATAGAGCACGGGACGCCATCCGTGAAACCTGCCGCTGCGAATCAGCCGGTCCCCGGCGGCTACGTTGCGTACCAAGCCGAGAGTCAGGGCTATGGCCAGCTCCGCTGTCGGCTGGGAGAGCAGATCGGGAACAACTGTCACCCACACGCCACGGCGGGAGGACGCCGCCAGATCGATGTTGTCATAGCCCTTGAGGGCGGCAGCGATGACCTTGAGGCGCGGGCAGTGCGTCAGGAAGCTTTCGTCAATCTTGTCGGGCATGAAGACCAACAGGCCTTCTGCGTTGCGCGCCTCTTCCAACAGCTTGGCATGCGGCCAGCTTTCCAGCGTGTCGTTGGAGACCACTTCACAATGGCGGGCTAGAAGTTGTTTGACGGGATCGTGCACCCGATGGGTAAGCACTACCCTGGGACGGCTCATGCCGCGCTCTCCGCAGCTTTCAGTTTATGACGTAGCTGTGCATTGGCCAGGTCCACCATCATCACCATAACCCAGGTGATGATTACATAGGCCAGCGTCTGGTTGTAGAACATCAGTTGCTGCGAGTTGAACAGGGCCTGCCCGATGCCGCCTGCGCCAATCATCCCCACGATCGTGGCCGCGCGCAGGTTCCACTCAAAGCGAAACAAGGTATGCACCAGCATGGGAGGAAAGGCCAGCGGCAACAGACCGAATCCGGCGATCGCCAGGCGTGGACCGCCCGTGGAAGCCAGGGCCGCCACCGGTTCCGGCTGGACGTTTTCCAGCGACTCTGAATACAGCTTGCCGAAGACACCCGCGCTGTGCAAACCAATCGCCAGCGCGCCCGCCATGGGTCCGACCATAGCTGTCGTCACCAGGAGCAAGCCCCAGACCAGGTCTGGAATCGCGCGCAGCAACTCCAGTAAACGCCGCACCGAAATGTAGAGCAGCGGTGGCGACAGATTGCGTGCTGCCGCCAGGCCGAGCGGTATCGCCATTACCACCGCCAGCAGAGTTCCCGCCACCGCGATGAAGATGGTCTGCCCAATGAGGAGCGGCAACTGGTGAACCGCTGTTGCCGGCAGCGAAGGCGGGAACATATCGCGCACCGTCTTCAAGGTGTGCTGAAACGCGAACATCTGCGGACGATTAATCCACGCGGAAATCATCCCCAGTACGGCAAGCGGAAGGAGCAAGCCAGGATAGCGCCGCAACACCCAACCGAGCCGGTCGATGATGGCGATCAGAAGAACCAGAAGAATGATGATGGTGGTGGTCCGTCGGAAGTCGAGCTGGTAAATGGTGCCGACAAGCTCCGTGCCCAATCCGCCCGCGCCTACGGCTCCGACAATCACACAGGCGCGCATCTTGCTTTCGAACTCGTAAGAGCCGTACGTCAGCAGGTCTCTGGCGCGCAGCGGCAATAGCGCATAAAGGGCCACCATCAGCCGTCCGGCTCCGGTGGAATACATGGCTTCCACCGGCTCAGGGTTGGCGGAGACAAACAGGTCCGCGAAAATCTTTCCCATGGCCGCGGCATAAAACGTCGCCAGCGCCAGCATGCCGGCAGGGGCGCCGATGCCAAAAATAATCACGAACAGGATGGCCATAGTGAGGTCAGGAATGGCGCGAACCGATGCCAGCAGTCCGTAGACCAGGCGAGACCCCGGAAGTCGCGCGCCCACGTAAAGGCCGGTGAGCAGCCCGATCACGGTGGAAAACAACATGGCGCCCGCGGCCATTTCGAGGGTTTGCGGAACCGGTTCTTTCAGCAGAGCGCGCAGGTAATTCCAGGACAGATCGGGAGGAAAGAACTGGCGCAGAATGGAGAAGAAGCTGTGCAGGCCAGACATCAGTCGCCAGCCTGAACGCTGTGCATCCCGCCCCGCAGCGGCGCTTCGTCGCTCTGAATCACGCCGTCATCGATGCGGATTACACGGTCGAAGTACTCGTAGGCAAACGGCTGCTGATGCAGGGAGCAGAGGAGAGCAAACCCGTTTTCTTCCGCCAGTCGACACACCAGGGCAAGAATCTGGTGGCTAAGATCAGGATCCAGAGAGGCGATCGGCTCGTCCGCCAACAGCAGCATCGGTTGCTGCACCAGGGCACGGGCGATGGCGACGCGCTGGTGTTCGCCGCCGGATATCTCTGAAGTCTTCTCGCGCAGCTTGCGCGCGATGCCCACGCGTTCGAGAGCTCGCCGGGCTTCTTCGATTTCCTCGGCCCGGGGCCAGAACAGAAAACGCAACGCATGCCACGACGACCACCGCCCCAGGGCGCCGGCCATAACGTTCTCATAAACCCGCAGGCGATCGACGAGGTCGTGGCTTTGGAAGACCAAAGCCACATGCCGGCGAAGGCGGCGAAGCGATCTTCCTCGCAACTCCCCAACGCTGGTCCCTTCCACCGTAATCCTGCCCTGACTGATAGGCACGAAGCCGCCAATGGTGCGGAATAACGTGGTCTTACCGGCGCCGCTGGGTCCCAGAATGGCGACCTTTTCTCCACGATCAACAGAGAACGACACACCGTTCAAAACGGGCGTCGTGCTCCGAGACCGACGGACAACCAGATCTTCGATACTCAGCAGGGGCACTACACTCTCCGCCGCCATCCATCATCAAGGATGCGTTAGAACAGATTCAGTTGCTGGGCGATCAGGCGAATGACCGTATACTCGCTGTCGCTGGTGCGAACAAAGCTCTTGCCGCGCAGAATCTGCAGGACCTGATCGTCGCGTCCTTCGCGGAGATCGGTAAATGCCTTGGCAAATCTCTCCTGCTCGTCTTTGCTGATGTCCTTGCGCGCCACCCAAACGTAGTCGACAAAGGGCTTCGACATGTAGAAGACGCGCACCTTCGTTTTGTCGAGTTTGCCGTCGGCGACCATGGAATTATAGACGGTTTCGTCGAGGGCGCCGGCATCGACGGCACCCGACTCCACCGCCTTGGCCGTTGCCGGGTGGCTGCCCGTATACCGGAACTTGACTTCGCTATCCACGTCCACGCCCGCCTGCCGCATCTCGATATACGGAATTAAATGGCCGCTGGTGGAGTTGATATCGCCAAAAGCGAACTGCTTCCCTTTCAGGTCGGTCAGAGAATGAATCGAGGAGTTGGCCGAAGTGATGAAGAGCGAATGAAATTCCTTATCACTGGTGCGCTGCACCAGAGGCACAACGCCATACTGTTTATGGGCCTTGATGTAAGTAAGCCCGCCCAGGTAGGCAAAATCCAGGGAACCGTTGCCTAGCCCCTCTACCGTCGCGTTGTAACTGGTTGGGATTACCAGATTCACGGGTTGCGACAGATGCTTGGCAAGATAGCCTTTGAGCGGCTCCTTTTCCTGGATAGAAACTTGTGTCGCTCCGGCATCGGGAATCATTCCTACAGCAATGGGTTTGTCGGCCGACCGCGCGGCCAGCATGACCATGATGACGATGAACAATCCGAGTGCTGCCTTCTTCCGGGTCACAAAAACTCCTTCCTTAAACTATAGGTGAACAAAATAAGGGAGATCTAACCATTCAGATGTTAGAGCAATGTGAAGGCTGTTTTTACCATTCATTCTCACAATTTCCAGAAAACGGACATAAATTATCCCAAATCTGGTGCAAACCCGTCGAAATCTGGTCCTTAGATTTCATAAACAGTCACAACCCTTCGATCTCAAAGCATTTTATTGTCCTAAAACAAGTCATTAACATTGTACCTACGGCGGTGTCTACTACTGGTCTTGTGGCCCAATTGATGGCTGGCCAAATGGACGATGCCGATATATGTTCCACAAACATACTCCACGTAACGGTTTCCCACATTACTCTAGGGACAAGCAGGCTCATCCGTCGACTGCTGAAAGGGGGGTGCGTGGACCCGGAAGCTGCGGCCCCCTTTTTATCAAAGAAGTTATTTTCACAACTCAACCCAACCTAACATTATTCAAATCTGGGACGCGTGCGTGACAAATAGTGGCATGGGCGCACCCCTGTCTTGCCTCTTCCTCTTAACTCTTTCGGCCTAACGATTCTTCACAAAACCATCGTCCCGATGTCCAGCCATGCCGCTACTTGCCGGGAACGCGTGCTGTTTTTGACCCGGCACAGTTGAATGTCGTAAACATATTCAGCCATGGAGAGTGCAGAGGTAGTTATTGTCGGCGGAGGCATCGTCGGATCGAGCGTGGCCTGGCATCTTGTCCGAGCCGGTGTCAAAAACATACTGGTCATCGAGCGCGAGAGCGCCCAGGGCAAAGGGTCGACCGGCAAGAGCATGGGCGGAGTCAGAGCGCAGTTTTCTACTCCCGTTAATATCCAGATGTCGCTCTACTCCATTCCTTTCTATGCGAGCTTTGAAGAGGTTTTAGGTTATCCCTGTGGCTACCGCCCTCAAGGGTATCTATTCGTAGCAACGAAGCCATCCCACCTCGACTACCTGCGTGTCAACTTCGAGCGCCAGCGCTCTCTAGGGCTAACCACAGTGCAATTGCTGAAAGCCGGTGAGATCATCAAGATGCTTCCACTGCTGCGCTCCGACGACGTTCTCGGCGGAAGCTTCTGTACCACCGACGGCTTTGTGGACCCTTACAGCGCCATGAATGGATTCATGGCCAGTGCCGTCGAGCAGGGCGCTACTCTCTGGAAGAAAACCGACGTCACCGGAATCGAAGTTGATTCTCAAGGTATCCGCGCCGTGGGAACCACGCGCGGCCGCGTCGCGACGCGCACCGTGGTCAACGCTGCCGGAGCCTGGGCGAGGCAGATTGCCGCGCTCGTCAAGGTTGATCTGCCGGTGGAGCCGCTGCGACGCATGCTGGTTCCCTCGGAGCCGTTTGACGCATTCCCTCACTCCTCACCCATGGTAATCGACATGTCTAATGGGTTTCATTTCCGGCCCGAAGGACGCGGATTCCTGCTGGCCTGGAACGATCCCGAAGAGACGCCGGGCTACAAGACCGACTTCGATCCTGGCTTTATCGAAAAAATACTCACTCGCGCCGCCAACCGCGTGCCGGTCTTCGAGAACCTCGCCGTCAATCCCAAGCGCGCTTGGGCCGGCCTGTACGAGATGACGCCTGACCACCATTGCATCCTCGGGGCGGCCCCCGGAGTTCGCGGATTCTTTCTGGCCAACGGCTTCAGCGGCCATGGAGTGATGCACGCGCCGGCAACGGGCAAGATTGTCGCGGATCTCATTGTCACCGGAAAGACCGGCGTGGTCGACGATGCCTCGGTGCTCAGCCTGGAGCGTTTTGCCAGGGGCGCATTGCTGGAAGAGACCGCCGTATTGTGATCGCCAGAGCGGTTGACGTATAAGGCACCGTCTGCCGCAAGGGTCCTAAATGTGCTTGCCACCTTTCCGCCAAGGCGTTTATAAATGCCGTCAACCATGCCCGGGTTCAATGACCTGCTCAAGGAATTTGAGAAGATGTCCCTGTCGGCCCCTGCGGTCGACATTCTCATGATTCAGATGTCCCATCGGATCCACGAAGCCATGGCCCGGTACAACTGGGTGGGCTTCTATCTGATGGAAAACTCCATTCCACCGGCTCTGGTGGTTGGACCATACGCCGGCAGCTTCGTGCCCTGCGCGCGCATTCCGCTCGACCAGGGATTGTGCGGAGCGGCGGCCACGACAAAAAAGACAGTGGTCGTCAACAATGTACCCGCCGACCCGCGCTATTTAGGGTCAGAGATGGTGAAATCCAATCTGGTGACGCCCATTATCATCAAGAGCAGAGTAGTGGCGGAGATCGACGTGGAGAGTTATTTCGCCAATACTTTTCAAAAGGCAGACCAGGAGTTCATCGAGGCCTGCGCCGCGCTGGTCGGCCGTTACATGGAGAAGAAAGCCTCATAGGAACGGCGGTTTGCAAATGCCCGGTCCGGAGAGACCAGTTCGATCGGTTCCCTGCGCCATCGGCATCCGCGCGCACTCCGGGTGGGGCGCAGCCGTGGTGGTTTCTCTCGAGAATGGCGCGGAGCAGATCCTCGAGCGCCGGCGCCTCGAGATCATCGAACCGCACGCACCCGGTGCTGCGCAGCCGTATCACTTTGTCGAACGGCTGGAGCTTGCAGCCGCCGAAAAGCATTTGCATTCATGCACCGAGACATCAAGCCGCTTGGCCGGCGAAGGCATTCGGCAGATAGTTGAGGCGCTCGGCAGCCGCGGCTATCGCTTGCGCGCTGCGGTCATTTTGCTTAGCTCCGGCAAGCCTTTGCCTGAGCTGCCGAAAACCCTCGCCTCACACGCGCTTATCCACGCGGCCGAAGGTGAGTTTTTCCGCCAGGCTTTCCGCACAGCGTTTGCGTCCCTCGAAATCCCGACGATCGGCATCCGCGAACGCGGGCTTGAAGAGAAAGCTGCCGCGGTGTTCGGCAGATCGGCGCCGGCCATCATGAAGAGAATTGCCGGTGCTGGTCGGGCGGTGGGACCTCCATGGACCACCGACCAGAAGACGGCTGCTCTAGCGGCGGCGATTGCACTGGCAGAGGCATAAGCGTTGGCTCGCGTTCTTCGCGTTGCGAACGGTTATTCCAGCCGTTCGTACCCTCGATCCTTCCAGGGGATGAGCCGCGGCGGCTGGCCGCACCACCACACCATCACGCGCCCGGCGAGCGTTTCGTCGGTGGCCAGACGAAAGACTTCACCGGCGATTTCATCGGGAGTGATGAGCCGCTCGGGAACGCCGCGCGGCGCGCGTTCCTCCGGCGCCAGCGAGTTCACGTAGGCGACAACCTGGGGGCTGGCCACCCAGTCGGGTACCAGGCAATTGACGCGAATATGATCTTTTTCTCCCAGCCAAGCCAGGCCGGTGGTAAGCCGCAGAATTCCGCCCTTAGCCGCGTCATAGGCAGGCCAGGGGCTGTTGCCGCCGTATCCCAGAGCCGAAGTTGAGCTGATGTTGACCACGGCGCCGCCACCGCTGCGGCGCATGGCGGGAATCGCGTGGCGTGACGCGTACATCGGGCCCAACAGGTCGGTGGCTACCACGTCGGGCCACAGCTCCAGCGGATCAGGATCGAACTCCGGCCCGGAAGCATTGTTAACCAGCACCGACAAGTTTCCGAAGGTACGTTCGGCAAACTCGATCAGCAAGCGCACATCGTGTTCGCGGCGCACGTCGGCATGGAAGTAGGCGGCGCGTCCGCCCGCGCGCTCGACATGAAAGCAGGTTTCACGGCCGGCATCGTCGTTGCGGTCGGAGACCACCACCAGCGCACCCTCCTGGGCAAAACGGCTGGCAATCGCTCGACCGCATCCCGGGCCGCCGGAGCCGGTGATTATGGCACATCTGCCTCTCATGTTCATGGCGCACTAGTGTGGACGAAGCTGCTTCCAAGTTCCACAAGAAATTTGCATGAAGCCCGCAGGTGCTTCCCGGCATCGATAGACCCTGGAGGTAAATCATGTACGTTGTTACAGGTGCAACCGGCAATACTGGAAAAGTTGTAGCCGAGCAGCTGCTGTCGCAAGGCAAAAAAGTTCGAGCCATCGGCAGGCACGCAGACAAGCTGCAAGTTTTGGCTGCGAAAGGCGCTGAACCATTTGTCGCCGAACTTACCGACCGTGAAGCGCTGACCAGGGCATTAAGCGGCGCCGAAGCCGTCTATGCCATGATCCCGCCCAATGTCACCACTACCGACGTAATCGGCTATCGCGACCAGGTGATTGCCGCCTTTGTAGCTGCCATTGAAAAGAACAACATCAAACACGCGGTGGTCCTCAGCAGCGTAGGCGCCGACAAGAGCGAGAAAACCGGCCCCGTGATCGGCCTGCACAAGTTTGAAGAGACGCTAAAGAAGATCCCGCGGCTCAACGCGCTGTTCCTGCGCGCCGGATACTTCATGGAGAACACGTTGGGGCAAACCGGAATCATCCGCAGCATCGGGAAAGCCGCCGGCCCGGTTCGGCCGGATCTGAAACTCCCTTTTATCGCCACCAGTGACATAGGGCGGGCCGCCGCCGATGCCCTTCTTCAAACCGATTTCAGCGGCCAACAGACTCGAGAACTGCTCGGTCAACGCGACCTCGACTACAAGGAAGCGACCGCCATCATCGGAAAGGCGATCGGCAATCCCGGCCTTGAGTACATCCAGTTGCCGAACGAACAGCTTCGACGCGCCTTGCAGCAGATGGGAATGTCGGGGAACTTCATCGATCTTCTGCTGGAGATGGCGGGCTCGCTCAATTCCGGATTCATGCGCGCTCTGGAAAAACGCACGCCCCAGAACAGCACGCCCACGAGCTTCGAAAACTTCGTCGCCGATACATTTGTTCCGCTCTACAAGGGCCACTCTCAAGCTGCTTAACGCGAGCTTCGATCTTCCACACAAGCAGGCCCGGGACGACACGCCCCGGGGCCTGCTGCATTCGGGGATTAAGAAGAGTAAAACCTGTTCCGGCCGATGACGAATCGATTAGACTTTCCCGTTTGCAAATCCACGCTCGAGGCCAACCATCGTGCTCCGCCGGACGATTTCTCTCGCAGTCATTGCTGCTTGTCTGTCATCGCTTCTTTCCCTCGCTGCGCAGCCGGCAGCTCAAGCGAAGCCGGCCGTTATGGAGGGCTATCACCAGGCTCCGGCACCGATCCACGAAATCCTGGCCGCTCCGCCGACGCCACAGGTGATCGTCAGCCCGGGATCGGAATACCTGCTGGTGGGCGACCGCCTGCAATATCCCTCGATCTCCGATCTGGCGCAGCCCATGCTTCGCGTGGCCGGACTGCGCATCAATCCCGCCACCAACGGCCGCCATCACCCGCCGCGGATCGTCGGCCTAAGCCTGGTTGAGGTCGCGACGGGGAAAACACGCAAGGTCTCCGGCCTTCCCGCCAATGCTTACCTGAGCGCGCCGGAGTGGTCACCGGATGGGAAGCGCTTTGCTTTCACCAACGCCACCGGCAACGGGACTGAACTTTGGCTGGGAGATGTAGAGAGCGGCAGCGCCGCGCGCCTGGAAGGATTCAAGATTAACTCGGTGATGGGCGAGCCCGTGCAGTGGATGCCCGATGGTCATTCACTGCTGATCCAGACGGTCCCCACGGACCGCGGCAATCCTCCGGGCGAAGTCAAGGTTCCCGATGGTCCCATCATCCAGGAGAGCGACGGCAAGAAAGCCCCCGTACGCACGTACGAAGACCTGCTGGAGAATCCGCACGACGAGGCCCTGTTCGATTACTACGCCACCGCTCAGATCCAGGTCATTCACCTGCACGCAGGGAAGCTGGGCCCGATTCATGCATCCGGAGTTAGCGTGTCGGAGATCGGCAAACCGGCGATCTTCGCGCGTGTAAGTCCGTCGCCGAATGGACATCACATTCTCGCGACGACGATCCATCGTCCCTACTCCTACATCATGCCGGAGAGCGATTTTCCGCGCGAGATCGAAGTTTGGGACAGCTCCGGCAAGCTGGAGTACAAGGTTGCCAGCCAGCCGTTGGCCGATCATGTGCCCGTCGAAGGCGTGCTCACCGGACCACGTGACGTTGATTGGATTGCCACACAGCCGGCAACGCTGGTCTGGGCCGAAGCCCTCGATGGCGGCGATCCCAAGAACAAAGTTCCCAACCGCGACCAGCTGATGATGCTGAACGCGCCTTTCAAAGACCAGCCCACGGAACTGCTCAAGATGGAACAGAGGTTCACTCCCGGCGGCTTTGGCGGCGGGCCGGGCGGCTTCAGCCGCACCGGCATTGAGTGGGGCGACAACGGGATCGGACTGGTGCGCGATTACGACCGCGACCGCCGCTGGACGCGCACTTTCCTCATCAACATCAACCATCCGGGTCAGGCGCCCAAACTGATCTGGGAACGATCGGTGCGCGAGCGCTATAAAGATCCCGGTACGCCGGTGATGCTTACTCTGCCCAGCGGCAAGCGCGTACTGCGCCAGCAAGGCAGCGCTATCTTTTTGACCGGCGCGGGAGCGTCGCCGAGAGGAGAGTTTCCCTTCCTCGATCGCTTCGACCTTGAATCCGGAAAATCCGAGCGCATCTTCCAGTGCGGCGACAAGAGCTTTGAATCAGTCGTAGCGCTGGCCTCTGACGACGGCTCGCGATTCATCACCCGCTACGAAACCCCCAACGATCCGCCAAACTATTTTCTGCGCACGGCAGGGAGCGCCGACAGGCGCGCGCTGACCAGCTTCCCGGATCCAACGCCGCAGCTGCACGGGGTCACCAAGCAGTTGGTGACCTATAAGCGAGCGGACGGGGTCCAGCTCTCTTTCACCCTTTACCTGCCGCCGAACTACAAGCAGGGCGATCGCCTGCCGACTATCGTGTGGGCCTATCCCCTTGAGTTCAACGACGCGGCCACCGCCGGCCAGGTGAGCGGCTCACCTTATCACTTCATCACGATTACCGGCATCAGCAATATTCACCTGCTCCTGATCACTCAAAGCTATGCCGTGCTCGACGGCGCCACCATGCCCGTGGTCGGCGACCCGGAGACGATGAACAATACCTATGTTGAACAGATCGTGGCCAGCGCCAAGGCGGCCATCGACAAAGCCGTGGAGATGGGCGTAACCGACCCCGCCCGCGTGGGCGTGGGCGGTCACAGCTACGGGGCGTTCATGACCGCCAACCTGCTGGCCCACTCGGATCTGTTCCGCGCCGGAGTAGCCCGCAGCGGCGCCTACAACCGCACGTTGACCCCGTTTGGCTTCCAGAGCGAACGCCGCACTTTCTGGGAGGCCCCGGAGATGTACATGAAAGTTTCCCCGTTTGCCTACGCCGACAAGATCCGATATCCCATCCTGCTGATTCACGGCATGGCCGACGATAATTCCGGGACTTTCCCCATCCAGAGCGAGCGTATGTATCAGGCAATTAAGGGCAATGGGGGGACTGTGCGCTACGTACAGCTCCCCTTTGAAGCCCACGGCTACCTGGGACGGGAATCGATCGAGCATGTACTCTGGGAGATGACCAGCTGGTTTGACCACTGGGTCAAGAACCCGCCGGGCGGCCCGGTCCAAACCACGGGTGAGTAGCCGCAGAAAAATTTTTTTCAGGAGATGTAACGCCAGCGGGTTCTCGTTCACTAAGGGGCAGGATGAATGGATAAAGAGCCGGGCTGGCGGCGAGGCCGACTGGGGGTGCGTCGCCAGCTTGGTTTCTTAGTTTTCGTCCTTTTGCCTTTTCAGAATGGGAGCGCGGTGCACGCTGGCCGCGCTCATTTTTTGAGGCAGCCGGACCCTCCTGCAATTCCCTACAATTCCCTTCCGATCGACTTTCCAGGCCGCACTATGAAACTCGCTGCCTCGCTGCGCATCTGTAAATAGTGTAGGAATAAAGCGCGCTCAAATTGTGTTCTTCTGGCGACCCTGTTAACACTTGATAAATCCGGCCGGCCTCTCCCGCGGATAACTGTTTTGGTTGTAGGCTAGTAGGAGAGAAATGGCCCTGCTCCTCAAACCCAGGAAAGGAGTTGTGGATGGCCCTTCCAGCTACACAGTTACCTCAGGCTGCTGATCCCGTCCGGCAGCAGGACTCCCGGACCCCGGCTGATATCGATCAACTCTGCATTAATACGATCCGCACTCTTTCCATGGACGCGGTACAGAAGGCCAACTCCGGACATCCGGGGACGCCCATGGCTTTGGCTCCGGTGGCCTACTGTCTATGGCAACGATTCCTTCGTTTCGATCCCCAGGATCCCATCTGGCCCAATCGCGACCGGTTTGTTCTATCGAACGGCCACGCCTCCATGCTGCTCTATTCCCTGCTGCATTTGGCCGGAGTGCGAGCCGTGGATCCTAACTATGAGACCCTGGGCGAACTTTCGGTCAGTCTAAAGGACATTGAGAATTTTCGACAACTGGGCAGCAAGTGCCCGGGACACCCTGAATACCACCTGGTTTCCGGAGTTGAGACCACCACCGGACCGCTGGGCCAGGGAGTGAGCAACAGCGTCGGCATGGCGATGGCGGAGCGCTGGCTCGCGGAGCATTTCAACCGCCCCGGGCTCGAGATGTTCAACTACAACGTCTACGCCATCTGCGGCGACGGCGACATGATGGAAGGCGTAGCCAGTGAGGCCGCCTCCCTCGCCGGGCATCTCAAGCTCTCTAATCTCTGCTGGATCTACGACAACAACCACATCACCATCGAAGGCTCCACCAAGCTGGCCTTCACTGAGGACGTTGCCTGCCGTTTCATGGGATACGGATGGAACGTTACCCGGGTCGGCGATGCCAACGATCTTGGCCTGCTGACTAAGGCTCTGCAGATTTTTATCGACACCCACGATCGCCCGACGCTGATCATCGTCGACAGCCACATTGGTTACGGCGCGCCGCATCGCGAGGACACCAAGGAAGCCCACGGCGAACCGCTGGGCGAAGAGGAAGTTCGCCTGGCCAAGCGCGCTTACGGCTGGCCCCAAGACGCAAAGTTCTATATCCCCGACGGCGTCAAAGAACATTTCGCGGAGTTGATTGGCAACCGAGGCAAAGAGCTGCGCGGCTCCTGGGAAGTAGCATTCGGCCGTTACAAGATGCAGTTCCCCGATCTTGCCGACCAGCTCGATCGCATGCAGCGCCGCGAACTCCCCGACGGTTGGGACAAAGGGCTGCCTACCTTTCCTGCCGACGCCAAGGGTCTGGCCACTCGCGATTCATCGGGGAAGGTCGAGAACATCCTGGCGCAGAACGTTCCCTGGCTGATCGGAGGCGCTGCCGATCTGGCGCCTTCGACCAAAACACTGCTTACATTTCCCGGCGCAGGCGACTTCGAAGCCGGACAGTACAGCGGCCGCAACCTGCACTTCGGCATTCGCGAGCACGCCATGTGCTCTATCCTGAACGGGCTGTCGTTGAGCAAGATTCGCGCTTTTGGAGCAGGCTTCCTGATCTTTAGCGACTATTCTCGGCCGCCGATGCGTCTGGCCGCGCTGATGGAGATACCCGTAATCTACGTTTTTACTCACGACTCCATCGGACTGGGCGAAGATGGCCCTACCCACCAGCCGGTGGAACAGCTCGTGGCTTTGCGCGCCATTCCCGGCTTCCTGGTGTTGCGTCCGGCCGACGCCAACGAAGTGGTGGAGGCGTGGAAGGTCATCATGCAGCTTCGCCACGAACCGGCGGCGCTGGTCCTGACGCGGCAGGCGGTCCCGACCTTTGACCGGAAGCGCTACGCCTCCGCCGCCGGCCTGGCCAAAGGCGCTTACGTGATGGCTGAGGCTGCCGACGGCAAGCCAGAGCTGATCCTGATGGCCACTGGAAGCGAAGTATCGATCTGCATTTCGGTATACGAGCAGCTGACGGCGCAAGGGCGCAAGGTTCGCGTGGTCAGCATGCCTTCGTGGGAGCTTTTCGAGAAGCAGAGCGAGGAATATCGCGAGAGCGTACTGCCGGCGGCGGTTACGGCGCGCATTGCGGTGGAGCAGGCCTCCACGCTGGGATGGTCACAGTATGTGGGACCAGGGGGCAAGGTGCTCGGCATGAAGACGTTCGGGGCTTCGGCTCCCTTAAAGGAATTGTTGAAGAAGTTTGGCTTTACTCCTGATGCGGTGCTGCGTACCGCTCAGGAGTTGTTGGGACGATAAGCGCGTTTACGAGAGATTGGCAGTTAGTACCGCAAAAAAAAAATGCGCATCACCATTGGCTCGGACCATGCCGGCTACGAACTGAAGAAGGTGCTGGCCGACTTTCTCGGCGGGCAAGGCCACCAGGTCCGCGACGTAGGCACGAACAGCACCGCCGCGGTCGATTATCCTGATTTCGCGGAGGCAGTAGGCGTGAGCGTTTTGCGGGGCGAGAGCGAGCGCGGCATCCTGATCTGCGGTAGCGGCGTAGGCGCTGCAGTTGCGGCCAACAAGATACCCGGCATCCGGGCCGGCCAGTGTCATGATACTTACTCGGCGCACCAGGGAGTGGAGCACGACGACGTGAACGTTCTGGTGCTGGGAGCCCGGGTGATCGGGGTGGAGCTGGCTAAAGAACTATGCGCGACGTTTTTGCGGGCGAACTTCACCGCCGAAGAAAGGCATCAGCGGCGCCTGGCGAAGACCTTAAGTATTGAGCAACGTTATGCGGCCACAGCAGCGGCCAGAAAGAAGGAGCCATGAGTACTGTTTCAACCATCGATAAGCCGGGATTCGGCGAAAAGTCGAAAGATAACCCTCTGGTGATGCTGCTGCAGAAATTCGGGCAATCGTTCTGGCTGGATTACATCCGGCGCAACCTGATTACCAGCGGCGAACTGCAGCGCCTCATCGACGAGGACGGCCTTCGCGGCATGACTTCAAATCCCTCCATCTTCGAGAAGGCGATCACCGGCAGCACCGACTACGCCGATTTTCTGGACCAGCTTCGCGCCCAGAACCTGAGCGCCGCCGAGATCTTTGAGCGGATCGCGGTGCGCGACATCCAGGACGCCGCCGACCATCTGCGTCCGGTGTATGACGCCAGCAAAAGGCGGGATGGCTACGTCAGCCTGGAAGTCTCGCCCACTCTGGCTCGCGACACCAAGGGCAGCATCGAGGAGGCGCGCCGGCTGTGGAAGGCGGTGAACCGCGAGAACCTGATGATCAAGATTCCCGGCACACCGGAAGGCGTTCCCGCCATACGCCAGCTGATCAGTGAAGGCCTGAATATCAACGTGACGCTGCTCTTCTCGCAAGACGCTTACCTGAGCGTGGCCGAAGCCTTCATTCAGGGTCTGGAAGCCCGCGCGGCTGCGGGCCAGGACGTGAGCAGGATTGCCAGCGTTGCCAGCTTCTTCGTGAGCCGCATCGACTCTCTGGTCGACTCCATTATCACTACGCGCCTGAAGACCGCCAACCCGCAGGAGACGGAGCTGCTGCGCGGTCTCACCGGCAAGGTCGCGATCGCCAACGCCAAGCAGGCATATCGCAAGTACGAGGAGATGATTGGCGGGCCACGCTGGAAGGCTCTGGCCGCGAAAGGCGCGCAGACGCAGCGCCTGCTGTGGGCGAGCACCAGCACCAAGAATCCCAGTTATCCGGACACCATGTACATCGATAACCTGATCGGGGCGGATACGGTCAATACCATCCCGCCGGCCACGGTGGATGCGTTCCGCGATCATGGCCGGCCGACGCGCACTGTCGATCAGGACGTGGACGTGGCCAACAAGATCATGGCCGATCTTGAGCGCGCCGGTATATCCATGGGCGAGATTACTGACAAACTGCTCGATGAAGGGATTGTGCTGTTCGCCGACGCCTTCAAGAAGCTGCTCGCGGCAGTGGAGGAAAAAAAAACTCAATCCGCTCAGGTAAAGCCCAAGATTGAGCGCCAGCGCTGCGATCTTCCCGCGCCTTTGCAGCAGGCGGTTGACGCCACCCTGAAAGACTGGCAGGAGCACGACAAGGTCAGCCGTCTGTGGAAGGGCGACAAATCGCTATGGACCAGTGACGACGAAGACAAGTGGCTAGGCTGGCTGCACGTGGCCGAAGACCAGGCCGCGCATCTGCAGAAGCTGACGGCAGCCGCCGACGATGCCGTGCGCGCCGGCTTCAAGCACGCTTTGCTGCTGGGCATGGGCGGCTCCAGTCTTTGTCCTGAAGTGCTGGCACTGACCTTCGGCAAACAGGCCGGCCGGCCGCAGCTTCACGTTCTCGACTCCACCGATCCCGCGCAGGTGAAGAGCGTTGAGAGCCGGATCGATCTGGCGAAAACGCTGTTCATCGTGGCCAGCAAATCGGGCAGCACGCTGGAGCCCAACATCTTCAAGCAATACTTCTTCAATCGCGCCCAAAAGACGGCAAAAAATGGAGATGCAGGCCAGCAATTTGTTGCCATCACTGACCCGGGATCGAAGATGCAGCAGGTGGCGGAAGACGATCACTTCCGACATATTTTCTGGGGCGTCCCCAGCATCGGCGGAAGATATTCCGCGCTCTCCAACTTCGGCATGGTTCCGGCTGCGGTGATGGGGCTGGACGTTCGCCGCTTCCTGGATCGCACGGAAGAGATGATTCAGGCATGCGCGGCCACGGTTCCCGCGCAGCAGAATCCCGGCGTGATTCTGGGAGCCGTTCTGGGAACGCTGGCCAATCATGGACGCAATAAAGTCACGCTGGTGACCTCGCCGGGCATCCACGATCTGGGAGCGTGGCTGGAACAGTTGCTGGCGGAGAGCACGGGCAAGAATGGGAAAGGATTGATCCCGGTCGATCTCGAGCAATTGGGCCCGCCGGAAGTTTACGGCGCCGACCGCGTCTTCGTTTATCTGCGCCTGCAGGGCGGCGTCGATAAGAATCAGGATTCCGGCATCCAGGGTCTATCCAAAGCCGGACAGCCGGTGGTGACGCTGGAGATCGCCGACATCTACGACATCGGGCAGGAATTCTTCCGCTGGGAGATAGCCACGGCGGTCGCGGGATCGATCATCGGCATCAACGCGTTCAACCAGCCTGACGTCGAGGCCAGCAAGCTGGCCACGCGCGCCCTGACCTCGGAGTACGAGAAGACCGGCAAGCTGCCGGCGGAAGCGTCCATTCTGGAAGAGGACGGCATCAAGCTGTTCACCGACGAGCGCAACGCCAGCAACCTTAAGAACCTGGCCGGCAAGCAGGTTTCCCTCAACGGTCTGCTGCGCGCGCACATCAGCCAGCTGGGGCCGGGAGACTACTTCGCCCTGCTGGCTTACCTGGAGATGAACCAGGCACATGAAGACCAATTGCAGGCCATCCGCCAAGCGGTGCGCAATCGCAAGCATGTGGCCACCTGCCTCGGCTTTGGACCGCGCTTCCTTCACTCCACGGGACAGGCATACAAAGGGGGACCAAACAGCGGCGTCTTCCTGCAGATCACCTGCGATGATGCCGTGGATTTTCAGGTTCCGGGGCAGAAGTACAGCTTCGGCGTGGTGAAAGCGGCGCAGGCCCGCGGCGACTTCCAGGTGCTGGCCGACCGCAAGCGCCGCGCAGTGCGGGTTCATCTGAGCGGGGACATCAAGGCCGGCTTAGACAGGTTGCGTCAGGCAATAGGCTGAGCACGTCAAGTCGAATTGTCGCCGACCCAGGAATTCCTCGCGTCGGTGGGAGCTGTGAATCGGAGGACAAATGCAACTGGGAATGGTTGGGCTGGGACGGATGGGCGGCAACATGGTGCGCCGCCTGATGCGTTCAGGTCACCAATGCGTGGTGACGGACTTAAGCCCGCAGACGGTGGCGGAGTATGCCAAAGAAGGCGCGACCGGCGCATCGTCACTGGGCGACTTTGTGGCCAAGCTGCAAAAGCCGCGCGCAGCCTGGATCATGGTTCCGGCCGGCGATCCCACCGAGCAGACTGTCAACGCTCTGGCCCAGCGCTTTGAGGCCGGCGACACCATCATTGACGGCGGCAACTCCTATTACAAGGACGATGTGCGCCGTTCGACGAAGCTCAAAGACAAAGGCATTCACTACGTCGATGTCGGCACCAGCGGCGGGGTCTGGGGCCTGGAGCGCGGCTACTGCATGATGCTGGGCGGCCCGAAGGAAGCCGTGGAACGGCTGGATCCGATTTTCCGAACGCTGGCTCCCGGCACCGGGGATATTCCGCGCACGCCCGGGCGCGAAAAGATGGGCGGCACCGCCGAGCTGGGCTATCTCTATTGCGGACCGTCGGGCGCCGGACATTTCGTGAAGATGATCCACAACGGCATCGAGTACGGCATGATGCAGGCGTACGCCGAAGGGTTCGACATCTTTCGCAACGCCACATCGAAAGAACTGCAGCCGGAGTTGCGCTACGATCTCAACGTCGCGGACATTGCTGAGGTCTGGCGGCGCGGCAGCGTGGTGTCGTCATGGCTGCTCGATTTGACGGCGATGGCCCTGGCCGAGAATCCGACGCTTTCCGAATACACCGGCTTCGTGCAGGATTCGGGCGAGGGCCGGTGGACGATTCAGGCGGCAATCGAAGAAGCGGTTCCCGTGGACGTGCTCTCCGCCGCTTTGTTCACCCGCTTCCGCTCGCGACAGGAGCACACCTTTGCTGAGAAGTTATTGAGTGCCATGCGCCAGAAGTTTGGCGGCCATATCGAATTGAAGCCTTCTTCCCAGAAGCCAGCCGCGCAGAAGGAGAGCGCGTAATCGGAGACTCTATGCCACAGCTTGAGAAAGAACTACAGGATCTGGAGCGGGCTGCTGCCGGCCAGGGTCCACCGCAGTCGGGCCCGTGCGTGATGGTGATCTTCGGCGCCACCGGCGACCTTACCGGGCGCAAGCTCTTCCCTGCTCTCTACAATCTGGCCAAGAGCAACCTTCTCTCGCGCGAGTTCGCCATCGTGGGACTGGGCCGCTCCACTTATTCCATCGACCAGTACCGCCAGCTGATGGGGCAGAAGCTGCGGTCGTTTGCCACCAGCGCGGTGGACAACGATCTGGTCGACTGGCTGCTGCGCCGCCTCTATTTCGTCGCCGGCGAGTTCAACGACGACAAGCTCTACGCCAACCTGGCCGACACGCTGGCCCAGGTGGATAAGAACCACAATACGCACGGCAACTACTTCTTCTATCTCGCCACCAGCCCCACGTTCTTCGGCGATATCACCGACCGCCTGGGCGCGTCGGGACTGGCCTGCGAGAAAGACGGGCAGTGGCGGCGCATCGTCTTTGAGAAACCTTTCGGCAGCGACCTGGACTCGGCGAAATCCCTCAACCGCCAGGTGCGCAAGGTGATCACGGAGAGCCAGATCTATCGCATCGACCACTACCTGGGCAAAGAGACGGTACAGAACATCCTGGTATTTCGCTTCAGCAACGGAATCTTCGAGCCCATCTGGAACCGCCGTTACATCGATCACATCCAGATCACGGTAGCTGAAACCGTGGGCGTGGAGCAGCGCGGCGGGTACTTTGACGCTGCCGGAACTTTGCGGGACATGGTGCCTAATCACCTCTTTCAGCTGGTCTCGCTCACCAGCATGGAGCCTCCGATCTCTTTCAGCTCCGACTCGGTGCACGACGAGCAGTCGAAGATCCTGCATGCCATTCAGCCGCTGGGCGCCGAAGACGTGCTGCATTACGCCGTGCGCGGCCAGTACGGCGATGGCGAAGTGGGCAACGAGCGCGTGCCCGCCTATCGCGCTGAGCAAGGCGTGCCGGGTGATTCCAAGACGGAAACGTTTGTCGCGCTCAAGCTGCAGATCGATAACTGGCGCTGGGCCGACGTGCCGTTTTATCTGCGCACCGGCAAGCGGCTGCCGGCAAGGCACACTGAAATCGCCATCCAGTTCAAGCGCGCGCCGCTGGTGCTGTTCCGCGATACGCCGGTCAGCAGCCTGAAAGCGAACCAGCTGGTGATCCAGATCGCGCCGGAAGAAGGCATCTCCATGCGCTTTGGCGCGAAAGTTCCCGGAGCGCAGATGCGAGTGGGTTCGGTGGAGATGAATTTCAACTACTCTGACTACTTCGGTACGCAACCCAACACCGGATACGAGGTCCTGCTTTACGACGGCATCCGCGGCGACCAGACGCTGTTCCAGCGCGCCGACATGGTGGAAGCCGGGTGGAGCGTGGTGGATCCCATCCTCGACGTGTGGAAGGCGTTGCCGCCGCGCAGCTTCCCCAACTATCCGGCAGGATCGTGGGGGCCGCCGGAAGCCGATGAACTTATCACGCGCGACGGGCGCCACTGGAGAAAGATCGGAGAATGATCCTGGCCGGCGACATCGGCGGGACCAACACCCGCCTTGCATTGTTCCGCGAAGAGAGCGGCCGGCTGTTACTGGCCGAGGAACAGATTTTTCCCAGCCGCCAGCATGCCAGCCTGGAAGAGATAGTCGGCCTTTACCTGAAGTCGCGCCCGCAGACCGTCGAGGCTGCATGCTTTGGCATCGCCGGCCCCGTGATTAACGGCCGTGCGACCACGGCAAACCTGCCCTGGATCGTCGACGCCGCTGAACTCTCGCGCCGTGCCTCTATCCCTTCGGTGTGGATCATCAACGACCTGCAAGCCCATGCTTACGGAATCAGCGATCTTCCCGCCAAAAGTCTGCTTACCCTGAACGAAGGCAAACTTACCGCCGGTAATCGAGCGCTGATCGCGGCGGGCACGGGCCTGGGCGAGGCCGGCATGTTCTGGGACGGAAGCGAGCATCACGCATTTGCCGGCGAGGGTGGCCACGCCGATTTTGCGCCAGCTAACGAACTGGAAGCCGCGCTGCACGCCTTCCTGATGAAGAAGTTCGGCCACGTGAGCTGCGAGCGCGTGCTTTCCGGGCCGGGCATCAAGAACATCTACGACTTTCTGGTGGCCGCGGGGATCCAAGAGGAGCCGGAGTGGCTGCGCGACCAGTTGGCGCAAGCGTTCGATCCGGTGGTTGTGATCTCCGATCATGCATTGAATACGACTGCGCCGATCTGCCAATGTGCGCTGGATATATTCGTCAGCGCATACGGCGCTGAAGCCGGAAATATGGCGCTGCGGCTGATGGCCGTCGGCGGCGTTTACGTCAGCGGCGGCATCGCCGGCAAGATCATACCGCTGCTCAAGAAGCCGGCATTCATGAAAGCCTTTGTCGACAAGGGCCGCATGGAGGGCCTGCTGAACGCCGTGCCGGTGAAGGTGATAGTGAACGACCACATCGGGTTGTTGGGCGCGGCGCGTTACGCGCTGCGCAGCAGCCGCGGGAACCTGAAGCCCGCATATTCTCAAGCTTGACCGAATGCAACCGTCCAACCAGCTCCGCGTGGATCAGGGCGAGTTGAAGGTCGCCCCTGACGCCGCTGCGCTCATGACCGCAGCAATGCAGGAATTTGTGCAATGTGCCGAGAAGGCAATCGCCGCGAACCGAGCGTTTTCTGTGGCGCTTTCGGGCGGGAATACTCCGCGGAGCGTTTTCTCGCTACTCGCGGAGAAATACAAGGACAGCCTGCCCTGGACGATGATCCACATCTTCTTCGGCGACGAGCGCCACGTTCCTCCTGACGACCCGGAGAGCAACTACCGCATGGCGCGCGAGAGCCTGCTTTCCAAAGTCCCGATTCCCGAGCAGAATGTGCATCGCGTACACGCGGAGCTGCCGGCGCAGCAGGCGGCCAGCGAGTACGAGCAGCAGCTGCGGAGTTATTTTCACTTCGCCAACAATGACCGCCCGCGCTTCGATCTGATCATGCTGGGCGTCGGCGAGGAGGGCCACACGGCGTCACTGTTTCCCGACAGCACGGCTCTTCACGAACAGGCCAGGCTCGTCGTCGCCAACTGGGTAGAAAAGTTTCACACCTGGCGAATCACCTTCACATTTCCGGTGTTGAATCAGGCAGCCGAGGTTCTGTTTCTGGCTTCAGGGGCGGGCAAGGCGGAGATATTGAAAAATATCTTCGACGTCCACATTAAGAATGCGTACCCCGCACAACTGGTCCGTCCAACCGACGGAAGACTGTTGTGGCTGATTGACCAGGCCGCAGCCGCACTTTTGTAAGCCGTACCCGGATTCTCGAGCAGGAGCCGCATCTAACCTTTTATGAACCGCTTGCAGAGAACGCGCCGTTTCGTCTATGGGCTGCTATGCCTGGCGTTTTTTGTCGGGCTGGTCACGCCGGGATTCGCCCGGCATCCCAAAACAAAGAGGTCATCGATGTTGCAGTTAACCAGCAAGGCATTTAAGAACGAGGCGGAAATACCGACGGAGTTTTCGTGCGACGGACAAAACATATCGCCCGAACTCGCGTGGAGCGGAGCACCGGCCGAAACCAAGTCGCTGGCTCTGATCATGCACGATCCAGATGCGCCCATGTCGGGCGGGTTTACGCATTGGCTGGTGTACAACATTCCGGCAAATATCGACCGCCTGCCGCAAGATGTTCCCCACCAGGACCAGCTTCCCGGAGGCGGCATCCAGGGAAAGAACAGCAGCGGGAAATACGGATATATTGGTCCCTGCCCGCCTTCGGGAACCCACCGCTACTACTTCAAGCTGTACGCGCTGGACGTGATTCTGAATCCCTCCGCAGGGACAAGCAAAGAGAATCTGGAGCGCGCGATTCGCGGCCACGTGCTGGCGGAAACCGAGCTGATGGGAAAATATAAGCGGGTATCCAACCAGGCAGCATGACGCAAGCACTCTGGATTCAAACTCTGCTGCGGATTGACGCACGGCGCGGAGAAGGTCGAGGAGCAGAACAAATAGTTTTCTGCCCGGCGTCGCGAGCTACCGGTTGCTGATGCTCGACCACAACGCAAAGGCCAGGACGGCAAGAGTCAGCCCCTGGCAAATCCGCACCAGCAAGAGGGCGAGAGCGCGGTCTCTCAGCACCACGGACAGACCGTAAAGAAGGACCATCAGCAGGACCATAATGGCCACCCAGGCGGGATGGCGGATGCGCGCGATGTGATTGCTGTATTTAGTCGCCATGTGCGGACATCTGCCCAAAGTCAGCTGCCGGTGGGCCGTGCCGGGCATTGGGAAATCCTCTGGCCTCAATGTTACAATCGCGTGTGTCGGCTCGCCAGAGCGGGAGTAATTCAGTGGTAGAATGCCAGCTTCCCAAGCTGGACGTCGCGGGTTCGATCCCCGTCTCCCGCTCCAATCCCTTCGATCTCACCAAAGCTAAAAGATAATTGTCGTGAAACAGGCTTGGGAAAGCGACCGCCAAAACAACGGCCCCGGTTTTTTGCCGGGGCCGAAGGCTTCTCCCTGACCGAAACTGACCGATCAGAAAGTGAGTTTGACGCCCATTCTCATGGAGCGTCCGATGGAGTCGGTCTGCGTTACATCCAGAAACTGTCCAGCGGCGGAGCCGTTGACGACCTGGGGAGCGACGAAGTTTCCGAGATTGATGGTGTTCAAGGCATTGAACATGTCGACGCGATACTGGATGTCAGCACGTTCATTGATCTTGAAGCGCTTGCCGATGGAAAGATCGAGGTTATCGAGTCCGGGAGCGCGTAGAGTATTGCGGCCCACGGTGCGGGCATCGGGAGCGCCGACACCTTCGATGAAGTGAACGGTGGAAGGATCGACGCAAGGCGTGCCGGCCAGGTCAGGATTCCCGAAGCCGGTGGAGCACGATGCCTTGAGCACAGCCCGTGTGTTAAGCGGTGCGTTGATGTTGCTGATGTCCGGACGCTCCGCAAGACGCTGCCCGTAGCCGCCGCGATCGGTACCGTTGATCACAGTGAACGGGAATCCGGTCTGCCAGTGCGAGATTCCGCCCAACGTCCATCCGCCCACCAGGCTGCTCAACAGTCCAGTCTTGGGACCGGGGAGGGCCCAGAACAGACCGATCGCGCCTTCGTGACGGCGGTCGAAGTCGGAGTTTCCGTAGTCGAGGTGCGGGCTGAATCCCAGCACCTGCGGCGCCGACTGGAAGGAGCTCGGCGTGGAATCGAAGCCGAAAACATCACTGATGTTATCCAGGTAGTGAGCGTAGGTGTAAGTGCCCTGGAGCTGAACCTGGCCGATGGGAGTCGGCCGGAAGTTGCGTTTCACTTCCACCTGAAGGGCCTCGTAGTTGGAGTTCGCCGAAGCCGCGCGCACCGTGCGCTGTCCAACCGCGGGATCGAAGCGCACGCCAGGAGCGACGAACGGATTCATGTCCAGCGTCTGGTAGAGGTGGTGCGAGACCGAGCCTACATACGAAGTATCCCAGTAGAACCCGTACGGCATCTCGCGCTCAAAGCCCAGGGACCAGCGATCGGTCTGGGGGTTGGGGAAGCTGCCAAGGAACTGATTGTTCTGTGGAGACTGCGCCGTCGGCGGGGTTGGCAGAATTCCGGCAAACGCGCCACTGAAGTTCGCAGTCCCGCGGCCGCTGCTAAGCGAGGTGACCACGCCGCCCAGGGTATTGGGCGAGGAGCCCGCGATATTGGACAACAGGTTGTTGAAGGCGCTGTCGTAGCTGGTCTGGAAACCGCCACGCCACACCATCTTTTCGCCGCCCATCATGCGATTGATCCAGCTGGAACCTTTGGGATTCCAGGCAAAGCCCACACTGGGACCGAAGTTCAGCTTGTAGGCGGGAACTTTGGTGGGCGCAGCGAAGTTGACCGGATCGTAATTGGTAAAGCCGGCGACGACGAAGCCGTTTTCCGGCGCGCCGTAGTACTCGTAGCGCAAGCCGATGTTCAGGGTGAGGTTGTTGGTCATCTTCCAGGAATCCTGGCCGAAGTACGACTGGCGGAAGAGGTCGGGATGGTAGATGGAGCTCCCGAACTGGCGATTGAGAGAGCCGCCGATCCCGCCAAAGTCATCGAGGAAGTTGGAGAAGCCGCTGACGCCAGGGCTGGCGGCATAGGTAAATGAACCGCGCTCGTTGAAAGGCGGATGCTGGCGGGCAAGCTGGCGCAGAAAATCCACTCCGAAGCGGAAGGTGTGCTTGCCGCGCACCATGGTCATGGTGTCCTGGTACTGCCAGTTATTGGCGTAGCGGAATTGGGGAATGTTAGTAGCAACCCCGAAGCCACTGACTCCTGAAATTACGAAGTTAGGCTCGGTTTGATGGAACGGATCAGCCCCCAGTCCCGGGAAGTTGAAGCCGATGCGTCCGTAGTTGAAGCGGAACTCATTGGTCATCCGGGAGTTGATCATGTAGGTATCGACAAATGACCCGGTCAGAGTAAGACCGGTAAAACCGCTGTCGAATCCTGGCAGAGCGCTGGGAATGGCCGAGGTGCCGTTCTGCAGGCTGGGTGAGGTGCTGCGGCTGTCATACAGCCAGCGGAAGCTCATGTTCTGCTTTTCGGAGACGGCGTGATCGATCTTGACCATGTGGTTGTTGTCGAGCTGAGCGAGCGCTTCCCTGCGGATGGCGGAACCAACCTGCAGGCTCAAACCGGCGCGGGTGGAGCCGGTGCAGGTGCCGGCAGCGCTGGGAACGGCAAGGTTAATCAGGCTGCTGCCCTGGCCGCGAAACGAGCCCAGAGCTTTCAGATAGAGGGCAGCATTCGGACAGGCGCCGGCAAGGGACTGCAGCACCGCCACGCCGGCATCAGTGGGAGCGATCAACGGCACGGTGGAGGTTATGTTGCCGTACAAACGGTCCCACTGGGCCGCGCCGAAGAAGAACGTCTTGTTGTGGCCGTTGTAGATGCCCGGGATCACGACCGGGCCGCCGATAGTGAAGTCAGGAATGTTGCGCACCTGGCGCGGCGCCTCGGTAAAGCCGGCGGCCGTTTGCAGATGATTCAGAGCCTTGAAGGCGCTGCCGGTATAGACGTAGTTAGCGGTACCGTGGATGGCGTTGGTTCCGGACTTGGTGATCTGGTTGATCACTGCGCCGCCGGCGCGCCCGTACTCAGCGCTGAAATCCGCGGTCTGTATGCTGATCTGCTGAATCGAGTCAGCGTTGGTGATGGTAAACGCGGGACCGGTGACGGAGATGTCGTTGTTCTCCACGCCGTCAATCATGAAATTGTTGCCGCGCGGCCGCTGGCCATTCACGATGAAGTTCAGAGTGCCGTTCTGGTTAATGGAGTTATTACTGGCGAGCGATACGCCCGGGGCCAGCTGGGTAAGGGTCAGACTGTCGCCCAGCAGGACCGGCATGTTCTGCACGCTGCGCTCGGACAAAATTTCGCCGCGCACCTGCTGCGTGGTGTCCAATCCAACTTCAACGCCGGTGGCTTCCACGCTCACCACTTCGTTGGTGGTGCCGACTTTAAGAGCGAAGTCCAGGTCGGTGGTGTGCGAAGCGCTGATCTCCACGTCTTTTTTATCTTCCGTGGCAAAGCCAGGCGCGCTGACGGCCACAACGTAAGTGCCAAGATCGACGGCATCAATGCGGAAGAAGCCGACGGAGTTCGTGGTCGTTTCACGCACCACGTTGGTTCCCTGCTGGGTGATTTTGACGTTCGCGTTAGAGATGACTGCGCCGGAACTGTCGGTAACGGTTCCGGTCAATGTGCCGCGGCTGCTCTGCGCAAATGCGCCGCCAACCAATGCCAGCACTGTCAGACCTGTGAGCAAAACGGAGACAATCCTTTGACTGAAGACGTCGAGAAGTCGCATATAGCCTCATGTAAAAGGCTTCCGCGATGCGCCAGTCAGTTTTCGCGCAAACTAGACCGAACACGCGAGCCAAATTTTTCCGGACATTCTATATCGTTCAACTCTGGTCTGCTAACAAATCTTTACCGATCAGTTAACAAAATTTTTACGCTCTGATGCCTCTGTGATTTTTCAGATGGTGAGCACCATTTGGTACGCGTTTTGGTAGGCAAATTACGTAACTGTGGAGGCGAAGCTCTCGTACTTCCAAATTTCGAAGAGATTCAGAAGAGATTCAAATGACGAAATGAAGCGCGGTTACTTGGACTTCGGCGTTGACGTCTTCACCTTTTTCGAAATGGCGAGATTGGCATCCGCCGAACCGCTGTAGTTAGCCGCAGTCGTTCCCCATCCGGTGGTCGCAGCGGGAAGATCGTTGGGGCCGGACATGGTTCCATCGGCGCTGCGCGTTAGCATTCCGGTGGAGGGTATGGCGCCGGCAGTCCCGGCCTGGCTGGAAGCAGCAGTCACAAACGGACCGGGATTTACATTTTGCGAAACTGCGGCGCCGCTGGAGGAGTAGGGTGCGGCGGCGCGAGTGCTCATTCCCCCATTCGCGGCGGGATCGGTTTGCTGGGCGTTGTGGCCGGCGCTCGCCGGGGGCTCGACCTGAGCTTCGGTCGGGGGAACGCCGGGTTCGTGCTTAAGGCCGGCGCTATCGCGGTCGTTGCGAGTACAGCCTTGCAGGCAAAGCACGGCGCCTGCTATCGCTACCATCAACAAGATTTTCAAGAGCGGTCCCTCCGGAGCATTTATTACTAGCAGATAATTTACCAATTCTGAGGGAGTTTCTGCACCACCGTTGAACCGGTTCCGGCATTCCGGCCCCCGGAGATGAAGTCTATAATCGAGGTATCTTGAGGAGATCTTCCACTGTCCTCGCGTGGGCTGGGCTGACGGTGCTCGCCGTATGGGGAAACTTCTTTGCGCAGGCGCAGACGGAGACCCGCCCTACCCAGCTGGTGCTGATCATGCCCTTCGAAAACCTCTCCCGTGCGGCGAAGGTGGAGTGGGTGGGAGAATCTTTCCCTGAAGTTCTGGGCAACCGGTTGAATAACCGTTCGCTGCTGCCGGTGAGCCGGGCCGACAGGCAGAGCGCGCTGGATCGCCTGGGTATTCCCGCAGCCGCCAAGCCTTCGCGGGCGACCGTCTACGAAGCGGCCCAGTTGCTCGACGCGGACTACGTGCTGATGGGCGGCTACCGTCTTGACGGTGACACGCTAGCCATACGCGCTCAGGTCCTGGACGTCAGCAAGTTGCGCCTGGGCAGCGAACTGACCGAGTCCGGTCCGCTGGAGAATTTGATCAGCCTGGAAACCGCACTCAGCTGGGACGTGCTGGATTCAGTCGGTCTCAAACCCCAGGTAAGCAAGGAGCAGTACCTGGCGCAGTTTCCGCCCACCCACGTAGACGCATTGGAAAACTATATCCGCGGGGTTCTCGCCGGCAGCTTCGCGGAGAAGCTCAGGTACTTCAAGGAAGCATCGCGCCTGGAGCCGACGCGGACCATGCCCATGCTGCAACTGGGCAAGACTTATTACGACGCCAAGGACTACGAGTCGGCCACCTTATGGCTGACCAAAGTTCCCGCCAATGACCCGCACGGCAACGAAGCGCAGTTTTATCTGGGACTCTCGGCACTTTATGACGGGCAGATGAAGCAGGCAGCGACAGCATTTTCTTCGCTGGCATCGCGCCTGCCGCTGACCGAGGTCTACAACAACCTGGGTGTGGCGGCGGCGAGGCTGGGCGACCATCGCGCGCGAACCTACTTCGAGAAGACGGTGCAGACCGATCCCAACGATCCCGATTACCATTTCAATCTGGCGGTGGAGCTGTATCGCGAAGGGCAACCGCAGGCGGCGATCAAGGAACTCAAGCAGGTGCTGGACTTGTCTCAGGAAATGGAAGCCAAGAGCTTCCTGGACGCTCTCACGGCAGGCACGACGCCGGCGCGAATGCCCATGGAGCGGATCAAGCGCAATTACGACGAATCGTCATTCCGCCAGCTGGCCATGGAGATCGAGAATGCCACCGAGGCGCGCCTGCAAAAAACCGATCCCGCCGGGCGCGCCGCCTTCCGCGTAGAACGCGGTCGGGAACTGTTCGACCAGGGACTGGTGGGCGAAGCCGAAAAGCAATTTCGCGAAGCCGTGATTCTCGATCCCGCCAGCGCCGCCGCACATGCCGGGCTGGCGCGCGTTCTGGAATCGAACCAGGACGCGGCCGGAGCGCGCAATGAGGCCAAGGCTTCGTTGAAGCTGGGTGCGTCCGCGGAAGCGTATTTAGTGCTGGCGCGTCTGGACCTGGCGCAGAATAACTCGACGGCCGCGCAGCAGAACGTGCAGCAGGCGCTGGCGCTGGATCCGGCCAACGCCGCCGCGGTGGCCCTGCAGCATGATATTGCCGCCGGTCTAATCGGTAAGCCGCAGACGCCGCAACCATGAGGTGAGCAGTATGAAACTCCGTCCTCTTCTTCTACCGATCACGATCGCGATAAGTTTTTGCTTTCTTCCGCCGGCCGCACGGGCTGACGTACTGAAGATCGTGGTGGACGACACCATCCAGCCGATGGCAGTGGAATTCATCGACCACGGGATGCAGGAAGCCAAACGCAGCCATAGCGAAGCGATCCTTATCGAGCTGAATACGCCGGGCGGTTTAATGGTGTCGATGCACGAGATTGTCGAGAAGATTCTCGACTCTCCGGTGCCGGTGATCGTTTACGTCACCCCGGCCGGAGCCCATGCCGCGTCGGCTGGTTTCTTCATTCTGGAATCGGCTGACGTCGCCGCCATGGCGCCAGCCACACATACCGGCGCCGCGCATCCGGTCCTGATCAATCCGTTGACTGACAAGAGCATCCCCCTGGATCCGGTGATGAAAGAGAAGGTGGAGAACGATGCTCTGGCCATGTTGCGATCGTATATAGGCAAGCGCGGACGCAACCAACAGGTGGCGGAGAGCACCATCAAAGATTCGAAGGCATTGACCGCCGACGAAGCCCTGGCGCAGCACCTCATCGACTACGTCGCCAGCGACGAGAATGATCTCCTGCGGCAGATGGACGGAAAAACCATCGCCCGCTTTGACGGTTCGAAAACCACGCTACACGTTGCGGGGAAGACAGTGCGCCTGTACGAGATGTCGTTGCGCGAGCAGACTCTTTCGTTGCTCATGAACCCGACGCTAGCGGCACTGCTTCTGACCTTTGGCCTGGCGGCCCTGTACATTGAGTTCAACCATCCCGGCGCAATTGTCCCGGGAGTGCTTGGCTTCATCGCGGTGCTTCTGGCGGTATTCGCTCTACACTTCCTGCCTGTTCGCTATGAGGCCCTGGTTCTGATCGTGGGAGCATTTGTCTTGTATGCCCTGGAAGCCAAGATGCACAGCCACGGCATTCTCACCGCCGGCGGCATTTTCATCATGGTCCTGGGCATGCTGCTTCTGGTGGACGGCCCCATTCCCGAGATGAGAGTGAAGTTGTGGGCTGCGCTTTCCATCAGCATTCCGTTTGGCTTGATTACCGTCTTTCTCATGAGCCTGGCCATGCACGCGCGGCGCAACAAAGTGGTGATGGGCGAAAAAGGGATCATCGGCGAGACAGGAACAGTGACTGCCAGCTTGAATCCCTCGGGCACCGTGCTACTGCGCGGAGCGCTGTGGAATGCGACCGCTACAGTGAATGTGCCGGTGGGCCAGCAGGTGGTGGTGCGGGGTATCCACAATCTGATGCTGGAGGTGGAACCGGTGTCGCAGCCGGCGACCCTGAATCCGGCCCAGGCATGAGTTTTGCTTTGCGTTATAGCCATGCCATAGAATCCGTCTTCGGCTTCAATTCCGGACTGCACGGAGGCGCGCTTTGATTTCAATACCTGTCGTAGTGGTCATCGTCATTGTCGGGTTGTACCTGCTGAACTGCATCAAGATCATGCGCGAGTACGAGCGCGCGGTCTTCTTTACCCTGGGGCATCTGAGCACGCCCGACCGCGGGCCGGGACTGATCTTTGTCTTTGCGCCGGTACAGAAGATGGTGCGCGTGGACCTGCGCCAGCAGGCGCTGGAAGTTCCCCCGCAGGACATCATTACCCGCGACAACGTCACGCTGAAAGTCAACGCGGTGGTTTACTGGGAGGTGCTGAACGCCTCGCAGGCCGTGGTGCGGGTGCAGAACTACTACTGGCAGACACAGCAGTTTGCCCAGACCACGCTGCGTTCGGTTCTCGGCGAAGTCGACCTGGATGAACTGCTGGCCCATCGCGACAAACTGAATGCGCGCATCCAGAGCATCCTCGACGGTCACACTGCGCCCTACGGCGTGAAAGTCGCCAACGTGGAAATCAAGCAGGTGGACTTGCCCGACACCATGCAGCGCGCCATGGCCAAGCAAGCCGAGGCCGAGCGCGAGAAGCGGGCCAAGATCATCCACGCCGAAGGCGAGTTTGCCGCTGCCCAGCGCCTGACCGACGCCGCCAAGACACTGGCGGCCGAACCGCTCACCCTGCAGCTGCGTTACCTGCAGACCCTGACCGAAATCGGCGTGGAGAAGAATACGACCATTGTCTTTCCGCTGCCGGTAGATATACTTTCGGCACTTACCGAAGCTCTCCGTCGAATGGGTGGCGGCAATCCAGCAAAATAGGGTTACACTGAGGTAAATAGCTGCTGGAGAGACCAATGGCCGAAACCGGAACCCAACTGGGCGTTGAACATCCCCAGGACACGGAAATCATCTTAGGCACAGGCAAGCTACTGGGAATATTCTTTGGCCTGGTAGTGCTGTGCACGATCTTCTTCAGCATGGGATACATGCTGGGCCGGAACAGCTCGGGAGGCCGAACGGAGATCGTCGGCAACACCGTGGCCACGGGAAAGACCAGCGGCAAACCTTCGGCCGCGGACAAGACTGCGGCAGCGGCTGGACCGGCTCAGCCGTGCGTTGGAGCCAACTGCACGACAGCGCAGGCCAGCAGCCAGGCGCCCGCGACTACTGCGCCTCCGGCTGATACCAACACATCGAGCGCGCCGGCGACCGTGAGCAACTCTGGCCCGGCGACATCCGCTGGGTCGACCAGCGACAAGCCGAGCGGCATTTACATGGTCCAGGTGGCGGCAGTCTCGAAGCGCGAAGATGCCGACATCCTGGTCTCAGCTCTGCAGAAGAAGCAGTACCCCGTTTTCGTTGCCGGCGTTCCCGGCGATGCTTTATTCCACGTCCAGGTGGGCCCATTTAGCGATCCCAAAGACGCCGAAGCCATGCGCACGCGTTTATCAGCCGATGGGTACAACGCGATTGTGAAGAAGTAATCAGACCACTGCGAATGTTGCGATTGGCTGACAATGCCAACACAAAAAAGCTGCTTGCGGCTGTCTGGTTTGCGGCATTCGCCCTGATTGCTTCCGGTCTTTTCTTTCTTCATCCCCCAATGGCTTTCGCGGCTGTGGTCTTGTACGTTCTTCTTCCCGGCCTGTCCGCTGGCATTGCCGCGTACATTTGGGGCGGGGCCATTCTCGATTCTTCAGTATTAAAAAGCTATCCCGACTGTCTGCTGCGGGGCTTGGGCATCACTCTGGCAGCCTATGGGATATTTTCTATCCTGTTTGCGGTTGGAGTCACGGTGTCGGAAAAGTTATGGAACGTGCGGCAGTTGCCTAGTCTCGTCGTCATGACAATCACGCTGGGATTCGTGATGGTTGGGCCCTTCATGCTGCTCGCCGGTGCACTCGCAGCTCTTAGCCTGCGCCGCCTCCGCGACTATGCATTCGGAAAAAACGCCATCGCAGGCAAAAGACAGTAAGAGCTTCAACCCGTTTCTCTTCGCGGACTAATCGCTATCGAACCTCTGCTCTTTAAACGGATCTCCGTACATGTGATAGCCGTTCTGCTCCCAGAAGCCGGGGACGTCGTGCTCCAGGAGCTCGAGCCCGCGCACCCACTTCACGGACTTCCAGGCGTAGAGGTGAGGCACGATCAAGCGCAGCGGATACCCGTGGTCGGCTGTGAGCGGCTGGCCGTCGTGATGAGTGGCCAGGAGAACGTTGTCGCGATTGAGGTCGGCGAGGGGAACGTTGGCGGTGAAACCCTGCTCGGCATGCACCAGGACGTGCGAAGCCTCCGCCCGCGGCTGGACCAGCCTCAGGATTTGCTTGAAGGGGATGCCCAGCCAATCGTTGTCGAAGCGGCTCCAACGGGTGACGCAGTGAAAGTCGCTGCGGGTCTTGACCTGCGGCAGCTTGTTGAATTCGTCCCAGGTAAAGCGCGCCGGCGCGCCGACCAATCCCCAGATTCGGAAATCCCACTTGGCGGGATCGAAGCGCGGCACGGATCCGTAATGCAGTACCGGCCATTTCAAGGTCAGCGACTGCCCGGGCGGGAGACGGCCTTCACGCTGCATCTCGCGCTCTTTCTCCTTGCGTTCACCGCCACTGAAGATGGAGAGGTCAGCCATGCTGCAATTTTAGGAGAGGAACGCTTCCCACGTCATTTTGGAACCGCAGACAAAGTGGCTGGACAAGCCGGGAACGTATTTACGACGATAGGCTTTCCCCGCTCCCCGGGCGGTGGAGATAGACTGTTATCAATATGGCTCTCACGGACCAGGAAGTTCTCTCCGCCCTCAAAGCCGCTGCCGATCCCACGCGGCTGCAGATTCTGCGCCTGCTGAAGCAGAGAGGACGGTGCTCCATCGGCAAGCCGTCAGGGCTGTGCGCATGCGATATCGAGGAACAATTCAAACTGTCGCAGCCAACCATCTCTCATCACATGGCGGTGCTGACACGCGCCGGCCTGGTGCTGGCAGAAAAAGAAGGCCTGTGGATGTGGTACCGACGCAATGAGAAGACGCTGAAGCAGGTGGCGCGGGCGCTGGGCGGCGGCGAAACAAAATAAAAGCGGCGGAGCGGAGCGCTTCCGCCGCTGTTTCTAAAGATAAAAGACCTAACGAACCATGGCAGCGAACATGGGCGAGTCCAGCAATGACTGGAAGTTCTTGTCGTCAGCCTTGAAGTGGACGACCAGCCTACCCGCGTCGGAGTCGACCGTGGTGCCGTCGAGCGCGACCTTTTCGGTATCCGAAGCATTGGCTTTTTTGAACATCATGCCGGCCTTGAGCAGCGAGGAGAGCGTGGCCGCGGTCATGTTGTCCGAGGTCACCACGCTGAGGTTGAAGTCCACGCCGTGATCGAAATCCATGGAGTAACGCGAGCCGTAGAGGCGGGTCTTGACGCTATCGAATTCCGTCAGGCTGGCGGCGTTGCCGAGGATCGACTTCAGCATGTTCTGCGTGCCTTCGGCGTCAAGAACGCTCCATACCGTTCCCCGATCGACGGAGGCGATCATATCGGTGACCTGGCTGTTGGCGTTGAGGCTCAGGCTGCTGTTGTCGCGGGCTTCAAGCGCGGCGTCCATGCCGGGCTGCGGGCCGAAGAGCAGAGTCCAGTCATCGAGGAAGGTCATCTGCATGCCGCCCGACATGGGATAAATCACCGTGTCGTTTTCCTTGTTGCCTTTGATCTTCTGCTTGGCCAGGGCGAGTTTGAGCTTTTTGCGGGGAAACTGTCCCTGGGCAATGCCGATGATCTGCAGGCTCTTATCCTTGGCGCGGAACACGGCCAGCGTAACCTGGTCAAGGTCGCGATCCGGGACCACGCCGATGCTCTTGAGAGCGTCTTCGAACTGCTTCATGTTGGGGGGAAGCAGTTTGCTGGTCATCTGCATGGCGGTGTCAGAGTTCTTCATCCGCCGGTAATCGACATTGATGATCTGTTGCACTTCCGAGGGAATCACCGTGCGGGTAGCCGTACCCAGGGAGGCGGCAAACGCGGGTAATCCGGAAAGAACCAGGACGATGGCGTACACAACTTTGCAGTTCATAGGCAGCTTTTATTCTAACCCCGCTTGAAAGGAAATAACGCGCCGGGAAGCGCCCGGGAAGGTAAAATCCCGGTTACTTTGATGCAAACACCCGCCGTTCCAGGGGCTTTACCCTTACGGACTTCAGCTCTGGATGGCAGCCATCTTAGAACGCACAGAGGCGGCGAATCCTGCGTCTTTCAGAGAAGAAAGGTTGATCTCCACGTTGGCCAGCGCTCCGCGCACGGCCGCCTCAGCGAGATACTCGGCGACGGTCAGGTCGGAAGCCATGTTGGGGTTGGTGATGGGACGCAGAGAAGCCACGATCCTGGCGACTTCGCGCGCCTTGACTGCGGTCTCCAGCGGGACGCTGGTGGCGCCGCGCATGGCCGCGTCAATCTGGGCGTCGCCGTCGCCTGAAGCCTTGGCCTGCTTGTGGGCGGCCAGCACCTGCTGGTAACTGTCGGCGTCAGCGTCAATTCCCGCCTTCAACTCTTCGCGCAGGACGGCCAGCCGAACCAATGCCCTGCTCAACGGCTCCTCATGTTGGAGATAAGCTTTCTTGCCGCGAGAGAGCCCAGCCACCATGCTGCCCAGTGCCGCCGCCATGGCGGCCGCGGCAGCCGCAGCGCTGCCTCCGCCGGGCGTGGCGGTGGGCGCTGCGAGCTGTTCTATAAACGGCTCGGCGCCCACGCGGAGACCGCCGACGGCCATCTTGCCGCCCATCACCGCGGAGAGCCGGTTTTCCAGAATCAGCGAGGAATCGAAATTCTCAACCTGAAGAAACCACTCGGCGGCCTGCTCCAGAGCTTTCTTGGGGATGAGACCGACGATCTCGCTGCTCTGCGGCAGCACGCCGTAACGCGCCGCTTCCCTCTTCACGAACTCGAAGGCGCGGGCGATGGGCGTCTGCTCAAAATCCGTGAGGTTCATGGAGACCTGGGCCAGCCCGCGAACTTCAAAGCCCGCAGCCTTCACGTAGCGCAATCCGCCGGAAGAAAAGCGGATGGCCTTGGCGATCTTCCTGGCGACATCGACGTCCTTGGTATTGAGGAAGACGTTGTAGGCGATCAGCGCTTTGCGCGCGCCGACGACAGTCGCTCCCGCAGTGGGATGCAGGCGCGGTTCGCCGAAATCAGGACGGCGGTCAGGATTGGTAACCACCTCTTCACGCAAGCCCTCGAACTGCCCGCGGCGGATGTTTTCAAGATTCTGACGTTCAGGAGTTTTAGCTGCCGATTCATAGAGATACACGGGAATCTTAAAGCGCTGGTAGATCTGCTCTCCGACCCGGCGGGCCAGGGCCACGCAGTCTTCAATAGTCACGCCCTCGATGGGAATAAAGGGCACCACGTCGGCGGCGCCCATGCGGGGATGCGCGCCCTGATGATGATTGAGGTCGATCAGCTCCGAGGCTTTACCGACTCCGCGGATGGCGGCTTCAGCCACAGCCTCGCCTTCGCCGACCAGGGTGATCACGGAGCGGTTGTGGTCGGAGTCCATCTCGCGGTCAAGCAGGTAGACGCCGGGCACTTTCATGGCGTCGACGATGGCGTCAACGACCTCCTTGCGCCGGCCTTCAGAAAAATTGGGAACGCATTCTACGAGCGTAGACATACTCCGAGAATAAACGGGCGATAACGGTGTAGCAAATCACGCACTTCGCAGCCGACGCGGGAGATCGCCGTAGTCTCACCGGAAGCGGCTCCAGCCGGCGCTGAACTGGATGGAGTTGATCCCCGGATTTGGAGTCGCCAAGCCGGCGTTGGAGATGTGCTCGAAGCGCGTGTTGATGGTTACCGCCTGATTGGGGCGGACGAACAGATGCAGGCCGATGCCGCCATGGGTCAGGAAGTTGACGGTCGAAGTGCCCGCCGGTACTTCGGTGTTGGTGAACAGCACGCCTCCGCCGAGCTCAAGGTATGGAATAGCGTGCACGGAGTGGGTGAAGTTCCACTTGAGGTTCACGGGGTTGAAGCCGCCGCCGAAAGCGTTCTTCAACGGCTGGTGGAGGTAGTAAAGAGGAATCACATCGGCGGCCCACTCAAAGTTGCCGCGCAGAAAGCCAGGACCGTGGTCATCAGTCAGGACCTTGCCCAGGCGGATGCCGAGGTTGACGATGCGGACGTCTTTGGTGCCGCCGGGGACGCTGAGGCCGCCGCCGAACCATTCGCCCAGTTCCCAGGGACAATCATCGAGGGGCTTAGACGGCGTGGGCGAAGGCGTCTGTGCAGCCGCCAGACCACAGCACAGTACAACCAGGGCGATCAGTTTCATCGACTCCCCGCAACAAGATGAGGTGAACGAAAGAGAGTATCAGGTCAGACAAGAAAAGCGGAAAAAAGAAAGGCGGCCGCGGCCGCCTCTCAGTGCAATTTGGCTCTGCTTAGCTGGCAACTTCCTCGAGCTGCTTCTGGTCCACGTCGAAGTTGGAGTACACGTTCTGGACGTCGTCCTGATCTTCCAGGGTTTCCAGCAGGCGGATCATCTGGCTGGCGACCGCGCCTTCCAGCTTGATGTAGTTCTGCGGCACCATGCCGATGGCCGAGTGCACTACCTCGATCTTGGCGTTCTTCACCGCTTCCAGCACGGCTTCGTAGGCGTTGGGCGCGGTGACGATTTCCCAGTTGTCGCCGTCGTCGTTCAGATCCTCGCCGCCGTTCTCGAGAACGATGTTCATCACGTCGTCTTCTTTGGTTCCGCTCTTGGGAACGATGATGGTTCCCTTCTTGTGGAACATCCAGGCCACCGAGCCGGCCTCGCCCAGGTTTCCGCCGCCCTTGGTGAAGGCGTGTCGGATCTCGCTGACGGTGCGGTTGCGATTGTCGGTGGTTACATCCACGAGCAGAGCTACACCGCCGGGGCCGTAGCCTTCGAAGGTGATTTCCTCGTAAGTAGCGCCAGGAAGTTCGCCGGTGCCACGCTGAACGGCGCGCTTGATGTTGTCGGCGGGCATGTTCTCCGCCTTGGCCGCGGCGATCGCAGTGCGCAAGCGCGGGTTGGTGTCAGGATCGCCGCCTCCGCCTTTGGCGGCCATGGTGATTTCCTTGATTACCCGGGTGAAGATCTTGCCGCGCTTGGCATCCAGCGCGCCCTTTTTGTGCTTGATTGTGGCCCATTTAGAGTGGCCGGACATGGTTCATGACCTCAGACCTGGATTTTTTGCGCAGCCGATGGGGATCCGGCCGACGTTAAGAAGCGTATGAAAACAAAGTAGATTATAGCACGCGCATCAGTGGCCTTTGACAACACTTTCCTGGCCGTAGCGGCGCCGGAAAGCGAAGATTACGGCCAATATTGGCGGCGCCAGCAGCACCGCCCACCACGCCGGAATCAGCAGAACGATAGCGATCGGAGTTAACAGAGAAGCCCAGAACGGCACCTTGGCCGTCCGCTTCATCAGATAGGGCTGAAGCAGAAGGCCGTCGAGCACCATGATCACCGCGAACAGGATCAGGACGTAGAGAAAGCCCAAGTGGTTGCGGGTCCAGAAGAAGCCGGCCATGGCCGGAAAGATCACGGCAATGGGCGGACCGAAATGGGGGACGAACTGCAGGACTCCAGCCAGCAGCGCCCACAACGGCGCCAGAGGAACGCCGATCACCAGCAGGCCGATCAGCCACAGTACGGCTACCGCCGCGGCGTCAAGACACTGGGCCACAAACCAGTTCTTAATGGCCGAGCCGGTGGTACGCAGGTGATCGAACCATTCCATCCTGTTTTCAGTTTAACCACAGAGGGCACAGGAGAGCACGGAGGCAAGGCACAGGCCCATTTCCCTCTGTGTTCCTTCGTGTCCTCCGTGGTTTAATGAAGTTATGAAATTCGGCGTCATCATCTTTCCCGGCTCGAACTGCGATCAGGACAGCTACCATGCCGCCATCGCCGCCACGGGCGAGCAGGCCGCGTTTTTGTGGCATGAATCGCACGACCTGGAGAATTGTGATGCCATTATCGTTCCCGGCGGCTTTGCCTACGGCGACTACCTGCGCACCGGCGCCATCGCGCGCTTCGCGCCGATCATGGAGCGGGTAGCCAAATTCGCCAGCTCTGGAGGCCTGGTGATCGGGATTTGCAACGGCTTCCAGATTCTCTGCGAGGCCGGTCTGCTTCCGGGGGCGCTGCTGCGCAATGCCGGCCTGAAATACATCTGCAAGTTCGTGGACCTGCGCGTGGAGAACGCGGCCACGCCGTTCACCCGCGCGTGCCGCAAGGGCGACGTGCTGCGCATTCCCATCGGGCACATGGAAGGCAACTACTACTGCGACGCCGCAACTCTGGAGCAGCTGCAGCGGCAGGACCGCATCGTCTTCCGCTATTCGACGCCCGACGGCCAGATCACGCCAGAGTCCAATCCCAATGGGTCGCTGGACAACATTGCCGGCATCATCAACGAAGGCGGCAACGTGCTGGGCATGATGCCCCATCCAGACCGCTCCAGCGACGCGCTGCTCGGCTCCGCCGACGGCGCCAAAATCTTTCTCTCCATCGCGCAGTCTCTCTCTGCATCGCCATCTACAGCTACTCTGCTGGCGGCCCGATAACCGCGCAGCGGCCCTCTCCGCGCGGCGGCACAGCATCTTAGTATGCACACGCCCTTCGATCGTTTGAGGTGAACGCCTCGTAGAGGAGACCCAATGCGTATAAAAAGTGTCGTCATTTCGTTAGCCACTCTGCTGCTCGCGATGTGCGTTGCCTGCTCTTCCCGGGACAACGTGAACGCATCCAGCAACCGCGACGTGAAAGACCAGGTATCAAAGGCCCTGGACAGCGCGGGATATAAGGACGTAAAAGTCGACGTGAACCGCGACAAGCAGCTCGTAACCCTGAGCGGCGAAGTGAAGAGCGACCAGGACAAGCAGCGCGCCGAGCAGGCGGCCAAAGACTCAGCCGGAAACTTCGTGGTTTCGAACGAGATCGGCGTTCGTCCGGAAGGCGCCAGCAGCGACGCCAAAAAGATCGACAGCAACCTGGACACGGCTATCGAGCACGACTTCAAGGCGGAGATCGTCGCCAACCGTCTTGATCGCCAGAAAATAAAGTACGAAGCCAAGAACGGCGTGCTGACGCTCACGGGCAAGGTCCGCAGCGCAGCGGTGCGCGACAAGGTGGAAGAACTCGCCTCCAAGGTTCCCAACGTCCGCCAGGTGGTGAACCAGATCGACATCAGCGGGCCGCAGCCGGCCAGGACCAGAAGCGGTTCGGGGCTGTAGTAGCCGGCCTTATGGTTTGAACGCTTCTTTATTCACCACGTAAGGCATTTTGGCCGGGTCGCCGCTGTAGTTGCTCTCGAGCACGTCGATGAGGGCCTGCACGCAGCGCCCGGCCATGCCTTTGGCGGGATCGGGCGAAAGGCGGGTAATACGGCCGGCGCTGGCGAAGTGGGGAAACAGGCGGCAACGGTCGGCGATCTCAGGATCGCGCAAGGGAGAATCCGCGGGCAGCGGCTCTTTTTCAAAGACGTCGAGCGCTGCCCCGGCAATCCATCTCTCTTTCAGCGCGTGGTACAGCGCCCTCTCATCCACCACCGGGCCGCGGGAATCATTGACCAGGTAGGCGTCTTTGCGCATCATGCGCAGCGTCTGCTCGTTCATGAGGTGGAAAGTGGGCGTGGCCGACTCGCCTTCGCGCAGCAGCGGCACATGCAGCGTCACGAAGTCGGCCTGGCGCAGCGCGTCTTCAAAGCTCACGTACTTGATCCAGGTTTTTTCGGACTGAATGCCGGTGGAGTGGCGCAGGTCCATCACCTGCTGAATGGCGGCGACGAAAGCATGGTTCTGGTAGGCCGGATCGAAGCAGAGGATGTTCATGTCGAAGCCGGCGCACTTCTTGATCATGGCCTGGCCGATGCGCCCGGTGCCGATCACAGCGATGGTCTTGCCGGTGATCTCGTCGCCGAGAAAAGGCAGGTAGGGATGCCACGATCCCCACTTGTTCTCGCGCACCAGCTTTTCCGCGTCCCAGAGCTTGCGGGCTACGGCGCCCAACATGAAGAAGGCGAATTCAGCAGTGGCGTCAGTAAGGACATCTGCAGTGTTGGTGAAGGGGACCCTGGATTTGTTGGCGGCGGCGCGATTGATGTTGTCGAAGCCCACGGCGAGCTGGGCGACGGCCTTCAGCTTTCCGTTGCCGGCGGCGAAGACCTCGGCGTCGATGGGGTCGCGCAGGGTGGTGATCAGCCCGTCAATGCCGCCGGCGACTTTCTCGATGATCAGCTTTTTGGGCGGCGCTTCCGGCCCGGGATAGACTTCCAACTCGTAACCGCGTTCGCGCAGACGATTCAGAGCGGCATCGCCGATGTCACAGGTAGCAAAGACGCGAAATTTCTTGTTAGCCATCGATCTTGAAACATCTCACCACGGAGTCACGGAGGCACGGAGACACAGAGAAAGTCTTAGAATTTGGGGCTAGAGCTTCTTAGGCCTCCAGCAGTCAGTCGATCTTTAACTCCTTGCTGCCTGGTTCTCTTGGTACCCTGTCTCTTCCAGCCTCGCTTTCTCGGTGCCGCACTGTCTCCGTGGCAAGTCTGCTAAAGATTTTTCTGCGCCCAGTGCTCCACGCGGTCCAGAGCCTTCTCGATGTTCTCCATGGAGTTGGCGATGCTGAAGCGCAGGTGGCCTTCGCCATGGGCGCCGAATGCCGTGCCTGCCAGGCAGGCCACGCCGGCGTGCTCAAGCAGCTCGTCGGCCATTCTCTTGGAAGTCCAGCCGGTGGCGCGGATGTTGGGGAAGCAGTAGAACGCGCCCCGGGGGATGCGACAGCTGAATCCCTCAATCTGGTTGATGCGCTCGACGAAGTAATCGCGGCGGCGCTTGAACTCCGAGCACATGTGCTTCACGGAGCGCTGATCGCCCTGCACGGCTTCAATGCCTGCCACCTGGGTGAAGCTGGCGGTGCAGGAGTTCACGTTGGTCATCAGCTTGGCAAATTGCCGGGCCAGATCGGGCCGCATCACGCCATAGCCCAGGCGCCATCCGGTCATGGCGTAGGTCTTGGAGAAGCCATCGAGCATGATGGTGCGGTCTTTGAAGCCATCAATCGACATGATGGAGTGGTGCTGGCCTTCAAAGATCAGGCGGCTGTAGATCTCGTCGGAGAGCACCATGATGTCGCGATCGCCGATGGCGGCGGCCACGTCGCGCACGTCCTGCTCTTCCATCATGCTGCCGGTGGGGTTGTGGGGGGAGTTGAGCACGATCAGCCGGGTGCGGTCGGTGACCAGATCGGCCAGCTCATTGGGATCCAGGCGGAAATTCTTTTCTTCGCGCAACGGCAGGGGCACCGGCTTGCCACCGAGGAAGCCGATCAGCGACTCGTAAATAGGAAATCCCGGGTTGGGATAGATGACTTCGTCACCTTCTTCGACCAGCGCCATGTAGGTGAAGAAGATGGTGGGCTTGCCGCCGGGGACAACAACTACTTCCTCCGGAGAACACTTCACGCGCCGGGTGCGGCTGACGTCGTCAGCAATGGCCTGACGCAGCTGGGGAATGCCGGCCGAGGGCGTGTAATGGGTGGCGCCGGTGCGCAGCGCTTCCACTCCAGTCTCAATCACATTGGCCGGCGTATCGAAATCCGGCTCACCGATCTCGAGGTGCACGATGTCGCGGCCCTGGGCTTCCAGGACGCGGGCGCGGGCCAGCACTTCAAAAGCGGTTTCGGTTCCCAGACCGGCCATGCGCCTGGCCAGCCTCATCTCGGATTGCGTAGTGAGACCTTGATTCATTTTCCTGTGTACTCTTCTTTGGATTCGATTCTTGTCTTACTCGTTGACCGCCTGCTCCTGGCCTTGCGATCGCAGCACATGGGCCACCGTGTAGGGGACACGGCGTCCGGGCTCCTGCTGGAAATTTCGCACCTGCAGGTCGCCGAGCAGGCCCAGGGCCAGCATCTGTCCGCCGAACAGGATCACCACCGCGGCAAACACCAGCAGCGGGCCGTGTGCCATCAGAATGCTTTCGTGCCACACAACTTTGGAGAGCATCAGCCAGAAGGCGATGCTCAGCCCGGTCAGCAGGGAGAGGATGCCAACGCCGCCGAACAGGTGCAGCGGACGATACATGTACTTGAGCAGAAAACGGATGGTGATCAGATCGAAAAATACGCGGAAGGTGCGGGAGATGCCGTAATGCGAGTCGCCCTGCGGGCGCACCACGTTCCTAATAGGGATCTCGCAGATGGAAGCGCCGTACCACGAGGCCAGAGCGGGGATGAAGCGGTGCAGCTCGCCATACAGCGGCAGCTGTTGAATGATCTCGCGGCGGTATGCCTTGTAGGTGGTGCCGAAGTCGTGGATGTTCACGCCGCTCAGTTTGGCCATCAGCCAATTGGCAATGCGCGAGGGCATGCGGCGCATCACCAGGTTGTCCACCCGCTCTTTGCGCCAGCCGCTGACCAGATCGTAGCCCTGATCCAGCATTTCGAGGAACTTGGGGATTTCTTCAGGATCGTGCTGCAGGTCGCCGTCCATGGCGATCAGGTACTCGCCCTGCGCGTGAGCGAAGCCGGCGGCCAGCGCCGAAGTCTGGCCGAAGTTGCGGCGCAGCTTTACCACCACCACGCGGCTGTCGATAGCCACGATCTCGCGCAGCAGCTTGTAAGTGCCGTCAACGCTGCCGTCGTCAACGAAGACCAGTTCAAAGCTGTCGCCGGTAGTTTCCATCACCGCCTTCAGGCGGTCGTAGAGAGCGGTTACGCTCTCCTGCTCGTTGTGAAATGGGACGACTACTGAGTACTTTGGCATGAAACGAAATTATACCATTCTCTATTCTTACTTTAAGATGCGGAATTAGAGCCAAGCGCAAGCAAACGCAGTAACTTGCGCGACACCGGTGGAGTTACCCCGATGGACCGATCTGGGCGTTGCCAAGCCAGCTGATGGAACCAGGACCGGCGTTGGTGAGCTTAGCGCGGGTTCTGCCACTTGTCGGATGCCTTGCCGACGCTCGCGCTCTTGAACTCAATCTTCTGGTAGGCGAGCTTGATCTCCTCGACCTCATTTGCGTTCTTCATCCCGCCGGTGCTTTTCCTCATCTCAATGCCCGAGACCTGAGCATTGGTAAGCTCAATGGCGCGGTAGACCTGCTCTTTTCCACCGGCATCGGTACGCACAAACTCAATCGTCACTTTTCTCAGCAATTCGCCCCGGGTCATAGCGTCATGAAGCTGCTTCGAGGATGGGCCCACTTCTTTAGTGATCACCAGGGGCTGATGCTGGCGCTTACCTGAGGCCATCCCTGTGGACGCGTCGCGCGGCGAAACGACCGATTCGTTCACGGAAAGCACAGCGATCCACGGACTGCCGGCTTTGGTTCCTTCTCCGTGAAATTCTCCCTGCGGTCCCTGGATCTGCATGTAAATCTTCTCTCCAGCCAGGGCCGGAAGAGCGGCTAACGAAAACACGACAAGGGACAGGACAAGGCATGGGCACCGCATACTGACGCGCATGGTTTTCTCCATGATCTGATCTGGTTGGAGTAACAGGCGCGAATTGTACCCTAAGGCGCGCTGCCGCGCGCGGGGTTGACTCCCGGGGAAGAGGGCGAAGGCACGCCTAACCGGCCACGCTGCGTCCAGCGGCGCGAAGGACGATGCGGGAAGCGGCGCCCAGCCAGTCGCCCAACTCAGGCAGCGGATCGCCAGGAGTAAAGTTGTCGTGAAATGCTCCGGGCACGGGCTTGAGAAACTGCATGAGCGCGGCCAGACGTCCCTGGGTCTTTCCGGGATAGCTGCCAGGAAGGCCCTGCCAGAAGTAGAGAAGCCGCCGCAGATCGCCGAGCCACCAGCGGCAGACCACGCCGGGCGGGTAACCGTCGTGCGGCGCAACATCGCCATGCTCGGCGATTTCCGCCAGCATGCGGGGAAAATCCACGCCGGCATAAACGGCGAGGGCCAGCGAGTTCCAGGCGCGCGGGTTCACTTCCAGAAAGAAGGGCGTGCCATCGGCGCGCAGGCGATATTCCACGCTGGCCAGGCCTGTCCACTCGGGATCGAGGGCGCGAATGATGCTCAACGATCCGGCGCGCAAGCCGTCTGCGGGCTCGCTGATGCGCAGCGCCGCGCCCCAACCGGTGGGGTGGACGCTGCGGATGCGGCGATAAGCGAACTCGGCGCGCAGTTGGCCGCGGCACAGCAGCAGGCAGTAGACCACGCCTTCGCCCTCGATGAATTGCTGGGCAAGCACCTGTGACGATCTCTGGCGCAGCCGGCGATAGGCGTCAACGAACTGCTGCGGAGTGCGGGCGTAGAGAGTGCGCAGGGTCGGCGTCACCCGGCCGTCGCGCAACTCCACCGAGGTACGCGGCTTGAGCACGGCGGGATAGGGAAAATTGGCGGCGATGCGTTGAGCGCCAGCGTAGTCGGCGACGAGGCAGGTGCGGGGGGAAGGTACACCGACCAGGCCGGCCACCTGCGTGGTCTGCGCCTTGTCATAGGCCTTGAGCATGGTGGCGTGGGGAGGCATCACCATGATCCCGCCAGCGTCCTCGACGAGAGCCTGCTGCTGGGAGAGAGCCATTACGGTTTTTTCGGTGAGAGGCAGAACCAGCGTTCCGCTCTGTCGACCGGCTTCGGCGGCAATGCACGCGGCAAATTCCTCGGCGCTCTGCTCGGCGCTGGGATAAGTAAAACTGCCCGCGGCGTAGCGCGACCATCCCGCTTTTGACCACGTGGATGAAGATCCAACCAGAACTGAATGCCCCGCGCGGGACAGCGAGCGTACCGCGGCCACCGCCGGATTCACCTGGCCGTCCAGTAAGAGAACCCGCATATCGTCGATGAGACTTGTGGCGTTGTTGCTGCTACATGAGATGAAGCGGCAGCAGCGATGGATGGCTCGCGGATGAGACTGAGAATATTGGGGTTTTACTCAGTTGCGTTCGAATTTTCCACATCGCAGAGCAGGCTGATGCTCTCGCGCACAGGCTCGCTGAAGACGGTTCTGGCGGCGGACAGCTGTTCTCCGGAGGTACGCACGCTGGCCCGCACGTCGCGCGACTGGAGCACAGAGGCGTGCAGGTCCGCGACGATTTCTCTGCCCCGGCCAACCGAATAAGCCGCCACCTTGTTTGCCCGCAGCCGGCGCCGGTTTTCCTCAAGGCGCCTTAAGGCTTCAGCCAGCTCCTGGCGCGACTGCGAGACTCTGGCGATCAGCGCGTAGCATTCGCTAATGGACCGGTACAAATCGTGGGCGATGCGCGGCGCTCTCTCGATTCGTGCAAGCTTTGGCAGAACGTCGCGCGCGCCGTCGCTAACCGTCTGCCCGTTGCGCGCCGCACCAAGCTGGTGGAGTGCCCCATGGGTTCCTACAGATTCGCGATCGAGGCCTGCGTCCCCCGACTCCAGCAGCAGAGTTCGCAGGGGCCGCGATTGGACCCAGCCATCGATCTCCGATCGTATGGCGATCACGGCGCTGCGGCCCATATGCAACGCGCGATGCACAGGCAGATTTCCATACCGCTCCCACCTTTGCACTGTGCGTATGCCGCGGTTGAGGTAAACGGCAATCTCCTTCCACCCGTTGAGAATCTGTTCGGAAGATTGTTTCAAGCGCGTCTCCTGTCAAGAAATGGGCGATGGTGCAGAACCCGACTCGGCTTGTGACCGCAAGCGCAGCAGCAGGGAGTGCGGATCGAGCGGCTTCTCCAGCACCGGAAAAGTTTCTCCGTCACCGCGGGCGTGTTGCAGTCGATGAGCGTGGTCGGGCAAGGCGGAGAGCAAGAATATGCGGCAGTTGATCGAACTGCGGCGAATCTGCTGAGCCACTTCAACGCCGTCGATGTCGGGCATGAGTACATCGCTCAGCACGATGTCGGGAAAAAACTCGGCCGCTCCGCGAACCCCCGCCTCTCCGCAGTACTCAACCCGTACCGCGTAACCGTGTGCCGAGAGAACCATAGCCAGAGTATCGGCTACATGGATCTCATCATCGATAATCAGCACTTTGCGCTGCATGGCTCAAGGTCTACTTTCTCCTTCCAGCAATATGATGGCACGATTTCGGCAGCAGTCATAAGGCGTCAATTAAGTTTTTTCTTGCGACGTCAGGGGCATTAAGGGACCTTAATAGAACAGGAGCCCTGACCGTGAAGGGGCCCTTCGTCGACCGCAAGAAATGAGACTTACACGTAACTGGCAAGTGGAAACTTATAAGAAGAAGGACAAGGCCGGCGAGAATGTTGGACAAGCCCTCACGTGGCCTCATTCTCACTTGACATAATAACGATACTGTGGTAAACATACAGCAGTTTGCCATTCGGCAGTCGGCATCCGCAGCAAGCCGGGACCTTCGGCTCAGCAGTCAGCCAGACCGGGGGAACCACAAGATGTTGGGTTCTTTAGATACTTTTTGACAAACGATCCCAAGGTATTGGATTAGCTGGACGAGGCAGGAATCTAAGTCGTTTGGAATGCTAGTGAGCAGGGGAAGAGTGGTGTAGTCCGGCAGGCCCATCATCGGGGATCACCGGGGATGAGGTGGGATCCATCCCAAGGGGGGCAGGGTACGACAAGATCGGGTGATCGGAGAAAAAACTACTGACCAGTGATTACACTGAAACACACTGATCGTGCTGTCAGGTCCGGGCCTGATTCGGCCCTTTCAAAGACGCCGATGTGGACAGCGCCCGAATCTACATGCACACTATTGCCGCTGTCATCCCCCTGGATCGAGGTTCTTCTCCATGCGCGCTAACCGATTCGCCGGCCGTCTACTAGCACTCTTACTGCTTGCTTCGTCCATGGCATTGCCGCAGGCGGGCGTGCCTGCACGAATCGCTTCGGGATACAAAACCATCAGCGAGAACACTCTGCGCGCCGATCTCACGTTCCTGGCGTCAGACGCTCTGCAGGGACGCATGTCCCTGCAGAACGGCGATCAGGTGGGGATTGACTGGATCGCCTCAGAGTTCGCCAAGGCGGGTTTGAAGCCGGCCTTTGACGGCAGCTACCTGCAGCCGGTGCCGCTGATCGAGTACCGCAACGATCGCGCCGAGAGCTACGTGGCCTTCAGCCGGGGCAGTGACGGCGCCAAGCCTAAGCGCTGGCAGTTTCCGGAGGCCTTAGGCGCCTTCCCACGCGATATTGAGGTCACCGCGCCGGTGGTTTTCGCCGGGTACGGCATCACCGTCCCCGAGCTGGGCTATGACGACTACGCCGGCCTGGACGCTAAAGGCAAGATCGTGCTTATCTTCGATCACGAGCCGCAGGAGAACGATCCCGCGTCAATATTCAACGGCACGGGAAACACGCGGCATGCCACCAGTCGAGTGAAGGCGCTAAACGCGCAGGCGCACGGCGCGGTGGCGGTGCTGCTGGTGGCCGAGCCAAACCGCAAGCATCCTTCCAACCAGGAGAGGGTTGCGCGCATTGGAGGTTCCATTACCCGCCGCGAGCCGCTCCCCTCGCAGGCGTTGGCCGACAACACAGTGCAGATTCCTACGGTGACGGTTTCCGACGACGTGGCGCGTGAGCTGCTTTCCATAGTGGCTGCGCCCAGCGAGCTGCAAACGGCCATCGATCGCGACCTGAAGCCGCAGTCCCGGCCGATTCCCGACACGCGGGTCACGGTGCATCTGCAGAATCTGTTTAACCGCCGGGGGACGAGCTACAACGTCGGCGGGCTGATGGAGGGCAGCGATCCGCAGATGGCCGGCGACCTGGTGATCATCAGCGGCCATCACGACCATGACGGCATGAGCGATGGGCAGATCTGGCACGGCGCGGACGACAATGGCTCCGGCAGCGTGGGCGTAGTGGCGCTGGCGCACGCTTTCGCCGCCAACCCGGCGCGGCCCAAGCGTTCAATTCTCTTTGTCGTCTTTGCCGCCGAGGAGCGCGGACTGCTGGGCTCGTATTATCTGGCCGCGCATCCGCTGCGCCCGCTGGATCGCACCCGCGCCATGATCAACTTTGACATGATCGGCCGCAATGAAGAGCAGAGCGACCAGACCAAGGGCTTGATCGATATTCCGGCCGACACCACCAATCGCCTCAACCTGATTGGCGGGACTTACAGTCCGGATTACCGGCGCGTGGTGGAAGAAGAGAACCGCGCGGTCGGCCTAATGCTTGACGACCGCTTCGACCACGATGCCGCGCTCAACATCTTCTTCCGCAGCGACCAGTTCCCTTTCGTGCTGCACGACGTCCCCGCCATGTGGTGGTTCACCGGCTTTCATCCGGACTACCATCACCCCACGGACACGGCCGACAAGATCAACTACGTGAAGATGGCGAAGATTCTCCGGCTGGCATACCTCAGCGCGTGGCGCTTTGCCGACGGCGAGACGCCCAAGTTCGTGCCCAACCCGAGAGGCCAGGCGAAATGAACACGCGGATGGTTAGCCATGACATGGGTTAACCGCGAGCGCGGCGGGAGTCTGGCCCCGATCTTAGTCTTCGCGCAGCAGCATGAGGGGATCAGCGCCCAGGGCGCGCTGCGCCGGAATCCACGTGGCCAGCAGCCCCAGCAGCGACATGGCCAGAACCACGCCGAGCAAAACCAGAGGATCGCGGGGTGTCGCCTGGTACACGACGAAAGCCAGAACCCGGCTGGCAAGAACTCCCAGAATCAATCCCGCCGCCGAACCGAAGGCCAGCAGCCTGAATGCTCTGCCCAGCGCCGCGCGCAAAACTTCCGTGGGCTGCGCGCCCAGAGCAATACGGACTCCCAGCTCACGGATACGCTTGCTGATCGAGTACGCAGCCATGCCGAAGATTCCGGTAATGGCCAGCATCGCGGCCATCACACCCAGCACACCCAGAGAGACGGTCGCCACCCGCGCTGGAAACGTAGCGACATACAGGTCGCTGGTCCAGGTAAAGACGTTAACAGGCAATCCGGGATCGAGCGGTCTGAGCGTGTTTTCAACGTCGGTGATGAGCTGCCGTGGATCGCGCTCGGAGCGCACCACCAGAACGGTCATGTTCGAGGGCGATTGCAGAATGGGAAGGAACATCGCCAACTGGGGGTCTTCGGCGAGAGTCGTATATTTTCCGTCTTCCACTATGCCTACGACCTGCACCCGGGTTCCATCCCGCAGCTTGAAGTAGTGTCCGACCGCCTTGTCCTCGGAGCCGAGGATCCTGCGGGCGAACTCCTGGTTAATGATCGCGACGCGCGGCGAATTCCGGTCGTCGTGCGCGGTGAAGTGACGGCCCGCCAGCAGAGTGGTGCCTGCGGCGCGAAGGTAGTCCGGCGATACGTTGCACTGGTTTACTGCCTGCGCGGCGGCGTTCGCCGACTTCAGGTCTGTGGTCTGGTCGGTGAAGACCGGCACTGTGTTCTGGTTGTCCAAAGGCAGCTCGTCGATCAGCCCCACGAACTGCACTCCGGGAAGCGCTTCCGCCGCCGTGATCATGCGGCGTTGCAGTTCGGCCACTTTGTCGCTGCTGTATCCGCCCATGGTGGGATCCGTGGTGGCCAGCACGGCGTGGGTGGGATCAAATCCGTAACGACCGTGCAGGGAGCGTACCAGCCCGCGCACAGCAACCATAGACGAGGTCACGAGCACGGCACAGATGGCTATCTGCACGCACAGCAGGATGTCGCGCAGGTTGATGCGGCGTCCCGCGGCGCCGCCGGCGGCCTTGACGATCTGGTAGGGATCGGTGCGGAGCACTTGCCTGACCGGAACCGCGCCAAAGATGAATCCGCTGGCGAGAGCCACGAGCAGGGCCATCGCGTAAACACGAAAGTCGGGGTTCACTGGCACGTAGCCGGGAAATCCGGGTATCGGCCGCCACGTGCTCAGCCAGCGCAAAAGCAGAATGCTTCCCCAGACTCCAACTCCTCCGCCGATCAGCGAGATCAGCACCGACTCGGTAAAGAGTGCCCGCAAAATCCGTGCGCGGCTCGATCCAATCGCAAGCCGCAAAGCGATTTCGCGGGCGCGGTCGGCGGCGCGGGCGGCAAACAGGCTGCCCAGGTTGGCGCACGCCGCCAGCAGGATCAGCCCGGCCAGCAGCATCAACGCCGTAAGAAACTGCTGCACCGGACGGCCAACATAATCCCCAAACAAACCAGGACGCACCAGAGTGAAACTCACTTTGGAATTGTCCTGAGGATAGGTCTTTTCCAGATAACTCCCAATCGAATTGAGATCGGAAGCCGCCTGCACCTGGCCGACTCCCGCTTTCAAATGTCCGATCACCATGAACACGGATCGGCTTCCGCGGTCGGAGAGGTGGGTGTATCCCTCCATCTGCTCCTGGTTCACGATGGGAACAAAGAAATCCGGATGCACAAATAACAAAGTCCCGAAGAAACCGGGCGGGGTGACACCGATGACAGTAAAAGGATGTTTGTTCACCTGCACCACACGGTCCACCACCGTGCGATCATCGTGAAAATGCGTGTGCCAGAAAGGGTAGCTGAGCACAATGTACGGAGCGCTGTTGGGGCCATGCTCATCGGAGGCGTGGAAAAAGCGTCCGAGATACGGCTCGATGTGCAGTGCGTCAAAGTAATTCCCGCTGGTCTCGATTGCCCAGAAAAGCGACGCTCCCTGCCCGGTGTCGAGTGCCGGGTTGGTGACGTCAAACGCCGCCAGTGCTTCGAAGCTTCGATTGCGATCGCGAAGATCAAGATAATTCGGATAGGATTCCAGGGCGGAATGGTCGCTCGCGCGCTCGATCCCGTAGAGGCTTTCCGCTTCAGGGAGGTTCAGGGGGCGCAGGATCATCGCGTTCAAGACGCTGAACACCACCATATTCGCGCCGATCGCCATGGCCAGAGTTAACACCGCGGCCAGCGTGAAGCCCGGGGATTTACGCAGCACGCGCAGGCTGTAGCGGATGTCGTGCAGGAGAATGAACCGCATGGATCCTTCGGCCTGTAACTCTTCTCTGACGGTCTCCACCGCGCCGAATTTCAGGATCGCCTGGCGGCGCGCCTCAGCCGGCGACATGCCGGCACGCAGGTTGTCGGCTGTCTGCAGAGCGATGTGCTCTTCAATTTCCTCACGCAAGCGCTCGTCATGGGCCCGCCGCGTCAGCGCGTTCATCAAGCGAGTGAGAAACCGCCGCAGCGCCTTCATGGCAGGTCCTCCGCCTTAGTCGAGAAGAACCGGGCAATGATCTCCGCGGTTTGTTGCCAGTCCTCGGTCTCCACCTGCAGCTGTTTGCGGCCTTCACGTGTGAGGCGGTAGAAACGCGCTCGCCGGTTGTTCTCAGAAGCTCCCCATTCGGACGCGATGGCGCCCTCATTCTCCAGCTTCAGCAACACCGGATACAGTGTTCCCTGGTTCACCGCCAGCAGGTCGCCGCTGATCTGCTCGATGCGCCGCGCGATGCCATAACCGTGCAGCGGCCCCAGCACATCCAGCGTCTTCAGCACCATGAGCGCCAGAGTTCCCTGCAGGACGTCCGTTTTTGGCTTCATGAGGCTGTCCTTTTGGTTTCCCACAGGAAGTATACACACTTCCTTTGGGAAAACAACAGGAAAGATTCTTCGAATGGAGTGGCACTTGGAGGGTCCAGGAAGAGTTCAACGACTCAATATGCCATTTTGCGCCAGCGGTTTGGGCGAGGAGCCCGCTCCGCTGCATTTTCACGTGTTCGTGAAAGCGATTACGATCTGGAAGACGAGCTATTTCGACGCCATCACGCCGCTCAGCTTCTCCAGAGCTTTCTCCATCTGCTGAGGCTTTTTGAGCACATCTTCGAACAGATCGCCCACTCGCTCGAACCTGCGCAACACGTTGCCGATGTGAAATTGCTGCGGCTTCAACCCCGGACGCACCTCGTCCCAACTGAGCGGCGTAGCCACTGGCGCTCCCGGATAGGCGCGCACCACATAAGGCGCCGAGATGGTTTTGCCCTCGGCGATCTGCAGGTAGTCGAAGTACACCTTGCCCTTCTGCCGCGCCGCCACGTTGCGCGGTGTGGTGAAAAGCTCCGGACGTTCGGCGATTATCCATCGCGCCAGCACTTCGGCAAACGTCCGCGCCTGCGCGTAGGTATATTGCGGCTCCAGCGGGATGTAGATATGCATGCCGTCTCCGCCGGTGGTCTTCGGGTATCCCTTGAGTCCGATCAGGTCCAGCTTGCCCTTTACGAGTTGCGCCGCTTCGATAATGCGGTCGTAGCCGGCGTAGTACGGATCGAGATCGATCAGAATGAAGTCGGGACAATCCAGCGATCCTACGCGGCTCATCCACGGATTCTGGTCGATGCAACCCAGGTTTGCCAGGTAGAGGAGCGACGCCTTGTCGTCGGCAATCGCCATTTTCGCCTTCTTCTTCTCCGTGGTGGGGATCAACTCGGTGTGCAGCCACTCGGGAAAATGCGAAGTCGTGTCCTTTTGAAAAAAGAAGTCGGCATTGATGCCGTTGGGATACCTCTTGAGCGAGAGCGGGCGGCCTTGCAGGTGTGGCACCAGCAGATCGGCAACCGCGGCGTAGAAGTTGATGACGTCGCGCTTGGTGTAGCCGTCCGCGGGATAGAACACTTTCTTCAGATTGGTGAATTTCAGGCTGTGGCCTCCGATGTTCAGCGTGACTTCCGCCGCGTCCGCCGCGAGCAAAGGTTCGCTGCGGATCTTCGCGGGCGAATTGGCGCTGCTCGCCGTTTCCGCCGCTGCATCGTCGGAAAGCCGTTGCGGGACCTCCGGCACTGTATCTTCGGGTGACGCATCCATCCGCATGCCCTGAAATACCGGCGCGCGCAGCCGCATGTCGTCAGTCCATGAGTTGAACTTTACGACGCACACCAGCTCCGGCTTGACCCACGTTACCTGCCCAATCTCTTTGGGAACATCACTCAATGTTGGCTTCTTCGTGATCAGCGGCTGCAGGCTTTCGTGCACTGACTTCAGCGACTGCTGCGTGAACCCCGATCCCACGTTCCCGGCGTAGACCAGCTCTTTTTTCTTCTTGTCGTCCTCGCGATAGTAGCCCAGCACCAGGGCGCCAAAGTATTCGCGCTCGCCCTCGATGAATCCGCAGACGACGAAGTCCTGCTGGTTGGTGACTTTTAGCTTGATCCAGGTCGAAGTGCGCCGCGACTCATAGCGGCTGTCGGCTCGCTTGGCCACAATTCCTTCCAGCCCTCGCGCGCGCACCGCTTCCAGCAGCTCTTCCCCCTTGCCGGCAAAGTGATCGGAGTAGCGCACGGTGTTGCTGGGCAGAAGGATCGACTGCAGCAGGCGCCGCCGATCGATCAGCGCCGCTTTGCGGAGATCGTAGCCGTTGAGATAGATGAGATCGAAGGCGAAGAAGCCCAGAGCCTGCGCCTTCACCCCGGTGTTCACCGCCTTGCGAAATCCGGTGCGGTTCTGCAGCAGCTGGAAACTGGGAATGCCGTTTTCGTCCACCGCCACCACTTCCCCGTCGACGATGGCCGTCTCTGCCTTCACCGCCGCCAGCAGCGCCTCGCAGACTTCGGGAAACTGTTTGTCCATGTTGTTGCCGCGCCGCGAGACCATGCGCAGCTTGCCGCCGGAGAGAAAGCACAGCGCGCGGTAGCCGTCCCACTTCACCTCGTAGAGCCAGTCCGTTCCCGAGGGCAGTTTGTCGCCCAGAACCGCCAGCATCGGTTCCAGCTTCACCGGCATCGCCGCTTTCTCCGCGCCTTCGATGGTCGCCAGGTCTTCCGTGGCTTGCAGTACGCTGCGAATATCGTCTTCCGGATTCCACCCCGGACGCACCGCAAAATCCTGCTTCTTGATCAGCAGCCACTCTTCTTTCTTTTTGGCTCCGCTTCCTACCGTGCGCTTGGTGCGGACCAGGGCGAAATCGCCCAGCAGCTTCTGCCCGTGAAAGCGGAGCTTGAGATCGCCGGCCTTCCACTGTTCGTCGCGCGATTTATCGCCCAGCAGCTCGTAGGTTCCGCGATCCCACAGGATGACTTTGCCCGCGCCGTAATTTCCAGCGGGGATGGTGCCTTCAAAGTTGCCATAATCCAGCGGATGGTCTTCCACATGAACTGCCAGGCGCTTGATCTTGGGATCCAGCGTGGGACCGCTGGGCAGCGCCCACGACTTCAGCACTCCGTCCATCTCCAAACGCAGGTCGTAATGCAGGCGGGTGGCGCTATGTCGTTGAATAAAGAACCTGTTATCCTTTCCCTGTTCGACCGCGGGCGGCGGCTCCGGCGTTTTTGTGAAAACCCGTTTGCGGCGATACTCCTCTAATGACATAGCTGATTCTAGAGACCGTGGTCAGATTGTAATGCACTGAAATGTGTGCTACATAAGAGCCTCGCCCAGCTCTCGGAGAAAACTGCAATGGCCAGTACCGTTTGGAAGGGACACCTCACCTTCGGGTTGTTATCGCTGCCGGTGCGATTGTACAGCGCGGCTCGCGGTGAAACCGTCAGCTTCAACCAGTTGCACAAGACCGATCACTCGCGCGTGAAGCAGCAGCTCTACTGCGCGCTTGAGGACAAGCCCATCGCCCGGACTGACATCGTCAAGGGCTACGAATACGAGAAAGACAAGTACGTAATCGTGGACGACGAAGACATCAAAAAGATGGCGCCCAAGACCGCCAAGACCATGGAAGTCCAGGAATTCGTAAAGACCGCCGAGGTCGATCCTGTTTTTCTCGAGAGCTCGTATTACATGGCGCCGGAAGAGGGCGGCGAAAAACCTTACGCCCTGCTCTTTGAAGCCATGCGCAAGAGCGGCTACGTGGGCGTGGCCAAGATCGCCATGCACAATCGCGAGCACATCGTGATTCTGCGCCCGTCGGCCAAGGGCATCATGCTCCACACCATGTACTACCCTGACGAGATCCGCCAGGTCGAGGAATTCCGCACCGATACCAGCGCCGTCAAGCCCAAAGAACTGGAGCTGGCCAAGACTCTCATCGAATCTCTCGAAGCCCCCTTCGAGCCCGAGAAGTACAAGGACAACTATCGTGAGAATCTGATGAAGATGATCGAAGCCAAGGTTCAGGGCAAGGAAGTGGTCGCGCCCAAGGAGCCCGCGCACAAGGCGCCGGTCATCGACATTCTCGAAGCGCTCAAGGCCAGCATTGCTGAAGGCAAGAAGCCTCCACGCTCCGTTCGCGAAGCCACCTCGGGCTCGGAAGTGGAAGAAGAACGCAGCGACAGCGGCAAAGGCAAGCGCGGCCGCAAGAGCTCGGCCGGCGACTAGCCAATAATCTTCATTCGCAAACTTATTGACCGCTGCCAGCCGGTTGCGCCGGCTTGTTTCCAGGTCCACTGGAAGACGCGGCTGACTTCGACAAACTCACGTCCTTCATGTTGTCGTCGGGGACGCGGTCGATCAGCAGCGCAAACGGATCAATACCCGCCTTCTCCGGCAATGACGCCGTCGTAAACGTGTACGTGGACTTCTTCTGCGTCATGTGCACGCGCTGGCGATAGAGCGTATCGCCATACTGATTGCCTTTCGCCGGCTTGGCAAACGCCCCGATGTCGATCCAGTCGTCGAGTGCCACTTCGGTCTCATTGCCCTTGGCATCCGCTTTGTACTTGCGCGCCTCCACGCTGATGGTGACGTCATACTTCCCGTCCGGCCGCTTCTGCGCCTTGGCTTCCAGCGTGCGGTTTGAGAACAGCGTAATGTCTTCAAACAGGTCCTTGATCAGGTACTGCAACTCGGGCGGTGTCTCCTCCCGCAAGGCATCGATGAGCGCGTAAGCCGTTGGATACGGTGGCGGTGCGTAGGCATACTGGTGAATGACTTTGCGCAAGGCGCGGTTGACTGCCTCCTCGCCGATCATCTCTTTCAGGTAATACAGCACCACGCTTCCCTTGCGATAGTGGATGTACCCCTGGTTGGCTTCCACCGTCAGCAGCGGCCGCTCTTTCAGGCGTTCGGTCCCGCGCGAGCGCAGGTAATTGTCCATCTCGAAGCTCAGGAACTTGCGCATCATGTCGCGCCCGTATTCCTTTTCCATCACCATCAGGGCCGAGTACTGCGATAGCGTCTCCGAGAGCAGCGTTGCACCCTCCATGTTCGCGCCAATCACCTGGTGCGCCCACCACTGGTGCCCGATCTCGTGGGCCACGACGTAAAACACGAAATCGATATCGTCGGGCTTCTTCAGGTTGGCGATGAAGCCTATCGACTCCGAATACGGCATCGTTCCCGGGAACGACTGCGCAAAACGGCCCTGAATGCGTGGGAACTCGATGATCCTCGCTTCCTTGTGCATATAAGGACCAAAATTCTTCGTGTAGTAATCAAGAGATTTCTTGACCGAATTCATCATCCGCGGAACGTTCCGCGCATGTTCCTTGATGTAGTACACCTCCAGCTTCACGCCGTTCCATTCATCCCGCGCCACCTGGTAATTAGCGGAGATGAAGGAATAGAAATTCATCGACGGATGATCGAGCTTGTACTCGTAGTAGTTGCGCCCGCCATCCTGCCACTGGCGGACCAGCGATCCGGGAGCAATCGCAATCTGGTCTGACGATGTGCTGATTACCGTATCCACATCTACCCAGTCAGAATGTCCGCCCAGGTAGTTATCGCGGCAATCGTCTGTGCAGTTGCGCTCCGGCGGCGGCATCAGGTCCACTTCCTTGAGGTCATATCTCTTGCGAATCACCGGATCGGTCAGCATTCGCTGCGGGTCGTAGCCGATCAGCGGCGCAATCGTGTTGTTGAAGAAGGTCCCGTTTTCCACCACCGAGGTGTTCGTCAGCTCATTCTCAAACCCCCGTGTCTTGCTTTTGACCACGTAATGGATCGTGCGGTTTTCGCCGGCTTGCATCGGCTGATCGAAGTGGTAGATCTGGTAGTGCAGCAGCTTGTCGTCCTTCTTCAGTGACGCTCCCGGGATATCGATTGCGTAGGTGTAATTCGGGTCCAGGGTGAAGTGCACTTCGTTCAACGCCTGGCTGTACGGATTCTGGATCACTTCCTCGCCGCGCATCTCGATATTGCGATGGGCCGGGTACACGTCGATGGCGAACTTGACACTCCGCACCCGCGGCTGCGGCTGCTTCTCCAGCGGCTTGTAAGTCTTCTCGTAGTCTGCCTGCCGCCGTTCCTGGTCTCTGGGGCCGATCAGCTGATTGGCCACTTTGGTGTTGTAGTAGACCCATCCTCCCGCGGTGATGAATGCTGCCGTTCCTACGGCCGCGCCCAGACGCCATCCTCCGTGAAAGCGCAGAATGCCGACCTGCCGGCGTCCTTTCCAGCGATCTTGCTTGCCGCGCGGCCAGAGCATTACTGTGGCCACCGCCAGCATCGTGCAGAAGAGAAGCCAGTAGAACGTAAACCAGTCCCACGAAATCGTGAACGGCGTCTCCCCGAAGAAATCTGAGTAGGTGATTCCGGGCCGGCCGCTGAACCGCACCATCAGGCTGGCAATGTTTAACGGACGCCAGATGAAGGTGTTGGCAGTGATAAACGCGATGTATGCAAAGTAACCCACGTACTTGTTAGGCGAGAGGGCGTGGATGAAGAAGGCGAGAATCGCCAGGAACAGGAATAGCGATCCGTCGCGGAAGAGCAGTTCGTGGAGATAGAAGCCAAGCTGGAAGCGATGATAACCGTTGGCTGCCTGAACTGCGATTCCGCCCAGCAACGCCCCCAGCTGCACCAGCATAATCAGCACCACCAGCGCTGCCAGACGTGAGGCGTACGCCACCCACTCTGGGGTAGGGGTGGCGTCTACGATCTCGTCCATGCGCTCTTCGCGGTCCTTCCACACCAGCACGCCCGCAAAGAACGTAATTACGATCAGGATGAACAGGTACAAAGTGCCGCGAATCAGGTCCAGCACCCAGTAAGTCACCGGCAACGTATGGTTGCCGTACCCCTCGGTGGCATTGAACGAGAGCGCCAGAATGCAGTTGGCGGCCCCACCCAGCATGATGATGATGAAGGGAACGCTGGTCACGGTGCCGCGAAGATGGATCCGCAGAGACGCCAGCAGCTTCCTCCAAGGCGCCGCATGCAGGTGGAACGCGGCCGCTGGCGGTGCCGTCCTTACCGTCACGGCCGGCGATTCGGGTTCAACCGCCTGCGCCCGCGAGCGCTTCTCCGCAAAGCTGAAGCGGAAATATCCGAACAGAAAGACTGCAATCCCAACGCCAAGCCACAGCAGCCGGTTCCATAGCATGATCCCGGTCCAGCCGGCCGAAATGGTGTTCTTCTCCGCGACCGTCCAGTACTTGGTTACCAGCACGAACGTCCTGATGCCAAAAGGGTCCAGCAGTGCCGCTGCCGGTTCATACTTTGGATCGGTCAGCAGCGAATCGCCAACAAGGTAGCCGATCAGCAGTCCCAGCGCAGCCACAAACGGCACCACTTCGTTCCGCGCCATCACCGCCACCGCAAACAGCACCGCCGCCATGAAGAAGACGGTGGGAACGGCGAAGAGCAGGATCGCGTGCAGGTGGCCGCTCCAGTTTACCGCGCCCCACTGTTCCGGCTCCGCCCACGGCATGTACTTCGCCGCCAGAATACCGATGGATATGCCCAGCATCGGTATCACCGATACCAGCGTTCCACCCACAAAGCGTCCCAGAAGGAAATCCCGTCTCCGGATGGGTGTTGAAAAAATGATCTGGTTCGTGTTGAAGCGAAAATCCCGCAGCGCCGCGGAATTAATGAACGCCGGCATCATCACCAGCATGAACAGCGAGATGATCGCGTAATAGAACTGGATTACGTAGGGAGCGTTGTGGTGGGTGTTGGTCAGGACAATGCCCAGGGTCAGGTACGGTGTTCCCACAGCGAAGAAAACAGCCAGGGCCAGTACTACCGTAAAGATCCACAACATCCACGAGCGCAGCCAGAAGCGGATTTCAAACCACGCAATGCGCCAGAACATGCTTGCTCCCTCAGTTCCAGTCTTTGATTTTGCTGAAGAACACGTCTTCCAGGTCGGGTGCGCTGGGCGCGAATCCGTCACCCGGTGGCTGCTCGCCGAACACATGGATCAACGGCCGTCCGCCCACCAGCTTGTTGGAGACCACGCGGAAGCTCTGCTCGTAGTGCGCCAGTTCGATTTTTTCGATCGACCGCTTCCATATCTTGCCGTCGAGTTGCGCGATCGCCGCTCCTGGATCGCCCTCATACAGGACCCGGCCGTTATGGATGATGGCCATCTTCTCGCACAGGTCCATCACGTCTTCCACGATGTGCGTGGATAGGATCACGATCACCTGCTCTCCGATCTCCGAGAGCAGGTTGTAGAAGCGGTTGCGTTCGCCTGGATCCAGGCCGGCCGTCGGCTCATCCACGATCAGCAATTGCGGATTGCTCAGCAGCGCCTGGGCAATGCCAAAACGCTGCCGCATGCCGCCGGAAAAGCTCGTCAGGGTCTTCTTGCGGTCGTCATAAAGATTGCAGCGCTTGAGCATGGAAGCCACAACTTCCTTGCGCTCCCGGGAATTGGTGATCCCCTTGAGCATGGCGATGTGGCTGAGCATGTCCTGGGCGGAAATTCGCGGGTATACGCCGAACTCCTGGGGCAGGTACCCCAGCCGCTGGCGCAATTCGTCTTTCTGCTTGAGCACGTCGATATCGCCCAGCCGCGCGCTTCCCGAATCCGGCTCCTGCAGGGTGGCCAGCGTACGCATGAGCGTAGACTTCCCTGCGCCGTTCGGTCCCAGCAAACCATACATGCCGCAGGGGATGGTCAGGCTAACGCGGTCCAGCGCACGCACGCCGTTCTTGTAGGTCTTAGAAAGATCTCGGATCTCAAGTTGTAAGCTCATATCGAACTAATATACGGCGCGGAATGGCCGTAAGTTTCGCCGCAATGAAGGATTTAGTAGGAGGCCTGGCCGGATATTAGACGGTTGACCTCGAGGAGAGATAGCCGTTTTCGGGCCCCTGCCTGCTAGCGGCGAGCTCTAATCTCGGCTCTAAGACTGGTTGGTTCGAGCCTCAAGTCCCCTAATTCAGCGGCTTAGTCTGTCGCAGCATGACACCATAGTTGCGTCCGCCAAAGCTGATTCCCTGCTGTACCTGCCCGGTCACAGAGACCTTAGACCCGTTGCCGGGGAGGCCGTAATTCTGGCTGAGCACCCACATGCGGCCGGTGCCGTCGTCCACCTGGAATATTCCCTGGCCGAAGCCGCCAACGGCCCCGCTGGCCTCGCCGCTGATGGTGACTTCCTTGTCCGCATAATGCGCCGGGTCGCGCGTCAGGTCGGCAATTGAAACGTGATTGGCGCATCCCGTTAACCAAAGAGTTATGAGCAGGATTCCTGCTGTTATCGTTCCCAACCGTCTCAGCACGAAGGGCCCTCCACGAATCTCGCGGGAAGCATACCAGATTGGCTCCCGCGGTCTTCTCTGCTTTTTGTCACAATATTCCACAGCCCGAATCGTCAACACCAATAGATGAAGGAGACGTTGATCCTGGAGCGCATCGGCGAGCAAGACCGGCGGATCACCGAGACGGTCGAGCGTGAACAGGCTCGCCTGCGCAACTTCATCCGGCGCCGCGTGTCCGACCGCGGGGACGCTGAGGACATCCTGCAGGAGGTCTTCTACGAGTTCGTGGAGACCTACCGGCTGCTGAAGCCGGTGGAGCAGGCTGGCGCGTGGTTGTTTCGCGTCGCCCGCAACCGGATCATCGACCTCTTCCGCAAGCGCAAGACCGGGTCGTTGAGCAGCCCCGCGGCGGTCGACGACCAAGGCGACGCAGTCCTGTTGGAAGACCTGTTGCCGTCACCGGACGCCGGGCCTGACGCAGTCTATGCGCGTAAGCTCCTGCTCGAAGAGCTGGAAAGCGCCATTGACGAGTTGCCCGATGAGCAGCGGGAAGTGTTCGTGGCCCATGAGATCGAAGGTCGCAGCTTCAAGGACCTGGCCGCCGAGACCGGGGTGAGCGTAAACACCCTGCTGTCGCGCAAGCATTATGCGGTCCTGCATCTGCGTCGTCGACTCCAGGCAATTCATGAAGAGTTTCAAAAGTAACGAGGTTTTAACAAATGAAAAGAAATAGGATCGCGCGAGTCCTGAGAATTATCTTGATGGTAGTCGCAGGTTTTGCGCTGTTCAGTTTTGTCGTGATGCAGCTGTGGAACTGGCTGGTGCCGCCGATTTTCGGCTGGCACACCATCAACTTCTGGCAGGCGCTGGGGCTGTTTCTCCTCAGCAAGATCCTGTTCGGAGGTTTCCGCGGAGGCTGGGGCCATCGCCGTCACTGGCCGCGCCACATGCGCGAACGCTGGGAGCGGATGTCCCCCGAGGAGCGGGAGAAATTTCGCAAGGGCATGATGGGCTGCGTGATGTCTCGCCACATGCCCGGCGGTGAGGTTGCCCCCGGTGAAACCGCTCAGCCGGTTGAACGGTGACCTTGAAACGTATGTAAACGGGACTGTGACAGGACGATAAACAGGTCATAAAGGGAGTGGAAGTATGTCTCGTCTGCTGTTGGGTCTGGTGCTCCTGGTTTCAATCGCGGGATGGGCGGAAGAAATTCCGCTGGACAATTGCCGCCAACTGCCCATCGTGAAGGCCAATATCGAAAAACGGCAGTTTCAGTTCCTGCTCGACACCGGGGCTGCCGTCACTTTGCTCAACACCAAAACCTTCTCCTCATCTGAAACAACTGAAATCATTATGCAGTCCTGGAACGGGACCGTTGGCGCTCCTGCGCGCGAAGTGGTCCTCCGCGAATTCAGCATCGGCGACCACACGCTGTTCAATCTCAAGCTCCTCGCCGTCGATCTCACCTCCGTCGAGCGCTCCTGCCAGAAGCGCGTCGACGGCGTATTGGGCGCCGACCTGATCGCTAAACTGGGGCTGACCATCGATCTCAAGAACCACGTAGCCAGCCTGGATGCGGGCGGGCGATCGCCCGCAGAGCGCTTCACCCAACTCGACCATCACGTTGCCGCTTGCGCGGAAGCGTTCAATCGCTCCGACGATAAGACCTTCGAGAAATGCCTGGATCCCGACATTGTGCTCCTTACCTCGAAAGGCGACTTTCACGGGCGCCGCGAGGTCATGCAGCATTTCAAAAGCTACTTCGGGCAGGATCCGCCCGTGCTCGTGTCGCTTACGCCGCGCGGCCGGCACGCTATCGGGAACGTAATTTGGATTGAGTACGACATGGTGGTTACCGTCGGCGACCAGAGCATGAAACACCGCTGCACGGCCATCTATCAAAAGACCGGTGAGCGTTGGCTCATGTCCAACATGAATTACTTGCTTGACGAGGGCATGAAGTAATCTCAGTCAGGTCCTGGCGACAAGTCCGGCTAGCGCCTCACACCTCGCGCACGCCGACCACGCGCCGGTAGAGTGCGGCCACTTCGCCCACAATGCCCCGGCGGAAGACCAGCACGCAGATAACGAAGATCGCCCCGATGATGACCGTGACGAAAGAACCCACCTTGTCTGAAAGCTCATTTTCCAGTGCCACGATGACAAACGCTCCCACTACCGGCCCTGAGACGGTGCCCAGTCCGCCCAGCAGCGTCATCAGCACCACGTCGCCTGAGGTATGCCAGTCCGCGTCGGTCAGCGTCACGAAAGTAAAGACCAGCGCCTTGGTGGCGCCGGCCAAGCCAGCCAATGCTGCCGAGATCACGAACGCCAGCACCTTGTAACGATTTACGTCGTAGCCCAGCGAGATCGCACGCGCCTCGTTCTCGCGGATGGCCTTCAGCACCTGACCGAACGGCGAATGAATCGTGCGCCAGATCATTGCGATGCCGAAGATAAAGATTGCCAGCACCACGTAATACAGTGTGCGATCGTTCTCCAGGTTGACCAGCCAGAACAGCTTCCCTCGCGGGATCGCCTGCAGGCCGTCCTCACCGCCGGTGAACGACGCTTCCAGAAAGATGAAGTACATGAGCTGCGACATGGCCAGGGTAATCATGGAAAAATAGATTCCCTGCCGCCGCACCACCAGGCTTCCAATCAAAAATCCCAGCACCGCCGCCGCCAGCGTTCCTGAAAGAATTCCCAACCCCGGCCCAAAGTTGTGCACTTTGATCAGGTGGCCGGTGAGATAAGCCGCGGTCGCGAAGAATGCCGCGTGCCCGAACGAGAGCAGTCCGGTGTATCCCAGGAGCAGATTGAACGCGGACGCAAACAGCGCGAAGCACAAAATGTTCATCAGCAGCACGGGATACATTCCGAAAGGCGCAGCGAGCCCCACTGCCAGCAGCACCGCTAATCCCAAGTATTTAACTGTTGGCGACGCGCGCACTTAACGCTCCCTCCCGAACAGTCCTGCCGGACGAATCAGGAGCACGATCGCCATGATGAAGAACACCACTGTGCTCGAAGCCTGGGGATAGAAAACTTTGGTTAAGCCTTCGATCAGCCCTAACCCAACCCCCGTCACGATTGACCCTAGAATCGAACTCATCCCGCCGATCACCACCACGGCGAAGACCACAATGATCAGGTTAGATCCCATGAGCGGTGAAATCTGCGTGGCCGGCGCCGCCAGCACTCCCGCGAATCCCGCCAGCCCGACTCCGACCGCAAATGTAATCGTGATCATCGCCGGTACGTTGATCCCGAAAGCGCGCACCAGCGTCGGGTTCTCCGTGGCCGCTCTCAGGTAGGCTCCCAGCGGCGTCTTCTCGATCACCAGCCAGGTGGCTATGCAGACGGTCAGGGCGGCAAGTACTGCCCATGCCCGGTATTTCGGCAGATACATAAAGCCAAGGTTGAAGGCTCCCTGGAAGGTGTCAGGAATCGAGTAAGGCAGGCCGCCGACGCCATAGCGGTAGCGCAACACGCCTTCCATGATCAGCGCCAGCCCGAAGGTCAGCAGCAATCCGTAGATCGGATCCACGCGGTACAGCCAGCGCAGAAAGCCGCGCTCCACTGCCGCGCCCAGCGCCGCCAGCACCATTGGCACCAGCAGCAGGCACCACCAGTAACCGATTCCAAATTGCGTCAGAGCAAACCAGGTGAGCACCGCGCCCACCATATAAAATGCCCCATGAGCAAAGTTCACGAGCCCCAGCATCCCGAAGATGATCGACAATCCGAGGCTCAGCACGGCGTAAAAACAGCCATTCACGAGCCCCACAACCAGTTGTCCTAACAGAGCGGTGATGGGCACGCCGAAGATGGTGTTCATGAGCGCTCTTACTTTTTAACCAGGGGGCAGCGGGATTCCGACAGTGGCTGGAACGCCTGGCTGCCTGGGATCGTGCTCACCAGCTTGTAATAGTCCCAGGGGTACTTGGATTCCGCCGGCGTCTTTATCTGGAAGAGATAGTAATCGTGGACCATGCGCCCGTCTTCGCGGATGACGCCGTCTTTCACGAAGACGTCATTGAGCTTCATGGCTTTCAGCTTCTTCATGACGGCATCGGCGTCGTCCGTTCCCGCGGCTTGAACTGCGCGGAGGTACTCGAGGGTCGAAGAGTAGACCGCGGCCTGAATCGTGCTGGGCATTCTGCCCGACTTCGATTGAAACGCCTTGCTGAACTTGCGCGTCTGCTCGTTGGTGTCCCAATAAAACCCATCGGCGATGTACATCCCCTGGGTCAATCCCAGTCCCAGCGAATGAACGTCATTGATCATCACCAGCAGACCGGCCAGCTTCTGTTTCTTCGTGATGCCGTATTCCGCCGCCGCTTTCACCGAGTTGATGGTGTCGCCGCCGGCGTTCGCCAGCCCCACCACCTGGGCTCCCGAAGCCTGCGCCTGCAACAGGAAGGACGAGAAGTCCGGCGAGTTTACCGGATGAAAGCTTTGTCCCAGCACCTGGCCGCCGGCAGCTTTGATGGCGCGCGTGGTATCGTCCTGCATGGAACGTCCAAACGTGTAATCGGCTGTCAGGAAGTACCACGTGGACCCGCCTTGCTGAACCACCGCTTTGCCCAGCGTGCCCCCGGTTGAGTAGGTGTCATAGGCATAGTGGATGGTGTAGGGATTGCAGTCTTCGTTGGTCAGCCGCGTGGAGCCTGCGCCGGAGACAATCAGTATTTTGTGCTTGTCGGCGGCGATCTTGCTGACCGCGATGGCCACCGCCGAATTCACCGCATCGACAATGACATCGACTCCCTGCGTATCCAGCCACTCGCGGGCCTTGGCCGCGCCGATGTCCGCTTTGCCCTGATGATCGGCCGAGACGACCAGTATCGGCCGCCCCAGCACCTTACCGCCAAAGTCGTCCACCGCCATCTGCGTGGCAATCACCGATCCCTTGCCGCTGTTGTCTGAGTAAAGGCCCGTCATGTCGGTCAGCACGCCGATTTTGACGGGAGATGAGTTGGACTGGCCGAGAGCGCCAAGGCTCACCAGTAAACCAATCAACCCGCCGCAGTACGCAACTAGCTTCTGCCTCTGCGACCAAAGCGGTTTCGATGGACTCTTCGGCATATGAAAAACACCATGTTCTGCCCCGGAAGAAAGAATGCTCGCGTGCGTCGCTGCTCGATCTTGCTAGTTGCCAAGGCCTACTTCTTGATCAACGGACACCGCGAATCCGCCAGTGACTGGAAGGCCTGGTCTCCCGGAATTTTCGCGATCAGCTTGTAGTAGTCCCAGGGATACTTTGACTCGCTGGGCGACTTCACCTGGAACAGGTAGAACTCGTGCACCATGCGGTTGTCGATGCGAATCTTCCCATTCTTGACGAAGTCGTCGTTCAGCGTGGTATCCCGCAGCTTTTTCACGATGGTGTCCGCATCGTCAGTACCCGTAGCCTGCACCGCTTTGAGATATTGCAGCACTGACGAGTAAACGCCCGCCTGGCTCATGGTGGGCATCTTGTTCATCTTGGCAAAATATTTTTTGCCCAGGCGCCGCGTGTCGTCGTTCATGTCCCAGTACCAGCCCTCGGCCACGTACATGCCCTGCGTTACCTGCAGCGTGAGCGAGTGGATGTCGGTGACAAAGACCAGCAGGCCGGCCATCGTCTGCTTCTTGGAAACGCCGAACTCTGCCGCTGTCTTGATGGCGTTGATGGTGTCGCCGCCTGCGTTGGCCAGGCCTATGACCTTCGCTCCCGACGACTGTGCCTGCAGCAGGTACGATGAAAAGTCCGGCGCGTTCAGTGGATGCAGGACCGAGCCCAGCACCTTCCCCCCGGCAGCGTTGACCGCGCGCGTGGTGTCCTCTTGCAGCGACTTCCCGAAAGCATAGTCCGCAGTGATGAAGAACCAGGTGTTGCCGCCGTGCTGCACCACCGCCCGCCCGGTCACGCCCCCCGTGGCGTAGGTGTCATAGACGTAGTGGATGGTGTAGGGATTGCAGTCTTCGTTCGTCAGCCGCGAGCTTCCCGCATTGTCCACCATGAACAGCTTGTGCTTTTCGTTGGCGACCTTGCTCACCGCCAGCGCAACGCCGGAGTTGGGCACGTCGACGATCAAATCAACCTGCTGGGTATCGAACCACTCGCGCGCCTTGTTGGCGCCGACGTCGGCCTTGTTCTGGTGATCGGCATAGACCAGCTGGATCGGTTTTCCCAGCACCTTGCCGCTGAACTCATCGATGGCCAGCTGCGCAGCCGCCACCGAGCCCATGCCGCCGATATCGGCGTACAGGCCGGACATATCCGATAGCACCGCGATCTTCACCACGTCGTCGCTGATTTTGGGCGCATTCGACCCGCCTTTCGTCTGCGCCAGTACGCAGCTGATGGCCAGCGCCAGCATGCATCCCGACAACACACCGATTCTCTTTGCCTTCATGGTTGATCTATCTCCTTGGCCAACGGGCGGGTCGCGATCAGACTGCCAGCAGCTCTTGCAACGCCCGCTGTTTTTCCTGCAAATGCTCTTTTCCGATCCCCAAAACTATACGCCCTCGCTCAACCACATACACACGGTCTGCCAGCGCCGAGGCAAAATGAAAGTTTTGCTCCACCAGGACGATGGTGAAGCCCCGGCGCTTGAGTTCTTCAATGACTTTCCGCAAGGCCTCCACGATGACCGGCGCCAGGCCTTCGGACACCTCGTCCAGCAGGAGCAGGCGCGCGCCCGTGCGCAGAATTCGCGCCATCGCCAGCATCTGCTGTTCACCGCCGGAAAGCCGCGTTCCCTGGCTTCGCCGCCGTTCCTTCAGCAGCGGGAACATGGTGTAGATCTCATCCACAGTCATGCCTTCGCTGGAAAGGATGGGCGGCAACAGAAGATTCTCCTCCGTGCTGAGGCTGGAAAAAATCCCACGCTCTTCCGGACAGTAGCCCACGCCCAGCCGGGCAATTCGGTGTGCTGGCCAGGTAATGACTTCGCGCCCATTGATCATGACCGAACCGGCGCGCTTCTCCACCAGCCCGAGAATCGCCTTCAGCGTGGTGGTGCGGCCGGCGCCGTTGCGTCCCAGAAGCGTAATCAGCTCGCCGCGGTTTACCGTGAAGTCCACGCCGTGCAGGATGTGCGACTCGCCGTAAAAAGCATGCAGGCCACTGACTCGCAGATACTCAACCCCGCCCGCCGACGGAGAGTTCACAGGAGCCGGCGCGGAAATTTCAGGCATGGTTGTTCGCCCCCATGTACGCTTCGCGGACTTGCGGATTCGCTGAGACTTCGGCGTAGCTGCCTTCCGCCAGCACCATACCGCGCTGCATCACCGTGATCACGCTGCACAAATCCGCGACCACGCCCATGTTGTGCTCCACCATCAGGATGGTGCGATCGGCTGCCAGCTTGCGGATCAAGTCCTTCACCCGATCGACATCTTCATGTCCCAGCCCCTGCGTGGGTTCGTCCAGCAGGAGCAGCTCAGGATCGACAGCCAGCGTAGTCGCGACTTCCAGCGCCCGCTTGCGCCCGTACGGGAGTTCGACCGCGATCACGTTGGCCGACGATTCCAGCCCCACCTTCTCCAGCAGCTCCCGCGCCTGAGCGTCCAGCGTTTTCAGGCTGGATTCGCTTTCCCAGAATCGAAATGAAGTCTTGGTCTTGCGCTGCAAGCCGATGCGGACGTTTTCCAGCACAGTAAGGTGCGGGAAAACCGCCGAAATCTGGAACGAACGCACGATCCCGCGGCGCGCAATCTCTGCCGGCGCCTGCCGCGTGATGTCCTCGCCCTTGTACCAGATGCTGCCTCGTGTGGGCGACAGAAACTTAGTGAGCAGGTTGAAAACTGTCGTCTTGCCGGCGCCGTTGGGACCGATCAGGCCGTGAATTTCCCCCTTTCGGACGCGCAGGTTTACGTCGCTCACCGCGACGAAGCCCTTGAATTCCTTGACCAGGTTCTTAGTTTCGAGAATATAGCCGGCATCCATCAGGAGATCGCTGCACCGTCATGAGTCCTAACCAAGCAGGGTGGCAGGGAGTCTAAGGCGGTCGTACTGGGGTGTCAAGGCAAAGCCTGGTTTGGGGGCGCGATTGGCGAACAATAAAGGTCAAGCCGCCCGATAAACTGAGCCGGACGGCTTGGATTCTGCCTGACTTTGTGCGGGTCCTATTTGGCGGCGGCCCTCTTGCCGGTAAATGCGCCGTCGCCCATGGCGCCGAAGCTGACCTTGCCTTTCATGTTGTCGCCCTCAACAGTACCTGAATAGCTCACTTCCAAATCCTGCCCCTGCGGGCTGATCGTGGTGCTGAACTTGATGTCGTTGCCGGTGATTGTGCCCTTTACCGAGGATTCGCCGAAACGGCCTTTGTACGTTCCGCTCAGCGTCTCACCGTCCTGTTTGAACACCACCGTGGGCGTCGCCGTTCCCGTTGGCGCCTCTACTGTGAGGTTCCATTCACCGGCAACCTTGGACGGGTCCGCAGCCGACGATGGCGCAGCCATTACAAACATCCCCGTTAACAAAACCACCGCAGTGGCTGCAATTCTGGCAAATCTATCCATTTCCTCTCCTCAATCGCGTACAAGATCACCTGCCCAACCAAAGACAGGCTACAGAAATGCAAAGCGCAATAATTCTATCGTGTGTTGGTTTGCCGCGGAAGAATGAGCGGGATTACGGCTCGCCCTGCAAAACAAACCCGGCCCAGAACATGGGATCTTCGGGAAGTGTTACCGCGCCCTGTGGAGTATGCACCGTGACCTGTCCGGCGCGAAGCTGACGCAACAAACTGAGCTGCGCCGTCCGCAGAGCCTGGCTCTTATCGCTGCCGGCCGCGCGCGCGCGATAGAATCTCGCCACCATACGATATGTTGGCTCGTCGGCCACGTCCCACAGCGACGCAATCACCGATGGCGTTCCGGCGTACCAGAACGCACGTGTCAGCCCCACCAGTCCGTCACCACTCACCTTACCCGATCCTGAGCGGCACGCGCTCAAGAACACCAGATCGGCGTGCAGATCCATCCCATAGATCTTCTCGGCGGTCAGCCGACCATCTCCCTTGGCATCGCCGGAAGCGACTCCAAGAGCCAGGTAGGAATCGAACGGCTGATCATTGCGAATGATTCCGTGTGTAGCGAGGTGAATAACGGTATTTTGCGTTGCGAGCCTGGAAACTTTGTCCTCGCCGGCCTGCTTACCCTCGAGAACGGTGACTTCCGACGCAGGCAGCAAGCTGGCGACTGCAGCCACCTCACGCCGCGACCCGGGAAGACGAGGCAGTGAGTTCTGATCCGGGCCGCGGGGCATTCCCGCCGGATCAGCCACCAGCAGGTAGTGCGCAGGCAGCTGTCTTGATTCTTCTTCCCTTTTTTGCGTAAACCGCAAGAGTGACACCGCAGGGGTGTAATGCAGGCTGAAGCGTTCCAGCAGGTATCGGCCCTGCTTGTCGGTCAGTGCCGCAAAAGGCAGCATGAACAGCGGCCCGTGCGGCTCGATGGTAAGCATGGTGCCGGGTTGCGATGGCAGCCATGTCTCCACCGGCTCGATGAGCAGTGCGTACAGCTCCCGCCACTTCTTTCTGCGATTCGGACCCAACGTCAATAGCGTGCCGCCGCGAGCGCTCACTTGCCTCACCACGGGCGACTTCTGTGCCGCGGTACTCGAAATCGCTTGCACGTTGGCCGGTTCCCCTCGCCTGACCTCCTTCTTCTCGTCCGCCGCCATCCCCGGACTGATCCCCGCGATCAGGTGTTCCAAGTCCTTCAAGGAGCTGCGAACCTCGGCGGTGTGTATCTCGCCCCCTGGGGACACCGCCCAAATGTATATCGTGTCGTCTGTGACCCAATAACTCAAGATGGTTGATTTCAGGCGATGCGCGGTCGCTTGAACCTCCGCCAGGGAAAAAGGCTGCACGCGCGCCCTGCTGGGAAGCTCCTTCTCCGTATCGTCTGCCTTGCCTGCTGAGGGCCCTGTTTGCGACCCTCCGCCGCGCACGAGAACACCGCTGCCTTGGTTACTAGCCGCCGTTGCCGCCCGCGCCTGAAGCTGAGTGGCGCTCTTTCCGTCAGGGGTCAAGCGTTGCTGTTCGGTTGCTTTGGCCTGCAAATCGCGCGTTGCCAGCAGGTCGAGAAAGGCTCGCGCTCGCGCCTCCTCCGCGACCTCCAACGCTCGGCCGGGCTGCTGAGCTCGCTCCAACAAGTGGACGTAGATGCCATACGCCTCCTGGTTAGTCTCGGAAAATCCACGCTTCATGAAATCGCTGGGAACAAGATGAGACCGTACTTCTTCGACCACGCGCAGCGCTTCCTGCGCGTCAGCCAAAGCCAGGGTTGACTGGCCCAACTCGCTTTCGTCATATGCGCGGTTGCCTAGAGCTTTGGGAAGTACGTCCCAATTCTTGGTCTCCTGAGCTTTATCGATGGCTTTATTAAGGGCTGCAACCGATTCCTGATACCGCCCCAGCCGCAAATAAGCCAGGCCCAGTTGGCTGTAGCGGATATCCTGGTTGACCGTGGCTTTCGCCGCCACCTCCGCCAGCAGCCTTGCTGCCTCCTCGTTCTTTCCCACATTAATGTACGCGCCGGCGAGGTTTCCCAATTGAAAATTGATCAGCAATTCCGAGCCGGTCTCCTTGGCCATCGCATAGGCCTTTTCGAACAGCTTGAGCGCCGTGGCATCATCGTCGAGGCTTTGATAAGCGACTGCCATCGCGTTGGTGCTTTGGATCGCGCCCGCTCGGTCCCCCTGCGTTTCCTGAATGCCCAAAGCTTCGCGATAGAGCGGAATTGCTTTCTCGGGGTGGCCATGTGCCCGAAGCAGCCGCCCTTCACTGGTCAGCGCATAAGACAAGCTCAACTCGTTTCCCGGCTTGCGAAGCAGTTCAATTGCCTCCGTGTATTTCTCCTGGGCTACATCGAGTTGGCCTTTCTTGAAGAGACTATCTCCCATACTTTGCAAGACGTTGGCTTCTTGCAGTTTGTCGCCAAGCTGCCGCGAAAGAATAAGGGCTTCTTCGAGAAGTTGGTCTCCATCAGGATCGAGCGCGAGATATAGAGCTCTGAGTGTGAATACTTTTTGCGGAAGCATGTTCAGAGCTTCGTAACCGCTGAGCGCGTGGCGATAATATTCACGAGCCCCGGGGTAGTCTCCCATATGCCAGAGGACGTTCCCCAGGTTAGAGTCGATTTCAGCCAACCCCACGGGGTTGTTGATCTTCTGGAGGGTCTCCTGCGCCAACTGATATTCTTTCTTCGCGACAACGAAGTCGGCCTTCCAGTAAGCCACGTTGGCTAGCCCTGCGTGGGCCAGTATCCGACCCGGTTGATCGTCAGCGGCGTTTGCTTTTTCCAGCGCGGCCTGGTAGCCGGATCCCGCTTCGACAAGCTTGTGCGCTTCCACCAAGTCGTGGGCCTGCTTCAGTTCGGGATAAAGCATCGTTGAATCTGGCGAAATGCCCAATGGGAAGTGCCGCGGATCGTTGGCCGTCGCTGTCTGCTGAGAAGGCGTGGTCTGCTGCGCGCAGCAAGCGCCACTGGCCAGAAACCATACGGCCAGCGCGACTATCAGTCCCGATCTGTGGAGCCTTACCACAAGTTATCTTTTCTTTCCCTCGCGGCTTAGTGTCGCGCTTCCAGTTCCTTGACTCCGGCGCACGCACGCGCAGAGTCCTTTCCCCCTGCCTGGCACAACGGCTGGAGAAGTGAAATCGCTGGTTCCACCTGGCCAGTCCTGAAATTGGCAAGCGACAGGTACCACTGCGCCTGGTCGAGCATGGAGGGCCCCGCCAGATTGACAGCATCTTTTAGAGTCAAAGTTGCTTGCTCATTCTGGTTAAGGAATAGCTGGGAGACGCCCAGATAAAAAGAAGCTTCCGCCATGCGCGGATATTTCTTGCGCAAGCTGTCCAGACGGCGCACGGCTTCCTCGTACTTTCCCGAGTCGTATGGCTGGAGCGCTCGCTGCAGTTCCTTCACCTGCTTGGCAGAAGCATCTTCCTGGCCGCGCCATACGATGCCTGCCGAGGCCGGCAACACGATCGGCGCCTTCTCCAGACGGAAAACACTAGGTTGCGCCGCGACTGAAGGTGGTGCATGGTTCTCCGCGGTCATCGAGGGCAATGGGCGCTCGCGCATACGCACCACTCCGACGAAAACGAGAGCCAATGCCGCCGCCATCGCCAACACCGGCAGGGGACGCAACCACCAGAGACGCTTTTCTGCCGCGGCTTTCTCCGGCATGCCGGCACGAATCTGCTTCCATATCCTCTGCCTGGCCGCGCGGTCCAGTTCACGGCTGTCCACGCTTTCCAGGTCGGCGAGCAGCGACTTGCAGATATGGCATTTTTCCAGATGTTGATTCACTTCGCTGGCGAGATCTGGAGGCAGTACGTCGGCTTGCGCCGCCTGGAGTAGCTCGGGAGTTGGACAACCTAGCATTTTGGCACGCAAGCCTTCGCACGCAGTGGCCAGCTCACTTGAGAGCTCCGGCCCCGCTGGGTCGCGCTTCAGCCTCCAACCCATGCAAGCCTCCTTGCTTGGCGGAATCCCATGCTTTTCGCAGCAGTTGCAGCGCGTACTGCAAGTGTCCCTTTACTCTGATCTCTGAGATGTTCAGGCGTTGTCCAATTTCCGCCCGAGTCATCCCGTGAACGAAATGCAGCACCAGGCAAACGCGGTGGATTGGTTTGAGCGCGGGCTCCCTTAAAAGCCATGCCTCCACATCCATACCAGCCGCCGGGGCAGCTTCAGGAGGCCTTGTTTCCTGGGCATAGCGTTGCTCGACCGCGTGCTTGCGCCAGTGGTCCACGGCGCGATTCTTCACCACCGTGAACAGCCACGCAGGAAGCCTTCCCTCGTCAATCGAATGCAGGTTGCGATACAGCTCAAGGAAGGCTTCGCTGGTTATGTCCTCCGCTAATGGCCGGTTCCCGACCGTGCGCAGGGCGTACCGGAAGACTGCGCTGGCATGGGTCCGGTAAATTGCTTCAAAGTCTGCCATCTGCAATACGCTACTGGGCGCAAAAGTGGAATAAGGGGAGGGGCTTTTTTCAAGCCTGCCACTCCGGGAAGCATCCGGCTCCGGCGACGCGAAATCCGTAACCGACCAGGAGGTGGGCGAAGTCTATCACACCCTTTCTGCACACTTAGTGACATTCTTATGGAATTCGGATCAGTAATTTTCATTTTTTTTGCAAATGCTCTAACCGTGAGGCGCTGAATACGGCGCTGTTTGCATATTCAGTAACGTATTTAATAGGTGTTCCCTATTCCCCGTAGCCGATCGAGTTCGTAATGCTTAGGACATCGCTTTCCATCGACCCTCCGGAGGCCAAGCATCATGAGAACCAAGCTGTTCTTTCTCGTTCTGGCCCTGTCCACCATCGCCTTCGCCGACAACGACGAAAAAGCTCAGAAGAAGGCCCTCGAAGAACAAGCCAAAACGCTTCTGTCAGAAGCCAAAGACCTGCAGAAAAGCGGACAACTGGTCGAAGCCAAGGCACGCTACGCAGCTTCGCTGGCCTTCAAAGACTCCAAAGATGCCGGCGAGGCCATCAAACACATCGACGAGCAGTTACACCAGCAGGTCAAAGATGCTCTTCGCCAGGCCCACTCGTTCTATGATCGTGGCCAATTTCAGCAGGCTGCGGAAGAACTGGAAAAAGCGGCAGCCCTGGGGAATTCCACTGCGGCCGTGGCCTTCAACCTGGCTCTTTGCTTCCAACGGCTCAACCAGACCGCCAAGGCACTGGCGTACCTGGAGCAGGCTGCTGAAGCCAGCCCGGATCCGAGACACAAGCTCAAGCTGAAGCAACTCGCCACCAGCTTTACCACTGGCGAGACATCAGGGCAGCAATCTGATTCAGATCGGGATCGCATCTCCGCCATCAACCGCCTGGTGGAGGGACTGGGCTTTGATTCGACTTTGCGGGACGCGCAGTCTGATGATGAAGACGAGAACTTAACCGAGGCTCCGGACTCCAAGCCCGCAGTGCCGTTCGCCAGTGCGGCCTTGCGCAGCAATGTACCCACGGTCCCCGTTAAACCTGCGGGTTCTTTGAGCAAGCAATCCGGCCTGTGCGATGCTCTCGCGCAGATGAAAGGCCCGGTGTCTGAAACTCCAGCTCTAACCTTTGACCTCGCCAATTGTGATGAGGATAACGGCCGGCTGACAGAAGCAGCTGCGCATTTAGACAAATACCTGGCGACCGTGCCCAATGCTGCCGATGCCCCGCGCGTTGGCCTGCGCGTGGCATCGCTCAACGCGCTGGTCAATCTTCCGGGAGAGAGCGGCACCCAGGTGCGCAGCTTGTTCAGCACTGCCGCGCGGTCGATTCAGGAACGCAGTTTTGACCGCGCTCTGGCTGCCTTTCAGAAGGCAGCGAAAGTCCTCCCGGAGTTCCCTCCCACCCAGTGGAAACTCGCTCTGCTGAACGAAGCCATGGGTAACGTGGATCAAGCCAAGAGTCATTTCACCCGTTACCAGCAGTTGCAGGGCGACCCCTTAGCCCAGCAGGAAGCTGACCTTCACCTCGCCTCGCTCGACGCAAAGAAAGAAAAATATGCGGAAGAGGTCGAGGCCGCCGACGACATTTTGGCCAACCTGCTGAATCGGGCCATGAACCTGACTTTCAACGGCCTAAAGGACCGCAGAGCAGTAAAGGCGCATCGGGCCCGGCTGAAGGGCAAGCAAGCCAGGAAGGACTCGCAGAAGCTCGGCGGATTCGCCATACCGTCGGCCTATGTCCGGCAACAACTCACCGAAGCCGCGGAACACCTGGCTACTGCGCTGACCGTATTTCCTCTCGGCGCGGAGGCCAACCAGTTAATGGCACAAGTCTATCTTCAGGCCAACGACGGCCGCGCGGCCATGCGCGCCTTTGACACGGTGATAAGCCAGGGCCTGCCCGCCGCCTTCTACGCGGAGATGCGCGGCCGAAGGCAGGATCGGGCCGTGAAGTGCGAACTGACGTCGCATCACGTTCGGCTCATCTTCCTCTCGTATTACGATAATGGTCGCGTCGTGGCACCCGCGTTTCCCGCAGGTGAAGACGGGCTGGGCGATCTGGCGATTGACCCCTCCCTTCCGCGCGAACAGAAATTTGAGTCCATTGAACTCGGTCCCGCCGAAATCAAGAAGGTGGAGAGCAAGACTGGTATCATTCGTCTCAAGCTTACAAAAGAAGACCTCACGCTCTCCGTCATGTATCTCTCCGGACCGCCTCCGGTAGAAGGACCGCAGGCCCGCCGCTTCTCCAATATCTACGCTCGCCTCTTCGTCCGTTATCCCGGGCTGGAGGATTCGCGTCTGGGAAACGAAGGCTTGACCGGCGGCGAGAAATTCAAGCTGGCCTATCACCTCGCCAATGCCGGATTCACCATCGCCACCAGCATGAATCCTATGGGCTCCTTCACGGCTCTGAAGGCCTTTATTGACATCACCCGGGAGATCCAGCAGACTCGCAATTCTCTGAAGGTGAACTTTGCCGGTTGGGAAAAGACCATTGAAGATCAGCAGGAACTCCAGGGAGGCAACGCCTTCAAGATGATTCCCACGGAACCGGCCGCTTTGACCTTTACCGAGGAAACCAAATGAGTTCAGGGCATTGTTCTTATAGCCTGACCGGCCCATTCTTTTCTTGTCGCATGTCGGGACGAACGAGAAGCGGCCGGGAAATGACTGGCGGAGGGCACGGCGCATAGTTGGCCATATCGCTCCGCCTGCTTCCGAATAAGGAATCTAGTGTTTTGCCGAAGCCATCACTTCCCTTCCAGGAAGTCGACCTTCTGGAAATTGAGGCTGACCTCCTCCGTCGGCGCCGCCGGAGCCTTCGTGGCGGGCATCTCCACGTTCTGGTTAATCGCGATCACGGTAGCGTTGGTCAGTTTTACCGTATAAACCGGAGTACCCCTCTGCCCGATAAATTCAAACGTAACTGATGTTAGAGTCTCGTTAGTTTCCAGCGCCTGCATGAGAAATGCGGAATTCTCGTCCCAGCGCTTGGTGAAACTCAAAGAGTGTGACATTTTCCCATTCGGCATGCCTGTGGCCGCGTCGATTTGCTTCATCGGCTGGAATTGATACTTCTCTACCACGATTTTCGCGGGTTTGCCGGTTCCCTGTTTTTGGCTAATTAGAGTGGCCTGCACGGACAGCACGTTTTCTGGATTTGTTTTTACCAGAGCAGAGGGCGTAGCTGGTGCCGGTGCAGACCCGCTGTTCGATGTTCCTCCCGCCGGGGCCGACGATGTTGTCGGCGACCCGGAAGTGGGCGCAGTTGACGGCTTTGCGGTCAAGCCGAACTTGCCGGTTGTGGGAGCACCAGATTGTGCCAAAGCCGGCAGACACGCCGCCAGGCAAAAGCAAATTGCGATTCCTATGGACCTTACACTTGAACGCTTCATAAAATTCTTCCTCTCCTTACAGTTCTTCGTGAGTTCCAGTTCCTCGGTGAGGGTGCTCTTTACTTGGTTACCTGGGCAGCTACGGCCTCAGCCAACTTGCCCACGAGCGGAGTCAGAACGTCGTCGCCGTCAGTGTTGGCTTTCTGGCTAAAGACGTCATGGCTGACCGGATTGGCACTACCGGGGGCCTGCAGCCGATATTCAAGGCTCACTTCGCTTTTCGCCTTAATCCCCTTGGAAAGTGACGCCGCCTCCTGGGCAGCAGTCGCGGCATTGGCCGCCGAGCCTGCAGCCGACATCATGCCCCCGGTGACCTTGGCTGCCGCAACCATCGGCATCATGTTGGCCATGGTGGAGGCGCCTTTGAACAGGCTCATCCCGTTGCCACCCTTCTTCGCCTGGGAGGCGCTGGTGTACAAGATGAAGTCGCACTGCTTGGCCTGAGCTTCGGCGTCAATCTGCGATGTGACCAGCGCATCAAGCGCGACCATCTCTATAGTCGGTCCGGTCAGATAGTGGGAAATCAGTCCGCGCAATGGCTCGGCCACTGCATCCCCGGAGAAGCCCGGCCCCAGATCGGCCTTGGGCATGACGATTCCCAGCCGAATTTTCTTGGGTTTGGCTGATGCTGCGGCTGCAGCCTGGTCGGCTGCGGCCTGCTGCTTTGCCTGATCGCTGACATATTGCAGAAGCCCTTTGATTTCAGCCGCGGTGAGGGGCCGGGTGGTGGCTGGGGCCGTCGAAAGCTTCTTGAGCAGAGCCTGAGCCTGGGTTTCCGTGAGCTGGCCAGGCTGCGCTCCCTGCGCCTGCGCGTTCCAGGACACGCTGGCCAACAGCACGACCGTCAACAGGCGAACAATCTTGCGAGAAAATGTTTGCAATTTGGGGACCATCTTTTCCTCCTCCTAGCGAGGGTCTAAGACTGGGTAAACGCCTCTGGTGTGTTTTACGAACCGGGTCAAGAGACGGAATAAACGGGAAGAAGTAATTCTTTGGTGCCCGGAGCTATCAAAAGCCCCAGGGCCGGCGGGTGACGGTGATCACGGGTTTGGGGCGCGTCTTGTGATGTAATACTTGCGGAAACTCAGCGATGATTCGACTGCTCATCAGGAACTGGTGGTTGTTAGCATTGCGCGGCATCCTGGCGCTGATCTTTGCCGGCCTCGCCCTGGCCCTGCAGCCTCTTTCTCGGTCCTTCGTCTTGCGACCGATCATTCACGCCGGAGTAGTGGTGGTTTTTGGATTGCTCGCGATTGCGGCGGGGGTCTGCACGATTGTGGCGGCTACACGGGGTGCAGGGGGAGACCGTTTTCATCTGCTGCTGTGGGATGGAATCGCTATTTGCGCTGCCGGCCTCGTCGTTCTTTTTGTCTCTTGGCTGGATCTTGCGCTCCTGGTGAATTTGGTAGCTGCATGGGCATTGGTTGTCGGCATCCTGGAGTTTCTTGCCGCGATGCGGTTGCGGCGGCACGTTTCCGACGAATGGTCACTGGCATTGGCGGGGACGGCTTCATTCCTCTTCGGGGCCTATTTCCTTTATGCTCGCCCTGAAGCTGAGACCTCTATCTTTCATTGGCTGGGTTTATATGCTGTCTTTAGCGGCCTCACCGTCCTGATTCTTGCCTTCCGCTTACGCAGCCTGGGCAAGGTGAGCCATCATCTGGCGCAATCCGGTTCAGCGGACTGAGTTTTTTGCATTTAAACCCAATGGTCTTAGGAACCTAACGAGAAGCGTTAGTCTACTGTTTGGCTGCCGATTGCGGCTCGTTTGCAAAATAGCCGCTACGCGTCCGCACTAGCAGCAAGTCTTTCGATCCCGGTTCATGAGCTACAACCTTGATCTGGCGATATCCGCCGTTGGCACGCGGGTTGGTGGGCTTATATGTGATGGTGTACTGGTTGCGGATATCGTGCGCAACTTCCTGGCTGATTTCATCGACCTCTGCCAGATCTTTGGGGAAGAAGGCGACTCCGCCAGTCTGGGAGGTCAACGCCTCCAGGGCGCGTTTCGCCGTGCGCTTCCGGTCCTCGGGGCTTAGGATCCCGATGGCATAGATAGTCGGGCCTTTCTCGCTCTGCACTGTACGCACTGCCTGCTCCAGCGATTCCCGGCTTTCGTTGTCGTCACCGTCGGTCACCACCAGCAGCACTTTCTTTTCGCGGCTTCCACCCTTGGCCAGATGGTCGGCTGAGGCGATTACCGCGTCGTAAAGCGCGGTGCCTCCATGTGAATCCACCCGGTCGAGCGCCTCGCGCATGAGTTCGACCCTGGCGGTGAAGTCCTGATCCAAAAAGGGCTCGTCGCTGAAGTTCACCACGAACACTTCATCCTTCGGATTGCTCGCCTGCACCAGATTCACTACCGCCTTGGTGACGGCGGCCCGCTTGGTGCGCATGGATCCCGAGTTATCCACCACGATTCCGATGGAGACGGGGATATCTTCGCGCCTGAACGAGGTAATGTGCTGAACCTGGCCGTCTTCGTAAACCTCAAAATTGGTGGGTGTCAGCGTGGTGACCAGCCGGCGCTTCTGGTCCATGACCGTGGCTTGCAGTGTCACCTCTTCCGATTGGACGCGGATGCTGAACCTGTCGCCGCTCCTGCTCACCGTTCCAACATTTGGTCCAGGGGGCTGCGGGCCGGCTTGCGGCTGTTGTGCGCCGGGAGGAACATTAGCTTTGGTGGCAGGCCCCGGAGTGCTGGCGGCCGATGGACGAGGCACCGCCGGCCTGAGCCACACGGGCAGGGCGGGGTCGTTGGGATCGATATCCTGGGGCAAAGGAGTAGAACGCGACTCCTGAGCTTGAGTCTGCGGTTGGCCTGGAGCGGGGGCCACCGGCTGCTGGCCGATTGCTGCGACGGAACCGCACAGCCCTGCCAGTGCTAACCACCACAACCGAATCGATCCCCAACATGGCCCGATAGCCACATTATTGCGAAGGCGCATAGTAACCAGTTCTGGCGTACACATTGAGATGCGGCAATCCTTTGGGCGGGATCAGTTTTACTTTGATCTTGCGCCAGCGGCCGTCCTTGACCTTGTTCTTTGGACGGTATCCGAGCACATATTGGTTGCGCAGCTCTATTCCAATCTTCGTGGCCACGTCGGCTAACTCGTTGGGGTTATTGATGGTGAACATGCGGCCGCCCGTGACCTCGCTGACCGCCGTCAGCAAAGCCGGGCCGGCGATTTCCTCCGGCTGGGTGACTCCCGCCGTAAACACGCCGATGGAATAAATCTGCACATCGGCCTCCTTCACCATGGCCTTAATCTCATTTTCCGTATAGCGGCTGTGGTTGTCGCCGCCATCGGAGATGATCAGCAACGCCTTCTTCGCGTTGCGGGCATCCTTCATCTTGCTGATACCCATATAAATGGCGTCCAGCAAGGCCGTGCTGCCCTGAGGCACTGTGTATACCAGCTTGGCCTGGACCTCTTCCACCGAATGCGTAAAGTCGGCCCGCAGCTGCGGCCGGTCGTTGAAGGTGATCATGAAGAATTCGTCGAGAGGATTGGCGGTCTTGAAAAATTCGATCACAGCCTCGCGCGCTTTTTCGATCTTGTCGGACATGCTTCCGCTCATGTCGAAAATCACGCCCAGGGACAACGGAGCATCCTCGCTGGAGAAATAGCGCAGTTGCTGGCTCTCGTTACCCTCCATCACCGTGAAGTTTTCCTTGTCCAGGCCGGTGACAATCCGGTTCCAGTCATCGGTGACGGTGACCGGCACCAGAACCAGATTCACGTCCACCATCCACGGCTTGCCATGGTTGATCTTGAGGCCGGGATCGGTAACCACGTCCGCGTCTTTGGCTTCGGGCTCTTTAGCGGCGGCAGCCGCAGGATCAGGAGTAGGCCGAGGTTCGATGTGGACACTTACGTCCTGGGCCGCGACGTACAAACCCATCCCCAGCATCACTGCCAGCGCCAGCACCCCGCGCAGCAGGCCCTCGCGCCACAGCGACGCACAACTCGAATCAGAGGAACGGAACACGCCGTACCCGCAGCGTGCAAAGCGGGACATAGGGGAACCTCGTTTTTCGCGATGTTATCACACCGCAGAGCACTTCACCAGACGTTGATGCTCTGGGAAACTACACGGAATTTAGATGGGTTCTGGCCAATCCAGGTTTGCCGCAACACCTTGGTAGAATGCTTTTAGGCCCTGTCCCCGATGGCAGATATTCTCCCCTTTAGAGCGCTTCGGTATGACTCGCATCAGCTCAAATTGAGCGACGTGGTCACGCAGCCCTACGACAAAATCACTCCGGAAATGCAGGCCCGGTACTACGAGCGCAGCCCCCACAATCTGGTGCGCATCATCCTCGGCCGCCGTGGGGAAACCGACAACGACGCCTTCAACGTTTACACCCGCGCCGCGGAATACCTTCATGACTGGCGCTCGGGCGGCGTACTGCGTCAGGATGCTGAGCCTGCCTTTTACCTGTACTCGCAAAACTTCACCATCCCCGGCACGCGCGATGTCGCCGAGCGTCGCGGACTCATCGCCCTTGGCAGGATTCATGACTATGCCGATGGAGTCGTGTTCCGCCACGAGCAGACCCTGGCCAAGCCGCGGGAGGACCGCCTGAATCTCCTGCGCGCTACCCGCGCTCACTTCGGGCAAATCTTCATGCTATACAGCGATCCGGCGGGAGAGCTTGATTCCCTGCTCCTGAAACAAGGCAGCGAGGACCCGGAAATGTCGGTCCTGGATGAGTACGAGGTCCTGCACCGGGTCTGGCCCATCCGCGATTCCCGGATGGTGCGACTGGTGCAAGAGAAATTCTGCGACAAAAAGCTCCTTATTGCCGATGGCCATCATCGCTACGAAACCGCGCTGGCCTACCGCAACGAACAGCGCGCGCTGGCCGGAACCGTCGAGCGCAATGCGCCCCATGAATTCGTGATGATGACCCTGATTCCAATGGAGAGCCGCGGGCTCGTGATTCTGCCGACCCACCGCATTGTTCAGGGGCTGCCTACCTACGACCGCGAGCAGATGCTGGAGAAAGCAAACCGTTTCTTCGAGATCGACCGCATCGACCTTCGCACAGAAAGCCGGAGCGCCACCACCCTGCTCGAAGAGGCCGGAAGTTCGGGAACAGCCTTCGTAGCTGTGACCCGCCAGGGGCCCTACCTCATGCGCGCCAAAAAAGGCACGGTACAGGAAGCCCTGGCTGCGGTTTCCGGCCGCCAACGTGACCTTGACGTGGTGCAGTTGCACAAGATCCTGCTGGAACGAGTTTTGGGGATCTCTGAGGAAGCTATCCGCAATCAGGAACACATCGTCTACGAGCGCGACGCCTCTGAGGCCATCTCCCGCGTCCGCCAGGGCGCCAATGTGGCCTTTCTCCTGAACCCGGCGCGAATCGAGCAGGTACGTGACATCGCCTTTGCCGGCGAGGTGCTGCCGCAGAAGTCCACCGATTTTTACCCCAAGCTGCTCAGCGGCCTGGTCATCTATGCGCTGGACTAGTCAACTTCTCTTCACCACGGGCGGCTGTCTCATGATCGCTGCCCTTTCGCTGGCCAATCCGCGTTCCCATTCTGTGATCGCGGTTGCTCAGGTCACCGCAACCCCCTTGCCAGCCCCGTCGACGTCGCCGTTGGTAAAGCCTTCGCCAGAGCAGCGTAAGTCGCCCACGCCGGAGTACTTCGTCATGATCGATCCCGCCCATGGCGGTGAGGACCGAGGATCCGTTCTGCCCGGCAAAGCCCAGGAAAAAGAATTAACGCTCAGTCTGGCTCGCGAGCTCCGCAAGCAACTGGAAGAACGAGGCGTTCCGACGCGCTTGCTGCGAGAGAGCGACGTCAATCCGAGCCTGGAACATAGGGCGGAAATGGCCAACCAGAACGCGGCCGTGATATATGTCGCCATTCATGCCGAGGCTCTTGGCAGGGGAATAAGGATCTATTCGTCCTCCGTTCCTTCCGCGCCGCCGACCGGCCTGGAAAGATTTCTCTCCTGGGACGACGCTCAGGCGTCGTCCCTGTCACGAAGCCGGCGGCTGGCTAATACAGTCGGCGTGGAGATGCGTAAAGCCGATTTTCAGGTCAGCATTCGCGCTGCTCCTCTGCCTCCGCTCCACCACCTGCTGATGCCCGCCATCTCCGTCGAATGGTCGCCGGAGGCTGATGATCTGAAGCCGCAGCAGGGTTCCGGGGCCATCGCCAGACTGACCGCGGCTTTAGCCTCGGGTATCGCCGTCATTTACGAAGCCTCGGGGGCGCGCCCGTGATTCCGCGCCATTTCCAGATCACGATTTCGGTTCTGCTCCTGGCGATTCTCGTCACGGGAATGTATATGGTCCGCCTTAAACGCAAGGAGGAAGCCAAGAATGCGCAGAGCGCGATGGCGGCGCCCATTGCTCCTCCGGCAATCGGCAAACAAGAACGAATTCGCATCCTGGTGGCTTACGACGAAGATTTGGCATTGCGCTGGCGTGATGCCCAGGTGCTTCTTCCCAGTGAAGGCGGCCAGCGCGCTCGCGAAATCCTTCGTGCGCTTCTGGCTCAGTATCTGCAAACCCCCTCCCCTCACCCCCTGGGAAAAGACTCCGATATCAAAGAGGTCTATCTCATGGCCGACGGCTCCGCGGTCATTGATACCACCCCCCAGTTTGCCAGCGGTCATCCGTCAGGGATTCTGCGAGAGGAACTGACCTTGATCTCACTGGCAGAGACTCTTGCCGCCAATGTTGCCGGCGTAACCAGAGTAAAGTTTCTGGTCGACGGCCAGGAGCGCGAAACCCTGGCCGGGCATATCGACCTGATGTCGTTCTATCCGACAACCACGATTCACGATCTGGCGCGGGAGTTTGAATAATGGCTCCTGCGATTGGCGTCTTCGACTCCGGTTTCGGCGGGCTGACCGTCTTGCGCGAACTGCGGGCTCGCCTGCCCGAGGCAAACTATTTTTACTTCGGCGACACCGCGCATCTTCCCTATGGCGCCAAATCCGTGCGCGCCGTCGCCAAGTACGCTATCGCCAGCGCTCACTTCCTCGAGCAACAGGGCATCGAGCTCCTGGTGGTGGCTTGCAATACGGCGACGGCCCTGGCCCTCGATGATATCCGCGCCGCCGTGAGGGTACCTGTGGTCGGCGTGGTCGAGCCTGGTTCGGAGCGCACTGCCGCTGTTTCCAAAAGCAAACGCGCCGCCGTGATTGCCACTGAGGCCACGGTGGGCAGCCACGCCTACCGCCGCGCTCTGCAGGGGTTTGGCATTGAAGCCACTGAAAAGGCCTGCCCCTTGTTCGTGCCGCTGATAGAAGAGGGCTGGGTGGATCATCCGGTGACGGAACAGGTTGCGCACATTTATATTGACGAGGTGTTTCGCGACGGCGCGCACGAAGCCGATGTCCTGTTACTGGGCTGTACTCATTACCCGCTGATTCGCCCAGTGCTTCGTCGCATTGTTCCGGAACGCGTGGAGATAGTGGATTCCGCGGAATCTACCGCGGCCTGCGTAACTGGCATGATTGGGCAACTCCGTGGAAGCGGCGCCGGTTCATTGCGCTGCTTCGCCACCGATTCGGTTGAAAAGTTTCGCCGTCTGGGACAGAAATTTCTGGGTTGCCCAATCAAGAACGTTGAGCTCATCGACATTGAAAAATAACAAGAACACTTTTTTCCGCTCCGACAACCGCGCACCTGACCAGATGCGCCCGGTCAATATCATCAGGGAGTTTGTGCCCACTGCCGAAGGCTCGGTCCTGATCGAGGTTGGCAACACCCGTGTGATCTGCACCGCTTCTGTTGAGGAAACCGTCCCGCCGTTCCTGAAAGGCGCCGGCAAAGGATGGATCACCGCCGAATACAGCATGCTGCCTCGTTCCACATTGACGCGAACTCCCCGCGAAGCCTCCCGCGGGCGGCAGAGTGGCCGCACCCACGAAATCCAGCGGCTGATCGGCCGCGCCCTGCGCGCGGTGGTCGACCTCAAGCGCCTTGGGGAACGCACCATTCTGTTGGATTGCGACGTGATCCAGGCTGATGGCGGCACTCGAACCGCCTCCATCACCGGCGCGTTCGTTGCTCTCGGTCTGGCCATGGAAAAGCTAATTGAGGCCGGCACTCTAACCGCCGCCCCCATCCGCGACTTCGTCGCCGCCATCAGTATTGGCGTTGTCGAGGGCACAGTCCTTCTCGATCTGTGCTATGAGGAAGATTCCCAAGCCGAAGTGGACCTCAATTTCGTAATGACTGGTGGCCGCAAGATTGTAGAAGTGCAGGCCACAGCCGAGCAGCATCCCTTTGAGGAGGCCCAGCTCAAGCAAATGATGGAGATGGCTTCCCGCGGAATCGAATCGTTGATCGCCAAGCAGCAGAGCCTTTTGAAGAGCCTGCCCCTCCGTCAATAGGTTTTTGTCGTGGCGCTAGGGTCGGGATTACCTATCCCTGAACTCAGTTATCGACGTTAGAGGCCCTTAATGGCATCGTTGCCGGCCTTTAGTACAATAAACGGTTTGCCGCTCGAGAGCATCTAACTGTGTTCGCGGCTAGCGCCAGCGTTCCGCTTTTGGCCCAACCGCTCCAATCGAGCATCGAGATTCTTGAGGAGGACTTCAGCCGTGAAACTTACACCGGGAAAACTGGCAGGAATGAAAGCAGTGTCCGACAAGCGCGGCGTCATCGCCGCCGCCGCCATGGACCAGCGCGGATCGCTGCAAAAATCACTGGCCAAGGAAAAAGGCACCGAGGTTTTCCCCGCCATGCTCGAGGATTTCAAGTCTATTGTCACCGAAGTCCTTACCCCGCATGCCAGCGCCATTCTTCTCGATCCCGAATTTGGATTGCCCGCCGCACGCCGCCGCGCTAAGACCGCAGGGCTGCTATTGGCCTACGAAAAGACCGGTTACGACAAAACCGGCCCCGGACGCCTGCCTGATTTGCTCGACAACTGGTCGGCACGCCGCCTGAAGGAAGCCGGCGCCGATTGCGTGAAGGTTCTTCTCTATTACACGCCGGCTGACGGCCAGGCGATCAACGACAAAAAGCACGCCTGGGTTGAGCGCATCGGCGACGAGTGCCGCGCCAACGATATTCCTTTCTTCCTCGAGTTCGTCGCCTATGAAGAAGGGCTCGACGAAAAAGGCTTCGATTTCGCAAAGAAGAAACCGGAGATGGTCATCGGCTCCATGGCCGAGTTCACCAAGGACAAATACGGCGTGGACGTATTGAAGGTTGAAGTGCCGATCAACATGAAGTTCGTTGAGGGCGCAAAAGCCTTTGCCGGTCAGAAGGCCTATTCCAAAAAAGAAGCTATGGAGCACTTCCGCCGCGCTGCCGGCGTCGCAACGCGGCCGTTTATCTATCTTTCCGCCGGCGTGAGCAACTCCGAGTTCAATGAATCTTTGGCCCTGGCTGCTGAGGCCGGAGTCAAATTCAACGGAGTGTTGTGCGGCCGCGCTACCTGGAAGGACGGAATCCCGGTTTACGCCAAGCAGGGACCAAAAGCCTTTGAACTGTGGTTGCAGAGCGAGGGTGTGAAAAACATCAGCAACGTGAATGAACAGCTGAAGGCGGCCACCTCCTGGTTTTCCTTGTATGAAGTCAAGGAACCTGCGATGGCGGGCGTTTAGTCTGTCCCTGTCAGATTCGGATAATCCACACCGACCGAGCCACGAAGGTCATGACCCGGACGCCGGCCTAGCGCGTCCAGTGCCACTTTGCGTACCGCCGCGTCCAGTTCGTTGTTCATCGCGACTCGAGCCAGTGTTTCTTCCGCTCTCGCGTCGGCTATCGAGGCCACCAGATCCACAGCGCGTCGAATGACCTTCACTCCGCCGCGAACCGGAGCGCTCAGAAATTCCTCCACAAACGGCAGGATGTCCGGATGGGGATGATATGCCAGTTCGTCGAGCGCAATTTCCAGCAAGGTCGGAGGCAGGGACGGGAGCCCCTTGGCTAACAGCAGATTTCGCCCGGCCAGCTTGCTGTCTTTCACAGCCTGTAGCGCCGCCTTCTGTACCCGCTCATCAGGATGGGATAACACTGTCTCCAGCTGCTCGAAGAGCTCCGGATCTTTCAGCTCAGACAGAATTTTGCATGCATTCCTGACGATATACCATTCAGGACGCTTCAATCGCTGGCGCGCGGCGGCAAGCCCGATCGGACCGACGCGTCCCAGGAGCCGAATCAGGGCCAGCCGGTTGCTGGTTATCGGCTCAATATCCAGGCGCGCGAAAAGACGTTCGATCGCGCTCGGGGCCGCCCAGCGCAGGAGCATCGTTGCGGTGCGGGTCCACTCCGTATCATGACGCCGGTCCAAATACATCTCAGCGATGCGATCTACCGCCGCCGTCTGCAGCATGAGCGACAAGGCCGGGCGGCAGCAGGGATCGTGGCTTGAGAGATCGGAGGCAGCGCTGCGCTCAAGGGCCGCGCCTACTCGCCTCACAACGTGGAAATTTTCGTAGGTTGCCGCAATTCTCGCCAGCGCCACCAGTGCATTCACCACCTGCACGTGGATCACACGGTTTAGTCTGGCGCTGGCCAGCGCCTGAATCAGCCTATCTTCCGCGATCAGCCAGAACTCGCCCTGAATTCCGGCCAGTGTACGCAGCAGCTCGGGAATACGGCCAACCTCTTCAATACGGATCGAACCGTGATCGTCAAAAATCGAAAAATATTGAACGCCCAGTGCCTCAGCGCCTTCGGCGCTTCCCATCCGAATCAGATCTTTGATCAAATCCAGCGCACGGCGAAATTCCGAGGGCGTGAAATGCTCGATGCTGAGAAGTTCACGCAGTTTGGCGTGCGAAGTCAGGCTGAGCCATCGCACTTCTTCCTGAAGTCGCTGGAGAGTCTTCTTGGGAAGAACGTAATCCTTGGCGAAGTCCGCCAGTTTTTCCGCCAGCCGCGACGCCGCATGGGTGGCCTGCAGGCTGCGCATGAGCACGCGGAATATTTGTTCCTCGACGATGAGCGCATCGCCGCCGGTGGGAATAGCGGCCAGCCGCCGTAGGGCCCAGCGCAGTGCCGAATCTTCAAAGACTTCCGCGGTAACCTCTTCTCTGGAGTCCTCCGCTGCCAGATTTTCTGATAGTTTCCGCATTACGCCGTCGGGTCGCAAGTTGCTGAGAATTCTCGACAGGTCAACATACGCCTTCTGTGGATCTTCCTGAGGATTTCTCAGGGAAGCTTCAAATTTCTGATCCGCAATTCTCTGCAAATCGTCGACAGTCATGCCCGCCAACGATGATCCGTTTACTGCGCCGCTGTTGCCCGGGACAGCAACTGATCCTCCACCGGCCGGACTTGCAATGCCGCCCGGACCTTCGCCGCCACCGGTGCCCATCCCCAGTCCGGAGCCGCTACCCGTTCCTGCGTTACCGCCAATCCGCCCGTTGCCGCCTCCGCCCATGCGGATACCAACACCACCCGCTCCGGTTCCTAAGCCGTTTCCACCGCCCGGTCCGCTCGCTTCGCCAAAATTCCCACCCGTTCCGCCCTCCTCCATCCGGCTCAGGATTCCCTCAATCCCATGCATGGGAACGGAATGAATGTTGCTGAGGGCCTTGGAAATCAGATACTCCTCAGATCCCATTTCCAGGACTGTGTCGCCTTCCTCGTTGCGAATCTCATTTCTTGCGGCCGGAAAGACGCGAACGAACTCCAGCTGCTTTGACTCGAGAAAGGGCATCAGCCCGCCATTCTCCTGGATGGTTTTAGGGTTGACGGAAATTGCATCAATCGCCCTGGTAAAAGCCGCAAAAGTGATGCCGGCATCAAAGCTGATCGCTCCAATACCGCGCTTCAGGAATTCATTCTCCAGCGGCTTCAGGCTGTTGTCTGCCGTGAGGATATTGTTGAGCAGAACGCGCTGTTCCACGAATCCAATGGTCAGGTAGCGGACCTGCTTAAGAAGAGGATTGAGAGAATCGTAGGTTCGTCGCAGGATGCCGGCGGCACTCGTATGATCAACAGAAAACAAGTTGACCATTTTCATGAGGACCTGCAACGAGCGCGCAAAATGCACCCCTTGCAGCTTGAACTGCGTTTTTTCCGCCATGTCGGATCCTGGGCTAAACTGCCAGTGCAACTTAGGTTAGAGGATTTTCACGGCAGCTAACAGGTGACATAAGTAATCACCCCAGGTTGTCGACGATTTGGGCTCCAGGCTTAAATCCAGACGAATGACGTCGATCGAGGTAAGTCATGGTGATTCCGGCCTTTGCAGGCGCACTTGATGATTCCCAGCCGCGTCCTTTAGCTCTCATCACCGGTGCCTCAAGCGGCATCGGGCTCGACCTGGCCCGCGTAATGGCCTCCGATTTCGACCTCATCATTACGGCTCGCAACCAGGCGCGGCTCGAGGAAATCGCCCGCGAACTCCAGTCCGGGCATGCCAGCCGGGTCCACTTGATCCCTGCCGATCTGGCTCGGCCCGAAGCCCCACAGCAGATCTTCGGCGAAGTCGACCGCCGCGGCCTGCAGGTGGATGTTCTGGTGAATAATGCGGGTTTTGGCGCCTACGGAGCTTTCGCGGACTCTTCTCTGACGAGCCAGCTTGAGATGATTCAGGTAAACATTACCGCACTCACCCATCTGACCAGGCTGGCCCTGCCGGGAATGATCCAGCGGAAGCGCGGACGCATCATGAATGTAGCCTCGACGGCCGGCTTTCAGCCCGGACCTCTGATGGCCGTTTATTACGCCACCAAAGCGTATGTCATCTCGTTTTCAGAAGCCATCGCCAACGAACTCCAGGGCAGCAGGGTCACTGTGACCTGCCTTTGCCCGGGAGCCACGGCCACGGAATTTGCTGTTCGCGCCGATATGGACAAGTCCCGTTTATTCAAGATGGGCAAGATGAGCTCTATGGCAGTTGCCCGCGCCGGTTACCGGGCCATGATGAAAGGCAAGACCCTGACTATCCCCGGCTTCCGGAACCTGATGCTGGCTGAGTCGGTTCGCCTTTCGCCGCGCAAGATGGTGACCGCTATCGCGCGCAAAATACAAGAGCGGGTCGAGTGATGATTCATGGCAGGCTGTGCGGCTTTGAATCCTCGCGCTCATGCATCGCATCCCATACGCGTTGTTCACGACAGGAGGAACTCCATGGCAGTCAACTGGGTTGAAGGAGTTGAAGCTGCATTCGCGAAAGCAAAGGCCGAACATCGTCCCGTGCTGCTTGATTTCAGCGCTGCGCCGGCTTGAGGTGGATGCGTTCGGCTGGAAGCCGAATCGTACGGCGATGAGCAACTGGCAAAGTTCATCGATCAGCAGTTTGTGCCTGCCACCATCAATATCAAAAAGACGCCGGCCGAATTCCACCGCTTTGAGGTTCTGTGGACGCCCACGGTGCTGATTCTCGATGAAAACGGCAAAGAGCGCTTTCGCATTGAAGGGTATCTGCCCCGCGACGAGTTTGCCGCCCATCTGGTCATGGGCCTGGCTCGCGTTGCTTTCATGAACAAAAAGTGGGTCGATGCGGAGCAGCTCTATAACGAAGTGGTGGAGAAATATCCGCATACCGGCGTTGCCCCGGCCGCCGTGTACTGGCTGGGCGTATCACGCTACAAGAAGACCAATGACCATCACGCCCTGGGAAATATCGTGAACGAGCTCAAAGCGAAATACCCGGAAAGTTCCTGGAACCAGCGGGCCCTCCCCTGGGCGGCTTAACTGGCTTTTGCCGTTGCGGCAGGAGCGGCAGACACAATCTGCCGCTTCACGTTTTCGGCCTGCAACAGATGTCGCCGCTGGTGGGCCATCATCCACGGAAAAGCCGCGCTCAGTCGGCAACGGAACGGCGAGAATCGTGGACCAACTCTGATCCGGCTCATGTCCAGCCCCTGAGATTCTTTCAACAGACGCTCCCATTCGTCCTGGCAGCTCATGAACTCCGGCAAAACACCGGCCGGATCGGAAATCTTGACGGGAGGAGCCACGGCTTTCGGTGCGCGCATGCGAAACTTCGGCGGCGGCGACGCAATCCAGATCAATAACCTGCCTTTTGCCCCCAGATTGAATGGCTCCCCTCCGAAAAACTGGCGTGCTTTGCCATCGGCAATGCCGTTGGCGATCATTCGCTGAACCACGGATGCCGTCGTGTTTAGATGGGCCAGGCATTCTGCAACGGACCATTTGCCGGCTTCAGGGCGGGTAAGAAGCTCGTCGGGAGTCAGGCCCTGTGCCAGGTTGCCGGCGCGAATGCGAGCGTCGTTGAGTTCGTCGATGACATTGTCTGCCCAGGTCGTCACGCTGCATTTACTCCCATTCAATTGTGCCCGGTGGCTTGGAGGTCACATCGTATACTACGCGATTGATCCCCCGCACCTCATTAACGATGCGACTGGAAATTCGCTTCAGGACATCGTGCGGCAGCCCGACCCAGTCGGCGGTCATACCGTCTTCGGAGTGCACAGCGCGGATCGCGCAGGCATAAGCGTAAGTGCGCTGGTCGCCCATCACGCCCACCGACATCACCGGCAGGAGCACCGCAAACGACTGCCATATCTGAGTGTACAAGCCGGCGCGACGGATCTCATTAACCACGATGTCGTCCGCCTCCTGCAGCAACGCCACGCGCTCGCGCGTGACCTCGCCTAGAATTCGCACCGCCAGCCCGGGGCCGGGAAAGGGCTGGCGCTGCAGAATATCGTCAGGCATATCCATCTGTTTACCAATGCGCCGGACCTCGTCCTTAAACAAATCCTTTAAGGGTTCAATGAGCTTGAGCCGCATCTTCTCCGGGAGCCCGCCCACGTTGTGATGGGTCTTGATGGTCTGTGAAGGTCCGCGCACGCTGCGCGATTCGATCACGTCAGGATACAGGGTTCCCTGCACCAGCCACTCCACGTGGCCGATTTCTTTTTCCAGCCGGTGCGCTTCGTCTTCAAAGACCTTGATGAATTCGTTGCCGATGATCTTCCGCTTCTGCTCCGGGTCCGTGACGCCGGCCAGTTTTTGCAGAAAGCTCTGGCTTGCGTCTACCGCGACCACGTTCAAGCCGAGCTTTTCTTTGAGGTTCTGCTGGACTTTCTCAAACTCGTTTTTGCGCAGCACTCCGTTGTTGACGAAGACGCAGACCAGCCGCCGCCCGATGGCGCGATGCACCAGGGTCGCCGCCACTGACGAGTCCACCCCACCGGAAAGCGCGCAGATAGCTCTTCCCTGTTCGCCGACAGTGGCTTTGATTTGGGCTATCGTCTCGTCGATGAAATGCTGCGGCGTCCAATCGCCGCGGGCGCCGCAGATGTCGTGAACGAAATTTCGCAGCAGCTCGGCGCCGCGCGCGGTGTGATGGACCTCAGGATGGAACTGCACTGCCCAGATGCGTCGTGACTCGTCCTCTATCGCCGCCACGGCATTGCTGGACTTGGCTATCGCCGTGAATCCTTTGGGCAGCTCCACGGCTTCATCGCCGTGCGACATCCAGACGTTCATGGATTCCGGCAAACCCTGAAACAGCCGCGACGGGCGGAGTACGCCGATTTCCGCATGACCATATTCCCGCTTCGGCGCCGGCCGCACTTTGCCGCCGAGCTTGTGCGCAATGTACTGAAAGCCGTAACAGATCCCCAGCACAGGCACTCCGGCCGAAAGAGCGCGGTCGTCAGCCACGGGAGCGTCGGGATCGTAGACGGAGGACGGCCCTCCGCTCAAAATGATGCCGACCGGATGGTAACTCTTTATCTCTTCGAGGGACGCCGTGCAGGGCAGCACGACGGAAAAAACCTTCAATTCGCGGACGCGGCGAGCAATCAACTGCGTGTACTGCGCGCCAAAGTCGAGGATGACGATGGATTGGGCTTCCACGAATGAGTATGCCTGAAGGCGCGGAGAGTGTAAAGAGAGATGCAGCGCGTTTTGAAATACCCGCGCCATTTAGAAGCCTTCGCCGGTTCCAGGCGCCGGTTTTACCTCACCACGATATTCACCAGCTTTCCCATCACCACGATCACCTTCATCACCTGCTTGCCGGCGATCGCGCCCTGTACTTTTTCATCCGCCAGGACGCGCTTCTCGACTTCAGGTTGCGGCGTCTCCGCAACCATGGCAACATGTGATCGAAGCTTGCCGTTGATCTGCACCGCGTAGATGATCTCGTCCTCTTTCGCGAGCGTGGGATGGTATTCCGGCCAGGGCTGGCGCAACAGAGCCGTCTTCTCGCCCATCACCTCCCAGAGCTCAGAGGCAAGGAAGGGAGCGAATGGCGCAAGCATCAGGACGAGCCTGCGCTGGAAGTCGGAGAGAATCGGCTGCGGAACTGCGCCGGCAGCAATCTCCTGTTCCGCACCGTAGAGCTCGTTGACAAGTTCGGTCAACGCCGCGATGCAGGTGTTGAAGTGCCAGCGTCCCTCGAAATCATCCGTGATGCGCTTCACCGTCTGGTGGAGCTTGCGCTGGAGGGCACGCGCCGTGGGCGATAGCTCTTTACTGGCTGAAGTCGCCACCCGCCGTCCCGCGTCGCCGTAGCGCATGACGAAGCGATAGGTACGGCTCAAGAAGCGATAAATGCCCTCAACGCCTGCCTCCTGCCACTCGAGCTCGCGATCAGGCGAGGTGGCAAAAAGCGCGTACACGCGCGTGGAATCAGCTCCAAACTGCGCCACCATTTCGTCAGGCGAGACTACATTGCCTTTGCTCTTCGACATCTTGGCTCCGCCCTTGATGACCATGCCCTGCGTGAAGAGGCGTAGCGTCGGCTCGTCATTGTGGACCAGTCCTATGTCGCGCATGAACTTGGTCCAGAAGCGCGAGTAGATCAAATGCAGGATCGCGTGTTCGACGCCGCCGATGTATTGATCGATTGGGAACCAGTAATCGACGGTCGGAGTATCGAGCGCCCGGTCCTGAAGCTGCGCGCAGGTGTAGCGGTAAAAGTACCAGGACGAATCGACAAAAGTGTCCATGGTATCGGTTTCACGCTTCGCCGGCCCGCCGCATTTGGGGCAAGTAGTGTTCACGAACTCCGGCAAGCGCGTCAAAGGCGAGGCGCCCTGGAGCGTGATGTCCACGTTCTCCGGCAAGATCACAGGCAGCTGGCTCTCCGGAACCGGCACCACGCCATCCTTATCGCAATAGAGCATGGGGATGGGCGTTCCCCAGTAGCGCTGCCGCGAGATACCCCAGTCCTTGAGGCGATAAGTGACGGTGGCCTTGCCGAAGCCTTTGTGCTCGGCATCCTGCGTCATCTTCTTGATCGCGTCCTGATTCGAAAGCTCGTTGTAAGGACCGGAGTTGATCAGCATGCTATCCGTCTCCGTATAGGGCAGCACCTGCTCTTCGGTTGTGCCCGGCTTAGCTTCATCGATGCGTCGCGGCAAAATTACCACCCGTATCTCGAGCCCGTATTTCCTGGCAAAGTCGTAGTCGCGGTCATCGTGTGCCGGGACGGACATGATTGCGCCGGTGCCGTAGTCCATGAGGACATAGTTGGCCACCCAGATCGGGACCTTTTCGTGGTTGAACGGATTGATGGCATAGCGATGCGTGAAGACGCCGTGTTTCTCGATGGCGCCTACGTCGCCTTCCTCTTTCGCCTTCGCCTGCTCGCGTACGAAGCCTTCGACCTTGGAGCGCAGATGATGATCGTTGGCAATCAGGCCGGCAACCAGCGGGTGCTCGGGCGCCAACTGGATTGAAGTCGCGCCGTAGATGGTGTCGATGCGCGTGGTAAACACCGTGATCTTGTTGCCTGCCGGAGCAGCGGGCCCATCGAGCGCAAAATCCACCATCGCGCCCTCACTGCGGCCGATCCAGTTGCGCTGCATGGTGCGCACCTTCTCGGGCCAGCCATCGAGTTTGTCGAGGCCGGAGAGCAATTCCTCAGCATATTTAGTGGTGCGGACGAACCACTGCTCCAGTTCGCGCTGCTCCACGCGGGTTTCCTCGTGCCGCCAGCAGCAGCCGTCCACGACCTGCTCGTTAGCCAGCACTGTGGCACACTCCGGACACCAGTTCACTTTGCTCTTCTTGCGATAAGCGAGGCCTTTGTCGAAGAGGTTGAGGAAGAACCACTGGTTCCACCGGTAGTATTCGGGCAAACAGGTGGTGATCTCGCGCGACCAGTCGTAGGCAAAGCCCAGACGGTTCATCTGTTCTTTCATGCGCGCGATATTGCCCAGCGTCCACTCTTTGGGGTGGACCTTGTTCTTGATCGCGGCGTTTTCTGCAGGAAGCCCGAAGGCGTCCCAGCCCATGGGGTGGAGCACGTTGTAGCCGCGCATCCACATGTAGCGGGCCAGCGCATCGCCGATGGAGTAATTGCGCACGTGCCCCATGTGCAGCACGCCGGAGGGATAAGGCAGCATCTCCAGCACGTAGTACTTCTTGCGTTTGGAATCATGCGACTCCGCGGCGTAAAGGCCGGGATCGGCCTGCCAGCGGGCCGCCCACTTCTGTTCTATCCGCTGCGGCTCGTAACGAAGCTCGCGCTGTTCAGGCGGGTTTGCGGTCATGTCTCGCGTTTCAGCCATGGTCTCCACTTTTCTGCGTGTCCCCGTCTTTTTTCACTAGTGACTTTAATAGTGCCACATTCCTTAGATCGTCTCCGGGCTCATCGATCGGTGTCTCGGCAATGAACGCGGCGTGCTCGGTCCGGGGATCATTCAACAACCGCCGGAACGGCTCGATTCCAATCGTTCCCTGTCCGATGTGCTCGTGCCGATCGCGACGCGAACCACGCGGATGTTTCGCATCATTGCAATGCCATACCAGGACGTTTTTTAGACCTATCAGTTCGTCGAGCTCCTGCATGGTGTCGGTCCAGCCTTGCTCGGAAACAATGTCATATCCGGCGACGTGAACGTGGCACGTATCGATACAAGCTGCTACTCGACAGATCGGCCGCAGGTGTTGGAGCATCTGGGCGACCTGGTCAAACGTTCCGCCCAGAGAAAACTCAGCGCCCGCGGTGTTTTCCACCAGAATCGTCAGACTAGAGTTCTGATGATCGAGACCTTCCGCGCCGGCAGCGATCGATGCCGCAGCCAGCTCCAGCCCCTCCTCACGGGTGCGCCCCCTAAATGATCCTGGATGCAACACCAGAAACTCTGCGCCTAAGGCCATGGCCCGCTCCAGCTCACCGCGAAACGCCTTGACCGATTTACGGTGAAACTCCGGAGTGATGCTCGCCAGGTTCAACAAGTAGCCGGCGTGAACCACGAGTGGGCCCAATGCATATTTCTCACGAAGCCGCCTCATCTGGTAAAACTGCGACTGGGCCAACCTGTAGGGCTTCCACTGTCGCGGTCCTGACGAAAAAATCTGGAAAGTGTTGGCCCCTAACCGGTAGGCCCTTTCCGCTGCCAACTCGACCCCGCCGGCCGTCGAGGTATGAATCCCGATGCGCCTTGGCCCGGGTGGGGGCGGCTCACCCTGCGCCCACAACAGCACGTCCTTCATGGCGAGTTTTCGTATCCGCCCAGCGATCTCCGGCGCCATCTGCTAAATGATTGATTCTAACATGCTAAAACGGGTCTTTTCTTGCGGGGCAGCGGCCATCAGAAGTAAACTGATGGCGTTCAACAGAGGCCATCCAACTCATGCTCGTGGTGATGAAAGCGCAGGCGACGGAAGATCAGGTGCGCGCTGTCTGCGAAAGAATCGAGTCTCTCGGCTACCGCGCTCATCCCATTCCCGGCGCGCAGCGCACCGCCATCGGCGTTACCGGTAATCGCGGCGCGATGGAGCAGGGGACCCTGGGGGAGATGCCCGGCGTCCAGGAAGTTATCGTCGTCTCCAAGCCCTACAAGCTGGTCAGTCGCGACGTGAAGGAAGAAAACACGCTCGTTCGCCTTCCCCAAAGCGATGGCAGTTTCGGCGGGCGAACCCTGGGCATCATCGCCGGTCCGTGCTCCATTGAATCCCGCGAGCAGGCCTTCACCATTGCCGAACGCGTCGCCAAAGCCGGGGCGCGGTTCTTCCGCGGCGGCGCTTATAAGCCACGCACGTCTCCCTACGCTTTCCAGGGACTTGGCGAGGAAGCTCTCAAGATCATGGCCGATATCCGCGATCGTTTTGGCCTGCGCATCGTGACTGAGGCCATCGACAACGAATCACTCGACCTGGTGGCCGACTACGGCGACGTCATCCAGATCGGCGCACGGAACATGCAGAATTTCTCGTTGCTGAAAAAGGCCGGGCGCCTGCGCAAACCAGTGCTGCTGAAGAGAGGCATGTCGGCGACCCTGGAAGAGTTTCTGATGGCGGCCGAATACGTTCTCAGCGAAGGCAACTACGATGTCATTCTCTGCGAGCGCGGTGTGCGCACCTTCGCCGATCACACGCGCAACACGCTCGATTTGAGCATTGTGCCCGCGGTACAAAAGCTCAGCCATCTACCCATCATCGTGGATCCCAGCCATGGCACAGGCAAGCGCGACAAAGTGCTTCCGCTCTCGCGTGCCGCGGTCGCTGTGGGAGCCGATGGGTTGATTGTGGAAGTCCATCATGATCCCGACCGCGCGCTCTCCGACGGTATCCAATCAATTCTCCCCGACCAACTGGAAGAGTTAATGGGCGAGATTCGTCAGATCGCCGCGGTGTTGGGACGCAACGTGCAATCGCCTCTGGTCCACCAACCGGCGGCCGTCCGGGCCAGCAGGTAGCTTGTCCGCCCCCCGTCGTGCCGTCGCGGCCATCGTCATTCTTGCATTTCTAACGGCTCTTTTCGGCTGCAATGAAGCGCCGGGGCCTTCTCCCAACTACCGCGAGTACGCTTACGTCACCAACGGTGCGGACAACAGCGTCACCGTAATCGACCTTCGTGCTCTCTCCGTACTGCGCACGGTTCAGGTAGGCAAGAGCCCTACGGGGATCACCGCCAATCCGGCGAAGAATGAGATCTACGTCGCTAACACTGAATCGAACAACATCAGCGTGATCGACGCGGAAGCTAACGAAGTGGTCGCGACCATCGGCGTGCAGCGGGCGCCGTATTCCGTGGAACTGTCCACCGACGGCAAGCGCGCTTACGTGGCCAACTCCGGCTCCGACAATCTTTCCGTGATCGATCTGGACCGGCGCCGCGTGATCCACACCATCGCCACCGGAGGCGGCAGCAATCTGGCTCGCCGCTCACCCGACGGCAAGCTCGTAGTGGTAGCTCTTGGCAACGACGACGCGATCGCCGTCATCGATGCAGCCACACTCACTCTGCGCAAGAAGGTCAGAGTATGCGCCCGGCCGGTGGACGTGGCCATTGTGCCCGATTCCAGCAAGGCCTTCGTCGCCTGTAGCGAATCGAGACAGGTGGGAGTCGTGGATCTCAAGAATGGAGACAATCTGCTGGCGCAACTGGACGTGGGCCAGACGCCGATCCACATCGCGGTCAAACCCGACGGCGGCGAGGTCTTCGTGTGCAACTATGATTCCAGCTCGGTCTCCGAAGTCATCACCGTGTCCAATGAGGTCAACAACAGCTTCCTGATTGGCGACCGGCCGGCACAGGCGCTGGTCTCGCCCGACAATGCTGTGCTTTATGTCAGCAATTTCGGATCGGATTCGGTTGCGGTATACAGCATCGAAGACGGCCGCCGCCGTGGCTCCGTCAATGTCGGCAGCCATCCGGAGGCGCTGGCATTCTCGCCCAACCAGTTTCTTCTCCTGGTGGTCAACACCCGCAGCGGCGATCTTTCAGTGCTTTCGCTGATTGACAGCAAGGGACGCCCGCTTTTTCCCAACCCGCCGGCGCTCGAAACCATGATTCCGCTGGGGCGCGAACCACGGGCCATCGCGGTGAAGGCGTTCGTGAGCCAGCGGTAGCCGTTAATCCAATCCCAAACCGCCGTCCACAAAAAGTATCTGCCCGGTGATGAAGTGTGACGCGGTCGCGAAATACATTACAGCGCTGGCCAGCTCCTGCGTGGTTCCGTTCCGCTGCATGGGGGTTCGTTTAGCCAGCCGCTTTATGAAAGCCCGGTCTTCCGAGCCGTCGCCGCCCTCAATGGTTCCCGGGGCAACGCAATTGACCGCGATCTCCGGCGCGAGGGCCTTGGCCATCACGCGGGTCAACATGTGGAGCGCGGCTTTGGAAGAACAGTAATGCGCGTGTGTGGCCCACGCTTTTTCCCCGCCCAAAGAGCCCAGGTGAATAATTCGACCGCGGCTGGCTCGCAGCGCCGGAAGACAATGCTGCGACATCAGAAATGGCCCTCTCACGTTGACGGCAAACATGTCATCCCACTGGTCGGCGGTGATTTTATCGAAGGGCGCCCCGGCAAATCTTCCCGCGTTGTTGATGAGGACATCGAGTTGGCCAAAGGTCTTCAGCACCGCCCGTACGGCTTTGGCAATGCTCTCTTCCCGGCGAACATCGCAGGCAATAGTCATCGCCTTGGTGCCCGTGCGCTCGATCTCCCTGACCACGCTGCGGGCCTCGTCCGCGGAATGCAGGAAGGTCAGGGCTACCTGGGCCCCGGCATCGGCCGCAGCCAGCGCGATGGCTTTTCCCAGACGCCGCGCAGCGCCAGTGACCAGCACCGTCTTTCCGGCTAATGGCTTCACACGGGCATTGTAAAGGGCCGCGTGAATCCTTTCGTCCCGATTTCTATCCAATGGGGCTATGAACAGTGATTTGGCTTTTGTGTCTCTTCCCCAGAGCGATTCGCTGCCCGTCAGCGCCTCTCTGCTCTCGGAAGAAGATGCGCTCGACGCGTACTCACAGGTGGTTACCGGCGTGGCGGAGGCGGTCAGCCCCTCAGTGGTTCGTATCCAGGTGCAGTCGAGGCGCGGCCGCGACAGCGGGGGGTCGGGTTTTGTTTTTACTCCCGACGGCTTCATTCTCACGAATAGTCACGTTGTTCATGGGGCGGAGAGAATCAAGGTGGCGACGCTCGATTCCGGCGAGTACAACGCCCACCTGATCGGCGAGGACCCGGACACAGACCTGGCGCTGGTGCGCATCGACGCCCCCGGATTGCACTCGGTCAGGCTTGGCGATTCGCGCAAGATTCGCGTTGGTCAACTGGTGGTGGCCATCGGCAACCCTTATGGCTTTCAATATTCAGTCACCGCCGGCGTGGTAAGCGCTCTGGGGCGCAGTCTACGCTCGCAATCCGGGCGGCTTATTGAAGACGTCATCCAGACCGATGCCGCGCTCAATCCCGGCAACTCCGGCGGTCCGCTGGTGAATGCCCGGGGCGAAGTCATCGGCGTCAACACGGCTACCATCCTGCCGGCCCAGGGTTTGTGCTTTGCCATCTCGATTGGCACAGCGCAATTCATTGCCAGCAAGCTGATCCGCGAGGGCGTGGTGCGGCGGAGTTACATTGGGATCCAGGCGCAGACAGCCAATCTCAACCGCGCCATCGCCCGCCACTACGGTCTCGACATCGCCAGCGGCGCGCTCGTTCTCTCTGTCGAACCCGGCGGGCCCGCCGACAGGGCCGGGCTCAAAGATGGCGATGTGATCGTGAGCCTCGACGGCCAGATCGTGGAAGGCATGGACGTGCTGCATCGTCTGCTTGACGAGAACCGCATTGGCTTGCCTACGAATGTCCTGGCACTGCGCGGCGCCAGGCGTGTGGACCTGAAGATCGTTCCCGAGACGCGGGCTAGATAAATCCCGCTTCTGCTCGATGATCAAACCGGCTAGCTCGCTGTAGGTCGCTGCGCAGCAAGCGACCAGACCGCGACAGCAGTCACTTGCGCCGCTTCTTCCCTGCCCGGTCTTTCCTGAACCTCAGTGCTGCACGCAGAAAGGCGAGCATGATGGCGTGGGGCGCCTCCGGCCGCGATGAAAGCTGAGGTTGAAAGAGGGTAGCAAGAAAGAACGGATGGTCCGGCAACTCGGCTGCGCGGATCTCGCCCTGGCCGCCCCTGGCGCTAATCTTCATGCCCGCAGCTACGAACTGGGCTTCGAACTCAGGGTTCACGCCGTAGTTGCAGAAATATTGTTCGGAATGATCTTCACTGCCGCAGATCTTATACAAGAGCGTGCCGGAATTCACTTTGATTGCGTCATCACCCGAGCCTTTCGGACCGCCCTCGCGGCGGTTGGGCAGAGCGCAGGAAAGTGGAGTAATCACGTAGTGCGCCGAACCGGAGTTGTTCTCCAGCGTATCGGCGTCGGCGATGTTCAGAACGTTGCGGGCATACTCTAACAGAGTATATTGAAAGCCCCCTCAAGTACCGGTAAACGGCCAACCACGCGTGCGCGCGAATTCAATGCCGCGCATCATTCCGTCAAAGCTTTTATAGGGACTTCCCGGAGATGCCATCAGGCCATCCCACCGCCGCAGAACTCGCTCTACCCCCGGCCCCTCCAGTGCGGGCGTGGGAATCCAGCGCACTTCAAACGGAACTTTAAGTTTTGCCGCGGCGTCGTACAGGGCGGCATTGGTAGCAAAATGGGAGTGATAGGTGGGCTCAAAGTCCCCCATTACACCAATTCGCAACGCGTCGGGCATTGGCTTTCCTCTTAAAGCACCGGATGAAGGTTGGGCAGGTTGTTGTGGTGACCTAAAGCCCAAACAGCTCGCGCAGCCTTTTGGTCTGGGCGCGGCTGACGGGGATCTCGGTTTGCTTCTTGTCGTCCATGCGCAGCTGATACGAGCTCTTGAACCAGGGCACAACTTCCTTGATGCGGTTGATGTTCACCACAAACGACCGGTGGGCTCGCCAGAATAGATCGGAATCGAGGCCGGTAAGCAGTTCTTCCAGAGTGCGGCAATTGGAATGACCTTCGAACTGCGTGGTCACCACGCTGATGATTCCGTCCTCGATGGAGGCGAAGCACACCTCTTTTTGCTCCACCAGCAGCAGCCTGCCGGCGGAACGCAGAAGCACTTTGGAATTCTGGGGGCGCTGCGCCTCCAGCAGTTTCACCAGGGTATCCAGCTTCTCGGTATCGGCCGAGACGCCTTGCAGTTTTCTACGAGCTCTTTCGATGGCCTGCATGACCCGCTTCTTGTCGAACGGTTTGAGCAGGTAGTCGATGGCATTCACCTCAAAGGCTTTTACCGCGTACTGGTCGAAGGCGGTGGCGAAGATGAATTGAGGCAGAGAAATCTTCTTATCGATCAGCTTCTTGATCACGCCGAAACCGTCGAGGCCCGGCATCTGGACATCAAGGAAGACCACATCCGGGGAATGCTCTTTGATGAGGTTTACGGCTTCCAGGCCGTTATGGCCCTGGGCCACGATGTCCAGATCTTCGACGGACTTAAGCAGGTAGCTGAGCTCGTCGCGCGCTAGCTGTTCATCGTCAATAATGACTGCTGACAAAGGCAATTTATGGGATCTCCGGTTCCCAGTATAAAGCCCATACCCTCCTGGCGTGAACTCCCGGTTTCCAGGCTCAAAGGAATGCGATTTTACTTTTCCGTGAGTTGTCGATCCCTGCCGGCTCATGCGTCGTACCCATGAACGGACAAAATCGGACGCGAGCGTCCCAAGGAGAATTTAGATGACCAAGAATCGAGTTTTCGTGGCCTCTTTGTTTGTGCTGATTTCAGCTCTGGCGTGGGCTGGAACCGGCGCTCCGCCCAAGGACGAGGCCAATGCCACGGCGGCCTTCGCCAAAATGAAAAACCTGGTCGGGCAGTGGGAAGCGGATACGGAAAAAGGCAAGGTGACCTCGACCTATGAGCTGGTGTCGAACGGCACGGCCCTGGTGGAGCACGTGAATGTGGCGGGCGAAGGCCCCATGGTCACGGTCTATTACCTTGACGGCAGCCGCCTGGTGCTTACCCATTACTGCACTGCCGGCAACCAGCCGCGCATGCAGGCCGAATCTTTTGACCCTGCCTCGAACCGCCTCAGCTTCGACTTCGTTAGCGCGAGTAATCTGGCCGGATCCGGTGATGGCCACATGCACTCGGTCAAAGTGAGCTTTCAGGGCCCAGACGCTTTTATTTCGGACTGGACTTTCTACAAGGACGGCAAGGCGGCATCCACAGTGCCACTGCAGTTTCGGCGTGTAAGATAAGTATTCCGCCGATGCAAATCAGCGGGGGCGCGGCTTTAGAGATGCCCCATTGACGCGACCCCTGACTTTTCACCAGTCACCGGATTCCATCGGAGCACTCGTATGCGATACATGCTGTTGATTTACACCAAGGAAGACGAGGTGGCGTGGGCCTCACAACAGGAAATGGCCACGATCGCCAACGGCCACATGAGCGTGATGGCGGAGGCGCGCTCCAAGGGGGTCCTCCAGGGAGCGGAGCCTCTGGCCCCCACTACTACCGCAACCACGGTGCGACTGCAAAATGGCAAGACCATGATCGTCGACGGGCCATTCGCGGAAACCAAGGAGCAGCTGGCGGGATACTACATCCTGGAGTGCCAGGATCTGGATGCGGCGATTGCGTGGGCGACAAAGATTCCCACCGCATGCGGCGGGCTGCAAGGCTGCGTGGAGATTCGTCCGATGCGATTTATGAACCAGGGCGCAGGCTCCGCTCCGCGGGCCTAGTCCCACATGGTGCTTAACTGCAGCCAAAGCGCGCGGTGAAGGAACTGAGCTATGCCCGGCCTGGGAGCGATGCGAGAGTCGAAAACCGTGGTCGAAAACGTTTTCCGTCAGGAGTCAGGGCGGATCATCGCCACCCTGATACGCCTGGCGGGTTCGTTCGATCTGGCTGAAGAAGCCATGCAGGAAGCTTTCGCAACGGCACTCGAAACCTGGCCGGCAAAAGGAGTTCCAGAGAAGCCGGGGGCATGGATCACGGCTGTGGCGCAGCGAAAGCTGATCGACCACGGACGGCGGGAACGCACGCGTCGCGAAAAGCAGGACCCGCTGCTGTACGAAACGCCAACCATCCACGAACCGGAAGCTGAGGCGCTGTTTGCGGCGGAAGAAGCCATGTATCCCGACGATCGCTTGCGACTGATTTTTACCTGCTGCCACCCGGCGCTGAACATGGAAGCCCAGGTGGCGCTGACTTTGCGCACCCTGGGCGGCTTAACTACGCCGGAGATCGCCAGGGCCTTCCTGGTTCCTGAGCCCACGCTGGCCCAGCGGGTAGTGCGCGCCAAGCAGAAGATCTCGGAAGCCCACATACCTTATGAGGTCCCGCCACGAGCGCAAATCCCCGAGCGTCTGGCGGCGGTTCAGGCAGTGATCTATCTGATCTTCAACGAGGGGTACGCTGCTACCGCCGGCGATAGCCTGATTCGCCGCGATCTGTGCAATGAAGCAATTCGCCTGGGGCGTATGTTGTGCGATCTTCTGCCGCACGAGGCCGAAAATTCCGGCTTATTGGCCCTGATGCTCTTGCACGATTCCCGACGCGCGGCCCGCACCGATTCGCAAGGTCATCTGGTCACTCTGGAAGAGCAGAACCGTTCTCAATGGGACCAGCAGCGAATTGTCGAAGGTCTCGAGCGACTACAAGATGCCATGGAGCAGCGCCGGTCGGGCCCGTATCAGTTGCAGGCAGCAATTTCCGCCCTCCACGCCGAGGCCTCCTCGCCAGAAGCTACCGACTGGAAGCAGATCGCAGCGTTGTACCGGTCGTTGCTGCGGCTCTCGCCGTCCCCGGTGGTTGCTCTCAATCATGCTGTGGCCGTGGCCATGAGCGAAGGACTGGAAAAAGGCCTGGCGCAAATCGACTCGGTTGGAGAGTCGGGACGACTGGACCAATACCACCTGTTTCATGCCGCGCGGGCCGACATCCTGCGGAGACTTGGACGCAAGAAAGAAGCGGCAGCAGCATACCGGGAGGCGATCTCGCTGGCCACTAACAAAGTGGAGCAGGAATACCTGAGCCGCCGACTAGAAGAACTTCAGCTGTAGGCGTGGCGCTCGACATCTCTCGTGGCAGCCGCTAGCTGCTGCGCTCAACAACAAATTCCAGAATCGACAATAGCGCTCGCTTAACTTCCGAATCGGGGAACGAGCAGACGGACTTGCGCGCGGCCTCAGCATATTTGGCGGCTTCGGTGTAAGCGTATTCGATGGAATCATAATTATTCAGCATGGCGAGAATTTGATCATGCTGAACCGTATGGAAAGCCCTCTCTTCCAGAACGGTCTCCACCAGTTTTCGCTCCGCAGGAGTGCAGTGCTGCAGCGCATGGATGACGGCCATGGTGACCTTGCCCTCGCGCAGGTCGCTGGCCACGGGTTTGCCCAAAACGTCCTCCGACGCGGTCAGATCCAGCACATCATCCACGATCTGAAAAGCCAGCCCCAGATTCCGGCCGTATTCACCCAGACGGGTCTCCTGCTCTTCTGAAGCTTGGCCGAGAATCGCGCCCAGGCGCATGGAGACGGAGAAGAGGCAGGCAGTCTTGCGGAAGATAAGGTCGAAGTGCTCGTCCAGAGTGATGCACTTACCCAGCTTTTCCATCTGCAGGAGTTCGCCTTCGACCATCTGCTGGGTCAGCTCAATCAGCACGTCGAGAATCTTGAAATTGCGTTCCTGTACGGCGATTTTGAAGGCTTGCATGTAGAGCCAGTCGCCCGCCAGCACGCATTTGGAATTTCCCCATTGCGTATTCGCTGCAGGACGCCCGCGGCGGGTCCTGGCCTCGTCAATGATGTCATCGTGAACCAGGGTGGCGGTATGGATGATCTCCACTACGCCGCCCAGCCGGACGGCGCTGCGCTCGTCACGGGGAAAGAGCTTGGAGGAAAGTAGCAGAAGGGCCGGACGAATCCGTTTTCCACCGCCGGCACGGAGGTGCTCTCCGATATCGGTGATGGCGCGAACGTTGGAGACGGTACCGCGGCCGAACTCGCGTTCGATGGCGGCTAGGTCGTCGCGCAGCAGCTCAAACACTTCCTTGACGCCAGTGGTCGCCGGTGAACTCAAAACCGCTCCTCAGTTGCTCCGGTAATTGGTGAACTGCATGTCGATGCCAAAATCGCGCCCTTTCAGCAGGGCAATGATTTCCTGAAGCGTATCGCGATCCTTGCTGCTCACGCGCACCGAGTCGCCCTGGATCGAAGCCTGCACCTTCTTCTTGGAATCCTTGATGATCCTGACGATCTCCTTCGCTTTCTCCGTCGGAATGCCCTGCTGCATGGTGATCTTCTGCCGCGCTCGCGACCCCGCCGCGGACTCCACCACGCCATAAGTCAGCGCTTTGAGGGGCACACCGCGCTTCACCAGCTTGCTTTGCAGAATATCATTGACGGCCTTGAGCTTATATTCGTCCGATGAGCTGATAATGATGGCGTCTTTGCCTTCCAGTGCGATCTCCGATTTGGTGTCTTTTAGATCGAAGCGGGTGTGAACTTCCTTAAGCGCATTCTGGATGGCGTTGGAGACTTCCTGCAGATCCACGTTGCTGACTATGTCAAAAGTGTTTTCGGCCATGCCCTAATAGCTTACCTAAGAGTCGCCCAACGATGCACGTTTTTAGCCCTGAAGCGGCAGAGCACACAATGCCCGGCTCTCACTCTGGCGGACTGGGAGAGAAAACCAGCGTCGGCGCGCTAAGAATCCTCCACAAACCTCCGAAGGCGGACACAGGGATTTCCGGTTACCAAGGTACTCTTGTCAGCTTTTTGGCCGGCTGCGAAGATGAGTCCGTGTGAGAACAGTTCTGACTGGTGGTTTCGGGGGAAAACACCCGGTCAGATAAAGTTTGAACCAACGATTGAACAGGCCTCGGTTGTTCCCGAGGCCTGTTGTATTTTCCAGGCTTTTTTCTAGAAAGCCCCTTCGTCCGCCGAAGGCCCGTAAATCGAAGGCACGGGCACATTGTTGAGCCGCAAATAAACGGACAGCTGCCCGCGATGGTGGATGCTGTGGTTCATGATGAAGCTGCGCAAAACACCTACGCGCGGGAGCGAAAACACAGTCTTCCCGCCAGCGACTAAACTCCACGTTTTCATCATCTTGTCGTCGGACGCACCGGCAATCACTTTGCGTGCGGTGGCCGCGGACTGATCGAATGCGCCCAATATCTCCTGCCGCGACTTTAACTTCGGGGTAGGCGGCGCGGTGGCCACGTCAAATGAATCCTGGCCCATGATGGCCTCGCTCCAGTGCGAGATAGTGGCGAGGTGGGTTGCCAATTCGCCCATGGTCATGGAGCGATCATGGGGCTTCCAACCCAGTTTGTCGTCCGGTACCCTCTCCAGGACTTTGCGGGTGGTCGCCATCTCATGATCGAATTCGGGCAATAGGGCTTGATTAAGCGGCATGGAATTGCTCTCCCTTCCAGAGGGCATAATGATAGAGGCTTATCGTGGATTGCGCCAACCGGAGAGCAGGCTCAGAAGGCGTCGGCCAGGCTCATGGTGGGAACGGCAGCGGTTCCCTTGGCGTTGACGGTGCAATTGCGCCCGCGGGCTTTGGCGCGATAAAGGGCTTTATCGGCAATGCGCATGACGTCGGCCGGCGCCACGTGCTCTCCGTTTGAAGCGGCCACGCCGATGCTCACAGTCACGTGAGTCTCCTGGCGCGCGCTGCGTCCGACGCGCCGCTTGCCTCGTCTTTCCCTGCCCCGCACTATAAACGTGGATTGCTCGATTACCTTGCGCATGCGGTCAAGATACAAGACCACATCGGCCGCGGTTTTGCCTGGAAACACGACAGCAAATTCTTCTCCACCGTAGCGGTATGCTCTGCCTCCGCCGGCGATGTGCGACAGCCGCGAAGCGACCAGGCGCAATGCCTGATCTCCGGCGTCATGTCCGAAGCTGTCATTGAACCTCTTGAAGTGGTCCACATCGATCATGGCGATGGTGTAATCGGCGGGAAGCTTCAACAACGCTTCATTGAGCGCGCGGCGGCTGGGTAGCTGGGTCAGTTCATCGTGATAAGCCATGCGGTAGGAGGTTTCCAGCAGAGCTACGATCAGGACCATCCCACCTGCAGCGAAGTAGAGACCTGCTTCAGGAGTGGCACTGCCGGTCCGCACTGCCATAAACGAGGCTACCAGCGTCCACAACAAGCTGCTTTCCACCGCGCGATAACGCCGGATCAGCGGCACCATGATCACCAGCAACGCAAGAGCGAATGAGGCCGATGCCGGCTGCGATAGATGACTCCAGGCGGATAACTCCTCGGGCATGAATGTCCGATCGAGTAATGAAACCACGGGCTCAAGAGCAGGCAGGCACAGAGCCGTAACAGCGAGCGCCTGAACGGCAATCATCGCCAGGCGCCGGCGCCCAGCGGGAGAGATAATTCCCCGTTCTTTCAAAAACGCCAGTGCCAGCAGATTGAGCGGCAGCAGGATGGCGATGGCATTAGCGACGATGGGAGCGTTGTGCGGCGACAGACGCGGCACGACCAATGCAAGCGCCGTTTGCGACAAAGTCACGGCCAGCATGGCGAAGAACAGGCGGCTGCGGCGAAAGGCAATGCACAGGGCGAGCCCGATTAGAAACACGCCGATCGGCAGCAAGGTCAGAACGCGGGCATCGGACTCAGAGACTACGCCGAGTCGCAAAAGCACCAGCACGATTCCCAGCAACAAGCTGCCGGGCATGGTCAACCGGTAAAGAATCCTGGGCAGGCGCGACTTCAGAAACACTGCCAGGCTGCCCTCTTTACTGCTGGCTTGCTGACGTAAGGCTCGAGTGCTCAATGATTTACCTTTGATGCATCAGGCTCGGCTTGAAACCGGGATGCCTTGCAATATATGAGCCTGGAGCGCACCCGAATAGATGCCATTAGTGCCATGGCCTTTTTGCCGGAAATTATCCAGCTGGGGAACTGGAGAGCCGGTCGCTACAGCCGGCAATCTTAGAGAGACACTCTTTTCTTAAGAACGTTGCTTGCCCCGTTCGTTTGGCGAGAAAAAACCCTGTCAAAAAATGAGAAGGATGTAGAATGAACAGCTTTTGCGGATAGATCATCGCGCCAAAGGGCCACGGGAGGAACGTCATGAAATACACAGCGGAATTGTTCGGAACTTTTGTACTGGTCTTTGCCGGCTTGGGAGCTGCCGTACTGTCTGGAAGTCAAATCGGTATTGTCGGAATCGCAATGGCTTTCGGTCTGGCATTGTTGGCCATGGCTTATGCGGTTGGTCCGGTTTCGGGATGTCATATCAATCCCGCTGTGAGTTTGGGCATGATGCTTACCAAACGTATGAGTGTTGGCGAAATGGTGGGCTACTGGGTGGCGCAGGTGATCGGCGGGATTATTGGCGGCGCCCTGGTGCTGTTCATTGCCAGCCAGGCGCAGGGCGGCTACAGCGCGGCGGCCTCAGGCTTTGCCGCCAACGGCTACGGGGCGCATTCTCCGGGGCACTACAGCCTGGCTGCGGCCTTCGTGGTCGAGATGCTATGCACCACGCTGCTGGTAGCAACCGTACTCGGCGCTACCGACAAGCGCACTCCCGCCGGCTTCGCAGGAGTTCCCATCGGATTCATCCTGGTGGCGATTCATTTTGCCGGCGTGCCAGTAACCAACGGCTCCTTTAATCCCGTTCGCAGCATCGCCCCCGCAGTGTTCGTGGGCGGCTGGGCATTGCAACAGCTATGGCTGTTCATTGCAGCGCCACTGGCCGGAGGCGTGCTCGCCTCGATCATTTATATGGCGATTGCCGCGCCGAAGCCCGCGACCCAAGCCGCGGCCGCATCGCGCTAGGCAAACAGCTTCCAGCTCGGAAACGAAATTCAGGCGCGGAGCCAGCTTGCGCACGCCGAAAAAGTCATGCTCGAAAAATATTTGCCCATGAAGTGGAATTGGTTTTGGCCTGAATCCTTGTTCCGCGACGCGCGTATTGCAGTTCGACAGCTGCTCCGCAATCCCGGGTTCACGCTGGTAGTGGGCTTTACTCTGGTTCTGGCCATCGGCCTTAACACCGCAGTCTTCACCGTAGTCAACGCGCTGTTGCTTCGCCCCCTGCCTTACCTCAAACCTGAGCGTCTCGGGGCCGTGATTACGCACTTCCAAGGGGCTAATCAACATGGCCAGACTGTAGCCAGCGACGACGATAGCATCGACGGCGAAACCTGGGAATTAATACGCGACAATGTCACCTCCGTGCGTCCGGCAGTATGGTCCGGGGTTAAAGGCGTGAATCTCCAGACCAGCACCAGCGTCCAGTACGTGCGTGAGCAACGGGTCTCAGCAAGATACTTTGAGGTCCTGGGAACCCGCGTGCTGATCGGCCGTAGCTTCAGCGAGAATGAAGACCGGCCTCACGGTCCCAAGGCCGTGGTGCTGAGCTATCACCTCTGGATGAGCCTTTTTTCTTCCGACCCGCAAATCGTTGGCCAGACCATCCACCTGAAGGGCGAACCTTATCTGGTAGTGGGCGTTCTTGCCTCGCAATTACCATCAGCAGCCCGTGCCGATCTTTGGACTCCTCTCCAGCCGTCACGCGAGGGAGAAGGACGCGGGTCTAACTACGGATGCATTATTCGCCTCCGCGATGGGGCAAGCTGGCAACAAGCCAGGACAGAACTCTCCCAACTCCGACCCTCGCTGTTCGACAATTTTAAAAAGGCGTTTCCCGGAATTACAGCTTCCCTTTCCGCGGTGCCGTTGCAACAAGACCTTGCTGCACAAGCAAGGATTCCGGCATTGGTGTTGATGTTTGCCGTCCTCTGCATCCTGCTGATCGCTTGCGCCAACCTGGCCGGCCTGATGCTGGTGAGAATCGGACGCCGTACTGCTGAACTCTCGACACGCCTGGCTCTCGGCGCCACGCATATGGCCTTGCTGCGCCAGATCATGCTGGAACCGCTGCTGCTGGGCCTCGCCGGAGGCCTAATGGGGTACCTGCTCTCGGCCCAGGCACTGGAATGGCTCAGAGGAGCAATAGACCCTGGAATGCTTCCTCCGGGTGGTTTGGCGGCCGATGGCACTGTTCTCGGGTTTACGCTGGCCGCCTCCCTGGCCGCTGTGCTTATGATCGGAATCCTTCCGGCTCTGGAGCTGCGGCACGTGGACATACGTTCCTCCATGTCCTCGGGTACGGTTCGCGCTCCTAAGTTTCGTACGCGCCAGGTACTCATTGCCGGCGAAGTCATGTTGACGCTGGTGCTGCTGTCGACGGCCGGCCTGTTGATTCGGACCCTGGTGCATCTGCAAACACTTCCTCCGGGCTTCGACGCGACCAACGTCATGACCGCAAAGCTGTCCCTGGATGATGCCCGCTACCACGATGCCTCAGCCTTCCACAAGTTGCTCGAAGACAGCGTAAGCAGCATGAAGCAGATTCCGGGCGTGGAGTCGGCGGCCATCGGCTTGAGCCTGCCCTACGAACGCGGACTGAATGACGGTTTTACCATCATCGACGGGGCCAACGCGGGGTCTGGAAGCGTAAGCTGCCAGATTTACGTGACGCCCGAATACTTCCGCGTGCTGCGCCTCGCCCTGCTGGCGGGACGGACGCTTACTCAAGCCGATACTGCTGAAAGTGAAGCAGCCGCAGTCGTCGACCAGTCGTTCGCGGTCAAGTACCTGGGAGGCATTGCCGGCGTGGGCAGGCACGTCAAGACCGGAGGCAAGGTATTCTCCGTAGTCGGAATCGTCGCCGATGTGACAAAAGTTCCCGGCCTGGAGCAGACGGCGCCTCTGGCGACCGAGCCGACAATCTACGTTCCGGCAACACAAATGAGCCAGCCCGTAGTGAACATGGCTCACGTCTGGTATCAACCCAGTTGGGTCGTGCGCACCAGCGGGCCCATCACTGGCTTGCCAGCGGCCATGCAGCAGGCGCTGGCGCAGGCAGATCCCAGCTTGCCGTTCGCCGGCTTTCACAGCATGGGAGACATTGAGGCAGTTGCTCTCCGGCAGCAGCGCGTGGAAGTGGTGCTACTTGCCATTTTTTCCGGGCTGGCGCTGGTATTGTCGTTGGTCGGCTTGTACGGGCTGGTCTCAACCCTGGTGATGCAGCGCACCAGGGAAATCGGCATACGCATGGCGCTGGGATCCACGGTAGTCAGGGCAATGGCAGAGACTGGCCGCTCGGGAATGGTAGCCGTTGCGTTTGGGATGGGTGCCGGCCTGATGCTCGCGGCGCTGACTCTGCGCATCGTGCGCAGCCAGCTTTACGGAGTGCGCACATTTGACCCCGCAAGCCTGATTGTTGTCTGCGGCCTTCTGATTCTTGCCGCCTCGGCCGCCAGTTTCCTGCCCGCGCGACGCATCGCCCGAATCAATCCTGCGTCCAGCTTGCGCGCCGAGTAGCCCTGACGCGCTCATCCCTTAGCGGTAATACCCTTGTTTGGCTTCGACCACGGCGTCGCGGTATGACTTTCGTGCCTCTGGCGCCAGCTTTACTTTGATGGCGCAGAACCTGCCCTGGGGCTTCGCCGCGGGCGGGCGATATCCCACGGTGTAGCGCAAACGGATGTCGTCGATCAGGTCGGCCAATCGCAAGGGGAGCTTCTTACTGCTTGATTCCACCACCTGGCCGCCAGAGGCCTGGGAGTATTTAGAAGCCTCTCCCGGCGGATAGAGCATACGACCAATAATTTTGGTGGCATCGCGCCGGGAGTCTTCGGAATCGGAGATCTCACTCTTCTTGAGCAATGTGCAGACAACGGTTCCGGTCCGGAACAGGTGCTCCATGGCCTGCTTTTCCGTGTGCAGCGGAGCGTTGCCCAATTCCCTGCCGTAGCGCGCTCTGACTTCGTCAGAAGGAATATTGGGCACATCGTCGGTAAGCCAGATGATCACGCGGCGATTGTTGGCTGCGGCCGATTGGGCCAGGTGGTCGGCCGCGCGAAAGATGGCCTCGTTGAAGAAGGCAGCTTCAGCGCTTTCCATGCGGCTGGCTCTGTCGATGGCGGCAGCGGCCAGTTCGCGGTCAGTGGTGAAGTCCTGAATGACGCGTGCGGCCGCCGCATAAACCATTACCGCGACTTCATCCTGGGGTTTCAGGTGGCCGAGAGCCTTTTGCGCCCCTTGCGCCAGCGGTTTTAACACCGGCCGTACGCTGTCGGTGAGATCGAACAGCAGAATCACCGATAGCGGCAGCTCATCCTGACTGAAGGTGCTGATGCTCTGGCGAACTCCGTCTTCGTAGATCTCCACGTCGTCAGGCTTAAGGCTGCCGACGATCTGATGAGTCTTCTTGTCGATGACCTGGGCGTCCACCATGACCAGGCGGACATTGACGCGATACGCTCCATTCTGTCCGACGGATAGATCCTGTGCATGCAAAACAGCCGCGAAAGCAAGCAGGCCGGCGATCACAACGCCAAGGGGTCTCATAACTGGGGTTTCAACGATAATCCGGATCGCCAGCGAAAGTCCATGTTGGTAAGCGGGCTGTGGGAACAATTATGTCTGTTGCTTTTGCTCCTCGGGAGGGGTCAGGTGGCGAAACGACCGCCACAGCAGCAAGTCATAAAAGATCTTGAGTCCCCCGCCCAAGAAAAGCGGCGCGGAGAAGGCGACCCGCTGCATGAAGAGTCCGGCCACCGACGAAGAAATTGCCCATGACAGATTGCGGGCAAGATTGGTGGCTCCGCTGGCAAAGGTGCGGTCTTCCGGACGGACCACAGCGGCTACATAGGATTGGCGCGTGGGGACGTCCATCTCCACCAGAGATTCGCGGAGGAGGAACAACACCACCGCCCATCTCGCCGACGGAACCAGTGAAGCGGCGATGAGAAAGATGCTGGACGGCAAATGAGTGAAGACCATGGTCTTCACCAGCCCGATGCGGCGGGCCAGGGCTGCCGCGCCCAAGTGAGAGAGTGCGTTGAGAACGTGTACCAGAAAAAACAGCAGGGCCAGCTTGTTTTCCGTCAGACCAAAACGGCGAAAGAACCAGTAGGAGACCAGTGCGTCAGTAAGAAAGCCCCCGCCCAGGCTGTCGATGGCGAACAGAGAGGCCAGCTTGTGCACGCGCGAACGGGTTTCCGGCGAAACTGCTCGTGTTTTCGCGGCGGAAGCTGGCGACTCAACCTCTATCTGATCGCTCAACAACAGGTACAGCAACGCGCTTAGAACGTTAAGTGCGGCGTAGCCACAGAACAGCCCCCGGTAGCCCACTCCAATATCGGTTCCCCACAAACGTTGTGCCAGTAATGGCGCGGCCGAGGCCAGTGCGCCCAGCGCTCCGCTGGCGTCGAGCACCATGTTGTACCAGGCCAGGCTCCAGGTACGCTGGCGGTCGGAAAACAGCGCCGGGATCGCCGCCTGCTCCAGCGCGAACGCGGCACTGCGGTCGGTCCCCATGCCGTTGACCATACCGATGAAAGCCACGGGAACGAGAATCGCCAGCCCGGAACTGAAAATGAGGGGCAACGCGCCGATAGCAGTAAGCAAGGCCAGAACACACAGAGTCTTCCTTCGTCCCAGGCGATCGGCTCTCACGGTAACCAGCAGCGTGGCGGCGGCGGCACCGGCCAGCCCGGCGGCTATCACCACGCCGATCGCGGTTGAGCTAAAGCCTTCGCGATAGAGAAACACGCCCAGCACCACGCCGAGCAAGCCAATGCCGAACGATCGCAGCCATGCCGCGGAGCAGATCAACAACATGTTGCGCGAGGAGCTTTGCATAGTGACCGGCAGACCAGTGTAGAAGAAGCGGGCAACAGGTAGAATCACAATGCCACTGCTTCCCGGCAAAAAAATCATGCAAATAAAATCTCTGCTGTCCCAATTGGAGGCCGCAAAACAGTGGCGCGACCCGGGGCCGGACGCCAAGGTGGAAAAGCTGCTGGCTTCCGCAAAGGGACTCCGCTTCCGCGACGCCGATGCGCTTATCCGGTTCCACGACTTACTCCTCTTCCTGCGAGCTTTTCCGCAGAACGATAAGGTGCTCCGTGCAGCCGACCAGTTGCTGGCGGGAATCAGGAAGCAGGTTAACCAGCTCCTGGAATCGGGCGCCGACATGGATGACTTCGATCCCGAATCCGTCTCCGGTATTGCCGGCACGACGCTCACCGACACCTTTACTTACGAAGTCGCAGACTGGCTGGCGCAGCGATATCCTCAGCACCTGACAGCCGACTGGGACATCGACGAGCAGTCGCGTTCGCTGGGCCTGGCTCTTCCGCGATTCATCCCGTTGCTCGATGACGACGCTATGGTCGAAGCCGACACGCCTTATCTCACCTGGCTGCGCGACGCCGCCGGAAAGAAAACGGACGTGGTGTGGCTTCTGGAGCGCTTTCGCGAACTGCCCCTCTCACCGGCGGACAAGACTGAGCTATATGACGCGATGCGCCTCTCGCTGAAATGGAATCTCACGGAATCGCCCGCCAGCCGCACGCTGGCGCGGCGCAAAGTCGCGAAGTTCTTCTTTCACAAAGAGCCGCTCATCCAGCGCAAGCAGGTCTCGCTTGCCCAGGAATTTCAGTCACCACCCTTGCCAGTACGCAAGCTGGAGACGCACGAGGCTGGCGAGATTCTGGACCTGTGCCGTGAAGCGGTCACCGTTCGCTATCGCGAGCTTTACGGCACCACGCGCGGCGATCCTGCCCAGATCCATGAAGCCAGCCCCGGCCGAGGAATCCAGATGTTTCTGTGGGGACTGCCCGCCGACCGCCGCCTTCCGTTGCGGGCGTATCACGCGGGCTTCACGCTCAAGAACGGCGTCCCCATTAACTACATTGAAGGCATTTCCCTGTTCGAATGGATGGAGGTTGGCTTCAACACTTTTTACACGTATCGCGACGGCGAGACTGCATGGATTTATTCCAAGGCTCTCCATTTTCTCCACCAGCTGACCGGGGTCAAATGCATTTCGGTCTACCCATACCAGCTCGGGCATGAGAACGATGAGGCCATTCAGTCAGGCGCGTTCTGGTTTTATCGCAAGCTCGGCTTCCGTCCGGGGCGACAGCAGTCGCAAGCCATCGTACAAAAGGAAGAGAAGAAGCTGGCTGCCAATCCTCGGTACCGAACCTCCGCGGCAACACTGCGCAAGCTGGCCGCGGATCACGCCTTCTATGAGATCCCAGGGCAGGCTCCGGGACGATGGGACCACTTCTCTGTGCGCAATCTCGGCTTCGCTGTCCAGCGTTACATGGCGAAGCACCATGACGGCAAAGCCAGCCTGATGCGCGCAGCGTCTCGCGGGACGCTGATTAGAATTCTCGACGTGAATCCCAACGCGTGGAACCCCGTGGAACGCGCGGCGTTTGAAAACTTCAGCTTGCTGGCGGCTCTGATACCAGACTTAAGCAGCTGGACAGCCGAAGAAAAACAAGCTTTGGTCGAGATCATCCGCGCCAAAGCCTCGGAGAATGAAGCCGACTACTTGCGGCGCCTCCAGCAGCACACCAGGCTTCGTCACGAAATCCTGCGCCTCGGCTCGGCTGAGGAAAAGTAGAGGCCGGGCAACATACCCGGCCTTTGTTCCTGAAGAAATGCCCAACTCTCTTAGCGGTGGTCGCGCTTGTCGGAATGGGCATCCTTCGCGTGTTGCTCGGTCCGGCCGCCCTGTGCGCGCCCGTAATCAGGATGCGCGGTGTTGCCGCGATTGACGTTCCCCGTATTCCCACGGGGATTGCCGTAGGTATTGTTCTGCACTTTCCGGTCATAGTTGCGGTTGCCGCCCTGCGGACCGCTGCCCTTATACACCCTGGCGTTGTTATCGCGCGCCAGGTTGTTGTTTCCTTTATTAAAGTTGCCGCCGTTGTTGCGGTTCAAATTGTTGTTGCGGTTGAGATTTCCGTTATTGGCGTTGAAGTTGCCGCGGGTTCCCTGCACGCCGCGTCCTTCAAAGACGCCGGCCCTGGGGCTGGCAGCAACGTTCGGACGCCCGTGGTTCATGGAGTAAAGCTGATTACGGTTGCCGCGAGCCAGATCCATGTGATGGCTCTGGGCCGAAGTGGCTTCGTAATGCCGCTCGTGTTCCCAGTTGCGTTCCTGCGCGCTGGGGACAGCTCGCACTCCACCGTTTCCACCGTTGAAACTCACGCGGCTGACGTTGTTGTTGCGAATCACGGTGTTGTTGATATAGGTGTTGTGGATTACCGTGACGTTCACGTTGGTCACAGCGCGGTTATAGCGGAAGGCGCCGCCTTCCCAGAATCCACCCACGAAGCCAACACCGGTGTAACCGAAGCCGTAGTTGATTCCGCCGTAGAAGCCTACGTGCGGTCCCCAGTAACCGCCATGCCAGACATAAAAGCCATCAGACCATCCCCAGTAACCGGGGGTCCACAGCACTCCGACGGCAGGCGGTTCAACCCACGCGCCCGGAACCCAGTAATAGCCGTCCGGACCGTAAGCCCAGTATCCGGGAGTCCAGAGGTAGCCGGGAGCCGGACATGGCGGCTGAACGTAGACCGGCAGCACCGGGGGGCCGATGCGCACCGAGATACCCACAGCTACGCCGGCATGTGATGTCGCCGGCATGGCCAGCGCCAGGATCCCGAACAGAAGTAAGGAAACCAGAATTTTCTTGGAGAACATGATCGTCACCGTCCTGTTTCGTCCGACGCGGGGATGTCAGACGCCTTTTCCAAATGACACTAGTGGCATTCAGACAAGTGGCTAATTGAGATTAACACGGCTGGACCGGTAAAGTTGCGTCACTTTGGGCTTAACCCTTTTGCTTAACTGCATTTAGGGCCGGCCCATAGGGTGAAACCAGGCCTGAATGAACTCGGTCCGCCCGCCGCCCCGCAAGACAAGATACGTGGTCTGTTCCCGTCGGGCCCCGAAGCGCACTGTTTGCGTGGCCGGCCGTGATCGTTCAAGGTCTTGTTTACCGCCTCAGCGCCGCGAGTCCGGCGGTACCAGGTTGTTGGCGCGATAGTAGACCACAAGCTGGCCATAGTGCTCGGCGCTGTGCTCGATGGCGAAGGTCCAGATGGTGGAGTTGTGGGCCATCCGGTTCCCGAAAAACTTTGTTGTCTTGTCCAGCCCCGCGTCGCCCTGCTCGCGAATCACTTTGGCTCCGTCGGCGACGGCGTCCTCGACGAACCTCACCACGTCGGCCTTGGTCTTGAATGCATCGCGCGTAGGATTGTCGCCCTCGCCGAAGTCAGGCCCCACGTTTGATCCGGAAATCCTGCGTATCAGCACGAAATCCAGCGCCGCGGCATGGAGAAGATTCAGCGCGAAGGTACGCTGGTCCTTCTGTAGCTTGAAGTCGTACTTGTCTTCGGGAAAATCTTTGGCCATGGCGACGAGCTTGTTGCCAATGCCGTTCCACCGGTCCAGCATCTCGTCGGATTGAGACTTTGCAGGACTCGGCGGTTGGCTTTGCGTCTGGGCCTGGCCCCGAAGACTCATTCCGAGGGCAGCAAGCACGGTGACCGCAACCAGCGCCAGCGAGGACCGTTTCATTTGTGGATTGCTCCTTCTTTTGATCCGATTTCACAGATTCCGTATGGGGTTAGACGCAGCGCCACTCGCAAAGTTTGAGCAAATTTCGGACCATCGGATCATCGGACCATCGGATCATCGGATGAAGGGGCGACAAGCCTGCCGTGAATGGAAAAAGATCAGTTGCTTTGGGTAGGCTGGACCGGACTACGGCGATTTGGCAGCGCACGCGGCATCGAAATCGCCCTTAGTGCCCCAATCCAGTTTGACCGCCGGCCGCTCAATCACCAGCCCCGACCGGAAGCGGTCGGGCACGCTGGTCCGGCTGTCCATCACCAGTTGCGGCCCCTGCCAGCGGCCGTAGAGGTCGAAAAATCCCCGCCCCTGGCCAACGTCGATCACCTTGGGCTCGAGCAGGCGCAAGGAGACCAGATTGCCGTCCGTGGTGCGCCAGTGTCCGAAAATGGTGCCGCTCAGGTCGAGGCGCTGCTTCACGCCGCGCGCGGTGCACAGCCAGCCAGTCCCCTGCAGCCCGCCCACGGGGCGCAATCCATCCACGTGAAGCCGGGAAGAATGCGATGACGGGTAAAAAGAAACGTACAGCGGATACTCGGCACCGCTTTTGGTGACCAGCTTTCCGTATCCCGTCCAGGTCAGGAAGGGAGTCGAGCGCCCGCCCATGTGCAGCGCCCAGGGATCAAGCAATGCCACCCCGCCGTAGAACAAGGCTCCGCCGAAGATCAGGGCCACGATACCCTTGGCAAGTCCGCGCATGGCGGGAGTATATCCCAGCCAGCTTGGCTGGAGGGGTGGGGACCGGCGAGCAGCCGGAGCCGGAGTGCGCTAAAGGCCCTAATGCAAGCTGCATGGGAATCCCGCCCTTGGCTCCGAGCGCAAAAACAAAACCGCGCTCTGGCAAAGAGCCTGTCCTGAGCGAAGTCGAAGGAACAGGGCACCCAGTTGTGCAGAGAGGGGCAGAAAAACCAAAGCTGGGCCACCCGCCCGCCATCGGGTCCTTACAAGAACCCTCACTCACATCGCGATGTTCAGCTTGCAGATCCAACTGAAGCTGTCGAGATCATAATGTTAGCCAATCATCTTCTTCGCATTGTAGATGCCAGAGCAAAGGTGATTGGTCGCAGCCCTTGAGCTGCCGGGTCACCCAGGCTTTGCTTTCTCTATCCCTCGCGACAGAGACGGGTGGCCTGTCCTTTCGCGCTCTTGGGTGCGCGTGTTCGCCTAATTAAGTGTGCGGAAGTTTTGACGTCAGTTCGTCGATGTCGGCATTAATGCCTGCGATCATCGCCTTAATTTTGTTATGGGTGTCCAACGAAGCAAACCGCAGAGCGTAGACTCCACAAAATGTTGCCAAGCCTAAGCACATCAGAGCAAGGAGATCGAAAGATCCCGGGAAAAGAAGGGTCCGGCCAGACAACTCAATTCGTCCCAAAATAAAAACTGATATTCCGACCGACATCAGAGTAAGCATTGCAAGAATGAATCGCAATGTGCTCAGATAATGAGCCCTTTCGGTGACCAAGCTATCCCGGTATTTCTCTAGACTTGCGATTCGCTTGCGAAGTTTTGCAATCGAGCGTGCTGCAAGTTTGTTTTGTATCCAGCTAATAGCGGTGCGAATGCGCGAGTTTGCGGGCAACATCTCGAAAAACAACGCACCAACCGGGGAGAAAATAATGGCGAAGAAGATCCCAATCACCACCGCCAACAGAATCTCGTGCTCGTCAAGACGCTCCGAAATGATTGGCAAGTCCGCACCCCCCTGACGAACCGCGCCGTTATTGTACGATTTAAAATCGTCCGGCGGGTGGCCCAGGCTTTGCTTTTTCTCTATCCCTCGCGACAGAGGGGTACCCTGTTCCTTCGGCTTCCCCTTCGACTACGCTCAGGATTTCGCGCCAGGGCGCTCGAGCTGGTTTCACTTAGAAACCCTGCGGGGGCAGCGCCGCGCGCGGTTGTATACTCCGCAAGGACAGGAACGCCATCTAAAATGAAACGAATCTTATTGAGTGCTCTTTTGTTAAGCGGCATGGTGCTGGCCGGGGCCCAGGTGAAGAAGGAAGAGCTGGCCACCAAAAATACCCTCAGTCCGGGCGCCGAAACCAGCGCCACCATCAACGGCAAGAACATCTGGATCTACTACCACGCCCCCTCGGTCAGGGGTCGCCAGATTTTCGGCGGCGAGGGCGCGCTCGAACCGTATGGCAAGGTATGGCGTCTAGGCGCCGATTACGCCACGGTTCTGCACACCGACGCCGACCTCGACCTGAATGGCCTGGCCATTCCCAGGGGCGACTACGCGCTGTATATCGACCTCGACCACGGCCAGTGGAAGCTGATCGTGAACAAAACCCTGATGGCCGGCGGCCGCCACATCTGGGGCGTCGGGCGCTCGCCGGACGGCGTTCGCGAGGGCGCCACCACCAATGATCCGGCCACCGAACTGGGCCGCGCTCCGCTCACCATGGGCAAGCCGTCATCTCCGGTCGAAACTCTCAAGATCACGCTGTCGGACGCCGGCGGCGCCAGGGGAAGACTGCTCATCGAATGGGAGAATGTGACGGCGTCGGCGCCGTTCATCGTGAAGTAGCGGTTTCCCCGCCCGAGGGATCCCAGTCCCGGCTCGGCCGGGACGGCTGAGAATAGCCCGGCACGGCGCCCGTAGGCGCGAAGCGCTGAGGGCAGAGTGCCGGATAGACGGAAAGAAAGAATCATCACCTTTCTGCCGAAGGCCCCGCGCGGAGCCCGAGGGCGCAGCGCGCTAAAAGATGAAGCTAAGGACCGGACATCCCTGGAGAGAACTCCCTGAAGCATTTTCGCAGAGGACACATCCTCGGGGTCCTTCGACTTCGCGCCCGTCATGCGCGAGAGGGAGGACTCATCGCGGCGCTGCGCTCAGGATGACAGGTCCAAGAAATCTCCTGGAAGACTTCGGATTTACTCGATTTGGTGGCCGGGCGACTGCCCTTCGTCCCCAAAACGATACCGAGGGCACCGGGCAAAGATATGTCGTCCTGCGCCTATAAAGTCTCCGAATGAGCAATTCTGGTCAGACCTGAAGCCAGCTGAGCCGCTAACATAAGAAGCGATCGGCAAATGAAGATCAGCGCGGTAACTTCTGCCGCCAGGAAAGCCGGGTATCCGGGTCCCGTAGTACGTCCACGGAGACGTTCAACCAGCAAAGTTAACTTATGCGAACCGCTGCTAAATCATGGATAGCCGTAATGCTGCTCGTCTGCACTTTGAGTCGCGCCGGCGCCGGGTATTCCGTGTTGACCCACGAAGAGATTGTCGACCTGCTGTGGAGCGACCAGATCAAGCCGCTGCTGGTGCTGAAGTATCCCAACGCATCAGAAGACGACCTGCGCAAAGCCCATGCCTATGCCTACGGCGGATGCCTGATTCAGGACATGGGCTATTACCCGTTCGGCAACAGACTCTTCAGCGACCTGGTCCACTATGTGCGCAGCGGCGATTTTGTTCAGGCGTTGCTGGACGAGGCGGCCGATATCAATGAGTATGCTTTTGCTGTGGGAGCGCTCTCACACTATGCTTCCGACATCACGGGCCATCCCTTTGTCAATCTGGCCGTTGCCCAGAATTTTCCCAAACTGAAGACCAAATATGGGCGCTCGGTGACGTTTGCGCAAAACCCCAAGGCCCACATCCAGACAGAGTTTGGCTTTGACGTAGTCCAGGTCGCCAAGCAGCGCTATACGCCGGATGCATATCACGACTTCATCGGCTTCCAGGTGTCCAAACCCGTACTGGAGCGGGCATTCCTGAAGACTTACGGCATCAAGCTGGAAGACATCTTCAGCAGCGTGGATCTCTCCATCGGCAGCTTTCGCCGCTCCATCAGCGGCGTTATTCCGCAAATGACCCGGGTCGCTCTGCTCACCAGGAAAGATGAAATGGTCAAGGAAGACCCGAGCTTTGCGCGGAAGAAATTTCTATACAACCTGAAGCGTGCTGAGTATGAGAAGGAGTGGGGCAAGGGTTATCAAAAACCGGGATGCGGAGCGCGCTTCCTGGCCCTGCTCTTCAGGCTGGTTCCCAAGGTTGGCCCCTTCAGGGCAGTCGGCTTCAAAATGCCCAGCCCCGATACCGAGACGCTATATTTGAAGAGCATCAACAGCACCGTGGATCAGTACCGAACTTATCTCCAGGATGTAAGAGCGGGCACGCTAACCCTGGATGACAGGGATTTCGATACCGGCAAGCAGACCAAAGAGGGCGAATACCCTCTTACCGATGAGGCCTACGGCAAGTTATTGGACAAGCTTGCGAACGCCCGGTTTTCAAACGTGTCGCCCGACCTGCAGCAGAATATCCTGGTCTTCTACCAGGATCCGAATGCGCCCAATCTCAACAAGAAGAAACCCGAGCAGAGAAACAGAACGCTGAGAAACATCGAAGCGCTGCGGGCGCTGCAGCCGGAAAAAGCGGCCGCTCGCCAGCCGTTGCCGGCCTCATGAGTCGCATTTTGCAGAAAAGGTGAACGCGAGGCCATCTCCCTGGCCATGACCGTCTTCATTTGTCTTCAAGCGTCTGCAATCGTCTTCATTTGTCTTCAACCGTCCATCTTGATGCGAATCTGCAGGTTACGAGGATTTCTTAAACTGCTGTTTGGGGGCGGTTTGGAGAAATATGTGGACAGGAATTTTGATTTGGAGGGAAGCTGGAAGAGATCGCCGTGATCGGGTGATCCGGTGATCGGGGTAAAAAGCTTCTAGCTGCTGGCTTCTAGCTGCTAGCCGGAGCGGTTGGCGATACACCAGTAGTCCTTTAGGACAGGGTTGGGACGGCGGAAGTACAGTCCTCCCTGGGACACCATGGGAGGAAGTAAAGGGGGCTAGGGGAATTGGGAGATCGGGAGACAGAATAAAGCCCACAGCCGAGGGCGGCTGTGCCACACGGGTCGGGACAGGAACAAAGCCCACAGCCGAGGGCGGCTGTGCCACACGGACTCAAGCACTGACGTAACTCCGCCCTGTGACCTCAATCACAGTCAGGTGTGCGCTTAGCGAACGAAGATAGAAGGTTATGAACCGGACAACTGTCACTATCGACGGCAATGAAGCCGCGGCCTACGTTGCGCATAAGACCAATGAAGTCATCGCCATATACCCCATCACCCCGTCCTCGGGCATGGGAGAGTGGGCCGATCAGTGGTCGGCCGAGGGCAAGACCAACCTCTGGGGGATCGTTCCCGAGGTCGTAGAGATGCAAAGCGAAGCCGGCGCCGCCGGCGCTTTGCATGGCGCGCTACAGGGCGGCTGCCTGGCCACCACCTTCACCTCGTCGCAGGGCCTGCTGCTGATGATCCCCAACATGTACAAGATCGCCGGCGAACTGACCCCGGCGGTGATTCACGTGGCGGCGCGCGCCCTGGCGGCGCAAGGACTCTCGATCTTCGGCGACCACCAGGACGTGATGGCCGTGCGCCAGACCGGGTGGGCCATGCTGGCGGCGAACTCGGTCCGCGAAGCCATGGACTTCGCCCTGATCGCGCAGGCGGCTACGCTGGAAGCCCGCGTCCCGTTCCTCCATTTCTTTGACGGCTTCCGCACCTCGCACGAGATTGCCAAGATCGTACAGCTTACCGACGAAGAGATCCGCAGCATGATCAGCGAAGACCTGGTCAAGCGCCACCGCGAGCGCGCCCTGTCTCCGGACCATCCTTTCGTCCGCGGGACCGCGCAGAATCCCGACGTCTACTTCCAGGCGCGCGAGGCCTCCAACCCGTTCTACCTGGCGGTGCCGGTGATCGTGCAGAACGTGATGGACCAGTTCGCCCGCCTTACCGATCGCCAGTACCGGCTGTTCGACTACTTCGGAGCGCCCGACGCGACGCACGTGATCGTGCTCATGGGCTCAGGCGCAGAAGTCGCGCAGGAAGCGGTCGAACACCTCAATCGCGACGGGCAGAAGCTGGGAGTGATCAAGCCGCGGCTTTACCGGCCGTTTTCGACCGAGCATCTGTTACAGGCGCTTCCGGCCACGGTGGAGGGCATCGCGGTTCTGGACCGCACCAAGGAGCCGGGCAGCCTGGGCGAACCGCTCTACATGGACGTGGTGACCGCCATCTGCGAGAGCCTGTCCCAGGGACGGCTGAGCAGAACGCCCAAAATCATCGGCGGACGATACGGACTGTCGTCGAAAGAATTTACCCCGGCGATGGTAAAGGGCGTCTTCGACGAGCTGCGCAAAGCCAACAGCAAGAATCATTTTACGGTGGGTATCGTTGACGATGTAACTCACACCAGCATCGAGTACGACTCGGCTTTTACCACGGAGGAGAAGGCGGCGACCCGGGCCGTATTCTACGGCCTGGGCGCCGATGGGACGGTGGGCGCCAACAAGAATTCCATCAAGATTATCGGCGAAGAAACCGATCTGTATGCGCAGGGCTACTTCGTTTACGACTCCAAGAAATCAGGCTCGCTGACGGTTTCCCACCTCCGCTTCGGACCGCATCCCATCCACTCCAGCTACCTGATCAGCCAGGCGAATTTCGTGGCTTGCCATCAATTCAACTTCCTGGAACAGATCAACGTTCTGGAGACGGCCGAGCCCGGAGCGACTTTCCTGCTCAACAGTCCGTTCGGGCGGGAAGAGGTCTGGGACCATCTGCCGCGGACCATTCAGCGCGAGCTGCTGGAAAAGAAGCTCAAGTTCTTCGTGATCGATGGCTACAAAGTCGCGCGTGAGACCGGCATGGGCGCGCGCATCAACACCATCATGCAGACCTGTTTTTTCGCCATCGGTAGCGTTTTGCCGCGCGAGCAGGCGATCGCCGCCATCAAGAACGCCATCCGCAAAACCTACAAGAAGCGCGGGGAAACGGTGATTCAGAACAATTTCGCCGCCGTCGACAAGACTTTGGAGAATCTCTTCGAAGTGAAGGTCCCGTCGACCCTGACCAGCAATTTCGATTTCCGTCTGCCGGTTCCGGCGCAGGCGCCCAGCTTTGTTCGCGACGTTCTGGGTCCGATGATCCAGGGCCGCGGCGACCAGCTGCCGGTGAGCAAGCTCCCGGTCGACGGCACCTATCCCAGCGGCACCACCAAGTGGGAGAAGCGCAACATCGCCCTGGAAATCCCGGTATGGGACACGGAGCTGTGTATTCAGTGCGGCAAATGCGTGCTGGTATGTCCGCACGCGGTGATTCGCGCCAAGGTCTACGATTCTGACAAGCTGGCGGGCGCGCCGCAGTCGTTTGCGTCAGCTCCGGCGCGATGGAAGGGCATGAGCCACATGCAGTACACGCTGCAGGTCTCCCCCGAAGACTGCACCGGCTGCACGCTGTGTGTGGAGGTCTGTCCTGCGAAGAGCAAGGCAGATCCAACTCACAAGGCCATCAACATGGCTCCGCAGCTGCCGCTCCGCGAGCGCGAGGCCGCGAACTGGGAATTCTTCCTTGGCCTACCCGAGGCTCCGCGCGAGAAGCTCTCCCTCGGCCAGGTGAAGGACGTGCAGCTGCTGGCGCCGCTGTTTGAGTTCTCCGGGGCCTGCACCGGTTGCGGCGAAACACCGTATATCAAGCTGATGTCGCAACTGTTTGGCGACCGCACGATCGTTGCCAACGCCACCGGTTGCTCATCTATCTACGGCGCGAATCTCCCCACCACGCCTTACACCATGAACAAGGACGGGCGCGGCATCGCCTGGTCCAATTCCCTGTTTGAAGACAACGCCGAATTCGGGCTGGGTATCCGCCTGGCCCAGGATAAGCAGGCTGAATACGCGCGCCACCTGCTGAAGCGCTCGGCTTCGATTGTCGGCGACGATCTGGTCCGCTCCATTCTTGAAGCCGATCAGTCGACCGAAGCCGGCATCAGCGCGCAACGCGAGCGAGTTGCGAGCCTGAAGAAGAAGCTCAGCACCGCCCCTGCCGGCGACCCGCATGACCTGCTGGCCATGGCCGATAGCCTGGTGAAACGCGCCATATGGATTGTGGGAGGCGACGGCTGGGCCTACGACATCGGCTATGGCGGGCTCGACCATGTGCTGGCTTCAGGGGAGAACGTGAACATCCTGGTTCTGGACAGCGAAGTCTATTCCAATACCGGTGGCCAGAAATCCAAAGCCACGCCGCGCGCGGCGGTGGCAAAGTTCGCCGCCGCAGGAAAGAACACCGCCAAGAAAGACCTGGCTCTGCAAGCCATGGTCTACGGCAATGTTTATGTGGCCCGAATCGCCATGGGCGCCAGCGATATGCAGACGCTCAAGGCCTTCCTGGAGGCCGAAGCCTATGACGGTCCGTCGCTGATCATCGCCTACGGTCCGTGCATCGCACACGGCTTCGATCTCTCGCAGGGCCTGACCCACCAGAAGCTGGCCGTCAATTCCGGTCACTGGCCGCTGTTCCGCTACGATCCCCGCCGGCTGAAGAAGGGCGAGAATCCGTTGCAGATGGACTCGCAGCCGCCATCGATCCCGCTCGAGCAATATCTGTACTCCGAGGACCGCTATACCTCGCTCAAGCAGACGCATCCCGATGAGGCCAGGCACCTGCTGGAAGAAGCGCGGCAGGACACCCTGGATCAATGGAACATGTACCAAAAGTGGGCAAGAACGGCGGTCAACCCGAGCGAGCCCAAGCCCGTCGGCGTTGGCGGCGAGATCAAGCCGCCAGCCGTCGCGGCAACAGGGAAGCTGGTGTAGTGAACACCGCTTTCAGATTCGTACCTGCTGTGCCGTCATCGGTAAGTCAGGACCGGACATTCCGCTCCCGCCAGAATGCGGTAGACCACGCTCGACCGCAACTGAATTCCGGGAAGAAAGGCGTTATGAATCCCCATGGCGATGAGATCGGCGCCCTTGGAGCGGGCGGTGCTCAGGATAGCTTCCACGGTGTCGCCAAAGCCGATCAGGAATTCAGTCTCCAGGCCAGCCAGCTCCTTCTCCAGCGTGTGAATCATGGTTCTGCGAATGGGCTCGGCCAGCTTCGGAGCATCAGGATTAGTGATCAGGTCTTCGGGAAGAATGTGAAGCACCGTGACCTTCGCCCGGTACTCTTCGGCGATGCCGCGGAGATAAGGGACAATCTTCCTGCTGTCCTCGGAGAGATCGGTGGGGAAGAGTATCCGTTTGAATCCGATCTCCTTCCTGGGCGCAAGACTGGGGCCGACGGTCAGGACTGCGCATTCCGCGACGCGGCAGATTTCTTCCACCACCGAGCCGAGCAGCATTCTGCGCACACCGGTGCGGCCGTGAGTGCCGGCTACTACGAGATCGATCTTTTCGTTGGCAACAATCTCGCGCAGTTCGTCGCAGATGGGCCCGGACCGCAGGATAGTTCTCGGCGCCAAACCAGCCGACTTCAAGGGCCCAGCCAGACTTCCCAGTTCGGCTTCGGCCTCTTTGCGCAGGCTGTCATACAAGGCCGGCGCTACCTCCGGTGCGCTCTCCACCAGGGCATTGGGCGTCACGATATGACAGAGGCAGATCGAAGCACCCATCTTTTTGGCCAGACAGGTAACGAATGGCAGCGCATGCAATGAGGCGTCAGAGAAATCGGTAGCGAAGAGTATGTTCTTGATCTTCACTCCGGGAGTGACCGAGAGAGCCGCTGTGGACATATAAGCGCCTCCTGAATAGATGCTAATTGTCCGCTACGCGACTGGCCGTGACCACGGTCACATCGATTGCGCGGCGACGTAGGTTGTGACCGGACTCACTTCAGCTCGTGTAATTTAAGAGCTAAGTTTGAAATTGGCCATTCTGAAATGGTCGGAACTCAAGGCGCAGCCGCGGGCAAGGGGACACGCATTATGCCGCCCAATACGGAAGTTGTTTCCACAGAACGCAATCAGCAGTGTTCCACGAAAGCCACCGCCGGTGCCGTGGCCGGCAGACATCCCTTTGCGGCGGTGAAAGAGTTCGGGGCTGATTCCCTGATTGCGTTGTCGGCTTTCGCCGCAATCGCTGTCTATCTTTTGCTGCGCTTTGTCTGGGATTCCAGCCTGGCCAACCTGCCTCTGTATGCTGCCCTGCTCGTTGGGGGCGTGCCGCTTCTCATCGGCTTAGCGCGTCGGGCAATCAGACTGCAATTTGGCGCCGACTGGCTGGCCGGACTCTCCATCATTACCGCGATCCTGCTGCACGAATATCTGGTCGGCTGCATCGTGGTGCTGATGCTCTCCGGAGGTTCGGCGCTGGAGCAGTACGCAACGCGGCGCGCCTCTTCTGCCCTCCGCTCCCTGGCGCAAAGAATGCCGACCACAGCCCATCGGGTCACTGTTTCCGGGACAGAGACAGTCAACGTACAGGAAATTATTCCCGGCAACGTACTGGCGCTCTTTCCTCACGAAGTCTGCCCGGCAGACGGGGAGGTGGTTGAGGGCCACGGCGAGATGGACGAATCCTACCTGACCGGCGAACCTTTTGAGATGGCCAAAGCGCCCGGCTCGCAGGTGCTTTCAGGCGCCGTCAACGGAGCAGGGCTGCTGAAAATCCGCGCCACCAGGTTGGCGGTGGACTCGCGCTATGCGCGCATCCTGAAGGTCGTTGAACAAGCAGAAAAGAACCGGCCCAATATGCGGCGCGTCGCCGACCGTCTGGGCGCGTGGTATACGCCCCTCGCTGTGACAATAGCAATCATCGGGTGGCTCTTGAGCGGAAGTCCTGACCGCTTTCTTGCCGTGCTGGTAATCGCCACGCCTTGCCCGCTTCTCATCGGCATTCCGGTAGCCATCATCGGAGGGATTTCCCTGGCGGCGCGGCGTGGCGTGGTTATCAAGAACGCCAAGATCCTGGAACAGATCGATACCTGCGAAACGTTTTTCTTCGACAAGACCGGAACCTTGACCTACGGGCGGCCTGTACTCACCGATGTGCTTTGCCAGCCATGGACCTCGAAAGCCGAGGTGCTCTCGTGCGCCGCGAGCCTGGAACAGTACTCGCGCCATCCTCTGGCGCAGGCGATTGTCGATGCGGCAACAGCCCTGCGCCTGGAGATCCCCGTTCCGAGCGGCGTGAGCGAGAGACCTGGGCAGGGTTTATCTGGGGTTATCGCTGGGCGCAGTATCCATATAACCGGCAGGCCACAGGCGCTCGCGAACGGGATGGTGGCAAATGCTGAGCTGCCTCCCGTGGAATCGGGACTGGAGTGTCTTGTCATTCTCGATAAGAGATTTGCCGCAACGCTTCGTTTTCATGATCAGCCGCGCGCCGACAGTAGTTCTTTCGTCCGGCATCTGAGGCCAAGACATCGCGCCAACCAGGTGGTCCTGCTCTCCGGCGACCGCCGCAGCGAAGTCGAACATCTGGCACAGATCGTAGGCATTGAACACATTTATGCGGGCACATCTCCAGAAGAAAAACTGCGGCTGGTCAGCGAAGAAACAGCGCGGCGGCGCACGCTGTTCGTGGGTGATGGAATCAACGATGCACCAGCCATGCTGGCTGCAACCGCCAGTGTCGCTCTTGGCGGCAAGAACAGCGACGTAACCGCCGAGGCCGCCGACGCTGTGATCATGGATTCTTCCCTGCGCAAGGTCGATGAGCTGATGCACATTGCTCAGCGCACTCGACGAATCGCTTTAGAAACCGCGATCGGTGGCATGGCTTTGAGTGGTCTGGGAATGCTGTTCGCCGCCTTCGGGTACCTCCCGCCGCTGGCCGGCGCGATATCTCAGGAGATCATCGATCTTGTCGCCGTCCTCAATGCACTCAGGATGACCCTGCCCCCTAAACGCCTGAGCGACTTCTAAGCCGCCGGCCGGCGAATCTCTAGCCGGACAGTACTCACCCCCAGATGCCCTGGCGCGAGTCACGGTAGCGACGGGTCAAAAAATACGCGGCCAGCAAGTAGCCCAGAACTTTGATCATAGCGAAACAGATGTACTCCATGGCGGTGTCGGGCCGATTCCCTGCTCGCACCATTGCCCCGCCATCGCAGACGGTCCGTGACCGCGGTCACGGAATCGGAATTACCTAAGGCATTCAATATACGAGTCGGAGCATTTTCTTGACGGGTCATTGCGGGAGGTATCTTCATGAGGATTCTTCTGGCGGTTGACGGTTCCAAATGTTCGGAAGCCGCGGTCGAGGCTCTACTTCACCAATACAAGCCTCTGGAAACCGAGGTCCTGATCCTGAGCGTAGTGGAATCAGTGAAGCTCATGCCCATGTCTTACGGTTTCGGCGCCGGACCGATCTTTGTCCAGGATTACGCGGAGATCGCCCAGCAGTGGCGCAAAGAGGGCGAAGCCCTGCTCGCGCGCACCGCGGCCGCCCTTCGCAATGCCGGCTTCATTGTAAGTACCCGGCTCGAAGAGGGCGACGCAAGGGGGAATATCCTGGATTGCGCTAAGAATTGGCGGCCGGACCTGATTCTCCTCGGCTCGCATGGGTGGCGAGGATTTGATCGATTTATGCTGGGAAGCGTGTCAGACGCGGTTGCGCGACATGCGCCGTGTTCAGTGGAGATCGTCCGCTCCAAAGCAGACGCCACTGCCTGAAAAGAGGGCCGCCCAACTCGCATGCCGGCGTTTCGCGTGCTGAGATTACGCCGACTTCAGCTCCGGTTGACGTTCCAACACGCGGTCCAGAATGGTGCATACCTCCTGGTCGCTGAGCTCATGAAAGTCTTCATACCAGGCGCCGACGGCAACGAACGGCTGCGGCTCGGCCAGGCAAATCACCTCGTCGGCCACGCTGCTCAGCTGCGATACAACCTCGGCCGGAGCCACCGGCACGGCCACAACAATTCGTCCCGGCTGCTGCTCGCGCAACGCCTGCACGGCCAACATCATGGTCGATCCGGTAGCGATGCCGTCATCGACGATGATAACGATCTTGTCATTCAACTCCGGCATTTCGCGCCCGCGTCCATAAAGACGTTCACGGCGCATACGTTCCACCGTCTCTTCCCAAGCAACCCGATCCACCATATCTTCCGGAATATGCAAAGTAGTGGTGACCGCGCGATTGATCAGCCGCTTCCCTCCACTGGTGATGGCTCCCATGGCCAATTCTTTGTGGCCGGGGACTCCCAGCTTGCGTACTACGAATACGAAGAGCGGCGCATCCAGCACTTCGGCGATTTCAGCGGCTACAGGTACTCCGCCGCGCGGCAAGGCCAGCACCACGATGTCAGAACGTCCGGCCAGGGCGCGCAGGTCCTCGCCCAGCAGGCGACCGGCGGCACTCCGATTAGGGAAAGGCAAGCTTAACTTTCTCTCGAACGTCATAGCCCACCTCCAGTTCAATTGTGCGGCCGAGGTCAGATTACTTCTGTGACCAGGGTCACGTAAAGCTGATCGACGTCACCTGGCGTCGTTCGGCCGCTCTCCTTTTGCAGGCCTCTATTTTTTGGGCACGATCAAGGTACATGCGACGCTCCCTGCGGTTGAAGGGTTATCCAGAGTTTCCCAACCAGTCGCAACCTCCGTTACAATGCCTGCATCCACTGCGGCAAAAGACAAGCGAACCACTGTGACGGAGCGCCCCAAGAAAACGAAGCAGCCACCAGCTCACCCGGAGAGCCTGGAGCAGCGCTATCTCAAGCTCCTGGAGGCGGTGCCCGACGCTATTTTGGAGGTCAATCCCCACGGCCAGATCATGTTGCTCAACCAGGCCGCGGAGCGAATGTTCGGCTACAGCCGCGAAGAATTGCTGGGGCTGACTGTGGAAACCCTTGTGCCGGCCGCACTGCGCGGGCGCCATCACGAACATCGCGCCTCTTACGCCGATCACCCCCAGACCCGGCCAATGGGCTCAGGGCTGGAACTGGAAGCGCAGAAAAAAGACGGAACGCTCTTCCCTGTCGAAATCAGCCTGAGTCCGAATTGGAGGGACGGCGAGCTGAACATCATTGCTTCGGTGCGCGATATCACGGAAAGAAAACGCGCCGAAGACCGCATACGCGCGATTCGCGAGCAGTTCACCGTCGAGCTGTCGGCAAAGAACGACCAACTTGAGGCGCGCAATCGCGAAGTAGAAAGAGCCAACCGCCTCAAGAGCGAGTTTGTAGCCAGCATGAGTCATGAGTTGCGGACGCCTCTCCATACCATCATTGGCTTTTCCGAGCTCCTGGCTGAGGAAGTAGAGGGCACGCTCAATGCGAAACAGAAGCGCTTTGTCGGCCACGTGCTGCAGGATGCTCATCATCTTCTGGAGCTCATCAACGAGGTTCTCGACCTCAGCAAGATCGAATCGGGGAAACTTGAATTGCAGCCGGAGCTGTTTGAGTTTTCCGACTGCCTCGAAGAGGTGCTTACCGGTGCCCGGCAGGCCGCGCAGAGCAAGAATGTTCGCCTGGAAAACCGAAGCAACTTTGCGGCGCAGCTCTATGCCGACCGTACGCGTGTAAGAGAAATCCTCAACAATCTTCTCAGCAATGCAGTGAAGTTTACCGATAGTGGGGGAAACGTGTGGGTGGAATCCTCGGTCAACAGCGGCTTTCTGGAAATCACGGTTGCCGACAGCGGCATCGGAATAGCCCCGGAGGAGCAGGCTGCTATCTTCGAAAAGTTTTACCAGGTTGGCGGCGACAACAGAAGAATTCGCGAGGGCACCGGCCTCGGGCTGGCCATCACACGCCAGCTGGTCGAACTCCACGGCGGCCAGATCTTTCTGGAGAGCTCACCCAACCGCGGAAGCCGGTTCACAGTTACATTGCCACTGGCCAAAACTCCGGCCTTTCGCAGCACCGTGGACAGGAAGCAGTCATGAGACGCGTCCTGATTGTCGAAGACAAAGACACCAGCCGCGAGCTCTTGCGCACGGTCCTGGAGAAGCAGGGATATGTAGTGATTGAAGCCAGCGACGGCGAAGAAGCTCTGCAAACGGCTCGGGCTGAGATCCCCGACCTGATCCTCCTGGACCTGCACATGCCACGCCGGAATGGCTATGAAGTTCTGATCGAACTGCGGAAGGACCAGCGGTTTGTCGCCGTCCCTATTGTCGCCGTCACCGCAAGTGCGATGCAGGGAGACCGTGAGAAGGCTCTGGCTGCCGGATTCAGCGGTTATCTGAGCAAACCGCTCTCGCTTGCCAACCTGAGAAGCGAAATCCAGCGGCTGCTGCCGGAAGCTTAGTCTTTCGTTTAAAGCAGGCCGTGTTTCTTCATCTTGTAGCGCAGTGCGTCGCGTCCGATCCGCAACTGCCGGGCCGCTTTCGATTGATTGCCGCCTGCCTGGGCCAGGGCTTCCGTCACCAGACGCTTCTCATGCTCTTCCAGTGACTGTTGCGGGTCCTCGGCGTGGGCGGGATTCTCGGCCGTGATGGCGGAGAAAGTCGATTTCGTTGCGACTGAGGTTCTAGCGCGCGAACCTGGCGCCGTTTCGCGCTGCAATATTTCCGGAAAGTCCCGCAGGTCGATTCTCTCTGATAAGGCCATCATGCAGGCGTGCCCGATGACATTTTCCAACTCGCGAACGTTGCCCGGCCAGGAGTAGCGGGAGAGAACGATCTGCGCCCGCTGGGTGAGGCCCTGAATCGGTTTGCCATACTGGCGGGAAAATTTGTCGACAAAATGGCGCGTCAGCAGCGGAAGGTCTTCCATGCGCTCGGCAAGTCGCGGCGCGTGGACCTCAACCATGGAGAGTCGGTAGTACAGGTCGTCGCGAAATTCGTTCGCGGTAATGGCCTGACGCAGGTCTTTGTTGGTCGCGGCTACCACGCGCACATCGACCTTTTGCGCGCTCAGCGAACCCACCCGCTGGACTTCCTGGTTCTGGAGCGCGCGCAGAAGTTTGGCCTGAGTAGCCAGCGGCATATCTCCGATCTCGTCGAGAAACAGAGTGCCGCCGCTGGCATGCTCAAATAAGCCGGGCTTGTCGCGATCCGCGCCGGTAAAGGCGCCGCGCACGTGGCCAAAAAGTTCGCTCTCAAACAGGGTTTCCACCACCGCCGAGCAATTCAATACCACGAATCTTCCCTTCGCCGGGCTGAGCCGGTGCAAAGCATTGGCAATCAGTTCCTTGCCGGTGCCCGTCTCTCCGGTGACTAAGGCTGCGCGGAAATGCGGAGCGATGCGGCGGATACGGGAGAACATCTCCCACATCTGCGGGCTGCGCCCGACGATTCCCTCGAACTGCGCGCTCTCCGTCAGTTCATCGTCGGCGCGGATGATCTTCTGGCGGTGCATCGCGGTTTCGATAATGCGGCCCACGCGGTCGCGCAATACAGCCATCGAGATCGGTTTGTTCAGATAATCGGCCGCGCCTTTGCGAATGGCCTCGACTGCGGTATCGGTCGTGTAGTGGGCCGTCATCAGGATTACGTCGATCGCAGGATCGAACTCGGCAACCCGCTCCAGCACTTCCAGGCCGCTCAGTTTGGGCATGACCAGGTCGGTGAGCACGATTTGCGGCCGCCGGGAATAAACCAGGTCCAGCCCCTCTTCCGGGTCCGACGCCGTGAGGATTTCCAGGCCTTCCCGCGCCAATGCGCTGGACAGAAACTCCAGGCTGCCTGGATTGTCGTCGAGGATCAGCAAAGAAACCGGATTTTTGGTTGTTGTCATCTCCGCGTTCTGTCTACCCGGCATTGTAAGCGAGCTAGATCTGCGCGTTATCGCGCAGCCGCTGCGCGGGCCGGCGCAAGAAATTCGGCGGCATTTCGCAAGTCATTGATTTTTTTGGACTTAACTTTGGCAGCCCTCTTGCTTTTCCTGCCGGCATGCAATCCGGCAAACATATCAGGAATTCGGGAGTTGACACTATGCAAACGAGCACTGCCCACGCAATCTGTCCAGAGCAACCGATGAGCCGAGCCAGAATAGTCTCGCCCTTTGCGAACCTGCGGGGTGAGGCACTGGCCCGGTTCAGGGCTATCGTCCACGAAGTCACTTATGCACATGGCGACCAGCTGTTCATGGAAGGAGAAGACCCCGAGCAGCTCTTCATCCTCACCAGCGGAAGGGTAAAGCTTTCGGTTACTTCCCGGGACGGCAAGATCATCATCCTGAGAATCGCCGGCGCAGATCAGTGCCTTGGCTTGGCGGCTGCGCTTGCCAACACGTCGCACGAGATCTCGGCTGAGGTTTTGGAGCCGACCAGGGCAAAAGTGATCCGCGTCACAGATTTTTTGGCCTTCCTCGAGGAACATCCAGAAGCTGCCATGGAAGCCACGCGTTGCATCCTGGCTGAATATCATGCCACCTTCAGCGGTATGTGCCGCCTGGCTCTTCCGGCAACTGTGGCTGGAAGATTGGCTAACTTGCTGCTGGAATGGCGCAATAACCGCATGCAACGGGGAGCGGAAGGCCAGCGCCTGACCGTGGCCCTTACCCACGGTGAGATCGCGGAGATGACCAACACGTCGCGCGAGACCGTAAGCCGTGTCTTCCAGCAGTTCCAGCGCGACAAATTAATCGCCGTTAAAGGCGCGTCAGTAACCGTTCTTCAGCCGCAGGCGCTGGAACAACTGGCATGGTAAAGGAACCGCAATGCATTCCGCCGCAACAACGACGGCTTCCAAGATGAATCCCACCACGCATAAGCGATGCATTCTGTGCGTGGATGATTCTGCGGAAATGCTCCTGATCTGCCGGACCATCCTGGAGGCAGCCGGCTTCGAGGTGCTCACCGCAAGTGACGGTCAGGCGGCGCTCAAGACCCTGGAACAGAATCCGATCGACGCAGCTGTTATCGACAATCGCATGCCGGGAATGAGCGGGGTACAGTTGGCTAAGGAAATCAAACGCTGCCACAAGAATCTGCCGATTCTGATGTTCAGCGATTCCAGCCCGGAGCGATCATCGGCGCCCGCTTTCGACAGTTTTCTGAACAAGCAAAGCGGCCCCAAAGCCATGCGCGATGCAGTACGCGCTCTGTTGGAGAAATCCCCAACCTGATGCAACATGGAGGAGCGATGAAGGCTTCAGCCAGGACGATGTGCTCATGGACGCTGTTGGGAGGCGCTATCGTTTTCGCCTTGTTCAACTCAACTGCCAAACCGCAAGAACCTCCCACGAAATCCGGGACTCAGCCGGACTACACTCGTCTGATTCCCTCTTTGAACGGAGCCGATCTGTTTCGTGCGCATTGCGCACCGTGTCATGGAGCCGATGGAACCGGGAATGGGCCGGTGGCTCCGGCTCTCAGTTCCAGGCTTTCTGATTTGACCACCCTTTCCCGGCGCAACGGCGGAATATTTCCACGCGCGCGGGTACAAAAAATCATCGCCGGTGATGATGAGATCGTCGCGCACGGCTCGCGGGAAATGCCCATCTGGGGGCCGATCTTTCATCAGATCGAAATGGATCGCGATTACGGTCAGGTGCGGTTGACCAACGTCACCAAACACATCGAGTCAATCCAGCAGAAGTAGTCGGTTGCGCGTTTGAGAGTATGCGAGCGGCTCTGGCGCACCGCTAACCTCGCCCTTGCACCTGCTCGCCTGTTGATCCATCCGGCAGGCGTACATGCTTCAATTCACGGAATCAGGGTGCTCAATCAAATCAATTGATCTGCGCCGCGCACTGGATGCGAAAATCTTCAGAGTTGGTCGAGCGCGGAAGGCATTGCCGGAGGCGAAGCAGCGACCAGGTGAATGGAGCCGTCCACAGCAGAAGCAAAGCGCAGGTAGGATGCGCATTCTCCGCAGAGCCAGAAGAACTCCGTCTTCGAACTATGGGCGTTGCGCACGCCAACCACGCAACCTTCGCGCAGGTAAACCAGCCGCGCGCCACAGTCGGGATTCGCACAATGCGACACCATAAAATACTCCCACAGAATCAGGCACAACCCTAAGCATAATTAGATGCCGGAGTAAGAACTACGTCTGTGATCACAGTCACAGTACTTCTGCGCTCTCGGCGGACTTCACAAAACAGGCGGAATTCGGTTAGCATCCAACTCCGTAAGAGCAACATGAGCCTGAAAGAATACAAAAGTAAGCGGCGTTTTGATGTCACGCCGGAACCTGCCGGCGAGAGCTCGCATATGAAACCCGGAGCTCCCCTGGCCTACGTCATCCAGAAGCACGCCGCCACCAACCTTCATTACGATTTTCGATTGGAGTGGAAAGATGTACTTCTGTCGTGGGCCGTGCCCAAGGGGCCGTCGCTGGATCCATCCGTGAAGCGCCTGGCGATGCAGGTAGAGGACCATCCTGTTGAGTACGGCGGTTTCGAAGGCATCATTCCCCCGGGAGAATATGGCGGCGGAACTGTGATGGTTTGGGACCGAGGTACATGGAGCCCTGAAGTTCCCGATCCGGATGCGGCCCTCGCAAAAGGCGATCTTAAATTTACCTTGCACGGCAAAAAGCTGAAGGGTTCGTGGGTGCTGGTGCGGACGCGCGGCTATGGCGGCAATCGGGGGCGCTCCGCGTGGCTGCTGATCAAACATCGCGACCAATACGCTTCTGTGGACGACGTCACCGTCCAGAAACCTCGCTCGGCTGCCAGCGGGCGGCTGCTGGGGGAAATCGCCGCCGAAGCAGGTGGTGAGGTGGCCCGCGCCGGCAAGGGCGATCCGGCCGCACGGCCGCAGCGGGCCAAGGCGTCCCGTGTAGCCGCCGCCGCCAACGGTCGCAAACGGCGCAAAGCCTGAGCTGATCGAGCGTGAACAGCCGCATCCCATTTCGCGTAAAACCAATGCTGGCGACGCTCGTTGCCAAGCCCTTCAATCAGCCTGGCTGGGTTTATGAGGAAAAATACGATGGCCTGAGGTTCCTGGCTTATAAAGAGGCGGATCGCGTGCGCCTGGTTTCGCGAAACGAGATTGACCGTACCGGAAGATTCCCGCGAATCGCCGAGGCAATTCGCAGCCTGCATCCTGCCACCCTGCTTCTCGACGGCGAAATTGTCGCTTTTGATCGCAAGAAGGTTTCGCGCTTTCAATTCCTGCAGCAGGGGAAAGGCGAACCGGTGTACGCAGTCTTCGATTGTCTTTTTGTCGACGGCCGGGACTTGCGCCGTGAATCGTTGGCGGTGCGGCGAGCCATGTTGGAAAAACTTGTACGCCCAAACGGCGCATTGCAGTTATCGCGGCGTCTCGCCGCGGACGGGCTGGAAGCTTACCGGGTAGCTAAGCGCCGCGGCTTCGAGGGCCTGGTGGCAAAAGATTCAACGTCGCCATATGTGGAAGCCCGCTCTAAAAGCTGGCTAAAAGTGAAGGTCCACCAGGAAGACGAGTTCGTGATCGCTGGATACACACCCCCAGCCGGAACGCGACAGCGTTTTGGTGCGCTACTCCTTGGAGCCTACCGGAATGGAGGACTTCATTACGCCGGCAAAGTAGGGACCGGCTTCGATCGTCAAACCCTGGATTCTCTGTACAAACAGTTTCAACCGCTCGTGCGCAAGCAAGGTGCGCTGGTCGATCCCCCGCGGGAGCGCGACGTCACCTATCTCGCCCCCCGGCTGGTGGCGCAGATTTCTTACCAGGAGTTGACCGCGGACCATAAGCTGCGCCAGCCGGTGTTTCTCGGGCTGCGCGAGGATAAGCCCGCAAAAGATGTTGAACTCCCGGAGAGTGCAGGATGAAAGTATTGAAACCCAGGCGCGAAGACGCCAGTCGACTGCCGGTCAACGTTTCCAACCCTACGAAGGTTTTCTGGCCAGATGAGGGCTACACCAAGCACGACCTGGCGGAGTATTACCGCGAGATCTTTCCCCTGCTTCAGCCCTATGTCAAAGACCGGATGCTCACGCTGGAGCGCTGCCCGGACGGAATGCAGGGCCAGTGCTTCTATCAAAAAGAGAAACCCAAGGGCATGCCCGAAGCGACGCCGACATTGCGTATCGCCCATGACACGGCGCGCGGCTTCACCAACTACGTGGTCGGAGGATCACTGGAGACCGAACTGGCATTGGTCAACCTGGGCTGCATTGCTGTGCACGTGATGGGGAGCCGCGCCAGCGATCCGCGAAAGCCAGACTGGGTCTGCATCGATCTCGATCCCCAGTCCGGAGAGTTTGCCGACGCAGCCAGGGCCGGGCTTCATGTCAAAGAGGCGTTGGACGCGCTGAAGCTGGCCTCCTTCGCGAAGACCTCGGGCAGCCGCGGCCTCCACGTGTTCATTCCTTTACGCCGCGGGCCTGACGCGGACGAAGTGCTGTTATTTGCCAGGACGTTGCTTGCCAGGGTTGCTGCCGCGCATCCTGATGAGCTGACGGTTGAACACGCGATTGCCGCCCGCGGGGGACGTGTTTACCTCGATGCCTTCCGCAACGGCTTCGGCCAGACCGTAGTCTCGCCTTACTCCGTACGCCGCCGCGAGAAGGCTCCGTTCTCGATGCCACTGGCTTGGTCGGACGTTCGCCCAACCCTTTCCCCGTCCAGCTTCAATCTGGGCAACTACAGGCAGAAGCTCAAGGCTAAAAACGATCCCTGGAAGGACTTCTTCTCCAGCCGGCAATCGCTCACGGAAGCCATGCGATTGTTGAAGAAACTTTGATCTCTGTCCGGCGACGAAGCGATCCGTATCAGAACTCTTTGACAGCGCGCAAGCGGAAGGAAAGAGCTGCCATTTTCTTCTCAGTCGAAAGGCAAGACGCGATTCCGAAAGGCAAGACGCGATTCGCCGGCCTCCAGCTTCAGCGCAGCCGCATCTCAAAGCCTTGACATCTTGTGAGCCGCTGAATAGGATTCTAGATGTCTTATTTATTTAAGAATTAATCTGAAGTCAGTTTATAGATGTGAAGGCATTGTGAATTTTAGGGACCTGCTGCAAGTCTGGGGGCGAGTTTTAGCTGGACGACGCCCTTCGCTCTCCATAGAAATCACCCGCGAATGCCCACTGCGTTGTCCCGGGTGTTATGCCTACGGCGATGATCATGTTGGGGGCGGCATCACCCTTCGCCAGCTTGCCGACAAGAAGAATGACGAACTGATTCAGGGGGTTCTCGACCTGGTGGACCGGTATCGTCCCCTCCATCTCTCTATCGTTGGCGGCGACCCCCTGGTTCGCTTCCGCGAACTCGAGGTACTGCTGCCCAGGCTGGAGCAGCGCAAACTTCACGTCCAGTTGGTGACCAGCGCCTTTCGCGAGATACCGGAATCATGGTCGCGGATCCGCCGGCTCAGCATCGTGGTATCGATCGACGGGCTGCAACCGGAACACGATGTCCGGCGCAAGCCTGCCACCTACGATCGCATCATCAGGAATATTCGCGGCCATCAAATCACCATCCATTGCACGATTACGGCGCTGATGATGGTGCGCGACGGTTATCTGAAAGAGTTCCTCGAGTTCTGGACGCCAAAGAAGGAAATCAAAAGGGTCTGGATGAGCTTCTTCACTCCTCAGCTTGGCGAATCAGGCGCAGAGATACTCTCTCCCCAGCAGCGCGCCCGGGCGGTACGCGAACTCATGACGCTGCGCCGTGAATTCTCCAAACTGGATATGCGGGAAGCGGTCATTCGCGAGTTTCTGAACCCGCCTGCTTCTCCTGAAGCCTGCGTTTTTGCCCAAACCACGCAAGTTGTCTCGGCCGATTTGAAGACGCATATCGTCCCTTGCCAGTTTGGCGGTAATCCGGACTGTTCCCAGTGCGGCTGCATCGCGTCCATGGGACTGGCCGCGGTCGGGCACAAGCGCGTGCTTCCCGGCATCAATGCCGCAGATCTCCTACGAGCATCCACCAGGGCCGGCAATGCCTTTCGGGCATTGATTCAGTCGGCGCCCGATTGGCCGAAGCCGAAAACCATTACTCAGATTTCAATCGCGAAAGTCGCTTCCCGCGCCGAAGGTGACCGGGCTGGCAGTGGTCTCGACGCCGATTGCGAAAAAGACACCACGCTTTCATCGGCCAAGCAGTAACCGGCCAGCGCCGGCATCATCCATTGATGATCTTCATCATGGCCGGTGCGTAGCGCTCACCCGCAGCCGAGCCTTTGGGCAACGCCTGTTCAATCCGGTTGAGATCCTGCTCGCTCATGCGATCTCCAGGAGGCAGCATCCGAACCGCGCCTCGGCTGGATCTGAGCAGGGATCTTGCTGAAGGAGCTTCCGTTTAGTGCGTGACCACCATCGCGCTACTCCTCGCGCACCGCGCGTAAAGGATCGATCTGGGCTGCCCGCCGCGCGGGCAGGTAGCAGGAGATCATAGCCAGTGACGCCATCAGTAGCGGCGCGCCAACCAGCAGCCGGGGATCGTTGGTGCCGATCTTCAATGACTCGACAAAGACATCCGCCAATGACGAGAGGATTCGCGCCACGGCGAACGCTCCAGCAAAACCGAGGACTGTGCCAACGGTTACCAGCGCTGTGCCTTCGCGCAACACCAGCCTCAATACCTGAACCTTGCGAGCGCCCAGGGCCATGCGAATTCCAATCTCTTTGCGCCGTTGCGCCACCGCATAAGCGGTGACGCCCGCAAGGCCGATGGCCGACAACAGCAGCCCAAAGACGCCAATCCCGCCGTAAGTATTGACGGCGAAGCGCTCAAAGGCGCGGCTGACCTCCAGGTAGTCGTTAAGAGTTCGCACTTTGAAAATGGTCAGCTTTGGATCTGTAGAAGCAATCTCGTTCCGAACGCCATTCAAGGCATCGATTCCTGCATCGGAACGCACCATGATGGTGATGCCTCCGGCGCGCGGCCGCGCAAAATCGCGGGCCGTCAGTGGCACATACATCACCGGCTGGTTGATTCCTATACCATTCTTCATGTCGGGCACCACGCCGACGACTTCGTAGACCTGCTTGTCATCCCGGATGCGCTGCCCGAGCGCTGTCCCATTTTTAAAGAGCCCGCGAACGGCAGTTTCATCCAACACTGCGGGCAGAGTGACCGTTGCCTGTCCATCGCCAGGGCTGCGCTCATCTACATCTACAAACTCGCGGCCACTGAGCACTTTTTCGTTCAACGCCGCAAAATACCTCGCGCCTACGGCTTCCCGGACCACGGACTTCAGGACTGGCGAGACTCCGCCTGGGTCGTCCGCCCTCAGTTCGGCTGTTCCCGGCTCGATCGAGTACGGCACTTGCGCGGTGAGAACGACACTGCGAACACCTGGCACGCCTCTGAGCCTCGCCGGGAGCTTCTCGAACAGAGACTGCGTTTTTTCCGGCGTGTAGCCTTCGCGCACCGGATCAAGGGACAACAGATACATCGCTCGAGGATCGACTTTCGTTTGGACGCTGCTTGACTGGCTCAACCCCATTACAAGGAAGCCGGTGATCAGCAGCAGCATGAGCGATCCGGTGACCTGGGCCACCATCAACAGGTTGCGCAGACCGAAGCGGCGATAACCCGGCAGTTGAAGCGCAGAGCTTTCCTTCATCGCAGGAGCTAGGTCGGCTTTTGTCGCGCGCAGCGCCGGAATCAGGCTGAATCCAATTCCGCACACGATCGCGAGAACGAAGACGAAGATTCCGACCCCCCAGTCGGGAAGAGGATCTTTCTCAATCGGAATTTCCGTGGGCAGATTGAAATGAGAGTTGAGTACTGACAGACCGTAGGCCAGCGCGAAGCCTGTGATTCCGCCGAGCAGCGAGAGCAATATGCCTTCGCTCATCATCTGTCGCACCAGGCGAAAACGGCTGGCGCCCACCGCCAGGCGAATAGCCAGCTCTCTGCGTCGATTGGCGCCGCGCGCCAGGAGCATGTTGGCCAGATTCATGTAAGAAATGACCATGATCAGCCCCATCAGCAGGACCAGGAATCCCACCACCACCGGCTTCAATTCCCGGGGAAGGCGCACGATATTTCCGGCCAGGAGCAGCGTAACTCTCCGCCCCTTGTCGATACGTTTCGGCGCTGAGGGGTCCTGCTCGTCGAGCTGCCGCGTGACGGCATCAAGAGCAGCTTCGGCGGAGCCGATGTTCACGCCGGGGGCCAGCCGCATGAGAGCCCAAAACTCACGGGCATTGCGCTGATGCAACACGTCATTGGCCAGCTCTGGGGCCAGCACCGCGGGGACGGTAACGGGCACAAAAATTTCCGAGGGATTCTCCGCCAGCGCGCCGTTGAAATCCACGGGCGCGATTCCCACAATGGTGGCGGGCTGGCCGTTCAGATGGAGTACTTGCCCTACCGCTTCGGGTGAGGAGTTGAGGCGATTACGCCAGAAGCGATCGCTGATCACCACCACCGCCCCATTGCCCGGCTTGTCAACTTCGGGACTGAGCATACGACCCTGCTGAGGCCGGACGCCGAGCACATTGAAGTAGTCCGCGGACACAAGTTGTCCGAACACGCGCTGCGGCTTGGCATCCCCGTCACCCTGGAAGCTGACGTTGAAGGGGACGCCATTTTCTACCGCCGCAACCCCGGTGAACAGACCCTTCTGCTCCCGATACTGCTCGATGTAGTAGAACGAGACCGGCTTCTCCGGCATCACCAGCTGTTTGGTACTCGTGGCTCCCGGCAGCGGGCGAAACAGCGACGCCCATTCCCAGGTGTAGACCACCGTCGTCAGACCCATGCCCAGGCCCATGGAAATGATGGCTACGAGCGCGAAGCCGGGTGATTTGGCCAACCCGCGGGCGGCGTATCTCATGTCGCTCCGCATCTCGCTGAAGTATTCGGCCGGCACGCGGATGGCGATGTCGGCAATCAGCCGGACCAGGCCGGCGATGCCATGGGTTCTTGCGATCTCTTCCACGACGTCCTCCCCAAGGTGGACAACTTCAGTCCCGTAGGCCAATTTGAACTCGTGCGGAAAGGCCCGAGCCAAACGCCGGTAGAGCCACAAGGCAAAGTTCATTCCGTCACCATCGATTGCTTGACTCGGATTGTGCGCACCAGTTCCTGCAGGCGGTCGCACTCGGCGTTGAGCACGCGCCGCCCCAGCGTGGTGAGACGGTAATAGCGGCGGCGGGCGTCATCCTCTTCCGGCGCCGGCCGCTCATCCGACTCTTCAATCAACTCTTCTTCGATCAGACGCTTGATCGATCCGTAAAGCGTGGCCGGCCACAGCCGGACTTTTCCCCCGCTGCGCGCCAGCACTTCCTGCATGATTCCGTAGCCGTGCTGCTCACCGCCAGCCAGAGACAGCATGATGTGGAACCACTGGGTTTTAAGGGGCAGGAATTTCTGGGCGTCGAGTTTAGGCATGATCAATATGTATATTGTTTGATATATATATTTGTCAAGAAGAATTCCTGCGATTGGCGCCCCACTCTCGGAGCGGGTCTCCCTTGCTGACGCGAGCGTTACAGTGGCATGATTGCATCCGGAGTTCCCCGACAATAATGAAGATCATTGTGGTCGATGACGAAGCCGTCATCGCCGATAGCCTCGCAAATATTCTAGGAGGCGCAGGACATAGTGCGCTGGCCGTATATGACGGTGAGTCCGCCATCAAGTGGGCTCGGTTGCTCCTTCCCGATGTAGTTCTGAGCGATGTGATCATGCCCGGTATCGATGGGATTGAGACGGCCAAGATCATCATGGACGTGCTTCCTGGCTGCCGGATCATTCTCTTCTCCGGTCAGGCCGTCAGCAGCGACTTGCTGGCTAGAGCCCGGGCCGAGGGCTACTCATTTGAGGTGTTGGCCAAGCCTATCAATCCCCAGGTTCTGTTGGAGAGGCTCAACCGCGCGCCGGGAATCGCCCCGGGATCGATCGCGGTCTGACGGGGTTGTCGGAACCTTGCGCTAATTCGTGTGCGGCGTCATTTTCCTCACCACAAACTCCTGCAGAAGGTTGACCACAGCCGTTGTTCCTGTTCCGATAGCCGTGTTCTCGAAAACCAGAGCCGTCCCTCGTTCCTTCGGAGGATAGTAGAGGTTGGAGATTCCACCCGAAGCCAGCCCGCCAAGAATGGCCGAATAGTTCGGCTGCCAGCGTTGATTATCACCCTTGCAGATGACCGAGTTGGCGATCGCATACCAGATCCGCGATCCGGTGCTCCCGGTCCCCTTATAGAAGTATCGTGGATCTTGCTTGAGGAGCGCCGGCAGCAGCGCGCTACCGATGAAGGTGCTGGTGGCGCCATCGGCATAGGCTGCGCCGTAGCGCTTAGCGTACCCTTGCGCGCCCTGCCCGTAGCCGGCGAAAGCGTTTTGCGCTTGTTGCGCGCCGGCAACTACTCCGGTCAGCCCGAAGGTGACGGGATCGATCATTGACCTCCACGCCAGCTTGAACTTTTGCCGGGCGTTCAAGGGGGCCGCGTTGGGGACGTAGGTCACATAGAAGTTCGGCACAACGCCGAACACTCGCTGCTTGATCTCCGCGTTGACCTGCTCCACGGCGATCTCGGTGCCACGCTCGCGGACCTCAAGTTCCGTATCCACCCTCGCCAGGGCCAATGTGACTGTGGGGACAATAAAGAATTCTCCCTGATGGAGTTCGCCGGAGAACGTCTGGGTCGCAAAACCTGCAGCGGCGATTCGGATCTGGAAGGGCCCGGGAACAATGTTGGAGAAAGCGAACTGCCCATCTTCACCCGAGAAAATATCCAGGGGACTTGACGCGTCTGCGCGCGTAAGTGTGATCAGGGCACCGACCACCACCGCCCCGCTTCCGTCGATTACCGTTCCGCTGACGCTTCCATGGAGCTGTTGATCATTACTCTTTTGTGCTTCATTCTTCTGTCCGTCTTCGGAATCCGGCGCCGCAGCTGGCGCAGGGCTGGGAACGCCGGAGGGCTGCTGCGAGGCGGCTGGAGCCGAGAGGCTGAGAGAAAAGACAATGAGGCCGAGCCAGAAAAGGCTCGCCGGGCCATGCGGAGGATTGCTGACAGTGTGGCCCAAATTATTTACCCGAGCCCTTTCTCACATCTGTAATTCTAAAGCCTTCTCGTCTTGTTCGTTGACACTTCAGCACCTGCACTACCGGGCGCGAGCCTTCACCTGTGCTGCGGCAGGCAGAGGAACTGAAATCAATCGGGCACAAAGAGGTTGCGGCTCTGGCTGGTGCTGACCGTCCCCGGTCGTTCCAGACTTTCACGCTCCTGCAAATCTTGCAGCACCGCAGGGTCAGAAAGCGTGTTGGCAATGAACCGAGCGCCGTTTTCCTTCATGCGGCCCAGGATCACCCCAAATTCAGGGCCGTTCTTGCCATGAAGGACGGTATAAGTCTCAATCATGGCTCGACCGGAAACATGCTCTTCCAAAGGAGCCCTTGGCAGCGCGTCGAGCTGCGCTTGCAGAACGCTGGGCGGCTCACGCCGCCACTGCCCCTGGTACGGAGCTGTTGAATAGATCCCGAAGGAATGCTTGGTGACGTAGTTTCCGTTGGCGGTGACCAGGCCAAAACTGCCAGGTTGGCTGCGCAGCCGGCGCATCATTTCGGAAATGGAATGGGCCACATAATTATTCCCGGGCCCGCCGAAGTAAGGCAGACCGCCGGTTACCGTCAGGCCTCGCGGGTCATCTTCTGCCAAACCGATCTCGACGCACCCGATCTCGACTGCCGATGGGAAGCAGCTGTAAAGATCGAAGAAGCGCATATCGTCCAGGCTCTTGCCCGCCATGGCGAAGGCCTTGCGCACACCGAGGCGTATTGCCGGGGAGAGATGGAGCTGAGTTCTCTCCGAGACGTGCCAGTGATCGTTGGCATCGGCGCAGCCATGGAGATATACCCACTTTGCCTGCGGGATTCTCAGCCGGCGAGCTTCCCCGACTGAAGTCATGATGAGCGCCGCTGCCTGATCGATGAAAGCATTGGCGTTCATCAGCCTCGGATACGGGAACCCGATCCAGCGGTTCTCGATATCAATGGTCGCCAGGCGCGCGGAGGTATACGCTTCGCGCCGAGTGGCTAATGGATTTCCCGCAGCGACTTGGGCAAAGCGCGCGAACAGCCGGCCCATGGTTTGCAAGTGCTCAGGGATTGAACGCCCTCGTGCTCCGCGGATGGCGTTCTCTATCAACGGATACATGGTGATGGCCGCGCGCATATTGTGGCGGTCTTCGTAGTCGCTCCAGCCGCGCTGCGGATTGCCGACCAGTTCCGGCTGACCGCCGGGATCTTCGGTCCAATCCACCTCCAAACCGGCCCGCTCTGCCCCATGCTGGGTACGCAGCGCCTCGCCACCCGCGATCAGGGCTGCCCGAACCTCTCCCTTCGCGATGGCCTCGGCCAGCAGGTTGACCATGTATTGCGGCATGTTGCCGCCATTCCAGGTGTAGATGTAACGATCGGCCTTTATGCCAAGGCGCTCAGCTACGCTTCGTGGCGGGTTGGAAGACGAGCCCAGGCGCGTGCGAAATCGGTGCGAGGTGTCGGAGAACAAGCGCAGCATGGCGACCGTATCGATAGCTTCAGCCATTCGCGCCGCAGCGGTATCGGCGATCGCGAGCTGTCCAGCCTGGGCAATCAGATCAAACGGTGAACGCCCCGCCTCGATTTGCGTGGCCATGTCGGTCACGTCGCCACAACCGACCAGCACGGGCGTGGAATTTTCAATCATGGCCCAAGGCCATCATAGCCTTCAGGCAGTGCGGCCCTCGGCCAGCGGCCGGCGGCGGCCTGCCACCCCGTGCTGTTGGCCAAAGCCGCACCCTGTACTCTTTCCCTGCCATTTAGCCTTGCGGCCAAGGTAAGACCGGGGTTAAAGTCTAAGCAGCTCTCGCGATTCCTCCCGATCCTCAATCCAATCTAATCAGTGTGCGTGTGCATGCATTGTTTTCGTCCGGGCTGCGACATACTGCGGTTGATAAAGGATATCCACAATATATTGTGGTATTTATGCTTGACCGCCCATCGGGCTCTAGGTAAAGTTAGCTGGATGATCGCTCTGCTCCCGCTAACCGAACGGAAAGCTCTTTATTTCTCAGCCTTGGCCGGCACGGGATTAGGATTGGCCATTCCGCAAGGAGTAGGACGTTGCTCAAAATAAAGAAGCTGCAGATTCTGGGATTTAAGTCCTTTTGCGACCGGACGGAGTTGAAGTTCCCCGGTGAGGGCATTGCCGCCGTAGTGGGCCCCAACGGTTGCGGAAAATCCAACATCGCCGACGCCATCTCCTGGGTTTTGGGCGAACAGTCTGCCAAAACCCTCCGTGGTTCGCGCATGGAAGACGTCATCTTCGCGGGAACCCGCGAGCGCAAGCCCACTGGCATGGCCGAAGTGTCGCTTACTCTCATCGATCCTGAGGTTTATGAGGGTCGCTTCATCGGCGAACCGGAAATTGTTATTCAGGATGAGATTCCCCTGGGCGATGACGACTGGGACGAGGCTTCCCTGCGCGCGGCTGCAGCCGATGCGACCGAAGCTGCCGTCGCTGAAGTCCAGCCCGGGCCCCTGGATGCCGCGGAAGACACGCCGAACGAAGATGCGGAGGGCCAGGCCGATCTTGCTACTGCATCTGCGGAAAATGGCGTAGAGCCGGACGCTGCGCCTCCCGAAGCACCCATCCCTAGCGACGCTCAAGCGGGTGTCGCTGCCTCGAACGCCGTCGTCTTGAAGATCCGCCGCCGCAAGTTCAAGCCGGTACAGTTCGCCAAGGGCGAGATCATGGTCACCCGGCGGCTGTTTCGCACTGGAGAGAGTGAGTACCTGTTAAACGGAAAGCTCTGCCGCCTGCGTGACATTCAGGACATCTTTATGGGCACCGGCCTGGGGCCAGAGTCTTACGCCATCATCGAGCAGGGCCGGATCGGGCAGATCCTGAGCAGCAAGCCGCACGATCGCCGGGCCATGATCGAGGAAGCCGCAGGCATCACTAAGTTCAAGACCAGGAAGCGGCTGGCGGAAGCGCGTTTGGAATCTGCGCGACAGAACCTGGCGCGCATCAACGATATTTTCGAAGAAGTTACACGGCAGATGAATTCGCTGAAGCGCCAGGCTTCGAAGGCCGAGCGCTATGCCAAGTTGCGCGAAGAGATGCGGCAAAAGCTGCGCATCGTCCTGGCCAGCAAGTTTGCCCAGATGGATCGCGACCAGGCCGGACTTCACCAGTCGCTGGAGGCTGTTGCCGAGGAAATCCGCACGCGAGGCGAGTCGGTGGCCGCACGCGAAGCCGAGCACTCCGAGCGTACGCACCGCGGCTATGCCATTGAAGGCGAACTTGCCCTGAACAGCCAGTCTCTGAACGCACTGGCGGTGGAGAAGGAGCGCGCCGTCGGGCGCCGTGCCGCCAACGAAGAACGCTGCGCCGAGCTCGACGTTCGCACCGCCGTCTCCGGAGTGGAGCTCGAGCGCGCACAAGCGCACCTGGTTTCAATCACGGTCGAACGCGAATCCAATCGCCAATTCGTCGCCTCGGCCGCGGGAGAAGTAGCTGCCGCGCAGCACGACTGGCAGATGCGGCAGCAGGATTTGCAATCGGCAGCCGCGCTTCTGACCAGCGTGGAGCGCGAACAAGAGGCTCGCCATGAAGCTCTGGTGGAAGCCATGGCTTCAGCTTCGCAGGCGCGCAACCAGATCATTCAAGCCGAAGAGCAGATGACTGCGCTCGATCGCGACGCCCATCGCCTGGAACGTGAAATCGCCTCTGCCCAGGAAGAAATGGACGGTTTCGGCGGGAAGCGCGGACAGATCGCGTTTGAATTCGAATCGATCAACCATACAGTGACGGCGCTGAGCGACCGCATCAGCCAGTTGCAGGGCCAGATCGCCAGGAAACACAAAGAGGAAGAAGACAGCAAGAACCTCATCGACGGGCTGCGCTCTGAGTTCGCCACCACACTGGGCCGCAGGAACTCGCTGGAGGCGGTGATCAACGAGCACGGTTATTCCACTGAGTCGGTGAAGCGCCTTTTCCAGTCACCTTCCCTCGGCCAGGGCTTTACTCCTGCGGGAGTGCTGGCAGATTTTCTGGAAGTTGAAACACGTTACGAGAGCGTGGTGGAAGAATTCCTGCGCGACGAACTCAACTACGTGGTGGTGAAGTCATGGGACGCAGCGAATGAGGGCATGCGCCTGCTGCAAACCGACGTAGTTGGCCGCGCCACCTTCCTGGTCCATCCCGAGGACTCACAGGCCAAATTCTCCTTCGCGGTGAGTGACAATGCCGCCCCGGGCGCGCGGCCGCAGGATTTGGTCCCGCTGAAGCACTGCATCCGCGTGCTCAATGGTTTTGGCCGGTCGCTGGAAGTTGTTCTCCCCAAGCTGCGTGACGGCTACATCGCTCCCGATTCAGCTTCGGCGCGCAACCTGGCCCTGGAGAACCCCGACGCTTATTTTCTCTCCGCCACCGGGGAGTGCTTCCACAATGTGACCGTCACTGGCGGCAAGCAGCGCAAAGAGGGGCCGCTTTCGCTCAAGCGCGAACTGCGTGAGGTAGTCAGGATTTCGAGCGATCTGGAGCGCGAGATCGCCAACGAACAGAGCAAGCTGCAGACGCTCAGCCGTGAACTCACCGACCTCAGCAAGCTGCTGAAGAACCTCGAGGAGGAGTGCCGGGAAGCTGAGAAACAGGCGCTCACCTCAGGCCACGCTCTTCGCCAGATGGAAACGGAACTGGCCCGCATATCGCATCGTCTGGAGACCTACCGTGCGGAATTCGAGCGCACGCGCTCGGAACGCGGCGACATCGCGACCGTTATTACCGAGCGCCGGGAGATTGCCGGAGGCTTCGAAAACCAGCGCCAGGCGCTGGACAACGATATCAAGGAAGCTCAGCAACAACTGGCGGCGGCTAAGAACGCTCGCGATGCCGCTTCCCAGAGCGTTGGAGAGGCTGCGGCGAGACTGGCCGGACTCGAGGAGCGCAAACGACTGGCCACATCGGCTCTGGAGAGAATCGAATCGCTCTCAGCTCAGGCCGCCGAACGCGTGGAGTCGCTGCGCCAGCAGATCCAATCAGCAGCAGTCGAGAAAGAACAGCGCGGGCAGGAAAACATTCAGATCGCGCAGCGGCTCGAGGCCTTGGCTGCACAGAGGACCGATGCTGAGGCCGCGGGTAAGCGGCTGCAGGAGGAGTCGGAGGGCCTGCGCACAAGACTGGCGGAAATCGAGCAGGAGTTGAAAGCGGAGCGCCTGGAGCTTGATGCGGCGCGCGACCGCAAAGCTGACCTTGGCCAGCAATTGGCGAAGCTGCAATCCGACCTGGCGCACATGGCGGACGTCTGCCTGAACGAGCTCAACATCCCCGCCGATGAATTGCGCGGCACAGAGCTTGCTCTGGTGGAAGGCGAGCAGCTCCTTGCTGAAGACACGGCTTACCGTGAGATGCGCACTCGCCTGGACAATATGGGGCCGGTAAACATGATGGCCCTGGAGGAGTACCAGGAGACGTCCCAGCGTCACCAGTTCCTGGAGACCCAGCGCAAGGACCTGCTGGAGTCCATCGAGAACATGCAGGCCACCATTAAGGAGATCGACGAATTCTCACGGCAGAAATTCCAGGAGGCGTTCGAGCGCATTAATGAGAATTTCCAGTTCACCTTCCGCAAGCTCTTTGGCGGCGGGCAGGCGTTCATGCGCCTGACCGATGAGTTGAACACCGCTGAGAGCGGCATCGACGTGGTGGCTTCGCCTCCGGGAAAGAAGCTGCAGAACGTCCTGCTGCTGTCCGGAGGAGAAAAGGCATTGACGGCTCTCTCTCTGCTGATCGGCATCTTCCACTACCAGCCCAGCCCGTTTTGCATTCTCGACGAAGTGGACGCGCCTCTGGACGATGCCAACATCGGCCGCTTTACGGAATTAGTGAAGGAGATGGCAGCACAGACGCAGTTCATCATCATCACACACAGCAAGCGCACCATGTCGGTAGCCCCGGTCATGTACGGCGTGACCATGCAGGAGCCCGGTGTCTCGAAAGTCGTCTCGGTCAAGTTCGGCGAGGAACAGGCGCAGGCGCGCGCGATTCCCGCGTGAAAAAGTTTTTTTTCGCGCGACGTTATTTTTTTCGATAACGGGTACTACAAACTTCCCCGGAAATCAATGGGCGCGAAGTCTGCGATTCACGCGGGTTTCGCGCTTTATCATTTTTTGTGCACCGTTTTGCACAGGTCGCATGGTTTTTGCGTGAGTTGACTTCGCACTAACGTTATTGACAAAAATACTTAGAGGGCTAGAATAACGCCTCGCCCTTCTGATTTATCCAAACATGACATCGATCGCATTAAACCGAATCGTTTTGCAAACGGACTTCGCCGATTTGTCCCTGCATGCACGGGGCAAGGTGCGTGATCTGTACAGCCTGAACGGCCAACTGCTCTTCGTTGCCACCGACCGCATCTCGGCCTTTGACTACGTCCTGGCCAGCGGTATTCCCGAGAAGGGGCGGGTGCTCACACAGCTCTCGCTTTTCTGGTTTGAGTTCCTCAAGGATGTGGTGCACAACCATCTGGTTACGGCGCGCGTCGAAGAGTATCCTGAGTCGCTCAAAAAATATGCGGACCAGCTTCGCGGACGCTCCATGCTGGTGAACAAAGCCCAGATGATCGACATTGAATGCGTGGTGCGCGGTTACATTTCGGGTTCGGCGTGGAAAGAGTACAAGGCGGATGGAACAGTCTGCGGCATCAAGCTGCCTTCCGGTCTGCGTGAGTCGGATAAATTGCTGGAACCGATCTTCACGCCTGCGACCAAAGCGTTAAGCGGCCACGACGAGAACATTTCCTTTGACGAAATGTGCAAGCGCACGGGAGCGGAGCTGGGCGAGAAGCTGCGCGACCTGAGCATCAGCATTTACAGCAAGGCGGCTGACTACGCCGCGCGGCACGGCATCATCATTGCCGACACCAAGTTTGAATTCGGCCATACCGCAGAAGGCCTGATCTTGGCGGATGAAGTCCTTACGCCGGACTCGTCGCGCTTCTGGCCGGCCGATAAGTACCAGCCCGGAAGGGCGCAGGAGTCATTCGATAAGCAGTTTGTGCGTGATTACCTGGAATCGATCCATTGGAACAAACAACCTCCCGCGCCCGCATTGCCGGACGACGTGGCTCGCAAAACCAGCGAGAAGTACATTCAGGCGTACCGGATTCTTGCAGGGCGCGAGCTACCGGCGGATTAAGTTGGCCAGGGTCGTATGAACGCCCTGGACTGGATCATTCTGGCGATCATTATGTTTTCCGCCCTGGTGGCGGCGGCACAGGGTTTTATTTTTGAAATTATTTCTCTGGCAGGAGCTCTCGCGGGCTACCTGCTGGCGGCCTGGGGTTGCGTGAAACTGGCGCCGTGGTTCTTGCCATACGTGAAGACTCAGGCATTTGCGGATTTGGCCGGGTTTCTGGCGATCTTTTTTGGGGTCATTCTGTTCGCCGGAGCGATGGCCAGGATTTTGCGGTGGATGGTCCATGAAGCAGGTTTTCGTTGGGTGGACCGTTCCCTGGGTGCGGCATTCGGTTTTGTTCGCGGGGCGGTGATCGTAACGGCGGGGCTGCTGGCCATCACGGCGTTTGCTCCTGAAGCGCCGGAACTGGCGGGCTCACAGCTGGCGAGCTATTTTGTGGTGGCGGGACGCGGCGCGAGCTGGCTGGCGCCATCGGACATCCGCCAGAAGTTCCGCGAGGGCGTCGACAAGCTGCGCCAGGGACCGGGGTCCGGAGCGACAGTTAAACAACAGAATAAATAATCAAAGCGGCGCAACCGGAAAGTGAGGACGGTGATGAAGGACCAGCTCGAAGCACTCGTGGCACAGATGCACGGCAGCGGGATTCTCTACTCGGAAGCGGTACGGGAATTCAAGAAGCGCTTCATCATGAACGTACTGCAGCAGAACAAGGGGAACCAGTGCAAGGCAGCCCGTGAGCTGGGCATGCACCGAAACACGCTGAGCCGCACCATCGCCGAGCTGAAGCTTGACGTTCGCCAGTTCCGTGACGGCGGCCGGCGGCCCGTCCGCAGCGAGAAGACCCTGGCCCTGGAGAAAAAAGCGGCCCGTTAGATTTGCAGCAGCTCTCTTAGTCAATCCGGTATCTAACTCTCCATGCCTGTTTCCAAGGCGTTGTCCGCGAAACTCCCCCCTTTCATTCGTCCGGGATTTCAGTGGGACGCCGCCGGCTGCTATCTGTTTGATATTGACGGCACGTTGCTGAACAGCCGCGATGCTGTTCACTATCACGCATTTCGCCATGCTATTCGCGACCTGTACGGCATCGACGCCAGCATTGACTGCGTGCCGGTTCACGGCAATACCGATCCTGGAATTCTGCGCGCGGTGCTGCAGCGTGCAGGCATGGAAGAGCAGAAGATCATCGCTTCCCTGCCTGCGATTGTGAAGAAAATGTGCGCGGAAGTCGAAACCAATCGGGAGAAACTGAAGCCTGAACTTTGTCCCGGGATCCCTGACTTGCTGGTGTACCTGCAGCAGCACGGCAAGGTATTGGGCGCAGCGTCGGGGAATCTGGAGCCAGTGGCGTGGGCCAAGCTGGGGAAGGCCGGGTTGAAAGGCTTTTTTACCTTCGGATCGTTTTCCTGGCCGCGGGAGACCAGATTAGAAATCTTCCAGCATGCCGTTGAACTGGCGCGGAGCCGGCTTGGGCCAGGAACGTCGGTCTACGTGGTGGGAGATACGCCTTCAGACATTGAGGCCGCGCGCGCTGTCGGGATTCCCGTCATTACGCTGGCAACAGGGATCTTTGCCTTTGATGAGTTGCTGGCTCTCAAACCAGATGCCTGCTTGAACACCGCGGCCGATCTGCTGCCCTCTGGTCGCACGTAGCTCCCTACACATGCCAGGTCTGGGACAAACAACCAGTCCTCATCTAGCCGCAAGGTTTGCACCTCAAAACGTTCTCTGTCCAGTAGAATTGATGCTTCGCATGCGTCTAACCGTGGTCATTGTCGGCCTGCTTCTGGCAGGGCTGGGTACAGCCTGTGCGCAGGAGTACGCCAGCCCGGTTTACGATCCGCCGAGCCCGGCGGAGAAGGAGTTCGCTCGCGCCCTGCAGCTCGATAAATCAGGGCGGACCGAGGAAGCCTGGGGCGCGGTCTCTCAAGCGCTGGAGCTGGCGCCAGGGAATCCGCAGTATGTGGCAGCCAGGGAGATGGTGCGCCAGGAGATGGTCGGCGACCGGCTGGAGACCGGGAACCGTCTGGCCGATTCCGGGGACAATGCGGGAGCCGCGGCCCAGTTCCGAGCCGCTATTTCCCTCGATCCCCAAAACAGCTATCTGCAGCAGCGGCTGCACGACGTAGCGCCAGAGGATCCGGAGCGCCAGCGGACCTTCGAGATGCTGGCTTCCGTCGACCAGATCGAGCTCACGCCGGCGCCAGGCACAAAGAGCCTTCATGTAAAGGGCGACACTCGCGCCCTGTACACGGAAATCGCGCGAGCGTTCAGCCTGGCCGTTGATTTCGATGAAAACATCGGCCAACGCAACGTTACCTTCGACATGGACGACGTTGATTTCTATACGGCTACGCAGTGGGCGGGCAGGCTGACGCGTACGTTCTGGGCGCCGGTCGGGAAACATCGAATCATCGTAGCCACGGACAATCCGGAGATGCGGCGCCAGTACGAGCGCATGTCCCTGCGGACTTTCTATGTGGGGAACGCGCTCGCGCCCACCGACCTGACCGACGTGGTGAACACCCTGCGCAACGTCTTTCAGATCAGCATTGTGAACGTGGAACCCGGCCACAACGCCATCACGGTAAGAGCTCCAAAAGCAACCATGGACGCGGCGGCGAGTTTCATCGAAAACCTGATGGACGCTCGTCCTGAACTCCTGATTGACGTCCAGGAGATCGAGATCGATACCGACCGCACCAGCCAGTACGGCCTGGTTCTTCCCACCAGTTTCGAAGCCTTCAATGTTTTCTCGGAGATCTACCGGGTGCTCGGCCCGGACGCGCAGAACGTCATCAACCAGTTGAAAACAACGGGCACAATCGATCCCAGCTCGATTCCCGCCGGCGATCTGGCCAACCTGCAGGGTTCGCCACTGCTCTCACCTTTCATCTTCTTCGGCAAAGGCTACGGGCTGACGGGAATCGTAACGCCTCCCATCACGGGAAGCCTGGCGCATACCAGGTCGATCTCCACCAACCTGGAGCACGCCACACTGCGCGCGGCCGATGGTGAAGCCGTGACCTTCCGCGTGGGAGAGCGCTTCCCGCTGCTGACCGCGACCTTCACCAACGTGGCCCTCACTGGACAATCGGCGTCGGTGGTGGGAAACACTCCTCAGTTTCAATACACGGACCTGGGATTGACGCTGAAGATCAAGCCCCACTACCAGATCCACGACGAAATACGTTTGGACTTTGAATTTGAAATCCAGGGACTGGGCACAGCTTCTCTCAACAACGTTCCAGAGCTTACGGCAAGATCATTCAAGGGAAATATCACGTGCAAGGCGGGCGAGCCCTCAGTCATTACCGGGCAGATCAACGAACAAGAATCATTTTCAACCAAGGGCTATCCGGGGCTGGGGCAGTTTTCAGTGTTGCAGTCAATCATCAACTCCAGTACCAAAGACCACACGCACAATCAACTGCTGGTGATAATTACTCCGCACGTGCTCAGCAAACCTTTTCACGACCACGGCTCGACGGTGTGGTGGAACGCACCTAACGTACCTTAGAAGCCTTCCGGTCCCTATTTGCCTGCGTGATCGATTTCAAACTGAACCAGGTTCTTGAGCTGCGGATAAGGAATGTCGGCAACGCCCAGCACTCTGCGCCCATTGATGAAAATCGTGGGCGTCTGGTTGACATCGAGCGATCGCCCCAGATCGAGCGATTTCTTCACCCGGGCCTCTGTTTCCAGAGAGGTGGTGCAGCTGACAATCTTGTCCGCGTCCAGACCGACTGCGGCCGCAAAGCCCTTGAGTTGATCGTCGGCGGTGGCCAAAGCGATGCCTCCCTGGTTCTCGAAGATCGTATCCACGTACTTCCAGAAGACTTCGGGCTTCGCTTTGGCAACGCAATCGGCGTACTGAGCCGCTTTCATGGCCCAGGGGTGCAAGTTAGCTGGCAGGGGGAACTGCTGAAATATGAAGCGAACCTGAGGAAAGTCAGCCACGAGCTTCTCGATGATCGGATGCGCGGCTTTGCAATGCGGACACTCCAGATCGCTGAACTCAATGGCCACGATGGAAGGTTTGGCGGCTCCCATCGCCGGACCGTCCGCGGCCTGTAACTTGGCCCGTATGGAATCGAAGGGACTTGGGCCAAAAGGAAGCAATTGCCCGACGATTGCGGTCTGCGTGGTGGTGTCCCAGTAAATGTGGACGGGCTCCTGCTTGTTGAGCGAAACCAGGATTTCGGCGACGCCGGGAATTGGCGAGGCGGTGATATCGTAAATGACCCAACTGGTAGCGGGGTCGTAGCCCAGGGTGCGCCGCAGGGCCACATCAACGAGATCTTTGCTGGGCAGCAGTTCAGGGCGCGCGTTGCCGGACGCCGCAGGCGGAGAGGAAGGTTTGCCGGCAGGCGCCTGGGCGAATCCGCAAGCTGCGGCAAAAAGAACCAGGAGAATGATTTTCTTCATAAGTATTTTTAGACTTCTGATTTTTGGGCGATGGGGAAACGCCGCCCCAGGCCAAAAGCTTTGGGAGTGATCTTGAGCCCGGGCGCGGCCTGCTGGCGCTTGTACTCGCTGCGTTCGATCATGCGAATGACATCGCGCACCAGCTTGATATCGTAGCCCCGCTCCGTAGCGATCTGCTCCGCCGTGCGGTAATCCTCGATGTAGTCTTCCAGAATCGTGTCCAGAATCGGGTAAGGAGGCAGTGTATCACTGTCTCTCTGGCCGGGTTTCAGTTCGGCCGAGGGAGGCTTCTCCAGCGTGGAAAGCGGAATCACCGGGCGAAGAGAATTCACATAGCGGCTGAGACGGTAGACCAGGGTTTTGGGGACGTCGGAAATCACCGCCAGCCCGCCGACCATGTCGCCATACAGGGTGCAGTAACCGACGCCAAGCTCCGACTTGTTGCCCGTGGTGAGCACCAATTCACCGAACTTGTTGGAAAAAGCCATGAGGATGTTGCCGCGGATACGGGACTGGATGTTCTCTTCGGCGACGTCCTCTTTCGTCCCGGCAAAAAGCGGAGCGAGAGTCTTGCGGTAGCTGTCGAAGACCGGCCCGATGGGCACAACCTCAAAGCGTATGCCCAGCTTGCAGGCGAGTTCGCGGGCGTCGCTGACGCTATGCTCGGAGGAATACTGGCTGGGCATGGCGATGCCGGTGACGTTGTCGCGTCCGAGAGCGTCGGCGGCGATGGCCGCGGTCAATGCTGAATCGATTCCCCCGCTCAGACCGATCACCACGCGGCTAAAGCCGCATTTCTGCACGTAGTCGCGCGTTCCCAGAACCAGAGCGGCGTAGGCGCTGGCCTCCTCGCCTTCCACCTGGTCATGGAGATCGCCCTGCATGGTCTCCGAGTCGAATATAACCAGGTCTTCTTCGAAAGACTTCGCGCAGGCCACGACGCGTCCGTTCGGGGCGATCACAAAGCTGGAGCCGTCGAACACCAGGCTGTCATTGCCGCCAACCTGATTTACGAAGACGACCGGGACCTTGTTATCGCGTGCGACCGTGGCCAGCATCTGCCGGCGCAGCTCGCGTTTACCCAGGTGAAAAGGGGAAGCGGAAATATTGAGCAGCAGATTGCCGCCGGCGTGGAGCAGTTCATCGACGGGATCGATCTTGTAGAGACGGCGATGCCAGAAATGCTTGTCATTCCACGCATCCTCGCAGATGGTGACAGCTACCTGCGTGCCATTGATGGGAAGCAGCTTCTGTTCGTGCGCCGGCTCAAAGTAACGCATCTCGTCGAAGACGTCGTAAGTGGGCAATAGCATCTTGGACTGGACGAACCTGATTTCCCCGCCGCGCAGCATGGCAGCGGAGTTCATCACCGAGCGTCCGGTATCGGCTTTGATAGGAGAAACGTAACCACAGATGACGGCGATCTCGGGCGGGACCGCCTTGGCTATATCCAGGACCGCCTGTTGAGTGCGGGCGACGAATGCAGGTTTTTCCAGCAGATCGCGGGGCGGATATCCGCAGACTGCCAGTTCAGGAAAGAGCGCCAGTTGCGCGCCAAGAGTATGTGCCTGCCGCGCCGCCTCAATGATCTTTTGGGAGTTACCGCGGAAATCCCCGATGGTTGGGTTGATTTGCCCGAGAGCAATCTTCACATAGTAAGTTTAAACCGCAGCTCGGCTTGCCAGCTACTGCGGGGGCTTTCCTGGGTCCGGCGAAGGCTGCTGGCCGTCATCCGGTTTCTTGCCACCGGTCCCCCACTCCGGTTCGCTCTGCGGCGTGGAAACCGGGCCGTTGGGTGCACGCTGTTGAATTGACGGATCAGGCCCTTCACCCGCCCGGCGAAGAGTAGGAGGCGCCTTGGGCTGCTCCTCCTGGTCCGCCTGTTGCGGGCCCTGTTTGACGTCTTCAGGCGACTTGCTGGCAGCCAAAGCCGCCATGGTGGCAACGCCGTCTTTCACGTCCACTTCTTTTTCGGTCTTAACCAAAGTTTCCTGGCCGATCCTGGCCGTTTTCACCATGGTTACCTCATCACCCGCGAAGCGGACAAAGACCACATCCTGCGGCGGCTGACCGTAGATCCATTCTTCGTAGTCCTTGCCATTTTCGTCTTTGTCACGAACCTTCTGCTGGGGACGGTCTTTGGCCAAAACCACCATGTCTTTGTTCATCCCCACCAGCACTTCATGGCGCTTTATAGCATCCCGGACCTTGGGCGGCAGCGTTTCCGCATAGACCTGGCCGGCGCTCTTCAACCCAAAATCGAGAACCGGGCTCAGCAGTTTCCTGAGCTCCTCGGCGTTCATTTCCGGAATCTGCTTGGGGAATTGCAAAGTGAACTCGGCGCCGGTGGGTTGCGCCTGGTTGGTATCGAGCGGCGCCACTCCACCACCCGGGCCGCCAACGCCAATGCTGACGTGCTGGTACCACTTGCTCTTGCGCTTGGGACCGCCGTTGATCTGCAGAGAGATGGACTTCTCGTGAAAAACAATATTGGTGATCTGCACGCGATCGCCGACCTTGGCGGCAGCACCACGTGACTGGATATTCTGAAACAAAGCCGCGTCGGCGGGAGTGACCACGCCTTGAGGATTAATGACGAGTGACTTGTCGCCGAGCGGGAAATATTTGCGGGTGTGAGCGAACTCCGCGTCCATCAACTGGATAAGCTGCATGCGCGTGTTCTCGCTGATCCTGGGACGCTTTTCCAAATCCACGGTCCGGAGTTCCGGCTTGAATTGGGGAGCTACGGTCATCACCGGGGCTTTCAGAACCAGGACATGGGCATTGGGATCGTCGGCCGAAGGACCGCTCTTGGGTTTGTCTTTGTCCTGGCCTTGGCTTTGAGTCTGATCTTGGTTCTGGTCTTGTGCGCCGGCTTTTGCTTGCGGCTGGGGATCGGACGAACCGGGGTTCGAACTGGTGGGCGCCTGGGCCGCGGAGAGTCCGGAAAACAGAGCTGCCGTACCCAACAACAGGAACAATGACCGGAAACGGAGCATGTGGTGCACCTGAATGCAGCTTGCTTAACTATCGACCAAACGAGGCTGATTTTCAACTCACCTGGCCCGTAAAGTTAGATGCCAGAGGTCCGTGGCACGAACAGCTACAAACGACCGCTGTAGGTAAGCCCGGCGCGGGCGACCGTGGCGGGCAGGACGCGGCCGCCATGGGCCGCAAGGGCGGCCATAACCCGGGCTTTGGCTCCGGGTTCGCACAGAAATACCACGCAACCCCCGCCACCGGCCCCACAGACTTTGGCGGCGAGGGCACCGTTGCGGCGCGCCGTTGAAATCAGCTTTTCGATCAGGGGGGTGGTGATGCGGGGCGCGTTAGTCTTGCGCAGCTTCCATTCTTCGCCCAGCAGATGCACCATCTCTTTCCAGTCGCCGGCTTTCAGGGCCTGGTGCATGGCGCGAGCGATCTCGCCAATGCGATCAAAGTTCTTGAGCACGCGGCGGTCGCCGTTAATATGCGCCTGAAATACCTTCCAATTGTTTATCCCCGATTGCCGGGGCGCGCCGGTGTAGGCCAGAACAAAGCGGCGGTCGAGCTCTTCCAAATCGAGCGGGACGGGCTCATGGTGAATGCCGTCGGGATCCAGCTTTATGGCGCTTACACCGCCATAGAGAGCGGGATAGTAGTCCTGGCAGCCGGTGGGGACGCGGATCAGCTGGGCCTCAACATTCTGGGCTATCACGCGGATTTGCTCTCGATCCAGCTCACGTCCGGTGAATCTGGCCAGAGCGGCGGTAGAGGCAATCATCAGCGCCGAGGAACCGGAGATGCCGGCGCCGGCCGGAGATTCCGAGTTGGTTTCCATCTCGAAGCCCGAGCGAGGGACGAAGAACTTGACCAGACAGGCCGCCAAGGGATGGCTATAACGCGAGGCGGAGGCGAGCTCCCTGAAATCGCGAAAGTCTTCGGCTTTGCCAGTGTCGAGAGATTTCAGGCGGATGGCAGGCCCGGGCAACGGCGTAATCCGGCAGCGGGTGAGCACGGAGACGGCGAAGTTGACGGTGACGGCCCCGGGGTGAAAGAGGTACAGGGGCCAGATGTCCAGGGTCCCACCGGCCAAGTCCACACGGCACGGCGCCTGGACGATGATCGACTGGTCATTGGACATTAGGCCGGGGGTCAAAAGGTCATTCCGTGAAGAATCGCGCCATCTCGCGAAATTTTTTATAGCGATCCACGATCAATTGCTCGCCGGAGTGTTTTTTCAGCTCAGTGAAGTGACGGGCAAGAACTTCGCCCACCAGCGCAGCTGCGCCGTCGTAATCCTTGTGAGCTCCGCCGTCGGGCTCGGCGATGATCTCGTCGATAATCCCCATCTCCTTCAGGTCGGGGGCGGTAATGCGCAGCGCCTGGGCAGCGAGTTCTTTCTTGCCGGAATCCTTCCAGACGATGGAGGCGCAACCTTCGGGCGAGATCACGGAATAGACGGAATTCTCCATCATGAAGATGCGATCAGAGACGGCCAGGGCCAATGCGCCGCCGCTGCCGCCTTCGCCGGTGATGGTGGTGATAATGGGCACCGTCAGGCGGGCCATTTCCCGCAGATTGCGGGCGATGGCCTCCGCCTGGCCGCGCTCCTCTGCGCCCAGGCCGGGATAAGCGCCGGTGGTATCGATGAAGGTGAAAATCGGCCGGTGAAATTTTTCCGCGATCTTCATCGCCCGCAGGGCCTTGCGGTAACCCTCGGGATTAGCCTGGCCAAAATTGCGATAGACACGCTGCTTGGTGTCGCGACCCTTCTGGCTGCCCACCACCAGCACTTCTTCTCCGCGATAGCGGGCCATGCCGCAGACGATGGCGGGATCGTCACCGAAAGCGCGATCGCCATGGATCTCGCTGAAGTCGGTAAACAGACGCTCGACATAGTCCATGGTGAACGGGCGCTGCGGATGGCGCGCCAGCTCGGTCTTGTGCCAGGCATTGACGTGCAGGCGTATCTGCTCGCGCAGGAAGCGGATCTGGTGCTGCAGGTGCTTGAGCTTGAGATGGGCTTCCTGGTCCTTGCTGGCGCGCGCCTCAAGCTGGGTGATCTGATCTTCTATGCTCGCCAACTGGCGCTGCGCTTTGGTGGCTGGGTCCAAACGAAATAGCTCCTAGCTTCTAGCTCCTGGCTTGCAGCGAGAAAGTCAGCCGCATCTTCTCCTAGCAGTTAGTAGCTAGCAGCTAGAGGCTAATCCACTATCCGAACCGCGCCCCGCCCGCAGATCTCTTCCACGCGGGCGATGAAAGAGCGGTCTGGACAAACATTATAGCCGTCGGCTTCCATGACCACCATGAAGTCTCCGGCACGTTCCACATCGAATAACACCTTGGCTTCACCCTTGCGTTCACGGCAGACCGAGTGCAGCGCGTCGACGGTGGCCGCCGAAGAGCTCTCCAGAGGAACGCGGATACGGATGGAGCGGGGCAGCTTGGGCTGAGCTTCTTCGAGGGGGGTCAACTGGCTGATAGCGATGCTGGGATTCGCCCCCTCTTCCACGCGGATGCTGCCTTTCACAAGCATGGGGATTTCCTGTTTCAGGATGGCCTGGAGGCGTTTGTATGCGTCGGGGAAGACAAAGGCTTCGATGGCGCCGGTCATGTCTTCCAGCACCGCCCTGGCATAGAGGTCGCCTTTGCGCGATTTCATCACACGAACGTTGGTCACGACGCCGGCGGCGAAGAGCTCGTCGCGCCCCGTGCCGCTGGTCATGGCGCTAATGTTCTCGGCGGTCAGGGCACGGAAGTCTTCCATCTTTTCCCGGTATTTTTCCAGCGGGTGGCCGGTAATGAAGAAACCAAGAACTTCTTTTTCGCTGGCCAGGCGTTGGTGCTCTTCCCATTCAGGAACGTTGGGCAGGCGGTCGCCATGCCCGTTCATCTGCTCTTCCTGCGGGAAGACGCCGAAAAGGCCGTGCTGGCCGAGTTCCGCGTCGCGCTGCGCCTTCTGTCCGCGTTCCATGGCTTTGTCCAGCACAGCCATAAGCTGGGCGCGGTTGCCGAACTCATCCATGGCGCCGCCCTTGATTAGCGATTCCAGCACGCGCCGGTTGAGCAGGCGCAGGTCGACCTTTTCGCAGAACTCGAAGATGGACGCGAAGCGGCCAATCTCTCTGCGCGCGGCGGCGATGGATTCAATGGCGTTGCGGCCCACGTTCTTGACTGCGGCCAAACCGAAGCGGATGGCGTTCTCGTGAGGGGTGAAGTAAGCGTCACTCACGTTGATGTTGGGCGGCTCAACGGGAATCCCCATCTCGCGGCACTCATTGATGTACTTGACCACGTTGTCAGTGTTTCCCGCCTGCGAGGTAAGCAGCGCAGCCATGAATTCCACCGGATAGTGAGTTTTCAGATAGGCGGTGTGATAGGCCAGGAGGGCGTAAGCGGCGGAGTGCGACTTGTTGAACCCGTAGCCGGCAAACTGCTCCATCAGATCGAATAGCTTGACGATCTTCTTCTCGGGGAAGCCGCGCTGGACAGCTCCCTTGACGAAGCGCTCCCGCTGCGCGGCCATTTCTTCGGCGATTTTCTTGCCCATGGCGCGGCGGAGCAGATCAGCCTCGCCCAGAGAGTAGCCGGCCAGCGTGTTGGCGATCTGCATCACCTGTTCCTGATAGACAATCACGCCCAGCGTCTCTTTGAGGATGGGCTCCAACTCAGGAAGCTCGTATTCAACTTTCCTGCGGCCCCACTTGCGCTCAATGAAATCGTCAATCATTCCGCCCTGGATCGGTCCCGGACGGTAGAGAGCGTTGAGGGCGGTGAGGTCCTCCACCGCGTTCGGCTTGTAGCGGCGTAATACGTCGGTCATGCCGCCGGATTCAAACTGGAAGATGCCCGACGTAAGTCCGGTGTGGAAGACCCGCTCGTAGGTAGCCTGGTCATCCAGCGGCACTTTGTTGAGATCGATGGCCTGGCCGCGCTGCGCGATCAGTTTGATGGCGTCGTCAAGAATGGTCAGGGTGGTGAGCCCGAGAAAGTCCATCTTCAGGAGGCCCATCTTCTCCACCGCCTTCATGTCGTAGGCGGTTACGATTTCGTCGTTCTTGGTCTTATGCAGCGGCAACAGATCGGTGAGCGGCTTGGGCGAGATCACTACGCCGGCGGCATGGACTCCGGAGTTGCGCACCAGCCCTTCCAGCTTGAGGGCGGTGTCGATCAGCTCGCGCACCTGGGTTTCTTCTTCGTAGGCCTGCTGCAGTGGTGGCGAATCGTCGAGCGCCTGCTTGAGGGTGATGTTGAGCGTACCCGGTACCATCTTGGCGATGCGGTCCACGTCGGGATAAGGAATATCCATGGCCCGGCCGACATCCTTGATGGCGGCCTTGGCGGCCATGGTGCCGAAGGTGATGATCTGGGCGACGTTTTCGCGGCCGTACTTCTGCGTGACGTAGTTGATGACTTCGCCGCGCCGGTTCATGCAGAAATCGATATCGATGTCAGGCAGCGAGACGCGCTCAGGGTTCAGGAAGCGTTCGAAGAGCAGTTCGTTCTGCAGCGGATCGATATCGGTGATACCCATGGCATAGGCGACCAGGGCCCCGGCTGCAGAGCCACGGCCCGGGCCCACGGGAATCTGATTCTCGCGGGCGTAGCGAATAAAATCCCATACGATAAGGAAATAGCCGGAAAACTTCATCTGTTGGATGATGGCTATCTCGCGTGCCAATCGCTGCTCGTAATCGCTGCGCGTCTTCTTCAACCGTCCGGCAGCCTCCTGCGCGCCGAGCAGGCTGTCCCAGCGACGGGCAAGGCCCTGGCGGGCGATGTGCTCAAAGTAGCTGTCGAGCGTATAGCCATCCGGAACCTGGAATTCCGGGAATGGATTCTTGATCTTGTTCAGCTTGAAGTTGCAGCGCTCGGCGATCGCCAGCGTGCGCGTAAGCACGTCAGGCCGGCTGGAAAAAACCCGGCCCATCTCTTCCGTGGACTTCACATAAAACTGGTTGCCGTGGAACTTCAGCCGGTTTTCTTCGTGGATGGACTTGCCGGTTTGCACGCAGACCAACACGTCCTGGGCGTGAGCGTCGTCTTCGCAGAGATAGTGGCTGTCATTGGTGGCCACCATAGGCAGGCCGAGGTCCTTTTCCAGGCGAAAGAGGTCGGCGTGGATGCGGTGCTCTTCAGGCAGGCCCTGGTCCTGAATCTCGATGAAGAAATTGTCCTTGCCGAAGATATCGCGATAACCGGCGGCGGCGGCTTTGGCGGCGTCGTACTTCCCTGTCAAAAGGTTCTCGCAAACCTCGCCGGCCAAGCAGCCGGACAGTCCGATCAACCCTCGAGCGTGCTCGGCCAGGAATTTCTTGCCGACGCGCGGCTTATAGTAGAAGCCGTTAAGCGAGGCTTCCGAGGTGATCTTGATCAGGTTCTCGTAGCCCTGCTCGTTTTCGGCCAGCACCAGGAGATGGTTGTACGTATCGCCTTCGGGTGGGGCGCGGTGGTCGTCCTTTTTACAGATGTAGAGTTCGCAGCCAACGATGGGCTTGATTCCGGCTTTCTGCGCGGCGTCCACAAAATGAACGGTGCCATAGATGTTGCCGTGATCGGTCATGGCCACCGCGGTCTGCCCGATATCCTTGACGCGCGTTATGAGCTTTTCAACGTCACAAGCGCCGTCCAGAAGGGAGTAGTCGGTATGCAGGTGCAGGTGGACGAATTCAGACATGGATATCTCTATTATATTGGCCGCGGGAGCCTGGAGGCGCCTGTGCAACAGTGTGGAGGCGTGTGGAAAAGAGGGCGGCAAATGGCCGGTTTTCCAACCCTCAGGCGCTGCAGTAGGATGGCGCAATGCCGAATTGGGCTTACGATCTGGACTGCGACCTCACTCTCGACGGCATGGTCGCTGCCCTGAACAGTGCCGGAACGTGGCAGTGGCAGAGCCGTGAGAGCTACTGGTATGGCGATTACCTCAACGCGCGCCCTGTCGCGGGGCTGCGGGTTCGTATCCACCAGTATCCGCAGACCGTTGGCTCAGGAACGCAATTCACGGGTCCGCGCGACCACGGCTTTATGGCCCTGCTGGAGATTCGCAATGACAGCAGCGCCAGCCGCGACGAAGTCGACAGGATTTTTCGCGACCTGCTGGCCCGGATCAATGCCACGATAGTCTCGGCGATCGACCCTTACGACTGAGCCTGCTTGCCTTCTTTACCGGCGCGCATGTAATTTTCAGATATGCCGAATCCAGCCGATTCAACCACCTCTCACTTCTACAACTCCCAGGACGGAGACTTTGCTGCCGCGTTGAACGCTCGACTGGATGGTTGGAATTCCGCCATGGGCCTTCGCATTCTGCGCGCAACTGTTGACGAAGTTAGCGCCGAATTGGAGGTCGGGCCGCGTCACCGCCAGGGGTACGGGATCGTGCACGGCGGAGTGTACGCCGGCATCGTCGAGAGCGTGTGCTCAATCGCGGCTGCGTTATGGGCGCGGCAACATAATCAATCCGTGGTCGGACTGGAGAACCACACATCTTTCCTGCGCGCAGTGCGGGAGGGCAAACTTTCAGTCACGGCGCGACCGCTGATGCGCGGCAGGCGGACGCAGGTGTGGGAGGCAACGGTGACCGACGGCGCGGGCCGCATGGCCGCGCAAGGAAAGGTCAGGCTGATTGCGCTGGAGGCAGGATCGGCAATCGCCGGCGAGCAGGTCAGAATCAAGACGAATAAGGAATGAGTTCTGGTCTTATTGATAAAGCGCAGCCGGGGGCGGCTGCACTTCACCTCAATCTGATCTTCTACTGTTGCGTTTTAGCGGCTGGACGGACGGTGTCCTGACCGCGCAGATGCCGATAGAACGTTGCCGAAGGTTGATGTTCCCGGACGCGGGGTTTTGTCCAGCGGTTCCAGCAGGTCAGCGCTCACCTGAATGTAGGACGCCAACTCCTGGCGAATCTGGCCCAGGGTGGCGTAATCGCTGTGCAGAGAATCGGCCTCGGACTTTTTCCCGAAAAGGCCAGCCATCTCCGAGAGCGAGTTAACGGACTCAACCACCGCACTCAGATCGTTGTAGAGCTTAAAAGTTGACGACACGCTGCCGTGGGAATCCTGGGCTTCGGAAATCAGCCCGGGCACAGCGTCGCGGAGATTGCTGCTTAGCGAGTCTGCCAGTTCTTTGGCCTCTTGTTTTTGCGATCCGCGCTTGAGCCATGCGGTCTGCCATCCGGATTTCCATTTCTCAACCTGCAAGGTGGAAAGGTCATATCTGGTAGCGGCAGTCATACGCTCCAGGTGGGTGAGCAGAACTTCCAGGTCGGGGCGCGATGTATCCGCCGAGTTGGCGACGATTCCCGGTCTTGTGTGCGACGTAATGCTTACGGTCTGGATCCCGGCATTTTGAGCAAAAAGGCTCGCGCTAATAAACAGGAAAATGGTCGCGGCGAGGCATTTCATGAATACTCCTGCGGGGGATGGGTACAGCATATGACGGGTCAGGAGAAACCCGCGCATTACCTATGGCCGTCGTCCCAGCGGGTCGAGCGGTGAGTACAAATGGCCTATGTGTTTTGTTACCACAGGCTTATAGCGATATGGAATTTGGAAGGGCTGAGGCAACGGCCGCCTGGACAGTGAAAATGCTTGCGAGGAAGAGGATTCTTGGCGGAATTGGGGTCAGGCTGAAGGCTTAGTTGATTGCCAAACCGATGATGCGACCGGCTCCGTCCAGTTCCAGGCTGGCCTTCGCCTGCAACACCGAGTCTCCATTCATTCCCGGCACGGTCACGAAGACGCGCTCGTCGACCACGGTGGCGGAGTTGGTACCGGCCACATACTGCAGAGTCTTGGTGTTGCAACAGTGCTTGGGAAGCGTGAACGCCAGATCGGCGAGTTCCCCGGTTTCAGTCACGGACATGGCCACGTCGATCTTGTAGCGCACATCGGCGCCGCGCTCTTCGCGAGTAGGGTCGAGCGCCGGCTTAAAGGCCACATAAAACTGGAACCGGTCCTTTTCCGGATTGTAAACACCGCGGGCGACACGCATAGCCATACTGGAGATAAATTATTATCACATTCTGATGTGTTCAAGCCAGAGCCGAACGGGTGGGGCGTAAGTTGACGCCTGTCAATGGAATACGGTCTCGACGCCGGCTACACATCGCAAGTGCGCGCGGGCGATTTTTCGGTGGCGAGATTATTTTCCGGCGGTGACGCGGCTGGCGATCTTGTCGTAAGCGGCCTGGGACAGGACGTGTTTGCTAACCAGATCGCCGGTCGACGCATAAGGGCGGCCATCGATCACGCGATCGGCTTGCGATGACGTCAGGCCGACGCTCACCAACTGCTCTTTCGTGGCCGAGTTCACGTCCACCGCCTGATCGCGATTCCAGCCTTCGCGAATCCCCTGGGCCACAGCCTTGGCGTTGTTCTTGAGCGCTGCGGTCTCCCTGGCAGTTTGCTCCTTGAGATCTTGCGGGCTCTGCTGCTGTTGCGTGCAACCTACGATCGCTGCAAAACACAACGCGGTGAAGACAAGCCTCAATTTAGCGCGGTTGTTCATATTTCTGATCTCTTGACTGCTTTTATTTTGATGGCCGCCAGATCTGCTGTGTTGGCCATGAGCACAGCTTCAAAATCTCGATTTGCATCTCAGCGCGCCCGCAACCGATAGAATTCACACATGCGAGTCTTTCTGACAGGAGCCACGGGTTTCGTAGGCAGGAATGTCCTCACACTGCTGCTGGCCGAAGGACACAGCGTGCGCGCGCTGGTCAGAGATCCGCAACGGACCGCGGGGCTGCCACAGACGAATGTGGATTACGTCCCCGGCGACGTGGTCTCCGGAGCCGGGCTGGACGAAGGACTGGCTGGCTGCGAGGCGGTAATTCATCTGGTCGGCATCATCATGGAGAAGGGCAGCAACACGTTTGAAGCCGTTCATCACCTGGGAACGCGGCATCTTGTCGACGCCGCCAGAAAGAAAGGCGTAAAACGTTTCGTGCAGATGTCGGCGCTGGGCGTGCGCGCGGACGGAGCGGCGAAATATCAAACCAGCAAGTGGAAGGGCGAGGAAGCAGTCCGCCAAAGCGGAATTCCCTGCTGCATCCTGCGGCCGTCGCTGATTTTCGGGCCGGGCGACGGATTTGTGACGCAGATGATGGACGCGATGCGCAAAGCGCCTCTGTTCCGTCCGGTTCCCGGGGATGGCAAGGGGCTGTACCGGCCGATATTCGTCGGCGACGTCGCAACCTGCTTCGTGCGCGCTCTCACGGTATCCGCTGCCGTGAACCAGACGATCGCTCTGGGCGGAGCAGACGAGCTTTCGCTGAACCAGATTCTGAACGAGATCGCTCGCTGTGCCGGCATAAACAAGCCGGCTATCCACATTCCCCTTCCGATCATGTTCTGCGTGGCTGCGGTGGGGCAGCGCGTGCTGCGGAATCCGCCGGTAACGATCGACCAGTTGCGCATGCTGCGCGAGGGTTCGACGTGCGATATCAAGCCAATGAAGGCGATCTTCACCGTGGAGCCACGTGGATTTGAAGGATGTGGACGGAATTCCGTGTAAGCAAAGCCCCTTAATCAGCGGTTAAGCGCTCTGTCCGAGGAGTTTGAAGCGTTCCGCTAACTGCCTTCATCCGCATCCGATAAAATCGACGCAAAAACTCAGGAAAAGCCGTTGCCGATGCAGTAATCTACTGACAGGTTGCATCTAACCAGAGTAGACGCCACCATCTTGAAGACAGAGGAGACACAATGTTCCGGAGACTCTCTGGCACCGTTCTGATATCTATCGCGCTTCTGGTCGCGGGCTGTTCGCATAATGATCAGCAGGTCGCGACAGACGTGCAAAACAAGATCAATGCCGACTCCAGCTTCCCCGACAAGGGCCTGACAGTGACTGCCAGCAAGGGTGTGGTCACGCTTTCAGGGAACGTCAGCAGCCAGACCGCGCGCGATGCCGCGGCTAAAGACGCGGCCCAGGTTGACGGCGTAAAGACGGTAGTCAACAACCTGGTAGTCGCAGCGCCCTCTCAATCCGCCGCACTGCAACCGCCGGCAATCCAGCAGCCGGATAACACGGTCCAGCCGGCGCCTGCGCCGCGAGCTAAGCCCTCGCCGCGCGTGAGTTCGTCCAGGGCCGGCAGCCGCGGAAGTTATTCGTCAGCATCACGAGATCGCGACAACGAAAGCGATGTTACCGTGCGCTCAGCGCGGGCTACGGATCCAAACCAATCCCAGGATGCAAATCAATCTAATGGCATAGCGGACAATTCAACGTCGCCGGTCCCGCCGCCCGCTCAGGTTGCGCCGCCACCGCCGCAGCCGGTCACTGTACCTTCTGGAACGCAGATCAGCATTCGTCTGGACAGCGAGCTGAATTCGGAGACGGCGCAAGTCGGTGACATGTTTCGCGGCTCAATCTCTACGCCCATCGCAGTCGGCGATATCACGGTGATCCCCATCGGTTCGCTGGTGGAAGGGCGCGTGATAGACGTGAAATCGGCAGGCCGTTTTGCCGGACAGTCGGACCTGGTTCTTGAACTCACGCGCGTGGTGGTCGACGGAAATAGTTATTCGATCGCCACTGACCGCTGGTCCAAAGCCGGCAATGCGCGCGGCAAATCGACGGCGACCAAAGTCGGCGGCGGCGCTGCAGTCGGCGCGATTCTCGGGGGCATCTTTGGTGGCGGCAAGGGTGCGGCGATCGGCGCCGCGGCCGGAGCCGGAGCCGGAACCGGCGTTTCCGCTGCCACGAAAGGCCAGCAGATCGACTTGAAGCCGGAAACGCTTCTGAGCTTCCAGCTGCAGAACTCGATTGCTGTCGTGCCCGGCGCGAAGAGCCGCCCCGTCATCTCGGGCGCGCCAAACAATTAAGCTCGTAGTCTTCCACTCAAGCGCCGCCCGCGCAGGCGGCGCTTTGCTTTCCCCCGGCGCCTGTTGTTCAGACGATTTCCTGCCCGGCGGTAATCAGGCGGTTTTCCTTCACTTCGGGTAAGCTGGATTTTCGTTCCACAAACTAAATACACGCGGAGTCACACGACTGTCTTCTGTCACCGCCATGAACGTCCTTTTCATCGCAGCCTTTTTCCTTTTTGGGCTGGTGCTCGGCAGCTTTCTCAACGTGTGCATCTATAGAATGCCGCGTCAGCTATCGGTGGTTCGCCCGCGGTCGGCATGCCCTGCGTGCGGCACTCCAATCGCCGCGTACGACAATATTCCGGTGCTGAGCTGGATCCTGCTGCGCGGGAAATGCCGGCATTGCAAGGCTGCCATATCGCCACGCTACGCCACGGTGGAACTGGTCACAGGGCTGTTCTTCGTGGCTGCTTATCTGCAAGCCGGCGCGACCGCGGACGCAGCCAAGTTGTGCGTGCTTTCCTTTCTTCTGATCGGCCTGATCTTTACCGACGCTGAAACCAAGCTCCTTCCCGACCTGCTGACCAAACCGGGAATGGCGTTGGGAGTCCTGTTCAGTCTGTTTGTCTCCATGGAAGGCCCGGCGGAATTCCTGCTGCGCCGGGTCGACAACTGGCGATTGCTGTCGCTGGTGAATTCTCTGCTGGGCATGATCCTGGGCGCTGCCTTCATTCTCGGTATTGCGCTGCTTTACGAAGCCCTGCGCGGCGTGGAAGGCATGGGGCGAGGCGACGTGAAACTTATGGGTCTGATCGGCGCTTTTCTGGGTATCAAGCTCACACTGCTGGTGCTGATCCTGGGATCGCTGATCGGCAGCTTCTTTGGCGTGATGCTGATTCTTCTGGTTTGGCGCAAACGTCTGGCGCGGCGAAGATTGAAGAATCCGCAGGAGGCCGCTAATCAGGCGCGGCGTCGCGCGTGGCAATCAGCTACTTTAATTTACCGGCATTTCGAGATTCCTTTCGGCGTATTCCTTGGCGGAGCAGCGCTTCTGGCAGCTTTCGCCGGCGACTCCATGGTCGCGTGGTATTTACACTTTTACCGATAAGCGCCGCAGATTCCGCTACATGGAGACGGCGATTACATCAGTCCAATACGGCATTTACCCTATCGTTTCCACCCCAAGAGTGGGCCAGAATGCTTACAATCTAGGGATACAATACCAGCAGTTCAGGTGGCCATTTATGAATAGAAACCTCCTCCTCTTTCTGATCCTGAGTCTTGCGGCGCTGAGCGCTGCCGCGCAACAGAACAGTTCGCAGACGCAGCCGTCGCTGGCCGATCTGGCGCGCAAGGCGCGCACGCAACAGAAACCCGCTGCGATCGCGCGTTACGACGAAGAGTCGTTCAAGAACAGCACGCCTTCTGCGCCGGCCGATGACGCCACCAAGTCTGATGCGACCCAGGGCAAGGATGCAGACAAAAAAGCGGACGACGCTAAAGATGCGGACGCGAAGAATGACGACAAAGCCAAGTCTGATGACTGGAAGGCCAAGATCGACGCCCAGAAGAATGAGGTGACGATGCTGCAGCGCGAAATCGATGTAGCGCAGCGGGAACAGCGCCTCCGCGCGGCCGCGTTTTATGGCGACGCCGGAACCCAGCTTCGCGATCAGGCCAAGTTCGCCGAAGACAGCAAGAAGCAGCAGGAAGATATCGACACCAAAAAGCAGGCGCTCGACGCTGCGCAGCAGAAGCTGACCGATCTGCAGGATCAGGCGCGCAAGGCCGGCGCTCGTGTCGAGTAGACTGCGGCGCCACTTCAATCCCAAATATCAGAAGACCAACAGCCTTCGGTTATCGCCCGAAGGATGGGCTTCGTCTAGAATGAGTACTGAGGACCTTCCTACGCGACCTATGTCCATATTGAGAACGTGCAGCTGGATGCTGCTGTTGACTGCGGCCTTTGCTCTCTGCGGCTGCGAAGATGAGCCGCCCAGGAAACCAGTTCAGCCCAAGATCCCTGAGGCCGAGACCGCGCGCTTCGCACTGCAGAAGATGATTCCTACAGCGCGCCTGTGGTCGCCCGACGCGCAGCCCGTTCAGCTCGCGTCCAGCACAACCAGCGACAGCAACGGCCATCAAGGAAAGTCGGCGTTCTGGAGAGCCGTATTCGCTTCGGCAGGTCGCGGCAAATCCGAGCCTTTTATGTGGTCCGGAAGCAGCGGCGTTGACCATGGCGTGGAAGACATCTACAACCCCGGGAACCGTTCCACGCAATCCTGGGACTTGAACTTCCTCAAGATCGACACCGACAAAGCCTTTGAGATCGCGCAGGAACATGGCGGCAAAGCATTGCTGGAAAAAGATCAAAAAACGCCGGTGATGTACCTGCTCGATTTCGATTCCGCTGCCAGCCAGCTGCGCTGGCACGTAATCTACGGCGGTGACGTCAACTCCGCCAAGCTCACCGTGATCGTCGACGCCAGCAGCGGACGCTTCATCCACAAGGAATAGATCTATTTCCCGACGATGTACGTGATATCCGCGACCGCTTTCCTGGCGTCAGCGGCGAATGTTCCCTTCGGATCGAGCTCCAGATATTTCTGGTAGTAGAGCCGCGCAGGCTCAAGCTGCTGCAATCCGCGCAGGCTCTGCGCCAGGCGGAAACATGCGGTCGGATTGTCCGGCGCCAGGCGCACCGCGGCTTCAAAACGCTGCCGCGCGGAATAATAGTCGTTGCGCGCCAGGAATGTTTCCCCGATGGCAATGTTCTCCGCGGCTTGCTGCCCGGAACCGTTCTGCTCTGACACTTCCTGCAACCGCGCCTCCACGCGCTTCAAGCCTTCCTCGCAATCTTTCGCGTGCGGGCCTTGCGGCAGCAGCTCCAGATATTTGCTGTAATTCTTGCGCGACTGCTCCAGCAGGTCCATCTTCTCCTGCGTGTAAGCCAGCGCATAAGTCGCTTGCGCGTCGTTGGGCTTGTAGCGCAACGCATCGTTGAAGCGCTCCAGCGCGGCGCGGTAATTCTTCTGCTTGAGATAAAAGTTCCCGACCTCCAGATCCTTCATCGCGCGATGCGGATCGTACGGCTTGAATCCTCCATCGTCCTTGGACTCGTCAGCGGGAATGGGAAGCGCGGCGCGCGTACCCGCGTTTAGATTGATCTCCGAATCGCGGCTCGAGCTCTCGCCTTCGCCCGCGCTGTCCGGCGTCAACGGCGAACTCTGCTGCGCGCCGTCCGGCGATTGCTGCTGGTCTGGCGAAGGCTGCGGCTGCGGACGCTTCTTCTCCGGCTTTGGAGCAGGAGCTTCTCGCTGCGGCTGGATATGCGGCTGATTGTCCTGGCTTTCCTGCGCCGCCAGCGCCGGCGCGAGCCCACAGAGAATCAAGATTAGAGCCGAAAAAAATCTCACGAAAGACGAACGCATGACCTTTCATTTTATTGCAAATTAAGAGGCCGCCAGAGAACTGGCGGCCTCTAATCTGCGCAAGTGTCCCGGGGGAGGAGAAACTACCTGCTCGGGTTGGGAGCGGTGGTTTGCGCAGAAGTTTGACCTGCGGCCGTGCTGTTGGTCATCAGCTTAACTTCCACGCGCCGGTTTTGTGCACGTCCGGCTTTCGTGGAGTTAGGAGCCGCAGCTTTGTCTTTACCTAAACCGACCACGTAGATCTTGTGTGCGGGAATGTTCTTTTCCGAGAGGTACTGCACCACCGCATCGGCGCGGCGCTCGCTTAGCTTGTAGTTGTAGGTTGAGGACCCCACGGAATCGGTATCCCCTTCCACCACCACCAGGTATCCCTTGGTGTTGGGAACTTCCGCCAGCATCTGGTCCAGGGCGGTTTTGGCCTTGGAGGTCAGGTTGGCTTTGTCGAACGCAAAGTGCACGCTGGTCTCAACCACCGCGTGGTAGTTGTCCAGGTTTGCCACTTGGTTGGAAAGCGTATCCACGCGCTGCCCGGCCTGGTTCGCCAGGGTCTGGGCGGAATCGGCGCGACCGCGGGCGTCCATCGCCTTCTGGTCGGCCGCCGTAGCCTTCACGTTCACGCTCTCGATTCCAACCGCCGCGCGGCGGTCGACATCATTGATGTCGCGCGTATTCTTAGCCGTCAGGGTATCAAGCTCGTTCGTCTTGTCGATAATCGGCTCGGTCTGCTTGCGAACGTAGTTCTTTGTCGAGCAACCGGCGCTGATCAACAGGCTCGAACCGGCCAGCAGGACCATCAAGGTTGACTTAACATTCATGGGGGGGAAGCTCCTTCACTGGACCCAAAAAGTGGCGTTTGGATCAACCGCCTATCCTAGATCAGCCTTGACTAAAGCAACTACAATGCCATTGGTTCCACGGCCGGATTCAGAGACTAAGTCTTTTGTATTCTGTGCGATGCAAATATTTGCATACCCCGCCTTCGGTGCCTTCGAGCCCTTTCTGCATAGAATTTTTACTTACTTTGGTTCCTGCTACCATCGATACCGATCTAATAGGCACAGCGCGCCGTCTTCCTGACCCTCCGCCAGAGCCGAAATGGACCTGCTCGAGAAAATCCGGACTCTCCCTGTCCAGCCCGGGGTCTACCTCTACAAAAATGCGGAAGGCGAGGTCATTTACGTCGGCAAAGCCAAGAACCTGCGCTCCCGGGTGCGGTCTTACTTCGTCGAAGGGGTCGGGGAAGCCAACGCCAAGACCGGGACCCTGCTGCGCGAGGCCGTCGATCTCGACTACATCGTCGTTGCCAATAACAAAGAAGCGCTGGCGCTCGAGAACAACCTCATCAAGCAGAAGCAGCCCCGCTTCAACATTCTTCTGCGCGACGACAAGACTTACCCCTACATCCAGCTCACCCTGGGCGAGCGCTTCCCCCGGGTTTACGTCACCCGGCGCCTAAAAAAAGACGGCAGCGTGTACTACGGACCCTACTTTCCCGGCAACCTGGCCTATCGCATCACCGACCTCATTCACCGTCACTTTCTGGTCCCTTCCTGCAAGGTGGACCTCACCCGCTTTCATCCCCGGCCCTGCCTGCAGTACTACATCAAACGCTGCCTGGGCCCGTGCGTTCAAGACCTGACCACCCCGGAAATCTACCAGGAGGCCGTGCGCGACGTGCAGCTGCTGCTCGAAGGCCGCCAGACCGATCTCTCGAAATCTCTGCGCGCGCGCATGGAGCAGGCCGCCGCCGGCCAGGAGTACGAACGCGCCGCCCGCTACCGCGACCTGCTCTCCACCGTCGCCCAGCTACAGGAAAAGCAGCGCATGGCCGCCGTCGAAGGTGACGACGCCGACGTCTTCGGCTACCACTTTGAAAACGACATGCTGGCCGTCAACGTCTTCCACATGCGCGGCGGCAAAGTTCTCGACCGCCGCGAATTCTTCTGGGAAGACCTCCCGGAAATCGCGGCTCCTGACTATGCCCGGGTGGCACAGCCGCCCTCGGCTGTGGATGACGATACCCATGTGGCACAGCCGCCCCCGGCTGTGGACCAACAGGCTGCCACGAGCCACCATGCTGACCATGACCACACCCGTGTGGCACAGGCACTCTTGCCTGTGCCTGCTGATGCCTCCGAAGCTGCATCAGCTGATCCAGACAAGAACTCCGGAGTTTCAGCCCCTGCCTTCGATCCCTCCCAGTTCTTCTCAGCTCTCCTCAAGCAGATCTACATTGACCAGCTCTACGTTCCCCGCAGCATCCTGGTCCCGGTGGACTTTGAAGACCGCGAAGCCCTGGAAGAGCTGCTGAGCGAAAAACGCAACCGCCGTGTCGAAATCGTCATCCCCCAGCGCGGCGAAAAACGTTCGCTTATCGACCTGGCCGCGCAAAACGCCAAGCAGTCTTATGACCAGCGCTTCCGCGTCATGAAACCGCAAGCCAAAGCCATCCAGGAAGCTCTCCAGGACGCGCTCGGCCTGCCCGAACTGCCGCGCCGCATCGAGTGCTTCGACATCTCCCACATCCAGGGCGCCGAAACCGTGGCCTCCATGGTGGTCTGGGAAGACGGCGAGATGAACAAGTCCGAATACCGCAAATTCATCGTGAAGACCGTGACCGGCGTGGACGACTTCGCCTCCATGCGCGAAGTGGTCTTCCGCCGCTACAAGCGCCTCTGCGATGAGGCCGGATCTCTGTCTGGAGCGCACGCATCCCCGAACGACGATCCTGGGGAGATTGAGGCCGCCGGCTCCGATCACACTCGTGTGGCACAGGCACTCCTGCCTGTGCCTGCTGGAAGCTCCCGGTCTGCATCGGTCCATCCACACAAGCATCCGGGCAAGACTTCACTCGGGCCGTCACGCGGCGCGACAAAATCCGGGGCTTCAGTCCCCGCAAAAAACTTCCCCAGCTTGATTCTTGTCGACGGCGGCCTGGGCCAGCTCCACGCCGCCGCCCAGGCGCTCGACGACCTCCAGATCACCAACCAGCCCCTGGCCGCCATCGCCAAGAAAGAGGAGGTCATCTACGTGGCTGGCCAGGAGCATGAACCGGTGGTGCTCGACCGCCACTCGCCGGTACTGCACCTGGTCCAGCGCATCCGCGACGAATCCCACCGCTTCGCCGTCACTTTCCACCGCAAGCGCCGCCAGATGCGCGACCGCGCTTCCGAGCTGCTGGAAGTCCCGGGGATCGGTCAGCGTACCCGGCAGCGACTGCTGCAGCACTTCGGCAGCGTCCGCGCCATCCAGCAAGCCGACGCCGCCGCCCTCGGCGCCGTCCTGACCAAACCCCAGACTGAAGCTCTGCTCAGACACTTTGGCAAAACTCCTTCGCCGCACATGAACGAAAGAAGCCGATAACTTCCCGCTGATTCACGGCTGTGCCTTTGGGCCGCCATAGCCGCTTGCCGAACACCAGGTACTTAATGCAAAGTACCGTTCTTTTTAAGTTTTCAAAGACCTTCTCAAATCTCCGCCTTTTGCGGCTCAAACCAAGCCAAATCACCAGCCGGTCTGGATCGACTACAACTCCTAACTCTTTTCTTTTCAGCTCACCCGATCGCCAGATCGCCAGATCGCCAGATCTGATCCCCCACCCCCGGTTTCAATCCATTCCAATCCAGTTCAATCCACGAAATCCAACTTTCTGTTCGTAAACCCGAAAAGCAGAAACGCCTTAAAGTCTCACTCTCGTCGAGCCGTTTAAGTGTTGTGCTCCAAGCGCTAATATTTTACATACGTTACTGTATCGTGACGACTTTGTCAATCTTAAAAAGGAGCTTTGTCTTTCCCCTCAGCCAGCGTCTTCCAGCAAGCAGGCGCCGCGCGATCGATGAATCCACCCCTCCGCAATTTTTCTCCAATTCCGCGTGCCAGCTGTTTCGTCCTGCAGTTCGCAATCTACTCACCCCTGAGTAAATTCTCCAATGTTGCCGCCGGGTTGCCTTTTTCATTTCAATCGTTTGCCTCCATTCGCCTGTGGCATGAACGTTGCAATACCCATTGGCGTGCATCCCTGGGTCGCGCTTCTTCGCGCAATGCAAATCGCTCGCAAGCCTGCTTGCGCCGATTTCTACTTCAATGAAAGGAGCAGGTTTCTGAAGACTATGATTGACGACAAACGCCTTCGCGAACTCTGCGCCCGCGCGCTCCAGGCGCCACCAGGCCCCGCCTTCAACCAGGCCATCGCCGAACTGGCCCGGGCCATCGACGAGCGCGACGCCGCCAGAAACTCCACGGCGACGCCAACTACGCAGAAAGACAGCTAAGCAAAAGCCTCAACGCCAGAGGCAGGAGAAAACATGACGTAGAGACGCGGCACTGCCGCGTCTCGCCGCAGTCCTGGCGAGATCAACTGGCCCCGGCCACACTCTCTTACAATGTTTCTCCTATGCCTTTGCCGGAAGGATTCGTCATTCGCAGCGCCTCAACCGACGACCTGGAAACTCTGGTGGCGCAGCGGCGCGCCATGTTTCAGGACATGGGCTACAGCGACCCTCTCGCCCTCGACTCCATGTCGGCCAGATTCCGAGTCTGGTGCCTGCAGCATATGCGCGTCCGGGGACTATCGCGCCTGGCTGGTAACCGCCGCCGGCTCCATTGCCGGGGGCGCCGGCCTGTGGCTGATGGATTGGCCTCCGCACATGATCGGCCAGGGCGAGCGGCGCGGCAACATCCTCAACGTTTACACGATCGGCAATTTTCGCCGCCGGGGACTGGCTCGCTACCTGATCGAAACCACGCTCCAGTGGTGCCGCGACAACCGGATTGACACCATCATCCTTCACGCCAGCCCTGAAGGACGGGCCCTCTACGAGTCCATGGGATTCCAAGCCGCCAACGAGATGCGCCTTCGCTTGTGACTTTTTCAGAAGTCGCAAACCTCCTCCAGGCCTGTTGGCATTCAACCATGCACGAGGCGGCTCTTAGCGCCGCCACAAGCTCGCCTGCTAAAATGCACCCGCGAGTCACAAACAAAAAAAGGCAGAAGAAGGAGAGACTATGAAGTCGCTGTTAAAGCTCGGCCTCGCTGCCACGCTGATGGCGGCCTGGTGTATGGGATTCATGCACGGGCAACAAGACAAGGACAAAGTAATTCTTGCGGCTCCTGATAAGGGGAGTTTTCACGAGACCACGAAAGGGGTCTCGATGGCCACAATCTGGGGCGACCCCAACCAGGGAGCGCACGCGACCTACACCAAGTTTGTTCCGGGATACGATGCCGGAACTCACACCCACACCAATGACGTCTGGATTGTTGGCATCAAGGGCGCGTATCTCTACAAGGACGACGCCGGCGAAAAGCGTATTGGTCCCGGCGACTTCCTGCGCGTTCCCGGCGGGAAGAAGCACTGGAGTGGCGGCGATAAGAAACAGGGCGCGCTTTTCTACGAAGAGTCCTCAGGCAAGTTCGATCTGATCCCAGCCAAATAGAGATCCACCTTGAAGGGCGCCCCTTGCTACGGGGGCGCCGCATTTTCGTGCACGCGCTTTGCCTAGGGCGGGACTTCCGCGTGCAGCTCTAACCAGCAGCCACTAACCACCCGGCACCAGTTCCAGCGTGACAGCCTGGCGCTTGGGGCTGCGAAGTCCCTCCACGTACTTGGCGTTGGCCTTGGTCGTGTACTTGGCCGCGTAGGCTGCATCCATCACCTCGATCAGGTGCGCGCCGCTAACACCAACGGCGCGAACCGGCACTTCTTTATCGTCGATCTTCACCGCACCCGCGGGATGATCCAGGAAAGCCCGGTACCATCCGCCCGCCTTGTCATTCCACGACCGCACCAGCACCCGGCCGTCCACCACCACCACCCAGATCGGAATAAAACGGTGATCGCCGGCGCGGATATAGAGATATTTCGTTGTTTCGAATCCGGCGAGAATCGCCTTCGGAAACCGCTTCGCCATGGCGTGATGAACATATCACGCAGTCGCGTGTATCGATCGCTGCGCTCAGTGGGAGTTCTTTTCCATGAAGTTGCCGATCACCGCGGCGCAGGACTCCACGAAAGAGTGGTCGTTTGCGTCTTTGAAAGTGTCGGCAAAGTAGCTCTGAATGTCGATTTGCGCCGCGAATTTCCCGCGGACGAAGATCGGCGCCACCATCTCCGACTTCACCATCCCCGACGCCTGAATGTAGCGGTCATCGCCGGCCACGTTGTTCACCACTACCGTCTGCTGCGTGGTCGCGGCGGTCCCGCACAACCCCTGCCCAAACGGAATGCGCTTCTGCGGTGTGAAGCTGCCGGTGTACGGTCCCAGAAGCATCATCCGCGGGTTGGACGGGTCGACCACGCGGAAGCTCACGCTGTTGTAGCGCGGCATCACCGCGTGCACGTGATCGGCCACCCGCTGCATCAATGTTTTTGTATCGGAAGCCTTAGACGCCAAATCCTTAACCTGCTGCAACAGATCCCCATGGATCCCCATAGCTCTTATATAACCATGCCTGCGCCGTATCCGGGATTGCTCAACCATGCACTCCCTGCGAGCGGTTGCAAATGCGACGACCGCACCCTTCACTGCAACGGCTTATCTCTCTCCGTCACAAATCGATCGCGGCACTGTTTCGCCAGGGCCAGCACCGCCGGATACTCGGCCGACTTGCGAAACTCCGCCAGCAACGTATCCTGCTGCAGGTAGTCGTAAGCACAAAAGCCGCCTTCGATCGACGACTTCAATAGCCGGGCCGTGACGGCATTTCCCATGCACGCGTTGAAGGAACCAGCCTGTCCGAATCTTGGTTCCGGATCGCGGTACGCCAGTAGATCTTTTTGTGCCTGCTGCAGCAGCTGATCGGCCCCCGCAGGCTTGGGATTTGTATAGCAAGCTTCCAAAGCCCGCGTATGGAAGAACGAGCTGTCGGGAAGGCTGTGGAGCTGCTCCAGTGCCTCGCGGGTCTTCCCCTCATGCAGCAGAAGGATGGCCCCCACGCTGTTCGACCACTCCGAGCCGGCGTCCAGCTTCAGAAACTCGCGCGCCTCATCGAACTGACCGGTGCTGAAAAAGATTGAAGCACATGAACGAAATTGGTAGTTACCCGGATCAAGGCGGATGGCCGTCTTGCACTCGTCCGCCGCCTCCTTGCCCAGGCTGGCATAGCGCAGAACGTAGGACAGGGTAAAGTGCGCGAAGCCGCTCAGCGGCCGCCGATCCACCATCGCCTTGGCTTCCTGGTAAGCCTGCGGCAGCTTGCCCGCATCCGTATCCAGGCTGACGATCTGCTGCGCTGCATCTTCGAGGTTGGGATCGAGCGCGAGCGCGCGCCGCAGTGCCGGCACCGTGCGCGTCATCGTACCGGTAGCTCCCGGACCGTATTCCTCCTCGTAGTAATAGCGCTTGCCCAGCGCCGACCACGCCGGCGCGTATGCCGCGTCCAGCCCCACCGAGCGCTCCAGCATGCGGATGGCCTGGCGGTTCTGCTCGCCGTCATGCGCCAGGGCCACGCTGCGCAGGTACAGATCGTATGCTTCTTCGTTCGTGGGACGCGTCCCGCTGTCACCGGCGTTGGTGGCGCCCAGCGCCGGGATCAGCCCCTGGCGCACCTTTGACGTCACCTGGTCGCGCATGGCCACCAGATCTTCCGCCGGGACGTTCATGGTCTGCTGCCACAGGACGCGATCGTCCTCCACATCCACAGCCTCCAGCGTCAGGTGGAGCTGATCGCGGACCCTCTGATAGCGGCCCATCACAATGCGGCCTACGTGCATCGCCTTCCCCGCCTGCTGCACATCCACATCCGGCGCGGAGTACTTTGCCGTGGAGGAAAACGGGCGAATCGAAAGCGTGCGCACCGCACTCAGGGTGGTGGCAACTTCGTCGGGCAGCGCCATGCGCAGGAAATCTGCTTCTTTATCTCCCCCAAGATTCTGAAAAGGCAGGACGGCGATCGTGACCGGGGCCGTCTCCGTCCTCGTTACGCCCGCGCGCGATGACGAGCCGCGAAATTTCCAGATCAGCAGGCCGGTTCCAGCCAGCACCACTACGCCCGCCACCGCCCAGATCCATGGTTGTTGCAGTCGCGATCTCTTTACCGGCGGCGCCGTGACAGCAGTGCGCACAGACGACGATGCCGGCCCGGAATCCCGCTTGGCCCGCGCCAGGTCGGCCCGCATCTCTGAGGCGTGCTGGTAGCGCACCTCGCGGTCTTTTTCCAGCGCCTTCTGGATCACTCTTTCCAGCTCCGCGGGGACCTGCGCATTCAGCCGCGCGGGCGCGGCCGGCGAGCTGTGCAGCAGGGCATCAAAGATCGCTCCTGAGGTGTCACCCTGGAAAGGCAGCTTGCCCGTGGCCATTTCGTAGAGCACAATGCCGAACGAGAACAGGTCGGAGCGCGCGTCCAGCGGCTTACCCAGTACCTGCTCGGGCGACATGTAGGCCACCGTGCCCGGGGTCGATCCCGGGCTGGTGAGGCGTTCGTCGCTGCTCAAGGTGTTGGCCGCCGCCATGGCGGTGGCCGACGATGCCCGCGCTGAGGCCGTAGCCAGCCCGAAGTCGAGAATCTTGGCGTGGCCGCGCTTGGTGACGAAAATATTGGCCGGCTTGATGTCGCGATGCACGATCCCCGCAGTGTGCGCTGCGTCCAGCGCGTCCGCGATCTCCACCGCCAGCGTGAGCAGGGTCTCCGTCTCCATCGGACGCCCGGTGACGGCGTGCTTCAGCGTCATCCCTTCCAGGTACTCCATGGCGATGAAGCGCGTGCCTTCGCTCTCCCCGATTTCGTAGATGGTGCAGATGTTGGGATGATTGAGCGCGGAAGCTGCTCGCGCCTCCCTGCGGAAGCGCTCCAGCGCCGCCGCGTCCTGGGCCGCGGTGTCAGGCAGGAACTTCAGGGCAACGAACCGTCCCAGGGACAAGTCCTCGGCCTTGTACACCACGCCCATCCCGCCGCCGCCAAGCTTCTCGACAATGCGGTAATGTGAGATGGTTTTCCCGATCACGTGTGTCCAATGTACGGGCAGTACCAGGGCAAGTCAACGAAAGCCCGCAGTGCGGCGAAGATGCGAATTCGGCGCACTCTTCATCCGGGATATCCCGGCGTGGCCTTGACCTCCGCGATCTGCAGGTTGTGGCGCATGGTGTGGCCGGCAATCAGGATCAGCCACTGATAACCGTTCAGCGTGTTAAAAAGCGGAAAGGGATGGTCGGCGGTGTGTTCCTGCAGGAAGACCTGCGTCTCCGCGGCAAACTTGACGATTTCCACCCTCTGCTCCCTGAAGCGGCGGACGGTCTCCTCCCGCGACAGCCCTTGTGGGTGCAGCGAAGGGGGCGATATCGCCTTCTGGCGGCGGTCCAGCAGGGCGCGCTCCAGAAACTCCGTCTTGCCTGCCGTTTTCGATTCCCAGTCAGGAACCGGAGGCGACTGGATGGCGCGCAGCAAGCTGCGGAATATCACCGCTTCGCCCAGCAGGATGTGCTCCGCCGTCTCTCCCACCGACCAGCGTTCCGGCGCCGGCTTCCATCCCCACTGTGCATCATTCACGTCCCGGATCGACGCCAGGTACTCTTTCTCGGCAGCCTCCAGCATCTTCATCGCGTGCGCGCGTTCTTCGGCGGTCATGATCCTTATCCTCCCGACATAAGTATGACGTTTGATTGCCGGACAATCGACATTCTCCTGAGCACGGGTTTTTTGTGTGCGCCAACCGCGCCTGTTCTAGAATTCAATCTGCGCGGCAAAAAGCTTTCCCCAGGAGCATGCTCATGCACGCACTCACCCAGCATCTGTTGTTCGCCATCCGCCAGCTGCGCAAATCGCTGGGCTTCAGCCTGACCGTGGTCCTCACCCTGGCTCTGGGCATCGGCGCCACCACCGCCATCTTCTCCCTGGTCGAGGGGATTCTTCTCCGTCCGCTTCCCTTCACCGATCCTGACCGCCTGGTTCTTCTCGGCGACCATCTGCGAACCGGTTCCAACACTTCTGTCACGGCCCGTGAGATCGCCATCTATTCCGGCGCAGCCTCTGCTTTCAGCTCCATGGGCGCGTACATCACCGGCAACTACGAGGTATCGGGCGGCGCCACTCCCGAGGAAATCCCTGGCGCCCGCATGACTGCCAGTATCTTTCCGACATTGGGCGTCAATCCTCTTCTCGGCCGCGTCTTCACTCCCCAGGAAGACCAGGGCAGCCAGCCGCTCGCCGTGATCAGCTACAGCTTGTGGCTGACCCGCTATGGACGCGATCCGCACATCGTTGGCCGATCCATCGCTCTCAATCGCAAAAATTACTCGATCATCGGAGTAATGCCACGCGACTTCGAGTTTCCGCCGCAGCCCGGACGTCTGGCCCAGGCGCAGCTCTGGGTCCCGATGAGTCTGACTCCCGATGATCTCTCCGACTCGAGCGCCGGCTTCTGGGGATACCAGATGGTTGCGCGGATCAAAGACGGCGTCACGCCGGAGCAGGCCCGCCGGGACGCTGACCGCGTTGCGCAGCTGGTGATGCGCGGCTTTCCGGTCAGCATGTCGGCTCTGCACATCACGGGTGATGCCATGCCGCTGGGTGAGTTCATCGTGGGCAACGTTCGTCCTCTGCTGCGCGCCCTGCTGCTGGCTGTGGCCGTGGTGTTGATCATCGCCTGCGTGAATGTGGCCGGCGTGCTCCTGGTGCGCGCGATCGGCCGCCGCCGGGAATACGCCGTCCGGCTGGCGCTGGGCGCGCGCCCCGGAACTATCCTTCGCCAGTCTCTTCTTGAAGGGTTGCTGCTCAGCGTTACCGGCGGCCTTCTCGGTCTGTTTCTGGCCGCCGGCGCGATCCGCGCCGCGCTGCACCTGCTGCCCGAATCCATGCCGCGCATCGACTCCATCTACATGGATTCCAACATCGCAATTTTTGCGTTCGTGCTGGCTCTTGTCAGCGGCGCGCTGTGCAGCCTGGCGCCTGCCTTTGCCGCTCTGCGCACCAACCTGACGCAGAGCCTGAAAGACGACGTCCGGTCGTCCACCGGCGCCGCCGGCCATACCTGGCTGCGGTCCTCGCTGGTGGTCGCCGAGATCGCCATTGCACTCGTCCTGGTCACCGTTTCCGGCGCGTTTCTGAGCAGCTTCGAGAAGATGCGCGCCGTCAATCCCGGATTCACTCCTGACCATCTCTTGCTCGGTCACTTCCGCCTGCACGCCGCCACTGCATCGGCGGAGAACTTCGATCGCGAGCTGATCGACCGCCTGTCCCGCCAGCCGGGAATCACGGCCGTCGGCCTGGGCAGCGTCCTGCCTGCTGCATCTGGCCAGTCGCCGCAAGCCGCCTACACCATTGAGGACATGCCTGTCGACCGCTGGAAGCTGAAGTTTGCCGCGTTTCAGATCATCTACGGTGACTACTTCCGCGCCATGGGCATTCCTGTCCTCGAGGGCCGCACGTTTACCCTCGACGATCGCACCAACGCGCCGCTGGTGGTGATCGTCAACCAGTCCATGGCCAGAAACTGCTGGCCAGGACAGTCTCCTTTGGGCAAGCGCATCCACATGGGCAATCCCAAGAAAGGACTCCCCTGGGCAACGGTGGTGGGTGTGGTGGCCGACACCAAGATCGGCTCACGTGACGAGCCCAGCCTCGACCAGTGGTATCTGCCCGCGTTGCAGCCGGCGATTCTCGGCGCACCCGACATACAGTCCGGCTTGTCCGGCGGATTCCTCGCCCTTCGCTCCGTCTTGCCGCCCGAGCAGATGATTCAGACGTTGCGCTCGACTGTCAACCAAATCGATCCCCTGCTCGCGTTGCAGCAGGTGCAGCCCATGACCGCCGCGCTCTCCAACGTCGAAGCCCCGCGCCGTTTCAATACCGATCTCATCACGGCCTTCGCTCTCGGCGCTCTGCTGCTGGCCCTCACCGGAATTTATGCCGTGGTGGCCTTCTCCGTTTCGATCCGCGCGCACGAGATCGCCATCCGCATGGCGCTCGGCGCCCAGCGCACCGGTATCGCCCGCCTGGTGTTGTTGTCCGGCGCGAAGCTGGCGCTGCTGGGTTGTGCGCTGGGTGTTCTCGGATCGCTCGCGGCCTCGCGCCTGGTGAGTTCATTCCTCTTCGAAGTCAGCGCCACCGATCCCATCATCTACTTGTCTGCGGTCGCCATCATGATGTTGCTGGCGCTTCTGGCCTCGGCGCTTCCTGCCACCCGCGCCGCTTCCGCTGAACCGGTCGACGCCCTGCGAACCGTCTAGTCGGGACATAAAAACGAGGGGCACCCGTCGTGCTGGATGCTCTTCGTCCCGGAAGATCAGAGTGCGCTCTTCCCTTCCTTTAGTCGCCGGAAGGCAGCGACTTCAGGAACTGGACCAGGTCGGCCTTCTCCGGATCGCTCAATCCCAGGCTCTTGCAGTCGTTGTAATGGTTGACCACGTCAAGCAGAGTGGGAAAGCGCCCGTCGTGGTAGAAGCCGCCTTTGGTGTGCGTCCACAAGCCGTTCAGCGGCGACGTCCGGTAGCGATCGTCCGGTCCGCGCGCGGCCTCGAAATCGTCGACGCAAACCTCTGCGGCAGTATGCATGTTCCAGCCCGGCTCGGTGGTGATCGGCGGAACGTGGCAGGTGCTGCATTGCGCTTTGCCGTTGAAGAGCTCCTGCCCGCGTTGCGCAGCGTCGTGGTCGAAGCTGTTTTGCGGCGGCTGTGGCGCCCTAATCGCCAGCTGGTAGAAGTGCAGAGCCGGCAGCTTGGATGTAATCAGGTCCGGCGTGTTGCGCACATTGGCAAACCCAGCGGCGGCAGCAATGGGAAATTGCGCCGCGTTGTTGAGGCGCGGATCGTAGAAGGTGCCTTTGCCGTGCATCTCCAGGTTGGCGACGAAGGCATTCCAGTGAGTGACTGAGCCCCAGCCGATCCAGGTGTGCAGGTTGACCCCTGCCAGGCCGAACGCCGGCGGAATCAGCACCGCGGCGGTCTTCCCGTCAGGTCGAAAAGCCTTGCCGTCGAGCCCCAATTCAGCATCGAAGTGGCCCGGTCCCCAGGAGTTGAGGACGGTTCTCACCGTGTTCTGGTCGGTGTGCAGCAGGTCGGCGAAGGGTTGCAGGTTCGGCGACAGTGCCACAATCGCGCCGACGTTCAGATCACGATTGGCCCAGCCGTCAAGCCGGTGGCCAATCCCCGGAGCCAGCGAATTGTCCACCGTGGAGTGGCACAGCGCGCACTGAATGCCCACCGATTTGAGCGTGCCCTGATTGTTGAAGAACCCGGTCACGCCCACCACCGAGTTCAGCTTCAACAGCGCCAGCGTGACGGCGGGATCGTTGAGGTTTACCTGGCCGGCCTTGAGGGCGCGGACTAGCGCAGGCGGAAGAGCGTCAGAATCGACTTTCAATCCCACGGCCAGCGCGGTCGTCGGAGAAACACCCGGGCCGACTCCGCCCAGGGCCGCCCCTTCAATCGCCTGGTGAAGGTGGAGCGTGTCTCCCCAGAACGCCTGGTCACCGAAGGTGTCGAAGCGAAAAGTATTTCGCCCTTCGGCAATCATCCGGATCGCGTCAGCCTTGATGGTCGAGTCGCGTCGGTTGGCGGCTGCGGATGCTTGCTGGTCTGATTCTGAGTTCGGCTGACTGGAAGCAACCAGCAGACTGGTAGCAACGGCAGCTAGACCAAGAAGAAGCATGGTGGTCAGAAGCTTTCTCTGCACAACTATTCTCCCTTAACATCTCCGAAATTACCGCGCCTTACTACAGAGGGCAGCGCCCATTTGTTGGTTACAAGTTTCTAAACAAATCCGGGAATTTTATCGGCTATAGCTGGGCAGCGGAGGTAGGTTCCGTCCGCAGAAAATGCGCCGGCGCCAGGGGAGTAAAAAAACGGGATACGTGTAACCTTTATCCTTGGACTATACTCAATTGCAGTTCGAGGTGTTTTTTGACTTCAAACGCTATGCTGCCGCCTTCCCTCCTCGAGTTGAGTGATGAAGAGGCTGTAACGCGTGTTCTGGCAGGTGAAACCGCTCTTTTTGAAGTCATTATGCGCCGCTACAATCAGCGGCTTTATCGCGTAGCCAGAGCAATTCTTCGGGACGATGGAGAGGCCCAGGATGTAATCCAGGATGCATATGTCAGGGCCTATGAGCACCTGGACCAGTTTGCCGGCAGGGCGGCCTTCTCCACCTGGTTGACGCGCATCGCCATTCATGAGGCTTTGGCGCGAAAGCGTCGCCGCAGCCGACTGGAGGAACTTGAAACCGTGCAAAAGAGGGGAGATTCCATCCCAGCTCTTAGGTCCTCAACGCCAGACCCTGAGGCCCAAACCGCGCAATCGCAGGTGCGCAAACTACTCGAGGCCGCTATCGGGGCCCTGCCCGACGATTACCGCACCGTGGTCGTGATGCGCGAAGTCGAGGAGATGAACGTAGCGGAAACAGCGGCCAGCCTGGAAGTAACAGAAGCCCTGGTCAAGACGCGATTGCACCGCGCCCATGCCATGCTGCGCAAGGAGCTCTACGCGCGGGCGCTGGGACGCGTGGCTGACCTGTATCCCTTCTTGGGCGTCCGCTGCGATCGCATCGTCAAGAACGTCTTGGAGAGAATTCGCGCGCGTTCGTAATGCCGAATCCCGTGGGCAGCGGATTACCTGGTCATCGCTTTCATAAACCCCGACTCCGCCAGGCGCGAGGGATGCACCTCGCCGCCCAGCCCGAAAAACCGGCAAAAGCTCATGATCAGCGGACGCCAGCGCTCGGCATCGATGTGCGGCCGTGCTCCGTTGCTCTGCAGCAGGCGTTCATCCACGTGCAGCTTGACGATGTGGACTTCAAACGCGTTAGCGCTCACGTTCTTGCCAAACGGGCGATAATCGTGCACCACTCCCTCCATCTGTACCGGACATTCCTTCACTCGCGGCGGCTTCACCGCTTCTGACTCCACCGCCGTAAAGCCGGCTTCGGCAAATTTCTCCGGCTCGTAGCGGTATCCCCATTCGAGCTTCCTCTCCGGCACCGGATCTTTGCCGGTGGTCAGCGCCAGGCGGTCAACGTGTGTAACCAGATCGTCGCTGGGCAGGTTGATCACGCACTCGCGCGTGCGGATCAGGTTGTCTGAGGTCTGCCCCATCCGGCCCAGGCCGAGCATGCAGCTCCAACCGAGCCACCATGCTGACGACATCGGCGCAAGGTTGGCGGAGCCGTCGGGATTCACGGTGCTGATCAGCGCTACGGGCGTTCCGAAGTAAAGAATCGTTGGATCGATTGTTTTGTGCATGCTGCAACGTAACAGCATGCCTCGGGTGCTCACTATCCGCGGCTTGCTCTCAAAATTGCGCCTGCGTATTTTATTTTCGGCGGAGGATCTTGCGGCGAATGTCCGGCCAGAACTCTTTGGCGATATTGTTCAGTGCCGCCGACTCCATCTGCGCTCCCCAGTTGCGCAGCGTCTGGCTCAGCCCTCTCTCCTGCGGGGGATAGTAGGCGTTGGACAGCGTGGCCTCGAGAGCGTTGCCTCCTGCCTCCGACCAGTTGAAGCTGGTGCCGCTCGAATCCGTCCTGGTAACGACGGTGCGCGAGAGCGCAAAGCCCAGCCGCCGGAAGAAGCCTCCCTCGCCCATGGTAAAGTAGCGCGGATCCTGGTGGGTGATGACGGGAACGATGGCTTCTGTGAAGTACGTTCCCGAAAATCCGTCAACATACGTTCGCCAGTAGTAGCGGCCATAGCCGGCCAGTCCTTGTCCGAGGTCCGGATCGGATTTGAGCCCAAAGCTTTGTGCGGCCAGAATTCCGGTCCAGACAAATGACGAGTAGTCCACGCTGTCCTCCGTGGCCAGCGCGAACTTGCCTCGTGCCGACAGCGGCGGCAGCTGTGTGTTCGCGCTCACTGCGCCGAAGTTGGGGACCACCCAGAACATGCGCTTGGTCTGCTCGCCCTTGGAATCCGGCTCGTCCTTCTGTTCCTTCTTCTTCTGTTGTGTTGAAATGGGCGACTGCGTGGATTCGGTCGTGCGGTTGTCAGGTTCCGTTGGACGTTGCGCCTGCAGCGACTGGCCTTTTGAATCTCCCGCGTTGATAGCCGGCGCCTGTGCCAAGACGGGTACGGTGGAAAGGAATAAGCTGATGATGATGGATAAGCCGGGGGCACGTCTGCTTTTGGAGAACGGTTCCTCCTCCCAACTCAGGCGTCTTACGCTACAGCCTGCCATCTGACTGGTGCGATGCCGGTGGGCGATAGCGCGATGTCCGCGTAGCCCTATCCGCGGCTTGCCAACGAGACAGCCGATCGGCGCTGGCAGCGTCCACTTCAGCAAAGCTCATCACAATGTGTGTGTCTCCAGTCATCTTGCGCATGCCGACGATAGCTGACTACGGCATTGTGGGCGATTGCCGCTCCGCCGCTCTCATCTCGCGCGACGGGTCGGTCGACTGGCTATGCTGGCCGTTGTTTGACAGTCCGTCGATCTTCGCCGCCATTCTCGATCGCGAGCGGGGTGGGCATTGGTCCATTTCGCCTTCCAGCCCTTGCGAAATCAAGCGCGAGTATGCAGGCGACTCCAATGTGCTCCAGACCCACTTTCGCTCGGCGTCGGGCAGCGCCACGCTCACCGATCTCATGCCCGTGTCTTCCGAAGAGTTCAAGCGCGCCAACCTGGTTCCCGATCACGAACTGCTGCGCCAATTGAGTTGCACGGAAGGCGAAGTGGAGTTCGAGACGGACTTCTATCCGCGGCTGAACTACGGAGCCGCCGATGCGCGCCTGCGTGATGCCGGCGCTAACGGGCTGTGCGTCGAGGCGGGGCGCGGCGCCTACCGCCTGCGCAGTGGTATTCCCCTCACCCTCAGCCAGGCGCGGGCCCGTGCGGTCGTAGCTCTAAAGCGCGGCCAGAAAGCGGAGTTCTCCCTGAGCTATGCCACGCAAGCGCCGGCCGTGGTGCCCGCGCTGGGCGATCGCGTTGTCTCGGCGATCGAACGGTCTGTTACTTGGTGGCAGAAATGGACCGCGGCTTCAGAATATCGCGGGCCCTATCGAACAGCGGTTACGCGCAGCGCCCTGGCTCTCAAGTTGCTAGCCTACGCTCCCTCAGGAGCGATAATCGCGGCTCCAACCACCTCTCTCCCTGAGAGGATCGGCGACAGCCTCAACTGGGATTACCGCTATTGCTGGCTGCGTGATGCTTCGCTGACCACGCGCGCGCTGCTGGGATTGGGTTACGTGGAAGAAGCCGCCAGCTTTCTCACCTGGCTTTTGCACGCCACGCGTCTCACCCAGCCGGAGCTGCGCATTCTCTACACCGTCTTCGGGCGCAGAGGACCCCTGGAACGGGAGCTCTCTCTGCGCGGTCATTGCGATTCCCGCCCCGTACGTATCGGCAACGATGCGCGTGGGCAGCGCCAGCTAGACGTCTACGGCGAGGTCATCGACGCCGCCGCACAATATGCCCTGCACGTGGGCGGCTTCGACCGCTTCACTCAGAAAGTCCTGGTCAAATTTGGGGAATATGTGGCTCACAATTGGGACAGTCCCGACGAAGGCATCTGGGAGCCCCGTACCGGACGCCGCAACAACACGCACTCCCGCCTGCTCTGCTGGACCGCGCTGGACCGGCTGCTGGCGCTCGACGAAAAGAAACTGATTGACGGCGTTCCCCGGCAAAGCTTTACGGATGAGAGAGAAAAGATTCGCGGGCAAATCGAGCAGCGCGCCTGGAACCCCGACCTGGGCAGCTACGTGAGCACCCTCGATGGCGATGGCGAGCTCGACGCCAGTCTGCTGCGTCTCTCCTGGTACGGCTTTGACCACGCTGACTCCGATCGCCTGCAGCGCACCTTTCGCAAGCTGCGCGAGAAGCTTGCCTCCAAAGACGGCCTCTTCTATCGTTACCCGCGGCAGCCGCCCGAGGGCGCCTTTGGGATTTGCGGATTCTGGGCCGTCGAGCATCTTGCCCTGGGTGGAGGAACGCTGGACCAGGCCTACGCGCAGTTCGAACGTCTGCTCAAGTACAGCAACGAGCTCGGCCTGTTTGCCGAAGAGAGCGATCCCGAGACCCGCGCTGCGCTGGGCAACTTCCCGCAAGCCTTCACCCACGTAGGACTGATCAGCGCCGCGCTGACTCTAGCCGAGCAGGAGCGCGGCAAGGCCCATCCGGCGGTCCACACCGGCTCTGATGTGAGAGCCTCCACGAGGAACGCAACATGAACTGGGCAAGCTGGCTGATCTGGGGCTTCGCCGCCACCATCGTGCTCACCACCATCAGCGCCGCGACTCAGGGGCTCGGCCTCACCCGCATGAATCTTCCCTCCATGCTGGGCATGATCTTCACTCCCGATCGCGACAAAGCCAATCTCTACGGATTCATCATCCATGTGCTGGCAGGCTGGATTTTCTCGCTGCTCTACGTTCTGATCTTTCACGCACTCGGCGCTGCCGGCTGGTGGCGCGGTGTAATCATCGGGGTGATTCATGGACTTTTTGTGCTGGTAGTCGTCATGGGGCTTCTTCCCGGATTGCATCCTCGCATGGCCAGCGAGCAGCGTGGCCCCGAGGCCCACAACATGCTAGAGCCTCCCGGTTTCCTGGCCCTGCATTATGGCGTGCAGACCCCGCTGGCCATTCTGCTATCCCATGCCATTTTTGGCGCGATTCTGGGGGCTTTTTACAAACTGCCGTGACTGGCGCGACGCCGCGCGATCAGGCGGCCACCGGATAAGCCACAGTGCTCGACCAACGTGTTGACGGTTCAGAGCCCGGAGCGAAGGCTGCGTGAGCGAATTTCCCAGGCGGCTTCAGCCTGCCTCACTTAATCCGGTCGCTGGCGATCGCGGAACTGGATAATCCTCCTGCGGTCGCGCTTTGACGGCCTGCCCGGCGGAGCCGGAGCTATATCGATCATGGCCTTGCGCTGTTCGGCGAGTTTTATCCGCAACTCGCGGCTGGCCTCGGTCTCCCGGTAGAGCGTCTGCGCCACTGCTCCCGGCCCGCGGATAGCGCTGAGAACAAGAATCTCAACTTCGAATTCATGATGGTCGGTGCGGATGTGGAGTAGGTCGCCGACTTTGACCTCGCGGGCCGGCTTGGCCGGCTGGCGATTGCACTGGATTCGCCCCAGCGCGCAGGCGCGTGACGCTAAGGCCCGCGTTTTGAAGAACCTTGCCGCCCAGAGCCATTTGTCGATGCGTAAGCCGTCCATAGTTTCTATTCTCGCTCAGTCCTCCGGTAAGCGTCCGGCCTGCACGTCACCTTAACTAGCCCGGATTAGGAACAAGCCGCCACAGTTTTCCACAGGACCATTTCCTCGCGCGATGCATCCATCGTAAAGGGTGCCTGATGGTTCCGACATCGGGCGTGTCCTCACACCAACTGACAAAGCTCCTTTTCTTCGTGCCGGCTTCGCCGGTTCGAACCCATCAACTCTGTACGCCAACCTTATCGAGAAGGAGAAATCGATTATGTCGAATATCGTTCGGAATCCGCTTAGAGACCTCAACACACTGCAGGAGAGATTTAACCAGCTGCTCAATCAACCCTTTGGCCCATTCAACGCGTTTAGCCCGGAGCAGGCGCTGACCGCTTCCAGTTTCATGCCCGCGGTCGACATCTATGAAGACCAGCACAACATCACGCTGACCGCCGAACTGCCCGGAGTGGAAGAGAAAGACCTGGACATCCGCGTAGAAAACGGCGTGCTCACCCTGAGCGGCGAGCGCCGCATGGAGCACGAGGAAAACAAGGAGAACTTCCACAGAGTGGAGCGTTCCTTCGGCCGCTTCACCCGTTCTTTCACTCTCCCTCCCACGGTGGAGACTGACAACGTGAGAGCCAATTTCGACAACGGCGTGCTGAAGATTCTTCTGGCCAAGCGCGAAGAAGCCAAGCCCAAGCAGATCCAGATACAGGTTGGAAAACCGGTTGCAAAAGCCGGCAGAGCTGCGTAGTAAAGATACCAGACGAGCGGCCGGGATTTCTCCGGCCGCTTTTTTTGCGTTTACAGCCTGACGCGCGTGTCATTGGCGGTTAGCACCATCGCTTCCACACCGTCAGGGCTCTCTGCATCCCGATTTCCGGAGACGGTAGAATTAGGCATGTCTTCGAACGCAGCCGCGGTTCGCGCCGGCAACTCGACGCGAATTGACGGCATAGATCTGCTTCGCGGCCTGGCCATCTTTCTGGTCCTGATGCTGCACGTCAACATCCGCTTGCGGATCGCGAAGGTTCCCTATACCGGCGGGCTCTCCGATCAGCTGGTGAAGTCTCTCTTCTGGGGCGGGCAGTTCGGCGTGCAGATGTTCTTTGCCGTCTCCGGCTTTCTCATCACCTCGATCACCCTGCGCCGTTGGGGCACGCTCTCCGCCATCAAGATACGCGACTTTTATCGGCTGCGCATCGCTCGCATCGCGCCTCTGCTCCTGGCTCTGCTGGCCGTCCTTAGCCTTCTACACTTCACTGGGCTGCATGACTTCGTGGTCAAGCCAAAGACCGGCGGCCTGGGCCGCGCGCTGCTTGCGGCCCTTACCTTCCATGTGAATGTTCTCGAAGCCCGGCGCGGATACCTTCCCGGCAACTGGGACATCCTCTGGTCGCTCTCCGTGGAGGAGATGTTCTACCTCTTCTTCCCCCTGGTCTGCAGCCTGCTCGGCCGGGGCAAGTTGCTCATCGCGCTGCTCTGCGGCTTCGCGGTACTGGGACCTTTCGGCCGCACCGTCCTCGCTCACGGCAATGGCGCCTGGGAGGAATATTCCTATCTGGGCAGCATGGACGCCATCGCCCTGGGCTGCCTGACTGCGCTGCTGGTTGCGCGCACCCGCTTTTCGCGAGCCGCCCTGTGGACGCTTGGCGGTGTGGGCTCGGCGCTCGTAGTCTTTATTCTTGGCTTTTCTCTCTTCGCCTACCGCTGGAGGCTCGGCCGGTATGGATTGGATATGACCATCCTGGCCGTGGGCACGTGCCTGCTGATCGCCGTGAGCGCACAGACACGGTGGACCAGCCCGCGCTTTCTGGCTCCGCTGCTGAAGCTCGGCCAGTACAGCTACGAGGTCTACTTGACGCATATGTTCGTCGTTTTCGCGTTTTTCGACCTCTTCCTGGCGCTGGGCAAGCCGATGCGCCTGGTGCCGCCTCTTTTCATCGTAGTAATTCTGGTGTCCGGTCTGCTGGGAGCGATGGTTGCGGAGTTCTACTCTGAGCCCTTGAACCGCTTCTTGCGTAATCGCTGGGGGAAGGAATTGCGGGCGCAAACGGTGAAACTCAGCGTCGCCCAGACGACTCAAGGCTGAGACCGCCGCGGCGCGGCTATAATCAAAGATTGGTCTCTGGTCTATGGGGAACACTGCACTCCAGCAACGCCCACCCTCGTCTCCGGCCCACAGCGGCGCCTACAACGGGGTGGAAACCGCTCTCGACTTCGGCGATCCCGCCGGCGAGCTGGCAGCTCTGCGCGAGCAGGCCGGAGTCTTTGACCTGGGGTGGCGGGCCAAGGTGACTGTCGGTGGCAAGGACCGCGTGCGCTGGCTGCACAACATGGTCACCAACAACGTTCGCGACCTGGCGCTTCATCGCGGCTACTACAACTTTGTGCTCAACGCCCAGGGACGCATTCTGGGCGATATGTACATCTACAACCGCGGCGATTCCCTGCTCTTCGATACCGACCGGGCGCAGGTGGAAACGCTCGTCACCGCCATGAAGCGCTTCATCATCATGGACAAAGTCGAGCTGACGCCGAACGACGGGATTCGTTCCATCGGCATCTGCGGCCCGAAGGCAGCGGCCGCGCTGCAGGGCGCGGGAATCGAAGTTGAAGGGCCGAGTGCGCTCGAGTTCCGCGAGCAGAAGCTGGGCGAACACGCGTTCACCGTAGTCCGCGGGCCGGAGAACAAGCCGGACTGGTACGAACTATGGGGCGATGAAGCCGGGCTCGCTGCAGCCCGCGACAAGTTGATCGCCGCCGGCGCCAAGCCGGTGGGAGCACGGGCGCTGGAATGGTGGCGAATCCTCAAAGGCATTCCCCACTACGGGCAGGACATCCGCGACCGCGACCTCCCGCAGGAGACCGCGCAGACTCAGGCCGTGAACTTTACTAAAGGCTGTTATATCGGGCAGGAGATCGTAGAGCGCATCCGCTCGCGGGGACAGGTACATCGCACCTTCACTGGCTTTGAGTTTCCGGGCACGCCGGCGGCAATCGGCAAATATGAGGCTGCGGGCCGGGCCTTTGCCGAACTCACCAGCACGGCTGTAATTCCTTTGGCGGCGGGCGCCAGGGCTCTGGGACTGGGATACATTCGCGAAGAAGCCCGCGCTGCCGGACCGGAAGTGGACCTCAACGGCGTGAAGGCGCGAATCGCCGATTTGCCCTTCGCAATCTAAATTGGATCGAGGACGTATGGCCGACAAAAAACAAGACTTCGTGGTAAGTGACCGCCGGCGTTTTGGCGCGGAAGGCGAACTCCGCCCTGACGCGCCGCGTGAAGAAGAAAAAGCCGAACCTGCTGCGCCAGTTTCCACGGCAACCGCTCCCCTGCCGGAAGAGAAGGAAGAGGCGAAGACGCCGGCCGCTGCACCCACGCCGCCGGCTGCTCCGGCACCGCCAACTCCCGCTGCCACCGACGGCGCCGGTGAAGCAGAAGAAGAGATGCCGGAACCGCCATCGGCTGCCGAGATGCAGGAGCAGAGAGACGCATACCACGCCTCCGGCAAAAAGATTGAAGACCTCATCGGGAAATCCGGCGGCCGCGCTACTCTGCCGGAGATGAGTTTTGAGCGCCTGGTCGAATCGTTCTATATGACAGCGCTGCTGCAACTGGGCGCGATACGCCAGGAAGGCGAGACGCCCGGCGTGGACATCATGGGCGCGCGCCAGACCATCGATTCGCTCACTATCCTTCAGGAGAAAACCAAGGGCAATCTCAGCGACCGCGAGCAGACGCTGCTGCAGAACGTGCTGTTTGAGCTGAGAATGGCCTGGATCGAGATCACCAACGCCCTGGCCTCGGCCAAACCCGGGCCTGGCCCTGGTCCCGGTCTCGGGCACGAGAAAAAATGAAGGCAACTCTCACGGTGCTCGGCAGCGGGACGTCCATGGGCGTGCCGACCATCGGTTGCACCTGCCGCGTCTGCCATTCGCCCGACCCGCGCGACCGCCGCACCCGGCCTTCGGTGATGCTGAATTACGACGGCCACTGCGTGCTGATCGATACCACGCCCGACTTCCGCGAGCAGGCCATCCGCGAGAACATCACCCGGCTTGACGCCGTCATCTATACTCATGCGCACGCCGACCACATTCTGGGACTCGATGACGTTCGCCCCTTGAGCTTCCGCAACCCCGACAAGATTCCTCTGTACGCGCACGATGGCACGGCACAGGCCCTGCAGAGCATCTTCCGCTACATTTTCGACGCCAACTACAAGTACGGTGGTATTGCCCGTGTGGAGTTGAAACCGATCAACGGATCGCTGGATTTGTTCGGCGCGCACTTCGAGCCGATCAGGGTCATCCACGGCGAGGCCGAAATTCACGGCTTCCGCTTCGGATCGGCCGCTTATCTCACCGACTTCAGCGAGATTCCTTCCGACTCCATGGAGCGGCTGCGCGGGCTGGATGTTCTGTTTCTCGACGCGCTGCGGCATCGTCCGCACCCCACGCATTCCACTGTCGCCAATTCCCTGCGTCTGGTGGAGGAGTTGCAGCCGCGGCGGGCATTCTTCACCCACATTTGCCACGACCTGCCCCACGAGGAGACCAACCGGTCGTTTCCCGAACACGTGCGCCTGGCCCACGACGGACTCAAGCTGGAGTTCGAGATCGCATGAGGATCTTCAGGACACTGCAAGAAGTCCCCGCCGATCTTGGTCCCAGCATCGTGACCGTGGGGAATTTCGACGGCGTTCATTGCGGTCATCGGCAGGTTTTGCAGGAAGTGGTGCGCCGCGCCGGCGAATCCCACGCCCGCGCTGTGGCCGTAACCTTCCAGCCGCATCCTCTGCAGATTTTGCGGCCGCAAGCAGCGCCGCGCCTGATCACGCCGCCCGGCCGCAAAGAAGCCCTGCTGGCGCAGACTGGTTTGGACGCCCTGGTGGTCATTCCCTTCTCGCTGGAGTTTTCCCGCACCACTCCGGCCGAATTTGCCCGCAATATACTGGCAGGCAAGCTTCGCGCCATCGAGGTTCATGAAGGCGAGAACTTCCACTTTGGCCACAAGGCCCGCGGCACCACGGCGCAGCTCTCGGAGCTGGGCGGCGAGTTCGGGTTCTCGGTGAAGTCGTATCCGGTAATGATGCTGCGCGGCTGTCCCGTATCCAGCAGCGAGGTGCGCCGCCTGTTGAGCGCCGGGCAGGTGAGCCGTGCGCGCCACCTTCTTGGACGTGTGTTCAACATCGTGGCCGGAGTGGAACGCGGGCGCGGCTACGGGCACAAGTACACCGTCCCCACTATCAACCTGGCTCAGTACGACGAGCTTGTTCCCGCGCACGGCGTCTATGTAACGCGAACGCGCATTGGCGAAGAGACTTTCAATTCCGTCACCAACGTCGGCACGCGTCCCACCTTCGGCGAGGCATCTTTCGCTATCGAGAGCCACCTGCTGGATTTCCATCCCCTGGATATCACGCCGCAAACCGAGGTTGAGACCTCATTCCTGTACTGGCTGCGTCGCGAGATCAAGTTTCCCTCCGTGGAGGCTCTGAAGCAGCAGATCGGGAAAGATGTGAAACGAGCTCAGCGGTACTTTCGTCTAAGCCCCAAACCAGAATCTACCACGGAGACACAGAGACACGGAGGACGGCCGAGATAAGGCGGGAGCGGATTCGATGCCGGTGTAACCACTGGCCTCGCCAACTCATCCGTATTTGACTAGCAGTCTGTCGGATTTCGATTGTCAGCATTCCAAATTTAGCTTCTTTGTGCCTCCGTGCCTCTGTGCCTCCGTGGTGGATTTTGCCGGCAATCCTGCTAGAATCCCCGCCCATGGCTACCGCTGAAATCGCAGGCATTGCTCAGGCCTCTTCCGCGCAGAAGCGTACTCTCATCGCGGCTGCGATGGGCTGGGGACTGGACGCCTTCGACGTCATGCTGTACAGCCTGGTGATCGCCCACGTGATCACGGCATTTCACATCGATAAGCCGACCGCGGGCTGGCTGGGGACGTTCACGCTCTTCGCTTCGGGAATCGGCGGTGTGCTGTTCGGCTTCATCGCCGACCGCATCGGCCGCACCAAGGCCCTCATCCTCAGCATTCTTACTTATTCGGTCTGCTCGCTGGGCTCGGGACTTTCCACCTCCATTCCCATGCTGGCGGCTTTTCGCTTTGTGCTGGGACTGGGCATGGGCGGTGAGTGGAACACCGGAGCAACGCTGGTGGCCGAAACCTGGCCCACCAACCTGCGCGCCAAGGCCATCGCCATTGTGCAAAGTTCCTGGGCCTGGGGCTATGCCGCCGCCGCCGTGGCTGCCGGCTTCATCCTCAACGCCACGCAGAATTGGCGCTACGTCTTCTTCGTCGGCATTCTTCCCGCGCTGGCCACGCTGTGGATCAGGACCAGCGTTCCTGAATCCGAGATGTGGCAGCAGCACCGGCTGGCCGCGCCGGAAGCTCGCGCGCCTTTTGCCGAACTCTTCTCCTCCGCAATGCGCCGCAACACCATCTGTCTTTTCCTGCTGAATTTCTTCGGCTTGTTCGCCTGGTGGGGGCTGTTTACCTGGATTCCGCCGTATCTGGTGATGTCGGTAGAAAAGGGCGGCCGCGGTTTCAGCATGATGCAGAGCACAACGCTGCTGGTCACGTTGAACCTGGTGGGGATGTTTCCCGGATACCTCACCTTCGGCTGGTTCGCGGAAAAGTTCGGCCGCAAGTGGTCATTTATCTTCTTTCTGCTCTGCGCGGCGATTCTGGTTCCCATCTACGCGGCTGCGCGCTCGCAGTGGGCGATCATGGTGCTCGGCGCGCTGGTGGCCTTCTTTGGCACCGGATTCTTCTCCGGCTCCGGGCTGATCGGCAGCGAACTCTTCCCTACCCGCGTTCGCGCCCGCGCCCTGGGATTCACTTACAACGGCGCGCGCACGCTGAGTTCGCTTGCTCCTTACACCATCGGCAAGCTGGCCCAGGCCAAGGACCTGTCATGGGCGTTTTCGTTTTGCTCGGTCGCGTTCTTGCTGGCCATGGTCATGGCGACACTGTTACCGGAGACAAAAGGGAAACAACTGGATTGACGTCGACTAAACCTCGGCGGCGGCGGGCAGCGCGTTCTTCCTCGGCCGCTTGTTGGACTGCAGAATCTTCTTGCGCAGACGCAGCGACTTCGGCGTAACTTCCACCATCTCGTCGTCAGCCACAAACTCGATGGCCTGCTCCAGCGTGAGCACTTTGTGCGGCACCAGGCGAATGGCTTCGTCGGCGGTCGAGGCGCGCATGTTGGTCAGCTTCTTCTCCCGCACCACGTTTACGTCAAGATCGACTTCGCGCGCGTTCTCGCCGATGATCATGCCTTCATAGACCTCCACGCCGGGACCCACAAAGAGCACGCCGCGCTCCTGCAGGCTGAACAGCGCGTACGCCGTGGAATGGCCGGGGCGATCTGCCACCAGAGTGCCGGTTACGCGGTGCGGAATCTCGCCCAGCCATTCGGTGTAGCCATCGAAGAGCGAATTCATGATCACCGTGCCGCGCGTCTCCGTGAGCAACTCGGAGCGGAGCCCGATCATGCCCCGGCTGGGAATGATGAACTCCATGCGAACGCGGCCGGAGCCGTGGTTGTGCATCTTCTCCATCTGGCCTTTGCGCGAGCCCAACTCCTCGATCACCACGCCGACAAAGCTCTCGGCGATATCGATCATCAGCTTTTCTCTGGGCTCCATCAGCTTGCCGTCAATGCGCTTGGTCACGATCTCCGGTTTGCCCACCATCAGCTCGTAGCTTTCACGGCGCATGGTCTCGATGAGAATGGCCAGCTGCAGCTCGCCGCGTCCCAGAACTTTGAAGGTATCGGTGTTATCGGTTTCTTCCACGCGCAGCGAAACGTTGGTCAGCAGCTCTTTCTGTAGGCGCTCGCGTAGGTTGCGCGAAGTCACGTAGCTTCCTTCGCGCCCGGAAAACGGCGAGGTATTCACCGTAAACTGCATGGCGATGGTCGGCTCGTCGATCACGATGTGCGGCAGCGGCGCCGGCGTCTCCGCGCTGGTAATGGTTTCGCCGATGGCGATGCCTTCCACCCCGGCGATAGCCACAATGTCGCCCAGTTCCGTCTGCTCAATATCCACGCGCTTCAGGCCGCTGAAGGAAAACAGCTTGGTGATCTTTACCTTCTGCAGCGAGCCGTCCAGTTTGGCGATGCCGACGTCCTCGCCGGTGTGCAGCGTGCCGTTGAAGACTCTCGCGATGGCCATCCGCCCCAGGTAATCGCTATAGTCGAGATTCGCCACCAGGATCTGCAACGGATTCGCCGCCTCGCCGGCGGACGGCGGAATGGTGGCCACGATGGCATCAAACAGCGGGCGCAGGCTTTCGCCCGGAGCATCAATACTGGTGGAAGCCACGCCGGCCTTGGCGTTGGTGTAGAGCACCGGAAAATCCAGCTGGTCTTCGCGCGCGTCAAGATCGATAAAGAGGTCGTAGAGCTCGTTCAGCACTTCCTGCGGACGCGCATCGGAACGATCGATCTTATTGATCACCACCACCGGCGGCAATCCGGCTTCGAGCGCCTTGCTCAGCACGTAACGTGTCTGCGGCAGCGGACCTTCGCTGGCATCCACCAGCAGCATCACTCCGTCCACCATCTTCAGCGCGCGCTCAACTTCGCCGCCGAAATCGCTGTGGCCGGGCGTATCGACAATGTTGATCTTGACTTCGTGATACCAGACGGCAGTGTTCTTCGCCAGAATGGTGATCCCGCGTTCGCGCTCCAGCTCGTTCGAGTCCATCACCCGCTCGACCAGGGCTTCATTGGCGCGAAAAACTCCGCTCTGCCGCAGCATGGCGTCTACCAGCGTGGTTTTTCCATGATCAACGTGGGCAATGATGGCGATGTTACGGATTGATGAATTCAAACGGCTTCTATGGACCTCAGGCTTTCTGGTGGCCTGCAGCTATTTTATCTGGAAATTCATGGTCGAAGCCTCACAACGTTTTTTCGCCCGCCGGGTTTCTAGGGAGCACCGTCGACAAGGAGGACGGAGTCACTATGCTTAAGAGACTGTCTGCTGCTGTGCTTGCCCTTGGCTTGATGACCATTGCACCCGTGTTCGCGAACGCTGCCTCGCCGGCGGCGCCGCCTCAGGTTGTGAAGGGAAAGGGAGGCGAACAGCATCCCCACATTCGTGCAGCTCTCCATGAACTCAGGGAAGCCCGGCATGAACTGGAAACCGCTGCCCACGATTTCGGTGGACACCGCAAGGAAGCCATCGAGGCCGTTGACAATGCCATCAAGCAGCTGCAGCAAGCTCTGGAGTACGACAAGAAGTAAGCTGCAAAATTTTTGAGGCGGGCTTTGCCCGCCTCGTTTGTTTTTTAATTCCTGTTACCGGCTTAAGGACTTCTCGATCTTCACGCGGTCATCCGGGCCCACGATGGCGCTCTCATGCACCGTTTTGTAGCCGTCTTTACGCAGCGTGATCTCGTAGTTGCCGGCTTCTACCTGGATTTCCAGCGGCGTGTTCTTCTGCAGCTGGGTACCGTTGATGATCACCTGGGCGCCCTTGGGATCGGTCTTGATCTCGATGCGGGCTCTTCCCTCAGCCGATCCGCCGCCCCCGCCGAAGATCTTTCCGATACCGCCGCCGCCCACGATCTTGATATTGTCCGTCCGCCCGGCCGCCAGCATGGAAGGCGAATAGCTCACAGTCTGCCCTGCTGCCAGCTGAATGTCCATGGTGGAATCCAGATAACCCGTCTTGCGCAGCACTAGCGCGTGCGTGGCCGGCTCCAGAATGAACGATGTTGGCGTCACCTTGCCTGTGTCGCGGCCATTGATCAACACGCTCGCGCCGGAAGGCGTGCCGCCGACGTTCAGGAATCCTTTGACCGGAGTCAGGCGCACATCTACCACCGTGCGTCCGCCGCCGTTCACCTGCACGCTGCGCACGTCAGGAGCATAGCCGGGCTTGCTGGTGGTTACCCTGTAAGTCCCAGGCGCGATTGCCTTGATGGTCTGGGGACTGTGCCACAGTCCGCTCAACCCTTCGATTTCCACGGAAGCATCGGAAGGTATGGACGCCACCATTACCTGGCCTTCCGAAGCCGGTATGGCCGCAGCTGCGGCCGCGCGCGCAGCCTTGGCCTTCTTGGCCGTCCTTATCTTGGTGATGGTAGTCTCTACCGCAGCTGGAACCTCATCCGGCGTAGCTTCAGGTTCCGGCGAGGCTAACGCATCCGGCGTGGGAATTACGATCGGCGCTGGAGTCGGCGTGGCGATGGCTACCGGCTGTGTTTCAGCGGTCTCCGTGGCCGCTGCGGTTGGCCGCCGCTTGAACATGAAAGCCAGAAGAGCGACTACGAACAAACACGCCGCTACTGCGCCCAGCAGCTTCCAATGATTGGCAGAACGAACCTGCACCCGCGCTTCCCGAGGCGGTGCAAAGGTTGCCGTCGCCATGGGCTCAGGAGCAGGCGCTTTGCCCGGAGTTCCGTTCTTGGCCGCAATCTTGACCGCTTCCTGTGTTCCCGTCGCATCCGCTTTGGGCGTAGGGGCTGCAGCCCGCATCGGATCGATCTTCGCAGCTTCTTCCAGCGCGGTGAAGAATTCTTTTCCGCTCACGTACCGGTCGGCTGGATTCTTGGAAAGAGCTTTCAGGACGACTGCCGAGACGGCCGGCCCTACTCGCGGATGAGCCACATTCAGCGGATGGGGCATGATGTCTGTCAGCGCGCGATCCACTTCGCCCAGATGCATTCCCGCAAACGGGTTTCGCGCCGTGTACATTTCGTAGACGATGGTGGCCAGGCTGAACAGGTTCGACGCCCGGTCGGGCATCTTGTTCCTGACCTGCTCCGGCGAAAGATAAGGCTCGTTCTCCAGCTTCTTCGTCGGTGTCTGCGAAAGCAGATGCTTGTCGCGCAGAATTCCGAAGTCCAGAATCTTCAGGCTGCCGTCGGGCTGGATCTTGATGTTATGTGGGCTCAGGAAATGATGAAACACGCCTTTATCGTGCGCATAGTCCAGGGCCTCGCAGAGCTGGCGCGTCATGGTGAGCACTTCCGCCATCTCCAGCGGGCGTAAAGCCATCACGGATTTCAGAGTTTCGCCATCCACGAATTCCGAGGTCAGAAAGACGGTGAACCCCTTGTAGCCGCAGGTGTAGAGGCGGCCAATGTGGTCGTGCTCCAGAGCGCTGGCGGCCTTGGCCTCGGCAAGAATTTGCTTGAGCAGATCGTTGACGTCGTCCAGCCACTGCGGAACTTCAAACTGACGCAGCGCAATCACGCGCCCGGACTGCGAATTGCGCGCTTTGTGGACGATCCCTATGCTTCCGCGACCAAGTTCCTTGGTCAATTCCAGGCGGTCAGTGCGCGGAGCGGCCGGCGTGCTGGCGGTGGTAGTTGCAGCGGTATTTTCTGTGGTTTCTTGCATCGACGCACCTGTGCAAGCAAACCTGGAGGGAGGGTTTAGACCCGTCAATAGTAGCCTGAATTCGGGCCAAACCCGGTGAAAAGCAGGGTACCAGAGGGTTACCAAAGTAATTTCCGAATCGCTGTTCTTGGCGCTTACGTCCAATCTCCCAGCAGCCAACTTGCCGTTTCACGATCACGGGAGGAAGCGCGTGGTGGATCTAAGCGATATTCGCGAACTTTACGCCTACAACCGCTCGGCCGACCAGCGCACCTTGCAAGTCTCGGCCAAACTGACAGGCGAAGCCTTTGTCCGGCCCCTGGGCAACAGTTTTTCCTCGGTTCGCGATACCCTGGCCCACATTCTTTCTGGAGAATGGATCTGGCTGGAGCGCTGGCAGGGACGCTTCCCCACCACCTTCCTCGACCCCGCGGCTTTTCCCACGGTAGATTCCCTGCGTTCGCGCTGGGAAACTGTGGATGGCGATTGCCGGAACTTCATCCAGACCCTCAGCGGGGAACGTTTGCGGCGACAGCTCTCGTACATCAACCGCGTGGGCGAACGCTTTTCCTACCTGCTATGGCAGCAGATGCTCCACGTGGTGAATCATTCCAGCTATCATCGCGGCCAGGTGACAACCATGCTGCGCCAGCTGGGCGCCGAGGTCATCAGCACTGACTTTCTGGCGTATTACGACGAAAATCCGCCGAAATAATCTCGCCTAGGCTTGAGTTTGCTGGCGAAGAAATCCGCAGTCGCCTGATATCCCGTCACCCACGTCCTCCACATCAGAAAATCGTGGATCTCGTCAGGAAAGATCAGCTCTTCGAACTCCACATTCTCCCTGGCAGCACCGGCGACTCCCATTCAGGCAGCCTTGCCATCCTTAGCCGACGGCAGCGGTCGTCTGTATTTACTTTTCCGGCGTGGCCGCCGGCTGTAACCATTCCCATCCTTTCGGGTACACCTGCATTGTGGCATCAATCGTGGTCATGCAGCTGCGCACCACGAACCGGTCATAAGCGCTCATCATGTCGGTAAACTGCGGCATCTTGGAACCAAAGGCATTGCGCCCCGAAAGCATGACCCGCGCAAACTCTCCTTTTTCCGCCAGGGGAATCGCATTGCGCATGGCTTCTATCACCTCGGCCAGTTTCTTTTCCAGCACCTGAAGATCGTCGCGCTGCGCTACCAGAATCTGCGAAGTCGATTGCACCGCTGCCGGAGCTGCGCCCTCCACGCCCCCGGCGTTTCCGTAACGCACGCCATTTACGCTGATTCGTTCAAAGGGCCGGGATTCAGCCAGCACTTTTTTTACGGTTTCTTCGTAAATGGGAACTTTTTGATCGGCTGCGCGCTTGTCGATCTCGATCAACTCAGTCATCTTTTTTTCCAGCTTGGTCATATCCTGTGCCATCGCTTCGAAACTCCGCAGTGACGCGCGGAAGCGCATTGGCGCCGGTTTTCCACCAAGTTCGGCAACTATGCCTTCCTCCAGTTGTGAGTTCGCCCTGTAGTACGCCGTGAGCACCTCCAGCGTGTAGGCGTCATAGACTTCCGCGCTCTTCTTGAAGAACTCCACCGTGACCGACCTGTCACGGAAAACACCGTGTCAACGCAGGTTATGGCAATAGCCCCGCTGGGGATAGGACATCGAGGTTATAACCAGGACCAGTATCAGTAGCTTGTGTTTCATGCTTTCCTCCTTCTTACTTACAAGTGCAGCCGGCCAACAGAAAAGCAAAAAAGGAAGACCCGCTCGCCGAATCCAATGTCGGCAAGCGAACCTCATTCATCGCCGGCCCCCAAAGACAACAAAAAAGCGATGAGCGCACGCTTGTCATCATCCGGCAGGGCAAGAAACTGCTCGCGCGACTCCTTGGCCTCTCCGCCGTGATGGAGCACTGCCTCCGACAGAGTTCCGCAATCTCCTCGGTGGCCGTAAGGGGCAGAAGTTGCCAGGTCCCAGAGTTTTGGAGTCAAAAACTCATCCGTGGGAACGTTGTCTTGCCTGAGCCGCTCATTGCAGAAAAACGGTTCGTCAGCATCGCAAATCACGTGACGCTTGAGGTCCGAATATGCAAAGACGGAAAGCGAGCCGTCCGGATTGCTCTGAATCCCACTTGCTTTATCCCCCCCGGCTAACGGCAAAGCGATCACTCCTCCAACATCTTCCGGCGTAATGGTTCCCGGCCGGTTATACGGATTGGGCTCGAGAAAAACGCGCGACTCCAGCCGCAACGAAGGCACATGGCAGGCCGTACAACCGACCTGGGCAAACAGATGTTCACCGCGCTTTATTCTTTCCTTCGCCGCCGCGTCCGCATTCGGCGCGTTCCGGGGAGCAGGTAAGGCCGCCTGGAACAGCACCAGGGCCGATAGCTGCCCGATCGTGAATTCCGAGCTCACTCCATCCTCGTCAAAATCTCTGCGACCTGTTCTCTCCCATCCGAATCGTTCGACCGCCTGAATCCCGTGATGCTGGTTGAGCGCGGCGATGGTGAATTCCCTCAGGGAAATTGCCACTCCTTTAAAGCCAAATGGCTTGGCCACGAGGTCAGGGTCGATCCCCTTCACGCGCGATTCGTCATAACTCCCGTCAGGGCGCGCCACCACCGTTCCGAAGTCGATTCCTTTGGACAGCAAATGAACCTCTGCCTCTTTCCCAAGAGCGACGGCCCTCCTCCGGCCATCATTCCGCTCCTGCTGAAGATCGCGCGTAATCTCTCGGGCAAGCATCTCGATCGCCCCGGAGCCAAACAGGCCGATGGTGTTCCGCTCATTGGTGATTTCGGGGCTGAATGAGCTGGCGGGTGGGTCTTTGAAATGGGCGCCTACAAACACATTGACAACAAATTCCCCCGAGCCGCCGAGACGCGGCTGATTGTGGCAGCCTGCGCAGGAGTTGGCGTCAGGCCCGGAGATCCGATTGAAGCGCTGATCGTCCCGGCGAGGTCTTGGCGTCGGCTTTGAATCGCCAGTCGCGGCCGGCCGCCCCGCGCCGTCAAGAATGTTGAACTTGGCTTTGAAAAGGAGCTCTCCGTCTCGCACCATGGCAGGAACCAGCGCGGGCGAGGCGGCCGCCAGGTTGTGGTCGGGGAACACGCCGATGGCAGGCGGGTCCCATACCTGCGCCGAGGCTGCGTCTGGGGTTTTCACTTTCTGCTGACCGGAAACCAACGATGAAATGCACGCCAGTAACAGCAGCGCGGCCGCCCTCGTGCGGTCAAAAACCGAGGGAACAAAGGCTTCCCTTGTCCCAGGTGCAGGCGCAGTTGTTCTCGGGAGCCGCTGAAAGGAAATCTGTCTTTCTTCGATCACAGCTAACCCTCAGGGGGTGCCAGTCAGAAAAAGGAAACCTCACGGCCTCGAGCAAAGTGTGCCCTTTTGATAATGGCTCGCTTTGCCACGCGGCTTCGCGTGACGCAAACTCTTCTCCGAGCCCGGGCAAAATGAAAGGATAAAAGGATAAAGAGAGAGGAACCTGTTTGCCGCAAACGTACTCTTCCCTCTTAGGGATGTCAATGGGAAACGTCGGTTTGTCCCAAATCGGTGCAGCGCCGTGAAGCTGTCGCTACCCTAAGGGCGGCAGCGGGAACAGATTTCCAGACTCATTTCGCGAAAAGAATGCCCAACGATCTTCTTAACGCATAAGCCTTTGAGCGAAGAAATCCGCGGTCGCCTGGTATCCCTTCACCCACGTCCTCCACATCAGAAAATCGTGGATCTCGTCAGGAAAGATCAGCTCTTCGAACTCCACGTTCCGCCTCCGCAGGCGCTGTGCCAGGTCGGTGGTCTGCTGGAAAGGCACGTTGCGATCGTCATCTCCGTGGATCAGAAGCACCGGCGACTTCCATCGCTCAACCGTAGCCACCGCTGACGACTCATAAGCCAGCTTCATCGCCGCCTCAAAATCCGGCGCCTGCTCGGCTCCCTCTTCCCGGCGGCCGATGAGGGCCGACCAGTCGTGCACGCCATGGAAATCCACTCCGGCAGCGAAAATGTCGGAGTTGCGCGAGAGCGCCAACGCCGTCAGCAATCCGCCGTAAGATCCTCCCCAGATGCCGATGCGCTTGCGGTCAACGTAAGCCAGGCCCTGCAAGTACTTCGCGCCTGCCAGGATGTCCTTGTATTCTGACGATCCCCGCCAACCGCCGTCGGCCGGCTCGCGGAAGGCGCGTCCGTACATGATGCCCCGCCGGTAGTTCACGGCCAGCACCACGCATCCCTGGCTGGCCAGATACTGATTCTCGGCATAAGCGTTGTGGTAGTAGTACATGTAGTGGAAGGCCGGCATCATCTGCCGCGGCGGCCCGCCGTGCGCAAAGATCACCGCCGGCATTTTTGCCTTGCGCTCGCGCGGGAGAAAGAGCTGCCCGTGGATCTCCAGCCCGTCTTCGCTCTTGAAGGTCACGATCTGCGGTTCTACCAGTTGCGCCGCCGGGAACTCTTTAGGCAGGCTCCCGATCATCTCCCGCGACGTTCCCGAGAGGTGATATGGCATGGCCGGCGACGTCGCGCTTGACCCGAGACAGACGATGGTCTTGCCGTCCGCCAGCATCAGCGGACTCCACTCCGCCGTGTTCCCGCTGGTGACTACAAAGTGCGAAGTGATCATGCCCGGCTTGGGTTCGGGATCGAACCAATTGAGCCTGATCATCCAAATGTGGCGGCGGTCTACGTCGCCTTGATTCGAGGTGTAGAGCAGAGTGGTGCGGTCGCCCGATACGCTGACATCCTCCACGTCGTAATCTCCCGGCGTCAGCTCTGCCGGCTTGCCGCCGCGCAGAGGCAGCATGTATAGATGATTTCGCCCGTCCTGCTCGGAAGCGAAGATAATCCGCCCGCCGGCATCGATGGCCAGCGACTGGCGCGCGAACGGCGGTAGTGAATCTGTGAGCTCCTTTCCGCTGTGCCACACCTCGCGGGCCTGGCCGCCGGCCGCATCAGCCAGCCAGATGGCCCACGACTGCGGACGCAGCGGAATCAACGGCACATGGTTCTCTGCGCCGCCGCGGCGCAGAAAGACGATCTGCTTGCTGTCGGCCGACCAGCGCGGCGCAAAATCGCGGTCGGCGCTGGGCGAGAGATAGTGCTGCCCGCTCACCGCGCCGTTATCACCAACATCCACTACAACGATCAGGCTGTGGTTCCCGCGGTTCGACTCAAACGCCAGATGCCTGCCGTCCGGCGACCATTGCGGGTCGACTTCTTCGCCGCGCAGTTCGGTCAGTTGGTGCGCCGCCTGCCCGCCGGCCAAGGGCGCCAGCCAGAGATGATGCTTGCCCCCGCTCCACACCGCCCAGCGGCCATCGGGTGAAAGCCGAATGTCTTCGCAATCTTCTGAGTTGCATCCCATATCCCCCAGAAGCCGCTGCTGGCTGTTCCCTGCTTCTGCCTCCACCGCCCAGACTTGCTGCTTCGGCTCCTGAAGCTGGCTGGCCGGATTGGCCACGTTGCCTTCGCGGCTGAGTTCTGAGCCGCGCGCGTAAACAGCAGTCTTGCCGTCAGGCGTCAGGCGGAGCGAAAAAATGTCCTGCCCGTCGTCGCCTTGATAATGCGTCACCTGGCGCGCCTCGAAACCGGGCGCATCCGCCATCCACACATTGCGCTCACCCCGGCTGTTAAACACCCAGGCCATGCGATTCGCTTTTGCCGCCGCCGTCAGGTTGGTGGGAAACGGCGAACTCATCACCTGCTCGATGGTGAACCGCGGCTTCTGGCTGACTACAGGAACGGCCACCGTGACTACCACTGCGAACATCAGGGAAAGTCGTTTCATGGCGGACAATCATAGCAAGGACAGGAAAAGGTGGCAGCCAGGACACGACCGGGAATAAACTCCGTTCTCGGCAGTTCTATCGACATCCCTTTCATCCTTTCTGCTACAGGGCCGCGTTAAGCGGCCCTTCTTCTTTACCCTCGGCCTCGCGAGGAGTTGCCCATGGGAGAATCTCCATCTGATACCCTGCTTAGCGTCATTCCTCCAGGAGCAAAGCCATGCCATCGATGTACAGGCTGTTCCTTGTCTCCGCGCTGTTCCTGCTCGCCCGGCCCCCATTGATGCTCGCCGACGACCGGCCGGCTTCCCGCGAACTTACTCCTGAGACTGTGGTTGTCAGCGTCAAGTACGCGCCCAATCAGCCGCCCATTACGCTCACGCTCCGGCAATTCATGAAGAAGTACAACATTCCCGGGCTCAGCGTGGCCGTCATCGACAACTACAAAATCGCCTGGGCCAAAGGTTTCGGCATGACCGCGCCCGGCGGCACCGATCCGGTAACTCCCGCAACTCTTTTTCAGGCCGGATCAATCTCGAAGCCGGTGGCGGCCACTGGCGCCTTGTGGCTGGTGGAGCAGGGGAAACTGGCGTTGGATGAAGAGGTCAACCAGAAGCTGACCACGTGGAAGGTTCCGGAGAACGAGTTCACGCAGACAGAAAAGGTGACTCTGCGCCGCCTCATGAGCCATACCGCCGGGCTGACCGTGCATGGGTTTCCGGGCTACGCCGTCGGCCAGCCCATCCCTACACTGGTCCAGATCTTCAACGGCGAGAAACCGGCCAACACGGCGCCTATCCGTGTGGACACTGTTCCGGGAACGAAGATGCGCTATTCCGGCGGCGGCGTCACCATTGAGCAACAACTCATGCTCGACGTTACCGGCCAGCCTTTTCCGCAATTCATGCAGGAAGCCGTGCTCACCAAGATCGGCATGACTGACAGCACTTATGAGCAGCCGCTGCCAGCCGCCCGCGCGGCTCACGCCGCCACCGGCACACGCCCCAATTTCCAGCCGGTGGAGGGAAAGTGGCACATCTATCCCGAGATGGCCGCCGCCGGCCTTTGGACCACGCCCACTGACTTGGCCAAGTTTGCTATCGAGATTGCCTTGTCCAAGCACGGCAAAGCCAACCATGTGCTATCGGAGAAGATGACGCGCGAGATGCTCACCGCGGTTCCAGGTCATCCCGGAGATGAGAGTAGCAACGTGGGTCTGGGCTTTTTTCTCAACGAAAAAAATCCCGATCAGTTCGGGCACAACGGCTCGGACGAGGGCTTTCAGTCGTTCCTGACCATGTTTGCCGATTCCGGCAAAGGGCTGGTCATCATGGGCAACGCCGACACCTTCTTCTATATCACCCCGCATATTGTCGATGCCGTGGCCCACGCCTACGGGAAATATGTCCGTGATCCCGCGCCGGCCGACCAGGTGCTGATGCTCATCGAAAACGTTAAAGGCACGCCCGCAGCGCTCGTCTATTACCGGCAGCTCAAGACTGTGCGCCCGCCCGAATACAAACTCGACGAAGGCTCCCTCAATACGCTGGGCTATCACCTGATGCGGCAGAAGAAGCTCGACGAAGCCATCATCGTCTTCAAGCTGAACGTGCACGAGTATCCCAATGCCTGGAATCCCTACGATAGCCTGGGAGAGGCCTACATGAACGCCGGCCAGAAAGATCTGGCGATCCAGAATTACGAGAAGTCGCTGGCGCTGAATCCCAACAACAAGAACGGCGCCGATATGCTCAAGCGGATCAAAGGGCAATAAGAAAAAAAGCGATGGCAGTTCAGCAAGCTACCACGCTGGAGCGCCTCGATCGTTCCGGAAGGTGAAGGTCTTGTCGGATGTGACAACCGTCCTGGCCAGCATCGCCGGACGGCGTTCGAACATGAACATTGCGCCAAAGACTTTCACTTCATCGCCCGGCCTGAGCACAATCTGGTTGTGCTTGAGGAAGGTGGCCGGCGCCAGATGCACCTCAATGGTGTCGTACCCGTTGCTGACGGTGATGTGCGAACCAATGGTTCCGGAGACCGGGCATTGATAGTCTTTGAATTCCCGCACCGTGCCGCGGAACATCACCTGCTGTGCCGGGTTATAGGCCGGGCTGTGGTCAGCCGAAGAAGCGTTCTCCTGTGTCGCCACCAGGCCAGCCAGAAGCAATACGGCCAACAGCACTTTCGTGAGGCTCTTCATGTCCCCTCCTCGCTCTAACTACGCTGAAGGCATCCATGTTTTCGCGCTGTGACCCCAGTCACATCGTTCGCGGATGTTTGAAAAGCCCAGCGCCGCTGCTATACCCTGAAGGTTCGACCTCTTAGTGTCGATCTACTATGAAGACTCAGGTTATTCGCCTTTCTGCTCTTTCCATTCTGCTGTTTCTTTTCTTTGCTGTCGCCGGGGCCCAGGACATTGCGTCATTCGAGAAAAGAATCACCGTCAAAAAACTTCCCAACGGCCTGACCGTGCTGATCATGGAGCGCCCCGAGGCTCCGGTGTTCTCCTTTTACACGCACGTCGACGCCGGCTCCGCCCAGGAGGTAAACGGCATCACCGGTCTGGCCCACATGTTCGAGCACATGGCCTTCAAGGGGACCGACAAAATCGGCACCGCCAACTATCCCGCGGAGAAGGCCGCGCTGGCTCGCGTCGAAACCGCATATGCCGCCTACCAGCATGAGGATGATAAGGAGACGGGGCGCGATCCCAAGAAGGTCGCCGAACTTCAGCAGGCGTGGCAGAAGGCGATTGAAGACGCCGACCAGTACGTCAAGGTCAACGAGTTCGGCGAAATCGTAGAGAGCCAGGGTGGAGTAGGCATGAATGCCTCCACCGATCTTGACGAGACCGTCTACCAGTATTCGTTTCCCGAGAACCGGCTGGAGCTGTGGGCCTATCTGGAATCGGAGCGCTTCCTGCATCCGGTGATGCGCGAGTTTTACAAAGAGCGCGAGGTCGTCACAGAAGAGCGGCGGATGCGCGTGGAGAGTTCCCCCCAGGGCCGCCTTATCGAGCAGTTTCTGGGCGCTGCTTACATCGCCCATCCCTACGGCCGCCCCACCGTTGGCTGGCCTTCTGACCTGCACGCCTTCTCCGCCACGGATGCCATGAACTTCTTTCGCAAATACTACGTGCCGGGAAACATGGTTGTATCGGTCGTGGGCGACGTAAAGGCCGCGCAGGCCATGCCCATCATCGAAAAGTATTTTGGCCGGCTGCCGGCAGCGCCCGTCCCCGAGCCGCTGCGCACCAAGGAGCCGCCACAGCATGACCTGCGCGAGGTCGTGCTCACCGACCGCAGCCAGCCGCTTTATCTTGAGGGCTACCACCGCCCCGACTTCCGCGATCCCGACGACGCCGTCTACGATGTGCTCAGCGATCTTCTGTCCAAGGGACGCACCTCGCGCCTCTACCGTTCGCTGGTGCGTGACAAACAGATTGCTCTTGGCGCCCAGGGAGGCAGCTTCCCGGGAAACAAATATCCCAGCCTGTTCTTCTTCTTCGCCGCGCCCGTTCCCGGCCATACCGCCCGGGAGATGGCCGGGCCTATCCATGAAGAGATCGACAAGCTGAAGAACTCTGACGTCAGCGACGACGAACTCAAGTCAATCAAGAGCCGCGCTAAGGCCGATCTGATCCGCTCTCTGGGCGACGACATGGGACTGGCTACGCAGCTGGCCGATTACCAGGCAGCCTACGGAGACTGGCGCGAGCTATTCCGTCAGATTGACCGCATCGACGCCGTCACCAAGGCTGATATCCGCCGCGTGGCCAACCAAACGTTCGTTGAGACCAACCGGACTGTGGGCGTGATTGAGACCGCGGGTCCTCCAAAGGCCGAGCAGCCGACGGGAGGTGCGCAATGAAGAAGCTTACTCGCAATTCCGCGCGTCTGGGATCAGTACTGTTGCTCGCCTTAGTGCCGCTGGTTGCGGCGCCGCAAGCCACATCGCCTTCGAAGGAATCTGCGCCCAATATCGCGCCGGCAGCCCAACCCAAACCCTCTGCGCCATCGGCCGCTGCCTCGTGGAAGCAGATTCCCATTCCCCCATTGCACCAGTTCAAGCCGCAGGAGCCCCGCCGGGTGGAGCTGCCTAACGGCATGGTGATCTTTCTTCAGGAAGATCACGAGCTGCCGCTGATCAACGGCGCTATCCGCATCCGCGGCGGCTCGCGCGACGAGCCTGCGGAGAAGACCGGGCTGGACCAGGTTTATGGCCAGGTCTGGCGTACCGGGGGCACCAAGACCCGCACCGGCGACCAGCTTGACGATTTTCTGGAATCGCGCGCCGCCATCGTGGAGACCTCGAGCAATCAGGATTCATCCATCCTCAACTGGTCGTCGCTCAAGGAAGATTTCGACCAGGTTTTTCCGGTCATCCTTGACGTTCTCGAGAACCCGGAATTTCGCCAGGAAAAAATCGACCTCGCCAAGCGGCAGATTTCCGGCTTCATTGCCCGCCGCAATGACGATGTTGAGCGTATCGCCCGCCGCGAGGCTACCAAGCTGGTCTACGGCGCGAACAGCCCCTACGCCCGATCCGCCGAGTACTACACCATCGGTGCCATCACGCGCGACGACCTCATCGACTGGCACAAGCGCACCATGGCCCCCAACAATATGATTCTCGGCATGGTCGGCGATTTCGATTCCACGGTGATGGAGGCCAAGCTGCGCAAAGCGTTCTCTGAGCTTCCCAAAGGCCAGGCCTTCGCTTCTCAGCCGATTGCCGTCAACCGTCCGGCGCCGGGGATTTATTTCATCGAAAAGGACGACGTCAATCAGAGCAGCATCAGCCTGGTAGATCTCGGCACCGATCGCCACAATCCCGATTACTACGCCCTCACCGTAATGAACGAACTGTTCGGCGGAGGATTCTCCTCACGCCTGTTCTCCAACATCCGCTCCAAGCAGGGGCTGGCTTACGATGTGGGAGGCGGCGTGGGCTTTGCCTTCGATCATCCCGGCATGCTGGATATCTCGATGGGCACCAAGAGCGCGACCACTGCGGCCGCCATCGATGCCCTGTGGCAGCAGATTCGCGAGCTCATCAAGGGCGGCGTCACCCAGACCGAACTCAAGAAGGCCAAGGATGCCATCCTCAACTCTTTCATCTTCGAGTTTGATTCCAAGGAGAAGGTGCTGGTGGAACGCATGCGCTATGAGTTTTACGGCTACCCGCCGGATTTTCTGGAGCGCTTTCGCGCCGGCATCGAAAAAGTGACGCCGGCGGATGTGGACCGCGTTGCCAAAAAATATCTCCACCCCGACCAGATGTCGGTCCTGGTGGTGGGCAATGCCAAGGACTTTGACCGTAGTCTCTCGACTTTCGGGAAGGTAACGCCGCTCGATATCAGCATCCCCCAGAAGAAGCCGGGGATGTGAAGTTTCTGAAGTCCCGAGCATACCCAAAACAGACGGCTCTGCCTGAATGCAGAGCCGTCTCAGTTCAAAAGCATAGGGTTCCCTCGCTGGCGCTCGGGACTCTAAACAGGTTTCTATTTGCTAACTGCTTCTTTGGCACAGTGCTTTTCGAACGCACGCGCCAGCGCCGAGGCGATGATCTCCGGGCTGCTGCCCTCGATATCGCTGCGCTGCATCATGTAGACCAGCTGGCCGTCACGCAGGATTCCGATGGAAGGCGAAGACGGCGGATATCCGGTGAAATAGCGGCGCGCCGTTTCAGTCGCCTCGCGGTCCTGTCCGGCAAAGACCGTAATCATGCGGTCGGGACGGACGCTGTGATGGATGGCCGCGCGCACTCCGGGGCGCATCTTGCCTGCGGCGCATCCGCAGACGGAATTCACCACCACCATAATGGTGCCCTTCTGGCGAACCGCGTCTTCCACCTCGGCTGCGGTGCGCGCCTCGGCGATTCCCGCCGAGGTCAGCTCCTGGCGCATTGGCGCAATCATCATCTCTGGATACATTCTTTTCCTCCCCCTGTGAGTCTACATACCTGATTTTATCAAAAGGGCACCACCGTTCCCCGACCGGCGACGCATGGGGTAATCTGACAACAACATTGATCATCCAGGAAAACATTCCTCTCGCGCCGCTGACCACCTTCCAGGTAGGCGGACCTGCTCGCTTCTTTGTCGAAGCGCGCAGTGAAAGCGGCGTCAAGGAAGCTGTGTCCATGGCTGCTGAACGCCACTGGCCCCTCTTCGTCCTGGGCGGCGGAAGCAACCTGGTCATCGCCGACTCCGGCTGGCCCGGCCTGGTGCTGAAAATTGCCCTTCACGGTGTGGAGAGCGAGCGTGAAGGCTCGAAGAAGGTCTATTCCTCCAGCGCCGGCGAAAGCTGGGACGACCTGGTAGCGCTCACCGTCCGCGAGAATTGCGCCGGCCTGGAGTGCCTGAGCGGTATTCCCGGGACCGTGGGCGGGACGCCGGTGCAGAATGTGGGCGCCTACGGACAGGAGGTCTCGCAGACCGTCACTCGTGTGCGCGTGCTCGAAATATCCACGGGGAGGATTCGCGAGTTCAACAATGCCGAGTGCGGGTTCTCCTATCGCTCCAGCATCTTCAACGGGTCCCGGCGCGGAGAGTTCATCGTCCTGCAGGTTGACTATCAGGTGAATCCGCAGGGCGCTCCCTACCTTGAGTACGCCGACCTGAAGAAGTTCTTCGCGGACCAATCGGGCCCTCCGACCTTGCAGCAGGTGCGCGACGCGGTGCGCTCTATCCGCCACAGCAAGGCCATGCTTCTGGTCAGCGGCGATGAGGATTGCCGCAGTGCCGGATCATTCTTCAAGAACCCCATCCTTGCGCCTGCCGAAGCCGATCGCGTGCAGGCCCTGGCCGCTTCGCGCGTTCCCGGCAAGATTGTTCCCCGTTATCCCGCGGAAGATGGCATGGTGAAGCTGTCGGCGGCCTGGCTGGTGGAGCAGGCCGGCTTTCACAGAGGTTATGGCCGCGGACGCGTGGGCATCTCCCGCAAACACTCGCTGGCGATTGTGAACCGCGGCGGCGCCTCAGCTGCCGACATCGTCGCGCTCAGGGACGAAGTACAGCGACAGATCCTGAATGTATGGGGAGTGCAGCTCCAAACGGAGCCGGTGTTCGTTGGCTTTGCCAGTCATTGACCTGCGAAGAACCTGCAGGTTCCCTGCTTGGAATACCGCATTTCCATAAATAAAAACATGAAGCGGAGCGCACCTTGGCGACGGGTAATGGGTCAGTGTTGCCACAAGGTTGAGCGTTTCCCGCCGCATCAAAACAAGGCTTCGATTTTGTGGATTCGCTAATGGTAAAAACATAACGGACCACAAAGACGGCGTTTTTGCCTTCGCAATTCGGGCAACGAACTTTCCATCCATTCAGGCTGTCTGTAGCGGCTTGAATCAGGATGGGATGGCCGCTCACAGGCATGATGGCGACAATGTTGCCATCGGGATTCGCCTCCGCCTCCAAAACAACTTCACCCTCGATATGCGCAACGCGGGCCATCTGCGGGTAAACCGGTTCAACGCGGCGAACAATGGTTATCTCCTGCTCTTGAGCAAAGAGGCCGCAACTAAAAACGACGCAGGTAACCAAAATTTTCAGCATTGGAGTTTCTCGAACTTACTCTGAGAACGCTAAAGAAAGAACCTTTTGCGGCCTGTTTTCGAAGCGACGGAACGAAGTACCATCCGAAACCTACCAAAATTCGTACACTAGTTAGATCCCCGACAATGCCGCCAGCCGGGCAGTCTTAGGGATCGCATAGTCTAGAATAAAAAGGGATCTGGTCCAGGGAAAACCCATGCTCATTCGCAAGCCTGACGACATCTCATCATCAGAAATTACTTCGAAATCGACCTACCTGAGCAGGAGGAAGTTCATCAGCGGCGGATTGGCTGCCGGGGCGGCGCTTGCCGGCGGTTTCTATCTGCGCGATGGGGCTACGCACCGCGAGGACAGCCCCGTCCATGCCGACGGTCCCAAGCTGCCTGGAGTGGTGAAAAGCCAGTTCAGCACCACGGAGAAGCCCACTTCTTTTCAGGACATCACCAACTACAACAACTATTACGAATTCAGCACTGACAAATACGAGCCCAACGGGCTCTCCAAAAATTTCCGCACGCGGCCGTGGACGGTGAAGATCGGCGGGCTGGTCAGCAAGCCGCTGACTCTGGACATCGACGACATCATGAAGCTGGCGCCGCTGGAGGAGCGAATCTACCGCCACCGCTGTGTGGAAGGTTGGTCCATGGTGATTCCCTGGGTCGGCTTCCCCTTGAGCGCGCTGATCAATCGCGCCGCACCCCTGGGCAAGGCGAAGTTTGTTGCCTTCGAAACCATCTTCTCCCCCGGCCAGATGCCCAATCAGAATCGCGCAATACTTGAGTGGCCTTACGTCGAGGGCTTGCGGATGGACGAGGCTTTGCACCCTCTCAGCATTCTGGCCGTGGGCATGTACGGCGAGGTGCTGCCCAACGTCGACGGAGCGCCGCTGCGCTCGGTGGTTCCCTGGAAGTATGGTTTCAAGAACACGAAAGCCATCGTCAAGATCAGCTTCACTGACTCCGTGCCCCCCACCACCTGGAATCGCATGGCCCCCGACGAGTACGGCTTCTACTCCAACGTGAATCCCAATAAAGATCATCCTCGCTGGAGCCAGAAGACCGAGCGCAGGATCGGCGACGGCCTGTTCTCCCCGAAGCGCCCTACGCTCATGTTCAACGGCTACGGCGACCAGGTCGCCGGACTCTATGCCGGGATGGATCTGCAGAAATATTATTGATGCCCATGCCATCGCCAAGACTGTTGCGCGTCCTGAAGGTCGTGGCGTTCCTCCTCTGCCTGGGACCGCTCAGCGTTCTGCTGTGGAAGGGCTTCAACCACCAACTGGGAGCCAATCCCGTAGACGTAATCACGCGCACCACAGGAAGGTGGACGCTCACTTTTCTCCTGATCACTCTGAGCGTAACGCCCCTGAGAAAAATCCTTCACCTGCCGTGGCTCATTCGCTTCCGGCGGATGATCGGCTTGTTTGCATTCTTTTACGGAACCTTGCATCTGACGACCTACGTCTGGCTGGATAAGTTCTTTGACGTTTCCGCCATGCTCCACGACATCGCCAAGCGGCGGTTCATTACTGCCGGCATGACTGCCTGGGCGGCGATGCTGCCGCTGGCCCTGACCTCAACCGCGGGGTGGATTCGCCGCATGGGAGGCAAACGGTGGCAGGCTGTGCATCGCCTGATCTATCTCAGCGCCGCGGCGGGCGTGATTCATTTCATCTGGCTGGTCAAGGCGGACCTGCGCCGGCCGCTGACTTACGGAGCGATTTTGACTATCCTGTTGGGCTTTCGCATGCTGGAATGGGCCATTGCCAAAGCACGCCAGCGGACGCCGGCGACGGCCCACGCCGCTTCGCGTCCTGCACAAAACTAAATTTCATCTTGGAACCAAAGAAAAAGCGCATCTCGCGATGCGCTTTTTCGGATTGCTTGGGTTGATTTAGCGGGGGTTGAAATCCAGGCGAATCTTTGTAGGTTGCTCGATCGGCTGCCCGTTGAGGTGTGCGGGTTTGAACTCCCATTGCTTCACCGCGTCAAACGCGGCATCGCGGAAAATAGGCGACCCGCTGATCAGTTGCAGGTTCTTGATTCTCCCCTGTGTGTCCACGGTGCCCTGCACGACCACCGTGCCGCTCAGCATACGCTGCTTGGCAACCAGAGGATAGACCGGCGGTACACGCTTGATCACGGAAATCGGCTGCAAATCCGATTGTGTGATCATGGAAGGCGTAGACGCCGAAACCGGACTGGCCAGAGAAGAAAGGGCTCCTGACGCCGGCGCGTCACCCAGAGCCATTGACGGCGCCGCCTCCGGCACCGCAGCCGCGGTATTATCCTGCGGTCCGGCAATCCTGGAAGGTCGTGCCGACAAGGCTACGGTTTCCTCATGCTTGGGCTGAGGCTCCTCGTGCTTAGCCTGTTGTGGTTCCTCATGTTTGGGTTGTGGCGCAGGCGGAGCACTCTTGGCTGCGCTCTTGTTCGCCTTCTTCCCGCTGTCGTCCGTACTAACCGGCGGCTGCGATACCGAAGCCGCTGGGGCAGTGGCTGCGGCGGAAGACGAGGAAGAACTGTTCGAAGGAGCAAGCGCCGCGGGTTGCGGAGCCACCGCTGCCGGCGCATTCGCCGCCTGCTGGGCGGGTCGCTGCGCGGCGGGTTTGTGCATCAAGAAGTAGGAAAGGCCGCCGACAATCGCCACCACGGCAACCGTGGCAATGCCCAGCATCAGGTTTCTGTTTCCCGACTGAGCCGCAGCCGCATCCAGCGTGCCCAGGTTGATCCGGTAATCTGTTTTCGGCTCGGTTTGTTCCTGGGGAGCTTCGGCTTTCTTTTTCTTTGGTGATGGAGCCTGACCGACTTCCTCCGCAACTGAAACCACGCTGGGTCGAACCGGCTCAACCCTGGGGACGACGGGAAGCTGTGGACGAGGAGCGGGCGCCAGTGCCGCAGGCTTTACCACTACCGGTGCAGGTGTCACTGCTACCGGTGTGCTCAGCGGCTTCACCGGCGCAACCGGTGCCGCGCGCGGCGGCTCCGGAGAAAATCCTTCATCGCGCGCCTTGCGCTCCTTCTGCAGAAGCGCAGCAATCTGGTCGCCCATCGTCTTCAGTACGGCCACGTGGGTAATCGTGAACGCGTGCGCAGTGGGTGCGAACGCGGCCAGCACTCCCACCACTCGACCGTCTTCTTTGATGGGAACCACCACCATGGAGCGAATGCCGAGAGCGCGGATCGCGGCAGTGTCAACGCGGGTATCGGTCTCGGCGTCGTCGCAGCGCAGCTCTTTTCCGCTCTGAATGCATAACCCGGTAAACGTGCCCTGCACACGCAACGAGGTGCCGACCTCGGGAGCGCTGGAACCGCTGCGGGCGCGGCAAACGATCTCATCGGCGCTGCCCTCGCCGAGCGCGATGGCGGTCCCGGACGCGTTGGTGAACGACTGCGCTCGCTGCGCGATGACCGCTAGTTCGTCCGAGGAGCCTCCCCGGAGTCTCGTCTTACTGCCAGCATCGGAAACCTGTGTAGCCATGGTTGCGCCGTCCTGAGAAAGCTTTTCCTGAAAAACTGCCGGCACGTACTCACTACGAACGCGCCCAAAAAACATCTGGAGAATCGACTGCCTGGACTAAATGACTGCGTTTACCCGCTCGCCGGCCTCGGGGATGGGGAACAGCAACAGCTAAGGTTGCAGCGAACGGATAGGGTTACGGCCAAACACGCTTGTTCTTGTCTCCGCCACCGCCCACCGCTACGGGTGTCTGCACGGCAACCGGCCGGGCCGCTTCGGCGGCGTTTCCGCCTTCAAGAATGCGCGCGGCCACCCGCAGGGCCTCAATCTCTGCCTGCAGGCCAGAAATCTGCGCCTGAAAAATGGCGATCTGGTTTTCTTTCTCTTTGATCGCGTCGTATATGTTGGTCATGGTGTCGATTAGCCTCGTGATCAGTACATGTGTTACGGCTGTACCATATTAGCTAGTTGCATCGTCCAATCGTTCAGTGCTTTCCCCTATTGGTGCATGCCGTAAGTCCATGAACTAAAGTAATTTAGGCTCATTCCGAGGGCCAAGGCAGAACCCGCATGACAGGCGAAAACGGCTCTCCCAGACGAGCCCTGCCATGCCTTCGCAAAGGTTCACCCGCCAAAAGCTGGCACGAACCCGAGTTTTCCGTCGTTGGGCCTCGAAAACCAGGCATCTACCCCTCGAATTTGGTACCTCTGGCATATCTCTATGAATTTAAAAACCCTTCTATGATTTTCAAAACTGCCGTAAAGTTGCGAATCGCTCTCCTAAACGCCATAGAAATTTTGAATTCGTCTCAGAAAATAAAAAATAGTCCATTTGTGCCCAAGTAAGCGTATTATGTCGCGCAAATAAAGAGACCTGCTTTACGCAGGCGAGTGTAGGGATTCTGACATTGCAGGAAATTTCGGAATAGATCGGGTCGCGCACGGCGATAGGGCCGTTCAGTAATTACTTTTCATCTTCTGGAAACGAAAAAAGGAGAGTCTATGAGGCGTTTGATACGCTGCTGTATCTGTAGCCTGGCGTGTCTCTTGGCGGTGCATTTGTATGGACAAAGTTCCAGCACCGCAACCATTACGGGCCAGGTTGTTGATTCCCAGGGAGCCGTGATCGCGAATGCCACGGTGACCGCAACCAATGTTGCCACCGGCGTCGGCCGTTCCACCAGGACGACCGGAACGGGCGATTACACCATCCCCAACCTTGTGCCCGGGACCTATAACGTCAAGGTGGAGGCGGCGAAATTTGCTGCCGGTAGTGCCAAAGACGTCGTTCTGAACGTCGGTGATTCCCGCGACTTGAATTTCAAGCTTGGCGTGGCTGGCTCGACGCAGACCGTGGAAGTGACCACCACGGCGCCACTCATCGAAACGACCAAGACTGACGTTTCGACCTCTATTACCAATCTGGATATGGAGCGCCTGCCGACCATAGCCGGGGCAGGCGGCACCGTGAATGATTACGCCCAGCTCGCTCTGACAGCGCCGGGTGTGAAGCAGGATACGAGCGGACTGACCAGCGACATGATTGCTCCGGGATCCATTAATAACCGCGGCAATCTTTATACGATCGACGGCGCCAACATTACTGACCAACTCGTTTCCGGCCGCGACAGTACGGGCGCCTCCGTGGACGAAGTGCAGGAATTCCAGGTTCTCACTAACAATTACAACGCGGAGTACGGGCAGGCCACGGGGCTTGTCATGAACGTGGTAACCAAGTCCGGAACCAACGGGGTTCACGGTGAGGGCCACATGTACTTCCGCGGGCGCAATCTCGCCGCCTCAGATCCCTTCTACAATCTGGGCGAGCTCACTGATCCTCGTTGCCCTGTTGCGGGAGACATCAGTGGCTGCCCGCGTGCGCCGTTCCACCGCAAAGAAGGCGGCTTCACCATCGGTGGTCCCTTCATCAAAGACAAACTATTCTGGTTTACCAGCTACGAGCTCAGCCGTCAGGGACTTCCGTTGACGCTCACGCCGTTCGGGAATCCGCAAACCATCCAACAGCCCGTAAACAACCTGCTTTACTCGGGCAAGGTGGACTACAAGCTGTCAACCAACAACCAGCTCAGTGTGCGTTACGCGGTGGACCGCTTCCGTTCCAGCAACGTCATTGTTCAAACCGGCACCAACGTCACGCCTGACGACCTTACCGCCAGCACCGTGAACAATGCCAGTCTCAACGTCGGCTGGGTTTCTTCGATTACTCCCACCCTCGTCAACGAAGCCCGCTTCGTGTTCTACCGCTTCGTGACTGCAACCTCCGACAACACCAGCGCACCGGGCGTCATCCACGCGGATGGCACGCAGACCGGCGCGGATTTCTGCTGCCCCCAGGGTGGTCTGCAGAAGCGCTATCAGTACATCGACAACCTCACATGGACTCACGGTAAACATACTTGGAAGACCGGGTTCAACGTTAGCTACTACCCGTGGAATTCGCTCTTCCCGCAGTTCCACTTCGGCCAGTACACGGCGAACGGCACTGATACGGCGGCAACGTCGTTTACATTTGCCGTGGGCCCTGGAGAAGTGACTTCCAAGGACAACATTTACGGCTTCTATGTTCAGGACACCTGGAAGCTTACCCGCAAGTTGACGATGAACTACGGCCTGCGCTACGACTGGGAGGCCGGCGCATTCAAAGGTGGAAAAATACATGGGCCCGGCGGGACTTGTTTTCAGGGCAACGGTCTGATTTCGGCTTGCTCGTCTGACAAAAACAATTGGCAGCCTCGTGTGGGCTTCACTTATCAATTGTTCGACAAGACCCTGATCAAGGCCGCATTCGCCGAAACCACCATGCTGGCCTTCAACAACGTGGTGCTGGACTCGTTGAATTTTGACGGCACCACGCTTAACACCATCACTACCAAGAACCCCGCCGTGCTCGCTTTCTTCCCCAACGCTCCGAGCGCAGCTGCTTTGGCCGCGGTGACTCCGCCTCTGGGGTTGCCTCCATTCGGCCGCGTCCGTCCGATCGCTAACAACCTCCGCAATCCGGAAATGCGCATGGTGAACTTCGCCGTTGAGCACCAGTTCACGAATACACTCAAAGGCGGAATCCAATTCATCGGACAGTACGGCTTTGGCCTCTTCGGCGAACGCGACCTGAATGCTCCGCCGGTGATCGCCGATCCTGCCCATCCCGGATTCTTCTATTTTGGCCCCCGGCCTACGTCGAACTTCACTGCCGTACGCACCAACCAGAACTCCCGTACTTCGCACTATAACGGAATGTTGATCAGTGTGGAGAAGAAGTTCTCCAACCACATACAGTTTGTCGCCAGCTATACCTGGGCGCACGCTCTAACCTCGGGCGAAGATTTCTTCGGTCTCTCCGAGCCCGCAGATTACGTGAACATCCGTCCCGAACTCGGACCGGCGTTCAACGACATCCGCCACGCTGCTAATATGGGAGTGGTTTTGGATTCCGGCAGAGTAACCTCAAACCGGTGGATGGGAGGCGCGATCAATCACCTGGGATTGAGCTGGGTTGGCCAGCTTCAGTCCGGCCGGCCTTATCCGCTTTCCACAGGTAGCGCCGGGTTTGCTAACGGCAGGTTCTTTGGAGCCGGTAGCGAAACCCAACAACGGCCAAACATCCTGCCCGACGGCACCATTTCGGTGGCCGGGCTTGCATCGGCTTTTCAGAATAACGCGCTGTTTGGTCCCGGAGCGGTGGCTTCCTGCATCTCCTCCGGCTTCTTCACCGTGGCACAGTGCAGCTCCATTCAGAACACATTCCTTGCCCCTGCAAGCGCCAGCGGCCTCGGTGCTGAAGACGCACTCACTGGCGACATCGTTGATTTCCAGCAGGTCAGCGGGAATGCGGGACGCGACATCGCCAGAGGGTCACCGTTCGTAAAGTTTGATGCTTCTCTGCACAAGGAATTCTCCATGCCCAAGTATGAGAACATCAAGCTGGAGTTGCGGTTTGATGCCTTCAACATTTTCAACCACACCAACTTCATCTCATACAACAGTAATGACGTTCTGACTGCCATGGGGTTGTCGGTCACTACCGATGCCAGTGGCAATATCACCGGTCCGGCATCGGACTTCTTCAGCTGCACAGGATGCCAGAGACCCAACGGAACTTTCGTAGGAGCGGGTGGGAAGGTTCTGCACATCAATGATGTGCAGCACGGAAAGATTAGCTCCAACCTTCTGGCCCCGGTGTTTAACGGATTGGGTGACCCGGCTGCCGATGACGCGCCGCGGAAACTGCAACTCTCATTCCACGTGCGCTTCTAATCAAGCGCTCGTTCAACCGGAGGCAGGCTTTCGAGCCTGCCTCCTTTATTTGTCCTGAACTGTAAATTCGAAGTTGTTGATGGCGGGAACCTGCAAAGGGAAACTGCGGACCGTTCGCTGCCAGACCGCCACCAGGGCGCTGCCAATCAGGATCAGCGCCAGGCACAGTCCGGCCCACATGCCCACTGCTCCGAAACCGGCCTTGAAACAAAGATAAGCGCCCAGAGGCAGCCCGATAATCCAATATCCAATCAGGTTGGCAAACATGGGCGCGCGCGTGTTGCCCGCGCCGCGCAGCGCACCGGTGGCCACCACCTGCAAGCCGTCAAACAACTGAAAGATGGCTGCCACCATCAGCAGGACCGCGCCGGCGTGGATCACCTCCCGCTGCGGCGAGTAGATGCGCGCGATCTGGGGGCCGAAGAGAAAGAGCGTTAGCCCGCAACAGGACATGAAAGTGGCGCCGAACAGCAGCGCCGTCCATCCGGCGCGAGCGGCGCCGCGGCTGTCTTGCGCGCCTATGGCGTGGCCCACTCGAACCGCTGCCGCCGACCCGATCCCCAGCGGCACCATGAAGGTGATGCTGGCTACGTTCAGCGCGATCTGGTGCCCGGCGAGAACCAGCGCTCCAAGTTTGCCGATCAGGAAGGTAGCCAGGGTGAAACCGCCGATCTCCCATAGCATCTGCCCAGCGGCAGGAAGACCCAGGCGCAGCAGTTGGACGATCCGGCTCATCTGCAAGCGCGCCGACGCATGCCACAGCCCGCTCTGCCGCTTGCGATCGTAATAGACCGTGGCCGCCATGAGCGACAGCATCATGTACACCCGGGAAACGCAGGTCGACCAGCCGCTGCCGGTCACCCCCAGCTTCGGCATTCCCAGATGGCCGTAGACGAACACCCAGTTCCCCAACAGGTTGACCAGATTCGCGGAGACCAGCGTGAATACCACCGGCTTCACGATATTCATAGCCTGCAGGTAGCGCCGGAGCACGAAATACATGATCAGCGGCAGCGTGCTCCAGATGAGCGCCTTGAGAAATGGAACGGTCAGAGCGACTAGTCCTGCCGGCAGTCCGAAACGCGGAAACAGCGGCACGCAGGCCAGGATGACCAGCATGATAGCCGGCGCGAGGACCAGCGCCAGGTAACAGGCATTCCATAATTCGCGATGGCACTCCTGAAGTTTGCGGGCCCCGTAGGCCTGGGCAACCAGCGTATCCAAACCCAGCATGATGCCGCTGCCGAAGATCCCGATGGTATAGAAGAGCGTCGTGCCCAGGCTGACAGCCCCAATCGCGGTGGCGCTGTCAGGCAGGCGGCCCACCATCATCGTGTCCACCACTCCCATGCTGACCCAGCCCAGTTCCGTCAGCGCCAACGGGGCGGCCAGGCGCCACATGGGCCGGAATTCCTGCCGAAGATCGCGAAGGGCGGACACATCTTTGATTTAACCACAGGGGATTTAACCACAGGAACGCAGGCGCCGTTCTCCGCCCAGAAGACTCACAAATCCGCGAGTTGACAAGCGCCTTTCGGGGTTAGTACATTTGGACGCGCAATGAGTTACCTGACCCACCGCCATCACCATCATCACCACGCGAACAGCGTGCCGGCGGGGGTCTGGAAGAACTAAGCAGCGCAATCATCCAGAAATTTAGAGCCCGCCGTGATTGGCGGGCTTTTTGCTTTAATGTGTTTCTCGAGTTCTGAAGAGGAAAATATGCAGATCGATTTCGACAAAATGGACGGGCTGGCGCCGGCTATCGTGCAGGAAGACTCCACCGGCGAGGTCCTGATGGTCGGCTTCATGAACGCCGAAGCCTGGGCGCACACTGCCGCCACCGGCTACGTCACTTTCTATTCGCGCACGCGGCAGAAGCTCTGGACGAAGGGGGAGACGTCCGGCAATCGCCTGCGCGTGATCTCCGCCCTGACCGACTGCGATCGCGACACCCTGCTCTTCCGCGTCTTCGTGGAGGGCGATGGCCTGGTCTGCCACACCGGCACGAAATCCTGCTTCACCGAAGCGCTGGCGGTCAAAACCGCGGAGGTCGCGCGATGAAACTCCGCGTCGGAATACCCAAAGGCAGCTTGCAGGAATCGACCGTCGCGTTGTTCAAGCGCGCCGGACTCAACGTGCATACCAGCAGCCGTTCGTATTTCGCGGGCACGGATGATCCCGAGATCGAGTGCATGCTGATCCGCGCCCAGGAGATGGCGCGTTACGTTGACCATGGCGCCATCGAGTGCGGGCTCACAGGCAAAGATTGGGTAGTGGAAAGCGGCCTCGACACGCCGGCGGTGGCTGATCTGATCTACGCCAAGCAGAGCCTGGGTAAAGTCCGCTGGGTGCTGGCAGTCCCCGAGGATTCTGGATTTCAGAAAGCGGAGGACCTGGCGGGCAAAATCATCGCCACCGAACTTGTCAACGTAACGCGCAACTACTTCGCCGCGCGCACGGTCCCTGTGAAAGTAGAGTTCTCCTGGGGCGCCACCGAGGTCAAGCCGCCCATGCTGGCCGACGCCATTGTGGAAATCACAGAAACCGGCAGCTCTCTACGCGCCAACCGCCTGCGCATCATCGACACTGTGATGGAATCGTCCACGCAGCTTATCGTCAATAAAAAGGCGTGGGCCGATCAGGCCAAACGCAACAAGATCGAAAACCTCGCGCTCATGCTGCAGGGCGCTATCTACGCCCAGGGACGCGTAGGCCTGATGCTCAACGTCCGCAAGCTGCAGCTTCCCGGAGTGCTGGCGGTGCTTCCGGCGTTGCAGAAACCCACCATCTCCCAGTTGAGCGATGCGGAATGGGTGGCGGTGAATACAATCGTTGAAGAAAGCACAGCGTGGAGAATCATGCCCCAGCTTAAAGCTGCCGGCGCGGAGGGCATTGTGGAATATCCCTTGAATAAGGTGGTGCTGTGATCCGCGTGTTGAGCGGCCGGAGCGCGGAGCTGCTGGTGCGGAAGCTCGAGAATCGCGGCAACACCAGCCTGGCCCGGGTGGAGGCGATGGTTCGCCGCATCGTCGCAGACGTCCGCAAGAATGGCGATCGCGCGTTGCGTCGTTACGCGGAAAAGTGGGACGGTTTGCGGCCGCGGCAACCGCTGCAAGTTCCGGAAGCGGAGATGGAAGAGGCGTGGAACTCGGTTTCTGACGACTTCAAGCAAGCCTTGAAGGTTGCCGCGGAAAATATCAGGAACTACTGCGACTGGCAGAGGCCGAGATCCTGGCGAAGAGCCTTGGATAACGACTCCGAAGTCAGCCAGATCGTGCGCCCCCTTCGCGCCGCCGGATGCTATGTCCCGGGCGGGCGTTATCCGCTTCCCTCCACCGTGCTCATGACCGTGATTCCCGCGCAGGTTGCCGGCGTGAAGGAGATCCGCGTGGTCTCTCCGCGCCCGGCGATGGAGACTCTCGCGGCTGCGTACTTTCTCGGCGTGCGCGAGTTCTACCGCATCGGCGGAGCCCAGGCGATTGCGGCGCTCGCCTATGGCACCAAGTCTGTGCCTCGGGTCGACAAGATCGTTGGCCCGGGTAATCTGTTTGTAACCGCGGCCAAAAAGATGGTGGCGTTCGACTGCAGCATCGACTTCCTGGCCGGGCCGACAGAAGTCGTGATCGTCAGGAACCTCGGCGATCCGGCGTTTATCGCCTCTGACCTTGTCGCCCAGGCCGAGCACGATCCGGAAGCTTGCTCGATCTTCATCACCGCGTCACCGGAGCTTTCGCAGGCGGTGGCGCGCGAGGTGAAGAGTATGGCAGCCGGGAACCCAACGGCCAAGGCTTCTCTGGCCAAGAATGGGGCCATCCTCATCGCCGACTCGCGCGAACAGGCCATGGATTTCGCCAACCGCATTGCTCCCGAGCACATTACGGTCAGCGAAGGCGATGTGGACCAGATAGAAAACGCGGGATCCATCTTTGTCGGCGACTACTCGCCGCAGGCTGCGGGCGACTACGCCTCGGGGCCCAACCACGTACTGCCCACGGGAGGAGTGGCACGCTTCCGCGGCGGCTTGAGCGTGCTCGACTTTGTGAAGATCATCTCCGTGCAGCGCCTCACGCCGGAGAGCGTGGCCATGATCGGGCCGGCGATCATCACGCTGGCCGAGGCTGAAGGGCTGAAGGCGCACGCGGATTCCATACGCGTGAGGTGCGCGCGTGCTTAAAGTCCGCCAATGCGTAACCCGCATGCAGCCTTACGAGCGCCAGCTTCACAACCTGGTCCCCGATCTGCGCCTGGACATGAACGAGAACACCAGCGGTTGTTCGCCGCGCGTGCTGGCCCGGCTGCACAAGATCAGGTCTACGACCATTGCGCTCTACCCGGATCGCGAGCGCGCGGAGAACCTGTTGGCTAAATTCCTGGCGCGCTCGGCTTCCCAGTTGCTGCTGACCAATGGCGCCGACGAAGCCATTGATCTTCTGTGCCGCGCTTTTCTCGAGCCTGAAGACGAGCTGGTGGTGGTCACGCCAACCTTTTCCATGTATGAAATTTTCGCGGGCGGAGCGGGCGCGAAAGTCGTCAAGATTCCCGCCGGCCCGGACTTCAGCTTCCCTCGTGCCGATGTGCTGGCCGCGATCAATCCGCGTACCCGGATCGTGGTCATCACCAATCCTCACAATCCGAGCGGCGCCGTAGTCAGCGACGATGACATTCTGGCCGTCGCGCGCAACGCCCGCGACGCCGCCGTCCTCGTGGACGAAGCCTATTACGATTTCTACGGCCAGAGCATGATGAACGCCATCGGCTCGGTGCCGAACCTGTTTGTCGCACGGACATTCTCCAAGGCTTATGGGCTGGCAGGTATGAGACTGGGCGTACTCGCCGGGCCCACCCAGCATATCTCGATGATCCGGCGCATGGCGTCGCCATTCAACATCAACGTCTTCGCCGTCGAGTGCATGGAGGAAGCCCTCAACGATCAGCAGTTCGTCAACGACTACGTTTCCCAGGTCAGGGCCACACGCGAATGGTTCCGCGAGCAAGCGCTGGCCATGGGGTTCCAGTGCTGGCCAAGCCAGGCGAACTTTGTGCTGGTCAACCTGGGCGACCACAAGGAAGCGATTCTGCGGCAGATGGACGAGTGGCACATCGCTCTGCGCGACCGCCAGGACTGTCCCGGTTGCGTGCGCATCAGCATCGGCAAGCAGGAAGAGATGGAAGTTTTGCTGATGGCACTGAGAAAAGCGCAGGCGCTCGTGGCCGCGGTGAACAAGGAAAAGGCTGCGCCATGAGGAAAGCCTCGCTGCATCGATCAACCACGGAAACCGACATTCGTCTTGCGCTGACCATTGAGGGATGCGGGCGGTACGAAGTCTCTACCGGCATTCGTTTCCTGGACCACATGCTGGAACTCTTCGCCCGCCACGGCGCGTTCGACCTGAAACTCAAAGCCAAGGGGGACCTGGACGTTGACCAGCACCACACCGTGGAGGACGTTGGCATCGCCCTGGGCGAAGCCTTTCGCTCGGCTCTCGGCGACAAGCGCGGGATCATGCGCGCTGGTTACTTTGTGATGCCGATGGACGAGACGCTGGGCCTGGCGGCGGTGGATTTCAGCGGGCGTTCGGCGGCCATTGTTAATACGCGGGTGCAGACGCGGCTGGTGGGCGACCTGCAGTCCGAGCTGGTGCACGATTTCTTCGACGGCTTTGCCCGCGGCGCTCGCGCCAACGTCCATTTGAAGATTCTCTACGGACGCTCCAACCACCACAAGATCGAAGCCCTGTTCAAAGCCTTCGCTCGCGCTCTGCGCGTGGCCTGCTCGCGCGACAAACAGCTCGCGCGCATGCTGCCCAGCACCAAGGGGCTCCTATGATCGCTATCGTCGACTACGGCGCCGGCAACATCAGCTCGGTCAAGAAGGCTTTTGAGCACCTCGGCGCACAGGTCGAGGTCACGTCTGACGAAAGCGTGATCAACGCAGCCGAAAAAGTCGTTGTTCCCGGCGTAGGCCACTTCAGCCGCTGCGAATCGTTGAATTCCCGGCTGCGCGTCCCAGTGCTCAAGAGCATCGAGCAGGGCAGGCCGTTTCTGGGAATTTGCGTGGGCATGCAATGGCTGTTTGCCGGCAGCACAGAGGCGCCGGGCACTCCCGGGGCGGGGCTCTTTCCCGGCGAGTGCGCCCGCTTCCCTTCCCAGGTCAAATCGCCGCACGTAGGGTGGAACCAGATCGATCTCCGCGGCAGTTCACGTTTGTTGCACGGCGTCGATGACGGCGCGTTCGTTTACTACACTCACTCTTACCGCGCCCCGCTGGTTGCCGGCGCCGTCGCCTCCACCGAATACGGCGGCCAATTTTCGGCCGCGGTAGAACGTGACAACATCTTCGGCGTGCAGTTCCATCCGGAAAAATCGAGCCATGCCGGCCTCAGAATTCTGGAGAACTTTTGTGAGCTCTAAGGGGCTGAGCAAGCGCATCATCGCCTGCCTTGATGTCGATGCCGGGCGAGTGGTGAAGGGGGTGCAGTTTCTCCAGTTGCGCGACGCGGGCGATCCGGCGGAACTGGCTTGCGTCAACGCCGCGGCCGGCGCCGATGAAATTGTCCTGCTCGACATCACGGCTACGTCCGAGGGGCGGCAAACGTTGCTCGAAACGGTACGCCGGGCGGCGCGGCAGATCTTTGTCCCGTTCACGGTGGGTGGTGGAGTGCGGACCTTCGACGACGCGGCGCGCATCTTTGAGGCCGGAGCCGATAAGGTCAGCATCAACTCGGCGGCGATTGCCGATCCCAGCCTGATCACCGAGATTGCGTCGCGTTTCGGCTCGCAGGCGGTAGTGGTCGCAATCGACGCGCGCCGGGACAATCAGTCACCGAGCGAAGCCGAGGTCTTTGTTGCCGGCGGTCGCAAGCCCGCGGGAAAGAAGGCAATGACATGGGCGCGCGAGGCCGAAGAACGTGGCGCGGGCGAGATCCTGCTGACCTCGATGGACCGCGACGGTACGCAGGCGGGCTTCGATTGCGAATTCACGGCCGCGATCGCCGGGGCAGCTTCCATTCCCGTAATCGCCTCGGGCGGAGCCGGCAACGCGCAGCACTTTGTCGACGTCTTCACCGCGGGCAAAGCGGACGCCGCTTTGGCGGCATCCATCTTTCATTTCGGCACGCACGCTGTCGCTGACTTGAAGCAGGCGCTGCTTCGCGCCGGCATTCCCATGAGGTGGCCGTGCTGATCCCTTCCATCGATCTCATGGACGCCAAGATCGTGCAGCTGGTTCAGGGAGAGCGAAAAGCGGTCGAGTCCACCGATTTCGACTACTGGATTGACCGCTTCGCGAGCTTTCCCCTGGTACAGCTCATCGATCTGGACGCGGCGATGGGCAAAGGCAGCAATCGCGAACTGATTGCCGCGATCTGCGGACGACTGCCCTGCCAGGTCGGCGGCGGCGTTCGCAGCATCGATCGCGCGCGCGAACTTCTCTCGGGTGGCGCTCGCCGCGTAATCTTCGGTTCCTCCCTGCTCAAAGACGGCGGGATCGACGCAGCGTTCGCGGAGGAATGTGGACGCGAGCTGGGCGCGCAGCTCCTGACCTTCGCGATCGACTCCCGCGCCGGCAAGGTGGCTATCAAGGGCTGGAGGGAAGACACCAATATCGATCCCTACGCCATGATCCGCGAGCTCCAGGGCTCTTGCGGCGCTTTCCTCTACACGCACATCGACAGCGAGGGCACCATGGCTGGCTTTCCCACCGACATCGCCCGGCGCCTGCGCAGCGCGACGCAAAGGCAGATGATCGTGGCCGGGGGAATACGCTCCAAAGAGGAAGTTGCGGCCCTCGACGCAATAGGAGTGGACGCAGTGGTGGGAATGGCAATCTACACCGGGAAGATGCGGTAGCAGGTCCCCTCTCCGCGCTCAAGTCATTTGCGGCCGTGATACAGCCCGGCGATGCCAAATGTGTAGGGCGACCAGCTTACGTCGCGAAAACCGGCGGCCCGCATGCGGTCGAGCATTTCTTCGGGCGCAGGAAATTTCCGCACTGACGAGGGCAGGTACTCGTACGCGCCGCTTACGCCGGACAACGCCCTGCCAATCCGCGGGAGTATCTTTCGAAAGTAGAATCCGTACAGTTTTCCGAAAGCTCCACCTGGTTCGCCGAAGTCGAGGATGCCGACCTCACCCTGCGGTTTGAGCACGCGAAAAATCTCTCGCAATCCGGCATCGTAGTTGGACAAATTGCGAAAGCCAAAAGCCGAGACCACCAGGTGGATGCTTTCGTTGGAGAAAGGGAGGGAAAGCGCGTCGGCCTCGAGCGGCTGGATTCTCCCGGCGCTGTATTTTTCCACGCCCTGCCGCAGCATGGGACGCGAGAAGTCCAGCGCATAGATCGCCGGCCCCTCGTCGTCCGGATTCTCTTTTGCAGCCAGGGTGCGGAGGGCGAGTGCCATGTCGCCGGTGCCGGAGCAGAGATCGAGCACGCGCGCGTCATTGCGGCCCAGGATGTGACGGAATCTCCGCGCTGTGCGCCGCCACCACAGGCGGTCCACATTCATCGACAGCGCATGATTGAGAAAGTCGTAGCGTGGGGCGATCTCATCGAACATGCGCTGCACGGCCCGGGCGGCGGAGCGCTCGTCGGTGCTGCCGGCGGGACGCGAACCGGGGACGGTATTGCTCTTAGCCGGCTCAGGCATTGTTTCTGATCTGTTCCACAGCATGGCGAATGACGTCAGCCGGCACATCGGCGGCGATTTTGACTTTGCCGATCTTGAGAGGCAGAACGAAGTGTACCGCTCCGGCGACCGTCTTCTTGTCGGCCGCCAGGCGGCTCACGACTTCGTGGGTGGAAGCCCGCACCGCGGGCAACGGTCCATAGGTTCTGACCGCGGAAGAAATCTGCTCTGCGGTTTCCGGCGAGCAGAAACGGCTTTCGGAAGCGATTTCGGCTGCAGCGATCATGCCCCAGGCCACCGCCTCTCCGTGGAGAAAGTATTCGTACGCCGTGGCCGCCTCCAATGCATGGCCGATGGTGTGGCCAAAATTCAGGATGCGGCGCAGGTCGGACTCCTTTTCGTCGGCGGCAACCACCGCCGCTTTTACGCGAACGGAATCGGTAATGATGCGCAGCAGGGCCTTGCGGTCGCGGCCGAGAATCTTGGTCGACTGGCGGGACATAAACGCGAACAATGCCGGGTCGCGGATCACTCCGCATTTGAGCGACTCAAACATTCCTGCGCGCAGCTCGCGGTCGTCGAGCGTGGAGAGCACCTCCGGGTCGACCAAAACCGCCCGAGGTTGATGAAACGCGCCCACCAGGTTTTTGCCGGACTCGAGGTTGACTCCGGTTTTTCCGCCGATGCTGGCGTCGACCTGAGCGAGAAAGGTGGTTGGAACCTGCACCACGGGAATTCCGCGCAGAAAGATGGCCGCCAGGAATCCCGCGCAATCGCCCACCACGCCGCCACCCAACGCCACCACCAACGACTTGCGATCGGCACGCCGTGTTACCATCTGTCCGGCGAGGCGCTCCACCGTCTCCAGGCGCTTGTTGCGCTCGCCGTCGTTCATCTCCAGAGTTTCGCAGCTCAGCCCGGAGTTTTCGAGGGAGGTCTCAAGCGCAGCCCCCCAGTGGCGGCGAACCGTGGGAGACGTGACCACGAATACCCGGCTCTTCGGCGACGGCAGAAGCGGCTTGATGTGGCGTCCGGCCTGCTTGATCAGGCCGCCCGCGATCAAGACGTCATACGGATTCTGTTTGAGCCGGACTCGAATGCGCGTCACGCATGAATCATAAATGAATTGAGAAACGGAGCAATTTGCCAATCAAATACCGCGGTCGCGGGTGACAATATCCTTCCGATTACACGTTCTGAGCCGGGAAACTTTCTCTTCCTCCCTCCCTTTGTTACCATTGCCGCTCCGTGAAAAAGCTGCCGGAAAACGTGGATTTCATCGTGGTTGGCGCAGGTGTCGCCGGGCTGCGCGCAGCCATCACCCTGGCGGAGGCGGGCAAGGTCCTGGTCCTGAGCAAACAGGAGCTCACGGAATCCAACACGCAGTACGCGCAGGGTGGAATCGCGGTGGCGTTGAGCGATGAAGATGAAATCAGCCTGCACCTTCAGGACACTATCAATGCCGGCGACGGCATCGTCAATCAAGATGCGGCGCGCGTACTGGTGGAGGAAGGCCCGGAGCGCATCCAGGAGTTGATCGACTGGGGCACTCAATTTGACCGCCACGGCACCAAGCTGACCTTCACGCGCGAAGCCGCGCACAGCCGCAGCCGCGTGCTGCACGCGCACGGTGACTCCACCGGCCGCGAGATCGGGCGGGCGCTCCATGCCAAGGCAGCAACACTGAAGCACATCACGCTGACGGAGTTCGAGTTCACCGCCGGACTGCACGTGGAGGACGGCCGGGTCCGCGGCGTGGAGCTGATCTCAGGCAAGGGAGAGCGGCATCTGGCCACCAGCAGCGCGGTGTTGCTGGCCACCGGCGGCGCAGGGCAGGTCTACAGCAACACCACGAATCCCGCTGTGGCCACCGGCGACGGAGTGGCCATGGCCTATCGCGCCGGCGCCGCCATCAGCGACATGGAGTTTGTGCAGTTTCATCCCACCGCGCTTTATCTGAAGAAAGCGCCGCGGTTTCTTCTTTCCGAAGCGCTGCGCGGAGAAGGCGCGGTGCTGCGCAACGCCGAGCTCCACCGCTTCATGTCCAAGTACCACGAGATGGGAGAGCTGGCGCCGCGTGATGTTGTGGCGCGCGCCATCGCCCACGAACTCGAGGTGTGCCGCCTGAAGGAGCCCGTGGTCTATCTGGACATGACTCACCTCAAGGAAGATCACATCAAGACGCGATTTCCGCGGATTTACCAGACTTGTTTGCAGCACAACATCGATATCACGGTAGACCTAGTGCCGATCCGCCCCGCGGCGCACTACTTCATGGGCGGCGTGCGGACCGATCTGCACGGACGATCGAGCCTTCCCGGGCTCTATGCGGCCGGGGAGACCGCCTGCACCGGCGTGCACGGCGCCAACCGCCTGGCCAGCAATTCGCTGCTCGAGGGACTGGTTTTCGGGGCCCGCGCAGGACGCACCATGCGCGAAGAGCCGGCCAGCCATCATGGCAAGACGACGCTTTTATCGTCGTCTCCCGCGGGCGATGCCAGTGTTGATGCGGAGCAGTTCATTCGCGAAGTTCAGGAGCTTACCTGGAACAAGGCCGGTATTGTCCGGTCGCGCCAGGGACTCACGGACGCGGTGCATCATCTCATCTCCATGGCCGAGCGCCTGCCCAGCATCTGCTCGCGGCGAAACTGCGAAGCCCGGAATGTGCACACCACAGCGCTGTTAATCGCCCGCTCGGCATTGGCCCGCCTGGAAAGCCGGGGCGCCCACTACCGCACGGACTATCCGGGGCACGACGAAGCGCGGTTCAAGAAACACTCAATCATCGGCGAAAAAGGCGTAAAGTTCGAATAGCCGCGGAGCCCCTTTGACCTTCGCTCGGACGGACCTACACCAAAGCAATGTGGCATTATCTGCCTCGAGTTGATAGCTTCTGTTCATGCTGTGGCTCTTCAGCGCGATGATCTTCTTCCTCGCCGGTCAGCTTGCTCCGGAGTTGACACCGCAAAAGGCGCCGAAGCCGGCTTTGCCAAAGATCCATGAGAATGCCTGCCCTTTTGAGGGTTGCCAGTTTGGCTCCTGGACTGCGCGCGAGCCGGTTCATGTGTTCACCACCTGGAAAGAGGAGCGCAAGCCTCTCCGGCCAGTCCGGAAAGGGGAGCAGGTGACGGCTTTGACCGGCATCGACATTACTTTCGAACCTGCGGAAATTCTTATAACCGCGCCTATACCGGACTATGGTCTTAAGCCCGGCGACACCGTCTATGGCTACATGAATCTGGGCGAAGGCTTCTTCAACGCCTGGTTCAACGGCTACTGGGTGGAGGACTTCGATGGTTCCGGCGTTCAAGCCCCCAACGGTGAAGGCTGCAGCCGCAAATGCAACGCGAAGCTCATCAAACCGGCTCGTTCCGAGTGGTGGGTGAAGATCAAAACCAAAGATGGAACGGTGGGCTGGACCAAGGAGCCCGATAAATTCGACGGACTGGACGCCCTGGCCCTCCGCAGTAATCCCCTCACCACACCAAACAGCAGTCAGGTCATCAACTGACAAGCGAAGCTGTGTTTGCCGCCAACTTCCTTTACACTTCTCTCCATCAAGGATTTGGCTTTGGAGCAAACGCGCACCAAGAGACCGGAAGACTTCCTGCGGGAAGCCGAGGCCGACCAGGATGATTCCCGGAAGGGATACCTCAAAATCTTTCTGGGCTATGCCTCGGGTGTGGGCAAGACGTTCCGCATGCTCGATGAAGCCCGGCGCCGCAGCGAACGCGGCCAGGACGTAGTCATCGGCGCCATCCAGCCGCGGCTCACGCCGGAGATCCGGGCGCTTCTCCAAAAATTGCCGGTCGTGCCCCTTAAGGGAGATACCGGGGGGTCGGCGATCGACCTTCAGGCTTTGCTGCAACGCGCTCCGCAAGTCTGCTTTATCGACGGCCTGGCCTACGACAATCCGCCCGGATCGGCAAACCCCACCCGCTGGCAAGACGTGAGACAGATGGTCGAGGCCGGGATCAAAGTCGTGACCTCGATCAACATTCAATTCATCGACGAGTTGCGCGAGCAGGTGGAGGCAATCACCGGCAAACACGTCACGCAGACCGTGCCCATCTCGTTTGTACGTAGCGCTGACGAAATCGAGATTGTGGACGCGCCCGCGCTTGACGCCTATGAGCGCGCGCCGGAGGAGCAGCCCGCAGACCAGACGCATCAACGCAAGCTGCTGATGCTGCGCGAAATGACCCTGGTCCTGGCCGCGGATGTGGTGGACCGCCAGCTCACCACGTACCTGGACGCTCATGGCGTGCGCCAGCATTTCAGCACGCAGGAGCGCATTCTGGTTTGCCTTACGTCGGACTCCAACGCCCAGGAAATGATCGAGACCGGACAGACGATCGCGCGGCGCTTCTACGGCGATCTGCTGGTGGTGAACGTCGATCAACCCGAGATTTCGTCGGTAGAGCGCGCGGCCCTGGATGAGAAGTTGAGCCGGGCCAGGGAGTCCGGGGCGCGCGTGGAGATTCTGCAAGGCCGCGATCCCATCGATACGATACTCGATTTTGCGAGGACTCGCAGCATTACGCAGATTTTTGTCGGTCACAGCCGGAGCTCAAGGTTCTGGTCTCGCGTGTTCGGAAGCAAGCTGGACAGGCTGGTCCGTCTATCGCGAGGCATGGATGTACGCATTTTTCCCAACATTCGATGAATACCAAGCGGCGCGGGAAATTGAAGATTTTCATGGGCTATGCCGCCGGTGTCGGCAAGACCTACAAGATGCTGGAGGAGGCGCACGAGCTTCTCTCCGAAGGTATTGACGTGGTCGTCGGCTACTTCGAGCCGCACGGCCGCCAGCACACCATTGCCCGCGCCGAAGGGCTGGAGATCATCCCGCGTAAATCGATCGAATACCGCGGAACCTGCTTCGAGGAGATGGATACCGACCGCATCCTGCGACGGCGACCGCAGATCTGCTTCGTGGATGAGTTTCCGCACAGCAACGTTCCCGGCTCGCCGCGGGCGAAACGCTGGGAGGACGTCATGGTCATCCTGGAAGCGGGAATCGACGTTGAGACCACCATGAATATCCAGCACCTGGAAAGCCTCAACGATCAGATCCGGCACATCACCAACATCACCGTCAGGGAGACGATTCCCGACTGGATTGTGCAGAAGGCCGATGAAGTGGTGATGGTCGATCTTACGCCGCGCGCTCTGTTGCACCGACTGGAACGCGGAGTGGTGTACAAGCCGGAGCAGGCGCAGCGCGCTCTGCAGAATTTCTTTCGCGAGCCGGCACTGGTGGCATTGCGTGAGCTGGCGCTGCGCGAAGCGGCCCACGAAGTCGGGCAGCGGCTGACCGGAAGCGAACCCGAGCCGGCGCGCGCTGATTCCGAGCAGACAGCCGAGGCGCATCCAAGAATTCTGGTCTATCTGAGCGCCGACCCGAAGACAGCAATGGCGATCCGTCGAGCCAAGCGCGTGAGCGACTTTTTGGGCGGTCAGTGCCTGGCGGTGGCAGTGCAGCCGGCCGGCGCGGTCGACAAAGTGGCGGCTTCCGCTCGCGAGGCCCTGGAGAAACACATCGCCTTCGCCCGCAACCTGCAAATCGATAGCCGAATGCTGCAGGGCGAAGCTGCTCCGGTGTTGGTCGATTTTGCCCGCCAAAACCGGATCACACAGATATTTGTGGTCCGGCCGCACAGCCGCGCACGATGGCTAGGGCTGATCTCAGCCGACCCGGTGCAGGAAATCATCGCCCTTGCGAAAGATATTCAGATCGTGATCGTCTCCGACCGCGATCCGGTTGCCCGCAGTTGAGTTGCTCTAATTATCGGGATTAACGCTCTCTAATGCGCCAAATCCAGAACAGGCCTGCTCAGAATCTACGAAAGTGGCATAATCTTTGTGACCCGCCTTCCACATTTGGAAGAAACCGCCACCGCGCCTAGTGCGATCTAAGTATCGATATAGGACAAAACACATTATGCGTAAACTAGGGCTCACGCTCCTTGTCATCATTGTTCTGCTTGTGGCCGCCGCACTGATCGTTCCCCGCTTCATTGACGTTAACCAGTACCACGTCAAGATCCAGAATGAACTCGAGAAGCGGTTGGGACGCCAGGTCTCCCTGGGCGAGATGAACCTGAGATTGTTGCCTCCGTCGTTTCAGGTGGCCAGCGTCGAGATCGGCGAAGACAAAACCTTCACTACCGGCCGGCCATTTGCCCAGGCAGAGAAGCTGGCGGTCAGCGTGAAGCTCTGGCCTTTGCTGCGCAAAGAGGTTGAAGTCAACTCGCTCGAGCTGGTTCACCCGCACATCGAGCTGGTTCGCAATGCGCAAGGCGTCTGGAACTTCGCCACGCTGGGACAACAGCCTAAGTCTGAGCCGGCCACCAAGGCGGCGCCGGCACAGCAGCCCGCGCAGCAGGCGCCGGCTCAAGGCAGTTCAGCCGGCCAGCTCACCCTGGCTAACCTGGACATCACCGATGGCCAGGTGGCGATCACCGATTTGCAAAAGCACCAGTCGCGCGCGGTATACGACCACATTGACCTGAGCGTCCGCGACTTTGCTCCTGACCAGCAGTTCTCCTTGAACGTGGCCGCGCACCTGCCCGGCCAGGGCAAGCAGACGGTCGGCCTGGCGGGCAGGGGCGGCCCGATTCAGCAAGCTGATCTGATGAACACGCCGTTCGATGGCGAGCTCAAACTGGACCAGGTTTCTCTCTCGGGGGCACAGAAGTTTCTCAACTCGCAGGCATTGAATGGAATCGACGCGCAGGTTTCCGGCCAGGCCAAAGTAAAAGCTGTCGGGAGCAAGATCGCTTCCAACGGCACCATTCGCCTGGACGATCCGCTGATTCACGGAACCAAGGTGGGATATCCGATCACGCTCGATTATGACGTGGCCGACGATCTTTCCAGCGATGTAATCCAGATCAACAAGGGAAACCTCAAGCTAGGTTCGACTCCCATCACCATCGCCGGGACAGTCAACTCCAAGCCCAACCCTGCGCAAATCGATCTCAAGCTCACGGCGGCGAATGCATCCATAGCTGAAGCGGCGCGGCTGGCCTCGGCGTTTGGCGTGGCCTTCGGCCAGGGCATGGAAGTCAACGGCCAGGTCAACATGAACATTCAGGCCCGCGGCAGCGCCAGCCAGCCGGAGATGAACGGACAGCTCTCTGCCAGCAACCTCAGCATCAGCGGCAAAGATCTTCCGCAACCGGTCAAGGTGAACAGCATCGACCTGGCGTTGACGCCGGACACCATCCGTTCCAACGATTTCACCGCCAGCGAAGGGTCAACCAACGTTACGGCGAACTTCGCTCTGGCGCATTACACGACGGCGAACAGCACCATCACCGCATCTCTCAAGGCTCCGGGAGCAAGGATCGGGGAGCTCCTGAACATTGGCCAGGCGGCAGGCATCGCGGTGCTGAACGGCATGTCCGGCGATGGGACGCTCACGCTCGACGTTCGCGTGCAGGGGCCAACCAAGAATCCTTCGGCGCTGGCCTTCAGCGGAACGGGAAAGATCCAAAACGCGTCGTTGAAGATGCCGTCGTTGACTAAACCGATCCAGGTACGCAACACCGACCTGAATTTCAGCCAGAATGCGGCCTCGCTGCAAAACATCGCGCTCACCCTGGGCCAGACCAATGCCAGCGGGACAGTGACGCTCAAGAATTTCGCCGCGCCACAAGTACAATTTGCGCTGAAGGCCGATAAGGTTGACGTGGCCGAACTGCAGCAAACTTTTGGGGCCGCTCCCGCGCCGCAGAAGCGCGCGAGCGTGCAGCACGACTTCTGGCAGATTATTCCCCGGGCCGAGGCCCAGTCGGCCGCCGGCAAAGGCAATCAGCCCAGCCTGCTGACCACCATGACCGGCGGAGGAACCGTCGAGATCGGCACCATCCAGTACAACGATCTTCTGCTCACCAACGCCCGCACGAACGTCACGCTGGACCACGGGCTGATCAAGATGAATCCGCTGACTGCGGATCTTTATAACGGCAAAGAAACCGGAAGCGTGCAGATCGATATGCGACCGGCGCAGCCGGTGTACGCGGTGAATCTCAAGACCGACCAGGTCGACGCCAACAAACTCATCTCATCGGTCTCCGACCTCAAGCAGACACTTTACGGAATGCTGACGTCCAACGTGAATGCCACGTTCAGCGCGCCTTCGGCCGACGCCATCGCCCGCGGCCTGAATGGGACGCTGAACCTCAATCTGACCAACGGCAAGCTGATGAATCTGGACTTGCTGCACGAACTGGCGTCGGTGGGGAAGTTTCTTGGCAGCGTGGTGCCGTCCGCGCCCAAGGGATTCACCAACATTGCGCAACTATCCGGGACTTTCGACGTCAAGAACGGAGTGGCGCAAACCAACGACCTGAAGGCCGCAATCGATGGCGGCACCATGGCCGCGACCGGCTTGATCAATCTCGCGGATCAATCGCTCAACCTGCACGTGACCGCGGTTCTGAACAAGTCGCTGAGCCAGCAGGTGGGCGGGAACCAGATCGGCGGGTTCATGAACACCGCGCTGGCCAACAACCAGGGAGAGCTGGTGCTGCCGGTGATCGTGACCGGAACCTTCCAGCACCCGATGGTAACTCCCGACCTGCAGCAGGTGGCGCAGATGAAGCTGAAAAACTTGTTACCGACGTCGAAGAATCCGGGGCAATTCACCAGCGGGATAATCAACCGGTTCCTCGGCGGCGGAAACCAGAACCAGCCCGATAGCGGAAGCGGAAAACAGCAAGGCGGCCTCGGCGGCATTCTGGGGACGCTAGGCGGGCAGCAACAGCCGGCGCAACCGCAGCCCAGCCAGCCGGCTTCGGCACCCGGCGCGCCAGCTTCGGGCGCCAACCAGAATCAACAGCAGCCGGCCGCTCAGAGCCCCTTGGGGAATATCCTGAACCAGGTGATGGGGAAAAAGACTCCCCAGCCTTCGCCCAGCCCGCAACAGCAAAATCCTCCGAAGTGAGGTCAAGCAGGATTACTGCAGCGCGTGATTGACCTTGTCATCCCGGCGAATATGACTCGCCGGGGTGATTCATCAAAAAGTAACAGTCCCTTCACAGATTTTAAAAATGGCGCTGCTATCACTAGCAAGGCGGCGCGATGCTCGTCTGCGTCACCGGAATCGACCTGACACGCGCTTCCAGCCCACGCCGCCAATCTTGCCAGGAGGCAGTGAATGCTACAGAACCTACGTGTGCGTATGCTCGCTTTATTCGCTCTGTTGATCTCTTTGGGATTCGTGAACGCCGGCGCGCAGGAAGTCAAGACGGTGTTTGTCATCGCCATGGAAAACCACAACTGGACTCAGCCTGCCAACCAGTTCTCTGGTCCTATCCAGCAGATTTTTCAGAACCCGAACGCGCCGTTCATTAACAGCCTGGTGAATGGCACGGCGACGGCCACGATCAATGGCCACCAGGTCAACATCAGCCAGCAGGTAGCTTATGCCGCGAACTACCACAACGTTCTGGCTACAGCCAGCGGGAGCAATCCCCACATTCATCCGTCTGAGCCCAACTATCTCTGGGCGGAAGCGGGAACGAATTTTGGCGTGTTCAACGACTCCGATCCTTTCTCTCCCCAGGCGAACACCGGAGCGATCCAGAACCAGGACAACCAGTTGCATCTCACGCGCCTGCTGGATCACGCAGGAGTAAGCTGGAAGTCATATCAGGAAGACATCGACCTGGTCCCAGACGGTGCGTCCTTCGACAACATTGTTCGGCCGCAAAATCAGTGGACGGTTCCGATCAAGAGCTTCTCCGGAAACTTTGTGATCGGTACCAACCAGTTCAACGGCTCCACACAGTTCAACTACGCCGTCAAGCACAACCCCATGGCGTTCTTCACCGACAGCAACGGCGGCAATGACACTACGACAGCCAATCCGTTGTCCCATCAGTATGCTCCGCTGCAGCAATTGTTCGTCGACCTGGCCAACAACACAGTGGCGCGATACAACTGGATCACGCCCAACCAGTTCAACGATCAGCACACGGCGCTCGCGAATGGGTTCATGGGTCAGACCGGCGACGCAGCCAACATCCTGCAGGGCGACAACTTCCTGCAGCAGATCATCCCCGTGATCATGGCGTCGCAAGCCTACAGGGACCGCGGCGCGATCATCATCTGGTGGGACGAGTCCGAGCGGGACGGTGTTTCCGGCGACAATCCGGATGACTTGACCCACACGGTTGGCGAAATCGTGATTTCTCCGCTGGCACACCCCAACGAGGGCGGAATGCCCTTTGCCAGTAATGTCTTTCTCACTCATTCCTCCGATGTGCGCACGATGCAGGAAATTTTCCACGCGACGAAACCGCTTTTCCTGGGCGACGCGGTACGCGTGGAGGACCTTTCCAGCCTGTTCCGGGAAGGCGCCATCACAGGCGATGATGATAACGAACAGTAAGGTCAGAAACTAAGAGCCGGTCCAATGCCTGGCTTAAATAACAGGCGGAGATCATTCGATCATTCGATCATTGATCTCCGCGCTATTTTTTGCGTCGTTTCCGGGGCTCAAGGAACCAAGGTAACCTCGCCCCAGCCGGCAAACCTTCCTACAATCAGGTGATGGGACAATACCTGGAGGCCTTGCGGGAATGGATGCACGCCGACGAAGACTGGCAGCCGCTGCCACGCTGGGCGATTGCCGCATGGAGCGTCTTCTTCCTTCTTTTTCTTGTCTACTCGTTCAGCAAGCACGGCGGTTTCCTCTTCATCGATTCGGCGAACCTCGTGGTCCACGAGGGCGGACACCTGCTCTTCGGATGGTTCGGAAGAACGCTGGGACTATGGGGTGGAACGATTCTGCAATGGCTGGTTCCCCTGCTGTTAGCAGCAACGTTCTACCGCCAGCGTCAACCTGCGGGCTTCGTCTTCTGCCTTTTCTTCTTCTTCGAGAACTGGCTTTACACCGCGACCTACATGGCCGACGCTCGCGCCATGGCCCTGCCGCTGGTAACCACAGGCGATCCCGACCTCGTGGAGCACGACTGGAATACGATCTTCACCACCCTGGGGCTTTTGCGCTACGACACCGCGATCGCGACAGCCGTGCGCCTGGGAGGATGGGCGGGAATGATCGGCTCGGTCGTGTGGCTGGTCCTGAGGGGCAGAAACTCCAAGACGCAGGTTGAGCTAGGCCAGCCTCGCATCATGCTCAATGTGAACAAGCCATCCGGCCAGTAACCATCCCTCAAACAGATTTCCCGGTTACATTCCACAAAAGTGAAACGTTCCATGCTGTTTCGCGCACTACTGAACAAGCGGCAGCGAGTGCGGCCACACATCCGTGCCGCCAAGCGCGCCCATTTTTCGCTCGCCAAGCCTGCAGATTGAAGGTCGGCCGTTCGGCGAAGCGCTCGGAGGGTGAAGATATGTTAGACACCGAACTCAAGGAACAACTTGCGAAGCGTGCAGCCAGGCCCCATGGAAAAGGCAACCGCAACCGGCCGGCGCAGGGCGCAGCAGAGAGCACAATTCCGGAGGACCTCTTTCTGAAGGCAGCGCGACAGCGACGCAAACTCTTGCGCTCGCAACGAGGCAATGGCCCCGGTCCGTTACCTCCGGCTCCGCCGGGAGCGCTTAACTGGACGCCGCTGGGGCCATCGTCGCAAGCCTTCAGCTACGCCACAGGAAGTCCGCCGGTCAGCGGGCGCGTGAACGGAATCGCGGTAGGGCCGAGCGGGACACGAGTGTACGCCGGGGCCGCCGACGGCGGCGTGTGGTTCAGCGGCGACAGCGGCGTCACCTGGACTCCGCTCGAAGACCAGGAAGTTTCGCCCAGCTACACCAGCGGATTGGACGCCGACGCGTTGTCTGTGGGCAGCATCGCGGTCCAGTTCGGGGCATCGGCTGCCACGGACATCATCTACGACGCGACCGGCGAGGCGTACCGCGGGATAGGAATTAAAGTCTCGACGCAAGGTGGGGCCCTGGGAACCTGGACGCTGGAGGCCACCAACCTTGCTGGTACCGCGGCTTCCAAGATCGTGATTGATCCGGATAACCCTGCCAAAGCGTTTGCTGCGAACAGCGCGGGGCTATGGCAACGCCCCAGCAACAATTTCACCACCTGGCTTCCGCCGGCGAACACCGCGGTTTTTACAGGCCTCTACGGGGCGTGCGATCTGGTGATTGCGGGAAGCACCGCCACTAACAACAAGAAGTACTATGCGGCGTTTGAAAATGACCGCATCTATGTCAGCACCGACTTCAACACCTGGAGCGTGGTGCCGGGCTTCCCTGCTCTCAATGGCAGCAACTCCTTCGCCATTCGCCTGGCAGCTTCCGAGAGCGATCCCAACACGGTTTATGCACTGGTGGATGACGGTCGACTATTCCGGCTGGTAGCGGGAACATTTCAGCTGGTTCCGGGAATGCCTATGGCGGCGCTCTTCCCGGGTGGTCAGGGAATTGGCGACAGCTTTGTGGCTGTCGACCCCAGCAATCCCAGCACGGTTTACCTCGGCGGCGATCGCACCAACGGCGTGGAGGCGGCGCTGTTCAAAGGAACACTCACCGGCGGCCCGGGCACTTATGCCTTTCCGTTCAACGCAGCCAACACCAACAATCCCGCCAACGATCCCACGTGGATCGGCCTGGGCGTGCATGCGGACATGCACAGCTTTGCCTTTGCCTGGAATGCCGGCCAGACGGCGCACGACCCCAGCAACGTCTGGGTAGGTTGCGACGGCGGCATCTGGAATTCGACCGGCAGCGGCGCCAAGGGAACGTTTGTTTCCCGCAACACCGGCCTGGCTACGCTGCTGTTGCATCACTTCGCGCAGCGTCCGGACATGGATTCCGTGATATTCGGCGGTGGTATGGACAATGGTACGTTCCGCTTATGGTCAGAGCAGGCGGGGCGCCAGGTACAGGGCGGGGACGGCGGAGGAGTGGCCATTGATCCCAACAATCCGTACCAGGTGATGTGCTACGAAAATGGAGCGCTAATCCGCAGCACTGACGGCGGCGTGAACAACTGGTCAAACGCAAACTTTCCGCCCCAGGGCAACAACCAGGAATACAAGAGCGCGGAGTGCCCCATCGCGACCACTCCGCCGGGAAAGGGAGCGACGATTTGCTGCTATGGCACGAATCGCCTGTGGATGACCCCCGACTGGGGCAACAACTGGGTAACGCTGCCCACCAACACCAATCCCTACGCTGGCCCGCCGAATCTTGCGCAGGATGCGCTGGACGGTCCGGTGTACTGGATCGCGGTGGCGTCTCCGGCGCTTATTTTTGTGGCGACCCTGAAGACTGTTTATCGCTACGATCTGTCAGCCGGCAACTGGAGCAAGACGACCATTTCGATGGCGGGACTGCCAGCGAACTATCAGAACTGGGCGATGGCCGTGGATCAGGCGGCGGCGGGCAGCCTCTACCTGGTGCTGCAGGACCACGGCTACGATCACGTCTGGTACAACTCCGGCACGGGCAACGGCAATCCGGGCGCAGGCTGGGTGACGGCGGGGCTGTCGAAGAACACGCTGGACGTTCCGGTGTGGTGCGTAGCGGTGGACCCGGCGAATCCTGCCAACCCCAGCGCGGCCATGCCGCAATATCTCTACATCGGCAGCGACGTGGGAGTGTGGAAGGGCACGCGGACGGCGGCCAACACCTGGAGCTGGTCGATCTTCTCGGCCGGGCTGCCGGAGGCCACCGTGCAGGACCTGGGGATCCATGCGCAGGCCAGGCTTCTGCGCGCAGCGCTGTGGGGACGCGGTGTCTGGGAGATTCCCATCGACGCAGCCAGCACGGCTAACCCGGACATATATCTGCGCGTGAATTACGCCGATGGCGGCCGGCGCCAGGCGTGGGTGGATGGATCGCCCGATCCCACTTCGATCGGCTATAACGTCTATCACTGGATGAGCTGCGACATCAAGGTCTACCGCAGCTCGCTGGGGCCGCCACAATTCATCGGACTGCCTGGCTATGTTGACTTCGCGTTCAACATCGGCGACTGGATTGATTCGACCGCGCACGTTGAGACGGCCGACCAGTCAGGCATGGACCGCATCTTCGTGGAGATCCACAATCGCGGCTACACTCCCTTGGCCGCAAATTCGGTGCGCGTGTGCCTGCTGCTCACCACGGTAGCGGGCGCGGTGCCGCTGCTGCCTGCGGGCTACGCCAACAGCATCAACACCGGCGATATCTCCAACTGGGTGCAGGGCACACCGTGGGTATTTGCCGACCCAACCAAGTACAAGTTCAATGCTGGATCGCTGGACGTGCGCACGCCGCAGGTGGTGGAGTTCGACGTGGATTTCTCGCAACTGGGATTGCCGCCGGGGGACCACGTATGCGCTGCTGCGTTCATCACTACCGTCAACGGACAGGATCAGCTCTCGAGTCCCGGCAATACCAACCTTGATCAGCTGGTCATGCAGGACAAGCACGTAGCCCAGCGCAACCTGCACCTGGTGGCGTCGGGAGTAAAGCCGCTTGCGCCACCGCACCGTTATCCTTACTTCCAGCCGCCGGTCAGCTTTCTGATGGACTTCAACAACGTCGAACGCGAGGAGGTCGTGACCGATTTGGTGTTCCAGCAGACGCAGTTCCCTGGACACTTGTCGTTCATGCTTCCCAAGCTACCGTTCCAGGGAGGCAAGCCGGCGCTGCAGGGGATTGACTTGATCCAGCGGAACCGTCTCGAAACCGCAATCAGCGACCACCTGGCTGACTGGCTGGGCGACGTAGGCGAGGCGCTGGAGCAGGCAGGTGAACGGCTGGAGGCAGCCGCGGCCCGGATGGCGCGGGAAACACGCCCTTCGGAGATTGAGGAAACGCGCAGGAAAAGGATGGCACATCTGGATCACAGCCGCGTCTACGTCGCCAAGCCGGCATCGGTTGCGACCATCGGTGGTCTGCGTTTAGCGCCGGGAGCGCGGATCACCGCAGCCGTGACGGTTCAGGCTCCGCCGGACGCGAAACCGGGAGACCGCTTCCGCTTCGACATCATCCAGAAGTCAGGAGGAAAAATCCTGGGCGGCAGCACGTATGTGTTCGCGGTGACGAAGCCGCGCAAATAGAACCGGCACATAAATCAGGCAAGATCTGATCTGGCCAGCTACGGATGCGGAGAACTTACCCCGCGATCACTGTGTGTGGATGGCCGCCACTTTGCCGCGCAGCACATATTTCTGGATCTTGCCGGTCGCGGTTTTCGGTAGCTCGTTCACAAACATGAAGACGTGCGGCACCTTGAAGTGCGCCATCTTTTCGCGCGCGAAGTCGCGCAGCTCGTCTTCGGTGACGGCAGCGCCGGCTTTGAGGACCACAAACGCCCGCGGGGCTTCGCCCCAGCGCTCGTGGGGGAAGCCGACCACGGCGACTTCCTGGATCGCGGGATGGCGCAGCAGGATACCTTCGACTTCAACCGAGGAAATGTTTTCTCCGCCGCTGATGATGACGTCCTTGAGGCGGTCGCGCACCTCGATGTAGCCATCGGGATGAACCACGGCGGCGTCGCCGGTGAAGAACCAACCGTCGCGAATCACTTTGGCGGTGGCTTCCGGATCCTTGTAGTAGCCCTTCATGATGGCGTTGCCGGAGGCAGCGATCTCGCCCAGGGTAGCGCCATCGTGCGGGACCTCGCGACCGTCTTCGCTGAAGACGCGCAGGTCGCCGGATGTGATGAGCTCGACGCCCTGGCGAGCCTTCACGACACAGCGCTCGCGCAGAGAAAGAGCGGCGTGTTCGGGGCGCGGCTCGCAGACGGAGATGAACGGCGAAGTCTCGGTCAGGCCGTAGACATGGGTCAGCGTCCAGCCGAACTCGCTCTCAATGCGTTCGATGGTCGCGGCCGCGGGCGGAGCGCCGGCGGTGATCACGCGAATTCCCTTGCGCACGCCGCGGCGCATCTCGTCCGGCGCGTTGGCGAGAAAGATCAGCACGGTGGGCGCGGCGCACATGCAGGTGATCTGCTCGCTGTTGATCTTCTCGAACGCGGTCCTGGCTTCGACACGCGGCAGACAGACATGAGTTCCCCCGGCAGCGGTCACCGTCCAGACGAAGGTCCAGCCGTTGGCGTGGAACATGGGGAGCGTCCACAGGTAGCGGTCGGCAGGCGTCATGTGGAAGTGGACCAGCGTACCGACAACATTAATATAGGCGTTGCGGTGAGTGATCATCACACCCTTGGGACGCGAAGTGGTGCCGCTGGTGTAATTGATGGTGGCCATGTCGGTTTCGTGAATGATGGGGCGGGTGAAGGTCGCGGGCGAGGCGGCCAGAATTGATTCGTAATCGAGCCAGCCGTCACGAGCGCCGTCGAGCGCAACATAATGTTCCACCTCAGGCAGTTGCCCGCGGATGCTGTCCACGGCGGCGAGATAGTCAGAGTGAGCGCACACCACGCGCGAGCCGCTGTGCTGAATGAGGTAGGCAAAGTCGTCGGGAGTCAGGCGGAAGTTGACGGGGACGAGCGTGGCCCCGATCTGCAGCACGGAGTAAAACGACTCCAATTGGCCGTGCACGTTGGGGGCGATGTAGGCAACGCGGTCGCCGGGCGCGACTCCCAGCTTCTGCAGCGCGGCCGACCAGCGGTCGCAGCGCTCGAAGAATTGCTCGTAGGTGTAGCGCGAATCGCCGTCGATCACGGCTTCGCGATTCGGATACAGCCGCCGCGCGCGGCGAGCGAATTCAAGCGGAGTCAAAGCGGTTTCCATGAGCCCTCTCCTACCGGACGCGGCCTGATAACAGTCGTTGCTGACAGCGCCGGCCACAACTCAGCACATGCCGGATCGGAACCGAAAGGATCGAAGATCAAGGTCTGGGCGGGAATTATAGCCTTCCTGTACGCCATTGCGGCTGAATTCAACACTTTGGCAACCCAGATCTTCGGCCGCACCAGGGTAACCAGCGGTTAGCTTGCCTGTCTGCCGTCGACATGGGAGAATCGCGTTCATCGGCTTCCCAAAAACAATCCCTCAGAGGGTGCAAACATGTGCCACAGGATCTTGCGCGCCACGCTCCTGCTCTGCCTGGCGGTTTCACTTAGCGGACAAACGGGCGAATGGAAGAAATATAAGAACGTCGAGGGCAACCTGGCTGTTCTCTTTCCTTCAGATCCGCAGGACAGCATTAATAAGAATGACAGCGGCATCCAGTCGCACAACCTGATGGTGCAGACGCAGGCAGGCGTGTACCTGGTGGTGTACACCAGCATGGTCGGGGAACAGCCGGTGAACGACGCAACTTTCCAGGTCTTCAAGACCGCGGCTTTCGCAGAGTTGCCCAAATGCGTGGCGGACGCGGAGACAGCTGCGAATCCGGCCATCCAGGGATTCATTGGCCACAGTTACCGGCTGAACTGCGAAATGCCCAACACAAAGATTGCAGTGGAGGGCAATCTCTACTGGGGCAAGCATTACGCCTACGCCGTTTTGGTGATGTATGCGATTCCCGGCGCGCGTCCCGATGGAGCCGCTAAATTCATGGAGTCGTTTTCGGTGATCGACGAGAAAAAAATCCCGGGACAGTAAGCGGTCTGACATCTCTTCCGGATAGTTTCCATATTTATGGCATTCATGGGATAATGACGTCATGAAAGAGCAATCCGTTCGCACCACGATTGATATCCCGACACCTGTGTATCGCAGGTTGAAAGAGCAGGCTGCCGCCCGTGGCGCTTCTGTCCGTCAATTGGTTCTTGCGGGCGTGCAAGCGATTTTGTTGCACCCACGGCGCCCCCGCCCCAAACGTGTGCGGTTTCCACTCATCGTCTCCAAGGGCCCCAAAGTAAGACTTACAAACAAGCAGATCTATGAACACGTTGAATTTCCTTGATGCCAACGTGTGGCTGGCCCTGTTGTGGGGCAGGCATGTCCATTCCGAAAAGGCAACGTCATGGTTCGAACGGTCAGCCCAGGAGCAGTTTATTTTCTGCCGCTTCACCCAGATTGCGGTTCTCCGGCTTCTCACAACCGAGAAGATCATGGGCAAGGATACAAAAACCATGTCCGAGGCATGGAATCTCTGGGACCGCGTTTGGGCCGATGATCGGGTTCTGTTCCTCCCTGAGCCGGACGATATTGAAAAGGATTTTCGCGCACGCTCGCGGCTGTCGACCCGGTCGCCTAGAGTGTGGGCTGACGCTTACCTTCTATCCTTTGCGTCCGTTGCCGGCCTGAAACTTGTCACCTTCGACAAGGCGCTCGGATCGCAAGCCGAAAACGTGTTGGTAATTACTTAACTGTCCTCTCCTCTCACAAGACTCCGGGGCCGTTTCCGGCCCCGGAGTGATTCACAACGCGAAGTACGTTATTGGACGTTAAGCGCCACGTCATCGATCACAAACGACGTTTGCAGGCTCACGTCCTCGCTGCCCAGGAAACGGATCTTTACCGTCTGCCCCTTGAAGCTGCTCATGTCAAACGAGTGCTGCTGGTAGCCGGCGGCATGGTTGAGGTTGGAGAACGTGCCCAGCGTCGCCAGCACGGTGTTTGCAGTGTTGAGCACCTGAATCTGCAGGGTGTCAAACGCCGTGGTGGTGGTGGTCTCCGCGGTGTCGATGTGCAGCCAGAAGCTCAACGTCGCGGTAGTGATGGTGGACGGGATACTCACCTGCTGGGTGGCGGTATCGGTGTGAGTGGTGCCGTAGCCATCGAGCCATGCGTCCCACGATCCGCTGTGCGGCGGCTCGGCCGACGAGTTGTTGATGACTCCGGCAGTCAGCGTCCAGGGCGCGGTGTTGGTTCCGTTCTCAAAGCCGGGATTGCCGATAAGCTGCTGCGCCGCGGCCGAGCTGATGGACAGCGAGATGGTGGTGGTGTGCGTCAGCGAGCCGGAGACGCCGGTCACAGTGATAGTAGTGGTCCCCACAGTCGCGGTGCTCGAGGCGGTGAAGGTCAGCGAGCTGGTGGAGGTCGTCGGGTTGGTGCCGAACGACGCGGTTACGCCGCTGGGCAGCGCAGAAGTCGAGAGCGTCACCGCTCCGGTGAAGCCGCCGGAATCGGTCACGGTGACGGTGCTGCTGCCGCTGGTTCCCTGCTTCACCGTCAGGCTGGAGGGCGAGGCGGAGAGCGAGAAGTTGGGCGTGGCCACGGCGTTCACGGTGAGCGAGATGGTGGTGGTATGGGTCAGCGAGCCGGAGACGCCGGTGATGGTTACGGTGGAAGTCCCGGTGGTCGCCGTGGAGCTGGCGGTGAAGGCCACCGAGCTGGTCGACGTGGTGGGATTCGTCCCGAAGGTCGCGGTCACGCCCGAAGGCAGCGCGGAAGTCGAGAGCGTTACCGCTCCGGTGAAGCCGCCGGAATCCGTGACGGTGACGGTGCTGCTGGCGCTCGAACCCTGGGTAACGGTCACGCTCGAGGGTGATGCCGACAGCGAGAAGTTGGGCGAAGCCTGCGCTGGAGGCAGCACGCAATTGTTGGCTGAGTTGGAGAACTCGAGCTGGATGACATACGTGGTGCCGTTGGCGGTATAGGAACCCTGCTGGCCGTTGCAGATGTCGCCGATCTCGCCGTTGTTCATGTCATACCAGGCCAGCGGCGGAGCAAACGTGGTGGCGATGCCGACATCGGCGTCGGTAATGGCTTCCGTCAATTCGTGGCTGGTCACGGAGGTGTAGTTGCCGAACACGCTCGAGGTCCCGCATCCGCTAGAGCAGCCGCTGCCGGCCTGCATGTCGGGCAACACGCCGTAAAGCAGGTTCTTGGAGTTGAGCGTGCTCGAGGTGGTGCCGTGATAAGCGCAGAAGCCGCCGGCCACGCAGCTGGAGCTTCCGCCCTGGGTGATGGTCTTCCCCGGCGGGAAGTAGATCATGTACAAGGTGTTGACGTTGCCCGCGGCATCAAGCACCGGCGCGGGAAGGTGTCCGGCATTGATCTGGGCCAGCAGTTCCGCCTGGATGTTGGAATCGTCAATGGTGGAGCCGTTGTTGGCGGCCGAAGGGACAATCTGAAACAGGCCGTCAAAGGTCCCATTCCCCATGACCTGATTCGTGCCGCCGGAGATGTTGGTGTTGTACTGGGTCAACAGGGTGATGTATCCGCTGCTGCTGCCCAGGATATCGCTGAAGAAGTTGCCCATGCTGGGCGTGGAGTTTCCCGCGACTTGCGCGTTGTAAGAGCCGCTGCCGTAGAGCACCTGCACCACGTGGGTGCTGGTGATGATCGGTCCGCCGAAATAAGAAAGATGCGCGCCGGCCGGCGCCGCCTGCCCGATCGGTCCATGAGCATCGCGCCACAGGACCCCGTGCTGCGTGGGATGTGAAGGATGCGGGTGAGCTGCCTGGTCGGGTGAAACCTGGGCGCTGGTGGCCTCGGGGTTAGCCGCCGCATCCTGCGCCACGACGGGCAAGACTGCGATGGTCAGAAACAAGCACAGCAACAACGCGGGCACGCGCAAGAATCGGGACATTTTAGCTCCTTACGTATTCAAATGGAATTTCTCGCCTGCTTTTCTGCGGCAGGCACTTTCGCCTGAATGGAAAAAGCTGCATGAAGACGATTGTTGTATTCACAATGTCCGAGCAAAGGCAACATCGCGCGTGGATCTCTTTGTACGTCGAGCAGAACGTACCGGGTTTGTTTTCTTGTCAGCGGTTGATCGAGCAAAAAACTTGGGGACTAAAGCAAAGTAGCTTGCGGATTCCCTACCATCCGAAATCGACTGCGCTAGATGGTACTCGAACAGCAGAGACTCTGGAATTGTATTTTGCTTGCTCAGCAGAAATTGCTATTTTTTCCCAGAATGGGAATTCAGTTTTAGAAATTCTAACTTTGCGTTGCGACGCGAAACGCTCGTACTTGAGCCGGCAACGTTCGCGACCAGATACGAAAATTTTATCTTCGACCCGCCTTTAGTTGCGTGGTATGCTTCGCGGCACAATCTCACCGCAACAAAAAGCTGAAGAGAGGTTCCCATGAAGACCAGGGTCCTCGCGCTATCTGTCTTGCTTGTGTTCTTTGCGCCCGCGGTCCACGGCGGGAAAGCGACAAGCTGCCCGTACACGACTTTGGGCTCGTGCCCGCAGATCGGGTGTGCCAAGCCCAACACGCCTCTGGCAGCGACCAACACGTTAAAGCGAACCACCGCTATCAACGGCAGTCCCGCGGCGATCGGCTTCCCCGATCTCCAGACCCTGCAGAACGACGTTGACAGCCAATTTCCCGTTACGGTTCAGGGCACAAGCATCAGCAGCCCGCGGAACATGACGGGAGCTGCGCGCAAAATCATTCTGTCCGGCTTGAAGACAAAATCGGGCAAGTTCAGCGAAGGCGATTACGTGGAGCTGTCGGGCTTCATCGCATCCACGAAATTGCCGCCGCATCCCAACACCGGAGAGTCGGTGAACTGCGGACTCAAGGACCCGCCGAGCAACGACTTTCATATCAACATCACGCCCACCAAAAACAGCGAAGAGGGCAAAGGCGTAGTGGTGGAGATGATTCCTCAAGATCCGCACCGCAAAGCCGGCTGGGACCTGAACAAGCTGGTCGCCATCCAGCAGAAGCAGTTGCCGGTGAAGATCCGCGGCCGGCTGTTTTTTGACAATGAACATGTGCCGAACCCGGACGGAACCGTGGGCAGCAACCCGCGGCGATTCTCCGTCTTCGAAATCCACCCGCTGGAGACCTTCCTGGTATGCCCTTCAGGAAGCTGTTCTCAGGCTTCGGACTGGAAACCCCTGGAGACCTGGGTCCCCTGAAATCAAAAGCAAGAAGGAGCCACAACAATGAAAGCGCAACGTTGGCTATGGGTGTCACTCCTGATCGGTTGCTCAGTCGCGGCGCAGGCGCAGCGGGCGGACGGGATCTACAGCATTAAGTGCATGGTGCAGATGGTCGACGCGCCGGACGGGACCAGGAAAGCAGATTGCACGAACCATCCACGGGAAAATGGGGTGATCGGCATCAAGGGCAAGATTGCCTTTGATGTGGTGACGACCCATGAACTCATGGACCAGGAGGGCGCCCCGGAGGTGACCGACCTGATCCTGTTCATCGACGGCCAGGCGCTGCCGGGAACGTATCCGGTGGTGGAATCGACCACCACCGAGAAGCTGCCCCCGGGCTCAGGCATCATCGAGGAGGGCGGCCAGGAGCCGGATTCGGTGGTGACCTATCGCGTGACGTTTACCATCAATCGCGACCTGACCAGCGATAAGGGCCGAGAGAACTGGACGAAATTGCTGAGCGGACTGGGAAAGAACCGGAAGCTGGTCGCGGTGAGCCTGGGACTGATCAATGGACCGCCGCTGCCTTCCACGTATAAGGCGGAATTCGTTCGCATCAAGGCTAAGGGCCTGATCGTATTCCTCGTGGTTGCAGTGGTGCTGGCAATCGGATTTCTAGGAATTGCCGCGCGCAGCGGAGCGCTGCGCGATAAAGAGCCTTCGCCGCCGGGCGCGGCAGCCATCGCTCCCACGGCGCGCGCTTACAGCCTGTCGCGCACGCAGATTGCGCTCTGGACGCTTTTGGTGGTGTACGCCTATCTCTTTATCTGGTTCATCACCGGCGAATACAACACGGTGATACCGGGCACGATCCTGGCGATCCTGGGTATTTCGGCAGGCACCTACGGTACCGCCGCCGCCATCGACAAGCAGAAAGTAGCCGACCAGCACACGACAGTCGCACGCTCCGAGAGCCTTACCAGCGATCTTTTTGTCGGCGCCGACGGTGCCGACCTGCACCGGGTGCAGTTTGGGCTGTGGAGCGTAGTGCTGATGATCGTATTCGTAGTTACCGTGTATCGAACGCTGGCTATGCCGGCTTTCGATAACAGCCTGCTCGGCCTGATGGGCATCAGTTCGGCCGCGTACGCGGGAATGAAGATTCCGGAAAAGAAACAGTAAGGACAATCGGGTGATCCGGTGATCCGGTGATCCGGTGATCCGGTGAAGTAAAAACTGTTTGATCCGCGAATTTCAACGCGAACTCGATGGCTCCATTTCCTCGATGCCTCGGCACCCTCCGTGATTAAACGTTTTTGCGTGGCTGAGAGCTGGCTGCTGGGTCCAGAATGCTGGCCAGAAGGCGCGGGTGAATGTTGCCGCCGGTAAGCACCGTGGCCAGGCGGTCCCCGGCAATCTTGTGCACGGCGATGGCGGCCAGGCCGGCGGCGCCGGAAGGCTCCAGGATCAGGCCTAGAGTGGAAGCGGCCAACTTCATGGCGTCGATGAGCGCCCGGTCGTCGACGAGCACCATGTCGTCGACCAGCTTTCTGATTCGCGCCACGGACTTGGCGATGGGTGTGCGCGTGGCAATGCCGTCGGCAATGGTGTCGGTGGATGGCGCGGTGATGACCCGGCCTTGCCGCCAGCTTTCCAGCATCGCCGGAGAGCCGGTGGGGCATACGCCGACGATCCTGGCCGCGGCGAATGCTCTTTGATCCATGCGGCCATGCCGGTGATCAGGGCGCCGTCGCCCAGGGGTATGACAACCGCGTCGAACTCGCCGGCTTTGAGCAGCTCGATGGAGATGGTCCCGGCGCCCTCGCTGATGCCGTCGTCTTCGCCATCTTCAATGAAGACACATTCCGCGCGCTGGGCAGCGTGGCGGCGGGCGTGCTCTTTGGCGTCTTCAAAGTCCTTGCCGGCGGTGATCACGGTAGCGCCCAGCGATCGCATTCTGGCCACCTTGGCCGGGTTGGCGTCATGCGCGACAAAGACTTCAACGGCGATGCCGCGCCTGCGCCCGGAATAGGCCATGGCCTGGCCGAAGTTTCCCGCCGAGGCGCAGACGATCTTCTGTTTCGGGTTGAGCGAATGAGCGAAGAAATCAGAGCCTCGGCCTTTGAAGCTGCGAATGGGGTTCAGCGTTTCCACCTTTACCAGAACGCGATGGCCAAGCGCGGCGGAGAGGGTGTCGTCGACGAATTGCGGGGTGTTGAGGAAGACGGGATCGATCAGGGAGGCGGCGCGTTCGATGTTGGCCAGGTTGAGATCGGTGGCGGTCATGGTGGTCTCATGAAGTATACCGGGGGTGAGTCAAGACAAATCCACCAAAGAGGCACAGAGGCACGGAGAGAATTTGCAGATGAAAAACAATTCGCGCGGTTCAGGAGCTTGCAGGAATAAAACACCTTTGAACGAGATCAATTAAAAGGACGCTCATCGCCGCAGTTCGTTGTGGCTCATAGACCCAGGGCCTGGACTTGCTCCTCGGTTTCGTAGCCGAGCCAGTGCGCAACCTCATGCCAGACCACCCGTTTCACTTCGGCCCGCAAGTCTCCTTTGGAAGAGCGCAGAATGGGGCCGCGAAAAACAAATATAAGGTCAGGGGCATACTTCACCTGGGCGTATGAGCGTTTCGTCCTGAAGGTGCCGCTGTAGAGTCCTAGTAACTCAGTTCCACTGCGCCATTTCTCTCTGGTCGATATGTCCGCCAATACCTCGGCAGGAGGCTCGTCAACAACTTGAATGCCGGGGAAATCCGGCAGGTCCCGGACCTTCCTGGGCAGGGTGCTGTAGGCCCACTCGACAATCTCCTCAAAGCTCTTGGGATCTGTGGCGTCAGCCATGAGGCCAACTTTACCACCGGCAGGAAAGGGGACGGCCTGAACTGCGTCTTCAGAATGTGAAAACGTACAGGGCGGTGGACGGTTCAGCTCGCAAGGTCCTATGGTTCACTAGAATTGTGCAGTTCAGCGGTCGCCTTTTCTGTTTAGCCCCAGTTCTGTTTAGCCCCTGCGGTTCCTGATCGACAGTTGAGGTGACGCTCATCACAGCCATGTGTGGGAAAGTGGCGGGAAAATATAAGAGTAGATATAGGAAGTTACGTCTGCGCATTTCGGATCCTTGAGAGGGGCCAATCATGACATTCGCGGCAGCAACGAAGGAACTCAGGCAATTCGATCCCAAGACATTTCTCACGGTCATCAACGGCGGCCGGAAGGTAGTAACTTTTTCCAAGCGGCAGACGATCTTCCTTCAGGGCGACCCGTCCGACGCTGTCTTTTATATACAGAAAGGAAAGGTACAGCTTACCGTCCTGTCGACGGCCGGGAAAGAAGCCACGATAGGCATTCTGAAGGAAGGCGATTTCTTTGGAGAAGCCTGCCTTACCGGGCAACCTTTGCGCCTGTGCTCAGCAACCGCGCTGACGGATTGCGCTGTGATGCGAATCGCAAAGACGACCATGATGGAAGTACTTCACGAGGAACACGCCTTGTCCGATATATTCGTGGCATATTTGTTGACCCGGAACATCCGATACGAAGCCGATTTGGTTGATCAGCTTTTCAATTCCAGTGAGAAAAGACTGGCCCGGCTGTTGCTAATGCTGGCCCACTTCGGCAAGGAAGGCGTGCCCGAGACTGTAATCCCCAAGATCAGTCAGGAAACGCTCGCCCAGATGATAGGCACGACCCGGGCGCGGGTCAATTTTTTTATGAATAGATTCAGGAAGCTAGGCTTCATCGACTATGACGGCGGGAATGCGTTGCAAGTTCATAGTTCACTTCTAAATGTCGTTCTCAACGACTAAGTCCTGCTCCATGTTCTGCGAGAAGAGGTTTGCGCGGGTTTTGCGGGAATGGGAGGTAGTGGTACAGTCTGACTCCTAGCCCCTCTCGCTTTGGCAACCGGAATGTGCAATCATCGGTTCATGCCAATTAAGAAAAAAGTCAGATATCAAAAAGCTGCGACTCAGCGCGTCAGAGCTGCCGCGTTGAAAGCCAATGCTGCCAAGCCCCCAAGAAGACGACCCGCCGGGAAGACGTGAACCAAGCCGCTGCGCGGATCGTCAGAGAAGCTACCGTGAATTAGGATTACGCGCCGCTCGCGTTGCGTTATAGCCAGCGAGAGCGTAAACAAGCCCTTGGATTCCCGCCTTGGCAGACGCATTGATGATGACGTGGGCTTGCTTTGCTGTTTTCTTTTGGTGGATGGTTAACTTGCCATCTGCCTCTGCCGCAGTAATCGCCTTACAGATGTCGATTAAAAGGGTAACGTCAAACCCGTACACCCTTACCCCTGCACCCGAGACCGCCCCTCCCGAGACCGCCCCTGGCGCTTGAAAAATAACGGGTTGCGTCAGTTTTTCCCTAAGTTCGAGACCGATGTACGGAGCGACCTTTGCACCGCTTTAGCGGCGGAACAGGATTGCATTGACGATCTGTCCTCTGCGGCGGGATTTGGCGGTTTGACTTGTGCGGAGCTGGAGGAAGCCAAGAAGTCCGTCGCCAGCCATCATCAGTGATTGAAGAACGCACATAGCCAGGGCATTCCTCTCTGTGGAAGCTACACGTAGTCCGAGACGTGCCGGGGTAAAGTCTGGGGCAAACGCCCTGCATCGGCATGGCAGAGGACACATTCTCGGGGTCCTTCGACTGCGCGCCGGTCAGCATCGAAAGGCGACAGATTATCGATGCGCTCCGCTCAGGATGGCAGAAGGGGAATTCATGGTGGCGCCGCAATGTGAAAAGCTGGCGGGAACACCGGCGGGGGCGCCGGTGCCACACGATTCCCGATCCGACTGAAAAACCCAGTGTTAGCTGCCGTGGACGGAATGGACGGAGTGGACGTGGCTGGACGGAGTGGACGGCGGAATTTCTGCGATTTTTCACCGATTTCGCTTGACCTATGGCGGGCCGCTTAGCGACTCGCCGATGGCGGTGGCGCCGAACAACGAAATGGGAGTGGTGTTCCTGTTTGGCGCGCTGGTGCGGAAGCTGGGATTTGTGGTGCTGAAGCTACAGCCGAAGGATTATCCGGACTGCGAGGCGCTACGCGAGGTGGTTCCCCATCGCTGGCAGCGGGTAAGGATTGAGTTTGAATTTGAGAGCCGGAACTTTCTGGCGCATGGCCACGATCCGGCAGCGTGCGACCTGATCGTGTGCTGGGAGCATAACTGGGAAGGATGCGGGCTGGCGGTGCTGGAGCTGAGGGGGCAGATTGGGTGAAGGAATTTAGTAGTTTGGCAATTTGGTAATTCGGCAAACTGGGAAATTTGGATCGCCGTCATCGGAAGGCCAACGAAAAAGCGTAAGTACTCACGAAAACTCACTGCTGCGATATGTGAGGGGATGACGTCCTCGGGATCTCTCCACTCGCATAGCTCGGTCGTTGTTATAGACGAGATGCCAAGTAATGGTGGGCACAAGTCGAGGGATCGGATCACCGCTTGCTCACGCTACGGTTCTCTTCAACTGGCCGCAGGCGGCGTAGATGTCGCGGCCGCGGGGACGGCGCACAAACGCAGGGATTCCGGCCTGAGTGAGGATCTGCTGAAAGCCGTGCACCGAGTTCCCTTCCGGAGTCTGAAAGTCGATGCCGGGACCGGGATTGAGCGCGATCAGGTTGACTTTGCAGCGGATGCCGCGCACCAGCTCCACCACTTCGCGGGCGTGCGCCGGCTGGTCATTGACCCCGGCCAGCAGGACGTACTCAAAGGTGATGCGTTCGCGGTTGCGCAAAGGAAAGCTGCGGGCGGCGTGCATCAGGGCTTCCAGGTTCCATTTGCGGTTGATGGGCATGATGCGGGCGCGCAGTTCGTCATCGGGGGCGTTGAGCGAGATGGCCAGCTTGGGGCGAACGGCGGCGTCCTCTTGCCCGAAGTCGGCGATGCGGGGCACGATGCCCGAGGTGGAGACAGTCATGCGCGACGCGGGAATGCCCACGCCCGCAGGCGGTGCGGCGGCGCCGACTTCCCTGCTCTCGGCGTCGCCATGATTGCCGGCCAGCAGGCGCACGGCTTTCATGAACGGCTGGTAATTAAGGAAGGGTTCGCCCATGCCCATGAAGACGATGTTGACGCGCTGGCGCTCCAGGTCGACGCCGCGGTCGTTGAGCACGGCGATGACCTGGCCGACGATCTCGCCGGCGGTGAGGTTGCGCTTTACGCCCAGTTGCGCGGTAAGGCAGAACTGGCAGTTCACGGCGCAGCCTACCTGGCTGGAGACGCAGATGGTGGCGCGCGACCACTCGGACTCGCCGGCCTCAGAGCCGTCGCCGGATTCGCCGCCGTCGCCTTCGGGCATCCACACGGTCTCGACCGTCTCGCCTTCGGCCATGGCGATCGGGTAGCGGATGGTGCCGTCGGTGGATTCGAAGCGGCGGTCGATCCGCGGCTGGCCGATCTCCACGCCCTGTTCCTTGAGCGCGGCGCGGAAGGACTTGGGAAGCGTGGAAATGGCATCAAGCGAGGCCAGGCGCTGGCGATAGATGGCTTCAAAGAGCTGGCGGGCGCGGTACTCGGGCTGGCTGTGGGCCAGAACCAGTTGGGTAAGCTCCTGGAAATCAAGGCCCAACAGCGCGGTTTGGACGATCTCGGCGGGCATGCTCAGTGATTATTTTAAACGTCGGAGGACGCTTAACCACAATGGAAACGAAGGAGCACGAAGGAGGGCTGGCGAGAGTTTCCATCCCAAAGCAAACCTTTCGTGGCTCTAATGGTGGCCTTTGTGGTTAAAACCCCCAAAATGTCATATCCAGCAATTCAGGAATCGCTAATCTGATGAAAATAAAAGACAAACTTTGCCGGAGCGACCATTCATACCGTGTAAGAATCAAATCTGGAAACTAATGCCCGAAACAGCGACGCAAAAGCGCAACGAGAGAGAGCCCAGAAACATACACCGTGAGGTTATCCCCAACGGCCTGATCGTGCTGAGCGAAGAGATGTCGCACATCCGGTCGGTGGCGATCGGCCTGTGGATGAAGACAGGATCGCGCGACGAGCAGCCCGCGGTCAACGGGATCTCGCATTTCATCGAGCACATGGTGTTCAAGGGCACCAAGACGCGGTCGGCCCACGACATTGCCAAGCAGGTGGATTCCATCGGCGGCAACATGGACGCCTTCACCTCCAAAGAGTGTATTTGCTTTAACGTCAAAATTCTCGATGAGCACCTGCCGATCGCCATGGACATTCTCAGCGATCTCGTGCTCAATCCCGTCTTCGCCGCCAAAGATATTGTGCGCGAGCGCGGAGTGATTCTCGAAGAGATCAAGATGGACGAAGACAGTCCTGACTATCTGGTCCATGAAATCTTTACCCAGAATTTTTGGAAGGATCACCCGCTGGGCAAGCCGATTCTCGGAACTAAAGAGACGGTCCGGAAATTCGAG